>NZ_QUBS01000088.1 GCF_003390925.1 Trinickia diaoshuihuensis | reverse complement strand
CCACGCCCGCGGCGGCGGCACCGGCGCCCGCGCCGCCGGCGGCGCCGGCTACGAACGCGCAGACGCAGCCGAGCGCGACTCAGGACGCGATGGCGGACAATAGACCGACGCAAAGCGATACTCGATCGGCGCAAGTGCGCGAGCAAGCCGACGATACGGCGGCGACGGATGCGCCCGCGCGGCAATCGAGCAGATCGAAGGCGCAGCGCGCTCAGGCACCGTCAGGGCGGGCAGCGGCCGCGTACGCGCTGGCGAACGCGCAGGCGCAATTGTCGAAGAGCGATCTGCGCGGCGCTCGGGCGTCGCTCGCACGCGCGCTGAGCGCCGATCCTCGCAACGGCGACGCGCTCGCATTGCGCGATCAACTGCTCTCGCGAGAGCAGGCGCGCGATGCGTCGTTGAGCGAAGCGCATGCGTGCGTCGTTCAAGCGCGCTGGAACTGCGTCTGGCATAACGCGGGCAAGGCACTCTCCATCGATGCGAGCAGCACGGAGGCCCGAGCGCTCGTCAACCGGGCGATCGTGGAATCGGGCGCGGCGACCGCGCCGGCCGGACCGGGTCCCGACAACGTCGAAGTGCCGATGGTGCAGTGAGCACAAGCGCCGCGCTAAATGCGCGTGCGCTTGCGGTTAGCGTTGCCGGCGCTGCGCGATCGCATCGCTCGCGATTTTCGTGAGGTAGGTCAGTTCGGCGGCGGCGAGCCCGAGAATGCCGTGTACGGGTTCGAGCCCAAAGCGGGCGAACGGCGCCGGAATCGGCTGCGCCTCGGCGATGGCGGCGGCGATCAGTTCGCCGGCTGCCGTCGTCGGCGCCACGCCGTGTCCGCCGAACCCGACCGCGTGCCAAACGCCGTCGGCGCAACGGCCGATCTGCGGCATCTTATGGCGCGCGTAGCTCATCAATCCGCCCCAAGCATGATCGATCTCGATTCCCTTCAACTGCGGATACACGCGTAACAAGTCGCGCATCAACAATCTGGCGATCGTCTGCGGATCGCGTTCGAAGATCGAGATTCGCCCGCCCCACAAGATGCGTGTGTCGGGCAGGGCGCGGTAATAGTCGAAAGAGAAGCGCGTATCGTAGACGGCCGCCGCGCAGTCGATGGCCTCTTGGAGGCGGGCCCCGAGCGGTTCGGTCGCGACGACATACGTGGCGATCGGCAGTACGGCGCGCTCCACTTGGCGGTAGACGCCGCGGCCGTATCCGCCGACGGCCATCACGACGTGACCGGCCTCTATCGATCCATTCGCGGTCGTCACGACGTAACCGCCGTTCTCGCGCCGCACGCCCAGCACCGCGCTGTGCTCGTAGATGCGCACGCCGGCGCTCGCCAAAGCGTCGGCGATTCCCAACGCGTATTTGAGCGGGTGAAAATGAAACCCGTGCGGTTCGAGCAGTCCGCCATGGTACCGGTCGGTCTTGAGACGATCGCGCAGCGCGTGCTTCGAAATCGGCTCCCATTGCACGCCGAAAGAACGCGCCATCAATTGGCGTTGTGCTTCGAGTGCCTCGGGGCGGCCGAACCAATCGGCGAGAATGACGCCGGCGTTCACGACGTCGCAGTCGATCGCGTGGCGCGCGATGCGCTCGCCGATCAACCGAACGGCATCGACCGTCAGCCCGTACGTCGCACGAGCGTCTTTTTCGCCGAGCAGGCGAAGCAAATCGGCGCATTCGAGGCTATAACCGCCGAAGACGAAGCCGCCGTTACGCCCCGAGGCGCCGAAGCCCACGCGCTGCGCTTCGAGGACGACGACATTGCGCATGCCGCGTTCGACCAGCCCGAGTGCCGTGGCAAGCCCCGCAAAACCGCCGCCTACGACACAGACATCGGCTTGCTCGCGCGCTCGGCCGAGCGCGGGCCGCTGCGCGCGCCGAACGGTGGCTTCGTAAAAGCTCGTTGCTGCCGTATGCATGCGAGGGGTCCTCCTCAAAGGTTATTGCGCAACGCCAGATGCCGCGCCACCGTGCGGGCGACGTCGGCGATCGCGGCTTCCCGGGCGCGATCGGGTGCATCCGTTTCGGTGAGATAAACGGTGACGAGGATCGGCGCCCGGTCTTGCGGCCACAGGATGCCGATGTCGTTCGTCGTTCCGCGCTCGCCGGTTCCCGTTTTGTCGGCGACGCGCCAATCGCGCGGCACCCCCGCGCGCAAGCGCGCATCGCCGACGCGGTTGCCGGCTCCCCATGCCAGTAGCTGGGCACGCGCCGCCGGCGAGAGCGCGTCGCCAAGCAGCACCTTTCGCAAGCTGCCGAGCATCGCAACGGGCGTGGTGGTATCGCGCGGATCGCCCGGAGTTGCCGTATTCACAGTCGGTTCGGTGCGATCGAGGCGCGTGACAGTATCGCCCAACCCTCTCATGAATGCCGTGAAGCCGGGCGGGCCGCCGATCGTGTCGAGCAACACGTTCGCCGCGGTGTTGTCGCTCATCGTGACGGCCGCGTCGCATAGCTCCGCGACGCTCATCCCGGGCGCGCCCACGTGCTGCCGCGTGACCGGCGCGTATTGCTCGATGCGATCCGCGCCGAAGACGATCCGGCGCTCCAGCTCCTCTTGGCGTCGATCGACACGTGCGAGCACGCTCGCGGCAAGCATCAGCTTGAACGTGCTGCACATCGGGAATCGCTCGCTGCAACGGCGACCTGTCCGCAGCCCCGTCTCGAGATCGTGAATCGCCACGCCGAGCCGAGCCCCGACGCCCTGTTCGATCGAGGCCAGTTCCGCCTCGATGGCGCGCACCCGTGTGTCCTGCTTCGGTCCGCCTGCCGGCTTTGCCCATACGGGAGCCGATAGGCCAGCTATGATTGCGCCCAGCGCCGTGCCGACGAATCGCCTTCTTTGCATGTTGTCTTCTCCATTGAAAGAGGCATGAATATCGCGTTTTCGACGTTCCGCCACAATCGACGATAATTTTTCAGACGCAAAACTATTTCTTATGGGTTATCGGGTATGGCAAGACATCTGCCGCTCAATGCCTTGCGCGCGTTCGAATCGTCGGCGCGCCATTTGAGCTTCACGCGCGCGGCGCGCGAGCTCAACGTCACCCAGGCCGCCGTCAGCCAGCAAGTTCGCGCGCTCGAGGAGCGCCTCGGCGCACAACTGTTCAAACGGCTGCCGCGCGGGCTCGGGATGACGGACGAGGGCCAGGCGCTGTTGCCCGTCGTCTCCGATGCGTTCGGCCGCATCGACGCGGTGCTCAAGCAATTCGAGGGCGGCCACTTTCACGAGGTGCTGACGGTGGGGGTGGTGGGCACCTTCGCCGTGGGCTGGCTCATGCCGCGGCTCAATCGGTTTCGCGCCGCGCATCCGTTCGCCGAGCTTAGGCTGCTCACGCACAACAACCTCGTCGATTTCGCCGCGGAAGGGTTCGACTTCGCGATTCGCTTCGGCGATGGCAACTGGCCCGGCACGCAGGCGGCGGCCTTGCTGGACGCGCCGCTGACCGCGCTATGCGCGCCCGAGGTGGCGCAGCGATTGAGCGCGCCGCGCGACCTTATGGCCGAAACGCTGCTGCGCTCGTATCGCGCGGACGAATGGGCGTTATGGCTCGCGCAAGCGGGGTTGCCGGCCGGCGCGGTGCGCGGGCCGGTATTCGACTCGTCGCGCCTGATGGTGGAGGCGGCGATGCTCGGGGCCGGCGTAGCGCTCGCGCCCGCCCGCATGTTCGAGCGCGAACTTCAAACGGGCCGGCTCGTGCGTCCGTTCGAGATCGAGGTCAGCACGGGCAATTATTGGCTGACGTGGCTCAAATCGAAGCGGGTGTCGCCCGCGATGCAGGCGTTTCGCGATTGGATCGTTCATGAGGCTGCGGCGGCGTAACCGCCGGCTCCGGCACGAGGGACATGAGCCACTGCGAGAGGGCGACGAACGGCTCGTCGTTCGCAACCGCGTCGGGCGCCGCGAGAAAGTAGCCGGCATCGCTCGGCAGGGGCATGTCGAGCGCCACCGCGAGCCGCCCCGAGGCGAGTTCGTCGGAGATCAAGATCTCGGGCATCAACGCGACGCCCATCCCCGCCAGCGCCGCGCTCGACAGCATCGTGAAGAGTTCGTAGCGCGGTCCGCGTACGGCGCGCGCATCCTCGCCGAAGCCATGGGCGCGGAACCATTCACGCCAGGCGTCGGGCCGCGTCGAAAGATGCAATAGCGGCATGTCCGCTAGCCGCTCGCGCGTGAGCGGCGCGCACCCCGCCGTCAGCGCGGGGCTGCAAACGGGCACCGCATTGCCTTCGCGAAACAGCAGCGTGCCTTGAGCGCCGGGCCACACGGAGCGGCCGAAGTAAATCGCGGCGTCGAATGGCGAATCGCTGAAGAGGAACGGTTCGGTGCGGATCGATAAATTGATCGTGATGTCGGGCCGCAGCGTGCGAAATTGCGGCAAGCGCGGAATCAGCCATTGACTCGCGAAGGTCGGCACCACCGCGAGTTCCAGGACGCGCCCGATGCCGCGCTGCGCCATCAATTCCAGCGTGTCGCGCTCGATGCGCTCCAAACTCTTGCGAATCTGCGTCGCGTAATGGCGCCCGTGCGGCGTCAATACCACGCGTTTCTTGATGCGCAGGAACAAAGCCACCCCGAGCCGGTGCTCGAGCGAGGCGACTTGCCGGCATACGGCGCTTTGCGTGAGCGCCAGCTCGTCGGCCGCGCGCGTAAAGCTTTCGTGCCGTGCCGCCGCCTCGAACACCTGCAGCGCGGCGAGATTCGGGATGCCTTTTCTCATCGATGTCTAGACGCGCGATCGCTTTCGTCTGAGGTTGAGTTGGTGCGTTTTAGGAATGAAGTCGTGAGTTTAAATCAATTGTGGAAGGATAGGGCGACGGCCACAATGTCGATCGATCGGTGGGTGTCCTAGCGCGTATTGGCCGCCTGCATGGCTGGAGCATCGAGCTTCGGCAGCACACGAAAACGGGGAACGATGCGATGAACAGCAACTTGGAAACGATGCTCGAGGCCGCTTGCGGAGCCGGTGCCGCCGAGCAGTTGGTGAAATTGATGAATGTGCCGGCCGCCGTGGAGCGCTGCGAGCCGGGCATCGTCACGCGCATCGAACTGTCACAAGCCCTGAATATGGCGCTCTTTGCCGGGCTGCTCGAGCGCGTGCCGACCGGCCGCGCCTACACCGATGACGTGGTGCGCGAAGGCGCACGCGTGCAATTCGATCACGGCGCGCTGCGCACGGTACGTTGGCCGCACTGCGGTGCGCTGCCGCCGGGCGAGGCTGCCTTCACGCGCATCTTGAAGCCGCTCGGTTACCGTTTGAACGGGACCTACCCGCTCGATCGCATCAAAATGACGGGGCGTTCGTACGCGCATCTGGACGCGCCCGATCACATCGCTCAATTCTTCGTCAGCGAATTGCACCCCGAGCGTTTCTCCGCCGAGTTTCAGCAAGCCGTGACGAACGTCATCGGTTCGTCCGTCGATCCGCTGACGCCGCAAGCGGTGGCATGGCTTGCCGAACTCGAACGCGACGCGTCGCTGCCGCTGGCCGACGCCTGTGCCTTGCTGCCCGTCCTCGTGCGCTGTTTCGACCGGCAGCATATGGCGCCGCGCTTCTCGGACTACCGGACGCTGCTCGCCGAGTCCGCCGAAATGGCGTGGATCGCAACCGAGGGCAACGCGTTCAACCATGCGACCGACCGCGTCGCCGACGTGTTCGCCGTCGCCGATGCGCAGCGCGCGTTGGGTCGGCCCATCAAAGAGCGCGTGGAGGTATCGAAGTCGGGGCGCGTCAAGCAGACCGCGTTCCAAGCCGACCGGGTGGTGCGTGTGTTCCGCGGCGACGACGGCACGGAGGTACGCCATGAAGTGCCCGGTTCGTTCTACGAGTTCATCACGCGCGACACTTACGTCGACGAGGAGACGGGGCGGGTCGCGCTCGATCTTGGTTTCGACGCGGGCAACGCGACCGGCATCTTCAAAATGACCGCGGCGGCCTGATCCGAACTTGGCGGGGCTGCTCCGCGCACTGTTGGAGGCGAGAGGAAACCGATGACGTCAGCGCATACGCTGCGAGCCGATACCCCGGACGATGCCTACGCGTTCGCCGCGCCGTTTCGCGCGCCGCAGGGCTCGCCGATCCGCGAGTTGTTCAAGTACGTCGGCCGGCCCGGCATGATTTCGTTCGCGGGCGGCTACCCTTCGAAGGATTTGTTCGATCGCGACGGCCTCGGGCAAGCGCTGGAGGCCGCTTACCGAAGCGACCCCATCGCATGTCTGCAATATGGCGATACGGCCGGCGCGCCGTTGTTGCGCCGCTCGCTTGCGCGGCTCATGGGGACGCGCGGCGTCGAGTGCGGCGCCGACGACATCATCGTGACGACCGGCTCGCAACAGGGCTTCGATTTGCTCGTGCGGACGTTGATCGTGCCGGGCGACACCGCGCTCATCGAGGAGCCGGCCTATCCCGCCGCGATCCAGGCGCTGCGGCTCGCGGGCGCGAATATCGTCGCGGTGCGCACCGATAGCGACGGCATCGACGTCGATGCGCTCGCCGCTCAACTCGATGCGTGGCAGGGGCCGAATCGGCCGAAACTGCTCTACACCGTTCCGACATTCGCCAATCCGACCGGCGCGACGCTGCCGCGCGCGCGGCGCGAGGCGCTCGTGCGGCTCACGGCGCGGCACCGGATCGTGCTCGTCGAGGACGATCCGTACGGCGAATTGCGCTTCTCCGGCACGCCGGTTCCGCCGATCTTGGCGCTGGCCGATGCTTGTCCCGGCGCGCGCGGTTGGGTGGTCTATTTCGGCAGTTTGTCGAAGATCGTCGCGCCCGGGCTGCGGATCGGCTGGGCCGTCGCACCCGCGGCGATCGCGCGCAGAATGATCGTCGCCAAGCAAACGAGCGATCTGTGCACGTCGCCGCTATCGCAGGAAGCGGCGCGGCATTATCTCGACAGCGGAAGCTTGGCGTCGCATTTGCGAACGATCGTCGGCGCGTACCGGTCGCGCTGCGATGCGCTGCTGAAGGCTTTGACGCATTTCGCACCGGACGACATCGAGTTTTGCGCACCGCAAGGCGGGATGTTCGTTTGGGCCCGGCTGACCGGCGGACGCGACGCCGGCGACGTGCTCAAGCGAGCGATCGAGCGCAACGTAATGTTCGTGCCGGGCACCGCGTTCTTCGTGCGAGAGGCGGACGCGAGTAGTTTGCGGCTGTCCTTCGCCGCGCCGAGCGAAGCGGAAGGGTTCGAAGGCGCGCGCAGGCTCGCTCAAGCGCTGGCGCGGGACTAGCCGCTTGCGTGCGCGCGGCGAACGCGCTTCAATCGCTGGATGCGAGCGTTTCACGTAATGGGCGAATGAGACGTTTCAGACGAATTTTGACGAAGTAAGTAACTCGACTAAAGAGGACGTGATGGTAGTCAACGATATTTTCGCAGCGCTAGGCGTCGACCTTTCGGCTTGGAAGGGCGATGCCCTCACGGCCCGCTCGCCGCGCGACGGCGCGACGCTGGCGACGCTCGCCGTCGATTCGGCCGCCGGCGCCGAGCGCAAGATCGATGCCGCCCATGCGGCCTTCCTGAAGTGGCGCACCGTGCCCGCGCCGCTGCGCGGCGAACTCGTGCGCGTCTTCGGCAACGTATTGCGTGAAAACAAGGATGCGCTAGGCAGGCTCGTGACGCTCGAAGCGGGCAAGATCCGTTCGGAAGGCCTCGGCGAAGTCCAGGAAATGATCGACATCTGCGATTTCGCCGTGGGTCTTTCGCGCCAGCTTTACGGTTTGACGATCGCCTCTGAGCGTCCCGGCCATCGGATGATGGAGACGTGGCATCCGCTCGGCGTCTGCGGCGTGATTTCCGCGTTCAACTTCCCCGTGGCCGTATGGGCCTGGAATGCGGCGCTGGCCTTCGTATGCGGCGATCCCGTCGTCTGGAAACCGTCGGAAAAGACGCCGCTCACCGCCATTGCTTGCCAAGCGTTGTTCGAACAAGCGCTGCGGCGCTTCGATGAAACGCATCCCGGCGTGGCTCCGCAAGGGCTCTCGCAATTGGTCATCGGCGGCCGCGACGTGGGCGAGGCGCTGACGCGTTCGCATAAAGTGCCGCTCGTGAGTGCGACGGGCAGCGTCCGCATGGGCGTCGAAGTGGCGCAAACGCTCAGCAAGCGGCTCGCTCGCAGCATCCTGGAACTCGGCGGCAACAACGGCATGATCGTGGCCCCGAGCGCCGATCTGGATCTCGTCGTGCGCGCCGTCACGTTCGCCGCGGTCGGCACCGCGGGTCAACGCTGCACGACGCTGCGCCGCCTGATCGTGCATCGCAGCGTGGCCGATCAATTGCTGCCGCGGTTGGAAAAGGCATTCGCATCGGTGAAGGTGGGCGATCCGCTCGAGAGCGATACGCTCGTGGGTCCGCTCATCGACCGCGGCTCGTTCGATGCGATGCAGACGGCGCTTGCCGAGGCGCGCAAGGACGGCGGCCAAGTGCTGGGCGGCGAGCGTGTCGATGTCGGCCACGACGGTGCCTTTTACGTGCGTCCGGCGATCGTGCGGATGCCCGCGCAAACGGCCGTCGTCGAGCGCGAAACGTTCGCGCCGATCCTCTACGTCCTCGTCTACGACGAATTCGACCAAGCGCTTGCCGTACATAACGCCGTGCCGCAAGGGTTGTCGTCGGCCATCTTCACGAACGACATGCGCGAAGCGGAGCAGTTCATGTCGGCGGCCGGCAGCGATTGCGGCATCGTCAACGTGAACATCGGCACGAGCGGCGCCGAGATCGGTGGAGCGTTCGGCGGCGAGAAGGAAACGGGCGGCGGGCGCGAATCGGGATCGGACGCGTGGAAGAACTACATGCGCCGCGCGACGAACACGATCAATTACAGCCGCGAGTTGCCGCTCGCGCAGGGCGTGAAGTTCGACGTTTGAACGCGCGCTTCGCGGCCCCGGCTTTGCCGGGGCCGATCGATCACGCCTGGCGGCGGGCCGGCGCGCTGGCGGCTTCCTGCTTATACCCGGCCCAATCGTTTCGAGAGATCCGCGACGAGAATGGCCAGACGGGCGGGCTTTTCGTAGCAAGCCACGTCGAAACGGCGGATGACCTCGCTGATCTCCGATTCGCTTGCCTTGCCGGTGAGCAAATCGCCGGTGAGCAGGAAGATCGGGGCATCGGGCTGCGCGGAGCGGCGCACCGATTCGATCGCCGCGGCCGCCGTGCACGAGTCGAACAGCCAATCGGTCACGACCGCGTCAAACGTTTGCGTCTGAAGCGCATCGGTGAACGCGGCGAGCCGATCGTAGGCGAGCGCCTCGAAACCGTTCTGCAGGAGATAGTCGCACAGCGCCTCGGCGGCGGCTCGGTCGGCATCGACGACAGCGACCGTCGCTCTTTGCGCTTCGCCCCGGCGCGGATGAATCTCGATCTTCTGCACTTCATGCGCGTGCTCACCGGGTGCGCCGTCGCATCGAACGATACGCCAGCGCTCGCCTTCGCCGTACGCGACGAATTCGGTGCGCTCGTAGGGGCCGAGCGGGCCGCCGATCCACGCGATGCACGGGCCCTCGAAGCCGCCGAGGTTCAGCGTCGCCTCGCGCGGTTGCGCCCCGGCTGCGCCGAGGCCGTTCTCCTGGGCGCCGAAAAGCTGCGTGGGGGGCTCGCCGAAGGCTTGCGCGACTTTGCGGATCTGCGCGAGCGTCCAGGGGCTGCTCCCGCGCAATTTGCGGTGTCCCTGCGAAAAGCTCAGATCGAGGATCCGGCACAGCTCGGTGGTTTGCTGCCGTTTGCCGATGCCATGACGAACCATCAGCGCGCGCACGCGATCGGCAACGGCGAGTGAGTCCGCTAATGTGGCTTCTGTGGTCATGCTGCTTCAGGGCGCTGCGGCGTAGGTAGCGGTCACGGATCGAGTATCGCCGGGCCACGAGGCTTGACCGCAGCGGTAAAAGTATGGAGGCGGGGCGTATTTTAACGGGCAACACGTCGCGCCGCGCTCGTCAAATATGTATCGACAGGTTACGTTCGTTACTGGTGGTCAATGGCGATATCTCAGGCAATTGCCGAATGTTCGATTTCGTCCCCGCGGCGCATGGCCGTATCCTTATTCCCAAGCGCTCGCGGCGCGATAGCGGCGAGCAAAGTCCCGTATTGGAGATAACCCTATGACGATACCGTTCTTCGATGCCGAGGCAACAGCCGGGCTTACCCCGTTTCCGGCACTCGTCGATGCGCTCGGTCAGGCGTGCCTGGATGCCGCGCGCGGCGAGATCGCGAGTCCCGCCCGGCTCGTGGTACCGCTCAATCGAGGGGGGATCATGCTGTCGATGCCGGCGGCGGCGCGCGATTTGGCCATTCATAAGCTCGTTACCGTGTGTCCAGCCAACCGGGAACGGGCGTTGCCGACGATTCACGGTCAGGTGAGCGTGTCCGATCCCGATACGGGGGAAGCTCTACTGGCGCTCGACGGCCCCACCGTGACCGGCCGGCGCACGGCTGCCGTGACGCTGCTGGCGCTGCGTACGTTCCTGAGCGGGCCGCCGCGCGATGTGCTGCTCATCGGCACGGGTACGCAAGCGGCGCATCATGCCGATGCGCTGGCTGCCGTCTATCCCGAGGCTCGCGTGACGGTGCGCGGCAGTTCAGCCGAGCGTGCCCGCGCATTTTGCGCGCGGCATGGAGGGCGTCTCGACATGCGGCCGGACGAAGGCGTTGCGATTGCCGAAAGCGTCGACGTCGTGATTGCGCTGACGACGAGTCGCGCGCCCGTCTATGACGAGCCGGCTCGCGTCGACCGGCTCGTGGTCGGCGTTGGGGCGTTCACACCTGAAATGGCGGAAATCGGTGCGCGCACGCTGCGGGGCAGCGCCCTTTACGTCGACGATCCCGAGGGGGCGCCTCATGAGGCCGGCGATTTCATCCAGGCGGGCGTCGATTGGGGACGCGTCGGCGCGCTGGCCGATGTATTGGCCAAGCGGGGGACGCCGGCTTCCGGCGCGGATGACGCCCGGATGCCGGTCGTCTTCAAGAGCGTGGGCTGCGCTGCCTGGGACCTCGCGGCATGCCGCGTCGCGCGCGCATGCCAAACGGGCGGCGTGTGACTGGGCCCGCCAGCGTGACCGGACCGGTATGCGCCGGGCCGGCGCAGCGTTGCATCGTTCCTTTGCGGCGCGACGAATTGCCGATCGATACGGTCGAGCTCGCGCGCTTCATGGTCGGAAAATGTCTCGTTCACGATTCGCCGCGAGGGCGGGTCAGCGGCCGCCTCGTCGAAACCGAGGCTTATCCCATCGGCGACTCGACGAGTCACGCCTATCGAGGGTTGCGTTCGTACAACGGCGCGTTGTTCCGAGCACCCGGCCACGCGTACGTGCGCCTCGTCTATGGCGCGTCGTACATGATCAATATGTCGGCCGAAGCCGAGGGGAAGGGGGCGGCGGTGCTGCTGCGGGCCGTCGAGCCGCTCGATGGCTTGCCCCTCATGCGCGAGCGGCGCGGCGGAGTCAAAGATACCGATCTTGCGCGTGGCCCGGGGCGGTTGTGCGCCGCATTCGCCATCGGTCCGGAATGGGACGGGATCGACCTGTGCGCGGGCCACGCGCTATGGATCGGGCGTTTAGACGAGCGCGGTGCGGCGCCTGCGCGGATCGCCGTGACCAAGCGCATCGGGCTGACTCGCGAAATGCACGAGCCGCTCAGGTTCTATGAGCCGGGCAGCGCTTTCGTGAGTGGCCCCAAGCGATTGCTCGAACCCGCCGTAAGCCGACATATCGGACTCGGCGCCGCGAAATAGCGCCTCATGGGTTTGTTCGCCGAGGTCGATGGACAGCGCCAGCGCGTCGGCGTTTCCGATCCGGATCGGCGGGCCATAGCGCCGCGTCGCAATCCCCGCTCGCTGGAGTAGACGCTCCACACCGGTCGTCGTAACCGTTACGTAATGCGTGATCGCGTGGCGATCGGCGAATACGACGACGGCTCGCATGGCGTCCAGCGCTAATTGGCCGAAACCGAAGCGCGTTTTTTCGCGCGAGACGACCGCAAAACGGCTTAATTCCCAGATTCGCGGGGAGACGGGGGCGTTTTGCGAGTAAAGCAGTTGGGGAAACGTATTGCGCAGCATATATGGCCCTTCGGTGGGTAACAGCCGCCAACACCCGCATACTTCGTTGTAAATATCTCGCATTATCATGTAGTGGGGCGACTGGGCGTCATATTCGTCGATTTCCATCCCCGATAACACCGCCACTTCCCATCCCATCCGCTCGCCGAAAATCTTGGCGCGCAGCCGATACATTTGCGCGAGTGCGTCGAGATCGAAGCGGCTTTGTTTATCGATCGTAATCGTCATAGTCATCTCGCTCTCCCGGATTGTCGTGCGGCTAAGGGGCACCGACCATATGCAGTTTGCGTGCTAGGTGTAACTGTCAAGCAAGATAGGTACAAAACATCGGTGACAGTTGGGATGATGCGTGTATCGAGTACGTCCCTTGAACAGGTGAAAATCATGTCCTTAGCCGATATTCGTCAACCGCAAACTGAAGATGCGGCCCGGCCGGTTCGGACCGAAATCAACAGTGCCTTCGTTCAGGCTTATCGCAGGCAAGTTAAGGAAAGCCAAAAGACCTTCTGGGCCCGTTTCGGCGTAACTCAGTCGCGCGGTAGCCGTTTCGAACTGGGCGCGAATATCCCGAAACCCGTGATGATCCTCCTGAGGCTCTATTTCGAGGCACGAATTTCGGACGAAGACATCCGCAGCGTGTCGCAAAAGCGGTCGCCGGCCGTTCGGCCGGCCCTCGTCAATCAAGATCTATCAACCCCATTCGGGTCGCCTTGACCGCGGCGGCGCTTCGCGAACTGACGCCGAATTTGCTCCGAATGTTGGTCATATGAAAGTTCACGGTCGCTTCGGAGCAACCGAAGATCTTGGCAATCTCCCACGTGGACTTCCCTTGCGCGGTCCATTTCAGGCATTCGTATTCGCGCGGGGTCAGTTTCGGTACGAGCCGTTCGGTATAACCGTCCAAAAAACGCTGGCTCGTATCGAAAGCGACGTCGCGCAGCAGCGTCAACATCGGCAAATTACGCTCCACGTGCGCGTCGAGCCCATTGGGGGGCTGCTCGTCACGCACGAAGCACAGCATCCCCACTTCCTGCTTCGGGCCGTGGATCGGCAGCGCAATGCCGCTGCACAGACCATACTGGCAAGCCTCCTCGTACATTTCCCGTTGGTTGACTTCGGCAAAATTCGACGATGTCCAAATCAACGGCGAAGTTTGGGTTAGGCAGTGAGCGACGGTCGGGTCGATGTGAAAAAGGGCTCGCTCGTTATACGTCTCACGCCAGCTCGCGTCATAGGTGCTGCGCAGATAAGCGTCGCTAAAACGCATGCCTGGCCTCGGTACTACCGCAAATAGCGTGTGCTCGAAACCGTATTTTCTACCTAGTAGCGCGAGCGCCTCAAACCATGTTTTCTCGTCGGTCGCGCGCCAAAGCGGTGACATGGGTTCAATAAAGTGGCGTGACATATGTCCTCGGATATCGAAAATATTACTTGCCCGAAACAGGTAAATTGCCCGATCTACCGAGAATCGTTTCAGGCCGCTCTCATTTTGTATGAATCTAACAGACCGTTTGAATACTATCCTGCTGCTACCTGGTATGTGGGGTATTGTCGGAGTAAAAATGGGGCTTTTGAATAGAAGCTCGACCGAGGGGCGCGCGGGATCGATTTCAAACCTGGTTCGGAGTCAGCGTGGATGTGCTGCCTAATTCTAGTAGTTGACGGCGGTTTAAACCGATACCATTGGATGTTTTGTTGTAAATGCGGTGGCCCTTCGTATTTTGGGGTTCTTGATATTTGCGAGGATTGCAAAAGTCATTAGCGGAAACGAACCGTTTTCGCGATCCAGCGGAAAAAGGGAGGAGCGGGAAACCACGCGACAGGGCTGCCCGCGCGGGCGGGATGGATGGCGAGTGCGGGGCGCACTCGCGGCGGGCACGACTTAGATATGGACGCCCGAGATGTAATGTTCGAGCTGTTGGATGGTGAACTGCTGCTCGGAGATGATCGCTTTGACCAAATCGCCGATCGAGACCATACCCACGAGCTTGCCGTTGTCGATGACCGGCAGGTGGCGCATTCGGTGTTCGGTCATGAGTGCCATGCAGTCCTCGGTGGTGTCCGTCATCCGTACATGCAGCACTTGTTTGGTCATGATCTCGCCGACCGCGGTGGACTTCGATGAGCGGTCCAGCAAGACGATTTTGCGGGCGTAATCGCGCTCGGTGATGATTCCCGCGATCTTCCCTTCGTTTCCTTCGGTGACGATGAGTGCGCCGATTTGATGCTGAGCCATCATTTTGACGGCTTCGAAAACCGATGATTGGGCATCGATCGTGATGACCGGCGCTTGAGCGATTCTCTTTGCGGCTTGCGGATCGTCCAGCTTCGACTTGAGAATCTGCGCTACGTTGGGCATATGAGTCTCCGTCTTCTGTTTTCGTTGGGGCGGGGATCGGCCAGCGCCGCACGTTCGTGCCGACGCAGGGCTATGTCCCAGTATAGGCGGTGACGCGCGGTGCGGTGGCGCCCCTGGCGGGCTGCCGTGGGCGATTAGGGTTAAACTCGCGGTGCGCGGGCCGGCCGTTGGTGCGCGCCAACCGATATACGCTCTATAGTCACGATCAATTAGTTATGTCCACGTCAGCCCAGCCGCCGCATGCCGGTGACGAGCACGCCACGCAATGCGTCTCGCTCGCCGCGAAGGCCACTTTGCCCACCCGGTACGGAACATTCACTTCGTACGCTTATCGCGTCGCGGCGGGGGAGGCCGAACATTTGGCGCTGGTGATGGGCGACGTCGGTGGCCAGGAATCCGTCCTCACGCGCTTGCATTCGGAATGCCTGACGGGCGACGTGCTCGGTTCGTACCGGTGCGATTGCGGAGAACAACTGGATTTGGCGCTGCGCTACATAGCGGCGGAAGGGCGCGGCGTCCTGCTTTACCTGCGCGGCCATGAAGGGCGGGGCATCGGCTTGTCGAATAAGATCCGCGCGTATCAGTTGCAGGAGCAGGGGCTCGATACGGTGGAGGCCAACCTCGAGCTGGGCTTACCCGACGATGCGCGCGAGTACGATTCCGCCGCTGCCATTCTGCGGGATCTGAATGTGACCTCGGTGCGGTTGATGAGCAACAATCCCGAGAAGTTCGAGACGCTTTCGCGTCACGGCATTCCCGTGTGCGAGCGCGTCGCGCTCGCGATCCCGGTGCGCGACGAGAACGAACGATACATTCGGACGAAGCAGGTCAAGTTCGGTCATTATTTTGATGAGAACGAGTAGTCTCGGCGCCCTTGGCGCTCGAACGGGCTACGCTCGTTGCAAGAACCTAAGCCGTGCCTGTTGTCCCGCTTCATACGCAGAACGTTCAATACGAGCGCTCGGGCCTCGATGATTTCGCGGAAGCAGCGGCGCGAGCCGCGGGTGACGATGTCGAACTCGATCTCACGGAGAAACTACTGGTTGCACTCAAGAAGCGGGATCGGATTAACGGCAATACGTCTTCACGCAGCGTTTCGCCGGGGTGCGGCGGATTGAAGATTCGAGTCATGATTGCCTCAGTGATAGTCTTGGTAGTCCACTAGAATCGCATCGGTGCCGTCAAAGGTAAACGTCATACGCCAGTTGCCATTGACTCTCACCGAATAGTGACCGGTAAGGTCCTGCGCTAAGGGATGCAGACGCCAGCCCGGCACGGCATACCCGCTGCCGAATTTTTCATTGACCCGTCAATACGAGAAGGACATCGATATGAGCACGACGCTGTACGACATCCCGGTAAACGCGATCAACGGTACCGCCACGACTCTGCGTGCTTTCGAGGGCAAAGTGTTGCTCGTCGTGAACGTGGCTTCGAAATGCGGCTTGACGAAGCAATACGAAGGCCTGGAAGCGCTGTACGAAAGCAAGCGCGAGGATGGTCTCGAAGTGCTCGCGTTTCCGGCAAACAACTTCAAGGGCCAGGAGCCGGGCACCGATGAGGAGATTCAAGCCTTTTGCTCGGCTTCCTTTGGCGTGAAGTTTCCGCTCTTCTCGAAAATTTCGGTCGTCGGTGAGGACCAGCATCCGCTGTATCGCGTCTTGACTGAAGCGCAGCCGCGGGCCACCGGCGACGGCCCGTTTCGCGAGCGACTGAAGGGTTACGGTATCGAACCGAATGCCGCACCCGACGTGCTATGGAATTTCGAAAAGTTTCTGGTGAGCCGCGAGGGCACGGTCGTGGCGCGCTTCGCGCCTGATGTCGAGGCTGACGATACCGCGCTGGTTTCGGCAATCGATGCCGAGCTCGTGAAGGCGGCGTAGGCGCGCAAAGCAGCGCTTAGGTTGCAAATTGCCGTACCGCGAGCATCGGCTCGCGGCGTGAAACGCAACGTGAACCCGAGCCCTCAGCGAATCGACGACGGATGGTGCGCGAGCGGAGTCACCTGCATCGTCATGTACGGAAACAAGGGCAAGCCCGACAAGATGGTGTGCAGTTCGTCGTGCGAGTCCACATCGAAGACGCTGTAATTCGCGTACTCGCCAACGATGCGATGCAGTTGCTGCCATTTGCCCGCCCTCTGTAGTTCCTGCGAGTAGGCCTTTTCGCGGGCTTTGATTTCATCGGCGAGTGCCTGCGGCATGTCGTGCGGCAGGCGCACGTCCATTCTTACGAGATACAGCATGTTTGCTCCTGAGAGAGGTAGCGCTCCCGTGTGCAAGAGGGCACGTCACGTCGATACTTCGGTGACAGGCGTTCACGCCTTCTTGTCGCGACGGTAAAACGCGAGCTTGTCTTCGTCGATTTGCAGCCCGAGCCCCGGGCCTTCCGGAATATGTAGATCGAAGTCGCGGTAATGCGGGCGGGCCGTCACGACGTCATCCTTGAGCAGCAGAGGCCCGAACAGCTCGGTCCCCCATGCCAACTGCGGCAGCGCGCTGAAGCCATGGGCCGAAGCGATGGAGCCGATACTGCCCTCGAGCATCGTCCCGCCGTAGAGCAAGACGCCCGCGGCATCGGCGATCGCAGCGGTCCGAATCATTCCGTAGATACCGCCGGACTTCGCGATCTTCAGCGCGAATACATCCGCGCAAGCATCACGCACGAGTTCGAGCGCATCTTCCGGACCCGCGACGCCTTCATCGGCCATGATGGGCACGACGAAACGCGCCGCGAGCCGAGCCAGCGCTGCGCGTTGCTCGCGCGGCGTCGGTTGCTCGATGAGGTCGATACCGGCAGCCTCGAGGGCTTCGATACCGGAGGCAGCTTCGACTTCGTTCCATGCCTGGTTGACGTCGACGGTCACTTTGGCGCGCTCGCCCAGTGCCGCTTTGATCTTGGACGCGTGCGTCACGTCGTCCCGCACGCTGCGACGGCCGATCTTCAGCTTGAACACGTTGTGGCGGCGTTCGGCCAGCAACATCTGCGCTTCCTCGATGTCGCGATTCGTGTCGCCGCTGGCGAGCGTCCACAGAACCGGCAGCGTCTTGCGCACAGCGCCGCCGAGCAACGTGGAGACGGGTACGCCGAGGCGCTTGCCCTGAGCATCCAGTAACGCCGTTTCGATGCCTGACTTGGCGAACCGATTGCCGCGCGCGACCTTGGCCAGCATCAGCATGATCGCGTTGACTTTGTCAGCTTCCTGCCCGATCAACGCCGGCGCCAGGTAGGTGTCGATGGTCAGCTTGATCCCTTCGGGGCTTTCTTCGCCGTAGGACAGCCCACCGATGGTCGTGGCTTCGCCGATGCCCTCGATGCCATCGCTCGATCGCAGGCGGATGATGACCATGGTTTGCCGCTGCATCGTCGCCATGGAGAGCTGATGGGCGCGAATGGTCGGAAGATCGACCAGGATGGTTTCGACGGAAGTGATTCGGGGGTTCATACCTGGAAGGTCGAAATGGACAGGTTGCCGCAGTATTGCGTGCGCAACGTTCGCCTGTCCAAGACCATCGATGTCTAGTGCGATACCCGGCGGGTATGACGCGTCTACGGCGCCTTGTCCGCAGCGGGCACATGGGGGATGTGCTCCTCCTCGTATAGCCGATAGATCAGAGCGAGCATCTCCTTGAGGTCGCGCGACTCGTCCATCGCACGCATGCTCATGATGATGGGCGAGACAAGGGTCGGGTCGTCGAGCTCACGATAGCTGACGTCGTCTCGCTTGAGGCCATAGACGCTGCTTGGAACGACGGAAATTCCCTCGCCGGCAGCCACGAGTCCCAGCGCGATCTGGATTTCCCGAACCTCATAGATCTTTCGGGGCTTGAGCCCTCGGTCTTGAAAGGCCGCGAGGACCTGGTCCGCGTAGCTCGGACGCGGAGTCTTCGGATAGACGATGAGCGTCTCGTTGACGAGGTCCCGCAGGGCCGCGATCGGCTTGGCGAGTGCAAGAGGATGCCCGAGCGGGAAAGCGACGATCATCTTCTCTTCCCGCAGGACGACGCGCCGAATGTTGGCGTCTTCCATGCGGATGCGCCCGAACCCTACGTCGATGATCCCTTCCTTGAGCGCCCGAATCTGCTCCATCGTCGACATCTCGTGCAGGCTCAGCTCGACCGTCGGGTTCTCGTCCCGAAAACGCCGGATTATTTTGGGCAACAGCCCGTAGAGCGTCGACGCGACAAAACCGACGGACATGCTGCGCTCGATATTGCCGACTCGCCGGGTCATCGATTCCAGTTCCGACGTCTTCGCCAGCAATTGCACGGCGTGCTCGTAGAAGAACTTCCCCGTCTCGGTGAGCTTCAGGGGGCGCGAATTCCGTTCGAAAAGCTGCACGCCCAACGTCTCTTCCAACTGCTGTATCTGACGGCTGAGCGGCGGCTGCGCGATATGAAGCCGGTTTGCTGCGCGCGTGAAGTTTCGCTCTTCGGCCACTGCCACGAAATAGCGCAGATGTCGCAGTTCCATACAATACCTCCGGGATATAGCCCGATACTAAAACAGTGTTGGACTGCGCCTTTTTGCGTCCATTATTCTGCCTTCACGCTTGTTTCAGCGCCAGATTATACCTTCTGAGCATACCTGGGCCGATCTGAATCAAGGGTTAACCCCATCGAAAAAGATAGCGAGATAGGAGCAGACATGAGCGCCAACGTTTTCGACTCGAAGGAAGTGCAGGGCCTGCTTAGGGCCGCCGCTAACCTCGGAAGCCAGGACGGCAATGCACGCGCCAAGCAGATCACTCATCGTCTGCTCAGCGACCTCTTCAAGGCGATCGACGACCTCGACATGACGCCCGACGAGGTTTGGGCCGGCGTGAACTACTTCAACAAACTGGGACAAGACGGCGAGGCCGCTCTGCTCGCCGCGGGTCTCGGCCTCGAGAAATACCTCGACATCCGCATGGATGCGCAAGACCGCGAAGCGGACATCCACGGCGGCACGCCGCGCACCATCGAAGGACCGCTGTATGTCGCGGGCGCCCCGGTTCGCGATGGCGTTGCCAAGATCGACCTCAACCCCGATGAAGACGCAGGTCCGCTCGTCATTCGCGGCACGGTGACCGGACCCGACGGCAAGCCCGTGGCCGACGCGGTTGTCGAATGCTGGCACGCGAACTCGAAGGGCTTTTACTCGCATTTCGATCCGACGGGCGCGCAGGACGACTTCAACCTGCGCGGTGCCGTGAAGACCGGCGCCGACGGCAAGTACGAATTTCGAACCCTCATGCCGGTGGGCTACGGTTGCCCGCCGCAGGGCGCCACGCAGCAACTGCTCGACTTGATGGCTCGCCATGGCAACCGCCCGGCGCACGTGCATTTCTTCGTGACGAGCGACAAGACGCGCAAGCTGACGACGCAAATCAACATCGAAGGCGACCCGCTGATCTGGGATGACTTCGCTTACGCGACTCGCGAAGAGCTCGTACCGCACATCGTCGACAAGACCGGCGGCGCGGCGCTTGGCCTGAAGGACGACGCGTACAAGGAGATCGAATTCAACATCCGGTTGACGGCGCTGGTTCAAGGCACGGACAACCAGTTGGTGACTCGCCCGCGAGCCTCTGTCTCGGCGTGACCGCCCACCTGGCAGCCTGCCGCTAGGCCGCCAATATCCCTGCAAGAACTACTTGAACCGATGCACAAGGCTTCGTCACGAAGCCGGCATGGGGAGATGACGCATGTCCGCAATGATCGATAAAGCACGGCAACTGGACGACATATTGAACAACGCTGTTCAGGATGACAGGGAAAACGGTGTTTTCCGCTGCCGTCGCGACATTTTCACGAACCCGGATTTGTACGCGCTCGAGATGAAGCACATCTTCGAGGGCAATTGGGTATACCTCGCACACGAAAGCCAGGTTCCAAACAATAACGATTACTACACCACGTGGATTGGCCGCCAGCCGATCGTCATCACGCGTGACAAAGCCGGTCAATTGCATGCGGTCCTCAACGCTTGCGCACACAAGGGCGCGATGCTTTGCCGGCGCAAGCACGGCAACAAGGGCAGCTTCACCTGTCCGTTTCACGGCTGGACGTTCTCCAATGCGGGCAAGCTTCTGAAGGTGAAGGACGAGAAGACCACTGAGTATCCGGTGCAGTTCAATACGCAGGGCTCTCATGATCTGAAGAGGGTCGCCCGCTTCGAGAACTACCGGGGGTTCCTCTTCGGCAGCCTGAACGAAGACGTCATGCCGCTCGAGGATTACCTCGGCGAAACGAAGGTCATCATCGATCAAATCGTCTCGCAGGCGCCGGAGGGGCTCGAAGTATTGCGCGGCAACTCTTCCTACGTCTACGACGGAAACTGGAAACTGCAGATGGAAAACGGTTGCGACGGCTATCACGTCAGCACCGTTCACTGGAATTACTTGGCAACGATGGGCCGCCGCAAAGTGGAGGGCACGAAGGCCGTCGATGCCAACGGCTGGAGCAAGTCGATTGCGGGCGTCTACGGCTTCGAGCACGGCCATATCCTGCTGTGGACCAACACGCTCAATCCGGAAGTGCGCCCGATCTATCAACATCGCGATGAAATCGCCGCGCGCGTCGGAGAAAACAAGGCCCAATACATCGTCAACCAGACGCGCAATCTTTGCTTGTATCCCAACGTTTTCCTGATGGACCAATTCAGCACGCAGATTCGAGTCGTGCGTCCGATCAGCGTCGACAAGACGGAAGTCAGCATCTTCTGCTTCGCACCGAAGGGCGAGAGCGCACAGAGCCGCGCCGTCCGCATTCGTCAATACGAGGATTTCTTTAACGTGTCGGGTATGGGCACGAGCGACGATCTCGAGGAATTCCGTGCGTGCCAGGCGGGCTACGCCGGCACTGCCTCGATGTGGAACGACATGTCCCGGGGGGCGCCGCTGTGGATTCACGGGCCGGACGCAAATGCAAAGGGTATGGGTTTGAACCCGCTCATCTCGGGCGAGCGCAGCGAAGACGAAGGACTTTTCGTGGTTCAACACGAATACTGGGCGAGGGTGATGCGCGAAGCGCTGCGCAAGGAACAGGCGGAGGTGGCCGCATGAGCATCGACTATCAAACGATCTGCAACGCGCTTTATCAGGAAGCGCGTTTCTTGGACGACCGTCAGTGGGATGAGTGGTTGGCTTGCTATACGGACGACGTCCAATACTGGATGCCGGCTTGGGACGACGATGACAGGCTTACCGAAGATCCGAACAGTCAAATCTCGCTGATGTACTACCCGAACCGAGGGGGGCTCGAAGACCGCGTATTCCGGATCAAGACCGAGCGAAGCGGCGCGTCGATGCCCGAGCCGCGTACTAGCCACAACGTGACCAATGTGGAAGTGCTCGCGCAACGCGATAACGAAATCGACGTCCGCTACAACTTCAACACGCTCAATCATCGTTACAAGATCACCGATCAGTTTTTCGGCACCATCTACGTCACCCTCCGCAAGGTCGACGACCGCTTGTTGATTGCCCGCAAGAAGATCGCGTTGAAGAACGACTATATCCGCCAGGTGCTCGACGTCTATCACGTCTGACGTCGCCGGTCGCAGTGAGACAGGAAGTAGGAGGCAGCATGTGCAGCTATAACATCGCACTGAATTTTGAAGACGGCGTGACCCGCTTCATCGAATGCAAGGCCGGCGAAAAAGTGCTCGACGCCGCTTTCCGCGCCAAGATCAATTTGCCGATGGACTGCTCCGACGGCGTCTGTGGCACCTGCAAGTGCCGCGCCGAAAACGGCGAATATGATTTGGGCGAAGACTACATCGAAGACGCGCTGAGCGACGATGAGAAGGAAGGCGGGCTCGTGCTCACGTGCCAGATGGTGCCGAAAAGCGATTGCGTCATTGCGGTTCCGGCATCGTCCACGGCGTGTAAAACCGGGCAAAGCACATTCGTCGCGACGGTGACCAAAGTCGAACCGCACAACGATGCGGCCGTGGTTCTCGAGTTGGAGGTGGACGGTGGCGCCCCTCCCGTTTTCCTTGCGGGACAGTACGTCAACATCGATGTTCCCGGCAGCGGACAGCACCGCTCCTACTCGTTCTCGTCGGCACCGGGTGCATCGAAAATCAGCTTCCTCATTAAGAAGATTCCCGGCGGGGTGATGAGCACCTGGCTTGATTCAGCGCAACCGGGTCACATAGTGAAAATGACCGGACCGCTGGGCAGCTTCTACCTGCGCGCCGTGGAGCGCCCGCTGTTGTTCCTGGCCGGCGGTACGGGACTGGCCCCGTTCCTGTCGATGCTGGAAGTTCTGATGCGCGCAAACTCGCAGCACAAAGTCCATCTCATCTACGGGGTCACACGCGACCTCGACCTCGTACAGGTCGACGCGATCGAGGCCTACGCTGCAAAGCTGCCTGGCTTCACGTTCAGTACGGTCGTTGCGGAAGCGGCATCGAGCCATCCTCGCAAAGGTTGGGTGACGCAGCACATGCCGGCTGAATGTCTGAACGACGGCGATGTCGACGTTTACCTGTGTGGCCCGCCGCCGATGGTCGATGCGGTGCGCAAGTATTTCGACGATAACGGCGTGAAGCCTCACAGTTTCCACTACGAGAAGTTCACGCCCAACGCAACCGCGGTGACCGCATGAACGCTCAACGATTCGATGGAAAGGTCATGGTCGTCACGGGTGCGGCACAAGGCATTTGCCGCGGCGTCGCCTTGCGCGCCGCCGCGGAAGGCGCGAAAGTCCTGTTCGTCGACCGCGCGGATTTTGTTTCCGAGGTCGCTGCCGAAGCGACGGACGCCGATACGGCAAGCTTCGTCGCCGATCTCGAAACCTACGAAGGGGCGGCGTCGACGATGGCATTTGCGGTGCAGAGGTTCGGACGAATCGACATTCTCATCAATGGAGTGGGCGGCGCCATTCGCATGCGGCCGTTTGCCGAATTCGAACCGCAGCAGATCGATGCGGAAATTCGCCGCTCGCTCATGCCTACGTTGTATGCCTGTCACGCGGCGCTTCCGCACATGCTCGCGCAAGGTCGCGGAACCATCGTCAACATTTCATCGAATGCAACGCGGGGCATTCGCCGTGTCCCTTACTCCGCGGCCAAGGGCGGCGTCAACGCGATGACCCAGTCGCTCGCGATGGAGTATGGGCAGCACAACATCCGTGTGGTCGCCGCGGCGCCTGGCGGAACCGAGGCGCCCGTGCGACGGGTGCCGCGCAACGCCGCGGGAGACACCGAGCATGAGAAAGCGTGGATGGCACAAGCGGTGAAGCAGGTCACCGAATCGACATTCTTGAAACGCTATGGCTCGCTGGATGAGCAGATCGCACCGATTCTTTTTCTTGCTTCGGACGAGGCAGGCTATATCACAGGCGCGGTGTTACCGGTCGCGGGCGGCGACAACGGCTAGCTGTTCAGTTCAAGGTCCAAAAGAGCTGAACTCATGGATTTGCCGTGGGCGTCCAGCGCGAGCGATCGGGTCACCCCGCCGCCCAGCGCCTGACCGAGCACGAAGTTGAATGCCCCCAATAGCGGGAGTTCGTAGCGCAACACATCGCCTTTGATCACATCGCCGAAATGAGCCTTCACGCGCTCGGGCGTCAATACTTCGCGCAAGTAAGCGTAATGCGCCTCGTCGAAGCAGATGACGGAGACGTTGAGCGTATTTCCCTTGTCGCCTGTGCGTCCGTGGGCGAGTTCACGCAGTTTCATCGCTGGCCTCCACGATCTCGAAGACGGGTTTCACTTTATCTCGCTGCAGCAGGACCGACTGCACGGCGAGCACTTCGCGCGTCGCTTTCGTCACGCCGCCGCCGCCCGATGGTCCGTTCGTGTAAAGCGTTTCCACCTCATTGCCGATGCGCACCGCTTCCTCCCTGCGCGAAACGCGGCCCGCCACGCGCACGCGAACTTCATAGGGCTCTTCATGGGACGCCGCGAAGCGATCGCCATAGAGCGCGTTCACGCCGATCAGATCGAAGCGCAGTTCGCTGGCATCGACGCCCGTGATCGCCAACCGCTCGCGCACGATATCGAGCGCGCGCCGTGCCCGTGCCACCGCGTTCGGTCCACCGTAGGAGATTTGTCCTTCGCCGATATACCCATCGACATACCCGACCGATACCTTCAGCGTCGCTGTGCGCGCGACGCCGCGTCCGCCCGTGACGCGTACGCGGTCTTTCGCCTCCCGCTCGACTCGGACCTGCGTGAAATCCGCGACGACGTCGGGCTGGTAGTAGCGCGCCGGATCGTGAATTTCGTAGAGTAGCTGTTCCTTGCAAGTCGCCTCGGTCACGCAGCCGCCCGCGTGTGCGACCTTGCCGATGACGACGTTGCCGCGCGCATCGACTTCGCCGATCGGGAAACCAAGCCGCGCGAGGTCCGGAACATCGTTGCGGCCGGGATCCGCGAAATAGCCGCCCGTCACCTGGCCCGCGCATTCGAGCAGATGGCCGACCACGGTGGCCTGACCGAGCGTGTTCCAGTCGTCCATGCGCCAGCCGAACTCGTGGATGAGCGGCGCCGTGAACAGCGACGGGTCCGCGACGCGCCCGGTCAGCACGATATCCGCGCCTGCCGCCAGCGCCGCGACGATCGGCGCGGCGCCGAGGTACGCATTGGCCGATACGATGCGCTCTGCGTAATCGCGTACGTCATCCCCCGATTCCTCGAAACGCAGGGACGAGCCGAGGACGACGTCCAGCACATCGTCGCCCGTGACGGCTGCGATCTTCAGGTTTGGCAGGCCGAGTTCTCGTGCGATGCGCGCCGTTTTTCGTGCGGCGGAAACCGGATTGGCCGCCCCCATGTTCGACACGATGCGCACGTGTTTCCTGGCGGCGATCGGCAGCACCGCCCGCATGCGCGCTTCGAGCAACGGGTCGTAGCCAGCCGATGGATCGCGCAGGCGAGACTGCTGCGCGATCGCGATAGTGCGTTCGGCTAGGCATTCGAACACGAGATAATCGAGCTCGCCGTACTCCGCCAACTCGACAGCCGGTTCGATCCGATCGCCCGAGTACCCCGCGCCCGCGCCTATCCTGATGATCGCCTTCATGATGCTCATCCCTTACAACGGAAAGACGCCCAGCACGACGCACGCGATCGTCATCACGATCGATGCGCCGAACAAGAGCGGGAACGTGAACTTCTGGTGATCCGCGAGATCGACGCCGCACAGGCCGACGACGAGGAACGTCGCGGGCGTGAGCGGGCTCACGGGGAAGCCGGTGGTCATCTGCCCGAGCAGCGCGGCCTGGCCGATGTGAACGGCGGGCACACCCAGTTGAGACGCAACCTCGGCAATCACCGGCAGCACGCCGAAATAGAACGAATCCGGATCGAACAGCAAGGAGAGCGGCATCGACAAAAGGCCGAGCGCGACCGGAACGTGACCGGCCATCGCGGGCGGGACGAAGCCGACGGCCGTCTGCGCCATCGCCTTCAGCATGCCGCTGCCTTGCATGATGCCGGTGAAGACGCCGGCGGCCAGCAGAATGCCCGCCATCATCAGCGCGGCGCGCGCGTGCGCATCGATGCGCTTTCGCTGCATGTCGACATTCGGGTAGTTCACCATCAGTGCGATGCAAAGGCCGACCATGAACATGATGGCCGGTGGAATCTTCTCGCCCATCACGACCATCGTGCCGAGCACGACGAGGGTGAGGGCGATGTTGAACCAAAAGTTCCGCGGGCGGCGCAGCGCCTTTTCCTCCGGACTGAGCTTGCGTTCGGGCACTGGCATTGGAGCGGAGCCGGTCGAGGTCGAATAGCCAAGACGCTTTTCTTCGCGGCGGCCGAGCATCCACGCCATGCCGAAGACGAACACGAGGCCGATCGCCTGTACCGGTATCAGCGGATTGAAGAGCGATGAAATCGGCAGGTGCAGCGATGCGGATGCGCGGATCATCGGTCCGGTCCAAGGCAGGAAGTTGATGCCTGCCGCCATCGACACGGCTGCGGCGAGCACGCGCTTGTCCATGTTCAAGCGTTCGTAGAGCGGCAGCATCGCGGGAATCGTGACGAGAAAGCACACCGCGCCGGAGCCGTCGAGATGGATCAGCAGCGCGAGCAGCGCCGTCCCGATGACGATACGGGTCGGCTTGGTGCCGACCGCGCGCAGGATGCGGTCGATGATCGGATCGAGCGCGCCCGCGTCGGTGATCGTGCCGAAGTAGAGAATCGCGAATACGAACATGCCGACCACGGGCGCGAGGCTCTTCAATCCGTCGATCACGAACTTGCTGGTGTGCAAGCCAAACCCGCCGATCAGGCTGGCCGCTATCGGCACGATGATGAGCGCGACGAGCGGCGACATGCGCTTCGAGAGTATCGCCCCGAGCAGGACGACGATGGTGGCCAGGCCAAGCAACGGCAGCATGGACGTGTCTCCGAATCTTGTTTTCTGATGCGGCTGAGAGTAAGTTCGATCCGGCGATTACACAATTGAAATGATTTGATTGCAGCTATCGAACTTCATAATGGATCTGAATCTTCGCGATATCCGCGCGCTCGTGGCCGTGGCCGAGGCGGGCAGCTTCACGCGAGCGGCCGAACGGCTGCATTTGTCGCAGCCTGCGCTGACCGTGCAAATTCGGCGGCTGGAGGAAGTGGTTGGCGCGCGTCTTTTTGATCGCAACAGCCGCAACGTCGCGCTGACGCCTGCCGGGCGCGAGCTGTTGCCGCTTTTGCGCAAGTCGTTGCTGGACATGGAGAACGTGCTGCGCGACGCGCGTGCGCTGGGCGAAGGGCAGAGCGGCACGATACGTATCGCATGTCTGCCGACGTTCGCGGCAAGCGTGTTGCCGGAACTGGTCATCCGCATCAAGCGGGAGGTGCCGCGCGTGGCGTTTCAAGTGCGTGATGTCGTGGCCAGTACCGTCAATGCGCTCGTGCGCTCCGAGGAAGCGGACATCGGTCTCACGGGCGGCGACGTCTTCGACCCACTGCTCGAAGTGCTGTGCTCGGGTGCGGACCGGCTCGTCGCCGTGTGTCCGCGTGAGCACCCGCTGGCGAAGAAACGTTCAATTGGTCTGAACGATCTCGCGCGGGCGTCTCTCGTGCTCACCGCGCCGGGAACGAGCGTGCGCGCGGTCGTCGATGCCGCCCTCAGCGAATCGCGCGAGCCGCTCGATATTGCGTGCGAACCGACCTACATGATGACCGCCGTGGCGATGGTCCGTGCCGGTCTCGGTGTGACCATCCTACCGGAGAGCGCGCGCGAGTTGCGCGCCGAACCGGGGCTCGTCGCGAAGGCGATCGATCATCCCGCGTTCGTGCGGTCGATCGCCGTCGTAAAACGAAGAGGCAGGACGTTGCCGGCGATTGCCGAGAGATTCGTGACGGTGATGCGTCGGGCCGTCGAGAACTAGTCAAGTCAGCAGTAACCCAAGCTCTCGCGCGCCGTCTTTCAAGACCGGCAGGAAACGGTCGCGCATTTCCGCCACCGGCACGCGCGCGGCTTGAGCGCCGACATTGAGCGCGGCCACGACGCGCCCGTCCGGCGCCGTGATCGGCACGGCGATCGAGCGCAGACCAATCTCGAGTTCCTGATCGTTGATGGCGTAGCCGTCGCGGCGCACCGATTCCAAGGCTTCGCGCAAGCCCTCGGGCGAAACGATCGTATTGGTCGTGTACTGAATCAGCTTCGCGCGCTCGAGGTACCCGTCGAGCTCCGCGCTCGGCAGATGAGCCAGCAGCACGCGACCCATCGATGTGCAATACGCGGGCAAGCGGCTACCGACGTGCAGATCGATCGTCATGATTCGCGACGTGAACGCTCGCGCGATATAGAGAATTTCATCGCCGTCGAGAATCGCTACAGAGCTCGATTCGTTCAATGTGTTGCTGATGTGGCGCAACACGGGCTGTGCGGCGTTCGCGAGCGGCGTCGACGCGAGGTAAGCGTGGCCGAGCGCGAGGATGCGCGGACGCAGAGAAAAATTGCGACCCTCTTCGGCAGTAACGAAGCCCAGCTTGCCCAGGGTATGCAAGCAGCGCCTGACCGCGGCACGCGGAATCCCCGTCCGTTGACTAATCTGCGACATGGTCAGGACGCGACGCTGCGGCGAGAACGCTTGAATCACGGCGAGCCCCCGCGCGAGCGAAGTCATGAAGTCGGGATCGGATTCGCTCGGTTGATCGACGGCGGGCTCAGCGTCAGCCGTGGGCGTTGCCGGCGCGGCAGCAGATGGGTAAAGCGGCTCATTCATATCAAAGTTTTCCACGGTAACCGGCCACATTCTAATAGAGGCGTTCGGTAATCGAACGGATGCTCCATTCTGGTGCGCGCGGACGGCCCTTTTCGGGCGATGACGTTGGCGTACGTGTTCGATGATCGCACAGTATTTCGATTATCGCACTTGACCGTCACTGTCGCCCGTCCTTACATTGAGTGCTCCCGACAGCGACCCAGGCGCTCCTTCGAGCGCCACAGCTCCCATGATCGACAAAACCGTTTCTTCGCCGGAAGAGGCCGTGGCCGGCATCTTCGACGGCGCCACCGTGATGATTGGCGGCTTCGGCACGGCCGGACAACCTGCCGAGCTCATCGATGCCTTGATCGCGCAAGGCGCAAAAGACCTCACGATCGTCAACAACAACGCGGGTAATGGCGAAATCGGGCTTGCCGCGCTGCTAAAAGCGCGACGCGTGCGCAAGATCGTTTGCTCGTTTCCGCGTCAGGCGGATTCGCAAGTGTTCGACGCGCTTTATCGCGCGGGGGAGATCGAGCTCGAACTCGTGCCGCAGGGCAACCTCGCCGTCCGCATTCAAGCGGCGGGAGCGGGGCTCGGCGCGATCTTTACGCCGACGGGTTACGGCACCTTGCTCGCCGAAGGCAAGGAGACGCGCGAGATCGACGGCAAGCAGTACGTGCTCGAACATCCGATCAAGGCCGACTTTGCATTGATCAAGGCTTATCGCGGCGATCGCTGGGGCAACCTCGTCTACCGCAAGACGGCGCGCAACTTCGGGCCGATCATGGCGATGGCCGCGTCGGTCACGATCGCGCAGGTGAGCGAGATCGTCCCGCTCGGCACGCTCGATCCCGAGGCCGTCGTCACACCGGGCATCTTCGTCAAACGCGTCGTGGCCGTGAGTGGTCGAGCGGCGCTGGCCGCGTGAGTGGAGAGGAGCAAAGCATGAACAAATGGACCCGCGACGACATGGCACGCCGCGTCGCGCAAGATATTCCCGAAGGCGCCTATGTGAATCTCGGCATCGGTCTGCCGACGAAGGTGGCCAATTACCTGCCGAAAGAGCGCGAGATCTTCCTGCAGAGCGAGAACGGTTTGCTCGGCATGGGCCCCGCGCCGGCGCCCGGTCAAGAGGACCCCGAGCTTATCAACGCCGGCAAGGAGCCCGTTACGCTCCTCGAAGGCGGCTGCTTTTTTCACCACGGCGATTCATTCGCGATGATGCGCGGCGGCCATCTCGACATCTGTGTGCTCGGCGCGTTTCAGGTCTCGGCGCGCGGCGATCTCGCGAACTGGCACACGGGCGCGCCCGATGCGATTCCCGCGGTCGGCGGCGCGATGGATTTGGCGATCGGCGCGAAGAAGGTGTTCGTCATGACCGATCATCTAACGAAGCAGGGCGAATGCAAGCTCGTCGAGCGCTGCACTTATCCGCTCACGGGCATTGGCTGCGTCGATCGCATCTATAGCGACCTTGCCGTCATCGACATCACAGCGCGCGGGCTCGAAGTCATCGACCTCGTCGAAGGCTTGAGCTTCGACGAGCTACAGAAAGTGACCCCCGTGCCGCTGATCCTCGCAACCTCGGCCACGCATGCCTGACAAACAGGAAATAGATCATGGAAGAAGCCTTCATCTGCGATGCAATCCGAACGCCCATCGGCCGCTACGGCGGCGCGTTGTCCAGCGTGCGCGCCGACGATCTCGCCGCGCTGCCGATCAAAGCGCTCATGGAGCGCAACAAAAGCGTGGATTGGAGCGCGGTGGACGACGTCATCTACGGCTGCGCGAACCAAGCCGGTGAAGATAATCGCAACGTCGCGCGTATGGCGGCGCTACTCGCGGGATTGCCCGTCGACGTGCCGGGCGGCACCGTGAACCGCCTCTGCGGCTCGGGGCTCGATGCGCTCGGCACGGCGGCGCGCGCGATCAAGACGGGCGAGACGAGCCTCATGATCGCGGGTGGCGTGGAGAGCATGAGCCGTGCACCGTTCGTCATGGGCAAGGCCGAGACGGCCTTCAGCCGCTCGGCGAAGATCGAGGATACGACCATCGGCTGGCGCTTCGTCAACCCGGCGATGAAGGCGATGTATGGCATCGATTCGATGCCGGAAACGGCCGAGAACGTGGCGGTCGAGTTTGCGATCGGCCGCGAGGACCAAGACAAGTTCGCGCTGCGTAGCCAACTGCGCGTCGCCGCCGCGCAAGAGGCGCGGCGCTTCGACGACGAGTTGATTCCCGTGAGCGTTGCGCAGAAAAAGGGCGAGCCCATCATCGTCGCCAAGGACGAGCATCCTCGCGCCACTTCCCTCGAAGCGCTCGCGAAGCTGAAGGGCGTCGTGCGTCCGGACGGCACCGTGACGGCCGGCAATTCGTCGGGTGTCAACGACGGCGCTTGCGCGCTGCTGCTTTCCAACGAGCGCGAAGCGGCACGCTATGGCCTGACGCCGCGCGCACGCATCGTTGCCATGGCGACAGCGGGCATTGCGCCGCGCATCATGGGCTTCGGTCCCGCGCAAGCCGTGCGCAAGGTCCTCGAACGCGCGGGACTCACGCTCGATCGGATGGACGTCATCGAGTTGAACGAAGCGTTCGCATCGCAGGCGCTTGCGGTCACGCGCAGCCTCGAACTTGCCGATGACGATGAGCGTGTCAATCCCAACGGAGGCGCCATCGCGCTCGGCCACCCGCTCGGCGCCTCGGGGGCCCGGCTCGCGACCACCGCGACGTACCAGCTCGCGCGTATAGGCGGACGCTATGCGCTGTGCACGATGTGCATCGGCGTTGGACAAGGCATCGCCGTCGTCATCGAGCGAGTTTGATCGTTCGACGCCGATCGCTTGCAACAACATGGGAATCACGGCCACTATGACGACGCTTCATCATGAGCTCTCCGGGCCGGCCGACGCGCCGGTCATCGTCCTCTCGAATTCGCTCGGCACCACGCTCGACATGTGGAACCCGCAGATCGATGCGTTGCAGGCGAAGTTTCGTGTGCTGCGCTATGACGCGCGCGGTCATGGACGCTCCGCGGTGCCGCCGGGTTCCTACACGATCGAGGCGCTCGGTCGCGACGTCATCGATCTGCTCGATTCGCTCGATATCGAACGCGCGCACTTCGTGGGGATATCGATGGGCGGGCTCACGGGGCAATGGCTCGGTGTGCATGCTGGAACGCGGATCGATAAGCTCGTCGTTTCCAACACGGCGGCACGCATCGGCACGCGGGAAGGTTGGCGCGCTCGCGCGGAGCTCGTTCGCCGGCAAGGGCTCGCCGAAGTGGCCGACGGGGCGGCCGGGCGATGGTTTACGCCGCGCTTCATCGCAGCGCAACCCTCGACCGTCGAAACGTTGACCGCTCGGCTGCGGTCGCTTTCGCCCGAAGGATATGCGGCCTGCTGCGAGGCGCTCGGCGATGCGGACCTGCGCGAAGACATCGCGCGTATTGCGTGTCCCACGCTCGTCGTCGCCGGCGCGCACGATCCGGTAACGACGGTCGACGACGCACGGTTCATCGCGGAGCGCGTGGTCGGTGCCCGAGTCGCCGAACTCGAGGCATCCCATCTGTCGAATATTGAGGCGGCGGACGCGTTCACCGATGCCGTTTTGCGCTTTTTGGCCGAGTGATCGCGCCACCTCCGTCTATCCGAGAGATCGCCGATGCGTGGCGACGCTACTGGATTCGATCGCCGAAACGACGCTACGTCTGATCGTCTTCCTCACGGAAGATCCGGTCGGCGAGATGGAACGCCGAATTGGCCGCGGGCACGCCGCAATAAACCGCGGTCTGCAGCAGCACTTCCTTGATTTCGTCGCGGGTCACGCCATTGTTCTTCGCGGCGCGCAAATGGAGTGCCAACTCTTCGCCGCGGTTGAGCGCGACCATCATCGCGATCGTCAAGAGGCTGCGTGTATGGCGCGGCAATCCTTCGCGCGTCCAGATCTCGCCCCACGCATAGCGCGTGATGAAACCCTGAAACTCTTCCGTCAACGCAGTTCGATTGGCAAGCGAGCGGTCCACGTGCGCATCGCCAAGCACGGCGCGGCGCACTTGCATGCCCGCTTCATAACGTTCGTCGTCAGTCATTTGTGTAGTCGCCGATCAATTCGGATGAAGGCCCGTTTATGAGTGCGCGCCGCGATAGCATTCGAGCACGGCATCGACAAATTGCCGCGCCTGTCCGCTGTAATTGGCGGGATCGAACAATGCATCGAGTTGCGCGTTGCCGAGCACGCGCGTGACGTCGGGGTTGTCGCCGAGTACCTCGCGCAAGCCGCGTCCGCTGCGCACAGCCTCACGGGAGGCGTGTTCGACGAGCTCGTGCGCCCGCAACCGCCCGATCGATGCGCCGAGCGCAAGCATCACGGATTCGCCCAGGATCAAGCCTCGCGTCATGTCCAGATTCGCGGCAAGCCGTGCGGTATCGACGTCGAGCCCCGCTACGACTTCTGTGACGTTCGCCAGGGCGCCGGCGCACAGGCGAGCGATGTCGGGCAGCGTTTCCCACTCGGCCTGCCAACCGCCGAGCGCGCGCTCGTGCTCCTGCACCATGGCTGAAAGCATCGTGGCGACGAGGCCCGGCACGCGGGCCGCGGCCGTCAGCGCGGCGGCACAGCCGACGGGATTGCGCTTGTGCGGCATCGTCGACGACCCGCCTTTGCCCGACCCGGACGGCTCTGCCAATTCGCCCACTTCGGTTTGCATGTGCAGAGAAATGTCTCGCGCGATCTTGCCGAGCGTGCCCGTCAGCAGGCCCAGCACAGTCGCGGCCTCTGTCACGCGGTCTCGCTGCGTATGCCAAGGCAGGCTGGGCAGCGGGAGCGAAAGGGCACTCGCGAGTGCTTGTGCCACCGCGGGCGCTGCATCGCCGAGGCTGGCGAGCGTGCCGGCCGCTCCGCCGAATTGCAAGGCAAGGGCGCGCTCGCGCAACTGAGCGAGCCGCGTGCGGTGCCGCTCGAGTGCATCGAGCCATTGCGCGAACTTCAAGCCCAATGTGATCGGCAACGCCTGCTGCAGCCAGGTGCGCCCGATCATCGGCGTGTCGCGGTATGCCGCTGCCTGACGCGCGAGCACATCACACAACGCATCGACGCCCGTTTCGATCCGATCTAGCGCATCGCGCAGTTGCAGCACCATGCCGCTATCGATGATGTCTTGACTCGTTGCACCCCAATGGACGTATTTGGCGGCCTCGGCAGCGCGCTCCGCGACGCGGGCCGTCAGTTGCTTGACGAGGGGGATGGCGAGATTGCCGGCACGGGCCGCCGCGGCAGTGAGTGCTTCGCCGTCGATTCGATCGGCCTGGCAAGCCGCTTCGATCGGCGCCACCGCATCGGCCGGAATGACGCCGGCAGCCGCTAGTGCGCGCGCGAGCGCCGCTTCGACGTCCAGCATCCGCTGTACCGTGGACGCCGGCGCAAAAATCGCCAGCATGGCATCGGTCGAGGTGAGTCGGTCGTTGAGTCGGCCTTCGTACGCGAACATGGGGACGAGCTTCGATGAGGAGAAAAAAGTTGTTCGGTAATCGCACAACCAGCGGAATATCGAACGCTGCGACCTCGATCGTATGCGCGCGGTAGGGTAAGGGTCAAGCCCGGGCCGACGTGTCGTGCGCTCGATCCGGCTGTCTCGCTTGTTCAGCGGGGGCTGCGCCGGGTAGCGCGGCGCTCGCTCGGTCGGGTATGCCTTGGGTCGCCGTTCGTCAGCGCGCGCAAGATCTCGGCCAGTGCCTCGACCCTCTCCAAGGGCTCTCCCGCGCTGCGGCGCAACAGTCCCACGGGCTCCTCCGCATTGGCCACGGGCAGCGGCAACCGAGCGAGTTCGCCGCGATCGAGATCGTCCCGTGCGGCGAATTCCGGCGTGATCCACACTGCGTTCGAACGCCGAGCCAGCAATCGTGCAACGGATACGGATAGCGTCTCCGTGCAGTTGCCCGGGACGTGCAACGCATGGGCGTCGAAGAAGGCGTCGGTGTGAAGCCGGGGCACCGTGCCGGCGGGCGCCACGACGAGCGGGTACTCGAGTACGGCCTGCGGGGAGACGGGGCGTGCATCCAGCAATGGATGGCGCGGCTGCACGGCCATGACGAGCGGTTCGGCATAAAGCAGTTCGAACGATAGGCCTTGCATCGCCGAAGGCTCCGCCATCCGGCCGACCACGCAGTCGAGGCGTCCTGCCTTCAGCGCGGAAAGCAGCACTTGGTTCGTCGCCGTATGAAGCCGCACGCCCGTTTGCGGCTCGCGCTCGCGTAGTCGAATCAGCGCATCGGGCAGCACGCCGCTTGCCACCGTCGGCAAAGCGCCGAGTTCGAGAATCGGCATAGGAGGTGCGACGGGGCCTTGCAAGGCGCCCGCGGCCGATTCCATCGCGTTCGCCACGCCGACGGCGTAGCGCAGGAAGTGCTCGCCGGCCGGCGTCAGACGCGCGCCGTGCCGTCCCCGTTCGACCAGACGAACATTGGCGAGCGATTCGAGTTCGGCCAGCGTTTTTGAAACGGCGGGCTGCGTCAGATTCAACTGCTGCGCGGCGCGGCCAAGGTGCCGCTCTCGCGCGATCGCGAGAAAACAACTGACGTGACGAAAGCTGATGCGGGTTTCCATTACCGCAGGTTATGGAATGACGGAACCGAAGTCAATTTACGCGCGTGCCTTGGGGCCCTAAAGTGAACGCCGTAAGGTCGCGCTTGAACCACTTGCGGCGCCGGGCTCATTCTTGCGGAGTGTATTGATCATGTCAGACATGCCGACGGCCGATTCCGGCCGCCTCTACGGCGATTTCGCCCAGCGCGATACGGCGTTGCATCCGCCGGCCTTTACGCCAGGCTACAAGACGAGCGTGCTGCGCTCGCCGCGCAATGCGTTGATTTCGACGCTGAACACACTATCGGAGCGGACGGCCCCCGTATTTCGAGCGGACGAACTGGGGCCGCTCGACAACGACCTCATCCTCAATTTCGCCAAGGAAGGATTGCCGGTCGGCGAGCGCATCGTCGTGCATGGCTTTGTTCGCGACGAATTCGGGCGCCCCGTTCCGAATGCGCTCGTCGAAGTTTGGCAAGCGAATGCGGGCGGCCGTTACCGCCATCGCAACGACAAGTACATCGCACCGATCGATCCGAACTTCGGCGGTTGCGGACGCATGCTGACCGATGAAAACGGCTATTACGTTTATCGCACGATCAAGCCGGGACCTTACCCATGGCGTAATCGGATCAACGATTGGCGCCCGTCGCATATTCATTATTCGCTGATCGGCGACGGATGGGCGCAGCGACTGATCACGCAGATGTACTTCGAAGGCGATCCGCTCATTGCCCAGTGCCCCATCATCAAAACGCTCCCGAGCGAAGAGCAGGTGCGCGGATTGATTGCGCTGCAGGACCCGGGCAACAACATCGCGCTCGATAGCCGTTGCTACCGCTTCGACATCACCCTGCGCGGACGCCGCATGACCTATTTCGAGCCGACGCGGCGCGGAGACAAATGACATGACGAATCGCGCCATCTTCTCTCCGTTGACTGCGTTCGGTCCCGTTCGTTTACCCGAGACGGCTTCGCAGACGGGCGGCCCCTACGTCCACATTGGCCTTGCGCCCAAGCAAGCGGGCTTCGACATTTTCGAGAATAATTTCGGCCACGAACTGGCCACGGCCGAAACGCGCGGGGAGCGCATTGCGATCGAAGGGCGCGTGTTCGACGGCACGGGCACGCTCGTGCGGGACGTGCTCGTCGAGATCTGGCAGGCGAATGCCGACGGCAAATATGCGCATCCCGGCGACAGCCGGGATTTGCCGATCGATCCTTCTTTCCGAGGCTGGGGACGGGCGGGCGCCGATTTCGAAACCGGCATCTTCCGTTTCGACACGATCAAGCCCGGCGCTTTGCCCGGCCCGGGCGGCACGATGCAAGCGCCGCACGTTTGCATCGTTCTGTTTGCACGCGGCATCAATGCGGGATTGCATACACGGCTTTATTTCGGCGACGAGATCGAGGCCAATCGATGCGATCCCGTGCTGACTGGAATCGAATGGGAAGTGCGGCGCCAAACGATGATCGCGCCGCGCACCGAGCGTGACGGTGTGGCCGTCTACTCGCTCGATATCCGTTTGCAAGACACGCCCGACGGCGGCCGGGAGACGGTGTTTTTCGATATCTGAGCGGGGCTCGTGGGCCTTGTTTAGCACTGCCGCAAATAATGTTCTGCCGATTTATTGGTGGCGCGCGCAAAACCGTCCGCCGAGAATCGAATAGTCATTTTTCGGCGTGATCCCCATGAATCCACCTTCGGTGAATTGTCGCGCGCTTGGCTCGATGGTCGTCGCGCGTATTTGGCGTTCCACGATCCTCCGGTGTCTGCTGGCTGTCATCCCGGCGCTACTGAGCCTGCCCGCCAACGCCGCTTCCGGCAAGACGCTCGTATTCTGCTCCGAAGGCAGTCCCGCCGGCTTCGATCCCGGGCAACACACGACGAGCACCGACTTCGACGCAAGCACCTACACCGTCTACAACGAACTCGTTCAGTTTCGCCGAGGCACGCTCGATCCCGAACCGGCGCTTGCCGCGAGTTGGGAGGTCTCCAGCGACGGCCGGGCGTACACGTTTCATCTACGCCATGGCGTCAAATTCCACACGACGCCATGGTTCCGCCCGACGCGCGAGTTCGACGCCGACGACGTGCTCTTTACGTTCAACCGGATGCTCAAGCCGGACGATCCGTTCCGCAAGGCCTACCCGGCGAGTTTCCCGTACTTCAGCGATTTAGGCTTCGATCGAAGCATCGAACGCATCGAGAAAATCGATGACTACACGGTGCGCTTCCAACTCAAGGAGCCCGACGTCATCTTCGTGCGCAATCTCGCCATGAGCTTCGCGTCGATCCTATCGGCGGAATATGCCGCGCAGCTAAGCCGCGAGCATCGCGAGGCGGACATCAACCAAAGGCCGATCGGGACGGGACCGTTCGTATTCCGCTCGTATCAGAAGGATGCGCTGATCCGGTACGACGCGAATCCCGACTATTGGCTGCCCGGGGAAGTAAAGCTCGACCATCTCATCTTCGCTATCACGCCCGACCCAGCCGCACGCATTCAAAAGCTCGCGAACGGCGAATGCCAAGTATCGGCGTTTCCGCGTCCGGTCGACATCGACACCGTGAAGCGCAATCCCACGCTGACGACGGTCTCCGGCGTCGGCTTCAACGTCGGCTTCGTCGCGTATAACACCCAGCATGCGCCGCTCGATCGTGTGGACGTGCGCCGCGCGCTCGACATGGCGATCGACAAGCCGGCGATCATCCAAGCGGTATTCGCCGGCAACGCGACCGTTGCGACGAATCCGATGCCGCCCGCGCAATGGTCGTACGACAACACGTTGAAGGATGCACCCTTCGACCCCGCGCGCGCGAAGGCGTTGCTCGCGCAAGCGGGTTTTCCGAGCGGATTCGAAATCACGCTGTGGGCGATGCCGGTGCAGCGGCCCTACAATCCCAATGCGCAACTGATGGCGCAATTGATTCAGCAGGACTGGGCCAAGATCGGCGTGCGCGCGAAGATCGTCAGCTACGAGTGGGGCGAATACAACCGGCGCGCGAAGCAGGGCGGCGAACACGATGCGATCCTGTATGGCTGGTCGGGCGACAACGGCGACCCCGATAACTGGCTCGGCACGCTGCTCGGCTGCGACGCGGTGCATGGCAGCAATCTCTCGAAGTGGTGCGACGCGAAATTCAACGCGCTGATCGAGCAAGCGCGCTCGATGCCCAACGTCGAAGAGCGCACGACGCTCTACCGAGAGGCGCAGGTCATTTTCAAGCAGCAGGTGCCGTTTACGCCGATCGATCATTCGATCGTCTTCCTGCCGGCGTCGCGACGGGTCAAAGGGTTGCCGCTTTCTCCATTGGGCAGTCATCGGTTCGACGGCGTCTGGCTGCAATAGCAGCCCCATTCACGCGTATGGAGGCAAGTCCCTTCCCATGCTTCAAATGAACCCTATTCGCAGTGAAATCGATCTGGATGCGGACGGCCTTCATAGCGGGTATCTGCGACTGCCTCATTCGGTTCACCGGTCGGCCTACGGTTGGATTCCGATCCCGATCGCCTCGGTGCGCAACGGCGAAGGCCCGGCCGTCCTGCTGATGGCCGGCAACCACGGCGACGAATACGAAGGCCAGATCCTGGTCTCGCAACTGATGCGCGAGATCGAACCGCAATGGATACGCGGTCAGATCATCTTCTTGCCGATGGCGAATTTTCCGGCCGCGGAAGCGGGTTTGCGCACCTCGCCGCTCGACGGCGGCAATCTGAACCGGAGTTTCCCCGGCGATCCGACGGGGACTCCCACGCAGGTCATCGCGGACTACATCGAAAACACGCTGTTGGCGCGTGTGCAGTACCTCATCGATCTGCATTCCGGCGGCAGCTCGCTCGTGTATGACGGGGCGAACATGCTCGCGATCGAGCCCCGCGACGCGAAAGAGCACGACCAGTTGCGCGCGCTGCTGGCAGCCTTCGGGCTGCCGCGCGCGTTCTTGCACCCGCCCAATCCCGTGCATGCCGCGACCGGCGCGCTGCGCCAAGGGGCGATTTCGATCCTGACGGAGCTCGGCGGCGGCGGCACGGTGCAATCTGCGCTGTTGCGCGAAGCGCGGCAAGGCTTGCTGCATTGGCTCGGCCATGTCGGCGTGCTCCACGGCCCGCTCGTGCCCGAACGGCCGCCCCACGAGACACGCTTCATGCGCGTCTCGGGCTCGCGTCATTACGTGTATGCCTACGAGCGCGGTGTCTTCGAGCCGCTCGTCGAGCTCGGCGATACCGTCGAAGCAGGGCAGAGCGCCGCCCGGATTCATTTTCCCGATACGCCGTTGCGCGGCCCCGTCACGATGCGGTTCGAGGGCGGCGGGCTCGTGGTCTGCAAACGCGCGCAGGCCGCGGTACAGCGCGGCGATTGCTTATTCCATCTTGCCGAACCCGACGATATCTAAAGAGGGAACAGCGCGACTATCGATATAGGAAAATGTTGGTTAATCGGCGAGTGGTGCTCGGGTATTGTTTCTGAAGCGAATTGAGATTTCACTGAATCGGTTATTTCGAAACAATCCTTATCACCTGACCGCCCGGGTTATATCCGGTGGGTCAGGTCATCATGAGCGTACAACGATGGCCACGAACGACACCATTGTCGATGCTTCCCCGTCGGACCCAGCCGCGGGGCCGTTAATCGACGCATTGCAATACGAATATGCCACGCGCTATCGCGAGTATCGCGAGAATAGCGACGCCGCCGCGGCGGCGGAACTGGCGCGCTATCCGGCCGAACTGTTCGCCCCGCCCGAGGGTGCGTTCGTACTCCTCTTGCGCGACGGGGTAACGATCGGCGGCGGCGGTTTCAAGCGCAAGGATGCGCGCACGGCGGAATTCAAGCGCATTTGGACGCATGCGGATCTGCGCCGCCAGGGCCTCGCGCGCCGCGTCGTCGAGGCGCTGGAGCTGCGCGCGCTGAAGCAAGGGTATCGACGGATCTATCTGACCACCGGTTTCAAGCAGCCCGAAGCATGGGCCTTGTACGAGCGTTCGGGTTACACGCCGTTGTTCGATCGGTCCATTGCGCCGGAGGTCCATCTCGTACTGCCGTTCGGCAAGGACCTGATCGAACCCGAGCGCACCGAGACGCTCGACGATCTGCGACCGCTCGAGCCGCTGGGCTTCAATAAGTAGGCAAGGCTTCTCGAAGCGCCTGTCCGTATTCTTCACTCGCCTGACCATCATGACGATCCTTAGTCGCAACCTCGCGCGCACGCTCGCGCCGGCGCTTTTCGCCCTCTCGTTTGCCGCATCCCATTCGGTCTTGGCGGCGCATCCGCTCGATCTGAGCCCACAGCAGCCTGGACGCATCCGGGCCACGGCCGATGCGGCGGCCATCGCCGCCGTTCCGCCGTCGTTCCCGTTCGTCGAGAAAGACGTGCTGACGATCGGCGTTTCCGCGGGTTCGCCGCCGCTCAGCGCCTACGCGACCGATGCGAAGACGCTCGTTGGTTTCGATCCCGATTTATCGCAATTGGTCGCGGACGGTCTGGGCCGCAAGCTGAAGATCGTCGCGCTGTCATGGCCCGACTGGCCGCTCGCGTTGCAGTCGGGAAAAGTCGATGCGGTCATTGCGAACGTCACGGTGACGGAGGAGCGCAAGGAGAAGTTCGACTTCTCGACCTATCGTCGCGATCAACTCGGCTTTTACGTCGCGAACGGCAGCTCGATCAAGTCGATTCGCGAGCCCAAGGATATTGCCGGCTTGCGTGTCATTACCGATGCGGGCACGAATCAGGAAAAGATCCTGCTCGAATGGGATAAAGAGAACGTCGCGCACGGACTGAAGCCGGTTCAGGTGCAATACTACGACGACCCCGCGGTGCGTTCGGTGGCGCTGCTCTCGGGGCGCGCCGATATCGTCTTGAGCGTCAACGCGCTGCTTTCCTATCAACAGGCGCAGCAAGGCAAGATTCGACCCGTGGGTTCGATTAGCGGCGGGTGGCCCCGCACCGCCGATCTCGCGATCACCACGCGAAAGGGTAGCGGGCTCGCCGCGCCGCTCACGATCTTACTCAACGATTTAATTCAAGACGGAAAGTACCGCCAGGTGCTCGAGCGCTGGAATCTCGAATCGGAAGCACTCGACAAGGCACAGACGAATCCGCCGGGGTTGCCGAAGACCTGAATTCACGCAACTCGCCGAAAGCGTATCGCCTCCATTTTCATGCCATCATTACTTAGTACTACGAATTAATAATCGAACGAAATTCTATGAAAAAGACGACCGGAAACAGGGGCCGCGTGCGCGCGGATGCGAAGACGCAACGCAAGCGCGCAGCCGTGCTTGCCGCGTTCATGCTGGCAAGCGGTGCGGCGGCGGCCGCGCCGTCCGATGAGCAGAAGGGCGCGCCGGTCTCGGGGCAGCAGGGGACGTTCGCGGGCACCGTCCAGGACGTCGTGGTCAGTACCGGCACGCGCGAAACGGACAAGAAGGCAGCGCAGAGCTTGAGTCCCGTCGACGTGATCGGCGCGAAGGATCTTCAGGCAACCGGTCAACAAAATCTGCGCGATGCGCTGATCGCGATCTCGCCGGCGATCGCGCGCCAGGAATATGCGGGCGATACCGCCGTGCTCAAGGACGTGCTGACCTTGCACGGTCTGTCCCCCGATCACGTCCTCGTGCTCGTGAACGGAAAGCGGCGCCATACGTCGGCGAACGTCTCGCTCGATAGCGGTCCGCAGCAAGGCTCGACCGGCGTCGATATCGACACGATCCCCGTCGGCCTCGTCGACCACATCGAAATCCTGCGCGACGGCGCGTCGGCCCAGTATGGCTCCGACGCCATCGCGGGCGTGATCAACATCATTCTGAAGTCCGATACGCATGGCGGTTCGATCGAGAATGCAACGGGACAGACCTACAAAGGCGACGGGCTGCGACAGAGCAACTCGGCCACGGCCGCGATCGCACTCGGGCAAAACGGCTTCCTCGACTTGAGCGCCGAGTACGATCGGCGCAATCACACGGTCCGTACGGGCTTGGACGATTACTTCGGGGCCTATCCGCACGGTTTGTACAACCCGATCGAGGGAGACCCGTCGAGCACGCGCGAAACGGTCGGCTTCAACGCAGGGTATTTCGTCAGCAACGACGTCGAGTTGTACGGCTTCGGTACGTATGCCCATCGCAACGCGGCCGCCTACCAGAACTACCGTCCGCCGATCGTCCTGCCGGCCGTGTACCCGAACGGCTTCTCGCCGCAAGAGACGGTCAACGAGAACGACTACTCGTTCACGGTCGGCGCCAAAGGCGAACATCTGTTCGGCTGGACGTGGGACTTGAGCTCGACCTACGGCGGCGACTACAACGGCCTCGGGATGGTGAACTCCGCGAATAGCGGCCTTTTCGCGGCGACCGGAACGACGCCGACCGATTTTCGCCTCGGCAGTCTGGAAAGCCGTCAATGGACCAGCAACCTCGACTTGTCGCGGCCGTTCCGGCTTCCGTTGCTGCCGGCTCCGGTCAATGTTTCCGTCGGCCTTGAGCAGCGGCACGAGACCTACCAAGTCGGGGCGGGCGAACCCGCTTCGTATCTCGATGGCGGTGCCCAAGCGTTGCCGGGTTTCGCGCCGGTCAGCGCGAGCAACAACTCGCGCGACGTGCTGGGCACCTACATCGATTTATCGACGAAGCTCACGCCGAAATGGCAGGTCGAGTTGGCCGGGCGGTACGAGCACTACAGCGACGTCGGCGACACCACCAACGGCAAGATTTCCACGCGCTACGACTTCACGCCGCGGATCGCGGTGCGCGGCAGCGTCAGCACCGGCTTTCGGGCGCCGTCGCTCGCCGAGGAGTATTTCACCAACCTGAACGTGTCGCCTGCCTCGGCGCAAGGGCTCCTCGCGGCGAATTCGAATGCCGCGCGCCTGATCGGCGCCGCGCCGCTCAGGCCGGAAGCGTCGACGAACTACAACCTGGGGCTCGTGCTCAATCCCGTGCACGATCTCAATGTGACGATCGACGCCTATCAGATCAATATCCGCAATCGTATCGTCATCGGCGGCACGGCCTCGGGCGCCGCGGCGATCGCGGCGATGAGCGCGGCGGGCATCGCCATTCCATCGACCGTGCCGGCAAGCGCGGTATCCGCCAGCTACTTCACGAACGGTGCGAGCACGCGCACGAGCGGCATCGACTTGACCGGCACCTATCACTCGAGCTTCGGGCGTTGGGGGCGCGTCGATTGGGACCTCGGCGTGAACTTGAACAATACGTCGGTCACGGGAATCGCGCCCGGCCAGAACGGTCGTCCCGCGCTGAACGCGCAGCAGGTAGCGTGGCTCAGTACGTCGACGCCGAAGAACAAGATCATCGTGGGCGGTACGTGGCATCTCGATCAGTGGGCGGTCAGCTTGCATGAAACGCGTTATGGCCCGACTACGACGCAAGCCACGTACTTCACCGGCCCCAATGCGTTTTCGACGACGAACTTCCTCGAGTTTCACAACGCGCCGAAGTACATCACCGATCTCGAAGTGCGCTACGACGTCAATCGCCACCTGCAAGTCGCGCTCGGTGCGAACAATCTGTTCGATGCCTATCCGAGCAAGCTGCCGGCGATCGCGCAGCTCGAGGGCTTCCAGTACGACGCCTACGGCTCGCAGATCGGCACGAACGGCGGTTTCTACTATTTACGCGCGCGCTATCAGTTTTAATCGGCAAAACCATTTGACCTGCTCGTAAATATCGATAGCAGCATTTATCGCAACGCGCGCAAGCTCGATTCACCATAATGAGTAGTCAGAGTTCCCCGCCGCGCACGGCAACCGTTCAACCGCTTGATCAGCCATTGGCTGCGCGGGTCAGCCCGCATCAATCCGGATTTCATTGATGGCCTATTCGCTTTCGATTCTCGATAAGAGCCCGGTCGCCGAGGGAGCGACCGCCCAAGATGCGCTGCGATTTTCGGTGCGGCTCGCACAGCGGGCCGAGGCACTCGGCTACCGGCGCTATTGGTTCGCCGAACATCACGGCGCGACCGGGCTGGCTAGTTCGGCGCCGGAGATCGTCGTCTCGCATGTATTGGCGCATACGTCGCGTATTCGCGTCGGCTCTGGCGGCGTCATGTTGCAGCACTACAGCCCATTCAAGGTGGCCGAATCGTTCAAGCTGCTCGCGACGCTGGCGCCGGGCCGCGTCGATCTCGGCGTGGGCAAGGCACCCGGCGGTTTGCCGCTGACGACACGCGCGCTGCAGTGGTTTCACGACAAGGCCAAAAAGCCCGACTTCGAGCACCAGCTCGCCGAACTGGATGCGTTTCTAAAATGGGGCGTCGCGGAAGATCATCCGCTCGCGGGCGCGATCGCGCTGCCCGTGCCGCCCGAGGCGCCGCAGCGCATCGTGCTGGGCGGCAGCCCAGGGAGCGCCTTGCTTGCCGCGCGCTATGGCTGGGAGTTTTGCTACGCGGGGCATTTCAACGGCGACGAGGCCAATATCGAGCGTTCGGTCGACGCCTATCGCAACGCAACCGGGCGTGCGCCGTTGCTTGCGCTGTATGCCTTCGCCGCGGAGTCGCAGGCCGAAGCGCAACGGCAGGTCGGGCCGCTGCGCATTTTCAAGGTGCACTTCGCAAGCGGGCAGAGCGTCAATTTGCCGAGCCCGGAAGCCGCCGCCGAATTCGCGCGGCAAGCGGGCATCGCCGATTATCGATTGGAGGAGACTCGCCCGCACGTGATCGCCGGCACGCCCGATACGGTACACGCCGAGCTCGATGCGCTGCACGCGCGCTACGGCATCGACGAGTTCGTGATCGACTCGCCCGTCACCGACTATGCGCTGCGGCTCGGTTCGGTGGAGCTGCTGGCCGGTGCGATTCACGCCACGGCGCTCTGAATTTCGTTTAGCCCGATACCCGCTATCCGCTTGAAGAAAAGGATTCCTCGCATGACTACTCAGCGTAACGTCAATTTCGGCATCATGCTGCACGGCGCAGGCGGCCATATGAACTCCTGGAAGCATCCGTCGGGGCCGGCCGATGCCAGCGTGAACCTCGATTTCATCATCGAGGTCACGCGCAAGGCCGAAGCGAACGGCTTCGCGTTCGCGTTCGTCGCCGATGGCCTGTACATCAACGAGAAGTCGATCCCGCACTTCCTGAACCGCTTCGAGCCGATATCGATCCTGTCGGCGCTGGCGACCGTGACGAAGACGATCGGCCTGGCCGGCACCGTCTCCACGTCGTACAGCGATCCGTTCACGGTCGCGCGTCAGTTCGCGTCGCTCGATTTGATCAGCGGCGGACGAGCGGGCTGGAACGTCGTGACGACGCCGCTCGAAGGCACCGCCAAGAACTATGGCGGCTCGCATCCCGATCATGCGTTGCGTTATGAAATCGCCGACGAATATCTGAGCGTCACGCAGGGGCTCTGGGATAGCTGGGACGACGATGCCTTCGTCCGCGACCGTGCGACCGGGCGCTTCTTCGACCGCGACAAGTTGCATACGCTCGATCACAAGGGCAAGTTCTTCCAGGTGGCCGGGCCGCTCAATATCCAGCGCTCGCCGCAAGGACAGCCCGTGATCTTTCAAGCAGGCTCGTCCGACGCGGGCATCGCGCTCGCCGGCAAATACGCGGACGCGGTATTCACGCATTCGCCGTCGCTCGAAGAAACACGCGAGTTCAGGGAGCGCGTACGGCAAAGCGCGGTCGAGCACGGGCGCTCCGCCGACGACGTGAAGATATATCCGGGTATCGGACCGATCGTCGGCGCGACGCGCGAAGAGGCCGAAGCCAAGCACGATGCGATCCGCAACCTGCTCAACATCGACGAGGCGTTGGCGTATCTTGGACGCTTCTTCGATCACCACGATTTCAGTCAGTATCCGCTCGATGCGCCGTTCCCCGAACTCGGCGATCTCGGCAAGAACAGCTTCCGATCGACGACCGACCGGATCAAGGCCGACGCGCGCAAGGACGGCTTGACCTTGCGCGAAGTCGCGCTCAACGTCGCGACCCCGCGCACGCAGTTCATCGGCACGGGTGAGGAAATCGCCGACACGTTGATCCGCTGGATCGACCTTGGCGCCGCCGACGGCTTCATTCTCGGCTTCCCCGTGCAAGCGCAAGGGCTCGACGATTTCGTCGCGCACGTGCTGCCGGTGCTCGAGGCGCGCGGCCGCTATAGCCGCGCGCCGGCCGGCAAGACGCTGCGCGATCACCTCGGGTTGCCGCGACGCGAGAGCCGGTACGCGCTCGCGGAAACGGCCTGAGCACGCGAGCAAGAAGGAGCGGATCATGAGCGATTCCCTGTTGCATACTCCCGCGCCCGCCAATCTGCTCGGCGCCGACGCGCGCCAGCCCGACGACTATTCGCATTACCGTATCGTGCCCGCGCGCAATCGCGCGCGGACGGCCGGCACGCTACTGGCGGCCGTATTGATCGCGATCGTCGGTAACTCGGTGCTCGGCAATCCGCGCTGGGGCTGGGACGTGTTCGCGCATTGGTTCTTCGCCGAACCGGTGCTGTCGGGGCTGGGCCGGACTCTGCTGCTGACCGCGCTGGGCGCGTTGATCGGCTTTGCGCTCGGCGTACCGGTGGCGCTGGCGCGCGTCTCGCGTTCGCCGTTGCTCGCTGCGTGCGCCTGGGCGTTCGTTTGGATTTTCCGCTCGATCCCGCTTATCGTGCTGCTGTTGATTTTGAACAATCTCGGCTATCTGTACGAGCACGTCTGGCTTGGCGTGCCGTTTACGCACATTACGTTCTTCGAGCAACCGACCACCGAACTGATCGGGCCGTTCCTCGCGGCCGTACTCGGGCTCGCGCTCAATCATGCGGCGTTTTCAGCGGAAGTCGTTCGGGGCGGGATCCTATCGGTCGATCAAGGGCAGTTAGAGGCGGCAGCGGCGCTGGGCTTGCCGCGCGGCCGCCAAGTCCGTCGCATCGTGCTGCCCCAGGCGATGCGCTCGATTGTGCCGACCGCGTTCAACGACATCATCGGGCTCGCCAAGGGCACGTCCGTCGTCTATGTTCTGGCGATGCCCGAATTGTTCTATACGGTGCAGATCATTTACCACCGTAACCTCGAGGTGATTCCGTTGTTGATGGTCGCGACGGTTTGGTACCTGATCATCTTGACCGTCCTGTCCGCCATTCAGGTGCACGTCGAACGTTATTTCGCGCGCGGTGCGACGCGCAATCCCGTGCCTTCGAAGATCGGCGCGCAGATCGCGCGATGGCGTGCCCGCTTGCGCGACGAGCGACGGACGAGCGCCAGCGCGCAGGCGGCCGCGCCGGCCCAGTCGATCGACGCGGCGGCCGCCGCGCGCTGGGCCGAGCACCGCACGGGCGGTACGGTGCGCATTCATCGCGTGTCGAAGAGCTTCGGTGCGCAGAAGGTGCTCGACGACATCTCGCTGACCGTGCCTTCGGGCAGCGTAACGGTCGTACTCGGTCAATCGGGCTCGGGCAAATCGACGCTGCTGCGCTCGATCAACCATCTCGAGCGCCTGGACGACGGCTTCATCGACGTCGACGGCGAGTTGCTCGGCTACCGCCGCGAGGGCCGCACGCTGTACGAGCTCAAGGAAAAAGACATCCTATCGCGGCGCGTCGACGTCGGCATGGTGTTCCAGGGCTTCAACCTCTTTCCGCATTTGAGCGTGCTGGAGAACATCGTCGAAGCGCCCGTCGCGGCGGGCGTGCCGCGCGCCGAGGCGCAGCAGCTTGCGCGCGAGCTGCTCGCGCGGGTGGGCTTGGCGAACAAGGCCGATGCATGGCCGCGGCAGCTATCGGGCGGGCAGCAACAGCGCGTGGCGATCGCGCGCGCGCTCGCGTTGAAACCGAAAGTATTGTTGTTCGACGAACCAACCTCGGCACTCGATCCCGAGCTCGTGACCGAAGTGCTCGATGTGATTCGTCAATTGGCGCGCTCGGGGACGACGCTGATCATCGTCACCCATGAGATCGGCTTTGCGCGGGAAGTGGCCGATACGATCGTGTTCATGGATCGCGGCCGTATCGTCGAAACAGGCTCGCCCGAAAGGGTGCTTGGTTCGCCGGAGCATCCGCGCACGCGCGAGTTTTTGTCGAAGGTGCTCTGATGAACGACGGTTCCGCACTTGCATGGCCGCTGCTCGATGCGCGTACCGCGTCCGTGCGCCGTCAAGCGTCGGCGTGGCGCGAGCAGCGTGGCCTACTGGCGTCCGTCGCGCTGCATGCGGTGGCGCTCGCGGCGCTGGCCGCATGGTCCGCGTACGAACCGCACAGCGCTGCGCCCGAGAAGGCGATCACGCTGATACTCGAGCGACCCGCGCCGCAGCCCGTCAAAGTAGTGCCGCCAAAAGTCGAGCAGCCCGAGCCGCAACCTCTCAAGCGCGCCGAGCCCGCGCGGCCTAACGTGCCGCATGTGGCGCCGCAGCCGGTGCGTAGCATGCAGCCGCAGCCGCGTACGGTAGCCGCGCCGCCCGCAACGGCGCAGATTGCCACACCGCCCGCGCAACCGGCCGCGCCGCAGCCCGTCGTGGCCGCACCGCCTGCGCCGCCCGCACCGTCCGCGCCACCGGCCCCGCGTGTGATTAGCCAGGACGGCATCCCGTCCGACTACGTCAACCGGGTGTTCGAGCGCATCAACAGCAGTGCGGCCGAGCACTATCCGCGCATCGCGCGCTTCAAACACTTGGAAGGGCGCGTCGGTTATCGCTTGACGTTGGCGCCCGACGGAACGCTCTTGCGCTGCGAATTGCGTTCTTCGGGCGACGATACGCTCGACACGGCCGCGAACGACGCCATTCGTGCCGCGGCGCCGTTCCCGCGGCTGCCGGAGTTGGGCGGCTCTTCCTACGTGCTCCAAGGCACCATCGTTTATCAGGCCGATTGACGGCTTGCCCCGCATCATCGTTGAGGACGTCATTTCATGAGCACTGTTCAAATCGCGCAGCATCTCTCTCCGTGGGGACTCTTTTTGCAGGCGGATCCCGTCGTCAAGACGATCATGGCGGTACTCGTGCTCGCTTCGCTCGCGAGCTGGGCCGTTATCGCCGACAAGCTCTTGCGCTTTCGCGAATTGCGCGAGCGCGCCGCGCGCTGGCATGCGGCGCTCGCGCAGCCCGATGGACTCGCGGCGCTATCCGAGGCGCTCGCGAAAGCGCCGTCCGATCCATTCGCGAGCGTCCATGCGGCGATCGCCGGCGAGTGGGATCGAAGCCATGCGGCGCAGTTGACGCATACGCCCGCCGCTCGCGATGCCTTGAAGGAGCGCATCGGGCGAGTCGCACATATCGCGACCGGCGTCGAAATCGAGCGATTACAGCGCGGCTTGCCGTTGCTGGCGACCGTCGGGTCGGTTGCGCCGTTCATCGGGTTGTTCGGCACGGTGTGGGGCATCATCAACGCGTTCCAAGGTATCGCGGCGACTAACAACACGAGCCTCGCCGTCGTGGCGCCCGGCATCTCGGAGGCGCTCTTTGCCACCGCGCTCGGGCTCGTCGCCGCGATTCCGGCTGTCGTGGCCTATAACCGCGCGTCCGGCGACCTCGGCGTCTACGCGAATCGCCTCGGCTCCCTGGCCGGAATCGTCGAAGTGGAGCTGTCGCGAGCGCTCGAAGCCGGCGATACCCAGCTCGCTCATTCGAACGGCGCGCACGGCTTGAATCACGCGGGTGCCGCCGCGCGCGGGACGGGCGGCGAGACGGCAGGCCATGCGGCCGGTTTCGCGACCGGCGGCGTGGCCGCGACGGGAGCCTGACATGGGCGTGCGTCTACCCAATTCGGGCTATGGGCCGGGTGCGACTTACGGCGTACCGGTTAGCGACATTAACGTCACGCCGCTCGTCGACGTGATGCTCGTGCTGCTGATCGTGTTCATGATTGCAGCGCCGTTGATGGCGTCGGGTGTGAAGGTCGATTTGCCGACGAGCAATGCCAAGCCATTGAATGAAGAAAAGCCGCCGATCGCGGTGAGCCTCGATGCGCATGGCCAGGTGTACGTCGACAAAACCGCGGTCAACGAAAATACCCTGCTGCCCGTGCTCGCGCAGGCATCGAGCGGCGATCGCGAACGCCGAATCTATCTGCGCGGCGATCAGACGCTGCCCTATGGGAAGGTCATCGCGACGATGGGAGAAATCAACGACGCCGGCTACGCGAAGGTCGCGCTCGTTTCAGAGCCGCCGGCTCATCCTTGAAGGAGAGTGTCGAATTATGAGTCGAGATTTGCTGCTGTTGCTCGAACCGGGTTTTACCGATCCCGCCTATCCTGGCGAACGTTTCATCTGCCCTCATGGTGCGCCGATCGAAGGGCTGCTCGCGAGCGACCCGGCGCGCACGGCTCGGCTAGATATCAAACGCGTCCCGTTCCCGCGCCCGAGGCCGGACGTGATCGCGGCGCTCGACGAAGCGCATCAGGGGTTGCCGGCTTTGGTCTTGGGCGACGAATACCCTGTCCCCGACGACGCGCAAACGCTCGGCGACAAGCGCTTCGTGACCGATTCGAAGCGAATTCTCGCGCTGTTGGCGGAGCGTCACGGCTTTCCGAAAGTGCACTGAGCGATGGCTGGCCGCCTCGGGCGGCCGCCTCGTTGCGGCGTTCACGCTGCTACACATTCGGAACCATTAGGAACCTATCCCACGTATTTTCGCGTACTGGCCAAATCGGCTATTGCTATAGTGCAGCCTAGCGAAAACTCGAGAGGTGGTTCGCATGCGTCCGCTGAAATTCGCGTTTCTCGTTGTACTGGTCCTGTGCTTACCCTGCCTATCGCGAGCCGCGAGCCTGCAAAAACTGACATGGGGTAACCCCGACCAGTCATGGGGCACGAGGCGGCCTATTACCGAAGCCGATCGAGCGGCGATTCAGCGCTACCGCGCCGGGCGGCACGGCAGCCCGCTTTTCGTCACCGGCTTTTCCGATCCGGGGGCGCTCGGCTCCGACTGGCAGGCGCAGTCCGACGACTATCTGAAATCGTGCCGGCGGCCTGAAAACGCCGTCGCGACAGAGTCCGGACTGCAATTGCAGACTCGTGATGCCGCGGGTTGCCGGGCGCGATGGTCGACCGGCTTCATCATCAGCCGGCAACGCTTTGGCTACGGCTTTTATGAAGCGAGCATTAGGGCCGCCGATATCGATGGTCTAAATAACGCGTTCTGGCTCGTCACCGACGATCACTTCGAGATCGACATCTGCGAATTGCATTACCCCAATATCGATCGCATGACGCTCCACGATAACAACAAAATCGACGGTGCATTCCCGCTCGCGGTCGGCTTCGACAGCCGCTTCGCCGACAATTTTTCCAGCGATTTTCACGATTTCGGCGTGTTGTGGACCGCAAGCGATATCGTGTTCGAGGTGGATGGCGAGCCCGTAGCGGCGATCCGCACGAACGGCTCGATCAACGGCCGGGCCGATATCCGTCTGTCGTCGGCACTGATGGACTACGCCGGCAAGATTCCCGCGGATCCGGCCGGCCACGCGATGTCGGTCAAGTCGTTGCGCGTCTACCCGCTTTGAGCGCGACAACGCAACAATTATCCAATGCTCATCCGGCGGTCACCGCGGGCTTTGCCTTTCGGTGACCTATCCAGACCGACCTAGCCGACGCGTTACTTCGAGGAAAACGCGCAAACGCTCGCCCCCGACCGGCCGCCCGCCCCGCGCCCGGACCATACTATCGGCGAAGCCAAAGTAGCTCCGGTACCCGGCAAGCAGTAGTCGATCGTCATCGCGAGTTGGCGAGCGGCCTCCGCCTTGATGCAGCCGCAGGCCGTTTCCGTGGCGGCTCGCATGGCCCGCTCCGAAGATTGGAAGACGAAACGAACCTCTACCTCGTGATCGGCGACGCGCATGAAAATCTCGCGCAGGTCGGCTGCGCCGTCGCTCATCCTCGCCCAAGCGCGGATTTCCTCGAAGTGGTAATCGAGCCAATGCGAGAAAAACCAAGCATCTTCTTGGCTCGCCAAGCTAAACGCCGCATCGCACGAAACGACGCTGTGCAAACCGGATTCGCTTTCCCACAGCGACGCCGTCGCATGAGGACCCTCGGACGCCCGCGCCGGGAGGGCGGTGCTCCGCGTCACGCCGCGCGGCGTTCGAACCGCATGGGGCGTCGTCGCAACGGCTTCGCCGGCCATGGGCCCGGCCCATCGAGCCGATTCGTCGCCCGAGGCGACGGCGCACAGGTGCAGTTGATAGGCGCGTAACGCCTGCCAAAGCAGATCATGATCGTCGGCACGCGAAGGTTGCAGCGTCGCCGCAACGCAATCGCCTTGCAGCGGAGCCGTCGAGCGCGCGACGAGGCGCAACTCGCAAAGCGTCGCGCCATCGGCAACGATCAGCGCGCGCCGCGGCAGACCGATGACCGGCTGTTCGGCATGGGCGACAGTGACGGTCAACCCGTGCCGATCCAGCCGCGTCAGGGGCATCGAAACCGGGTGGTCGACGTATCGAACCTCGATTCGGGTCCGGGCGGTGAAATCGTCGTCGAAAACGGGTGCCGGCAGGTCGCGAGTGATATACACGGTGTTTCTCCTTCTACATTACGCCAGCGGGCCGCGGCGCCGATCCGAGCGCATAGGCGGCCTCGTCGCGCGGTAGCGTGCAAGCGAGGGCTTCGTGGAAAACCACAGATACGCGCCGCGCGTGATCGGCCAAGCGGCCGAACTTGGAAGGCGGTCGCCGCCGCTCCTTCGCGAACCCCGGAGAGCGGCCCGCAGCGAGCGTGTCAGGCCAAGGCCAGCAAAGCCGGCTCGCGCTCCTCGGTGTGCACGGCCAGCGCCGGATCGAGGCCGAGCGCCGTCAACGTTTGAGCATCGAGATCGATCCAGCAAGCGACAACCATCCGGCCATCGATACGCTGCGCGGGCCCGGCCCGGTGAGCGTGGACGCCGACGCGGCGGAAGAGCCGTTCCATGCTGAGGAAGGTGACGCCGATCAAACGGCGCGCTCCCAGCTTGACGGCACACTCGACGACGGACGCGAGCATCGGGCGCACGGCCCATGCTCCCGCCTCTTCCCCGAAGGCGCCATCGGAGGTGCTGGCCGCAAAACGCGAGAGTTCCCAGACGTCCGCGGAGCTCGGCGGCGTCATGCCGTCGGCCAGCAAGGACGGGAAGAGTTCCTGCAACAAGTAAGGACGGGTAGTTGGCAACAGCCTCGCGCAACCGCAAATGGCCCCCGATTCGTCATGAGCGACGACATACACGGTGTCGTCGCGGTCGTATTGGTCACGCTCGAAGCGATCATCGGCACACGGCAGACGCCATCCCAACAGTTCGACGAAAATCCGATGCCGGTAATTCGCCAGCGCGGCATCGAGATCTTCGGGCAGTCGCCCGTCGCCGTGAACAGAAGTCCGCATGAAATCCCTCGCTTTTGATTTTTGATGAGCGCATTACAGCGCGCGCTCCGAGGGTCGGTAACTGTCAACGTTGACAGGACTACAAAAGACGCACTTTTTCCTGCCGAAGCGCTGCTCAGCTTCCGGGCAAGTCAGTCCAAACTAATAATGAGATTGAAATGAGCCGACGATTTGCTTATAAATGAGACCTGTGGATGAATTTACAGATGAATCGAGTACGGACTTGCCGATTAGGCAACCCCACTCGGCCTTATTGGAGCGTCGGGCCGCGGTTGACCGCGTTGCCCCATGGGGCCAGTGCGGCTTGTGCGACGGCGTTCGGCCAGTTCAGACCCGCGACGCGCCGCAGCAGTGCTTGGGCCGTATGGCTCATGCCCATGTCGACGCCGTTCGTGTCGATGCACATGACGTTGCTGCGAATATCGCTCCAGGCCACCAGCAGGGCGCCCGAGGCGCGATCGACGTACCAGTCCCATCCGAGGGTCACGTGCACGGCGCCGGGCGCGCGCGGGCGCTGCCATTCGGTGTAGCCGGCGGTGCTCGCATCGACCCCTTCGGCGCGCAATTCCGCGAGCAGACCGTCGTCGAGCGCGGAGTCGACGTGGACGAAATGGAGCCCGGCGAGCGCGCACTCTTGGAGGCGGACATAGCCGTCGACATGGAGGCTGGGCAGCGTGGCGGAAGGGTGTCTCATGCGCCGGACTGTAGCAGCCTGTCGCAGCCGTGGGACCTGGCAACTATGACAGCCTTGTGTCCCGTGTTACTTATCAATTGGGGTATTCATGGAAGCGCCGTTGCGGTGGCAAGATAGTTACGAGGAGTTGCGCTCGGCGGGCGATGAGCGGCAACTGTTCGACCGGATCGCGGGGTTGGCCAAGCGGCTCGGCTTCGAGTACTGCTGTTACGGCATTCGCGTACCGCTGCCCGTGTCGAATCCGGCCGTCGCCATCTTCGATACCTACCCGTCGGGGTGGATGAAGCACTATCAGGAAAACCACTTCATCGACGTCGATCCGACGGTGCGCGAGGGTATGACGAGCTCGCGCCTCATCGTGTGGCCCGAAGCATCGGCCAACGCGCCGCGGCTATGGAGCGATGCGCGCGATTTCGGCTTGCGCGTGGGCGTGGCCCACTCGAGCTGGGCCGCGCATGGCGTCTACGGTTTGCTGACGATGGCTCGGCACGACGGCGCGCTCAGCACCGGCGAAATCGACGACTTGACGCTGCAGGCGAGTTGGCTCGCGAACTTGTCGCACTCGCTGATGAGCGAGTTTCTCGTGCCGCGGCTCGCGCCCGAAGCGGGCGTCGTGCTGACGCCGCGCGAGTGCGAAGTGCTGTGCTGGACGGGCGAGGGGAAGACGGCGTGCGAGATCGGCCAGATCCTCAATATCTCGGAGCGGACCGTCAACTTTCACGTCAACAACGTCTTGTTGAAGCTCAACGCCACCAACAAGGTGCAGGCGGTCGTCAAAGCGATCGCGATGGGGCTGATCGCGTCGGTTTGATCGCTTGACGACGACGTGGGTTAGCCGCCTACGACGGCAGTCGCGAGGCGCGCTGCTCCGGCAGGGCGCCGAGTTCGGCGAGCGGATGCCGGGCGCTGGGCCACGGCGAGCGCAAAAAGTGCGCGATCCGCTCTTGCCGCACTTCGGCCAGCGAGCCCGGTTGCCAGCGCGGACTGCGGTCCTTGTCGATCAGGTGCGAGCGCACGCCCTCGCGGAAATCGCCTTCCTCGATCGCGCGCGAGACGATCCCGAGTTCCATCCGGTAGGCGTCGGCCAGTGTGATGCGCCGTCCGCGCAGGATCGCTTCGCGCGTGACGTGGAGCATCGTCGGCGAATAGCCGTGCAGCGCATCGAGCGCCGTCTGTAGCCACGCGCGCATTTCGGCGGGCGGGTTCGAGATCAGCGTGGCCGCCAGCGAGGCGGCCATTTCGTCGACGGTCAAGCGGGCCGCGAAGTGCTTTTCGATCCCGCGCAGCACCCCTTCGATCGGCGCGGGCGGCAGCGGCGCGGCGGGCGGCACGAAGGCCTCGCGCAGACGCGCGCCGACCTCGCCGGCGGGCAAGGCGGCCAGACGCGCCTCGAATCCTTGCAGCCATTCGCTTTGGACGCAAACGTCGGCCAAGCCGCAGCGCACCGCGTCGGCGCCCGTCAGTACGGCGCCGGTCAACGCCACGTAAAGCGCGAGTTCCGTTGGCATGACGCTCAGAAAGCGCGTGGCGCCGACATCGGGGACAAAGCCGATCCGCGTTTCGGGCATGGCGATTTTGCTGCGCTCGGTCGCCACGCGCAGCGACGCGGCCTGCGCAAGGCCCATGCCGCCGCCCATCGTGATGCCGTCGGCGAGCGCGACGATCGGCTTGGGAAACGCGTGCAGCGCGAAGTCGAGCCGGTATTCGTCGACGAAAAACTGCCGCCAGCCGTCATCGCCTTCGGCGCGGCCGGCGTTCGCGGCGTGATAGAGCGCGCGCACGTCGCCGCCCGCGCAAAAACCTTTCTCGCCGCTGCCGCGCAGAACCAAGGCGACGATCGCGTCGTCGTCGCGATAACGCGCGACGGCTTCGGCGAGTTCGCGCACCATCGCATGCGAGAGCGCATTGAGCGCGTGCGGCCGATCGAGCGTGAGAATCGCGACGCCGTTCACGACGTGAGTCAGCACGCGTCCCTCGGCCGGCGGCGTGGCGCCCGGTACGCCGTCGCGGCCGGCATCCGAGAGTTCAACACGTGCGTTCATTCGTTGTCTCCATTCATGGTCGATACAGGACGGTAAGCGCGGCCGAGCCTCGTTCATTGCCGCGCCGCGCGGTGTTGATACAAAGAGATGATGGCGGAAAAATCCAACCCGCCTTGGCCGTTCGCGCTCATCGCTTGATAGAGCTGCTGCGCGAGCGCGCCGAGGAAGATCGGCTGCTTGGCGCCGCGAGCCGCTTCGGTGGCTAGCCCCAGGTCCTTGAGCATGAGATCCGCGCCGAAACCGCCCGTGTAGCCGCGCGATGCCGGTGCGGTTTCGACGATGCCCGGATACGGGTTGTAGGTATCCGAACTCCAGCAACGGCCCGTCGACGTATTGATGATGCCCGCCAATACTTTCGGATCGATGCCGAGCGCCGTGCCGAGCGACATCGCCTCGGCGACGCCCGTCATCGTGATGCCGAGTAGGAGATTGTTGCAGATTTTCGCGACCTGGCCCATGCCCGTGTCGCCGCATCGGACGATATTCTTGCCCATCGCGGCCAGCACGGGCTGAACGTGCGCGAATAGCGTCTCGCTCGCGCCGACCATGAACGTCAGCGTGCCGGCCGCCGCGCCGCCCGTGCCGCCCGAGACGGGCGCATCGACGAACGCGTTGCCGTGCGCGGCCGCGAGCTTGGCGAAAGCCTGCGCGCTTGCCGGGTCGATCGTGCTCGAATCGATGATCGTCACCCCGGGCGCGATGCCGGCCAGCACGCCGTGCTCGTCCGTCAACACGGCGCGCACGTGCGCGGCGGCGGGCAGCATCGTAATGACGAGTTCGGCATCGGCGGCCGCTTGTCGCGGCGAAGCGCACGCGGTCGCGCCCGCCTCGGCGAGGGCGCGCAGCGCCGGTTCGTTCAAGTCGAACGCTTGCAGTGCGTGGCCGTTTTTCAGCAGGTTGCGCGCCATCGGCGCACCCATGTTGCCCAGTCCGATGAATCCGATCTTCATGGCGAATGTCTCCGGTTGTCGTGCTCGGCTTGGGTATCAGCGCAGGTTGATCGTCGTGTTCACGCCCGTGCCGGGCGCATCGTCGAACCAGCGCGCCGTGACGGTCTTCGTCTGCGTATAGAACTGCACCACCTGTTTGCCGTACGGGCCCAGGTCGCCCAGTTTCGAGCCGCGCGATCCCGTGAAGCTGAAGATCGGGACCGGCACGGGGATCGGAATATTGATGCCGACTTGACCGACGTCGATCTCGCTCTGGAACTTGCGTGCCGCGGCGCCGCTTTGCGTGAATAGGCCGACGCCGTTGCCGAACGGATTGCGGTTGACGAGCGCGATCGCTTCGTCGAGCGTATCGACCGACAGCACGACGAGCACGGGACCGAAGATCTCGGTGCGGTAGATCGTCATCTCCGTCGTCACGTCGGAGAAGATCGTCGGACCGACGAAGTTGCCGTGCTCATAGCCAGGCACCCGCACGTCGCGGCCGTCGAGCAAGAGCGTCGCACCTTCCTCGACGCCCTTGGCGATGAGCGACACGACGCGTTCCTTGGCCGCTTTCGAAACGAGCGGGCCCACGTCGGTATTGGGCTCCGTGCCGGCGTTGACTTTGAGCGTCTTCGCGCGCCCGACGAGATCGGGCAGCCACTCGCGCGCCTCGCCCACGAGCACCACGGCCGAGGTGGCCATGCAACGCTGGCCCGCCGCGCCGAAGCCGGCGCCGGCCAGCGCATTGAGCGTTTGTTCGCGATTGGCGTCAGGCAATACGACGGCGTGATTCTTCGCCCCCATCATCGATTGCACGCGCTTGCCGTGTTCGCTCGCCAGCGTGTAGACATGGGTGCCGACCGCTGTCGAGCCGACGAACGACACCGCTTTCACATCCTCGTGCGTGCACAGCGCATCGACGACGTCCTTGCCGCCATGCACGACGTTCAATACGCCCCGCGGTATGCCGGCCTCGAGCGCGAGTTCGACGAGCGCCATCGTCGAGAGCGGGTCTTGTTCGGACGGTTTGAGCACGAAGGTGTTGCCGCAGACGATCGCCATCGGGAACATCCACAACGGGATCATGGCGGGGAAGTTGAACGGCGTGATGCCCGCGCAGACGCCGATCGGCTGGCGCAGCGTGTACGTATCGACGTTGGCGGCGACGTTCTCGGCGAATTCGCCCAGTTGCAGCGTGCCGATCGACGCGGCATGCTCGACGACTTCGAGCCCGCGGAAGATATCGCCTTCGGCGTCGGGCAGGGTCTTGCCTTGTTCGGCGGTCAGAATTTTCGCGATGCGCGGCATGTGCTCGCGGATCAGCGCCTGGTATTTGAGCATGATGCGGGCGCGTACGCCGATCGGCGTCGATTTCCATTGCGCGAACGCGGCCTGGGCGGCGCCCACCGCCGCATCGACTTCGTCGGGCGTCGCGAACGGAACGCGCGCCAAGACTTCCTGCGTGGCGGGATTGACGATATCGCGCCACTCGGTCGAAGCGGATTCGACGAATTCGCCGTTGATCAGCAGCTTGACGGACGGAACGTTCGTGCCCGCGGCGGAAGGGGTGCTCATCGATAGACTCCTGATCGGTTCGTAAATCAACGTAGTTCGGGGAAGTCCTCTTCCCAGTATTCGCCCGGCAGCCGCTCGGCCGCGTCGCCGCGCTCGATCTCGCGGCGGCGCAATTCGACACGCCGGATCTTGCCGGAAATCGTTTTCGGCAGCTCATAGGCTTCCAGTCGCCGAATGCGCTTGTACGGCGAGAGCCGCGCGCGGGAAAACGCGAAGATGCTTTTTGCAAGCTCGGGGCCGAACGTGTAGCCATGGCGCAGCATCACGTACGCCTTCGGAACGGCAAGACGGAGCGGGTCGGGGCTGGGGACGACCGCGGCCTCGGCCACGGCCTCGTGTTCGATCAACGCGCTCTCGAGTTCGAACGGGCTCAAACGATAGTCCGACGATTTGAAAACGTCGTCGGCACGGCCGATGTAGACGTAGTAGCCGTCGTCGCGGCGCATCGCCACGTCCGACGTGTGATAGCGGCCATTGCGCGTGACGTGCACGGTTGCCTCCGCGTTGTTCGCATAGCGCGTCATCAGCGGCAGCGGGCGCTGAGCACGGTCCGCATCATCCGGTTCGGAGCCGAGCAACACCGCGATTTCTCCTTCGTCGGCGCGCTCGCCGTCCGGATCGACGAGCATGATCCGGTAGCCCGGCAGCGGGCGGCCCATCGAGCCCGGCACCACGGGTTGCCCCGGCGAATTGCCGATCTGACACGTCGTTTCGGTTTGGCCGTAGCCGTCGCGGATCGTGATGCCCCAAGCCGTTTTGACGCGCTCGATGATCTCCGGATTGAGCGGTTCGCCGGCGCCGACGATTTCGCGTAGCGACACGCGGTGCGACGCGAGGGGCTCTTGCACGAGCATGCGCCAGACGGTGGGCGGGGCGCACAGCGTGGTGATGCCGTAACGCGTGAGCGTCTCGAGCACGGTCTTCGCATCGAACCGCGCGTAGTTGAGGACGAAGACGCAGGCTTGTGCATTCCATGGTGCGAAAAAGCAGCTCCAAGCGTGCTTGGCCCACCCGGGCGAGCTGATGTTCCAGTGGATGTCGCCCGGTTGGAGGCCGATCCAATACATGGTGGACAGATGGCCCGCCGGGTAGCTTTCGTGGGTATGCTCGACGAGCTTGGGCTTGGCGGTCGTGCCCGACGTGAAATAGAGCAGCAGGGGATCGCGCGCACGGGTGACGGCAAGCGGTTCGAAAGCCGGCGAGGCGCGATAGCCGTCTTCGAAGCGGTGCCAGCCCGCGGCTGGGACTTGCGCGCCGACGGCCAGCTTGACGAGCGGCGCCTCGATACCGTCGAACTTCGCACATTCGGCGGCATCGACGATCGCAAAGCGCGGTACGCCGATTTCGATGCGTTCGCGCAAGTCGTCCGCGGACAGTTGCGTGGTCGCCGGCATCAATATCGCGCCGAGTTTGATCGCGGCGAGCATCGCGTCCCATAGTTCGACCCGGTTCGGCAGCATCAGCAAAACGCGGTCGCCGCGGCCGACGCCGAGCTCGCGCAAATAATTCGCAATGCGCGCCGAGCACTCGGACATCTGAGCAAAGGAGCGCTTCGTTTCGAGCCCGCTGCTCCCATCGACGAGCCAAAGCGCGCAGGCGTCGTTGCCGCGTGCGATCTCATCGAAATAGTCGAGCGCCCAATTGAACTCGCCGAGTTCGGGCCATGAGAAGTGGCGATAGGCGTGGTCGTAGTCCGACCGATGGCGCAGCAGGAAATCGCGCGCGGCTAGAAAGCGCTGTGATGCGTTCATCGTTGTCTCCGATCGATGCGCCGGGCATGGCGGATCTTTGGCCGCTTATGCCGATATGTTACGCGTCGAAGTGTAGGCAGCGCGGCGGCCGCTTTCGATGCTCAAGCCGCTCACTTTGCGTGAGCGCATTTGCCACCTGTTAGGCGGACGTGGCGTTGACCGGGATGAGGGGCGGCGTTTAACTGAGTCCGAGCCCGCGTAAGACGGCGGTGCCGTCTTCGGTTAATTGAAACCGGGTAGCCCCCGATTCCAGTTCGACGGGCTCGACGAGCCCGGCCTCTTGCAGCATCGGGATTTCAGGTTTGGCGGAGAGATCGATGGGCGAGTGCAGCAACAGCAGCAGCGTGGCCAGCTCGTGATGGCTTAGGATGCGCCGCAGCATCGTGCGCGCCTTGCGCGGCGTGGCGAGTTCTTTTGAGTCATTCATCGGGCCGGCCTCCATCGCGTAGAGCTGGGGTCAAATATTGGGCATGGCGCCTTAAACCATCCTTAAGAGGTAATCCCTCGCGCAAGCGGTACCTGCTTCGATCGACCCTTCATTCCAGTCCACGATGGCGCGAACGACTGCGTTTATGGCGTGCGTAGCGGTAGATCATTTTCATCAGACAAATAGAATGAGCCGCATCCCACTCGTCGAGTGGAGGCCGAGTTCACCGCGTGGGTTCGAACATCTTCCAAAAAGATCCAGGGGTAACCGCGATGCTCGTCACCTCGAAAGTCGAACGATTTCGCCGCTTGCGTCGCGCGACGCTACCGGCACTCACACCGATCTTCCTCGCGCTATCGCTCGCTGTGCCGGGCATCGCTCGAGCCGCCGGGCCGTTGCCGAGCGGGGGGCAGTTCGTCGCCGGCACCGGTTCGATCACGGGTAATACCACTTCGCTGCAGATCAACCAAACATCCGGTCGCGGCATCATCGATTGGAATAGCTTTTCCATCGGCGGCGGTAACCACGTGACCATCAACAACGGCACGGGCGCGACGCTGAACCGCGTGACCGGTGGGAATCCCTCGTCGATTCTCGGTACGCTTTCGGCGACCGGCAGCGTCTATCTGATCAATCCGCAAGGCATCGTCGTCGGCCAAAGCGGCGTCGTCTCCACCGGCGGACGCTTCGTCGCTTCCTCATTGGATACCGACAACGCCGCGTTCATGAACGGCGGGGCACTGACGTTCTCGAGCCCCTTGGGGACCGCCGCCGGCACCGTCGTCAACCTCGGCAAAATTGCCTCGAGCGGCGCCGACGTATTCCTCATCGCCAGCAGCGAGATCGATAACGTCGGCAGCATCAGCGCGCCCAATGGAACCGTAGAGATTGCCGCGGGGCAACGGGTGCTGTTACAGGATTCCACCGAAGGCCGGCAAGTGTTCGTCCAAAACGGCAACAACGGTACGATCGTCAATCGCGGCGCCATCGAAGCGGCCCAGATCAACCTGCAAGCGGCCGACGGAAATATCTACGCGCTGGCCGGCAATCATTCCGTTCTACGCGCGACGGGCACTACCACGCGTGGCGGTCGCGTCTGGCTCGTCGCCGATACGGGCAGAGTCTGGCTCGACGGCACGGTGCAAGCGGACAATGCGGACGGCAGCGGCGGCACCGTCGATACCGACGCCGCCACGTTGCGGATCGCGGGCGGCCCGACCGTGACCGCAAGGCAATGGAATATCACCGTACCCGGCTTTACGATCGACGGCTTGGCGGCGCCGGTCTTCCAGCGCAATCTCGACGCGGGTACGTCCATCAACCTGCAGACCACCGGCGCGGGCGGCACGAGCGGCGACATCGACGTGGCCTCGACCATCGGCTGGACCGGCGCGGCGTCGCTCACGCTCAGCGCCTATCATTCGCTGACGATTGAAGCAGCCGCGAAGTTGAAGAATCAGGGCAGCGGCAATTTGGTGCTGCGCGCCGACTCACAAGCGATCGACAACGGCGGCAGCATCGTCGACAACGGGGCGTTGGATTGGTCGACGAGCCTAGGCATCGTGAGCCTGTTCCACGACATGAACGGTACCTATCATCCCGGCACCCTGCTCGCCAACCCATCGTGGACCGCGCCGACCTATAGTGGCCTGTTGACGCAAATTACCGGCTACGCGCTCGTCAATTCGTTGGCCGATTTGGAAAACGTCAATGCCGATCTGGCCGGCAACTATGCGCTCGGTAGGGACATCGATGCCAGTGCCACGGCCAATGGCTCATACGTTCAACTGGCCGCCAACGGCGCGTTCACGGGCCAATTCGACGGACGGGGCCATACGATCGCGGCATTGACGATGCAGGCAAACACCGGCAATGTGGCGCTGTTCGGAACGCTGGGCGCAGCCGCTATAGTGCGCGACCTGAACGTGAACGGCAACGCGTCGATCAACGCGGACATCACCACTTACAACGTCTACGGTGTCCCGGGGATATTGGCCGCCTACAACTACGGGAAGATAGTGCGCGTCGATACGTCCGGCACGATCAGTACGAATCCCATGCTCGATGCGGGCGATGAAGCGACGGAAGGCGGGCTCGTAGGCGTCAATCACGGAACGATCTTGCGTTCGTCGAGCAACGTTGTCGAATATGTGGGCGGAATGATAGGCGGCCTCGTTGGCGAGAACGACGGCCTGATTTCCCAATCGTTCGCGTCCGGGGCGATCAGTGCGACGGAGCACGTCGGCTCAGGCGGTCCATCTTCGATTGCTAGCCCCGGCGGGCTCGTGGGCACCAACAACGGAACGATTACGCAGTCGTATGCAACCGATACCGTATCGACGGCGTGTTGGTATACCGCATGCGCCGCCGCGGGGCTCGTGTACGCCAACAACGGCACGATTAGCCAATCGTTCGCGACCGGGGCGGTGACAGGCGGACAATCGGTCGATAACGAAGGCCTGCCGATCGGCCCGCAGAATTACGGCATCGCGGCCATCAATGATATCGGCTCGATCGCGAACGACGTGTACTGGAACAAAGATACGACCGGCACCGGCATCGGTGTGGGCTCCGGCACGGCGATTTCGGCCTCGAACGGCCTGACCACGGCCCAGATGTCCAATCCGGCGAGCTTCTCCGGCTGGAATTTCACGGACACCGGAGCGTGGTCGATGCCTGCCGGCTATAACCATCCGGTCCTGCGTTGGCAGCTCGAGCCCTGAGTTCAACGCATCGGCAAGCGCTTTATTCGGCGGTTGCCGATGCCTCATGTCGACGAAGCATAACGGGTGCGGCGGTACCGGGCGCCTACAGATGGCGCGCGATCACCATGCGCTGCACCTCGCTCGTCCCTTCGTAGATTTGCGTGATCCGTGCGTCGCGGTAATGGCGCTCGACGGGATAATCCGCCAGATAGCCATAGCCGCCGTGGATTTGGATCGCCTTCGAGCAGACGTCTTCGGCGACCTCCGAGGCGTATAGCTTGGCCTGCGAGGCCTCGGATAGACAAGGCATTCCCGCGCTGCGCAGCCGGGCGGCATGGTGCACGAGCAGCCGCGCGGCGTTCAGGCGCGTGGTCATGTCGGCGAGCATGTTCGCAATCGATTGATGCTCTTTGATGACTTTGCCGAATTGGACGCGCTCGCCAGCATAGGCCCGGGCGGCGTCGAACGCGGCTCGGGCAATGCCCACGGCCTGGGCGGCAATGCCGATGCGCCCGCCTTCCAGATTCGACAGCGCGATTTTCAGACCTTCTCCGCGCTCGCCCAGCAGGTTTTCCTCCGGCACGGCGCACGATTCGAGCGTGATCGGGCAGGTATCCGAGGCGCGAATCCCGAGCTTGTTCTCGGGCCGGCCGACGATGAAGCCGGGCGTATCGGTCGGCACGATGAAGGCGGACAATCCGCGCTTGCCGCGTTCGGGGTCCGTCACGGCGAACACGATGGCGACGCCGGCGCGTGAACCGTTCGTCACGAATTGCTTGCTGCCGTTGATGACCCAGCGCCCGTCTTCGAGGACGGCGCGCGTTTTCAAGTTGTTCGCTTCCGAACCGGCATGCGGCTCGGTGAGGCAAAACGCGCCGATCGTCTTGCCAAGCGCGAGATCGCCTAGCCAGCGTTCTTGCTGCGCCGCGGTACCGAACTTCAGGATCGGCCCGCAGCCGACCGAGTTATGCACGCTCATCATCGTCGCGCATGCCGCGCAGCCCGCCGCGATCTCCTCGAGCGCAAGCGCGTAGGCGATGTAATCGGTATAGGTGCCGCCCAACTCCGCGGGCACGATCATGCCGAGCAAGCCGAGTTCGCCCATCTGCCGGACGATATGCGCCGGCAAGGCGCCCTCGCGGTCCCACCGCGCCGCATGCGGCGCGAGGCATTCGGTCGCGAATTGCCGCGCGGTATCGCGGATCATTCGTTGTTCTTCGGTATAGAACTCATCCATGGCAGTGCGAACGTGCGAAGAGGTCGAAAACGAACCGGGCCGCGGCGGCCGGCGCCGTGACCGCGCCCGCTTGGCGCGGCGCCGGGCCGGCTTTACACTGTCGCGTTTCGCGCAGGGCTCGGCCACGGTGCATGGGCATGCTCGCCGGGCAACCGGCATACGCGTCGAAGTGTAGGCAGCCTACTCGCGGCTTTCGATGCTCAGGCCGCTCAATCGGCGTGAGCGGATTTGCCACGCGACCGGCCGGCACGTCTTGGGAGCGCGTTGGAAACGATTCATGGATAAAGAAAAAGGGACGATCGCCGTCAGTCTCGTCGAGGAAGCCGTCCGCTGCGTCCGGCGCCGCGGCGTCGATCCCTCGCCCATGCTCGAAGCGGCGGGTATCTCCCCGCAGCTCCTAGCTTCTCCGCAGGCGCGCGTTTCGTCGGCGCAGTATGGCGCGCTATGGAATGCGATCGGGCGTGGCCTCGACGACGAGTTCTTCGGTCAAGATTCCCACCCGATGCGCAGCGGCAGCTTCATCGCGATGTGCCAGGCCGCGCTGACGGCACGTGACGGGGCGCAAGCGCTCGCCCGCGCCACGGGATTCATGCGGCTCGTGCTCGACGACATGGCCATGCAACCCGATGTCACGAGCGAGCGCGTGCGCTTGGTCTATCGAGTGCGCGAAGGCGCGGGCGAAAAGGCGATGTTCGCTTACGCCACGCATTTCATCTTGGTCTATGGCCTCGTATGCTGGCTAGTCGGGCGCCGCATTCCGGTGCGCTGCGCCCGGTTCAGTTGCGCCGAACCTGCCGCGGGACACGAGTACCGCTCGATGTTTTGCGACGACCTTTTGTTCGGCCAGCGCGAATCGTTCGTCGACCTTGCTCCGGCGTTCTTGGCGTTGCCCGTCGTGCAAACGCCTAAGTCGTTGAAAACCTTTCTACGCAATGCCCCGGCAAGCTTCATCGTCAAGTACCGCAACCCCGATGCGCTCGCGGCCCGCGTGCGGCAGGCGCTGCGTGCGCGCCCGATAGCGGACTGGCCGGACGCCGAAGCCCTGGCCGAAGAATTGCGCATCGCGCAGGCGACGATGCGACGCAAGCTCAAGCGCGAGGGCGAAACGTACCAGTCGATCAAGGACGCGCTGCGCCGCGACATTGCGATTGCGGCTCTGCAAAGCGGGGACGGAACGATCGCCGACATCGCGGTTGCCGTCGGGTTCGCCGAACCGAGCGCGTTTCATCGAGCGTTTCGCAAATGGACCGGGGCTCGACCGACCGATTATCGTCCGGCGGGCACGGGCGGAAATTAGCGCCGGCCAAGACGAAATCGCCAGTCGGCGAGCCGGCACGCGATTGGCTGCGTTTTGGGTTTGCGATTCGTCTGCTGAATTTCCTACTATCCTGTAACGAAGCACCGAAAATGCACGTTCGAGGCGCGAGGAAATGAACAACGCTGTGAAACAGGCCGGGGAGAGGGCGTGGCGGTGGATGGGATGGGGCTGGCCTTTCATCGGCTTGCTGATGCTGGTGACGGCCGCGATCGGCGCCGCCGGCACCGTGACTCTGTATGACAGCGAAGTCCAGGTCGGACATTGGCGTGAGGTCTATCGGGACCTCGAAGAACTCCTATCGCTGGCTCGCGACGCGGAATCCGGGCAGCGCGGCTACGTCATCACGGGCCGCGACGAATACCTCCAACCGTATCTCGATGCCGACCCGAAGATCAGCGCGCAGCTCGATCGCGTACAAGCGCTCATCAAAGGCGATGCGTTTCAGGAGCAGCGGCTGGCTGAGCTCAGCGCCTTGCTCGGCGACAAGCGCCGCGAGTTGCGCTCGGTCATCGAAGTCAGGCGCGCGCAAGGGTTCGGGCCCGCGCAGGCGATCGTTTTAAACGATACGGGCAAGCGGTTCATGGACCGCGCGCGCGCGATCGTGTTCGACATGGAGCAAGCGGCGCAAGCGCGACTGGCGGTCCAGCGAGCAGCCGCGCGGCGCACGCGTGACCTGGCCGTCGTAGTGGGGCTCGCCTCGGGCGCCTTGACCGTGTTTCTCTGTTTGTCGTTCGGGTATTTCGCCCGGCGTATGTTCCGCGATGCGGCCGCCTCCGCGGATTCACTGTTCCAGCAGAAGGAATTGCTCGAGGTGACGCTATCGAGCATCGGCGACGGCGTCATCGCGACGGACGTGCACGGGCGAATCGCGTTTTTCAATCGTGTGGCGCAGGCGCTGACGGGCTGGTGTGCCGACGAGGTGATGAGACGCCCCGTCGACGAAATCGTGAGATTCGAGCGCGGCAGCGATAAAAGCCGTGCCGACAATCCCGGTATCGTCGCCATGCGCGAGCGCCGTACGGTCGATCATTCGAGCGGCATTTTGCTGATTGGACGCGATGGACACCGCACGCCCGTCAACGCCAACGGGGCTCCGACCTTCGACTCCGAGGGACGGCTCGTCGGATCGGTCCTGGTGTTGCACGACGTCACCGAACGGGAACGCGCCGAAGAGCGCTTTCGTGTGGCCGTGGAGGCGGCGCCCAATGCAATGATCATGGCCGATCACGAGGGCAAGATGACGCTCGTGAACACCCAAACCGAGCGGCTGTTCGGCTACACGCGCGCCGAGTTGCTCGGGCAGCCGATCGAGATACTCGTTCCCGAACGCTTCCGCAGTGGACATCTGGATTTTCGGGCGGCGTTCTACGCCAATCCGTCTGCACGGCCGATGGGCTCGGGGCGTGACCTCTTTGGGCTGCGCCGGGACGGCGCTGAATTTCCGATCGAGATCGGGTTGAATCCGATCGAAACGTCCGAGGGCACGTTCGTGCTCAGCTCCATCGCGGACATTACCGAGCGCAAGCGTGCCGAGCGGCAACTGCGCCAGCGCACCGAGGAACTCGCGCGTTCGAACCGCGATCTCGAGCAGTTCGCCTATGTGGCGTCGCACGATTTGCAAGAACCGCTGCGCGCGGTGGCCGGCCCGTTGCAACTTTTGCAGCGGCGCTACGAGGGCAAACTCGATGCGCGCGCCGACGAGTTCATCGGGCACGCGGTGGATGGCGCAACGCGCATGCAGACGCTCATCGACGATTTGCTGAGCTATTCGCGGGTAGGACGCTTGGAAGATCCGAAGCAGACCGTGGAGGTGGCGCACGCCCTCGAACTCGCGCTCAAAAACCTCGCGGTCGTCATTCAAGAAACGCAGGCGCAGGTGACGCACGATGCGCTCCCCACGGTGCAGGCGATCCCGACGCAGTTGACGCTGTTGTTCCAAAACCTGATCGGCAACGGCATCAAGTTCCGCAAAAAGGACCGTCCGGTGCGCATTCATATCGGCGCGCAGCCCGCCAGCGATGGATGGCAGATCTCGGTCGCGGATAACGGCATTGGCATCGCCGAGCAATATTTCGAGCGCATTTTCGTGATTTTCCAGCGGCTGCACACGCGCCGGGACTATCCCGGGACGGGACTGGGCCTCGCGTTGTGCAAGCGCATCGTCGAGCACCACGGCGGCCGTATTTGGCTCGAATCGAAGCCCGATGAGGGGACGACGTTCTTCTTCACGATGCCTCGCGCGGCGGGGACGGCGGCAGGTTAATGCATCGTTTTTAGGAGTATTGCTCATGCTACGCGATGATGGCGGTAAGCTCGTCCATATCCTTCTCGTCGAAGACAGTCCCACCGACGTGATGCTGACGCGAGAAGCGATGGAGCAATACAAGGTCCTCAATCCGCTCGACATCGTGGAAGACGGCGTCGACGCGATGGACTATCTCAATGGCCGCGGCAAGTACGCGGGGCGCGAGCCCGCGCGCCCCGGGCTTATCATCCTCGACCTGAACCTGCCGCGCATGAGCGGCCGCGAGGTCCTGTACGAACTCAAGCAAGATCCGGAATTGCGCAACATTCCGGTCGTGGTCCTCACTACGTCGAAGTCGGAAGAAGATGTGGTCAAGTCGTACTGTCTGCACGCCAATTGCTACATCACCAAGCCTGTGGACTTCTCTAAATTTATCGACGTCGTGCGCAGCATCAGCGACTTTTGGTTCGGCGTCGTGACTTTGCCGCCCGTGCGCTCTTGAATACCCCGTCATCCGTCAAGGTTCTGCTCGTTGAAGACAGTCCGACCGATGCGTTGATCATTGGCGAAGCGCTTGTCGACATCAGCGAGTTCGAGCACACACTGGCCCGTGCGGAATCGCTGCGGGAGGCGCTTACGCTAGCCCAAGGCACGCATTTCGACGTGGTATTGCTCGATCTCGGCCTGCCGGACGGGAACGGCATCGATACTTTCCGGCGTTTTCGTCAGGTGGCGCCGGATGCGCCCGTGCTCGTGCTGACCGGGCTCGCCGATATCTCCGTCGGCCTCGTGGCGATCCAAGAGGGCGCGCAAGACTATGTGCTCAAGCGCGAGATCGAGGCCGCGCTGCTCAGCCGCGCGATACGCTATGCGATCGAACGCAATCGCGCGCTGACCGCGCTCGCCGCCAGCGAGGAGCGCTTTCAACTCGCGGTCAGCGGCGCGAGCGCGGGACTTTGGGACTGGAACCTGCGGACCGGCGAAATGTACTTGTCGCCGCATTTCCGCGAGATCGTCGGGCATGACGAGGATGAGTTGCCGAACGAGATGCGCGCGCATTACGCGATCATCCACCCCGACGATCTAGAGCGGGTCATGCTCGCACTCAATGCGCATACGGAAAACAGGCATCCGTACGATATCGAGTATCGGGTCCGGACGCGGGCCGGGGATTACCGCTGGATTCAGTCGCGTGCGCAAGCGCTATGGGATGCGTCGGGCAAGGCGTACCGGATGGTCGGCTGGATCTTGGATGTGACCGACCGGCGCCGTGCCGAGGAGGCGCTGCGCGCATCGCGCGAGGAACTGCAGCGTCTGTCCGCGAACATCGAACATATACGGGAAGAAGAGAAGACGCGAATCGCGCGCGAGTTGCACGACGATCTCGGACAATTACTGACGGCGATGAAGATCGACATGGGACGCTTCGAGCGGACCATCGAAAGCAAGATCGACGAATCGGCAAGCCAGGCGTTGCGCAGCATCTATGGGCTCATCGATCAGCTTGTGGCGTCGGTGCGCCGTATCGCCGCCGATTTGCGTCCGGTCATGCTCGACGATCTCGGCCCCATCCCGGCCATCGATTGGTTCATTCATGAATTCTCGGCGAGACATGGGATCACGGTCAACGCGCAGCTCGATATCAACGAGGTGGCATTCAACCGCGATAGCGGCACCGAGGTGTTTCGGATGGTGCAGGAAGCGCTGACGAATATTGCCCGCCATTCGGGCGCCAGTGAGGCCGAGATCGAGATTGCACGCGAGGAGCCGTTTTGCGTCGTCAAGATTCGCGATAACGGTCGCGGCGCGCTGCCCGATGCGCGGCGCAAGCGTAAGTCGTTCGGCTTGATCGGCATGCGCGAACGGGCCGCGCGGCTTGGCGGCGAGCTGGACGTCGCGACCGCGCCGGGAGAAGGGTTCTCGCTGACCGTGACGTTGCCGCTCGCGGTCGTGGAGGCGCCGGAGGCCGACGATTCGGCCGCCGGAGCGGTCAAGCATTGACGGACCGGCGGGGGGCGATCGACGCGCGGCAGACCGCAAGCACGGAAGTTGCTTGGCTCGGTGTCGAGTAAGCACTTTCCACGGTCTGATTGATGACAGAAGCAAAGCTTTCCGGCCGGCGCATCGCGCACCGGTTCGGCGATATACGGAATAACCATCGAGGATCCCCTCATCACCCGCAACCGAGCCTGACAATGGGCGTAATTTGGACCAAGGCGGCGCTCGCCGGCTGTATCGTCGCCTGCGCGGCATCGGCATCGGCATCGGCATCGGCATCGGCATCGGCATCGGCATCGGCATCGGCATCGGCATCGGGCGCCGCTTCGAACCCGGCCGTGAAGCCCGCGCAGGCTGCGTCCGCGGCATCGGCTGCATCGGCTGCATCGGCCGCCGCCGCCGCATCGGCCGCTTCCGCGGCGGTCGCGAGCGCCGCACGCCAAGCGGCTGATCTCGCCGCGCGCCTCGATCCGCGCGATGCGCTCAAGCTCAGCAGTCAATTCGAAAGTTTCGTCACGCGGCGATTGGCCCTACCCCCGGCCGATCAACTCGCCTATGGACGCCGCTTGCAGGCCGCCTTGGCCGCAAAAGGACTCGGCGCGTTATCGCGCCAATACGTGGTGCTCGTCGACCGCAATCCGAACGTCCAAGCGTTGTTTATCTTTTTTCGAGGCGATCCGGGCGCGGCTTGGTCGCTCATCGGCGCATCGCCCGTTTCTACCGGGTGGCCCGGCCAATACGATCATTTCGTGACGCCGGTCGGCGTCTTCGAGCACACGCCGCAGAACATGGACTTCCGCGCCGAAGGCACGCTCAACGAAAATGGAATTCGCGGGTACGGCGCGCGCGACATGCGAATCTTCGATTTCGGGTGGAACGATGCCGAGCGAGGATGGGGTAAGGGCGGCGTGTCCTCGATGCGCTTCCAAATGCATGCGACCGATCCCGACAGACTCGAGCCGCTGCTCGGTATTCGTCATTCGAAGGGTTGTGTGCGGATCCCAGGCTCGCTCGACCGCTTTCTCGATCATTTCGGCATACTCGACGCCGATTATCAAGCGATGGCCGACGCCGGTCTTTCCCTATGGGTGCTGCACCCGGACCGCGCGGTGACGCCCTGGGCGGGCCGTTACTTGGTCGTCGTCGATTCGGGCGCGGCCACGCGGCCGTCGTGGTCGCCGCAACCTCGGCCGGAGCTCAGGGCGCGCGTGCCCGAGAATGCCGATACGGCGGACTGACGCCGACGGCTAAGGGGAGTAAGGACCGCGGCGCGCGGCGTTTACCGCGCGAACCATACGGCACCCACGCCGAGCAGGGCGCCTGCCATGGCGCACGCCCAAAGCAAGCGCCGGGTCAGGCGCTGCTCGTGGCGCAATTGCGCGAACAAGATCGCCGTATCGTGCCGCTGTTGATCGCCGAAAAGCCGTTGCAGCCGATGCACGACGAGGTTGGGCAAGCGCGGCATGGCGGACAGATGGGGTAACTCGCGCGCGAGCCGTTTGATCCAGCCGCGGTGCCCGATATCCTCACGGGCGAGCCCTTTGAGCGTGCCTTTCACGACGCGCCATATATCGAATTCCGGGGCCAGCGTGCGAGCGAGCGATTCGGCGCGAGCAAGCGCTTGATGAGCCAATTCGAGCGCGGGCGAGACGCCGCCGTCGAACGGTTCGACGGCGGCTAGGAGATGCGTCAGCATGGCCGCCGGTGAACGATCGGCGCCGCGCGCCGCGAAGTGCGGCTCGGCGCGCGTGCGCAGTTCAGCGCTGAGCAATTCGTCGCGCGTGTCCCGCGCGACGTGGCCGGCCTCGCGATGCATCGCGGCGAGCCGGCCATAGTCCTGCTCGAACATGGCGCTTGCGCCGTGAATGAAGAATTCGCGTTCGGGCTCGGTCAGCGTGGCCATGACCTTGCCCTCGCCGAACACGAGCCTGCCGAACGTCGCCGGCTCGACGCTCACGCGCAGCCGCTGCGCATCGAGCGCCGCGTGAAAGAAGCCGTGCGCGAAGGCCTGCTCGACGACGACTTGCACGATGCGTTCGGCCAATGCTTCGAGGTCGACGCCGCGCGAGCGCAGCGTTTGAAGATCCGTGACCGCGACCGACTCGATCCGTTCGATGACGAGGACCTCGTCGGTGCTCAGCGCCCAAACGACCTCGGGCACGACCACGCGCGCGTCCGCGCTGAAATGGCGTCCGGTCTGGGACAGATTGGCTGCTTCCGCGCGCAAGTCGAAACGGCGCTGCATTTCGGCGGCGAACGATTGCGCGAGCGCGTGCAACCGTAGCTCGCGTGCGCGCGGCGAGAGACGCTCCAGCCAGCGCGCGGCCCATCCGAGCACGGCGATATCGTCACCCAGGCGCTCCACTTCCTTGACGCGCAGCAGTTTGATCGCCGCCTTCTCGAAGCCGCCGTCCGGCCGCTCCGCGCTTTCGCGCCGGTTTAGTTGCGCCGCATGAACTTGCTCGGCGATCCCGCTTTCGAACGCCATCGAATCGATCGAGGCGAAGGCCGAATTCGGCTCGCGGCCGAGGGCTTGGGTCAGCGCGAGCAGGACTTCACCGGGGGGAAGCGGGCGCGCGAGCGCCGTCTCGAAGTCCGCAAGCCGCGCTAGCGCGTCGTGAATCGAGCGTTCGACGGTTTCGGGATGCGCGAGCGCTTGAGCCGCCAAGGCGCCGGCGAGCGGTCCCAAGCTCGGCAGCGCCGTGTGCAGCATGCGCGGCGAGCTGCGAGCCGCGTGCAGACGCGAGGCAAGGTGCGCGAACCAGTGCAGCCTGCCGCCGCGCGGCGCCGCGGACCACAGCAGTTTCGCGCCGTAGCGCAGCATGCAAGCGAGTAGAACCAGTCGTCGAAACGTAGTGCGCATGGGCGAAGGGTGGACGAAAGGAATAACGGTTGCGAGCGAGAAGAATGCCACGTCGGCGGGCGCCGCGCGCGCCGGCGCCGGCGATCGGGCTGCCGGCGCGTTCCCGGTGCGGCGGCGCACAACAAGAAAAAGCCAACCGACCCCTAAAGTTAGACGCGAAATTGCCGTAAAGGGGACATCGGCCCGACCGCGCTACCCGCAACGAGCACACAAGCGCCTCGCCCGTTGCGACGGGACGCATGCCGTTGTTGTCATCCATGAGAGAGTCAACGATGTCGCATCCTGCATTTTTCAATCGACTGTTCCCGCAAACCGTGGCGGTCGATCTCGGCACGGCGAACACCCTCATTTACACACGCGGCAAGGGCATCTTGCTCAACCAGCCATCGGTGGTCTGCTTCCAAAAGTCGGCCGAGGCGGGCAGGGCCAAGGTCACGGCCGTGGGCGACCAAGCGAAACAGCTCATCGGACGCTCCCCGGGCAATGTCGAGACCGTGCGGCCGATGCGGCACGGCGTCATCGCCAATTTTTCCGCCGCCGAGCACATGTTCCGGGAATTCGTCGATATGGCCCGGCTGCGCTCGCTATTCGGACGCCGCGCCGAATTCACGATCTGCGTGCCGTCGCACGCGACGGCCGTGGAGCGCCGCGCGATCCGCGAGGCCGCGATCGCCGCCGGCGCATCGAAGGTGACCCTGATCGGCGAATCGCTCGCGGCGGCCGTCGGCGCCGGGCTGCCCGTCTCCGAAGCGCGCGGCTCGATGGTGGTCGACATCGGCGGCGGCACGACCGAGGTCGGCGTCGTCTCGCTGGGCGGCATTGCCTATCAGACGTCGGTTCGCGTAGGCGGCGATCAATTCGACTCGGCCATCATCGGACACGTACGCAGCATCTACGGCGTCATCATCGGCGATCAAACCGCCGAACTCGTCAAGAAAACCATCGGCACCGCAACGGCGAACGTCCCGCGCCAGTGCATGCGCGCGGTCGGGCGCAGCCTCACCGACGGTCTGCCGCGCACCATCGAGCTCTCCAATCATGACGTTGCCGAGGCGCTGGCCGTGCCGCTGAAGGCCGTCATCGGCGCCGTCAAAAACGCGCTCGAGAATGCGCCGCCCGAACTCGTCACCGATATTGCCGACACGGGCGTCGTGTTGACCGGCGGCGGGGCGTTGCTGGCCAATCTCGATCAGCGGCTCGCCGAAGTGACGGGGCTGACGGTGCGCGTCGCCAACGAGCCGTTGACCTGCGCCGTGCGCGGCGCCGGCGCGGCCGCCGATTGCGTCGATTCGGCGTCGTTTCTTCAATAGGCTTCGACTCGGGCGGCGTGAGCCGTCCGGAGCGGGAAACGCCCGTCCCGGCACGGTGTTACCATCGGCGTTTGCTTATTCGTGCCAGTGAGCGCCGGCCTCGCCATGTCCTCCATCAGTCAACTCAACGTTTATCCGATCAAGTCGTGCGCGGGTATCTCGCGCGATACCGTCCGCTTGACGCCGCACGGCCTCGAGCATGACCGCGACTGGATGGTGGTGGACGCGCGGGGCCGGTTCGTCACCCAGCGCACGCATCCGCGCATGGCGCTCGTGCAGCCGGCGCTGAGCGGCGACCGGCTCGAAGTGCGCGCGGCCGGCATGGCGACGCTGACGCTCGGCCTGGATGCGGTCACGCTGGCCGGCGCGCCTTCGCTGCCCGTGACGGTGTGGGGCGATACGCTCACGGCGCTCGATGCGGGCGACGCGGCCGCGCGTTGGTTCTCGGATTTCCTGGACACCCCGCTGCGTTTGGTGCGATTCGATCCCGGCGTTGCGCGCACCGCGAGCCGCAAGTGGACGGGCGATGTCACGGCCAACGTCCATTTCGCCGACGGTTATCCGCTGCTCGTGATCGGCGAAGCATCGCTGGCGGATTTGAACGCACGCTTGAGCGGCAAAGGCGTCGATCCGATTCCCATGAACCGGTTCAGACCCAATCTCGTGCTGACCGGCATCGAGGCTTACGAGGAAGATTACGCCGACACGTTCGGCATCGGAACGCCGGGCGGCGACGTGCTATTGCGCGTGGTCAAGCCATGCTCGCGTTGCCCGATTCCGACGATCGATCAGTTGCGCGGCGCGCCCGACCCGCGTTGGCCCAACGAGCCGACCGATACGATGAGCACCTATCGAGCCGACAGCCGCTTGGACGGGGCGTTGACGTTCGGCCAAAACGCGATTGTCCTGGCCGGTGCCGGGCAGAAGCTGGCCGTCGGGCAGCCGGTCGAGGTCGAATTGCGGTTCGAAGCATGAGCCGCGACGGATCGGCGAGCGCTCGGCCGTCCGCCATCGGCCGGGCCGCGATCGTGCCCGATGACGAAGTTCGCTTCATCGAGTTGAGCGACGGGTTACGGATGCCTTACGTCGAGCGAGGCGAAGGGCCGCTCGTGTTGTTCGTGCACGGCTCGCTGTGCGATTACCGGTACTGGCAGCCCCAGCTCGCGGGGCTTGCCGCGCGATACCGCTGCGTGGCCGTGAGTCTCACGCACTACTGGCCCGCCGCCGCGCTGCCGAGCTGGGTGCCGTTCAGTTGGAGCAGCCATGCCGACGAGTTGGCTCAATTTTTGGAGCGGCTCGACGGCGGTCCGGCGCATGTCGTGGCGCATTCACGCGGCGGCGCCGTCGCATTCCAATTCGCCGTGCGTCACCCCCAGCATTTGCGCACGTTGACGCTGGCCGATCCGGGCGGCCCGCTTTGGGCGCCCGGCCCATCCACAGGGGTGCTTCCCGACACCGTGAACCCGCTTCGCGCGCGGGCGGCGCAACTCGTGGAGCAAGGCGAGCTCGAGGCGGGGTTGCAGCTCTTCGTCGATTCGGTGAGCCGGGTCGGGTCCTGGGCGAAGAGTCCGCCGGCCTTTCGCGCCATGGCGCTCGACAATGCGCTGACCTTGCCGCTGCAATTCAAGGATCCACTGCCCGCTTATACGCGAGAGGCCGCATGGAGCCTGCGATGCCGCACGATGTTGATCGACGGAGAAAAGAGCCCGGATCTGTTTCGGCGCAACGTGAGCATGCTCGAGGGATGGCTGCCCGATGTCCGACGCCATACCATACGCGGGGCTTCTCATGGGATGAACCTCGCGCATCCGAGCGCGTTCAACCGTCATATCGACGAATTCATTCGCGACGGCGAGTAGGCCCACGATGCGGGCACCGCGCTTGCGCCGGTGCGGGGGCGAAGCCCCAGCTTGCGCGCCGGTTGTTCGCATGACGCAGGGCTTCGTACAATCGATGCACCGCACGGCATGGCGCTCATCGGAGCACCGAGGGGGCCGAAGCGGTAAAGTGGCGAAGCGCCCACTCCAACCGACCGGAGAAAAGACGATGCTCGATACCGACGCCGCGACCGATGTTCCCACTCAGACGGGTGCTCCGTTGCATGTGGAACCCGACGGCGCATTCATTGCGCCCGAGCATCCCTATATCGCTCGGACGAGCCAGTACGTGCTGAAGTCGGGCGATACGTTCGTCGTCAACGATCCGCTGGGTGATATCAACGGCGTCGACGACGGCCTGTTCGTCAACGACACGCGAATGCTTTCGCAGTTGCGCTTGACGTTCGGCGGACGCGCGCCTTCCTTGCTCTCGGGCAACGTCAGCAGCGACAACACGTCGTTCACCGCGCATCTGACGAACCGTCCGCTGCCGCCGCTCGGCGGCGAGGGCACGCCCGAGGGCGTCATTCACGTCGAGCGCTTGCGCGTGCTGTCCGGCACGGTGCTGTACGAGGCGATCACCTTGACGAATTACGGCTTCAGCGACGCGGTCGTCCCCTTGTCGATTTCGTTCGGCGGCGATTTCAAGGACATGTTCGAAGTTCGCGGCCTGAAGCGAACGCGCCACGGCACGATCGAACCGGCGCAAGTCGGGAGCGACGAAGTGAAGCTGGCCTATCTCGGGCTGGACCAGGTGCGCCGGACCGTCGATATCGCCTTTGCCCCCGCGCCCGATCAATTGTTCGAGGATCGCGCCGATTACACGGTGCAATTGTCGGCGCACGCTTGCGTGTCGATCTATTTGTCGGTGGCCACCCGCACGCAAACGGTGGCCGGCGCGGACGGGATCGAGCCGCCCGGCGCGCAAGTCGCGCAGCCGCCGCATAGCTCGCGTCCCGCGCATTTCACGCAGATCGATGCGGCGCCGCCGCGCGTGGGACGCGCTGCGGTTCGCGCGGCCCTGGCCAACGCGCACTTGTCCATGCGCGAACGCCGGCACGCCACGGCGCGGCTTCGCTCGAGCAATCCGCTGTTCAACGCGTGGCTCGATCGATCGTTCGCCGATCTGAGCCTGCTCACGACCGATCAGCCAACCGGACCTTACCCGTACGCGGGGATTCCTTGGTTCTCCACGCCGTTCGGCCGCGATGCCGTGATCACCTCGCTGCAGACGCTCTGGCTGCAGCCTTGGCTTGCGCGCGGCGTGCTGCGTTTTCTTGCCGAACATCAAGCGCGCGAGGACTCGAAGTTCCGTGATGCCGCCACGGGCAAGATCATGCACGAGATGCGCAAGAGCGAGATGGCGGCGACGGGCGAGGTGCCGTTCGCGCTTTACTACGGCGGCGTCGATACCACGCCGCTGTTCATCGTCCTAGCCGGCGCCTATGCGGCGCGCACGGGCGACGATGGGCTGATCGCCGAGCTGTGGCCTGCCCTCGAGCGGGCGGCGCGGTGGGTGGCGACCGTGTGCGACAAGAACCGGCACGGGCTCGTGGATTACCGTTGCGAGTCGGACCGCGGATTGGCGAACCAAGGCTGGAAGGACAGCCACGACTCGGTGTTTCACGCGGACGGCCGCTTCCCGGAAGGCCCGATCGCGCTCGTGGAAGTCCAGGCCTATGCCTGTGCCGCATTCGACACGATGGCGCAGTTCGCCGCGCAACGCGGTTTGACGGAAGACGCGGCGCGCTATGCGGCGCGTTCGACCGCACTGAGGGAGCGCGTCGAAGCGTTGTTTTGGATGCCCGAGGCCGATTTCTACGGCATCGCGCTCGACGGGCACGGCGAACTATGCCGTGTGCTGGCCTCGAACGCGGGCCATTTGCTCGCATTCGGACTGCCTACGCGGGCACGCGGCGAGGCCGTCGCACGGCATCTGCAATCGACGCTTTTCCATACGGGTTGGGGGGTGCGCACCTTGGCGGCCGGCCAAGCGCGCTACAACCCCATGGCCTACCACAACGGATCGGTTTGGCCGCACGACAACGCGCTCTGCGCGCGCGGGCTTGCGCGCTACGGCAACAAGCAAGCCGCCGTGCACTTGCTGCAAGCATTATTCGAAGCGGCGGTCAGCTTCGACATGCGGCTGCCCGAGCTATTCTGCGGCTTGGGCCGCCGCCGCGGCGAACCGCCCACGGCGTATCCCGTCGCATGCTTGCCGCAGGCATGGGCGGCGGGCGCGCCGTTCATGATGCTCGAAGCGTGTCTGGGCGTGACCGTCGATGCCGAGCGCGGCGAAGTGCGCATCGATCAGCCCGCCTTGCCCGAAGGGATCGATTGGCTCGAAGTGCGCAACCTGCATGTCGGAGACGAAACGGTCTCGATCACGTTCCGGCGCGTCGGCGAGAAGGTCGTCCCGTCCGCCGACGGCGGCAACGTGCGCGTCGTGGCGATGCTCTAGACGACCGTGCACGCGCCGCGAGCGGCGCCGTTCGGCGTTCAGCGGAATCTAAAACGGTCACCGTCGAGCGTGGGGGCCGGTTGCCCACGCGTCAGCGCCTTTTCTTGCCATTTCGGAATGAAGTCGGGCCCGGAGATAGCCGGCGGCATCGAGGCGCCGGAATGCGCGGCGCCGTCGCCCACGCGCAGTATCTGGAAACCGTCCTGGGCGAACGGGGGCGATGCGAGCGGTGCTTGCTCGAACGGCGCGGTGTCTTGGGCCGCATGAGCGGTAAGCGGGAAGGCGCCGACCAAGCCGGCGACGCCGAGCGATGCGATCAGTAGATGAGACATGGCAGGACCTCATCGTCGTGAAGGAAAGAACGGTTGCCGCCGTGCGGCGGCGGGCGCGGCGCGTGCCGTTCTCCCATGGCCCGTCGCTGCGCCGGTGCGCATCGAAATGTAGGCGGCGATGCTTAAAAATGGCTTAAGCGTTTTCCCTAGTATGGGACTACGTTTGCCATGACCGGCGGATCCGTTCGCGGATGTCGCGCAGCCGCGGAACTGCTTCGTTCGAAAAGACCAAGCGCAGATAGCGATCCGCATTCGGCCCCCAGTGCGTCATCGGCGTCGCCGCGATTTTGCCGTGTTCGAGCAGCCGCCTCGATGCCTCCGGCGGCGCCAGACCCAGGCTTGCGGTATCGACGAGCATCGACCAGCCGCCGTGCGGCCGGATCACCGGAAGATCGACGAGCGCATCCATGAGGAAGTCGCGCCGGCGCTCCCATTCGGCGACGGCCGCCGCCACCCCGTCGTCTTGTGCCGTCAGCGCGGCGGCGGCGCCCGGCATCGCAATCCCAACCTGGCATACCACGTTCGATAGGCTCACGAGCCGCACCTCGTCCATGATCGACGAGGGGCCGACGATCCAGCCGACTCGCCAGCCGATCATCCGATACTCCTTCGATACGGCGCCCACGGTGATCGTGCGTTCGCGCATACCGGGAAGAGCGGCGGGGTGAACGACTTCGCGTCCGTCGAAGACGATACGTTCCATCGCGGCATCGTAGATGAGCCAAAGCCCGTGGCGCTCGCAATGCCGGGCGATGGCGAGCCATTCGTCCCGCGATACAACGAAGCCGCTCGGCATGGAAGGCGACATGACGAGCAGCGCCTTCGTGCGCGGTCCGATCGCGGCGGCGAGGCTATCGAGGTCGAGCCGCCAGCCGTCGGCGCTAGGCGTGAGGCGCGCGAATGCCGGCACGCCTGCCGCCAGATGCACGCGGTTGATCAGGCCGGCGTAGGTCGGGTCGGTCAGCACGACTTCGTCGCCCGGTTCGAGGATCGCCAGCAAGACATTGAGAATTCCCGCGAGGCCACCCGCCGATACGATGCACTCGCCGGCGGCATCGTAGGTCGTGCCGGCGCTGCGGCCCACCCGCGCCGCCGCCGCTTCGCGCAGCGCGCGTTGACCGGTAAACGGAAGGTAGCTGTTCGCCGCGTCGTCGTCGACGGCCGCATGCGTCGCGGTCAGCGCCTCGGCCGGCGGACGAAGGTCTGTGTCCAGATTCTCGAGCCTTAGAATGTCGGCGTCGTGCAGCGAATCGGCGGCGTCGCCGATGCGATCGACGCCGATGCCGGGAATATTGCGCAGGCGAGATACCGTCACGTCTTTCTCCTTGGTCGTTTTAATATATTAAAGTGAAGAATTTAGCGAATAGCAAGTCCTCGTCGACGCTTCTGGCCGAACGCTTGCGCGAACGTATTGCGAACGGCACCTGGGCGCCCGGCACGCAGTTGCGGCAGGATCTGATCGCGAAGGAATTCGGCACCAGCCATATTCCGGTGCGCGAGGCGTTCGCTCAGTTGCAGGCGGGCGGCTTCGTCACGATCGTGCCGAACCGGGGGGCGTTCGTATCGGCGATGACTCGCTTCGAGGCCGACGAATTGACGCAGATGCGCGTCGCGCTTGAATTGCTGGCGCTGGAGGCCGCCATCGAGGCATTTAGCGGAGACGACGAAGCCGCGGCCCGCGAGATTCTGGCGCGCGACGCCAAGGCGCAAGACGTCGAGCATTGGTCGATCGACAACTGGGCGTTCCATCGAGCGATCTATCGGGCGAGCGGCAAGCAGCATCTGCTGGAGACGCTGGAGGGGATATGGCGCAAGACCGACCGTTATCTGCGTTTGGTGTGGCAGCTAGAGCGTTATCAAGGCGTCTCGCTCGCGGAGCACGAGGCGATTTTGGAGGCGGTGGTGGCCCGCGACCGGCGCGCGGCGAAGCGCCTGACAAAGGCGCATATCGAAGCGGCCGGCGTGGTGATGCAAGAGGCGCTGCGCGAAGCGCGGCAGGCGTGATGCCGTCTCCTCTTGTCGGGAAGCGGGACAGCCTATGGGAAGAAGCGAGAAAGAACCGGCGCGCTCGGCGGTCCGCCTACATTCACGCTTCGAGCGCCAATACCGCAAACGTCGCGAGCCAATGTTCGCCCATATAGTCGCCTGCCACATGGGGCAGGGCCGCTTGAAGGTGCGCTTCGGCGGCGTCCTCGAGCAATGCCTTGCGCACGTCGCCGTCGGCCAACGCGCCCGCGAGCGAGCGCTGGCACCAGGCTCGGCTTAGATTGAGTCCGTCGAGGTGAGCGATCTTGCCGTCGGTGCGATCGGTCACCTCGGCGGGCGTGAACAGCGTGGCCGGCTCCTGCTGCGCCAGGCGAGGCAGGAAGCGCTCGAACCAGATACTGAACGCGTCGTGCGGCAGCACGCGGCGCATCAGCTCGGCCTCCATCAGCGCCGGCGACAGAAACTCATCGCCGCCGGGTTCCCATGCTTGGCAATCCATATCGCGCTTGTACCAGCGCCAAGCCGTTTCCTCGATGAGCGACTCCAGTTTGGCTCGCTCCGTCGTTTGCGCGAAGTCCAGGGCCAACGACAGCGCGAACGCCGTGTTGAAGTGCGTCCCGACGCGCAGGGGATAGGTGGCTTTGGGCAGAAATTCCGTGAAGCGGTCGACGATGGTATCGGCGAGCGGGGCCAGCGCCGAGCTCCATCGGGCTGCCTCGGGCGAGCGCATCCCGTCCAATTGGCCGGCCAAGGCGAGCAGCCACGCCCATCCGTACGGCCGCTCGAAACCGCGATTGTGAGGAAGGCTCAAATAAGCGACTTCACCCGCGACTTTCGCCTCCGTGAAATGCGCGTTGACGACGTCGCGGATCTGCTGCGCCTGCGGCAATTCCGGGTAACGGTCGAGCAGCCGCACGACGAGCCAATAGCCGTGCACGCACGAGTGCCAATCGTAGCTGCCGTAAAAAATCGGATGCAGCTCGCGCGGCGAGCGCACGTCTTGGGGGCCGGCCAGCGCATGCGTAAGCTTGTTCGGATATTCGCGGGTCAGATGAGGTAACGCCAAGGCGGCGAACTGCGAAGCGAGCGCAGGCGTGAGACGGGTAGTCATCGAAAGGGGCAAGGGTAAGGAACCGACACGATAGTCGCGCTGCCCGCATTGGGCAAGTGCGCCGATGCGACGGCGCGCATCGGGCCGCCGCGCGCGGTCAAGCGGCCAATCGTCGGTTCGATCGTCGGTTCAATCGTCGGCTCAATCCCGCTTATGCTTGCGTTTGCCCGTTGCCGGGGCGCCCGCGCCCGCGCCGGCCTCCCCGCCACCGGGCGCTTGCGTGCTCGCTTCATAGCGCCGCACCGCTTCGCCCAGGTCGTCTTTCAACCGCACCAGCGCCGCCAGCGCGGGTGCCGGCGGTTGCAAAGCCGTCCATAAGATATCGACCAGGCGGTCGGCCGTGGCGTCGATGTCGGCGCTCCGGTGACCGAGCGCGGCGTCCCACAGTACATGCTCCATCGGCCCGAACACCATCGAGCGCATCAGGCGCAGCGGTAAGTCGGTGCGGATCTGGCCCGCTTGCTGAGCTTGGGCCAGCACGCGCATGAGCGGCGCCGTGTAACGGCGCTGCAGCGAGGTCAATTCCGCGCTCAGTTCATGATGTTTCGCCCGGCCCTCCGACAACACGAGCGAACACATGCCCGTGCCGTGGACCAGCATCAGCCGCAAATGGGTGCGCACGATAAAGGCGAACTGCTGACGCGCGGTGCCCTCGCGAGGCAGGCCCGTTTCGATCGCCTCGATGATCTCGTCGTACCAGTCGGCGATCACTCTCGCGCACAGTTCGCGTTTGCCGCGGAAGTAACTGAACACCGTTGCCTCCGACACGCCGAGCCGCTGCGCGATCTCGGCCGTCGTCGCGCGCTCGTAGCCTTTTTCGGAAAACACCTCGCGCCCGGCGCGCAGGATGTCCTTCACGCGTTGCTGCGATTTTCGCCCCGCCGGCTGACGCCTGGCGCCGCCCGCATCGGCCTTTGCTTCTTCCCCGGTCTGAGTCGTGTTCAAGTTCGTCGCGCCCGCTCCATTGCTGGACCGGATATTAGCACCGCAAACCAGTGCTCACGCGGCGTCGCAAAAATATGAGCTTTACTCAAGAAAACTATTGACGCATACGGAAATGTGGCGTGAAATGCGCGGTGATCGGGCGCGCGTGCCGCTCGTTAGGGTCCATCAGGCCCCCAATTCGAATTCGAGGAGACGTTCATGAGCAATGTGCCCGGTTTGCAGTTCGCGCTCGGCGAAGACATCGACATGCTGCGCGATGCGGTGGCCAATTTCGCCGCCAAGGAAATCGCGCCGCGCGCGGGCGAGATCGACCGCGACGATCAATTCCCGATGGATCTGTGGCGCAAGTTCGGCGAGCTCGGCGTGCTGGGCATGACGGTGTCCGAGGAATACGGCGGCGCGAACATGGGCTACACGGCGCATATGGTCGCGATGGAAGAGATTTCGCGGGCGTCGGCCTCGGTCGGTCTGTCCTACGGCGCGCATTCGAACCTGTGCGTCAATCAAATTCACCGCAACGGCACGCCGGCGCAAAAGAGCAAGTACCTGCCCAAGCTCGTCTCGGGCGAGCACGTCGGCGCCTTGGCGATGAGCGAGCCGAACGCCGGTTCCGACGTCGTCAGCATGAAGCTGCGCGCCGACAAGCGCGGCGATCGTTACGTGCTGAACGGCACGAAAATGTGGATTACGAACGGCCCCGACTGCGACACGCTCGTCGTCTATGCGAAAACGGATATCGAGGCCGGTGCGCGCGGCATCACGGCCTTCATCGTCGAGAAGGGGATGAAAGGCTTCTCCGTTGCGCAAAAGCTCGACAAGCTCGGCATGCGCGGCTCGCACACGGGCGAACTCGTGTTCGAAGACGTCGAGGTGCCGGAGGAAAACATCCTCGGTCAATTGAACGGCGGCGTGAAGGTGTTGATGAGCGGGCTCGACTACGAGCGCGCGGTGTTGGCCGGCGGCCCGACCGGCATCATGCTCGCTTGCATGGACGCCGTCGTTCCCTATATCCACGACCGCAAGCAATTCGGCCAGGCGATCGGCGAATTCCAATTGATCCAAGGCAAGGTCGCCGATATGTACACGACGCTGCAGGCTTGCCGCGCCTATTTGTACGCCGTCGGGCGCCAGCTCGATACGCTGGGCAAGGAACACGTGCGTCAAGTGCGCAAGGACTGCGCGGGCGTGATTTTGTACACGGCGGAGAAAGCCACGTGGATGGCGGGCGAAGCGATTCAGATCCTCGGCGGCAACGGTTATATCAACGAGTACCCGGTCGGCCGCCTCTGGCGCGACGCCAAGCTCTACGAGATCGGCGCGGGCACGAGCGAAGTGCGCCGGATGCTCATCGGCCGCGAGCTGTTCGCCGAAACGCTTTGATGCCGATTCCACCTCTAGTACGACCATCGCGACGGAGCATCGAGCCCCATGCCGATCATCGAAAGTAAGCTGAACCCGCGCTCGGACGAGTTTCGAGCCAATGCTAGCGCGCTGGAGGCGGTCGTCGCCGATTTGCGCGCGAAGGTGGCCCATCTCGCGCAAGGCGGCGGACAGGCCGCGCGCGATAAGCACGTTTCACGCGGCAAACTGCTGCCGCGCGATCGGATCGCTCAATTACTCGATCCGGGCACGCCGTTCCTCGAATTCTCGCAACTGGCCGCGTTCTCGATGTATCACGACGCCGCCCCGGGCGCCGGCATCATTACGGGCATCGGCCGCATCGCCGGACAAGAGTGCGTAATCGTCTGCAACGACGCGACGGTCAAGGGCGGCACGTACTACCCGATGACGGTCAAGAAGCACGTGCGAGCGCAAGAAATCGCCGCGGAAAACCGGCTGCCTTGCGTCTACCTCGTCGATTCGGGCGGCGCCAATCTGCCCAATCAAGACGAGGTCTTTCCCGACCGCGACCATTTCGGCCGCATCTTCTTCAATCAAGCGAACCTGTCGGCTGCGGGCATCGCGCAAATCGCCGTCGTCATGGGATCGTGCACGGCGGGCGGGGCGTATGTGCCCGCCATGAGCGACGAGTCGATCATCGTCAAGAATCAAGGCACGATTTTCCTGGGCGGCCCGCCGCTCGTGAAGGCCGCGACGGGCGAGGAAGTCAGCGCCGAGGATCTCGGCGGCGGCGACGTGCACACGCGGTTGTCGGGCGTGGCCGATCACCTCGCGCAAAACGATGCGCATGCGCTCGCATTGGCCCGCGGCATCGTCGGCAAGCTCAATCGCACGAAGCAGCCGAGCGTCGTCATGCGTGAGCCGAAGCCGCCGCGTTATGACCCGGCGAGCGTCTATGGCGTGATTCCCGTCGATACGCGCAAGCCGTTCGACGTGCGCGAGGTCATCGCGCGGATCGTCGACGATTCGGAATTCGACGAATTCAAGGCGCGCTTCGGCACGACGCTCGTCACGGGCTTCGCCCATATCTGGGGCCACCCGGTCGGCATCGTCGCGAACAACGGCATTCTGTTCTCCGAATCGGCCGTGAAGGGCGCGCATTTCATCGAGCTGTGCTGCCAGCGCAAGATTCCGCTCGTGTTCTTGCAGAACATCACGGGCTTCATGGTGGGCCGCAAGTACGAAAACGAAGGCATCGCGCGCAACGGCGCGAAGATGGTGACGGCCGTGGCCACCGCGAAGGTGCCCAAGTTCACCGTCATCATCGGCGGCTCGTTCGGCGCCGGCAACTACGGCATGTGCGGCCGCGCCTATTCGCCGCGCTTTCTCTGGATGTGGCCGAACGCCCGGATCTCGGTAATGGGCGGCGAGCAGGCCGCATCGGTGCTGGCAACGGTCAAGCGCGACGGTATCGAGGCGAAGGGCGGCACCTGGAGCGCCGAGGAAGAAGAGGCGTTCAAACAGCCCGTGCGCGATCAGTACGAGCATCAAGGGCACCCGTACTATGCAAGCGCGCGGCTCTGGGACGACGGCGTGATCGATCCCGCGCAGACGCGCGACGTGCTGGGCCTCGGACTTTCGGCGGCGATGAATGCGCCGATCGAAGAGACGCGCTTCGGCGTGTTCAGAATGTAAGGCATCGTCCTTCCCACGGAGACGATCAATGTCAATGCAATACAGCATGCTGCAACTGGCGTTCGCGGGGCACGTGGCGACGGTCACGCTCAACCGCCCGGACGTGCGCAACGCTTTCAACGAAACGACGATCGCCGAGCTGATCGACGTATTCGCCAAGCTCGATGCGCGCGAAGACGTGCGCGCGATCGTGTTGGCCGCCAACGGCCCCGCATTTTGCGCGGGCGCCGATTTGAATTGGATGAAGAAGATGGCGACGTTCTCCGACGAGGAGAACCGCGTCGATGCGCGGCGCCTCGCCGATATGCTGGCGGCCATCTATCACGTCTCCAAGCCCGTCGTGGCCCGCGTCTCGGGCGATGCCTTCGCGGGCGGCGTGGGCCTCGTCGCGGCCTGCGATATTGTCGTCGCGGTCGATACCGCGCGGTTTTGCCTCTCGGAAGCGCGGCTCGGCCTCATCGCCGCGACGATCGCCCCGTATGTCGTACGGGCGCTCGGCGCGCGCGCTTCGCGCCGCTACTTCACGACGGCCGAGCCGTTCGACTGCGCCACCGCGCTGCGCCTTGGGCTCGTGCACGAAATGGCCGCGGCCGATACGCTCGACAGCGCGGTGCAAAAGATTACGGCTGCGCTTTGCGTGAACGGTCCGCAAGCCGTGCGCGAATCGAAGCGTCTCGTGCAGGACGTCGCCGATCACGTGCTCGACGAAGCCTTGATCGACGATACCGCCCGCCGCATCGCACGGATCCGCGCGAGCGAGGAAGGGCGCGAAGGCGTCGCGTCGTTCCTCGAAAAACGCGCGCCGGCCTGGCGCGATTGACCGCAACCGACTGCCGCTTCATTGCGAGACATTCCATGTTCAACAAGATTTTGATTGCAAACCGCGGCGAAATAGCGTGCCGCGTGGCGGCGACCTGCAAGCGGCTCGGGATCGCGAGCGTCGCGGTGTATTCCGATGCCGATGCGAATGCCAAGCACGTCGCGGCTTGCGATGAGGCGGTGCACATCGGCGGCGCGGCGGCGAGCGAGAGCTACCTGCGCATCGAGCGCATCATCGACGCCGCGCTGCGCACGGGCGCGCAAGCGGTCCATCCGGGTTATGGGTTCCTGTCGGAAAACGAGGATTTCGCGCAAGCTTGCGAGGCCGCGGGGCTCGTGTTCATCGGCCCGCCCGTTTCCGCCATCGCCGCGATGGGATCGAAGGCCGCGGCCAAGGCGCTGATGCACGCGGCGGCCGTGCCGCTCGTGCCCGGTTATCACGGCGACGAGCAAGACGCCGAACTGCTGCAGCGCGAGGCCGACGCGATCGGCTATCCCGTGTTGCTCAAGGCTAGCGCCGGCGGCGGCGGTAAAGGCATGCGGGTCGTCGAAAAGAGCGAGGACTTCGCGCAAGCGCTCGCGTCGTGCAAGCGCGAGGCGGCCAGCAGCTTCGGCAACGACCGGGTGCTCATCGAAAAATATTTGACGCGTCCGCGCCACGTCGAGGTGCAGGTATTTGCCGATCGGCACGGCGGCGCCGTCTATTTGTTCGATCGCGACTGCTCGGTTCAGCGCCGCCATCAAAAGGTGCTCGAGGAAGCACCGGCGCCGGGGCTCGCCGACGAGGTGCGCCGCGCGATGGGCGAGGCGGCCGTGGCCGCGGCGCGCGCTGTGTCTTACGTGGGCGCGGGGACGGTCGAATTCATCATGACCGACAGCGCGTTCTACTTCATGGAGATGAACACGCGGTTGCAGGTCGAGCATCCGGTGACCGAAATGATCACGGGGCAAGACCTCGTCGAATGGCAATTGCGCGTGGCCGCGGGCGAGCCGTTGCCGCTGCGGCAAGAGCAATTGCGTATCGACGGTCACGCGATCGAGGCGCGCGTGTATGCCGAGAATCCGGCGCGCGGGTTCCTGCCGTCGACGGGCACGCTCAAGTATCTGCGCATGCCCGAAGGCGTCGAGTTTTCGATCGGCTCGCCCACGCGAGCGCCTGTTCGTATCGATAGCGGCGTGCGCGAAGGCGATACGATCACGCCATTTTACGATCCGATGATTGCCAAGCTGATCGTGCACGGCGCCAATCGCGAGGAGGCGCTTGCGCGCTTGAGCCGCGCGCTGCAAGCGTGCGAAGCGGTCGGCCCGCAGACGAACGTCGCATTTTTGCAGCGCATCGTGCAAAGCAAGCCGTTCGCGACCGCCGATCTGGATACCGGCCTTATCGAGCGTCACCACGGCGAATTGTTCGCCCCGGCCGATAAGCCGTTCAAGGAGGCGTTGGCGCTCGCGTGCGGCGCGTTGCTGACGCGCGAGGGCGGAGTCGCGCATGGCGCATCGCCGTGGGATGCGCTCTCGCACTGGCGTTTGAATGGCAGCTACCGGCAGACGATCGAGTGGCGCGACACAGACGCCGAGCATCCGTTCAAGGTGTTCTATGCGCGCGAGGGCGAGGCGCGCACGCTCGAATACGACGGCGTGGCCGAGCCGTTCGAATGGTGGCGCGGCGCCGACGCCCATACGTTCGGGGTGCGCCTAGGCGATGCGCGCGTCACGGGACGCGTCTTTATCGACGGCGATCTGTTTCATGTGTTCTGCCAAGGCTCGGCGCTCACGTTTGAATGGCAAAACCTATTGGCGCACGCGGCCGACGCGGAACACGGCGAAGGGCGGCTCACGGCGCCGATGCCGGGCAAGGTCATCGCGGTGCTCGTCGAGCCCGGTGCCGTCGTCGAGAAGGGCGCGCCGCTCATCGTCATGGAAGCGATGAAGATGGAGCATACGATCGGTGCGCCCGCATCGGGCAAAGTCGCCGAAGTGCTCTACGGCGTGGGCGATCAAGTCGCCGACGGCGCTCAATTGCTGGTCATGGAGGCGCAGTAAGGCGCATGCGGGGGCGCGTTCGCCCCCGCCCGAAGCGTCATTGCAACGTGCCCCAGCGATCGACCGCGGGTTCGGCCGACGCCCACTTCCATCTTCCGCCTTGCTGACAGGCGTTCGCGGTAAACCAATCGACCTTCGCATCGGGCTTGTCCCCATCGACGACCGAGAACGCGAATTCCTTGCAATTGGCCAACGCGGTATTGAAGGCGCGGACCACACGCACCTCGCCGTGGCCGTTTTCGATCGGCAGCGTATGGCTCACGCGCCACGGTTGAACGGCGCCGACCGGCATCTCCCCGACGAGTATGGCAATCGCGTCTTGCTGATCGCGATGCATGACGAGCATATAGCGATTGACCGCCTCGTCGGTGGCTGCCTGCACCGCGATGCCCACACCGATTCCGACCGCCGGGTTCGACGTGACGACACCAGTTGCCACGCCGGCGGCGGCACCGCTCGCGGCGCCGATCGACGCGCACCCGGCGAGCGTCGCGCCGGTGCCCGCGCAGACGAGTGCGGCCAGCAATAGGCGCGCGTTCATTGCAGCGCACCCCAGCGTTCGGTCGCGGGTTCGGCCGAGGCCCACTTCCACGCGTTGCCGTCGCGGCAGATCGACGCGACGAAGAATGCGCTCGAGGCGGGTTCGTTCTTCGTCGCGTCCTGGTCGACGGAAAACACGATTTCCTTGCAGTCGAGCGCGCCCGTGCTGATCGTGCGGCTCACGGTCACCCGGCCGTGTTCGTCGGGTTCGATGGCAACCGTGTGCTTCACGTCCCACGGCGCGATCGCGCCGACCGCAAGCGGTCCCGCGGCGCTCGCGATCGTGGTTTGCGTATTTCGATGGATCACGCGCTCGGTATATTGCACGCCCGCCTTGGCGGCGGCCACGGCGCCCAGGCCGATGCCGGTCGCGACCGCCGCGTTGCGCGTGACTTTAGCTGCCAACGCGGCGCCGGCGATACCGGCACCCGCCGAGGCGCTCTCGCCGTAGAGCGAACTGCATCCGCTCAAATTGGCTATGGCCGCGGCGGCCAGCGCGGCGATCGCGAACCGGTGCATGGTGAATTGCATGTTGCCTGCCTTTGGGTTCTTACTTTTTTCGCTTTGGCTTTCGCGTAGCACGAAGCACGCCGTCGAGCCGATGTTCCGGTCGAATCGGCGGCGAGCCGCGCCGCGCCTGTGTCGCCGCGGCATTTTGCAACATCGGATTTAATAATGACACTCGAAAAGTGCAAAAAATTGCAAATGCGAGCCATTCGATTTCGATTAGAGCGGCGCGGCGGCCGTGCATTGATGATCGAGCAGCGTTTCGGCCGAGCCCGTGCCGCCGTCGGTATCGAGGCTGCTGTCGAGAACGAGCCATCCCGCCTCGGTGGCCGAGGGACCGGCGCCCGTCACGAGGATCGTTTGTCCGGCCATGAGGTCGGGACTCGTTCGAGGTCCGGCGGCGAGGTCGAACGGATTGAAATCGAAATCCGGACCCGGTACGTGCATGATGCGATAGCGGGTGCCGCCGATCGTGTCCCAGGTCCATGCGCGCGGCGGATCGTTGCGATGCCGTGCGAGCGCGGCGGTGGCATCGGGGTGCATACAGTCGATATGGATATGCAACTGCTCTTGCGAGCGGCGCATCGCCGAGTTGATTTCGAGGCCGATCTGGTCGTCGGGCAGCGGCGCGCGTTGCGCACGCTTCAAAGCGGCTTCGACATAACGGCGCGCATCCCACGCGTCGGCCCAATAATTCGGCGCGTTCGGCGCCAACACCAACGGACTTTCGATGCCCGAGATCCGGTCGGTCGGAATGAGCAGGTGCTGCGCCACGCCGGATCGATCCTTGAGCAGCGCGTAGCGTCCCGGTAAATCGACGGTGGCGCACAGGCCGGTTTTCCCCGTCGTGCGCGCGGCCGGCACGCAGTCGAAATTGACGATTTGCCAGAGCGCGTTGGGGTCGGCGGCCGCGAGGACCGAACAGCCGGCCGCGACGAGCGCGGCGCAAGCGGCGAGGACAAACGAACGGCGGGGCGGTCGCAGCGGCAGGGGCATGGTTTGTCGCGGATCGGCGAACTCGAAACGCGGCAATTCTGGCACGAAACGAAAACGGACGGCATTGATCCGCGCAATGGCCGTCCGCTGTTCAAACGCCGCGGTCGGCGGCGTTTATTGCTTCAAGGACGCTTCAACCACGCTCAGAACACCTTTGTGATCGTCGCGAAGAACGTCGTCTGCAACGGGTTCGAGACCGCGATGTTGCCCGACGAATCGGGCGCGCCCGTCGTATACCGGTCATAGACGTTGGTCGCCCCCCAAGCTTTGGTCACCGCGCCGGTCAACGTCCAGCCGCCGTCGAACGTCTTGGAGACGGCCAGCTTCGCGTCTTGCCAGTTATAGGCAGAGAAGTTCTGGACGCGTTCCCAGCCGTAATGCAGCAGCAGCGAGAAACCGTGCGTGAGGTCGATGTTCGTGTTCAAGTCGAGGTAACCCGAGCCGCGACTGTTCTTGCCGTTGCCGACGCCGAGCGACTGGCTGTCGTAACCGAAGTAATTCGGCGTATACGTCAGCCAATATTTGGCGGTGAACCACTTGTACGTCAGCGCCGCGACGAATTCGCCGTAGTTGTAGTTCGTCGCGCTGGCGGACATGCGCGCTCCCGGATAGACGTAGTAGTAGACCGTGCCCGTGTACGACAGGTCGCCGAGTGCCCCGCCGTAGCCGCCGTACAGATCCCATTCGACGCTGCCCCCTTCGATGAACTTGCTGCTGACGGTCGAGAGCCACGTGCCCGCGAACAGGCCATTCGGATTCGTGTAATCGAAGCCGCCTTGAATCGCGGGCTTACCCCAGGTTTGCCTAAAACCGCGCGACACGTACTGTGAGGCGAGCGTGACGTTGGCCGTGAACGGCGAGGCGGCGGCCGGTGCCGCGGCCGGCGCGGCGGCGCTTGCGGGCGATGCCGGATCGGCGCTCGCGGCCGTGGCCGCGCTTGCACTCGCGCCGCCGGTGTCCGCCGTCTGCGCGAACGCGGCGCTCGCATGCAGCGATCCGAGCAAAAGCGCCGCGCCGCCGAGTGCGGCGGACGATAGGCGTGACTGGGTCTTGCGTTGACTCATGGTGCGCTCCGTCGTCGTTGTAATCGGTCTGTCGTGCCGGCCCGGATTCCAATCGGGTGTGGATCCGGTTGGGCTGAGTATTGCCAGCCGATATGCGCGGTGCGCACGCGTTTTCGGACGCGAATCTGTCGTTTCCCGACATGCGTCACGCATGCGGGGATTGCATTGGAGGCGCCCGGCCTTATCCTACGGCGCTCGGCGCGCATCGCGCGCCGGGAGGCGGCGGTGCCCGTGTCGCTTTTTCGCAAGCGTGCGTCGGAATTCGTCGGCTGCACCGGGATTTTTCTGGCAACCATGTAGGCAGACTGTGCAGGCGTCGGCCTGCCGCAAGGAGACGGAAGAGATGAGTTCACCGAAGGTGATGGTGCAGGGGCTGTGCAAGGTGTTCGGCACCAACCCCAAGCAAGCGCTCGACATGTTGGCGGCCGGCGCGACGAAAGACGAGATCTTCGCTCGTACAGGGCAGGTCGTCGGCGTGCACGACGTGTCGTTCGATGTTCAGGAAGGCGAAATATTCGTCTTGATGGGGCTTTCGGGCTCCGGCAAATCGACGTTGATTCGCCTGATCAATCGGCTCGTCGATCCGACGGCCGGCAAAGTGCTGATCGACGGGCGCGACATCGTCGCGGCGCGCCGCAGCGATCTGACCGCGCTGCGGCGGACCGATATGAGCATGGTATTCCAATCGTTCGCGCTGATGCCGCAGCGCAGCGTTCTTTCGAACGCCGCCTTCGGCCTCGAGGTGGCCGGCGTCGCCCGCAAGGCGCGAGAGGCCCGCGCCATGACGGTACTCGAGCAGGTGGGCTTGGCGCCGTTCGCGCACAAGCTGCCCGCGGAACTGTCGGGCGGCATGCAGCAGCGCGTCGGCCTGGCACGGGCGCTGGCCGTGAACCCTTCGCTGATGATCATGGACGAAGCGTTCTCCGCGCTCGATCCGCTCAAGCGCAAGGAGATGCAAAACGTGTTGCTGCAACTGCAAAAGGAGCAGCGCCGCACGATCATGTTCGTCTCGCACGATCTGGAAGAAGCGCTGCGGATCGGCAACCGCATCGCGATCATGGAAGGTGGGTGCCTCGTCCAGCTCGGCACGCCGCAAGAGATCATCAGCCGCCCGTCGAACGATTACGTCCGAGCGTTTTTCGAAGGCGTCGATACGAGCCGGTATCTGACGGCCGGGGATCTCATGCAGACCGATGCCGTGCCGCTCGTGCGCCAGCTCGATGCGGCGGGCGTAGCCGCATCGCTGAACGGCAGTGCCGACTATGCATTCGTGCTCGACGGCGAGCGCAAGATTCGCGGTTTCGTCACACGTGACGCACTGGGCCAGCCATCGCCGCCGGTCGCGCAAGTCGAATGCATCGCGCGCAGCGCGACGCTCGAGCATGTCGTCTCGCGCGTCGTCGCGCACACGCGCGCGCTTCCGGTCGTCGACGACGACGGTTGTTATTGCGGCTCGGTCGATCGCGCCGTCGTTCTGAAAGCCATCACGCGTACGAGAGGCTCCCATGTCTGAACTCATTCCGCTCGGCAGTTGGGTCGATCAATCCGTCCACTACCTGCTCGATCACGACAGCCATACGTTCGACATGATCGGGCGTGCGATCGACACTATCGCCGGCCTCGTCGAACACGGCTTGCAAGCCATCCCGATGTGGGCCCTGATGGCGTTGTTCGTCGGCATCGGCCTATGGCGCATCGGCTGGCGATTCGCGCTGTTCACGACGCTCTCGCTGCTCCTGATCTATGCCACCGGTTTCTGGGATCAGACCGTGATCACGTTGGGGCTCACGTTCTCCTCGACGCTGATTAGCCTCGTCTTCGGCATTCCGCTGGGCATTTGGACGGCCAAGGATAAGCACGTGGCCATGGTCGTGCGGCCGATCCTCGATTTGATGCAGACGATGCCGGCCTTCGTTTATCTGATTCCGGCCGCCATGCTGTTCGGGCTGGGACGCGTGCCGGGGATCCTGTCGACGGTCATATTCGCGATGCCGCCCGCGGTGCGCCTGACGAGTCTCGGCATTCGCCATGTCAACCGAGAAATCGTCGAGGCGGGGCAGGCATTCGGTTGTACGCCCTGGCAGTTGCTTTACAAGGTTCAGTTTCCGAACGCGTTGCCCTCGATCATGCAGGGCGTGAATCAAACGATCATGATGGCGCTTTCGATGGTGATCATCGCGTCGATGGTCGGTGCGGGCGGACTCGGCAACGACGTGCTTGCGAGTATTCAGCGCCTCGATATCGGCCTCGGTTTCGAAAGCGGACTGTCGGTCGTGCTGCTGGCGATCATCTTGGACCGTATCACGGAGAGCTTCGGCCGCATGCCCGGCACCGCGGCCGCACCGCGCTTCAAAGGTCTGCGCAGCGTGATGCGATTGCGCGCGGGTGCACAGCAACCGATCACGCAAAGCTGAGGGGGAGGGGCAAGCATGACGCCGGCCACCGTGATGCAGCCTGAACCCGTGGAGTCGATGCCCGTGCATTTCGGGTTTCTGACGCTGCCAAATTTTTCGATGATCGCGTTCACGAGCGCCGTCGAGGTGTTGCGGATGACGAACTACGTCTCGCGCGGCACGCACTACCGGTGGTCGGTGGTTTCGGCCGACGGCGTGCCGGTGCGCGCCAGCAACGGCGTCACCGTCACGCCGACGCGCACGCTCGAGGAGGCCGGTATTCCCGACGTGCTGATCGTCTGCGGCGGCACGCAGATCCGCAGCGCGGTGGATACGCGCGTGAAAGCGCTGTTGGCCGATTTGGGGGCGCGCGGCGTGCCGCTGGGCGCGATTTGCACGGGGGCCTATGCGCTGATGAGCGCGGGCTTGCTCGACGACTATCGTTGCACCGTGCATTGGGAGGATATGTCCTCGCTGCACAACGAGTTTCCTCGCGTGAAGTTCCGCGACGAGCTATTCGTCATCGATCGCGACCGCTTGACCTGCACGGGCGGCACGGCGCCGCTCGATTTGATGTTGCATCTCGTGGGCGAGCGGCTGGGCCGTGACCTTGCGGCGCAGGTATCGGCGCAATTCATCCTGGAGCGCATTCGCAGCGCCAACGATCATCAACCGATTCCCGTCGATGCCCGCATCGGCTTCTCGCGCGCGGAGCTCATCGAAGTCGTCCGGCTCATGGAGGCGAACATCGAAGAGCCGCTTTCGCTGGAGGAACTCGCGCGGCTCGTGAGGCTTTCGCAGCGGCACTTGCAGCGCATGTTCAAGGTGTACCTCGACGTTTCGCCGACGCATTACTACCTATCGCTGCGCCTGCGGCGCGCGCGCGATTTGCTGCGCACGACCGACGCATCGATCGCTCGGGTGACCACGGTATGCGGGTTCCAATCGGCCTGTCACTTCAGCAAAGCATACCGGGCGCAATTCGGCTATGCACCGAGCCGGGAACGGCGGCAAGTGAATTGATGAGGCGCCGGTGTTAGGGCGTTATTTCAATCCGTCGAAGTGTTTTTGAAAGCGGCGATGAGCCGACATAATTGTGCGATTGAGGAGAGTCTAATGAACCAACGCTTCATGAAAGCCGGCTGGGCCCTGGCTGCGGCCGCCATCGTCTCGACGAGCGCGTATGCCGCGGATTCGGCCGTGTGCCGCAATGTCCGCTTCGCGGACGTGGGCTGGACCGATATCGCGGCCACGACGGGATTGGCTTCCGCGGTTTTCGAAGGGCTCGGCTATATCCCGACGAAGACGATCGCCTCGGTGCCGATCACGTTCGCGGGCATCAAGAGCAAACAGATCGACGTGTTTCTCGGTTACTGGTCGCCGACGATGGATCCGATGATCGAGCCGTTCGTCAAATCCAAGCAGATCGAAGTGTTGAGCGCGCCGAACCTGACCGGCGCCAAATACACGCTAGCCGTGCCCGATTACGTCTATAACGGCGGCCTCAAGTCGTTCGCCGATATTCAGAAGTACGCCGATAAGCTCGGCGGGCGCATTTACGGTATCGAGCCCGGCAACGACGGCAATGCGCTGATCAAGAAGATGATCGACGGCAATCAGTTTGGGCTGGGCAAGTTCAAGCTCGTGGAGTCGAGCGAGGCGGGCATGCTCGTGCAAGTGAATAAAGCGATTCGCGAGAAGCAATGGATCGTGTTCCTCGGTTGGGAGCCGCATCCGATGAACGTACAGATGAAGATCGACTATCTGAACGGCGGCGATGCGGTATTCGGGCCGAACTACGGCGAGGCGAAGGTCTTTACCGCCACGCCGCCCGACTATGCGACGCGTTGTCCGAACGCGGCCAAGCTCGTGTCGAACCTGCACTTCACGACGGATATCGAAAACCACGTGATGGTGCCGATCATGGACAAGCAAGACCCGAACAAGGCGGCGGCCGCTTGGTTGAAGAGCAATCCGCAGGTGCTCGAGAAGTGGCTCGCGGGTGTGACGACGTTCGACGGCAAGGATGGGCTCGCGGCGGTGAAGTCGTATATTGCGTCGCATTGACGACGGGGCCGGCCGTCAACCGGCTGGCACTACTTGCCGCGGCAACATGAACCTGCACTTTATCGGCGCGGTGGCTCGCTGAAAGCGTTTAACTACTTAACCTCGAGCAAATGATTTGCGCGGAATCGGTTGAGCGCCGCGCTGTATTCGCGCCTGCGCACTTGATCGCCAATCTCGTACGGCACGATGGTTTTGCCGATGGGGCAAATCGCCAGGAGCGCCAGCTTGAAATGCTGGTATCCAAAGGGGATACCGATGAATGTGGCGCAGCATACAAGGCCGGCCGCGAGGTGAGCCAACGCGAGCCACAAACCGAGTAACAGGAACCAAAGAGTGTGTCCCAGTGCGCCGAACTCAAATGTGCCGATGTCCGCGCGCGGCGCGAGCCGCTGTCTGTCGATTGCCTCGCGCCCAAAGGGAGACGCCGAGAATTCGGCGACGTCCAAACACGCGTGACCCCATGGGGAGCCGATGATCGAGACGAAGCACAGCAGCGAGACGGCGAGCCACGATGCCCATGCCCAGAACCCGCCTAGAAACAGAAACCAGATCACGTTGCCGACTCTGCGCACGATAAATATCCTTCCGTGACAACGAGAAAAAAGAACCGGCGAGGCAGGGGTACCCTCGCCGGCTGAAATGCCCCGGCCTTGAAGAGAATGCCGGGACATAATGGCAACACTCAATTGAGTGAAGCGGGACAATAAAAATACGTGGGAATTACTTGGTGCTGGCCGTCTTCATGTCGGGCTTGGAAATAACACCCGATACGAAGCTGGTCGATCTGTTATGCGATCCCGCCGCCTGCGCAAACGCCGACTGCAACTCCGGCCAGTGATAGATTTTCGCCCACGCGAAAACCGCGATCAGAACCGTCGCCGTTGTCAGCGAGAACACTTTCCACGTGCGGCGAGAACGTGGCTTTTCGCGCTTTGTCACAGGGCCGGTCGGCCCGAGTTGCGACGGCCGCATCGCGCTCGTGAATCGCACGTCGTTGACGAACACCTTGCCGATTTCGTAGCGGCTGTGCGCCGGGATTTGTCGCTGCGGCTCCATCGGTTCCTGCGCCGGCTTGGCCACATCCCCCATGCGAGGGCGCACCGGTTCGAAATCGGCCGCGACCGACGCGAGGCGCACCGATATTTGGTCAACGAACGCGTTCACATCGGCTTGCAGGTAGCCGAGCACGTCTATCGAACCTGCGTTCAGGTGATCGGCGACCATGGCGAGCTGCCCGGCTAACAATCCCGGCAATTCGGATACGTCCGCTTGCTCGATCAGCATGTGATGCTTGATAAGTCCACCGACGATCGCCGCACAGATGCAGGTGAGAGCGCACGTGGCTTGCGCCGGAACCGCGATACGCGCCGCAACGTGATCGCTCAATTCCGTTGCATCGTTGCCGGTCGCGTGTGCCACGAGCGTGAACCCGGCGTGTTCAAGCTGCTTCAATTTGCTGGTTGAAGCGACCGACGTGGCGCACTCGTCGCGAATACGCGGATTGATGTCGCGTGACATAAGCGCGCCGAATACCGCGATAGTTTCGTCACGACCTTCCGCTGCGCGCGCCGCCAGCGCAGCAATCACGATCGAACCGGAGAACGCCAGTATCTGTTCGATGGCCTGCGGCGACAGCCCGACCTTGTGCGCGAGCTTTTGGCGAACGATATCGTCGGCGCATGCGTTCAGTGCGACCGAAAGATCGATCCTTTTCAATGGAGGCTCCCAGTGTTTGTGGTCTGTTGCTGCGTCTCGCGCTCGAACGCCAGCACCGCCAGATCGCGTGCCAGCGCTTCAAATACAGGCGCCCAATCGCCATAGGCCGGTTGCCGATACAGGCGCGTATTCGGATACCACGGACTATCCTTGCGTTCGGTCATCCAAATCCAGTGCGGGTTCACATCGAGCAGTACCCATGTGGGCACGCCGAGCCCGCCCGCAAGATGCGCAATCGACGTACAGACGGTAACGACCAAATCGAGATTCGCAATGACCGCTGCCGTGTCATCGAATGAGGACACATCAGGCGTGGCATCGAGAAGCGGCATGCCGGCGTTCTGCAAGCGCAGCACATCACCCGGCGCATCCATCTGCAAATTCACGAACGTCAGATTCCCGATACCAGCCAGCGCTTCGACGTAATTCAACGGGTTGACTGAGCGCAGCGGATTGCGTTGATGCGTCTTGCTACCGCTCCACGCGATACCGACACGCAATTTGCGTTCACCGGAAAGGGCTGCGCCCCACCGCGCGGCTTTCGACGGATCGGCTTTCAGATACGGCGTGCCCGGTAGATTCGCGAGACGAACACCCAGCACGAAGGGCAGGCTGCCGATCGGCAGGTGATAATCGAACGCCGGCAACGGGCGATGATCGTGCGGGATGATTGTTTCGACAGCGTTCCCGAGACTGCGCACAAATAGCGCATGCAGCGCGTCGAAGCAGCAGTACACGAGCTTGCCGCCTTGCTGCTTCACGAATTCGGCGGCGGCCGGCACGAAGCGCACGAATTGCAGTGCGTCGCCGTGGCCTTGTTCGCCCCAGACGAAGAGGGTTTTGCCCGCCAGCGGCTCGCCGTTCCAGCGCGGAGCCGGGATGTTCGGGTTGACGTCGCGCAGTTCGGGGGAGCCCGCCCAGCGCGCCTCGTGATTTCGCCAACCGTTCTCGTAATCGCCAGCCAGCAATTGCAGCATCGCGACCGTCCAGACGACGGACGCGTTTTTCGGCTCGAGGCTCAGCGCGCGCTGAGCGATTGCGAGCGCCGCGCCGAACTCGCCGCGTTCACGCAGCACGTAGGAATACGTCTGCAACGCCGTGACATAGTTCGGGGCGAGCGCGCAGGCCCGCTCGGCCGCGACAAGGCTGTCGTCGATATGTCCGGTTTTGAGCAGCACCGATGCGAGATTGGTCCACGCAAATGCATGGTCGGGGTCTTCCGCGATCGTGGTTTCGAGCAGCTTGCGCGCCTCGTCGTGCCGGCCCAACTCGAGGTAAGCCGCACCCCAATTGTTACGCAGCATCGGCAACCGCGGATTCATATCGGCCGCTTTCTCGTAGGCGGAGAGAGCCTGAGCGTGGCGGCGCGCCGCTTGCTGCGCGAGCCCGAGCCTGAACCAATTATGCGCATCCGCGGCGAAATGTTGGCACAGCACGACAGCGATATTGATCGCGTCGTCCAAACGGCCGCGGCGCAGCGAAGCATCGAACCAGTCGATCAGCCAGCTATCGCCGTGGGTTCCCGTGAAGCCGATGCGAAGAAACCACTCGCATGCTTGCTCGTCGTTCCCCATGCGTACGGAAAGACGTCCGCGTTCGATGAGTGCATCGACGTTGCCCGGTTCGATATCGAGCGCGCGATCGAGCATATCTTGCGCTTCGTGGAGCCGCCCGCGTAGCAGCATCAGACGGCTGCATGCAACGAGTGCACGGGGCTTGCCTGATTTGATCGCGCGGTCGGTATCGAGCAGGCGCGATGCGCCGATCAAATCGCTGCGCGTGATCTTGGTTTCGACATCAGCGAGCCATTTCATTGTGATGCGCTCCGTAGGATTTGCTCGGGCCGGATTACGGCCTTCCGGGCGAGTTGATCGACGAAGGCAGCGAAAGCGTCAGCATTCTTTTTACTCTCCATGGCCTTACGCATCGAGCCTTGCGTATCCGCGAAGGAAGGAATGACCGTATCGCGCCGGTCGTCCAGACGGGCAACGATGAATCGATCGCCGGCTCGCATTGGAACGTCCGTGACTTGCCCCGGTTTCATCATCGTGACTGCCTGCGCAAGCGGTACGGGTAAGCCTTGCGTCTGTCCTTCCGTGACCGGGGTTTTGAAGCTGATCCAATCGGTTTGCGCATCGAGTGCCTGAGTGCGCGCAGCGACATTCGCGAACGATTCGCCATTGCCGAGCAGCGCCAGCGCAAAGCGCGCGGTCGGCTCGTCAGCGAACGACATGTGACTGACGTGGTATTGATACGGCCCTAGCTCTTTCACGATTTCGTCGTAGCGTTGGCGCACTTCCGCGTCGGTGACCGATTGCATTGACAGATGCTTGGCGACGTACAGGCGGTTCTCCGCATCGACCTTCGCCTTCTTTATCGCCGCACGCACCGGCTGAGAATTTCCAAGCCCGTCGCGCTCCGCCGCCTGACGAAGCAGTTCGCGCGCGATGAGCCCCTGCAAAACCTCACCGCGGGCCGATTCGGGCCGACCGATCATCGCTTCGGCCAGTTCCTCGCGGTGCAGTTCGATCCCATTCACGGTCGCTACAACGTCGCCGGACGCTGCCAGCACGGCCGGTGCGCGCAGTGTGGCGACCATCGCGACAATCATGCAGCCCAGCACGAGCGGCGTGCATGGATTGGATATCCGGCGCGAAGTTGGAACGCTTGGCATGTGTGTGTTCTCCATCTGATTTGCTTGAGTCAAGCTGCAATCGAGGTGCGACCGCTCATCACGAGCTGGCCGAGCAGTTCGTCGTAGCGTGCAATGAGCGGTGCGTGCGTCGCAAGGAAGGGAGCAATGGCTGAGCGCTGCTGCTCGCGATATGTATCGAAATCGTCATCGTGGTGCCTAAGCGCGCGCACGAGCTGCCTTGCGCCGGCTTCGATATCGCTTTCCGGATAGTAGTAGCCGATGCCTCTACACAGATGCGCGTTGTGCACGAGCGCGTAGCCATTCCACGCCACATCGAAATAGAAGTAGTTGAGCGCCAGCCCCCACTGATGCGATACGACGATATCGGTGTGGTCGGCGAGAAATTGCGGCGTATCGTGCCGGCCAACGAAGCTAACCTTGCTGTCGCGCACGAGGTCGAGGTAACGTGCGATGCCGATAAACTCGGGGCACGAGCGAGCCAGATGCTCGGCGTTCGTCACGTGTACAAAACCGAGCTTGTCCCCGGCTTCCCGGTATGCCTGCTCGGCGATCAGCATCGGGTTGAGGCAGAATTTGAGTACGTCGATATTCGGCTCCATGATCGAGACGCGCATCGCTGCGGCTCGCCCCGGGCGATATTCACCCTTGAACGGCAAATCTTTGGTGCGCATATCGAGGCACATCGGGTCCCAGACGAAAGGGACCGGCACGACCTTTTGACGGCGTAGCACGCCCAGAAAGCCCGCCGTCGTTTCCATCACCTGCGGGATGACCCAAACTTGGTCATAGTTCTGATTGATAAATACGTGATCGGTCAAACGCCGGCCGAAGATCATCGCTTCGGTCATCTGAACGTATTCCGGCCCGCAGCAATAACTGACGATCTTCGTGTCCAGCGATTTGAGGTACGCGGTCTGTTCGTTGCTGATCTGACCGCCCAATTCGATTAGGACATCGAGCCTGTCCTTCTCATGCTCGAACGTGGCGGTCGGAAACTGCTCCAAATCCCATGGCAGGGCCGATGTGACGGGAACGTCCGTCGTATTCACGAGTACAACGTCGTGACCGAGCGGTGAATTCTGGAAGAGCTTCGCGAGATACAGCGCATTCTGTTTGATGCCGTTGACCCACAGGCTTTCGTCCGCGTGCCGAAGCCCGATCGTGATGCCGATGCGCAAACCGCATGGAAACTTCATCATTACCCTCCGTCGATTTTTCTGATGAACCGGTCAAGCACCTAACCACTGACCACCGCCGCAATCGCGGCGCTGTACCGCTCGACATTGGCGGGCGAATGCGGATCGAGCGTCGCCAGAAATTCGCGGGCCTTCGCCTTGTAGTCGCTCAGGCTTGCATCGTGTACCGCGAACGCTTCGCGCAACGCGAGCGCACCGCGTTCGCAATCGAAATCCGCGTACCGGTAACCGCAGCCGCCCAAGAATTCGGAGTTGTGGATGAGCGGATAGCCGCCGTACAGCGCTTCGTAGTAGACGTAGTTCTGAGCGTTCTCCCACGTGTGAGACACGATTGCGTCGGCTTGTTGCGTAAGAATTTCGTGGACTGGCAAACGTGGTTCGAACGTCGCGCGACCCTGCATGACGAGATCGAGACTGCGCGCAAAACCGACGAACTGCGCGTCGTTTTTTAGTTGGATCGTGTTGAAGACGCGCAGGTATTCGATCAGGGTCGGCTGTTGACGGTGCGCGAGATCTGCCAGCAGCATCGGGATGTGCGACGTTTTGACCATGCAGATATTCGGCTCCAGCACGGCGACGCGCCAGCGGAGCCGGCCCGGCTGATAGCCGAAGGCGCCGTTTGCGGCGCGCTCAACGAGGGCGGGGCTCCAAAGATGCTGCATCGCCGTCACGGGTGCGCGCAAGGCCGTTTCGTAATAGTCGGCGCACGTCTTCTCGAACGCCGGCAACGTCCAGATGGCACTGTACGGCGTGCCTGACACAAGCATGCCGTGAGGCAGCGCGAACATCATGCGCTCGATGTCGATGACGTAATCGTTCGCGACGCGCATGCCGATCACACGGCCGCCTTTCTCGCGGAAGGCGCGCGCCCATTCGGGGTTGAGCTGCGCACTAAGTTCGACAACCACGTCGAGCTTTTGCCGTGCTGTGTCAAGGTCGATGACCGGAACAGGGGCGAATTCGAGAAATTGAGCAGCGGATGCGGGGTCACCGTCGCCCCCGTTCACAAGGTAGACGGATTCAATGTTCGGCGCGTTCTTGAGCAGCATCGCGAGGAAATAGCAGTTCTGGAAGATGCCGTTCTCCCAGATCGACTGCTGCCCGTTACGCAGGTAGATCGTCACGCCGACGTGAAGCTTTTGGGCTTTCATGCGACGACCCCCGCGTTCTTGGCCGTCAGCGCCAACAAGCGGCGAGAATAGATCGAGCAGTTCTCGCTTGCGCGGGGGGCCAGCGACAGCAGGAAGCTGCGCGCACGTTGCGTGTAGTACTTGTGCTCGGTGTCGTGATTTTGGACGGCGCGAAGCAGTTGCGCCGCGCCTGCTTCCATATCGCTCCCAGGATAGAAGTATCCGAGGTTAGACAGCCACGGCGAATTGTGGATGAGCGGATAGCCGCCGTACAGCGCATCGAGGTACAGGATGTTCTGGTCGTTCTGCCACTGATGCGCGATCACCGCGTCCGCGTTCTGGCTCATAAACCCTGCGAAATCGTGCCGGCCGTCTAGCCGTACACGCTCGGCCCGGTTCAAATCCATCGAATTGAGCAGGAACGAGAAAGATGGATGCTCGCGCATCTGAACGCTGTTCAGCACGTGCAATCCTCGAACCGCGTGCTTGTCCGCGCGAAACGCCGCCTCGCCGATCAGCATCGGGACCACGCAGCATTTCACGACGGAGATATTAGGCTCGAATACGGCGAAACGAAGCCCGCGCGGACCGGTTTCACCGCGAGCTGAGCGGGGTTCATACCCGAAGCGCAAGCCGGCCTGTTCGACGGCTTGAACGCGTTGTTCGATAAATGTGTTGTCCCACAGAAACGGGACCTCATATACGGGGCAGCGGTGCAGCGTGCGCAGCATCGGCATCAGCGCGCGATCCTTGCCGAGCATCCAGATTTCATCGCAACGCGTTGCGCGCGAGAAATAGCCGCTGCGTTGAAACACGCTTGGTTCGATCAAACCGACGTAGGGTTGACCGCAGCAGAAGAAGACGACTTTTTTGCCTTGTGCTCGTGCATAGTCGAGCCATTCCACATCGAGCCCGCCGCCCATTTCGAAAATTACATCGGGCGGTTCCGGGAGATCACGCGGGGCGACGAGCGGAACGTCGCCGGCCAGCGTGACGGCTTCCGGCGGCAAAGATGGCTGATCGCCGCAGTTCAGAAGAACGATGCCTGTCACGAAAGGCAACTCGCGCAGCAGTTGCACAAAGTAGAAGATGTTCTGACCTAGCCCGTTTTCCCATATGGATTGCCCCTCGTGCGTGAGTACAGAAATTCCAATTTTCATGTTTTAGTTCTCAGGGTTTCTTTTGTTGCGGTTACTCAACAACTCAACAGCACTAATTATACAGATTGGCTAAATGGCAGAATATGAAAATTTATTGAGCTAGGTCATACACTTAAATACTCAACTCATGAGTTTGAGTTAATCAAGCACTCATTAATCGAGTCATTATTCGAGTGCAATATCGACTCGGCGATTCCTCGCGCGTCCAGCGGCAGTGACGTTGCTTGCTATGGGATTGCTTTCACCGTAGCCGCGCACCTCGAATTTCTGCGCATTCAGGCCATGCTCACGCAGGTATTGCGCAACGGCCTGTGCACGTCGTTCCGACAATTGCCGGTTGTGTTCAGCGGTTCCTGTCGAGTCGGTGTAGCCGCTAATCGTCACCGCTTTAAAGGTCGTACCGTGGGCCGCTTCGATCAACACATCGAGCTTGTCGAGAGCATCGGCTTTGAGCGTCGATTTGTCGGTGTCGAAATTCGCATCGCTGTCGAGCGTGATGCGCTTTGGTGGCGCAGCCGGGACCACCAAAGGGGCCGGGGCGGGTTTTGCCGCAACGGGCGGTGCGGGCTGTGCCGGCGTTGCGCATTGGAAGGTGAGGATGCGAACGTCTCGCGGGTTTTGTTCGTCACCCAATGGGGCGACCGCTTCGAGCGGCCGTACCTGCTTGTTGCCGCAAATTTCTACCGCTTGGGAGAAGCACGCTTCCTGTCCTTCGAAGAGCCCATGGCAATCGACGCGGTAAGCCTGTTGCCCGTTCGGCATGCTGACGCGATACGCGTTCCACGTTGGGCCTTGGGAAGCACACGCCGCCAGCAGTATGGTCGCTCCGAGAGCCAGGATGGATTTCGCTGACATTTTTGATTTCCTTGTTGGTCTGCTTAGTCGGATATTCGGTTGCGCGGCGGGCCTGTCTTAGCGCCCGCTGCGCGAGTTACAGCGTCATCGAATTACGGCCTTGCGTTGCGATGCACGCTTACCACTGGTAGGACGCACCGACGCCGTAGGACTGCCCGCCGCTACTGATACCGACACCGCCGCGAACTTTCAGGTTATTGGTGATGCGCGCGGTGAAGCCAATGGCCGTCGCGCCGTAACCCTGGAAGCTCGCGCCGCCGATGCCGACTGAAATCGTCTTGCCTTGGTCAACGTCGGGGATCATCGTCAGGGCAGTAGCGGCAGCGACACCGCCGTATGCCTTCCGAGCAACCGAATTGATGGAGTTATTCAGGTCGTTCTGCACGTTTTGCAGTTGCGACATGTTCACGCCATCAGTTGCGTTGATACCCGGCGCAACGTTGGTCAAACGACGCTCGTTGCCGGCCGAACCGATCGAAACGGTGTTGTCCTGATCGGCGACCGAATCCTTACCAAGCGAAACGGAATTGCGACCGCTCGCAATAGCGCCCGAACCGAGTGCCGTTGCGTTGTCGCCCGATGCAGTCGAACCCACACCCATCGCGCTCGAATTCACGCCGGTTGCATTGGCGTTGTAACCGATCGCCGTTGCGGCATTTCCTGCGGCGTTTGCCTTGTTGCCAAACGCCGCAGCATTGACGCCGCCAGCCGTCGTATTCACACCGACCGCAATAGCGTCTACACCCGTCGCACCGTCGTTGTTGTAGTTGCCGCCCTGCACACCGTTGTCGTTGGTGCTGATGTAGTGCGGCTTGGCACCCACGCCGATCGTGGAAATCGCCGTGGACAACGACGTGATACCGGTGCTCGTGCTCGTGCTGAGCGAGTCAAGGCCGCTCGTGACGGTGGACAGCCCCGTCGAAAGCGAACCGATACCGCTCGTCACCGTGGACAGTCCGGTGCTCGTGCTCGTGCTGAGCGACGAAACGCCAGTGCTCAGGCTCGATACCGCCGTCGAAGTCGAAGTCGAAAGCGAGCCGATCGCCGTCGAAGTCGAAGTGCTCAACGACGTGACCGAACTCGTCACGGTCGAAAGGCCGGTGGACAGCGACGACACGCCCGTGCTCAACGACGACATACCGGTGCTGAGCGAGGAAATTCCGGTGCTGGTCGAAGTGGACAGCGAAGAAATCCCGGTGCTCAGGCTGGAAACGCTGGTCGAAGTCGAAGTCGAGAGCGACGAAATCCCGGTGCTCAGGCTCGAAACACCCGTGCTGAGCGAGCTAACGCCCGTGGACAACGACGACATACCAGTGCTGAGTGACGAAATACCCGTGCTGGTCGAAGTCGAGAGCGAATCGATTCCACTCGTCACCGTCGAAAGCCCGGTGGAAAGCGAACCAATACCCGTCGAGAGCGAAGAAATACCCGTGCTCGTGGACGTGGACAGCGAATCGACCGAACTCGTCACCGTAGACAGGCCCGTGCTGACCGACGTGCTCAGCGACGAAATGCCGGTGCTCAAGCTGGAAATACCGGTGCTCGTGCTCGTGGACAGCGACGAAACACCCGTGCTCAAGCTGGACACCGCTGTGCTGGTCGAAGTGCTCAACGAAGAAATGCCCGTCGAAAGCGACGACACACCAGTGCTGAGCGACGAAACGGCCGTGCTGGTCGAAGTCGAAAGCGACGAAATACCCGTGCTGAGGCTCGAAACAGCGGTGGACGTGGACGTGCTCAGCGACGACAAGCCGGTAGACAGCGAAGAAACACCGGTCGAAAGCGACGAAATACCCGTCGAAGTCGAAGTGCTCAACGAATCAACCGAACTCGTGACGGTGGACAGGCCGGTGCTCAGGCTCGATACCGCCGTCGAGGTCGAAGTCGAAAGCGACGACATACCGGTACTGAGCGACGAAATGCCCGTGGAAGTCGACGTCGAGAGGGAAGACAGGCCGGTGCTCAGGCTGCTTACGCCCGTGGACAATGACGACACACCCGTGCTCAGCGAAGACACCGCCGTGCTGGTCGAAGTCGAAAGCGAATCGACGTTGCTCGTCACAGTCGAAAGGCCGGTGCTCAGGCTGGAAACTGCCGTCGATGTGGACGTAGACAGCGAAGACATGCCCGTGGACAACGACGAAATGCCGGTGCTGGTCGAAGTGCTCAGCGACGACACGCCAGTGCTGAGGCTCGAAACAGCGGTGGAAGTCGAAGTGCTCAACGAATCGACGCTGCTCGTGACCGTGGAAAGACCCGTCGAAAGCGAGCTAACACCCGTACTCAGCGAAGAAACCGCTGTGCTCGTGGAAGTCGAAAGCGACGACATACCGGTGCTCAAGCTGCTGATGCCGGTCGAAGTCGAAGTGCTCAACGACGACACGCCCGTGCTGAGAGAAGAAATGCCCGTGCTCGTGCTGGTGCTCAACGACGACAGCCCGGTCGAAAGCGAACTAACACCCGTGGACAGCGACGAAATGCTTGTCGAGAGCGACGAAATTCCGGTGCTGGTCGAAGTCGAAAGCGAGCTGACCGCAGTCGAAGTCGAAGTGCTGAGCGAATCCACGCTGCTAGTGACCGTTGACAGGCCGGTGCTGAGGCTGGAAATGCCCGTCGAAGTCGAAGTGGACAGCGAAGAAACACCCGTGCTCAGGCTCGAAACAGCAGTGGAAGTCGAAGTCGAAAGCGAGCTGATGCCCGTGCTGGTGCTGGTGGACAGCGTTTCGATTGCCGTGTTCGTTGCATAAAGCTGCGAACCATTAATCGCGTCCGTGCTGTCCTTCGAAATCTGACCTGCCGCCACGTTCGTGATCTGGCGTTCCGATCCCGGTGCGCCGACGCTCGCCACGCCGACCGGATTAGCACCCGCGAATTGATACGTCGTGCCGCCGATAACTGCGCTCGGCGTCGGATGTGCTACGTCCGTGATCGAGTTGGCACCCAGCGCGACGGAATTGTCATCCTTCGCGTTTGCACCGTCGCCGATCGCAACTGCGCCCGCACCGCTTGCCGTGGCGTTGGTACCTGCTGCCAACGCGTTCAGACCCGTCGCGCCGTCGTTGTTGTAGTTGCCTTGCTGCACGCCGTTATCGTTGACGCTGTAATAATGCGTCTTGCTTGCAGAAATGGCCGTGGACAACGAAGAAATGCCGGTGCTGGTCGAAGTCGAGAGCGAGCTAACGCCAGTGCTGAGCGACGACACACCGGTCGAAAGCGAATCGATCCCGCTCGTGACCGCGGAAAGGGCCGTGCTCGTGCTCGTGGACAGCGACGAAATTCCAGTCGATGCGCTAGTGCTGAGCGACGAAATGCCCGTGCTCAGAGAACTCGCGACCGTGGAAGTCGAAGTGCTCAGCGAAGAAATACCCGTCGATGCGGAAGTGCTCAACGACGAAATTCCGGTACTGAGTGACGACACGCCCGTGCTGAGCGAGGAAATACCCGTCGAAGTCGAGGTCGAAAGCGACGAAATACCCGTGCTCAGGCTCGAAACGCCGGTAGACAGCGACGACATACCGGTGCTCGTGGACGTGGACAGCGAATTAACGCTGCTCGCGACCGTGGAGACGCTTGCGCTGACGCTCGAAATTCCGGTCGAAGCCGAAGTCGAGAGCGACGACACGCCCGTGCTCAACGAGGAAATGCCGGTGCTTGCCGACGTGGACAGCGAGCCGATTGCACTGGTAACGCCGGAAATGCCGGTGCTCAACGACGACACCGCCATGGAAGTCGAAGTCGAGAGCGAATTAATTCCGCTTGTGACCGTGGACAGCCCCGTCGAAGTGGACGTGCTCAGCGAAGAAATACCCGTGCTGAGTGAGCCGATACCGCTTGTTACCGTCGACAGTCCGGTGCTCGTGGAAGTCGAAAGGGACGAAATGCCGGTCGAGAGCGAGGAAATTCCCGTGCTCGTGCTCGTGGACAGCGTTTCGATTGCCGTGTTGGTCGCGTACAGTTGCGAGCCGTTGATCGCGTCGGTGCTGTCCTTCGTGATCTGGCCTGCGGCGACGTTGGTAATCTGGCGCTCTGCACCCGGCGCACCCACGCTCACAACGCTTTGCGGATTCGCACCCGCGAACGTGTAGGCATTTCCGCCGATCGTGGCACCCGCAGTCGGATTCGGAGCAGCGGTAATGGAGCCCGAACCCAAGGCCACATCGCCGGCATTCGTGGCGACAGCACCCGAACCGACAGCAACCGAATTTCCACCCGTGGCGTTCGCATTATTGCCAACTGCAACACCTGCCGCGCCTGCCGCCGTTGCACCGACACCAGCAGCGATTGCATTAAGCCCGGTCGCACCGTCGTTGTTGTAATTCGCGCCTTGGACGTTGTTGTCGTTGACCGAGTAGTAATGCGTCTTGCTGGCCGAAATCGCGGTAGACAGCGAACTCGTTGCGCTGGACAGGCCCGTGCTCAACGAACCGATTCCGCTCGTCACGGTAGAAAGACCCGTGGAAGTCGAAGACGAAACCGAGCTGATGCCGCTTGCGATCGTGGACAGGCTGGCCGACGTTGCGGTGCTGAGTGAAGACACACCCGTCGAAAGCGAAGAAATCCCCGTGCTCAGCGACGATACGCCGGTAGACAACGACGAAACACCAGTGCTCAACGAGGACACGCCCGTGGACAGAGAACCGATATTGCTCGTGACCGTCGAAAGGGCAGTGCTGGTCGAAGTGCTCAACGACGAAATACCAGTCGATGCCGAAGTCGAGAGCGACGACAAGCCGGTAGACAGCGAAGACACGCCAGTGCTCAGGCTGGAAACACCCGTCGAAAGCGACGACACGCCAGTGCTGAGGCTAGAAACCGCCGTGGAAGTCGAAGTGCTCAGGCTCGAAACGCCCGTGCTGAGGCTCGAAATTCCAGTCGATGCGGACGTGCTCAACGAAGAAAGCCCGGTGCTTGCCGACGTGGACAGCGATGCGACGTTGCTGTCGGTTGTCGAAAGACCCGTCGAAAGCGAATTAATCCCGCTCGTGACGGTGGACAGGCCGGTACTGGTCGAAGCGCTCAACGAAGAAATACCCGTGGACGCCGACGTGCTGAGCGAAGACACGCCCGTGCTCAACGAAGAAATGCCCGTCGATGCCGACGTGGAAAGCGACGACAAGCCAGTGCTGAGCGAGGAAACACCGGTAGACAGCGAAGACACGCCAGTGCTCAAGCTCGAAACCGCCGTGCTTGTGCTGGTGGACAGCGACGAAACGCCCGTACTCAGGCTCGAAATTCCGGTGCTCGTGGAAGTCGAAAGCGTGTCGATTGCGCTGTTCGTGGCAAAAAGCTGCGAACCGTTGATAGCGTCCGTGCTGTTTTGCGTGACTTGGCCCGCTGCAACGTTCGTGATCTGGCGTTCTGAACCGTTAGCCCCAACGCTGACGACGCCCGTGGGGTTCGTGCCTGCGTATTGGTACGTTTTGCCGCCGACCGTGCCGCTCGAAGTCGGAACAGCCGCAGATGTCACGGAGCCATTGCCGAGCGCAACGGAATTTGCGATCGATGCAGTTGCGCCCTGACCAATTGCGACGGCATTCGTTGCTGTTGCCTGCGCGCTATCACCAACCGCGACGCCGCTTTGTCCGGCTGCATTCGCGGAATTACCGATTGCCGTTGCGCTCGCTCCCGCTGCCGTTGCGCCGACGCCAGCCGCAAGGGCATTTACGCCCGTCGCACCGTCGTTGTTGTAGTTTCCGCCTTGAACGCCATTGTCGTTCACGGAGTAGTAGTGCGTCTTGCTGGCGGAAATTGCTGTTGAAAGCGAGCTTGCAATCGTGGAAGTCGAAGTGCTCAACGACGAAACACCAGTGCTGAGCGAACTGATGCCCGTGCTTGCGGTCGTAGACAGCGACGAAATGTTGCTGATTGCGCCCGACAGACCCGTAGACAACGAGCTGGCCGTCGTGCTCGTGCTGGTGGACAGCGACGAAAGGCCCGTGCTCAAACTGCTAACGCCCGTGCTGAGAGAACTTGCGACCGTGGACAGCGACGAAACGCCGGTACTCAGGGAACTTACGCCCGTCGAAAGCGAACTTGCGGTAGTCGATGTGGACGTGCTGAGGCTCGAAATTGCCGTACTGGTCGAAGTCGAGAGCGAAGAAACACCCGTGCTCAACGACGACACGCCAGTGCTAAGGGACGACACACCGGTCGAAAGCGAGCTTGCCGTCGTGGAAGTCGAAGTGCTCAGCGAATTCAGGCCGCTTGCGACGGTCGAAATCGAGCCCGACAATTGCGACGCACCCGTGCTAAGCGACGACACTGCCGTGCTTGCGGAAGTGGACAACGACGACAAACCGGTCGAGAGCGAGCTAACGCCAGTCGAAAGGGAAGAAACGCCCGTGCTGAGCGATGAAACACCCGTGCTCAGGCTGGAAATTCCCGTGCTCGTGGACGTGCTCAGCGAATCAACGGCGAGGTTGGTTGCGTTCAGTTGCGAACCATTTACCGCGTCGGTGCTATCCGTGCTGAGCTGGCCGGCTGCAACGTTCGTGATTTGCCGTTCGGAACCCCTCGCGCCGACGCTCACGACACTTTGCGGGTTCGCACCGGCAAATGCGTATTGCGTGCCACCAATCGTTGCATTCGGCGTCGGATTCGGAGCTGCCGTCACCGAACCGCTACCGAGTGCAACGTCACCAGCGTTCGTCGCGACAGCAGCCGAACCGAAGGCGACACCGCCGTTTGCTGCTGCGGTCGATGCGCTGCCTAGCGCGATCGAACCCGTGCCCGTGGCGGTGTTCGAATTGCCCAATGCGACTGCACCGTCACCGTTTGCCGTGTTGTTCGCGCCGATCTGCACCGCACCCGTACCCGTTGCTACGCCCGGATCACCAATTGCGACCGCGCCGTTACCGCTGGCGGTTTGCTGATTGCCAATTGCAACGGCGCTGCCGCTGAGCACCGCCGATTTCGAACCGATCGCGACCGAGCCGGGGCCTGCCGTTGCGGCAACCGTGTTGCTGTCGCCTACAGCCACGCTGGAAGCTGCCAGCGCTTGCGAACTGTAGCCGACAGCTGCCGCACTCGCGCCGCCTGCTGATGCGCCTACGCCTGCCGCAATTGCGTTGACACCGGTTGCACCATCGTTGTTGTAGTTGCCGCCGTGAGTGCCGTTGTCATTTACGTCGTAGTAGTGCGTCTTGCTCGCATCAACGACGGTCGAAAGGGAAGCCACGTTGCTGTTCGTCGTGGACAGGCCCGTGGACAGGCTGCTGGTGCCGGTTGAAGCGGAAGTCGAGAGCGACCCGATTGCACTCGTCACGCCCGAAATTCCGGTGCTGAGCGACGAAATTCCGGTGGATGCGGAAGTACTCAACGACGACAAACCGGTACTGAGTGACGACACACCTGTGCTCAGGCTCGAAACACCCGTGCTCAACGAGCTGGCAACTGTCGAAAGCGACGACACACCAGTACTGAGCGACGAAACACCTGTGCTCAGGCTCGATACCGCCGTGGAAGTGGAAGTGCTGAGGGACGACACACCGGTAGAGAGTGACGACACACCCGTGCTCAAGGAGCTGGCAACCGTGGACAGGGAAGAAACGCCAGTCGAAAGTGACGATACGCCCGTGGACAGCGAAGAAATGCCGGTGCTGGTCGAAGTCGAGAGCGAATCGACGGCCAGGTTCGTCGCATTAAGCTGCGAACCGTTCACAGCGTCCGTGCTGTTCGCGTTCAGTTGACCGGCCGCGACGTTGGTAATTTGCCGTTCCGTGCCTTTCGCACCGACGCTGACAACGCTTGCCGGTTTCGCGCCTGCGAACGTGTATGCGTTGCCGCCGATGGTTGCGCCCGAAGTCGGGTTTGCTGCTGCCGTAACGGAACCAGAGCCCAAAGCCACATCGCCTGCATTCGTCGTTGCTGCGTTCTGCCCGATTGCAACTGAGTTTGCTGCTGCGCCCGTTGCACCGTCACCGAGAGCAACAGCGCTTGCGCCTGCCGAAGTCGCGTTCGTACCGACGGCAATCGCATTTACGCCCGTCGCACCCTTGTTGTCGTAGTTGCCTTGCTGCGTGCCGTTGTCGTTGATGCTCACGTAATGCGGGGCAATCGTGGAAACGAGCGTGCTGAGCGACGACACATTGCTATTCGTCGTGGACAGACCGGTCGAAAGAGACGACACGCCTGTGCTCAGGGAATTTACACCGCTCGCGACAGTCGAAAGGCCGGTGCTCAGGCTGGACACGCCGGTGCTGAGGGACGACACGCCCGTCGAAAGCGAGCTAACGCCCGTGGACAAACTGGAAACGCCCGTCGAGAGTGAGCTAACAGCAGTCGATGCCGAAGTGGACAGCGAAGCGACGTTGCTGTTCGTGGTCGAAAGGCCCGTCGAAAGCGACGACACGCCAGTCGAAAGGGAGCTGATGCCCGTGCTCAAGCTCGAAATTCCCGTCGATGCAGAAGTGGACAGCGAATCGAGATTGCTGTTTGTCGTGGAAAGGCCGGTCGAAAGGGACGATGCCGATGTGGAAAGGCTGGAAATTCCGGTCGAAGCAGACGTGCTCAGCGAATCGAGATTGCTATTCGTCGTGGACAGGCCCGTACTCAAACTTGATACCGCAGTCGAAGTCGAGGTCGAAAGCGTCTCGATGGCCGTATTCGTTGCGAAGAGCTGCGAGCCGTTGATCGCGTCGGTGCTCGTGCCGGTGACGCGACCTGCGGCGACATTCGTGATCTGACGCTCTGCGCCGGGTTTGCCCACGCTCACCACACTCGTCGGCGCGCCCCCAGCATACGTGTACGTCTTGCCGCCGATTACACCGTTCGGCGTCGGATTGGCAGCGCCCGTAATCGAACCATTTCCGATCGCGACGCTGCCAGCGTTCGCTGCCGTGGCACCTTGACCGAACGCCATCGCATTTGCGGCTGACGCGATAGCGCCGGTACCAACCGAAACGGAATTCCCGCCGACCGCCGATGCGCCATTTCCGAGTGCAACGTCGTTGATGGTTGAGGCGCTGCCAGCCGCACCTGCGACGGCATTCGTACCGCCAGCAAAAGAATTCGCACCGTTCGCCAACGCGCCGAAACCCGACGCCATTGAACCAGCGCCTGAAGCAGTAGCGTTTTCGCCCAGCGCCGTTGAATCCGCTCCCGTAGTTGTTGCCTTTTTGCCTACCGCTGTACTATTTGCGCCGCCCGCTGCTGCATTTGCGCCCATCGAGGTCGAAAAATCGCCGGTTGCATTGGCACCTGATCCGACGACGGTTGCCGCTGCACCTGATGCAGTCGCGAACACACCAAAAGCGGATGCGTTCGTATTGGAAGAGGTCGAGAAGTTACCTACTGCCAAAGATGCGTTTGCCCCCGATGCTAAAGACGTGTTGCCCATAGCAATTGCACCCGTGCCCGATGCATTTCCGAGAAACGCGAACGAATTGACGCCTGATGCTGTCGAGCCATAACCGAGGGCAACGGCCCGATTTCCTGAAGCAATCGCTGTAGTTCCAATTCCAATTGCGTTTGCTCCTGTTGCTCCCGCAGTGGCGCCCAGCGCCATGCTTCCGACTCCCGTTGCTGCGGCAGTATTTCCCATTGCAACCGAATCGGCCTGCGATGCCGTGGAAGTCGTGCCGACTGCAATCGCATTCGCGCCGCTGCTAGTAGATTGCATACCAATCGCGACGGACTGTCCGCCGACGCTGGACGCAAGACTACCGATCACAATGTCGTCCGCAATCGTCGTACTACCGCTGACGCCAGCAACGGAACCGCGACCGGCTGCATAGTCACCTGTGCCGTAGGCTGTCGAATTCAGGCCCGTCGTGAGCGATTTATCGCCAAGCGCTTTGGAACCGTTACCGATTGCCGTACTGAAGTCGCCTGCCGCGCTACCGTACGTACCGACAACGACAGAGTTGACCCCCGATGAATTCGAGCCATTACCAAGGGCAAGCGAGCTAGTGTTGCTAGCAACTGCCGAACTGCCGATTGCCATCGCGCCATCGCCGGTCGCCTTGGAAAATGAACCGATAGCTGTCGTATTAGAATTCGACGCAGTAGCACCGTTTGCAAAGGCTGACGCATTTTGGCCGGAAGCTATCGAATCGCCGAGGGCAATACTCGAGAACCCAGTGGCCGTTGCGCCAGAACCGAGAGCCGTCGAACTGCCGCCGATAGCCGTCGTGCCGTGACCGAGTGCAACGTCATCAACAATCGTAGTGCTACCGGCTACACCGGCAACGGCGTTCGTGCCGCCCGCGAAAGAGTCGCTACCATAGGCTTGGGTGCCCGAACCTTCCGCAAGGGACCGCAGACCTGCCGCGCGCGCCGACACGCCTACTGCCACGGCGTTCACGGCCCCGGCTGTCGAATTCATGCCGAGCACGGTTGCGTTCTGCGCCCCCGCAAGTGAGCTACTGCCCACGGCGAGCGAATTCAAGCTGTTGCTGACTGCACCAAAACCGACAGCCATAGAAGCGCTGCCCGAAGCGGTAGCCTGTCCGCCTACGGCGGTTGAGTCATCGCCGAGCGTGTTCGCAAGTCGGCCTACCGATGTACTCCTTAAACCGTTACCGTACGCATTTGCACCTACGGCGGTCGCGTAGTCGGCGCTTGCTGATGCACCCGCACCAACGACGGATGCTGCGCCGCCTGCGGCAGTGGAATAGATGCCGATCGCAACCGCGTTTGCAGCAGTGGAGCTAGCATGCGCACCGAAGGCAGCGGAACCAGAAGAGCCTGTCGCTACGGACGCGATACCGACCGCCACGGTATTTCCGCCCGATGCAGTTCCCAGCATTGCGGCAGAATTAATGCCTGATGCGGTAGAGCCAGCACCGACCGCAATTGATCCGCCGCCCGAGGCGAGGCTACTAAAACCTACGGCGCTCGCATTGGTACCCGAAGCTGTGACGTTACAGCCGAGTGCAACATCATTCAGGTTCGCGCCGAACGATGTGTTTGCAGCCGTGCACCCCGTGCCCTGATAAACGGCATTCTGTGCGTATGCCCGATCCGGCGCGGTCAAACCAGCCGCAACCGCGACTGCTGCGACAGTCAGCACACTAAGTGCAGGCATGCCGTCCATCAAGCCATCCACGATGCCGCCTATGACGTTGGCACCCGTACCCGGTGAACTGGTGACGACACTGCTGGCGCTTTTGCCGCGCGCTGTATCCAGTTCGGAGACAGCGACCCACGCGCCGAGAGCATCGTTCCATATGGATCGATAGTTCTTATTCATTCTCTGATTCCTGTTGACGAAGGTTTGCGCGCCTACAGCAATGCGCCCCGTTCTCTCCCGCGACAGCCACCGCGTTCACGCACAGGGAGGTTTGTGCGTGTAATTCGATTCACTCCTGGTTACTCAAAATCTCCGAAATGATCCTAGCGTAAACTGCATAAAAAACGTATATGAGTGAGAGAGTAAATGAGTTAATCAGGAATTGATTTGAGTTACTTAAATTGAAGTTTGAAGTCAGGTGCTATACATGAATGAAATTCGCGTCGTCCTTACGCGTCGAGGCGGTGCGGCGTGTTGCTACGAAATCATTAGCTGGAGGTAAAGACGAAAATTCCGGCGTCGATACGGGTTTTTCGAATTCCAAAAATATGTGACTGTGTATTTCTCGCTACAGATGGTTAAGAATGTTTAAGTGGCTTTAGTCCGTCGCGATGGCCGTGCTTGAGGGATTGCCTGAGCTTATGGTGTCCGAGGTATTCGCACCGGCAGTGCTAGTCGCATCGGAGGTGGCTGCGATAGCTGCCGCGGCGATTGCGAGGATGATGGGCAGACGTTTGGTCACAGCTTGCCGCATGTCTTTCATTTGTGTTTCCCTGAATTGCGATTTGGTGACTGCGTAGCTCTACTGCTGATGGAGCTGGTGTGTCTTGATAGGGCGGCGTGCGTATTTGCTGCGGTAGCGGTCGAAGTCTTCCCGCCACGCGGTGGAATCGAATGCGCCGGGGCTCTCCTGCACGACAGAAAGCGGCCACGTGCCCAGGGCTAGTCCGCGTGCGTCGGCCTGAAGGCAGAAGTCGAGATCGTAGAAGTGGGTCCGTAGCCGTTCATCGAAGCGCAGATCGCTTTCAATCAGCGTCTCGCTGTCGACTGCAATCAAGAAGCCGTCAAGAAGTTTGACGCGCTTGCCTGGAGCGCCGTAGCGCGTAACCGCGCAGGGAAACCCCCGTCCGTGCCCGACGATCCCGCTTAGGTTCTGCGGGTCGTCCTGCATGAACTGCTCGTCCACGAACGACCAACCCGTATGACGTGGCGGAACGCGCACATTGCCGACCACGCCCATCACGTCGTATGCGTGGACGCCTTCGCGAATCTTGTCCTGCCAATTGAAATCGAGCAGGTGAACATCGTCATGGACGAATACGAGAATGGCCGGATCAGTGCGGGCCGCCTCAATCGCGCGGTTGTATGCCATTGCCCGCGTTAGTTTGTGGTCCGAGCAGATGGCAGTGCTCAGAGGATTGAGAAATTGGTGGGTCACAAGCGACTGGCCCAACGGCGTGTGCGTGAGAAAGTCGCGCTGTTTATGTTGTGTCGCGCAGACGATGCGTAGCGGTTTCATCCGAAGAAGAGGCTTGCCAAGCGTTCCGTGTTTCTGGGTGAGTCGTCTGTTCTTCTTCCGGGAAGAACAGCGTGCCAAGTTCTCTCTCCGGCGACGGCTAGTACGATACATACCGGAAGTTCCTGCTTGTTGATGGGACCATTTGAGTTGATCCTATCGCAAAAACTAGATTTCAAGTAGTTGAGTGAATGAGTTTATAAGTTGATTTAATGTGTAAGTGAGTAAAATATGAGACTAATCCGTTGTTGATTGAAATCGCGCGCCCACTCCTGTGGAAGTGCCAGAAAACTTCTGTTGGAGGCGGAGCGCGGCGGGCGAGGCGTTGGGAGGGAGTTGCGGCAACTGGCGCAGAGCCGAATGTTCGATTGCCAGTCGAGTTAACGATTTTTTTGATATGACGTATGTTCGACGCAACGGAATGTTAATGATTGTGAAGGTTAAATCGCCCGCTTGAGTTTCGCAGCCCTTTTGGTTTGCGCAAGCATGGGTAGGGAGGTCGCTAGCGCCGGAACGCGCCATCCGCGCCCACGGCAAGTGTGTAGGTGCCGGACGGCGCAGCGCGGGGCGCTGCTGGCAACGTGTTGTCATACGACTACGGACAACCACAAATTTTTTACGACAAATTACTCAAGCCACTCAGTTGAGTTTATGATCCTGGTCAGGCTAAGACCCCAGGAAAACAAGGTGTTTAACTGTTAAAGATTGTCAATTTTGCGCACAAAGTGTCGCCCCCATTTTGTCTAACGAAAACTTCGCAACGTCGATTGCCGCCAGCGTTCAGACCGTCTGGCTGGTGTCGGTTGTCAGACGAGGTGTGTGGGGGGCTCTGCTCCAACACGTCGTGTCGGCTTTCGGCGCTGGTGTGTTGAAGGGGCTGCGTTGACGCGAGCAACGTTGTGCTATCGCGAAGATCGTTTCGTTCGTCCGAGACAACTGTTGCGGTTCCTGCGTCTATGGTTGCCTTGACGCTTTCGTCGCGTTCAATTGATACTTTACTCAAGTGACGCATTGAGTATGAATATCATCCGTCGCGAGAACGGGATATGATCGGTCTTGGAGATCGATGTGAAAGTGCCGTCATGCCGAGCACGTCAATCGAGAATACGGCGTTGCACGCCGATAGTGCATCGGTTGCACCGTAGTTTTGAGTAAAGAGGCACACCAGCGACCGCCGCTCGCTGTGTTCAGTGTCCCTAAGCTGCTGGAGGGTCGGTGGCTTTGCGTGCTAGGTATTCAGGGGATAGGTGGCTTGCGGCATGGCTTGAGTGTCGGATTCGTCACTCAATTGAGTTACAAATGTTTGTGTATAGAGATATTTCCAATGAGCAAGTTTCATTTGACGTCCCGTCTTCCTGCCGATGAGAAGCAACCGGTTGCGCAAAACACCGCAATGGACTTTGTGACTGCCACGACGCTCGAGCAATCGCAAAGCCAACGCCCCCCGAAGCCAATCAGGCTCAACCTGGATATCGATCATGTTCGACATCGCAAGCTCAAGATGTACGCGGTGGAGAACGGTCTATCCGTTTCCGAAGTGATTCGCGCGCTCATCGATACCGTCATTCACGCGTAAATTCTTAACCTTTGTTAACGTCGCCCCAGGCCGGGGCGTCTTTTGCATCCCCTGTTCTGTCAGCTTGATTTACGGTTTTGAGTGAGGTATCGCCTTTAGTCGCAAGGGAGAACGTCTTTCAATAGGTGGAAGCTTCCCTTGCCTCGCGGTCCCGAGTGCACGTACGATGTGCACTCGGGACTTGATTTACTCAAACCTTCATTTAATCAAACATGGCAGCTACACAAAAGCACAGGGCGACGAAGACGCCGACGGCCAAAGCCACGACGAAAAAGGCCGCCACAGCTAAGGAGCCCTCGAGGAAAAAGCCCGCATCGTCCCGGGAGGGCGCCTCGCCACAAGCGGCTCAACCGCCCGCCAGGCCGAACGCGAACTCGCCGGGAACGAGCGCACAGTCGAAGCGCAGCCCTGGTAGACCGAAGAAGGCGCTTGCGAGCGGATCAGGCATGCCAACCCGGCGCGTGGACAGCATCAGACTAAACTTTGACATCGACCCGGCGATTCATAAGAGGATTCGATATATATGCGTGGAACGCGAAATCACGATCGCCGATTGGATGCGCGAACTAATCGGTCGGGAACTTGAACGCCTTGTGCACAAAGCTAAGTAATCCCTAGGTGATAGGGCCGAGTTGCAGCGGTCGGCTCGAGCGTCACTTTGTAGAAAGTGACGCTCAGCGAGTTGCCGGGATAGACTACTCCATGATTCAATGTAATTGAAACCGATTCCAGTTACAAATTGCTTTCTATTGCAGGCTAGACTCTGAGGTCGTATCGCCAGATGTGGAGCTGTTAGTCGAGAAGGTACAGCACAAAGACTCCTACAAGGCGCGCCGCAAGAGCGGATCGAGCGTGTGTACCTCACCACCGTACGTCTGCTCGATGTCGCCGATCTGATACTCGTAGGAACCGATGTGCTGCGACAGCCTCGCGGACGCGACTACGCGATCGTCTTGGTGGTGCGATCGCCGCATGGCATGCACTGCATCCGTCAGGCTATGAGCGGCCCACTCGGAACTGTGAGCGCGAACTTCGCCGCCTTCCTTTTGGAGCGCTGCCGCGGTCACCGCCCACGACACGGCATTAGCCGTGCGAGCGGCGAGACGGTGTTGATGCTGCGGGGAAAGTGACGGGAATGTTCCAGACGCTTCCTGAAGAACCGACCAGAGGGGTGCAAGAAAATGTGCATCCGGGAAGTCCTCCGTCAACAGGGTGTGCAGCTTTCCTGGGTTCTTCAGCACCGAACGTCCGAGGTAGCCGGAGATCCCATCCGTGGAGCCCTCGAAGACCCTAAGCACTCGGTAATCCCTGAAGTTCTGCGTGACGGGGTTCGAGTCAAGGAACCCGCGCCACCCCATGAGCTGCACGCAAGTGTCGATAACGCTCCATGACAGTTCGCCGCTGACGATCTTACATACCGTGTAGTACGTGGGATCAATGACGCGCCCCTCGTCTAGGCCGTCATAGATCAAGCGTGTTACCGCATCGACAGCCTCGACGGAAGCCACGCAATCACTCAGGATTTGCTCGATCCTGCCATTGCTCAACAGCGAGCCGGTTGCCACGGTACGACACGAGACGTAACGCGTGGCGAGTTGGAGGCACCGTTTCATCGTTCCGACGATGCCAGCCGCGAGCATCCATCGGCCAGTCTGGAAAGCGTGCGTCGCAACAGCCGCGCCATTGCCCACCCCGCCGAGTACAGCATCGGCGTCGAGCCGCATGTCGCGCATCTCGATGTGATTCTGCGGCACGGCCCTCATTCCCACCGTCAGGGCCTCGGAGACAGGCACCCACCCTGGAGTCGCGGTCGGCGCCAGGAAGGTTGTCAGGCTGTCGTCAAGGCGCACCGTGAGGTTGATGTACTTGGCCCAGCCGCCCAGCGAAATCATTGATTTTCTACCGTTGATGACATAGCCGGAGCCATCGCGCACCGCCCGCGACGTCATCGCCTGGAAGTTCGTGCCGACCTCCGGCTCGGTCGCCGCCACGCCCGCCAGCGCCCCCGTGGAGGCTAAGACAGGAAGGACCTTGTCCTTGATGTCCTGGTCGGCGAAAGCGAGGATGGGATCGACTCCCACCGCGTTGTGCACTGTCGTCAGCAGCGACACGTTGCCGTCGATTGCTCCAAGCTGCTCCAGGACGCGCGCGGTGTCGCGCGCGGACAGCCCCTGGCCGCCGTGCTCCGCGCCGACCCTTAGGCCGAGCAGCCCTCCGGAAGCGAGCTCGGCCGGCAGCGAGGCCGGTGGCCGCCGGTGTTCGTCGATGAGGCGCGAGTTGAGTCGCTCGCTTGCGTACCAGCGTAAGAACTCGATGATGCTGTCTGCGCTCATGGCACTCCCGTCAGTTAGTCGACGAAATTGATGGAGAAAATCGTGCATCCTTCGGGGCTCGCCGGAATGTGCGAAGACCCCTTCTTGCCATACAGAATCGAGCCTGCTGGATAACTTCCCGCGTTATCGGTGAGCGTGCCGTCGAGCACGTAGACGATTTCCAGGCCGAGGTCGTGACTGTCCTCCATGGGGAGGACTGCGCCCTGAACGAATCGAATCAGGCGAACCATCACGCCCTCGTCGGTGTTGTGTAGCGTCTTGATGAAAATGCCGGGTGCAGCCTCGACCTCTTCGATATCGTCAATGTGGGCTCGGTCGAACATTTCAGGCGTAACCATGGTTCCTCATCTCAAGCGAGTGGACAACTTTGCGGTTATCCGGTTGAAGGCATCCAGAACTAACATCTTTGGCTTGATTCCAGTCCTGGTTCCGAATTCATGGAGTGACGCGTTGTATGGATTTTTCCAATCCAAGCTAAATGAAATTTTCAGAATATCCGTCTCGGAGTTTCGAGTGCTGATGCGGCAGGACGTTATCTTTCCGCTGTCGACGCGAGAACTGGCGCGGGCGATCGCCTCGCGTTCGGCATGTCTGGTAGAAAGAACTGTCTGAACTGTTCGACGAATAATTTGACGGGTGACACTCCCATAATACGTGATTAAAACGCCAGAACCGTGATTGGATCTTATGCCGATGTATGCGATTTGAATTTCATGATTCTAGAGGATATCTTCAATACGGAGCCGGTGACACCGTCATCTAAATCGATTACCTCGCCATCCTGCAAAACTGGCGTTGGAGTCCCGCCCACGACTGGTGAGGGGACATATGTTGTTGCGCACGCAACTAACGAGCTAGCCATCGATTGCGTGCGTGGCAGGGAAGACCGTGACGGTGCTTGCGGAATTTGCACCCAAATGCGAGGCGTCGTTCAAGCCGCAGCTTGCTCGCCAAACTTTCGGCTTCTCCGCCGCACATCGGGTGTTGCGAGCACGGCGCTGAGCCGTAATTTGTTCCGATTTTTGGCACGGAACGGCTGGACGGTGACCTGGGGTTCCGAGATCTGCGGTTTGTGCGTAGCGTTCACAACTCGAGGCGATGCAATTCAAATCATCAGCTTGCGAAAGGCCAACCGTAGAGAGGTTCAACGCTATGAGCAGCAAGCGTAAATTCGTGTATCCGACCGAAGAAGATGCGGCGATCCGGCGTGGTATCGCTGCGGACCCTGGCACGCGTGGGCTAAGTGATGAGGAATTCAAACGGCTACGGCCATTTGGTGAGGTGATGGCGAAGCGTCGCTCCGGTCGTCCCCCTCTCGAAAGCCCGAAAGAGCAAGCATAAGAGGTCTCTGTCGTCGGGCGTACGGCGCTCAGACGGGAGAGTTTTCCTTGCGTCAGGGAGGCGCGCCCAGCGTTCAGCCCACCTTCCGCCTCAAGACATCGCCCCCGACGCCAAGAAGTACTCGTCGCAAACCTGTTCGTCGGGCGCATTCCCGGCGCGCTGCTCGCGAAACGCCACGGGCGGCATGCCGTACTGCTTGCGAAACTCCCGCCCCAAATGCGAGGCATCCGAAAAACCGCAACTCAACGCGATATCGGCCACGCTGCGATCTGAACTCGTCAGCAACCAAGCCGCCGTGCGCAGTCGAACATGCTTGGCGAACGTCTGCGGCGTCTTCCCGGTTTGCGCCTTGAACAGCCGCTCCAACTGCCGCGGCGATAGATCGAGCTTGCCGGCCAATTCCTCGAGCGTCAACGCACGCCCCAAATGCTGCTCCATTAGTAAGATCGCGCGCTTGATCTTCGGGTGCGTGGCCGGCTCGAGCCCAGGCGGATGAGGCTGCGGCGCGTTGCCGTTCTGCATTTCCGCCACGAGCAAGATCCGCAGCGCCTTTTGCACCGTCGCATGATCGAAATGCCGCAGCAAAATAGCGGCGGCCACGTCGATCGACGCCCGCCCGCCCGAACACGTAATGCGCCGCCGATCGATGACGAAGAGCCGGTCGGCCACGAGCATCTGCGCGTTGGCGTTTGGAAAGCGCTCGATGAAATCCCAATAGTGAAACCAACTGACGCATACGCGGTGGCCGTCGAGTACGCCGGCCCGCATCAGCGTAAACACGCCCGTGCAAATGCCGACGATCGTCGCGCCGTTGCCGGCGGCGCGACGAATGAACGCCAACGTCTCCTCGTCCGCCTGGGGGCCCGAATGCAGAAGCCCGCCCACGACGACGACGTAATCGAACGGCTCCGCCTCGTCGAACGTCTCCCACGGCGTAATTTGAATCCCGCAGCTTGCCCGAACCGGCGCCAACGTCTTGCCCACGACGCTCCAGGCGCACCGCACCGGTTTGCTGAAGTCGCTGTCGTCGGCCGAGAGCCGCAGCATGTCGACGAATCCCGAAAACGCTGTCAGCGTGAAATTCGGCAGCAGCACGACGCCGAACCGGATACGGGTGCGCGAGGCGGGAGAGACCGGCGGTAACGTTTCGACTGCGTTCATGCTGCTCAGCAATAGGTAGGGCGCGACAGGGGGTATCCCGAGGTTCGCCGATGGCCGTGCGGGGCGCTTGTGATTTTCCGTCGCCAATCATCGCGCAAACGCCCGCGAGGCACGCCGAAAGGGCCGATTGGCGGCGGCATCCCACGGCGATGCCGTTTTTGTTCTATCGGCGGATTTTACGCTTTGGTGTACTGGCGTCCAAGCTCCAACGAACCCCAACCCCATTCACCGTCATCGCGAGGCTGCCCCAATGAACGTCAGCGTCTTCGATCTGTTCAAGATCGGCATCGGCCCGTCGAGTTCTCATACGGTCGGACCGATGATCGCCGCATGCCGCTTCGTCTCGCATGTGGAGGATGCCAATCTCCTGACCTACGTGCGGCGCGTCAAAGCGGAGCTTTACGGGTCGCTCGGCGCGACGGGAAAAGGGCACGGCACCGACAAGGCGGTATTGCTGGGCCTCGAAGGCAATCTGCCCGACTCGATCGATCCCGACCTCATCGAGCCGCGGCTCGCCGAGATTCGTTCGACCAAATCGCTGGCGCTGATGGGCCGTGCGCCCGTCCGTTTCGATGAAAAAGACGATCTCGCGTTCTACCGCAAGCTCATGAGCGGCACGAGCGTCGTGCATCCGAATGGCATGCGGTTTCAGGCCTTCGATGAAAACGGGCAATTGCTCGTCGAGAAAGAGTATTACTCGGTGGGCGGCGGCTTCGTCGTCAACCGCGACGGCGATCGCGTCAACGGCGTGCGCGCCGGTGGCGAGGTGCCGCATCCGTTCCGCACCGGCGCCGATTTGATGCGTGCCTGCCAAGCGAGCGGGTTGTCGATCGCGCAGGTGGCATTCGAGAACGAGTGCGCCACGCGCTCGCCCGCCGAAGTGCGGGAGGGCTTGCTCGCGATCTGGCGAACCATGGCGGGATGCGTCGAACGCGGCTGCCGGACCGAAGGCGAATTGCCGGGACCGATGCGCGTCAAGCGTCGCGCGGCCGAACTCGCGAAGCATCTGCGCGCGCGCTCGGAGGAGTCGCTGCGCGATCCGCTCTCGATGCTCGATTGGGTCAATCTCTATGCGATGGCCGTCAACGAGGAGAACGCCGCGGGCGGGCGCGTCGTCACCGCGCCGACGAACGGCGCAGCGGGCGTCATTCCCGCGGTGCTGCACTACTACGTGAAGTTCGTCCCGGGCGCCAACGAGCACGGCATCGTCGATTTCCTGCTGACGGCGGCCGCGATCGGCATTATCTACAAGGAAACCGCCTCGATTTCAGGCGCTGAAGTGGGGTGCCAAGGCGAAGTGGGCGTGGCGTGCTCGATGGCCGCCGCGGCCCTTGCGGCGGTCATGGGCGGCACGCCCGCCCAAGTCGAGAACGCGGCCGAGATCGGCATGGAGCACAACCTCGGCATGACTTGCGACCCCGTGGGTGGCCTCGTGCAGATTCCCTGCATCGAGCGCAATGCGATGGGCGCGATCAAGGCGCTGAACGCGTCGAGAATGGCGCTCAAGGGCGACGGTGCTCACTACGTCTCGCTCGATTCCGTCATCAAGACGATGCGCGAGACGGGCGCCGACATGAAAACGAAATACAAGGAGACGTCTCGCGGCGGGTTGGCCGTGAACGTCATCGAATGCTAATCAACCCATCGGATCCACCGCTATGAGCCGCTTTTCGATATTCAGTTTGGTGCGCAACGGGTTGTCGTATCACGAGAACTGGGAACGCCAATGGCGCAGTCCCGAGCCGAAGCGCGAATACGACGTCGTGATCGTCGGGGGAGGCGGGCATGGCCTAGCCACCGCCTACTACTTGGCCAAGGAGCACGGCGTGCGCAACATCGCCGTGCTCGAGAAAGGATGGATCGGCGGCGGCAATACGGCCCGCAATACGACGATCATTCGCTCGAACTATCTCTGGGACGAATCGGCGGCGCTCTACGAAAAAGCGATGAAGCTCTGGGAAGGGCTCTCGCAAGACGTCAACTACAACGTCATGTTCAGTCAACGCGGCGTGATGAATCTCGCGCATACGCTGCAGGACGTGCGCGACACGCAGCGGCGCGTCAATGCGAACCGCCTGAACGGAGTCGACGCGGAATTCCTCACGCCGGAGCAGATCAAGGAAATCGAGCCGACCATCAATCTCAACGCGCGTTATCCCGTGCTCGGCGCCTCGTTTCAGCGCCGCGGCGGCGTCGCCCGTCATGATGCAGTCGCTTGGGGCTTTGCGCGCGGCGCGGATGCGCATGGCGTCGACATCATTCAGAACTGCCAGGTCACGGGCATTCGGCGCAATGGAGGCGCAGTCGTCGGCGTCGAGACGGTGAAGGGATTTATCAAGGCGAAGAAGGTGGCCGTCGTCGCGGCCGGCAATACGACCACGCTCGCCGATATGGCCGGCGTGCGTCTGCCGCTCGAAAGCCATCCGCTGCAAGCACTCGTGTCGGAGCCGATCAAGCCCGTGGTGAATACGGTCGTGATGTCGAACGCCGTGCATGCCTATATCAGTCAATCCGATAAGGGCGACCTCGTGATCGGCGCCGGTATCGACCAATACACGGGCTTCGGTCAACGCGGCAGCTTCCACATCATCGAAGGCACGTTGCAAGCGATCGTCGAGATGTTCCCCGTGTTCTCGCGCGTACGCATGAATCGTCAGTGGGGAGGCATCGTCGATGTCTCGCCCGACGCTTGCCCAATCATCAGCAAGACCGACGTGAAAGGGCTGTACTTCAATTGCGGATGGGGGACGGGCGGCTTCAAGGCGACCCCGGGCTCGGGCTGGGTATTCGCGCATACGATCGCCAAGGACGAGCCGCATCCATTGAACGCGCCTTTCTCGCTCGATCGTTTCTATACGGGCCATCTCATCGACGAACACGGCGCCGCCGCTGTCGCGCATTAACGCACGGAGACTCACATGCTGATGATCGAATGCCCTTGGTGCGGGCCGCGCGCCGAAAGCGAGTTCACCTGCGGCGGCGAGGCCGATATCGCACGTCCCCTCGAACCCGAAAAATTGACCGACCGCGAGTGGGGCGAGTACCTCTTCATGCGCAAGAACCCGCGCGGCGTGCATCGCGAACAATGGCTGCACACGCAGGGTTGCCGCCGCTGGTTCATGGCGACGCGCGATACCGTGTCCTACGCGTTCCAAGGCTACGAAACCTTCGGCGGCGCGGCTTCGCGTAAGCCCACGCAAGGAGACAAATAACATGAGCAATCAGAAAGATCGCTTGGGTTCGGGCGGGCGTATCAATCGCGCGATCCCGCTGACGTTCACGTTCAACGGCCGCACCTATCAAGGCTATCAAGGCGATACGCTCGCCTCGGCGCTGCTGGCCAATGGGGTGCATTTCGTCGCCCGTAGCTGGAAATACCATCGGCCCCGCGGGGTGATGACGGCGGGCGTCGAAGAGCCGAACGCGATCGTTCAGCTCGAAAGCGGCGCGTACACCGTGCCCAATGCGCGCGCGACCGAAGTCGAACTCTATCAAGGGCTCGTGGCGACGAGCGTCAATGCGGAGCCTTCGATCGAGAACGACCGGCTCGCCGTCAACCAGAAGATCGCGCGTTTCATTCCCGCCGGTTTTTACTACAAGACGTTTATGTGGCCGCGTAAATGGTGGCCGAAGTACGAAGAGAAAATCCGCGAGGCGGCCGGGCTTGGCAAGGCGCCGGATACACGCGATGCCGATCGTTACGACAAGTGTTTCGCGCACTGCGACGTGCTCGTCGTGGGCGGCGGTCCGGCCGGACTGGCGGCCGCCTATGCGGCGGGCAGCGCGGGTGCGAGAGTGATTCTGGTCGACGATCAACGCGAACTGGGCGGCTCGTTGCTGTCGTGCCGCGCGCAAATCGACGGGAAAAGCGCTATGCAATGGGTCGAGAAGATCGAACTTGCCCTGTCGCAGATGCCGGACGTCAAGATTCTCTCGCGCAGCACGGCGTTCGGTTATCAAGACCATAACCTCGTCACGGTGGTGCAGCGTTTGACCGATCACCTGCCGGTGTCGATGCGCAAGGGCACGCGCGAACTCGTCTGGAAGATTCGCGCCAAGCGCGTGATCTTGGCGACGGGCGCGCATGAACGGCCGCTCGTGTTCGGCAATAACGACTTGCCCGGCGTCATGCTTGCGTCGGCCGTATCGATTTACATTCAGCGTTATGGCGTGCTCCCGGGTCGGGAAGCGGTGGTCTTTACGAACAACGACGACGGCTATCAAAGCGCGCTCGATCTGAAAGCCTGCGGCGCGAAAGTCACGGTCGTCGATCCGCGTCCGCAAAGCGACGGGGCGCTGCCCGCGGCGGCGCGCCGGCATGGCGTCGTCGTCATGAACGGGGCCGTGATCAACGAGGCGCACGGCAAGTGGCGCGTGTCGTCGGTGGAGGTGGCCTCGTTCGCCAAGGGCGCGGTCGGGGCGCATCTGGCCACGCTCTCCTGCGACCTCGTCGCCATGTCCGGCGGATGGAGCCCGGTATTGCACTTGTTCGCGCAATCGGGCGGCAAGGCTCATTGGCATGACGAAAAGGCGTGCTTCGTGCCTGGCAAGGGCATGCAGCCCGAGGTGAGCGTAGGGGCGGCGGCGGGCGAGTTCAGCTTGGCGCGGGGACTGCGCTTGGCGCTCGATGCGGGTGTCGAGGCCGTGCATTCGCTCGGATTCAAGGCGGCGTCGCGGCCCGCCTCGCCGCAAGTGGCCGATATCAAGGAGTCGCCGTTGTTGCCGCTGTGGCTCGTCGGGACGCACGAGCGGGCGGCCCGCGGGCCCAAGCAATTCGTCGATTTCCAAAACGACGTATCGGCCGCGGACATCTTGCTCGCCGCACGCGAAGGTTTCGAATCGGTGGAGCATGTGAAGCGCTACACGGCGATGGGCTTCGGCACCGATCAAGGCAAGCTCGGCAACATCAACGGCATGGCGATTCTCGCGCAGGCGCTCGGCAAGACGATTCCCGAGACCGGCACGACGACGTTCCGCCCGAACTATACGCCCGTGACTTTCGGTGCGATCGCGGGGCGCGAAATCGGCGACTTCATCGATCCGATCCGGAAGACGTGCATTCATGAATGGCACGTCGAACACGGTGCGTTGTTCGAGGACGTCGGCAATTGGAAGCGCCCTTGGTACTTCCCGAAGGCGGGCGAGGATTTGCATGCGGCCGTCGCGCGCGAATGCTTGGCCGTGCGAACGAGCGTGGGGATTATGGATGCCTCGACGCTCGGCAAGATCGACGTTCAAGGTCCCGATGCGGCCAAACTGCTCAATTGGGTTTATACGAACCCGTGGTCGAAACTCGAAGTCGGCAAGTGCCGCTACGGCCTGATGCTCGACGAAAACGGCATGGTCTTCGACGACGGCGTGACGGTGCGCCTGGGCGAGCAGCACTATTTGATGTCGACGACGACAGGCGGCGCGGCACGCGTCCTGACCTGGCTCGAGCGTTGGCTGCAAACGGAATGGCCCGATATGAAAGTGCGGCTCACGTCGGTGACGGACCACTTCGCGACGTTCGCGGTGGTGGGGCCCAATAGCCGCAAGGTCCTGCGCAAGGTTTGCCGCGACGTCGATTTTTCGAACGAGGCATTCCCGTTCATGTCGTTCCGGGAAGGCACCGTGGCCGACGTGCCCGCGCGCATCATGCGGATCAGTTTCTCCGGCGAATTGGCCTATGAAGTGAACGTGCCGGCCAATGCGGGCCGCGCGGTCTGGGAAGCGTTGATGGCCGCGGGGGAAGAATTCGACATTACGCCGTACGGGACCGAAACGATGCACGTGCTGCGCGCGGAGAAGGGCTACATCATCGTCGGCCAAGACACGGACGGTTCGATGACGCCGTTCGATCTCGGCATGGGCGGGCTCGTGGCGAAGACGAAGGATTGTCTCGGCAAGCGATCGTTGACGCGCTCCGATACGGTAAAGGAAGGGCGCAAGCAATTGGTCGGTCTGCTGACCGACGACCCCGCTTATGTCTTGCCCGAGGGCAGTCAAATCCTCGCAAATGACGTGAGCGGCCCGGCGAAGGACCAGATCGCGGATACGCCTGTTCCGATGTTAGGCCACGTCACGTCGAGCTATTACAGCCCGATCCTGAAGCGTTCGATCGCCATGGCGGTCGTGAAGGGCGGTCTCGGCAAAATGGGCGAGAAGGTCTCGGTGGATCTGAACGGAAAATCGATGGCTGCGACGATCGCGAGCCCCGTCTTCTACGACGTCGAAGGAGTGCGTCAGCATGTGGAATGAGAATAGAAGCAGTGGCGCCCTGGCGGGCGCGGGCGTGCGCCTCGAATCGCCGCTCGTCGGTGCGCAGGCATTGCTCGATGAGCATCTCGCGCAACAGTCGAAACGCTTTCGGCTGCGCGAGCGCCCGTTCCTCGAACTCGTCAATCTGCGCGGGGACGCGAGCGACGGTGCGATCGCCGCGGCCGTCCAAAGCGTGCTCGGCGCGCGCTTGCCGACCGAAGCCAACACGGTCGCGCGGGGCACCGAGTACGAGGCTCTGTGGCTGGGCCCCGACGAGTGGCTCATCCGCTCCAACGAAGCACGCACACCGGAGCTCGAAGGAAAAATGCGTACGGCGTTGGGCGCGTTGTTCGCCTCCGTCGTCGATGTGGGCAGCGGCTATACGGTGCTCGAGGCAAGCGGAGAGCGCGTGCGCGAAGTCCTTTCGCGCGGGTGCCCGCTCGATTTGCATCCGAAGATGCTGCAACGCGGGCAGTGCGCGCAAAGCCATTTTTTCAAGGCGTCGATCGTTCTGATTCCGACGGATGAGGACACCTTCGAAATCATCGTGCGCCGCAGCTTCGCCGATTACTTCTGCCGCATCATGCTCGACGCGGCCGCGCCGATCGTATCGTGAAGCCGAGCGAGCCGTTCGCCGTCGACGAAGCGCTGTGGCGCACTGCCGATACGTCGGCGCGCGCCGGGCGCGGATGGACTGTGTTCGTCGACGGACTCGAGGTGCTCACGCGGGTCGGGATTCATCCGCACGAGCACGAGGCGCCGCAGCCCGTCGTCATCGACGCCCGGCTCGGCTACCGATGTGCTCCCGCGGAAACGGACGCGAGCGAGTGGATCGACTACGATCGGTATTGCGAGCGGTTGACGCGGTTTCTCGAAACGAAGCCGCACACGCGCTTGCTGGAGACGCTGGCGGTCGAACTCGCGGTGCTGTCGTTCCAGGATTGGGGCGCACTCGATACCGTTTCGCTGAGGTTGTATAAACCGAAGATCCGGCCGGGCACGCAGCGGATCGGTATCGAACTGGCGTGGGCTCGGCCCGACTACGAAGCGCACTGTCGGGCCGCGCGATCATACGATGGCGCGCTCTAGTACGCCCCACCTTTTTCCGGCTGGTCGAACAAGAGAGCGGTCATCCGGGTCAGTTCAACTTCGGCTTGGGCGCCGCCTTCAATTGGCCTTGATAGAACGGCATTCTACGAACGACCGATTCCGTCGGCGTCCGATCGAGCATCATCATCCGCGCGACGACGCTCGGCGACGTTGCGATCGAATCGATGCTTTGCTCGCGCGACGGATCCGCGAGCCCGGCGCTGACGAGCAAGTGCGCTTCGAGTTTCAGGTTCGTCAGCCGCGGCGGATCTTGTAGGGCGTTGCTTTGCGCAAGCAACTGGCCCCACGCATTGTTGCCGTAATTGACGACGTAATAATCCTGACCGCTGGGATCCGCAAGCACGGCGCCGCAACCGGGCAGACGCACCTGCATGCTCGTGTCCTTCATCGCCACCGTTTGCCGGCTGCTCAGGCTCTCGCCATAGCCGAGCGTGAGCGGAATCGTCCATTGCGAGCCCGGATAAGTGTTGTGATTCGGAAACGGTTGCTGCTTCAGAGAGACGACGGTCTGGTTGGTCGTCAGGTCGCATTGCGTTTCCAGCGAGATCAGCGGTACGCCCGTTTGACGCACGAAACTGTCGCCGATCGCGTTCATCGGCTGGCCGCTCGCGCGAGCGAGTTCGTCCCATAGCCGCTTCGGCGTGGCGTTGCCGAACGAATAGTCGGTCAGGTATTGCCGCAGACCTTTGCGCATGACGTCTTCGCCCAGGTAGCCCTCGATCATCTTGAGTACCTGACCACCCTTGTCATAGACGAACGACGCGGCGTTGATGACGAAATCGTTCGACGCCCAGGCATTGAAGTTGGGCTGCACCGGGTACGAGGAGGACGACAAGTCGCCCGCGATGACCTGATACTTGTTCTTGACTTGGCCCGCCAAGCTGAAACGATCGGGGAAGAACGCGATCTTCGTCTTGTTCTCGAAGAACGTGGCGAACGATTCGTTCAGCCATACATCGTCCCACCAATCGAGCGTAACGAGGTCGCCGAACCATTGGTGGGCCGCCTCGTGCGTCAGGACCGTGACCCCATAGTTCGACATCGTCGTGCCGGGCGGCGGCAGGATGTCGTCGGCGAATTCCAGAATGGCGCCCCAGTTCTCCATACCGCCGAAGTTCAAATCTTTCTCGGCTTTGAATGCATCGTTGGCTGCGATGGTGTCGAATTTCTTCAGCGGCAGCGGGATACCGGTGTACCGATAATAGAAATCGAGCGCCTGCTTCGTTTCCTCGATCGCGGGCTTTGCCCACTCCCTCATGCCGGGCGGCGTGAACACGCGCAGATGGAGTCCCTTGCCGTCCGGCAGCGGGCTCGAGAAATCGTCTTCGTATGTTTCGAACTGGCCGCCGCCGAAGAACAGGAGGTAGGAGGGCATCGGCGGCGTCTTCTCGAAGCTCACGCGCTTATACCCCTGATCGACGTTGACTTCGTCTTTCTCGGCTGCGTTCGATACGACGCGCCAATTTTGCGGCACGTCGGCGCTCACTTCGTAGGTCGGACGGAAGGCCGGCTCGTCCCAGCCCGGGAACCATTGGCGCGCGAGATCGGACTCGCCTTGCGTCAGAATCGCACCGCTCGTTTTTCCTTCCGGCGATTTCAAATCGACGCGGAACACGCCTTCGGCGGCGGAGCAGCCGGGGTAGTTGTCGTTACCGCAACTGCCGCCGGTTTTCGTCGCGGGGTCGTCGTACGTCTTGAAGTTGATGATGCCTTTCCATTCCATATGCAGCGAGTAGGTACCCGGCGCGATCTGACCGCTTTGCGGGCGGAGCTGATAGTAGTCGCCGTCGTCTTGCGGATTGGCAATGAGCGCGATGTTGCCGGGTTGCAGCGTGATGCTGCCATTGACGAACGTCAGCCGATGCGCGGCCACGACGATCGCATTGACCGGCTGCAGCACCTTGATCTCGACGTCGGCTCGGCCGTCGAACGCATTGAGCGCGGGATTCGGCCGGAACCATAGCTTGTAGTTCACAGGCGTCACGGTGTCCGGCATTTCGACGGGCGACACCGTCTTGTCGATGCCGGGCGTCGCGGCGGCCGGTACGGCGGGTGCCGGAGCCATGGCCGCGGGGGATGCGGACGGCGATGCTGCCGCCCCCGCGCGAGCACCGGCGGATGACCCGCCGTCCGAGCCGCCGCATCCCGCCAGCACAATGGCGGCGGCCAACGAAATGCAGTTCAATTTCGTATTGAATGGAATGCGCATTTTCAACCCTCGAATGGGAATGTTTCGTTCACTTACGGGAGAAACGTATTTCCAGCTATCTCGAAGAAAGGCAAAATGAAGCCATGGCGCGCGATAAAAGGCGCGCGAAACGATGATCCGCGTTATTCGGGTTTGGTATTTTTCCAAGTCTCCGAAAAACGATCTTCTAGTTAGGAGTGCTAAGAAAAACATGCAATCGAAAGAACGGCTTTGGACAGGCCTGTCTTTCGGGGAGATCGCCGGCCGCGCCCGGAAGCGCCAATCGGCTGCTGCGTGACCGAGGACTCGGCGGCGATGCGAGAAAGATTAGGTGGGTAAGCCGTGCGATGTCAACTTCATTTCGATTTTTTATTTTTTGAAAGAAAAGACATTTTTTTACTACGATTGATAGTAGATTGGTCTGTATATTTTTTGTGGTAATTGATTCCGTTTGAAGTTAAATAGGTGAAATATTGACTGAGTGCGCGTGGGGGAGGCTTCAGTCGAGCGTATGGCCCTTGCGTTCGGGAATCAGCAATACCGTGACGATGATGTCGAGGACGTAAAGCCCCGCGAGGGCCGATATGGCGACGGGGTAGGCGTATCGGCCGGCGATCGCGCCGACTGCTAGCGGGCCGAACCCGCCGACCGCCCGCCCGGCGTTCCACAACAGGTTTTGCGCGGTGGCACGCGCGCGAGTCGGATACAGCTCGGAAAGTAAGGCCCCGTAGCCGCCGACCATCCCGTTGACGAAGGCGCCCATGATCGCGCCGGCCCATAACATCGATAGGGGCTGCGCCAAACGAGCATATAGGAGGACCATCATCGCGGCGCCGATCTGATAAAGCACGAACGTCGGCTTGCGGCCGAGTCGATCGGCGAGCTGACCGAAACACCAAACGCCGGCCATCATCCCGAGCACCGTCACTGCCGTCCAGACGCCTGAGCGCGTCAGCGAAAATCCCAGCTTGGCTGAAAGGAATGTCGGCATCCAGATCATGATGCCGTAGTAGCCGAAGTTCTGGACCGAGCAGAGCACGAACAGCGCGACGCTCGAGCGGACCGCCTGAGCGTTGCCGAATAAGTCTTTGAGCCGCTCGCTCAGTCCGGCGCGCGCATGCGTTTGTCGAACGAACGCCTCGGGCTCTCCCAGCGCGCGTCGCATCGCGAACGCGACGAACGCCGGCGCCAGGCCGATGGCGAACATCCCGCGCCAACCTACGAGCGGAAGAAGCGGGGGCGTCACCAGTGCCGCGGCGAGCACGCCGGCCTGCCAGCCGAGCGCCACGTACGAAGAGAAACGTGCCCGCGCTTGCGGGGGGCATGCTTCGGCCGCCAAAGCCATACCGATCCCGAATTCGCCGCCGAGGCCCGCGCCGGCGAGCGTGCGGTACGCGAGCAGATCCGAGAACCCGCGCGCAAGCGCGCATAGGCCCGTGAAGAGTGCAAATAGGGTGATCGTCCAACTGAGCACGCGTACGCGCCCGAAACGGTCGCTGAGCAACCCGAAGCCGATTCCGCCCGCGACGGCGCCGACGAGCGTCCACGTCACGAGCGCGCCCGCTTGTTCCGGCGATAGATGGAGCGCCGCGCGGATGGCGGGCAGCATGAAACCGAGGATCAGCAAATCGAAGCCGTCCATCGCGTAGCCGAGGGCGGAGCCCACGAGCGCCTTGCGCGCGTAGCGCGAGGACGAGGACGAGGATGGGGACGACGTGAGCGGGGAGTCGACGGCGGGCGGTTGGATTTGTGCTTGCACGGTGCGCTTTTCGAAAAGTACCAATCGGCTTCGCGCCCGGCAGGCGCGCCGGGCGGGCGATAGTTTACTTCGTTCCGAGCGCCGAGCTTCGGCGTGCGCTGTTTTACTGCGCCATGGCGAACTCGCCGGACGCGGCGCGAGCGCCGCGCTCGCGCACGGCGCGTTTGTTCGCGTACATCGCGTGGTCGGCGATATCGATCAATTCGGCGATCGACGCTTGCTCGTTCGTTTCGAACGGCGCGAAACCCACGCTGAATTTCAAATCGTAGCCGCGCTGATTGGCACGGTTATAACCCGCAACGCCCAGCCGCACGCGCTCGATGATGCGCGCTTCGTCACCGTCTTGCGCGCCCGCGACGAGCGCGACGAACTCGTCGCCGCCCAGACGGGCCAACACGTCCGTCTCGCGCAACGCGGTACGCAACACACTCGCGAACCCGACGATCGCTCGGTCGCCTTCGGCATGACCGTACATGTCATTGATCTGCTTGAACCCGTTTAGATCGAAGAAGAGCACCGACGCGCGCGAGCGGGCTCGCTTGCATAGCGCGAGCACATGATTGCCCAGCGCCTCGAATCCGCGGCGATTCGAAAGACCCGTCAAGTCGTCCGTCGCAACGAGCTGCAGCACTTCCAGTTCGCGTTCGGCGATACGCGCGAGGTCTCGCAGTAGACCGCGCTCCTGCGCGTCGAGCTTACGCGGCTTTTTATCCACGATGCAAAAGGCGCCCACGCGCATCGCCTTGTTCAACGTGAGGGGACACCCCGCGTAGAAGCGCACGCCGGGATCGCCGGTCACCAAGGGGCTATCGGCAAAGCGAGGGTCCGTTTGGGCGTCTTCGACCACGAGCAAGTCGCCGTCGAGAATCGTATGGCCGCAAAACGATATGTTGCGCGCGGTTTCGTCGACGGAAAGCCCTACGCACGACTTGAACCATTGCCGATCGGAATCGACCAGCGAGACCGTCGCAATCGGCACGTCGAACACGCGCTTGGCCAGTCGCGTCAATCGGTCGAATCGTTCGTCCGGTGCGGTATCGAGAATATCCAGCGATCGCAGGAGCGCAATTCGAGCAGCTTCGTTCGACGGATGAGCAGGGATGTACATGTTGCTCCTATCGCTCCATTTGTCTGATTAGACGCGCCTCGCCCGGGGCGCCGTTTTCTATTTGTCGAGGATACGGTCCGGGTTCGCCCCGCGATCGACCGAACAAGACAAACATTAGGCGTCGTTTCCCCGCATTGAAGGTGCCGCCCTGGGCTCGCCGCCGAACTGGGTACGAACGTTGCAATCGTCGGAGCAATACACTCGAAAGGAGCCAAGATGAAAACCATCATCGCGTGCGGTGCCGCCCTCGTCGTTGCCTTATGCGGCGCTCAGGCGCAGGCAAAGGGATGCATGAAGGGCGCCGTGGTAGGCGGTGCCGTGGGACATGTGGCGGGCAAGCACGGTGTCGCGGGGGCCGCGGCCGGCTGCGCCATCGGCCATCACGAAGCCGCGAAGAAAGATCGCGCCGCGAGCGAAGCCGCCGCGCAGCCGTCGTCGGCGAGCACCGGCTCGAAGTGAGGCCAGCCGGGTTCTCTTGGATGCCGCCGCACGCTTGTGTGCATCACGCACGCCGTTTGCGAAGAGCGATTATCCTTTCGCTTTGGCCGTCTAAGGCGGCGTGCTTGGGAGAAATCGATGCAATACCGTAAGTTCGGCGCAACGGGTCTAAGCGTGTCGCGCGTATGCCTCGGGACGATGACGTTCGGCTTTCAGACGGACGAGGCGACCTCGGTCCGTATCATGGATACCGCCGCCGAGGCCGGCGTGACGTTTTTCGATACGGCGAACGTCTACCCGCTCGGAGGCGGCGAGGCGCGCGTCGGGCGGACCGAGGAAATCGTCGGCCGCTGGCTCAAGGGCAAGCGCCATGGCTTCGTGCTGGCGACGAAGGCGGTCGGCAAAATGGGAGAGGCGCCGTGGGAGCAGGGCGCTTCCCGTAAGCACTTGCTCGATGCGATCGATGCGTCCTTGCAGCGGCTCGGTACCGACTATGTCGATCTTTACCAACTGCATTCGGACGACCGGGAAACGCCGCTCGACGAAACGCTCGAGGCACTCGACGTCATCGTTCGCTCGGGCCGCGCGCGTTACGTGGGCGTTTCCAATTTCCTCGCGTACCGTTTGGCGAAAGCACTAGGCAGAGCCGACGTCTTGCGCACCGCGCGTTTCGTTTCGGTTCAACCGCGTTACAACTTGCTCTTTCGTCAGATCGAACGCGAGTTGCTGCCGCTCGCCGAGGAAGAACGCTTAGCAGTCCTACCTTATAACCCGCTTGCCGGCGGCCTGCTGACGGGCAAGCATCGGCGCGAAGCGCCGCCGCCCGCGGGGCGGTTCACGGTGGGCACCGCAGGCGAGCTTTACCAAGCGCGTTACTGGCACGAGCGCGAGTTCGATACCATCGAAGCACTGAAGAAGCTGACCGCCGACGCCGGTCTCGCGCTGCCTACCGTCGCGGTCGCTTGGGTGTTGGCTCATCCTTCCGTTACGTCGGCCATATTGGGGGCCAGCCGCCCCGAGCAGTTGGCCGACACGTTGGCCGCCGTCGACTTCGCCCTCGATCCCCAACTGAAAACGCAGCTCGACGAACTCACTCGCGAATACCGTTTCGGCGATGCTACGCGATGAACGCCGCCGGGCTCGGACCGTTCAGTCGGTAGTGACGTAGCGCGGCCTGCCGGGCTTCGCATAGGGCGGGACGACGCTCGCTCTCGCATCGCTGGCGCCGCGCATGCGCTTGAGATCGTCGGCCGGGCTCATACCGAACAATCGCTTGAATTCCCGGCTGAATTGCGAAGCGCTTTCGTACCCCACGCGCGTTGCGGCCGCGCTTACGTTCAAACGATCTTGCACCATCAGCAGGCGCGCGTGGTGCAAGCGCGTCGTTTTCACGTATTGCATCGGCGAAGTCTCGGTCACGGCTTTGAATTGCGCGTGAAACACGGCCAAACTCATTCCCGCTTCGCGCGCGAGCGTGGGGACGTCGAGGTTGCCCGCGAAATCCGCGTGGATGCGGCGTAAGGCTTTTGCAATCCTGCCGAAATGATCTTGATGGGTCAGCGCCGCCCGGATCATGTCGCCCTGCGACCCCGTGAGGACGCGGTAACAGATCTCGCGCACGATCGCGGGGCCCAGGATACGGGCGTCGTGCGACGAGGACAGCGATTCGAGCAGGCGCAACACGGCATCGCTCAGCGTCGGGTCGAGCGGCGTGGCGTAGACGGCCCGCGGCTCCGTCTCGATCGGTCCGCGCGTATCGTTGAGCATCATCAGCAGTTCGGCCACGACGGCGAGATCGACCCGGATCGAGATGGCCAGCATCGGTTCGTCGGGCGTCGCTTCGGTTTCGCACTCGAACGGTAGCGGCACCGCAAGCACGAGATAGTGCTGGGCGTCGTAGACGAATGCTTGGCTGCCGAGAAAGCCGCGTTTACGGCCTTGCGCGACGATGACGATCGACGGTTCGTACATCACCGGCACGCGCGGGATCGAAACGTTCGTGCGCATGAACTTCACGCCGTCGAGCGTGGATTGGGTATATCCCTCGTCCGGGGCCAGGGTAGCCAGCAACTGAACCATGCGGGCCTGAGCGGAATCGGCGATAGAAGAGAGCGAGGCGTGAACGGACATGACGGCGCGGCGCAAACGTTAGGAGAATCAGGCTGAAAATATAGCGCCGATTTCACTTTGCCGCCGGCATCCAAGAGAAAAAGGCAAGCGTTCGATAGATTCAGGCATTGGCGTCAGGGCAGGGCAGTTCCTACCATTTGCACCTGCGAAGCTCCATGTCGGAGCGCGCATTTTGCAGGAGCGAATCACCATGTACAAGACTCACGGATACGCAGCGAAGGACGCGAACACTCCGCTGGCCCCGTTCGACATCGAGCGCCGCGACGTGCGCGAGCATGATGTGCAGATCGAGGTGCTGTTTTGCGGCGTCTGCCATTCGGACCTGCACCAGGCCCGCAACGAATGGCGCAATACCATTTACCCCGTCGTGCCGGGACATGAAATCGTCGGCCGCGTGACGAAGGTCGGCGCCGGCGTCACGCGTTATAAGAGCGGCGATCTGGTCGGTGTCGGCTGTCTCGTGGATTCTTGCCGCACCTGCGCAAGCTGTGCGGAAGGACTCGAGCAGTACTGCGAAAACGGATTCGTCGGCACCTATAACGGCGTGGATCGCGTCAGCGGCGAGGTTACCTACGGCGGCTATTCGACGAGCGTCGTCGTGGACGAAGCGTTCGTCCTGAACGTACCGGGCAATCTGGATCCGGCCGGCGCGGCTCCGCTATTGTGCGCGGGCATCACGACGTATTCGCCGTTGCGCCAATGGGGGGCGGGCCCGGGCAAGAAAGTCGGCATCGTCGGTTTGGGCGGTCTCGGGCACATGGGCGTGAAATTGGCGCGCGCAATGGGCGCACATGTCGTCCTGTTTACGACTTCGCCCTCGAAAGTCGAAGACGCGAAACGTCTGGGCGCGCACGAAGTCGTGATTTCGAAAGACCCTGCGCAAATGCAGGCGCATGCGAATAGTTTCGATTTCATCCTCAATACGGTGGCCGCGCAACACGACTTGAATCCGTTCATCGAATTGCTCAAGCGCGATGCGACGATGACGCTGGTCGGCGCACCCGAGCACGATCACCCGTCGCCGCAAGTGTTCAATCTGATCTTCAAGCGGCGCCGTCTGGCCGGTTCGTTGATCGGCGGCATTGCCGAAACGCAAGAAATGCTGGACTTCTGCGGTCAGCACGGGATTACCTCGGATATCGAAATCATCCCCATGCAAAGCATCAACCAGGCATACGATCGAATGTTGAAGAGCGATGTAAAGTACCGCTTCGTAATCGACCTCAATTCGCTCAAACAATAGCCGGAGGGTGCATGACGACGCTGACGATCAATGGCAAGACGCATGAAGTGAATGCGCCGGATGATATGCCGTTGCTGTGGGTGCTACGGGATTTAGTAGGTCTGACGGGCACTAAATTCGGTTGCGGCATTGCGCAATGCGGCGCCTGTACGGTTCATTTGGATGGTGCGGCCGTTCGGTCATGCGTTTTGCCGGTCGCGGCCGTCGTCGGCAAGAAGATAACGACGATCGAAGCGGTGGGCGAAACGCCCGCCGGCCGTAAGGTGCAAGCCGCGTGGACGGCGCTCGATGTCGTGCAGTGCGGCTATTGCCAGTCGGGGCAGGTGATGTCGGCCGCATCGCTGCTCGCGACCAATCCGCATCCGAGCGATGCCGATATCGACGCCGCCATGTCGGGCAATATCTGCCGCTGCGGCACCTATAACCGCATTCGCGCGGCGATCAAGCATGCCGCCACGGAGGCTTGATATGTCGCAAGGTCTCCTCGAAGCGGGGCGCGCGCTTGCGTCGTCAAGCGCCGGCGTATCGCGCCGCACGTTCCTGAAGTTCGGCGTGACGGTTGGCGCGGCCGCGGGCGGTGGTTTATTGCTCGGGTTCAGCGTGCCGGCCGCGGCGCAAGCCGCGCATCGCGCCGGCGTGAGAATCGGCGATGCCCCGTCATCGCCGAGCGCCGGCGTGTTCGCGCCGAATGCATTCATTCGAATCGATCGTCAGGGCTTGGTGACGCTGATCATGCCTAAGGTCGAAATGGGGCAGGGCGTTTATACCGCCATTCCAATGTTGATCGCGGAGGAGTTGGAGGTGCCGCTCCAAAGCGTGGCGCTCGATCACGCGCCGCCCAACGCGAAGCTGTACGGCGATCCATTGCTCGGCGGCGGGCAACTCACCGGGGGCTCGACTTCGATTCGCTATGCGTGGCAGCCGATGCGCGAAGCGGGGGCGATCGCGCGCGTGCTGCTCGTCGCCGCGGCGGCTCAGCGATGGAAGGTCGATGCCGCGACCTGCCGGGCGGAGCAAGGCACCGTCGTGCATATTCCGTCGGGGCGCCGTATCGGCTACGGAGAACTCGTCGATACGGCTGCGAAGATGCCGGTCCCGGCGGAGGTCAAGCTCAAAAGCCCCGCGCAATTCACGCTCGTGGGCAAGCCGACTAACCGGCTCGATTCGCCGCAAAAGGTGGACGGGTCTGCCCGATTCGGTTTCGATGTGCATCTGCCCGGGATGCGCTATGCGGCGATCGTGCATTGCCCCGTGCTGGGCGGCACGCTGGCGAGCGTCGACGAGGCGAGCGCCAAGAAAGTCGGCGGCGTGCGGCAAGTGGTCAAGCTGAACAATGCCGTCGCGGTGGTAGGCGACCATACCTGGGCGGCGAAGAGCGGAGCAGCGGCGCTCGACGTCAAGTGGAATGGTGGCGAGGGGGCGACGTTATCGACGAAGGATATTGTCGACGATCTCGCAAGCGCCGCGCAAAAAGACGGCGCGCTCGCACACGAGGAAGGCGATGCGCGGCATGCGTTCGCGACGGCAAAGCATCGTATCGATGCGGTGTACGAACAGCCGTTTCTCGCGCACGCGACGATGGAGCCGATGAACTGTACGGTGCACGTGCGGCCCGATGGATGCGAAATCTGGGTGGGCACGCAGGTGCCTGGGTTTGCCGCGCAAGCCGCGCAAAAGGCGACGGGCTTGCCGCTCGAGAAGATTACCGTCCATAACCATTTGATCGGCGGCGGGTTCGGGCGGCGGCTCGAGGTCGATATGATCGCGCAGGCCGTCGAAATCGGCAAACAGGTGGATGCGCCGGTCAAGGTGTTTTGGACGCGCGAGGAAGACGTTCAGCACGATATGTATCGGCCGTACTACTACGACCGCATTTCGGCCGGGCTCGACGATAACGGGCGGCCCATCGCATGGCAGCATCGGATCGTCGGTTCTTCGATCCTTTCTCGATTCGCACCCGGCGCGGTAGCGAACGGCGTGGACTCCGATGCCGTCGAGGTGGCCGCCGAGTTGCCCTATGCGATTCCGAATCAATGGGTGGATTACGTTCGTCAGGAGCCCCGGACCGTGCCGACCGCGTTCTGGCGCGGCGTGGGCGCCACGCGCGGCACCTTCGTCGTGGAGAGCTTCATCGATGAGTTGGCCGCGCAAGCGCGGATCGACCCGGCGCAATACCGGCGCGATCTGTTGAAAGACAAGTCGCCGCGCGCAGCCAACGTACTCGAGGTAGCCACGCGCGCGGCCGGTTGGGGCGAGCCGTTGCCGAAGGGCGAAGGGCGCGGCGTGTCGGTGATGCACGCATTCGGCAGCTATTTGTCGATGGTGGCTCAGGTGGCGGTCGATTCCGACGGACAAGTGACCGTCAAGCGCGTGGTTTGCGCGGTCGATTGCGGGATGACGGTGAACCCGAAAACCGTGCAGGCGCAGATCGAAGGCGGCGTCGTGTTTGGAATCAGCGCGGTCCTTTATGGCGAGATCACGCTGAAAGACGGGCGCGTCGAGCAATCGAACTTCACCGACTATCGCGTGCTGCGGATGAACGAGACTCCACCGATCGAAGTGCATCTCGTGCAGAGCACCGAAGCGCCGGGAGGAATTGGCGAGCCGGGGACCGCGGCGCTCGCGCCCGCCGTCACCAACGCGATTTTCGCGGCGACGGGGACGCGGGTGCGCAAGCTGCCCGTTGCAGCGCAGTTGAAGCGGGCTTGATGCGTAGAGGGCGGGGCCGTCTCGCCCTCGATCCTTAGAGCCGACCGAAATGCGCGGCGGCGCCCGGCTTTATTGCCGTGCCTGCCGCGCTTTCTGTGCTTGTTGCTGCGCGACGATCGATTCGGCGCGCTGGATGTCTTCGGGATAGTAGGGATCATCGCCCGAAGGACGATACCCCGCGTGCTCCACTCGCGCGAGATCCGCCATCACCTGTGCTCGCGTGACGGGCGCGTTCGCGGCCGTCACGGCACTCTGGGCGAAGGCGGCGGCCGGAGCGGCCAGGGCGCAGGTAACGAGCCAAGCGGAAACGAATGCTTTCATGATGTTCACCTCTCAATGAATGGCCGCCGCATCGTCAAATGATGCCGCTTCAGCCGCCCTCCGGCAGTGTCGCGAAGGTTGACTGGATTCTGGTCGAGCGGCGCTGACCCGAAGCTGACTCGTCGATTACGAGTTCGTTATCTGCGCCAATGCGCCGATAACCGCATCCGCCTCGTCGTCCCCAAGATGACAAATCCGTAATGTCCAGGTCAGCAGCGGGTAAGCGCGCCCTCCCGATACTTGCGCCAACCCCGCTAACACCCGGACAACGTCATGTGGATCGTCAAACTGGCCCTCAGGCGGCCTTACACGTTCATCGTGCTCGCCGCGCTGCTGTTCATCCTCGGGCCGCTTGCCATCATGCGCACGCCCACGGATATTTTCCCGAACATCGACATCCCCGTGGTCAGCATCGTCTGGACCTACAACGGCTTCTCGGCCGAGGACATGGCGCATCGGATCACCTCGAATTACGAGCGTGCGTTGACTTCCGACGTGGACGATATCGAGCATATCGAATCGCAGTCCCTGAACGGTGTCTCCGTAGTGAAGGTATTTTTCCATCCCGGTGCCGACATCAATCGCGCAATTGCCGAAGCCGCCTCGAACTCCGCGTCGATCCTGCGCATCCTGCCGCCGGGCACGCTGCCGCCGAATATCATCACGTACAACGCGTCCACTGTGCCCGTGTTGCAATTGGGCCTCTCAAGCGCGACGTTGCCGGAACAGTCGCTTTACGACCTCGGCAACAGTTTCATCCGCACGCAGCTCGCCACGGTGCAAGGCGCGGCCGTGCCGCTTCCCTATGGCGGCAAGATCCGCCAGATCATGGTGCAGCTCGATCCGCAAGCGCTGCAGGCAAAGGGCCTCGCGCCCGCCGATGTCGTGAACGCCGTCAACGCGCAGAACCTCATCCTCCCCGGTGGCACGGCGAAGATCGGCTCACGCGAATACAACGTGGAGATGAACGGCAGCACGCGAACGGTGGCGGCGCTCAACGACCTGCCCATCAAGACGGTGAATGGCAGCGTGGTGTACGTGCGCGACGTCGCACACGTAATCGATGGTTATGCGCCTCAAACGAATATCGTGCGCGCGGATGGCAAACGTGCCGCACTGCTTACCGTCGAGAAGACCGGCAGCGCCTCGACGCTTACGATCATCGACCAGATCAAGGCGATGCTGCCGAAGATCGCCGCGGACCTGCCCCATTCGCTCAAGATCACGCCGCTTGCAGATCAATCGGTGTTCGTCAAGTCGGCGATCTCGGGCGTCGTGCGCGAAGCGCTCATTGCCGCTTGCCTCACGGCTGCGATGATCCTGCTCTTTCTCGGCAGTTGGCGCGCCACCCTCATCATCGCCGTGACGATTCCGCTCGCGGTGCTCACGTCGCTGATCGCGCTCGCCGCGCTCGGCCAAACGATCAACATCATGACGCTCGGCGGCCTCGCCCTGGCCGTCGGCATACTCGTCGACGATGCCACCGTCGCCATCGAAAACATCGCGCATCACCTGGAGCGCGGCGCCCCGCTGCACGATGCGATCCTCAACGGCTCCGGTGAAATCGCAGTGCCCACGTTCGTTTCGACGCTCTCCATCTGCATCGTATTCGTGCCGATGTTCCTGCTCTCGGGCGTGGCGCGCTATCTGTTCGTACCGATGGCCGAGGCCGTGGTATTTGCCATGTGCGCGTCGTACTTTTTCTCACGTACGCTCATCCCCACGCTGGCCATGTACCTGCTGCGCGCTCGAACGAAGGACGCGGCGCCGGCGCGCGGCATCGCCGGTGCATTGGCGCGTTTTCAGGCAGGCTTCGAGCGGCGCTTCGAAGCCGTGCGCAACCGCTATCGCGCGCTTCTCGATGCCGCCATCGAACACCGGCGCCGCTTCGTCTTGTTGTGGCTCGCACTGTGTCTCGGCTCTCTTGCGCTCTTTCCCTTCACGGGCCGCGACTTTTTCCCCGCGGTCGATACGGGCGAAATCCGCCTGCATCTGCGTGCGCCCACGGGCACGCGCATCGAGCAAACGGCTCGCCTCACCGATGAAGTCGAAGCGAAAATCCGCGGCGTCATTCCTCATGACGAACAAGCCGCCGTGCTCGACAACATCGGCGTGCCCGTGAGCGGCATCAACCTCACTTACGACTCCTCGGACCCGATCGGCCCCGAAGATGCGGACATCCTCGTCACCCTCGCGCCGAAGCATAAACCCACCGCGCAATACGTCGCGAAGCTGCGCAACGTGCTCGATGCGTCATTTCCCGGCGTGACCTTCGCGTTCCTACCCGCCGACATCGTGAGCCAAATACTGAACTTCGGCCTGCCCGCGCCCATCGACGTGCAGATCGTCGGAAACAAGCTCGAGCAGAACCGCGTCGTCGCGAATCGACTGCTCGACGAGATGCGCGGCGTGCGCGGACTCGTCGACGCGCGTATCCAGCAGCCCGGCGACGAACCCACGATCGACGTGAACGTCGACCGTACGAAGGCGCTGCAAGCGGGCCTCACGCAGCACGAGGTCGCGCAGAATCTGCTGATCGCGCTGTCCGGCAGCGCCCAGACGACGCCGAATTTCTGGCTCGATCCGAAGAACGGCGTGAGCTATCCGCTCGTGACGGAAGTGCCGCAGTACGACATCCATTCGCTGCAAACGCTCGCCAATATCCCGGTAACGACGACGCAATCCGGCTCGACCACGCCGCAAAATCAACTCGGGACGATCGGCACCGTCTCGCGCGGCTCGCAGCAAGCCGTGGTCTCGCATTACAACGTGCAGCCCGTGCTCGATATCTTCGCCTCGACGCAGGGACGCGACCTAGGCGGTGTCGCCGCCGATGTGAACCGTCTCGTCGATGAAGCGCGCGCTCAACTGCCGCCCGGCTCGTCGATCGTGGTGCGCGGCCAGGTGCAGTCGATGAACGCATCGTTCGGCGGTCTCGCGGCCGGTCTCGTTTTCGCCATTACGCTCGTCTATCTGCTGATGGTCGTGAACTTCCAGTCGTGGCTCGACCCGCTCATCATCGTGAGCGGTTTGCCGGTCTCGCTCGCCGGCATCGCCTGGATGTTGTTCGTCACACAAACCACGCTCAGCGTGCCGGCGCTCACGGGAACCATTCTCTGCATGGGCATTGCCACGGCCAACAGCATTCTCGTCATCAACTCGGCGCGCGAGTCGCTCGCCGCGGGCGTCGCCCCGCTGGCCGCCGCGCTGGACGCGGGCTTCAACCGCTTCCGCCCCGTGCTGATGACGGCGCTCGCCATGCTGATCGGCATGCTGCCGATGGCGCTCGGGCTCGGCGACGGCGGCGAACAGAACGCGCCGCTCGGGCGCGCCGTGATCGGCGGCCTCGCGCTCGGCACGCTTTCCACACTCGTGTTCGTGCCGGTCGTCTTCGGCATGGTTCACGGCCGGCTCGCGAAACGCCGCGCCGGCACGGCAGGCATGCAGACCGAAGCAACCACTCATATTGAATAAGGATTCCTTATGAATACGCAGACTCCGCCCGCGGAACGCGATGCCGCGACAGAGCCGTCCGCGCAAGCCGGACGCGCGCGCAAGCGAGGCGCCTTCGTCGTCGGCCTGACCTGTATCGCCATCGTCGCGTCCCTACTTACGGCCGGCATCGCGCCGCGCCTTCAGGCCCGCACGGCACAGGCGCGGCAGGTCGCGGCGCAGCGTCGATTGGTTGTCACGACCGTGGCGCCGACGCGCGCGCCCGCCACCCAAGACCTGCTGCTGCCCGGTTCGATCATGGCCTGGGCCGACGCCGCGATCTATGCGCGCACGAGCGGTTACGTGCAGCACTGGTCGGCGGATATCGGAGCGCGTGTGAAAGCCGGCCAGACGCTCGCGCGGATCGACACGCCCGAGCTCGACGCGCAACTTCAGCAAGCGCGCGCGGCTGAAGCCACGGCGCTGGCGAATTACCGCTTCGCGAACAGCACGGCGCAGCGCTGGCAAACGATGCTGCAGACGCAGTCGGTTTCCGAACAGGACGCAGAGGCGAAGACGAGCGACGCCGCGGCCAAGCTCGCTACGCTGCACGCCGCGCAGGCGGACGTTGCGCGTTTGCAGGAGCTCGTTTCATATCAGAACGTGACGGCGCCGTTCGACGGCGTCATCACCGCGCGCAACGTGCAAGTGGGCGCGCTCGTGACCGCGGGCGGCACGCCGGGCCTCGCCTCGATGCCGGGCGAGCTGTTCCATATCGCGCAGACCGACCGCCTGCGCGTATACGTGGACGTGCCGCAGCAGGATGCCGGCGTCGTCGCGCCGGGCACGTCCGTATGGTTGACGACGCAACAATATCCCGGCCGCCGCTTCGACGCGAGCGTCGCGCGCAGTTCGGATGTCATCGACCCTGTGAGCCGCACGTTGCGCGTGGAAGTCGACGTCGATAACCGCGACGGCGCGCTGATGCCGGGCGCCTACGCGCAGGTACACCTTACTCTCGCGGCCCCCTGGCCGGCGCTGGAGCTGCCCGTGAGTGCGCTGTTGTTTCGCCCGGACGGCGTGACGGTCGCCGTGGTGAACGCGCGCAGCGAGGTGCAGTTGCGTAAGGTGACGATCGGCCGCGACTTCGGCACGTACGTCGAGATCGCCACGGGCCTCACGGCGAGCGATCGCGTGATCGACAATCCCGGCGACTCCCTCGCCGGCGGCGAGCAGGTGCGTGTCGCGGCTGCGGCCACGGCAGCCAAGAGCACGGATTGAATGAGAGGACGGTCATGTTCGGACATCGCTTATCGGCGCTGCGCCGGGTCGTCGTGGGCTGCACGGTGGCCTCGCTCGCGGCGTGCACGACATTGCCGCCTTACAGCGCGCCCTCGACGGACGTCCCCACGCAGTATGCGGGGCAACGGCCGGCCATCCCTGGTTGGAGCGTCGCCGCACCCGCCGACGCGAACCCGCGTGGACCTTGGTGGACCCTCTTCGGCGATCATGAACTCGACGAACTCGAAGCGCTCGTGAACGTCTCGAATCAGACCGTGCGCCAGGCCGTCGCCAACGTCGAAGCCGCGCGCGCGATGGTCGACTACGAGCGCGCGGGCTATGCGCCGACGGTGACGGGCGGCGTGACGGCGCAGCGTTATCGGACTTCGCGCAATCTCGTGGACCATTCGCTGGCCGGCAAGACGGTGCCGGATTATTCCACCGGGGTGGCGGCGAGCTGGGAGCCCGACCTATTCGGGCGCGTGAAGGATGCGGCGACGCAAGCGCGCGCCAATGCGCAGGCGAGCGAAGCCGACTTGCAATCGGTGCGCCTTGCCGTCTCGAGCCAGCTCGCCACCGACTACTTCGATCTGCGCTCGCTCGATCGGCAAAAGAAGCTGCTCGACGACACGGTGACCGCCTACGCGGCCGCGCTGCGCATCGTCGAGCAGCAGCTCGCCGATGGTGCAATCGATGCCTCGGCTGTCGCTCAGGCGCAAACGCAGCTCGAAAGCGCGCGCACGATGGACAGCGATATCGACGTGCAGCGCGCGCAGCTCGAGCACGGCATCGCCACGCTGATGGGTGTCCCCGCTTCGACGTTCAGGCTGCCGCCGCGCGTGGATCCTGTCGTGGTGCCGTCGATTCCCCCAGGCGTGCCGTCGGCACTGCTCCAACGCCGCCCGGACATCGCGGCCGCGGAGCGGCGCGTGGCGGCGGCCAATGCGACGATCGGCGAGGCTCGTGCCGCCTTCTATCCGGACCTCACGCTCTCCGCAGCGGCGGGCTTGGAAAGCACCTACTTCGCGCCGTGGCTCAGCGCGCCAAGCCTTTTCTGGTCGCTCGGTGCGCAGCTCGCGGGCACGCTATTCGACGGCGGCCGCCACAGAGCCGCGCTCAAAGGCGCGAGCGCGCAATACGACGCGGCCGTCGCAGGGTACCGGCAAACCGTGCTAACGGCATTCCAGCAGGTCGAGGACAATTTGAGCGCACTCGACACGCTGGCCGGCGAAGCGCGGAGCCAGCAACGCGCCACGGCTGCCGCGCGACGCTCGCTCGAGCTTACGACCAACCGTTATCAGGCGGGGGCGGTGAACTATCTCGACGTGGTGACCGCGCAGACCATCGCGCTCGCGAACGAGCGCAACGAGGAGCAGATCGCGGGCAGAAGGCTCGACGCAAGCGTGCATCTGCTCGAGGCCTTGGGCGGCGGCTGGGACCGGGCGACACTGAGCGGCTCGAACGCGCCCGGCGATCCGGGCGATCGTGGCATCACGAGCGGGGGAACGTCAGAATGAAGCGTGTGGCCGAGGCGTCGCTTTCGGCGCGCGCCGAGCCGCCGTGCAATGCCATGATCGAGCGCACGATCGCAAGCCCGAGTCCCGCCGAAGCGCCTGTGCGTGGCTCGCTGTGGCGCGATGCGTCGGCTCTGTAGAAGCGGTCGAAGATACGTTCGAGCAGCGCGGCGTCGATCGGTGGGCCGGGGTTGGCCACCTCGACCTCGACGGCCGTCGCGGTCTCTCGCACGCCCATCGTGATCTCGCCGCCACGAGGCGTATAGCGCAGCGCATTGGCGAGCAGGTTGCCCACGGCGCGTCGGAACAGCTCCTTGTCGGCGCGCAGACGCCCCTCGCCGCGTACGCGAATGCGCACGCCCGCGTCATCCGCGAGGCCTTCGAAGTAGTCGGCAATCTGCGCGAGCGCGTCCGGCACGTCGAACTGTTCGAGCGTCGTCATGAACTGCGGGTGTTCGGCACGCGCCAGAAAGATCACGCTCTCGATCATGCGGGAAAGCCGTTCGCATTCCTCGAGATTCGATTCGAGCAGCGCCTCGTATTCGGCCGTGGTGCGCTCGCGCGCGAGCGCCACTTCGGTCGCGCCGCGCAGATTGCCGAGCGGCGTGCGCATGTCGTGCGCGAGATCGGCCGTGTATTGCGACATCCGCTCGAAGCCGCCGTGCAGCCGGTCGAGCATGGCGTTGAGCGACTTCATGAGCGCTTCCAGTTCGCTCGGTACGCCATCGATCTCGATGGGCGTATCGAGGCGCTCGACGGTGATCGCGGCGGCGCGCGCGGCCATCTCGCGCAACGGCCGGAGCGACTCGCGCACGAGCAGCCAGCTCAATAGGAAGGCGAGCAGCATACCCGCTAGACCGAACGCGTAAAGGCGCTCGCGATAGTGGTCGAGCAACAGCCAGCGGTCGGTCATGTCGCGCGCGATGACGACGGTGACGGGCGTGCCGTCGGTCAGCGCCGCCTCGGTGGCAAGGCCGCGCACCGGCACCCCGCGCACGTTGCGCCACTGCACCACGTCGCCCTCGGTGATACGTTGCTGAGCGGGGAGGCGACGGGCCAGGGCGGCTTGCGGGAACGTCGTGTCCGCGATGCCGGCGGTGTTGTGCTCGACGAGTTGCTCGCCGGCGGCGTCGAGTATCTCCATCGAAAGGGCGGGGTTGCCGAGCACTTGGCTCGTTAGCCGTTGCGCGTGCTCGCGCACGTCCTGCGCGCTGTGCAGCTCCTGAGCGAGGCGCCGCGTATGCCGCGAAATCAGCACGATGTCGAGATCATCCTGCTGCTTGACTTCGCGGTCGAGCGTGAAATAAAGCGTGCTGCCCACGAGCGCGAACACCGCGAGCGTCGTGCCCGCGAAACTGAGCGCGAGGCCGGCGGTGAGCGAGCGCACGGTCAGCCGCGACATCAGGCGGACCGCTTATCGTCGGTTATCTCGGCGACGTAGCCCACGCCGCGCACGGTGTGAATCAGCTTGACGTCGAACGCGTCGTCGATCTTGGCGCGCAGGCGGCGAATGGCGACTTCCACGACGTTGGTGTCGCTGTCGAAGTTCATGTCCCATACGTACGAGGCGATCTGCGTGCGCGTAAGCACTTCGCCCTGGCGGCGCACGAGCAGTTGCAGCAGCGAGAACTCTTTCGGCGTGAGGTCGATGCGAGCGGCGCCGCGTTTCACGCGCCGCCGCGTAACGTCCACTTCGAGGTCGCCCAGCGAAAGCACGTCGGTCTCTCGCGGCGGTCCACGGCGGGCCAGCGTGCGCACGCGCGCCAGCAGCTCGACGAAGGCGAACGGCTTGACGAGGTAATCGTCGCCGCCCAGTTCGAGCCCTTTCACCCGGTCGTCGACGTCGTCGCGCGCGGTGAGGAAGAGCACCGGCGTGCTGTGTGTGGCGCGCAGCGTCTTGAGTACCGTCCAGCCGTCCATGACGGGCAGCATCACGTCGAGCACGATCACGTCGTACGCCGCTTCTTTCGCGAGGATCAGGCCTTGCGCGCCATCAGCGGCCAGATCCACCGCGTAGCCGGATTCCTCGAAGCCCTTTTTCAGATAGGCGCCGGTTTTCGGCTCGTCTTCGATCACGAGAATGCGCATCGCCGTTTCACTCAGAATGTGTCCGGCTCAATTGTATGCGCGCGGCGGCCTCGCGCGCGTGATGGTGGGCTTTGGATAGCCGCTGGCCGTCGCGGACAAAGCCGTGCCGTTCGTAAAAGCGATGTGCGTTCAATCGCGAGTCCGCGCTCGTCACTTCCAGCTTTACGCAACCCACTGCGTCGAACCACTGTTCGGCTTGGGCGATCAAGCGACTTCCGATCCCGCGCCCTCGATAATGCTCATCGACGACCATGCTCGTTATTCGGCCGGACATTGGCTTGATTCATTGGCTTCGAGGAAGTCGGGAAAAAGATACGCGTTGCTTCTCAAAGCCGAGCGCGGACGCAGATAAACGCAGGAGCGTTGGAAAGCTCGGCGTACAAGCGCTCGGACGCTGCTTTCATTTCCGGTAGCGGGCGGGGTTCCACGAACCGGTCGAGCTGCCAGCCGCTGTCGAGGAGCCCATTCAATATATCCGACAGCGGCCGGCGATAAGCCCGCACGTAGGGTTTCGGTTCGCCGAATCCCGCCCAATGAAGGCCGAACCGGGATATGTCGAAGTAGGTGCCGTGGCCCCGCGTGCGTTCGTCCATCCAGTCGCGCATGGGATGCGCCATCGAGAAGACGAGCGACGCACCCGGTTTGCAAACGCGCCGGAACTCGTTCAGTGCGGGCCGCAGGTCTTCTAGATAATCAAAGGCGAGCGAGCAGAGCACTTTATCGAACGACTGGCCGGCGAGCCATGTCAACGGGGCGGACAAATCGCCTTCGACCACGCTCACGTCCAGGCCGGCGCACCGCTTTCGGGCAAGGTCCACCATTTCCGGCGTGACGTCGAATGCCTGGACCGATGCGCCTTGGCGCGCCAGATGTTCGCTGCAGATGCCGGGACCGCATCCCGCGTCCAACACGCTCAATCCGCGTACTTCGCCAAGCAGCGCCATCGTGGCGGGGCGCTCATAGAGCGCGTTATGCGCTTTGGTCGGCGCAAATTCGGCGTACCGCTCGGCGAACTGAGAATACGCTTCGCGGCCTGTCGATGCGCTGGTGTGTGGCGTGTCAGACATGCATTGCCCCTGTTAGACAAGGATTTTCGTCTAGCGGCTAATGAATTAACGCCCAGGATCATACACTTACTCGTTTAGGCCCTCGGACGTCAGTATGTCTCGAACGTGCGGCCGCGCGCGGACTCGCCCATACCACGCGCGTAGATGATCGAACGAGGTCAAATCGATCTCGGCGCCATAGACGGACTTGAGCCACGCTGCTTTGCCCCATCCGGTCAGCGCAAACAGATAGGCATCGGCGATCGTAAATGTATCGCCCATCAGATACGGGCGATCGGTGAGCTGGCGATCGATCCATTCGAAGCGCTTCTCGAGCTTGGGCCTTGGCGTATCCACGTATTTCCCGGCGGCGACGGCATAAAGAAGCGGAATGAATCCTTTATGAATTTCAGTCGATAAGAAATTGAGCCGTTCCTGCAACCGGTATCGCTCGATCGTTCCGTTCGGCGGCGCGAGTCTGATCTCGGGGCGTTGATCGGTCAGATATTGCATGATCACCGGACCCTCATGCATAACCGATCCGAAATTTATACCGAAGATGAATCGACCCGATGAAAACTAGCGTGAGCGGATGTTCGGTCGAGCAGGCAATGCGGCTGTTGGGTGGGCGGTGGCGTTTGCTGCTCGTGTCTTATTTGCTCGATGGTCCCAAGCGGTTCAGCGAGTTGCGCAGGGACGTGCCTGGGATTTCGCAGAGGATGTTGACGCTCGATTTGCGGGCGTTGGAGGACGCCGGGCTCGTCCGGCGAACCGTGTTTCCGGAAGTGCCCGTGAAGGTGGAATACCAGCTTACCGAAGACGGCATGCGGCTTCAGCCCGTGGTGGCCGTGATGAAGGATTTCGGCCTATGGCTGAAAGCGCGGCGGGTAGAGAGAGCGCTGGCGCTTAGCGTCGGGGCGCCACCGGTTCGCTGGCTCACCGAGCCTCATCCAACGCGGCGACATACCCGTCGGCGTCCTGCTCCCGAGCATCGTTTCGCCCCAACGCTTCGAGCGCGAGCCCCTTCGTCTCGATGCCCATCGTTGCAACGGCGACGGCGGCTAACGCGAAGGAGCAGGCGCCAAGCGAGAACACGCCGCTTTGGCCGAAGGTAGGCAGCACGACGCCTACCGCATACGGCCCGATCAACGACCCGATGCGCCCCACCGCCGAAGCGAACCCGGCGCCGGTCGCGCGCGCTCCCGTGCCGTAAAGCTCGGGCGTATACGTGTAGAGCGCGGCCCACATTCCGAACAAAAAGAACTGCATGGCGAGCCCCGCGCCGATCACGACCGCAACGCCGGCGCCGTGCAGCGCCGTTTGTCCGTAGACGTAGGCCATCACGGCACCGCCCGCGAGCGAAGCCACACAGGTCGGCTTACGTCCCCAGCGTTCCACGAGCCATGCCGCGCAAAGAAACCCCGGAATGCCGGCCAGCGAAATCCAGACCGTATAAAGCACCGACTTGGCGACGGCGAAACCCGATTGCTGCATGAGCGCGCCGAGCCAAGAGGTGAGGCCATAGAACCCGAGCAACGCGAAAAACCACAACGTCCAAACCACGATGGTCCGCTTGCGGTAGGTGCCGTTCCAAATTTCCCGGAAAGCGCCCTGGTTTCGCAACGCGGGGGCAACGTGTTCGACGACCGGTGCAGGTAACGACCGGAGCCGGCAAGCACGCATGACTTTCGCCTCGATCGACGCGAGCACGGACTCGGCTTCCCGCAGGCGGCCACGGTGCTCGAGCCAGCGTGGCGACTCCGGCACGATGCGGCGGACGACCAAGACGAACACGGCCGGAATCGCAAGCAGCGCGAACACCGTACGCCAACCGAAGCTCGGCAGGACGAAGTAGGAGACGATGCCCGACGTAATGAATCCCAGCGGCCAGAAGCCGTCCATCAACGCGATCAAACGGCCCCGCGAGGCCGCCGGCACGAACTCGGACAGCAATGCCTGCGCGACGGGAAACTCCATTCCCATACCGATGCCGAGCAAGATGCGATAGACGATCAGCGCATCGACGCTTTGCGCGGTCGAGCATAGATAGGACGCGACACCCCACAGCACCATGCTCCACTGAAAGACGGGGCGCCGCCCGAAACGGTCGGCGAGCAACCCGGCGACAGCGGCGCCGGCGACCATCCCGAAGAAGCTCGCACTCGCGACGAGACCGGCCGCCGCGCTGCTCAAGCCGAATTCCTTTTTGATCGAGCCCAGCACGAACGTCATCGTGCCGAGATCGACGGAGTCGAAGAAAAAGGCGAGGGCGATCACGACGAAGATCACGCGGTGATACGACGAAAACGGCAGACGTTCGAGGCGAGCGGCGGCGCTCGCGCGAAGCGGCGTCGCGGATATGGCTTTCGGCATGATGGGCTCCGAGTAAGACGCCGATGAAAATCGCTACGGGCTAGCCCGCGGCGTGGGCAGTCGAGCGCGCGGCATTGGGCGCACTGCGTGGCTGCGCGCAACCCCCCGCTCGCGCGGGTGCGCCGTTCGCGACGTAATACGGCACCTCGACACGCGGCAGCGGCGACCTGCCCCGAATGCGATCGGCGATTTTCTCGGCGAGCATGATCGTCGGCGCATTGAGGTTGCCGGTCGTGATACGCGGCATGATCGACGCATCGACGACACGCAACCCCTCGATACCGTGCACGCGGCCTTCGTTATCGACGACGGACATCTCGTCATATCCCATCGCGCACGAGCAGGAAGGGTGATAGGCCGTTTCGGCGCGCGCCCGGACGAAGGCATCGAGTTCGGCATCGGTTTTGAGTTCGCCGCCGGGGCTCAGCTCGCGTCCGCGATACCGGTCGAGTGCGCGCTGCGCGATGATTTCCCTCGTCAAGCGGATGCCGTCGCGGAACTCGCGCCAATCGAGCGCTTCGGCCATGTAGTTGAACAAGATGCTCGGGTGGGCGCGCGGATCGCGCGAACGCAGCTTGATCCGGCCGCGGCTCGGCGAGCGCATCGATCCCATGTGTGCCTGAAAGCCGTGCATCTTGATGGCGTTGGAGCCGTTGTAGTTGATGGCGATCGGCAAGAAATGGTATTGAATGTTCGGCCAGCGGTCGTCGTCGCGCGTTCGAATGAAGCCCCCCGCTTCGAATTGATTGCTCGCGCCGATGCCCGTACCGTTGACGAGCCACTCCAATCCGATCGCGGGCTGGTTGTACCACTGTAGCGCGGGGTAGAGCGAGACGGGCTCCTTGCACTCGTACTGCATGTAGATCTCGAGATGATCTTGCAGGTTACGGCCCACTCCGGGCAGGTCGAGCAGGACCGGCACGTCGAGCTCGCGCAGCCACTCGCCGGGGCCGACGCCCGAGCGTTGCAGCAATTGGGGCGAGGCGATCGCGCCCGAACAGACGAGTACCTCGCGCCGCGCATGGGCCGTCACGGGCGTCTCGTGATGCAGATAAGCCACGCCGACGGCGCGTTTGCCCGAAAACAAAACGCGATCGGTCTGCGCATGCGTGACGATCGTCAAGTTCGGCCGTTGCCGTGCTTGGTCGAGATAGCCGCGCGCCGTGCTTGCGCGGCGGCCGTGCGCGGTCACCGTCCGATCCATCGGGCCGAAACCTTCTTGCCGGTAGCCGTTCAGATCGTCGGTGCGCGCGTAGCCCGCTTGCACGCCGGCCTCGACCATCGCGCCGAACAGCGGATTGTTGCCGGGCTTGCTCGTCGTGACGTGGACGGGCCCGTCGCCGCCGTGGTAGGCATTCGGGCCCACGTCGCGCGTTTCGGCTTTCTTGAAGTAAGGCAGGCAATCGAGGTAACTCCAGTTCTCGAGGCCTTTGTTCTGTGCCCAGCCGTCGTAATCGAGCGCATTGCCGCGGATATAGCACATGCCGTTGATCAGCGACGACCCGCCCAGCCCCTTGCCTCTGCCGCATTCCATGCGGCGGTGGTTCATATGCGGCTCGGGCTCGGTCTCGTACGCCCAGTTATAGCGCCGGCCCTGCAACGGATAGGCGAGCGCCGCCGGCATCTGCGTGCGGAAATCGAATCGGTAGTCTGGGCCGCCGGCCTCCAGCAATAGCACCGTGACGCCGGCATCCTCGGTTAGCCGCGTGGCCAGCACGTTACCGGCCGACCCCGCGCCGACGATGATGTAGTCGTATTCCTTCGCACTCACGAGCACCTCCTTCAGAACACGGGCCGGTAGGGGCCGAGTTCGACCTGGACCGATTTGATCTGCGTGTAATGCTCGAGCGTGTCGATGCCGTTCTCGCGCCCCACGCCCGATTGCTTATAGCCGCCTACGGGCATTTCGGCCGGCGATTCGCCCCACGTATTGATCCAACAAATGCCCGCTTCGAGCCGATGAATCACGCGGTGTGCGCGCGCAAGGCTTTCGGTGACGACACCGGCTGCCAAACCGTAGTGCGTCGCATTGGCTCGCGCGATGACTTCTTCCTCGTGGTCGAACGCAAGCAGGCACATGACCGGGCCGAAGATTTCCTCTCGCACGATGCGCATGTCATCCCGGCAATCGGCGAATACCGTCGGCGCAACGTACTGGCCATGTGCGAAATGGCCTTCGATAAGGCGCTTCCCACCCGCGACCAAGCGGGCTCCCTCGCGCTTGCCGCTCTCGATGTAGCCCAGCACTTTGTCGAGCTGGGCGGCGCTCGCGAGCGGCCCGAAGTTCGTATCGGGATCGGATGGTTTGCCGATGCGGATGCGCCCCGTGCGTTCCGCGACGAGCGTCTCGAAGCGCTTCATGACCGAGCGTTGCACGAAGACGCGGGTGCCGTTCGTGCAAACCTGGCCGGCGCTAAAGAAGTTCGCGGTGACCGCGATGTCCGCCGCGCGTTCGAGATCGGCATCGTCGAAGACGATCAACGGCGATTTGCCGCCTAGCTCCATCGTTACTTCCTTCAGCGACGATGCTCCCGCCAACGACATCACCTTCTTACCCGTCTCCACGCCGCCCGTGAACGACACCTTGGCGATGGCCGGATGTTCGGCGAGCATGGCGCCGACCTGACCGCCGCCTTGAACGACGTTGAATACCCCGGGCGGCACGCCGGCCTCGATGTAGATTTCAGCCAATTTCAGCGCCGAGAGCGGCGTGATCTCGCTGGGCTTGAAGATCATCGCGTTGCCGGCGGCGAGCGCGGGCGCCGACTTCCAGCAAGCGATTTGGATCGGATAATTCCAGGCGCCGATTCCCGCGCATACGCCGAGCGGCTCCCGTCGCGTGTAGACGAACGAGTCGGCGCGCAGTGGGATTTGGCGTCCCTCGATCGACGGGGCGAGGCCCGCGTAATACTCGATGACGTCCGCGCCCGTGACGATATCGACGGCGCGCGTTTCGGCGATGGGTTTGCCGGTATCGCGCATCTCGAGCTCGGCCAATTCATCGTTGCGCTCGCGCAGCAACTCGACGGCGCGGCGCAAAATGCGCGAACGCGTCATGGCGCTCATGGCCGCCCACTCGCGCTGCCCGTCGCGTGCCGAGGCCACCGCGCGCTCGATGTCGTCCCGGCTCGCTTGCGCGACGGCGGCCAGCCGTTCGCCCGTGGCGGGATCGAACGTCTCGAAGTGCTCGCCCGACGTGGCTTCGACGTAGGCCCCGCCGATGAACAGGCGCTGCGGACCGTAGACGGAGGACGGAATCATCGGCTTTTCTCCAAGAAGCTTCGTCAGTCATTCGAAGGCTCCAACGATAGGCGTTTTACGGCCGGCGTTCAATCGATAAGGGCGGTATCGCGCCCTGCTTGTCGGGTCTAGCAAAGCGCGTGTCGCGTTTTGTACGATCGCCGCCCGCCGTTGCGGACTACGCTGCAAGCGGCAGCTCGATGAGACCGGCCGAACGCGCGTCGAGCGCGCCGCGCCGCCGGTCTTGCCGCAACGGCGATCGCGTTTTCGCGATCAAGACATGAAAGGAGACGCATACGATGAGCAGCAACCGAGGTGTCGTGTATCAGGGGGCGGGCAAGGTGCAGGTGCAATCGATCGACTACCCCAAAATGGTCGATCCGAGCGGGCGCTCGATCCAGCACGGCGTGATTCTGAAAGTCGTCAGCACCAATATTTGCGGCTCCGACCAGCATATGGTGAGGGGCCGTACGACGGCGCCCGAAGGACTCGTGCTGGGCCACGAGATTACGGGCGAGGTGATCGAGGTAGGGCGCGACGTCGAGACGCTGCAAATCGGCGATCTGGTCTCCGTGCCGTTCAACGTCGCGTGCGGCCGCTGCCCGATGTGCAAGGAGCAGCACACGGGCGTGTGTTTGAATGTGAACGCATCGCGGGCCGGCGGAGCATATGGTTACGTGGACATGGGCGGATGGATCGGCGGACAGGCCGAATACGTGCTGGTGCCGTATGCGGATTTCAATCTGCTGAAGTTTCCCGACCGAGATCAAGCGCTCTCGAAAATTCGCGATCTGACTTGCCTATCGGACATCTTGCCGACCGGCTATCACGGCGCGGTGACGGCCGGTGTCAAGCCAGGCTCGACCGTCTATATCGCGGGCGCGGGGCCCGTCGGCATGGCCGCGGCCGCGTCGGCGCGCTTGCTCGGCGCCGCGGTGACGATCGTCGGCGATATGAACGAACAGCGGCTCGCGCACGCCAAGGCGATGGGATTCGAAACGGTGAATCTATCGCTCGACGCGTCGCTCGGCGAGCAGATCGAGCAAATTCTCGGCAAGCCGGAGATCGATTGCGCCGTCGATTGCGTCGGCTTCGAAGCGCATGGCCACGGCGATGCCCATACGCAAGAGGCGCCGGCCACGGTGTTGAACTCGCTGATGGAAATCACGCGCCCGGCCGGCGCCATCGGGATCCCCGGACTTTACGTCACCGACGATCCGGGCTCAAAGGATGCCGCCGCGCGGCGCGGCAGCTTGAGTCTGCGGTTCGGGCTCGGCTGGGCGAAGTCGCACTCTTTCCATACGGGGCAAACGCCGGTGATGAAGTACAACCGCAACTTGATGCAAGCGATCTTGTGGGACCGGTTGCCGATTGCCGAGATCGTCAACGTCACCGTCATTTCGCTTGAGCAGGCCCCGGAAGGGTATCGCGAGTTCGACGGCGGCGCGCCGCGCAAATTCGTGATCGATCCGCACGGAATGCTGAAGGCCGCCTAACGGCGGCAACGATCGTATCAAGCGGGCTCGGGTTTCCGGTTGACTTCCACCGTCACATGGGAGAGCCCGCTGAATTTCGTAAGCACTGAGTGATAGAAGCTCGGGGTGCGTGCGTTATCAAAGGTAGTCACCGACAAGATCGCGCTGAGATGGCCCGGGCCGACGCGCCAAACGTGCAAGTCGAGCACGCTGTCGCCATGCTCTTCCACGACGCGGCGCACGTTCTCGGCCATGCGGCGGTCCGGATTCATGTCGAGCAAAATCCCGCCCGTATCGCGCATCAAACCCCACGACCAGTTGGCGATCACGAGCGCGCCGATCACGCCGGCCAGGGGATCCATCCAGTACCAAGAGAATGCGCGCGCGAGGACGAGCCCGACGATCGCCAGCACGGAGACGGCGGCGTCGGCAATTACGTGCACGTATGCGGAGCGGATGTTGTGATCGCGGATCGTGGCCGCGTGGATTTCGTCGGCATGCTCATGGCCATGGTGATCGTGTTCGTCGTGATCGTGATCGTGTCCATGTCCATGTCCGTGATGATGCCCATGCCCATGATGATCGCCGCGGAGCAGCCAAATACTGGCGACGTTGACGAGCAGACCCAGCACGGCGATCGGAATTGCTTGACCGAACCGAATCGGCACAGGCGCGAACAAGCGTGCGACGGCTTCGTAACCGATGAGCAGTGCGATCATCGCCAGCACGATGGCGCTGGAAAAGCCCGCGAGGTCGCCGAGCTTGCCCGTGCCGAAGGCGAACCGCGGATCGCTCGCGTGGCGGCGCGCATAGGTATAGGCCAGCGCGGCGATCAACATCGCGCCCGCGTGCGTGGACATATGCAGGCCGTCGGCGACGAGCGCCAGCGAGCCGAACAGCGTTCCGCCCACGATTTCCGCGACCATCATCGCGCTGCATAGCGCGATGACCATCCATGTCCTGCGTTCGTTCTCGGCGTGGGCCGCGCCCAAAAAGATATGGTCATGCCCGGCGCCGAACGCCACGTTCTCGAATTCACTCATGATATTCGCTCTACTTGAAATAGCTATGGACGACTTCGATCAGTTGCTCGGTGCCGCTGCCGTGTTCGTCGGCAGGCTCCGCGTCGACCAGATGCGTCCTGATGTGGTCTTCGAGGACCACGGCCAGCAAGCCGTTCATCGCACCACGGCAACTCGTGATCCGTTGCAGTACGTCGATGCAGCCGTGTTCGTCCTCGAGCGCGCGTTCGATCGCCTCGATCTGTCCTTTTATTCGGCGAACGCGGTTGAGCAGCTTTTGCTTTTCGCGAATCGTATGGCTCATGCCGGGACTCCCTTTCATCTGTCGCCGGGAGTATAGCAAATACCGTAGGGGGGTATCCTAATATGGCAGGAATCGAGCGACGAAACGCCTGCGATACAATGTTCGCACGCCGGGTGCGGGTATCCGCGTATTGAGCGAGAAGACGAACGACGATGACCATGTACGTAAGCGAATTGATGACGACGCGCCTCGTGACCGTCGGTTTCGACGAAACGTTGGCGACGGTGCGCGAGATTTTTCATCACGCGAACTTCCATCACCTATTGGTGGTGGACGACGGCGTACTGCAGGGGGTGGTATCCGACCGCGATTTGCTGTCGGCGCTGAGCCCGTTCATCGACAGCGTCGTCGAAAACGCGCGCGACGTCGGCACGCTCGGCAAGCGGGTCCATCAAATCATGTCGCGCAAACCCGTCACGCTGACGGCCGATGCGACGGTAGCCGACGCGATCGCGCTGCTGTTGGCCAATCCGATCTCGTGCATCCCGATCGTGGACGGCGCGTTCAGGCCCGTTGGCATCGTCAGTTGGCGCGACGTGCTGCGAACGGATCCGCGCGCCGTTTAAGCGCGCTGGATCGCGCGAGCCAAGTGCGCGATCGATGCCTCGATCTCATCTTCGTCGATACGACCGAACCCGAATGCGATGCCCGCGCCGAGCGGGGCGGGCGCTTGGCGCTCGAGCAGGAAGTCGCCGGCAGCTTGTGCGCCGATCGCATAGTTCGCCGCGAGCGACACGATGCGCTTCGCGTGGCGCCGGTCGCGATAGCGGGCATAAAGATGAATGCCGGCGCTGGGCTCGACCGGTACCAGCCAATCGCCCAAATCTCGCTCGATTGCGGCTACCAACCCATCTCGCCGCCGCGCATAACGCTTGCGCATCTGCCGCGTGTAACGGGCTAGGTGTCCGTCGAGAATGAAGCGGGCCAGTGCTTCTTGCGAAGCCACGTTGCTCCCATTGTCGGCACTTCGTTTGGCGGCCACCAGCGCTTCGATAAGCCATGGCGGCGCCACGACATAACCGAGTCTAAGCGCGGGAAACATGCTTTTCGAAAACGTGCCGACGTAGACGACCTTATCGTCGCGATCGAGCATTTGCAGGGCATCGAGCGGTTGCGTCCCATAACGAAATTCGCCGTCGTAGTCGTCCTCGATGACGACGGCGCCATGGCGTTGCGCAAACTCGAGCAACGCCCGCCGCCGCGCGAGCGACATGGCGACGCCGGTCGGGAATTGATGAGAAGGCGTGACGCAGACGATACGTACGTCGGACGGCAATCGTTCGACGATGAGCCCTTCGTCATCCACGGGAACCGGCACGAGCTGCGCACCGGCCGCCGTCATCGCGGCGCGCAGCGGCGGGTAGCCGGGGTCCTCCACAGCCACTTTCGTTTGTCCGCGTGTGACGAGCACGCGCGCGAGCAAGTCGAACGCCTGCTGCGCACCGGAGGTAACGACCACGTCGTTCGCGGTGCAGACGACGGCGCGCGCGTAGGCGGCGTGCTGCGCGATCGCCGCGCGCAGCAGCGGCCGTCCTTGTGGGGCGGGGTAACCGAAGCCGTCGGCAAGCGAAAGGCTCGTCGAGCGCAGGAGCATGCGGCGCCAGACGTCCGACGGAAACCAGCGGTGTTCGGGTATGCCTAATTCGAAGCTCCGCGCGATCGATACGGTGGGGCTAACCTCGCCCGGTGCGGCTTCGTGCCACGAGTACGCGGGCGCACGCAGTGCGAGCCGAGGCTGCCGCTTGCGTCCGCTCGTGACCGATTGCGTCGCGACATCGGCTACCTCGGCGGCCGCCCCGGCGCGCGTGACGATGAATCCTTCCGCCAGCAACAAATCGTACGCGGCGATCACGGTGTTGCGCGCAACCCCGTAGGCCTGCGCCACGCGACGCGTGGACGGCATGCGTGTGCCGGCGGTAAGCCGCCGCTCGACGATCGCGGCCCGCAATTGCTGATGCAGCCGCTGAACTCGGCTCCCGGGACCTAGCTTTCCAAGGTCGAGCGGGAACTCGAAAACTGGTTCCATAAATGGGATAGAAACTGGATCGAATATAGAGCCAGTGTACCGTTAAAGTACGCTGCATACGGCCTCATATTCGCCGTCATTGGAGCTACTGTCATGAGTTATGTCGAGCCGAATTTGCCCGCATCGCCGATCGAGTATCTTCCCGCGCGCATCGCGAGTGCGCCCGATATGCCTTGGATACCGGAATCGCCCGTCAAGTCGTGGAAGCCGCTGCGGTTTTTTTCCGACGGCAGCGGTTTCGTGGAATTGATGCGGATGAGCCCGGGCGCGATCATGCCGCTGCATCGGCACACGGGCGCGATCCACGCGTTCAATCTCGAAGGCGAGCGTTTGCTTTGCACGGGGGAGCGTATCGGCCCGGGCGAGTACGTGTTCGAGCCGCCGGGCAATACCGATTGGTGGAAGGTCGTGGGCGACGTGCCGTTGACCGTGATGGTCGTCGTGTACGGCGAGGTCCAATTCATCGGCGCCGACGGCAGCGTGCGCAACCGCGTCGGCGCCGCGACGCAATTGGCCGCCTACCGTCAGTACTGCGAAGCACACGGCCTCGCGGTGCAAGACCTGATCGACTGATTCGCGACGGCGCCCACCTGCGCCGCTTGGGAATTACCGCTTAACGATCCCTGCGCTCCGATTGCAAGCGATAAAGCTCGTATTCCTCGGCGAATGCGCGCGTCACGGCGGGGCGCTTCGATACGCGCTTGAACAAATCCAAGACGGCGGGCCAGGGCGACAGGTCGATTTCGCAAAAGCGCGCCCAGTTGAGCACGACCGTGAGATAGATGTCGGCGACGCCATAGGCGTCGAGCAGCCACTCGCGCGTCGCGAGATGCGCCTGCAGGGCCTGCATGCGAAGAGCAATGTGCTCGCGCGCATAGCGTTTGACCTCGGCGTTCGCATTCTGGTCGAGCATCGGCACGAAGATCGCCTTATGCAATTCGGTGCCGATGAAGCCTAGCCACTGATGCAAGCGAGCGCGCTCCAACCCGCCAGCCGGCGCGAGATTGGCCGAAGCGAGCCGATCGGCCACATACGGCAGGATCGCGGCGTTCTCATACAAGAGCGCGCCGTCGTCGGTGCGTAAGACGGGCACTTGCCCGAGCGGATTGATCGCATGGAAATCGCTGCCGTCCTCGAGCCGCTTGCGCTTGGTGTCGACCTGCCGGTAGGTGGCGTCATAACCCGCTTCGTAAAACGCGATCCGTGTCGCGAGCGAGCAAGCGAGCGGCGAAAAGTACAGTTCCATCTCCTATCCCCTCTGTTGATTGGTTTTTGTACTATAGTGAACAAAATATTTGGCGGTCAAGAATTTTTGTTCAATATGGTACAAAAAAAGAAGGAAGGCGAGACGACGGTGCCCAGGCGCGCACGCGGCCGTCCGCGTGCTTACGATGCATCCGATGCGCTCGCCCGCGCGCGGGACACGTTTTGGCAGGGCGGATATAGCGCGACGACGTTAGACGAGCTCGGCGCGGCCATGGGCATGAATCGGCCGAGCTTGTACGGCGCGTTCGGCGATAAGCATGCGCTTTATTTGGCGACGCTCGAGCGGTATATCGAGGTGAGCGAGGCAGCCATGAACGAAGTGCTCGCGAGCGAATTGCCGCTCGCGGCGGCTTTGGTGCGCGTATACGACCTTGCTTTGGCGCTCTACTACCGCTCGGCCGACGCGCCGACCGGATGTTTCCTAACCGGCACGGCGGTGGCCGAAGCGGTCGACGACGAGCAAGTACGCACGATTCTCGGCGAGGGATTGCGCGTGTTCGACCGGGCGTTCGAAGCGCGGCTCGTGCGTGCCCGGGGCAGCGGCGAGTTGCCCGCGAATGCGGACGCGGCGCTGCTGTCGAGAATCGCATCGGCCATCCTGCATTCGATGGGGGTGCGCGCCCGCGCCGGCGACGATCGCGCCCAGTTGCGAGCGATGGCCGAGGCCGCCGTTGCGATGATTTGCGGTGGCGGCATGCCCGGGCACGAACCGAAGTAGCGGGGCGAGCTAGGCGGCGTGGTACGCCCGTGGCGGTTCGAGTCCGGAGAGGCGCATATCGGGCTGCCAATTCAGTTCGCGCTTGGCTTTTTCGCTCGACACTTCCGCGCCGTCTTCGGCGAAGTTGAATGCGCCGCCTATGGCACGTTGCGCCGCGAGCAATGCCGCGCACGCTGCGGCCTCGACATGCAAGGGGCTCGCGCCTTCGGGGGCGTCGCGCCCCGTGCACGGGCCATAGAGATTGCCGTAACGCAGTACGGTGCCCACCCCGCCCGTTTCGTTCATCTGAAGTACGCAGCGTTCCAGCGCGGCCACGCCGGTCACCGTTACGGCGCGCGCGCCCTGGGCATCGAGATCGAGCGGCTGCGATTCGCTATAGGGAGCGGCGCCCGGCGCATAGGCCCATGCGATGCTCTGGGCGACGATGTGGCCGCACCCGGCCGCGCGTGCGGCCGCGACGAGATTGGCCGTGCCTTCGCTGCGAATGCGCGCATTGCGGGCGACCGCGTCTCCCATCAAGTGCGGCGCGAGTCCGGGCGGCAAATCGGTCAATTGATGAATGACGATCGACGGTTCGATCGATTCGATCGCATGAGTCAGGGTTTCCCGGTCGAAGATATCGACGAGCACGGGGTGCGCGCCGGCCGCGCGAATGCCGTCCATCCGTTCGAGTCGGCGTGTCGTGCCGTAGACCTCGTAGCCGAACTTGACGAGCAACGGCGTCAGCGCGACGCCGATCGCTCCGGCCGCGCCGGCCAAAAGTACCTTTCCGTTCATGGTCGGATCCTCCGCTGTAGACTGGCGCCAGTGTGTCGCTTGGATGCACCAGTGCGAAGAGCCAAAAATGAAGAAAACGACTAGGCCATCGAAGATGCCGAAAATCGCAGGGGTCCAAAGCGGACAGATCGCACGCATCGACCGGCGCAATCGGATCCCGCTCGCGCTGCAGATCTACGATCGGATTCGCACCGCCATCGATACGCGTGCGCTTATGCCCGGCGCGCGCGTGGCCTCCGCTCGCGTGCTGGCCAGCGAACTGGGGGTGGCCCGTGGCACGGTCGAAGCGGCTTATCAACGGCTCGCGGGAGAGGGGTATTTATTGGCGCGCGGGCCGGCGGGGACGATCGTCTCGCCGAACCTGCCGGTATCCTCCCGCGGCGTTCCCGAGGTGCACGGTCTTGCCCTGGGCGGCGCTTCGGCCGCGAGCCACGGACGCGAGACCCGCTCGGTCGCATCGGCACCCCCGCTGCCGCTTCAACTCGGGATCCCTGCCTTGGACGCTTTCCCGCGCAAGGTCTGGTCGAGGCTTGCGGGCCGCCGCGCTCGCGCTACGCTGCCGGCCGATTTCGGCTATGGCGATCCGACGGGCGAAGCCGCGCTCAAGCAGGCGATCGCCGCGTATTTGCTCGTCTCGCGCGGCGTCGCTTGCCGGCCGGCGCAGATATTCGTCACCTCGGGCTATCGTGCCAGCCTCGCGCTCGCAGCGGCTGCGTTGCTCGAGCGGGGCGATGCGGTATGGATCGAGGACCCGTGTTATCCGCCCACGCGTGCCGTTTTGGAATGCGCATCGATGGCGGTGACGCCTGTTCCCGTGGATCGAGAGGGCTTGGACGTAACGCGGGGGAGAACGCTCGCGCCGCATGCGCGTTTGGCGGTCGTCACGCCTTCGCATCAAGCGCCGTTGTGCGTCTCGATGACGGCGGCGCGCAGACTGATGTTGCTCGAATGGGCAGCGAAGGCGAATGCTTGGATCGTCGAAGACGACTACGACGGCGAGTTTCACTACGCGGGCCCGACGCTGCCGGCGCTCAAGAGTCTCGATTCGAGCGATCGGGTGCTCTATGCGGGAAGTTTTTCGAAGACGCTTTTTCCCGCGCTATCGCTTGGGTATCTCGTCGTGCCGGATGCGCTCGTGCCTCGGGTCGATAGAGCCGTTCGCGCGGCGCCGGGGTGCGGGGCACGGATGACGCAAGCGGTCGCGGCCGATTTTCTCGCGCAAAGCCACTTCGCGCGCCATTTGAAGAAGATGCGCTTGCTTTACGCAAAACGCCGCGACTGGCTTGCTCAAGCGTTACGAACCACGTTCGGCGAGCGGATCGAGATCGATCAGACGCGCGGCGGCATGCATTTGATCGTACGCGTGCGCGGGCGCGTGAGCGACCGAACCCTTGCGCGCCGCGCGCAGCAGGCGGGGCTGAACTGCCAGCCGCTGTCGGAGCGCTATGCGAGCGCCCGTGCTGGAGAGAAAGGCATACTGATGGGATTTACGAACGTGGCCTCGCTACGTGAGGCCGGCGCGATCGTACGGCGGCTGGGCGAGGCGTGGGCCGCCGATTGACGACGGTGTGGTCCCGACCATTATTGAAACAGCGTGATGTATGATGGATGGAACATACGCGTTCCATCTGACGACGAACCATGAGGGATGTAGACGTGCTCTACGGCGAAGACGCGCAGGCCCTGCGCAAGAAAGCCGGATTGACCCAGACAGAGCTTGCGGAGCGCTGGGGCTTGACGCGCCAGCAGATCGGCCGATATGAAAAAACCGGCGCGACCGTTCCCCCGAAAGAAGCGGACGCTTATCGAGGGTTGGTGCTTACGGTGCAGCGAAATGCAACATAGGCATTGCATTTGTTTTGAGCGAGCGATATGATGACTCACATCAACGCCCTTTCTCGCCAACGCATGACCGCCATCGTTTTTGACACCCTTGCTTACGCTGAAAAGCTTGAGTCGGTGGGCTTTACCCCCCAACAAGCCAAGGGGCAGGCGCACGCACTGCGCGAGATCGTCGACAATCAGATCGCCACCAAACAAGACATTGCAGCGCTGGAGCAGGACATCGCCGCGCTCGATGCCAGCGTTGCCGTGCGATTGGCTGAAACGAAGGCTGAGCTTATCAAGTGGTACGTCGGTACGATGCTCGGGATGACAGGTTTGATCGTTGGCCTGCTTAAGTTCGTCCACTAATCCAAAAACGGTTTAAGCCCAACCGCGTTCATACATGCAACGCGGGAACCGCGGGCGCCGCCACGGGGCGCGCGAGCGGTGCCACCTGCTTGCGTCGTTCGCGCGTCGGCGCGGTGCCGAACGCATCGCGATAACTCTTGCTGAAGTGGCATGCCGATTGGAAGCCGCATGCCATGGTGATGTGCATGATCGACATATCCGTCTGCAACAGCAGTTCCCTCGCGCGGCGCAAGCGAAGCGTCAAATAGTAATGCGTCGGCGTCATGCCGAGATGCTCTCGAAATAGCCGCTGCAACTGGCGTTGCGACATATTCGCGAGCCGCGCCAGCTCCTCGCGCGATAGCGGCTCTTCGATGTTGTTTTCCATCAGCGCGATGACTTCGAACAACGACTTGTTCGCCGAGCCCAAGCGGGCGACGAGCGGCATCCGCTGCTGAGCGCTCGTATCGCGCACGTGCTCGACGATGAACTGTTCCGCGATTTGGGTGACCCGAGGCGTGCCGATACGCGGCGCGATCAGGTGGAGCATCATGTCGAGCGGCGCAACGCCGCCCGTGCAGGTGATGCGGTCGCGATCGACGACGAAAAGCTCTTTCAGGAAGCGCGTGCCGGGGAACTCCTCCTTCAACGCCGACATGTTTTCCCAGTGGATCGCGCACGCGTAGCCGTCGAGCAAACCCGCTCGGGCCAAAGCATAGGTGCCCGTACACAGGCTGCCGAGCGCAATGCCCGAACGCGCGAAGCGGCGCAGTTCAGACAAATGCGCATTCGTCGTCGAATGCTGCACGTCGATGCCGCCGCAAACGAAGACGACGTCGGGTTGCTGTTCCAGCGACGTCACCGGGACCGTTTCGACGGCCAGACCGTTGCTGGCCATGACGGGCCCGCCGTCCGGACTGACCACGGTCCATCGATAAAGCGTCTGTCCGCTCAGATAGTTAGCCATCCTAAGCACTTCGACCGCATTCGAGAACGCGATCATCGTGAAGTTCGGCAAGGTCATGAACGCGAAGTTCGACAGCGATGCAGTGCGGTCAGGGGACATGGGGCGTTCCTTGGAATCCGATCTAAAGCTGCTACGGCTACCGCCGAGCCGGCGCGTTTCATTGTGGATTCCAGGGCAACAAGCATGCCATACGGCTTAACCCTATACCGCGCTGATACGGCGCCCGATATTGCACCGCGGCCGTGCGCCGTGCCCCAACCCGGGCCGTTTCCGGCATGACGACGGTGCGTTCGTGCTGCGTTGCGATACGACGGCGGAACGGCGGCGCAACGCGTCACGTTCGGCGCGTGCGTAGCTGCCGCCGTCGCATCGGCGTCGCGCATCCGACTTGTCCAAAACGGACGCGCGTGTCGGAAAAGGTAAAGAACGCGTCTGAATTCGTCAATCCGCAAAAAAGGCGAAAGACAAGAATAGAGCCGTCGCCAACGAACGCCGGCGGCGCCGAGCCGCACAGTGCGCCGCGCCCTCACTACGGATACGCCATGTCGAATTCAGAGCCGTTTTTCACGCAGACGCTTGCCGACCGCGACGCCCCCGTGCGCGCGGCTGTGCTTCGCGAACTCGAGCGCCAGCAGTCGCAGGTCGAGTTGATCGCATCGGAGAACATCGTTTCGCGCGCCGTGCTCGAAGCACAAGGCTCGGTGCTGACCAATAAGTATGCGGAAGGCTATCCGGGCAAGCGCTACTACGGCGGATGCGAATTCGTCGATGAGGTGGAGGCGCTCGCGATCGAGCGCGTGAAGCGGCTGTTCGGCGCGGCGTATGCGAATGTCCAGCCTCACTCCGGCGCTCAAGCCAACGGTTCTGTCATGCTCGCGCTCGCCAAGCCCGGCGATACGGTGCTGGGGATGTCGCTCGATGCGGGCGGGCATTTGACGCACGGCGCCAAGCCGGCGCTCTCGGGCAAGTGGTTCAATGCCGTGCAATACGGCGTGAACCGGGACACGATGCGGATCGATTACGACCAGATCGAGGCGCTGGCCGCCGAACACCGCCCGAGTTTGATCATCGCGGGGTTCTCCGCCTATCCGCGCGTCCTCGACTTCGCGCGCTTTCGCGCCATTGCCGACAGCGTCGGCGCGAAGCTGATGGTCGACATGGCGCACATCGCGGGGATCATCGCGGCCGGGCGCCATCCTAACCCGATCGAACATGCCCATGTCGTCACCTCGACGACGCATAAGACGCTGCGCGGCCCACGCGGCGGCTTCGTTCTGACGAACGACGAAGACGTCGCCAAGAAGATCAACTCGGCCGTCTTCCCGGGCTTGCAGGGCGGGCCGCTCATGCACGTCATCGCGGGCAAGGCGGTGGCCTTCGGCGAAGCGCTCGAAGACGGCTTCAAGGGCTACGTCGATCGCGTTCTGGCCAACGCACAGGCGCTCGGCGCCGTGCTGCGCGAAGGCGGTGTCGATCTCGTCACGGGCGGCACCGACAACCATTTGCTGCTCGTCGATCTACGGCCGAAGGGTTTGAAGGGCACGCAGGTGGAGACCGCGCTCGAACGCGCGGGCATCACCTGCAACAAGAACGGCATTCCGTTCGATACCGAGAAGCCGACGGTGACCTCGGGCATTCGTCTGGGCACGCCGGCGGGCACGACGCGCGGCTTCGGCGTCGCGCAATTCGAGCAAATCGGCAGGCTGATTCTCGAGGTGTTCGAGGCATTGACGCGTCACCCCGAAGGCGACGCGCAAACGGAGCAACGCGTGCGGCGCGAGATCTTCGCCCTGTGCGAGCGGTTCCCGATCTATTGACCGGTACCCATCATCCACGCCAGGAGCAATCGATGTCCACTCTTCACGAAAACAGTATCGTCATCGACGGTCTGAATATCTCCAAATTCGAACGCTCGGTGTTCGAAGACATGCGCAAAGGCGGCATTACGGCCGCGAACTGCACGGTGTCCGTCTGGGAGAGCTTCCCGAAAACCGTCGACAACATTGCGCTGATGAAACAGCAAATCCGCGAGTACGGCGAGATCCTGACGCTCGTGCGCACGACGGCCGACATCTTGCGCGCCAAGCAAGAGAACAAAACGGGGATCATCCTCGGCTTTCAAAACGCCCATGCCTTCGAGGACAACATCGGTTACATCGAGGCGTTCCACGACATGGGCGTACGCGTCGTGCAGCTTTGCTACAACACGCAGAACCTCGTCGGCACGGGTTGCTACGAGCGCGACGGCGGGTTGTCCGACTTCGGCCGTGAAGTCATCACCGAGATGAACCGCGTGGGGATCATGGTCGACCTGTCGCATGTGGGTGGCAACACGTCCTCGGAGGCGATCGCGTTTTCCAAAAAACCGGTCTGCTATTCACATTGCCTGCCGTCGGGGCTCAAAGAGCATCCGCGCAATAAAACCGATGCCCAACTGAAAGAGATCGCCGATGCCGGCGGTTTCGTCGGCGTCACGATGTTCGCTCCGTTTCTGAAGCGCGGTATCGATGCGACCGTCGAGGACTATATCGAAGCGATCGACTACGTCGTGAACCTGATCGGCGAGGACGCCGTCGGGATCGGCACGGATTTCACGCAAGGCTATAGCGTCGATTTCTTTGATTGGCTCACGCATGACAAGGGCCGTTACCGCCGCTTGACGAACTTCGGCAAGGTCGTCAATCCGGAGGGCATTCGCACGATCGGCGAGTTTCCGAACCTCACGGCGGCGATGGAACGCGCCGGATGGAGCGAGACGCGCATCCGCAAGATCATGGGCGAGAACTGGGTGCGCGTATTCGGCGAAGTATGGGGCGCATAACGCACCGCAATTGAATTCGAACGAGGACCATCCGATGCAACCGCAACTTCCGATCGACGTCGATCCCAACACGGGCGTATGGACGACCGACGCGCTGGCGATGCTGTATGTGCCGCGCCATTTTTTCACCAATAACCACGTTGCCGTGGAAGAAGCGCTCGGACGCGACGCCTATGCCGAGATTCTTTATCGCGCCGGCTACAAATCGGCCTACCACTGGTGCGATAAGGAAGCCAAGCAGCACGGCCTCGTGGGCATGGCCGTGTTCGAGCACTACCTGAAGCGCCTCTCGCAACGCGGATGGGGGCTGTTCACGATTGCCGAGGCCGACCCCGCGCGCGCGCACGCGCGCATCGAGTTGCGCCATTCCTCGTTCGTTCTCGCGCAGCCGGAGAAGGAAGGCAAGCTTTGCTACATGTTTGCCGGCTGGTTCGCAGGCGCGATGGACTGGGTGAACGATACGGCGGGTGCGGGCGGCCACGCTCCGCGTTCGCAATCGAAGGAAACGCAGTGCGCGGGCGAGGGCCACGCCTACTGCGTATTCGAAGTTTCGCCGCTGGCCGATTAGCCGGCAACGCTACGCCGCACCGCGATTTAGCAATACGGCTCGTCAAAGAATACGTTCGAGGTCGATCGACATGCGCTATCCCCATTTGTTCAAACCGATGACGCTGAACAAGCTGACGCTGCGCAACCGCATCGTCAGCACGGCGCATGCGGAAGTCTACGCGGAGCCAGGTGGGCTGCCCGGCGATCGCTATATCCGGTACTACGAGGAAAAGGCGAAGGGCGGCGTCGGCTTGGCGGTATGCGGCGGCTCGAGTCCCGTGTCGATCGACAGCCCGCAGGGATGGTGGAAGTCGGTCAATCTCTCGACCGATCGCATCGTCGATCCGTTGAACCGGCTCGCCGAGGCCATGCATCGCCACGGCGCCAAGATCATGATTCAGGCGACGCACATGGGACGCCGCTCCGCCTTTCACGGCGAGCATTGGCCGCATTTGATGACGCCCTCGGGGGTGCGCGAGCCCGTTCACCGCGGTAATGCGAAGACGATCGAAGTCGAAGAGATCCGCCGCATCATCGGCGATTTCGCGGCGGCGGCCAAGCGCGTTCAGCAAGCGGGCATGGACGGTATCGAAATCTCCGCCGCCCATCAGCACTTGATCGATCAATTCTGGAGTCCCCGCACGAATTTCCGGACCGATGAATGGGGCGGCTCGCTTGCGAATCGGCTGCGCTTCGGCGTCGAGGTGTTGAGGGCCGTGCGCGAGGCGGTGGGGCCCGATTTCGTCGTGGGGCTGCGCATGTGCGGCGACGAATTTCATGAAGACGGCCTCGATCACGAGCAACTGAAGGAGATCGCCCAGGCGATGTCGGAGACCGGGCTCATCGACTATCTGGGCGTGATCGGATCGGGCGCCGATACGCATAACACGCTGGCCAACTGCATGCCGCCGATGGCCTTGCCTCCCGAGCCGTTCGTTCACCTGGCGGCCGGTATCAAATCGGTCGTGAAGGTTCCGGTCATGCACGCGCAAAGCATTCGCGACGCGGGGCAGGCCGAGCGTTTGCTCGCCTCGGGGATGATCGATCTGGTCGGCATGACGCGCGCGCAGATCGCCGACCCGCACATGGTCATCAAGATCCGCGACGGGCGTGAAGACGAAATCAAACAGTGCGTGGGCGCCAACTATTGCATCGATCGGCAATACAACGGCCTGGACGTGCTGTGCGTGCAGAATGCGGCGACGTCGCGCGAGGCCACGATGCCGCACGTCATCGAAAAATCGCGCGGGCCGAAGCGCAAGGTGGTGGTCGTCGGCGCGGGGCCGGCCGGACTCGAGGCGGCGCGCGTCGCGCGTTCGCGCGGCCATGACGTCGTTCTGTTCGAGAAGAACGCGGAGGTGGGTGGGCAGATCAATCTGGCCGCGAAGGCCCCGCAGCGCGAGCAGATGGCCGGGATCGTGCGGTGGTTCGATATGGAAACGAAGCGCCTCGGCGTGGACCGGCGTCTCGGCATGCAAGCCGATGCGAATACGATCATGGCCGAGAAGCCGGACATCGTGGTGCTCGCCACGGGAGGGCGCGCGTTCTCCGATCAGGTCGCCGCCTGGGGCGTGTCCGAAGGCATCGCGGTCAGTTCTTGGGACATCCTCTCGGGCCGCGTCGCGCCGAAGCAGAACGTGCTCGTCTATGACGGCGTCAGCACCCACGCGGGCGCCGGCGTCGCCGATTTCATTTCGAGCCGCGGGTCGAACGTCGAGATCGTGACGCCCGACGTGAAGGTTGCCGACGATTGCGGCGGCACGACGTTCCCGATTTTCTATCGACGCCTCTATGCCCAGGGCGTGGTCCATACGCCGAACTACTGGCTCGACCGCGTCTACGAGGAAGACGGCAAGACGATCGCCGTGCTGCGCAACGAGTACACCGAGGAGCAGGAGGAGCGCGCCGTCGATCAAGTCGTGATCGAAAACGGCAGTACGCCCAACGATTCGCTTTATTGGAAGCTCAAGCCGGAATCGGTCAATCGCGGGCAAACCGACGTGCACAAGCTCTTTGCCGCCGAGCCGCAGCCGTGGCTTTCGGAGACGCTCGGCAACGGATGCTTTCTGCTGTTCCGCGTCGGCGATTGCATCTCCATGCATAACATCCACGGCGCGATTTACGATGCGCTGCGGCTTTGTAAGGACTTCTAATCATGAGCCCGGCATTTCTGATCACGGCCTTGCTGTGGCTCTCGGTGGCGGGGCTCGCGTTTGCCGTCGCCAAGCGCTCGGCCTACTGGCGGCTCGGGCGGGCCACGGCGCCCGGCGCTTTCGGCGTGACGAATCTATTCGCCATCCCCAAGCGGTATTTCGTCGATCTGCATCATGTCGTGGCGCGCGATCCCTACATCGCCAAAACCCACGTCGCCACCGCGGGCGGTGCGATCGCGGCGCTGGCGCTGGTGTTCGTCAACTACGGTCTAGCCATCTATTCGCCATGGCTCGATAAACTCATCTTTCTCGCGGCGCTCGCGATGTTGATCGGCGCGGTGTTCGTATGGCGCCGCCGGCGGGCGGGTCAAGCTCCGGCGCGGCTTTCCCGCGGCCCGTGGAATGCGTTACCGTGGCTGCTGGGCTCGTTCGCGCTCGGATTGCTGCTGTTCACCGTGGCGCCGGCCGCGGCGATGTCGCGTGCGTTCGCCGTGGTTTGCGCGGTGTTGATCGGCATGGGGGCATTCGCGATGACGTTGGGCGCTGCAAAGGGCGGACCGATGAAACACGCGATCGCCGGTTTGCTGCATCTCGCGTTTCACCCGCGCCAGGAGCGGTTCGCGGCCACGCGCGCGGCTTACACGGGTAGCGGCGACGCCACGCCTCCCACCGCGCTGAAGGCTCCGGACCTCGAGCACCGCGAATACGGGGTCGCCAAGCCGGTCGAATTTCGTTGGAACCAGTTGCTCAGCTTCGACGCCTGCGTGCAATGCGGCAAATGCGAAGCCGCGTGTCCCGCGTTCGCCGCGGGGCAGCCGCTCAATCCAAAGAAGCTGATTCAGGATCTCGTCGTCGGCATGGTCGGCGGCACCGATGCCGCCTATGCGGGTAGTCCGACGCCGGGTATCGCCGTCGGCCGTCACGGCGGCGGCCCCAACGGACCGATCGTGTCGGGGTTGATCGAGGCGGACACGATCTGGTCGTGCACGACGTGCCGTGCCTGCGTACAAGAGTGCCCGATGCTGATCGAACACGTCGATGCGATCGTCGACATGCGCCGCAATCGCACGCTGACCGAGGGCGATATCCCGGGCAAGGCGCCCGAGGTGCTTGCCAACCTGCGCGAGACGGGCAGCGCTGGCGGTTATGACATCGCCGCGCGCTACGACTGGGCGGTCGACCTGAACGCGCGCGTGGCGCAACCCGGCGTCGCTGTCGATGTACTGCTGATCGCGGGCGAAGGCGCATTCGACATGCGTTACCAACGCACGCTACGCGCGCTCGTCAAGGTCCTCAATGCAGCGGGTGTCGATTACGCCGTGCTGGGCGGCAACGAGGCCGACACGGGCGACGTCGCGCGGCGTCTCGGCGACGAAGCGACGTTTCGTGCGATGGCGCGGCGCATGATCGGTACCTTGGACGCGCTCAGCTTCAAACGGATCGTCACGGCCGATCCGCACGTCATGCATAGCCTGCGCAACGAGTACCGCGCGTTCGGCGCGCGCTACGAGGTTCAGCACCACACGAGCCTCCTGGCGGAACTCGTGCAATCGGGGCGCGTATCGCCGAAGGCATCGGCGGCATTGGCGGATAAGCGCATCACCTATCACGACCCCTGTTACCTCGGGCGCTATAACGGCGAAATCGAAGCGCCGCGGCGCGCGCTCAAATCGATCGGCATCAAGGTGATCGAGATGGAGCGCCACGGCATGCGGGGGCGCTGCTGCGGCGGAGGCGGCGGCGCACCGTTGACCGATATCCCCGGCAAGGCGCGCATTCCCGATATCCGCATGGCCGATGCGCGCGCGGTCGGCGCCGAAGTGGTCGCGGTCGGCTGTCCGAACTGCACGGCGATGCTCGAAGGCGTCGTGGGGCCGCGCCCGGAAGTGCTCGACGTTGCCGAACTCGTGGCTAGCGCCTTGGAGTGATGACCGATGAACACCGTCAAACGAATCGATCCGCGCCGGCCTTTCGTCATCGCCGCGTCGGGGCTTAGGCGCATTACGCTCGGGGACGAGCGGGCCGCCGGCCTGGTCGATGCGGCCGAATTCGCGGCCTTGCGTGGCGCGCATGCGGCGGCGCCGAAGCCCAAGCGCGTCTACGAAGCGGGCCTGCGCACGCTGCTGGCCGTCGCGCACAGCGACCGCGGGGCACTGGACGAACACGCGCGGCAAGCCGTGGCCGCCGCCGCGATCCTGGCGGACGCAAAGACGGAGGTGGTCTTGCTCGTCTTCGGCGAATTGACCGACGATGCGGCCGCCCTCGGCGCGGACAAGGTCGTTCAGTTGCCGCTGTTGGCGAGGCCGGCGTTCGCGCCCGATCAGGCGCTCGCCGCGTTGCGCGATTGCGTTCAAGCGTTCGCGCCCGCCCATATCTTCATGCCCGATAACGCGACCGGCGACGGCGATCTGGGACGCCGGTACGCCGCGCAAACGCGCGCCAGCATCGCCACGCGCGTCGTCGAAATCGATGCGGGGCACGTAGGCTGTTATGTGGATGCTGGGCGTTCGTTCGCCACGCGCCCGTTGCCCGAGGTGATCCTGCTGGCACCCGACGCCGTCTCGGCCAAACTGCCGTTCGTCGGCTCCGGTGAGCCGGCCGCGCTCAAATCGGGCCGCGCGGCGGAGCCTTGGCACGATGCCGGCCGCTACGGCGATCACGGCACGGCTCAACTCGATGCGGCGCAGGTGGCTCTCGAAGAGGCCGACTTCATCATCTCCGCGGGCAACGGCGTAACGGACATCGCCGCATTCGAGGCGTTGGCCCGCACGCTCGGCGCGGCGATAGGGGCGAGCCGCGTCGCGGTGGACAACGGCCATTTCACGCGCGACAAGCAAGTGGGCGCGACGGGTAAGACCGTCAACGCGAGCGTCTATATCGCGTTCGGCATTTCGGGCGCCGTCCAGCATCTGCAGGGCATCAAGGATTGCCGCCATGTGATCGCCGTCAACTTGGACGCCAGTGCTCCGATCGTCAAGCGCGCGAACCTGACGGTGATCGCCGATGCCCAATCGGCGATGCGCGCGTTGGCGGACGCGGTCGGCGCGGCGAAGCAAGGCGGCCAGGGCCAGGCCGGCCCTGTCGCGGGTACCCCAGTTCGGGAGGGATTGGCAGCATGAAAGCGGACTCGAAACTGAATCGGATCGCGGTACTCGTCTCGGTCGGGCGGCATCGCGTCAGCGGCGTCTCCTGCTACAGCCGAAACGACGCCTGCGCGCTTGAAATGGCCCGTACGCTCGCTAGAGCGCATGGCGCCGCGCTCGACGTGGTGCACGCGGGCGACGCATCGAATCTCGCGTTGACCGATTACTTGGCGCTGGGCGCGCCTCGCGTGGACGTCCTGACATGCGGCGATGCCGACGACGCCGCGGCGCTGCTCGCCGATCGTCTGCGCGGCGTGCCGCTCGTGCTGACGGGGATGCGCGCCGAAGGCGCTTACGACACGGGCATGCTGCCGTATCGCGTAGCGGATGCGCTCGGTTATGCGCTGATCGATTCCGCGCTCGACTTGGCGATCGAAGGCGAGCGTGCAGCGGTGACGCAGTTTTTGCCCAAAGGTTTTCGCCGTCGTATCGACGCGGCGCTGCCGGCCGTCGTGACCGTGCATCCGCAAGCGGGCGCCGCGCCGCGCTATGCCTATGCGCGCGCGGTCGAGGGTTCGATCGAGCCGCAGCGCGTGGCCTGCGCGCCCGACTCGGACGCCGACGCTTGGCAAATCGCCCCCGCGCATCGCAAGCCGGTCAAGCTCGCCGCCGCGGAGAAGCGCTCCGGACATGCCCGCATGCTGACGGCCACGACGACGGAGAGCCGTGGCGGAAACGTCGTAATTGAAGGGACTTCGGTCGAAAAAGCACAAGCGATCTTGGGGTATTTGCGGGAGCATCGACTCGTCGATTACTGAATTCGCACGTAACGCGTTCCAAGCACTTAAAGCAAGTAAGCATCCGGAGCAGACATGACCGTATCCGCAGACATTCGCGCGCTCATCGATCGGCGCAAACAAGGCTACAGCCTGGAGGCGCCGTTTTATCTCAGCGAGGAGATCTTCGCGCTCGATATGGAAGCGATCTTCCACAAGCACTGGATCCATGTAGCGGTCGAACCCGATATTCCCGAGCCCGGCGACTACGTGACCGTCGAGCTGACCGGCGAGTCGGTACTGATCGTACGGGACGACGATATGTCGATCCGCGCATTCCACAACGTATGCCGGCACCGAGGCGCGCGCTTGTGCAACGAAGAGCGCGGCACCGTGGGGAATATCGTTTGTCCCTATCACAGTTGGACCTACAACTTGAGCGGCGCGCTGATGTTCGCCGAACACATGGGCGAGAAATTCGACCGCTGCAAGCATAGTCTCAAGTCCGTGCACGTCGAGAGCTTGGGCGGCTTGATTTTCATTTGCTTGGCCGACGAGCCGCCGGCCGATTTCGCCGTGATGCGAGCGGCGATGGAGCCGTACTTGCTGCCGCACGATCTGCCCAATTGCAAGATCGCCGCGCAGGTGGACATCATCGAGGAGGGCAACTGGAAGCTCACGATGGAGAACAATCGCGAGTGCTACCACTGCGTCGCGAACCATCCCGAACTGACGATTTCGCTTTACGAATACGGGTTCGGCTATCAGCCGTCGCCGGCCAACGCCGAAGGGATGGCCGCGTTCGAGCGGACGTGCGTCGAGCGTGCCGCGCAGTGGGAAGCGATGAGCTTGCCGTCGGTAGAGATCGATCGATTGAGCGACGTGACCGGTTTCCGCACCCAGCGTTTGCCGCTCGATCGCAGCGGCGAATCGCAGACGCTCGATGCGAAGGTCGCATCGAAGAAATTGCTCGGCGAATTCAAACAGGCCGACTTGGGTGGGCTTTCGTTTTGGACGCAGCCCAATTCATGGCACCACTTCATGAGTGACCACATCGTCACGTTTTCGGTGATTCCGCTCTCGGCCGGCAAGACGCTCGTTCGCACGAAATGGATGGTGCATAAGGATGCCGTCGAGGGCGTGGACTACGACGTCGAAAATCTGACGGCCGTTTGGAACGCCACCAACGCACAGGATCGCGCGCTCGTCGAGTTCTCGCAGCGCGGGGCGGGCAGCAGCGCCTACGAGCCGGGCCCATATTCGCCGTACACGGAAGGGCTCGTGGAAAAGTTCTGCGATTGGTACATCCGGCGCTTGGGCGTTCACGTCGGCGCTTAGCGGATAGACGAGGCACGACATGATGCGAGACGCGCAACCCTTCGAACCGGCGAACGGGCGCCTTACGCGGCCGTCGTTTTGGCGCGCCCCCGGCGAGCCGTGGACGAGCGATGCGGAGGAAACGCTCGTCTGCTGCCAAGTGCGGCAGGAGACGCACGACGTAAAGAGCTTTTTCTTCATGTCGCGTACGGGCCGAACGTTCGCGTTCGAGCCCGGGCAGTTCATCACGCTCGAACTCGACATCGAGGGCGAGACGATCAATCGCTGCTACACGATTTCGTCGCCGCCCACGCGGCCTCATACGATTTCGATCACGGTCAAGCGCGTGCCCGGCGGGAAAGTGTCGAATTGGCTGCACGACCATCTCCGTGCCGGCGATTCGATCCGCGTGCTGGGGCCGGCCGGTGAATTTACCTGTGCGCGTCATGCGGCTGGAAAGTATCTGTTCTTGTCCGCGGGTTCGGGCATCACGCCGTTGATGTCGATGAGCCGCTCGCACCACGAGCTGGGCGAGGACCGCGATATCGTCTTCGTGCACAGCGCGCGTACGCCCGACGACATCATTTTCGCGCGCGAGCTGGACTTGATCGCGGCCAATCAGCAGCATTTCAGGACCTCGTTCGTGTGCGAGCGCATCGGGCAGCGCACGACATGGCCCGGCATCACCGGCTTCTTGACATTACCTTTACTGCGGCTGATCGCGCCCGACTTCATGGAGCGCGAGATCTTCACCTGCGGCCCGGCGCCCTATATGAAGGCGGTGCGCGAGATGCTGGCCGAAGCCGGGTTCGACCGCGCGCATTATCACGAGGAAAGTTTCTCGTTCGACGCGTTGCCCGCGGCCGAGCAGGCAGCGGCTTTGGAAGGCGCGGCCACCCCTACGGCGCAAGCGCCTAGCGACGGTGCGGCGACGTATTCGGTGACGTTCGCGAAGATGCGCCGCGATATCGAGTGCGGCGGGCACGAACACGTGCTCGATGCCGCCAAGCGCGCGGGCGTTCGTCTGCCCGCTTCGTGCACGCAAGGCATGTGCGGTACCTGCAAGGTCAAATTGGTTTCGGGGCAGGTGGATATGCGTCATAACGGCGGAATCCGTCAACGCGAGATCGATCAGGGCATGGTGCTGCTTTGCTGCAGCAAGCCGCTCAGCGATCTTATCGTCGACAAATAGCGACACGCGCTCGTCGCTTGTGGACAAGCGCATGTCGGAAACCGCACTCACAGGCGATTTATGGCTCCTCAATCTAAAGCCTGTGACACCCGCGCCGCGGATAGACCAGGAGAGACCATCATGAACCTACTCAGACGATTGCTGATGACGGCCGCGCTCGGCGCGGTCCTGACCGGCACCATTCCCGCGTTGGCGGACGGCAAGCCCACGATCAAAATCGGCTATGTCGAAGGCTGGGACGACAGCGTCGCGACATCGAACGTGGCGGCGCAAGTCATCGAAACGAAGCTCGGCTACCCCGTCAAGCTCGTGCCCGTGGCGGCCGGCGTGATGTGGGGCGGCGTGGCGCGCGGCGATCTCGACGCGACGCTGTCGGCCTGGTTGCCCGCCACGCACGGCGCGTATTGGGAGCAATACAAATCGAAGGTCGAAGACCTCGGCGCCAATTTCAACGACGCTAAGATCGGGCTCGTCGTGCCGGTCGACGTCAAAGCGGCGTCGATCGCCGACCTCGCGGCGCAAAAGGGCGATTTCGGCGGACGCATCGTCGGGATCGACGCCGGCGCCGGCGTCATGAAGAAAGCCGACGACGCGATCAAGGCCTACAACCTCGATTATCAGTTGATGCCTAGCTCGGGCAGCGCGATGACGGCCGAGCTGGCTCGCGATATTCATGCGAACAAGGCCATCGTCGTGACCGGCTGGGCGCCGCATTGGATGTTCGCGAAGTGGAAGCTGAAGTTTCTGGACGATCCGAAGAAGGTGTTCGGGGGCGCCGAGCACGTCGACAACGTAATCAACCCCGAGTTGCAGAAGAAAGCGCCGCAGGTCGTCGAGTTCTTGAAGAAGTTTCAGTGGAAGCCGGGCGAGATCGACGGCGTGATGCTGGCGGCCCAAAACGGAACGAAGCCCGTGGATGCGGCGAAGTCATGGGTGTCGGCGCATCCCGATCGCGTGTCGGATTGGATTGCCGATGTGAAATAACACTCGGCAACGGGTTCGAGCGTGTCCCATCCGGGGCGCACGGTCGTGACGGCCGCTGCGTCCCGCTTTTTTTGCAACGGGCGATCGTATCAACGGCGAAAGGGCTGCTCGCATGCGCAGATTTGGACGGCGTGCCCGCTCTCCCATCCGTTGGCGCCGGGGATAAGTTCGGGCATCGGAATCGACTCGCGCAAGCGCCGGCGTTCCGATGACGACACGCCGATCTTGCAATCGCGATCCGCGACGCGTTGTTCGTCGATCTGGCCGTCCGCCGTGAAACCCATCATCAGTTGCGGGATGCCGAACGGGAAGTCGGCGCGATCGATCTGCCAGGTGTGAAAGGTTTTTCCGTAAGTCGTTACCAGGTCTTGAAAATAGGCTCGCTCGGCGAGCTCGGGAATCCCAGGCGCCACGAGCAAGCCCGATTTGACCTCGTGGTGATGGCTATGCCAGAGCCGCTTTTCATCGTCCGGCAAGGCGCGGAAACGTTCGGCGCTGATGATGTATTCGATCCCGATCAGCCTTGCGTCGGGGCGATTGGAATCGAAGATCACACATTGATGCAAGTCGTGCCGCAAATGCGTACAGAACTGAACGGCCGATACTTGGCGTCCCATATCGTCGGCGTAGAAATGGAAGCCGTTCAAATAGGTGCTCATCGCCTCCAGCGGGTACTTGCGCTGGATGACGCCTGATGCCGCGTCGAGCAGCCGGTGCTTGACCGAGTGCCCTTCGCCCGTGCACGCGGCCCTGGCGGCTTTGCGGCCGACGGCAACCGCGAGCGCGGCAGCAAAGCCGGCGCAAGCAGCCGCCGCGATCGAGCCGAAGGCGCTGCCTGGGCGAGAATTGGCGGAGTGGGCCATCTTGCCTCCTATGAGAGCGCGCCAGCACGGGACCGAGGGGCCGGTCCTTGGCACGTGCGATACCGCGGTAGCGGTCGGCGCCGTGCTTCGGCGTGCGCAAGCGCCGCGCCCGCCGGGCACGTTCGGAGGCGTTCTCTCGCGCCCGCCTACTGCAGCACCACGGTCCGCTCGCCGTTGATGAAGACGCGCCGCTCGATGAATGCCTTGACCGCGCGTGCAAGCGTGATGCATTCGACGTCGCGGCCGACCGCCAACAGCCGCTCCGGACTGTGCGAATGGTCGACGCGTTGCACCTCTTGTTCGATGATCGGGCCTTCGTCCAAATCGTCGGTGACGAAGTGCGCGGTCGCGCCGATGAGTTTCACGCCGCGCGCATGCGCTTGGTGATAGGGCTTGGCACCCTTGAAGCCGGGCAGAAACGAATGATGGATATTGATCGCGCGCCCGGCCAGCTTACGGCTCGTTTCTTCCGAAAGAATCTGCATGTAGCGCGCGAGCACCATCAATTGCGCGCCGCTCGTCTCGAACAAGTCGAGTAGCCGCGCCTCTTGGCGGGCCTTCGTGTCGGGGGTGAGCGGCAGGTAGTGAAAGGGCAAACCGTGCTGCACAGCCATCGGCTCGAGCGTCGTGTGGTTCGACGCAATGCCGACGATATCCATCTTCAGCTCGCCCATGCGCCACCGGAACAGCAAGTCGGCCAGGCAATGTTCGAGCTTGGACACCATGATGAGTACTTTGGGCCGCACGTCGGCATCGTGGATCGCCCACGTCATATCGAAATCGGTGGCGATCGGGGCGAACTGCGCTTTGAGCCGCTCGATGTCGAGCGGCGCGTGATGCGCTCGCGCGCCGTGGAAGACGCAGCGCATGAAAAAGCGCTCGCTCGCGTCGTCGTCGAACACGGTGAGCTCGTCGATGTAGCCGCCGTGTTTGTCGAGCAGGGCGACGACGGCGGCCACTTGGCCGGCGGCGCTCGGGCAAGCGAGCGTGAGCACGAATTGGTGAGAACGATCGGGAGTCGACATGAAAGTAGCCTGGAGTCTTCGGTGAGGTTCGCGTGATCGGACGGCCACGCGGCTCATTGAGTAGACCAGGCCAGACGTCCCGCCGATAGAACCGAATCGCCGCGCCGATGGTATCGGTGCGTCAACTGCCGTGGGGCGCCAGCCGGAAGCGGGCGACCGCTTCATCGAGGCGGCGGCTTTGGTCTTGCAACGACGCGGCGGTAGCCGACGCCTCTTCAGCCAGCGCGGCGTTGCGTTGCATCGCTTGTTCCATGTGCGCGACCGATGCGTTGACTTGTTCGATGCCGACCGACTGTTGCTCCGAGGCGAGGCTGATCTCCGCGATGATCGTGCGCACGCGTTCCACGGCATGCGCGAGTTCTGTCATCAATGCACCGGCCTCGCCGACGAGGGCGCTGCCGCCGTCGACCCGCTGCGTGGAATCGCCGATGAGCGTTTTGATTTCCTTCGCCGCCGATGCCGATCTTTGCGCCAGATTCCGAACCTCCGCCGCGACGACGGCGAAGCCTCGGCCGTTTTCCCCGGCGCGCGCCGCTTCGACCGCGGCATTCAGAGCGAGGATGTTCGTCTGAAAAGCAATGCCCTCGATGACGCCGACGATGCCCGCAATCTGCGCCGAGCTTGCCGAAATTGCATTCATGGTCGACACGACGCGCCCCATGGCATCGCCGCCCTTGAGGGCGATCTCCGCGGCGCTGACCGCATACGCTCGCGCATTGCGGGCATTGTCCGTGGTCTGCCGCACCGTGGCTGTCAGTTGCTCGATGCTGGCGGCTGCTTCTTGCAATGACGCCGCCTGCTGCTCGGTCTGGTCGGACAGCTCCATATTTCCATGCGCGATCGCGCGAGCGTCGCCGACGATCGACTCCGTGCTCGTGCGCACTTGGCTTACCGTCCGCGCCAAGCCGCTTTGCATCTCGCCTAGCCGAGTCAACAGATGGCCCATTTCATTCATGCGCCCGACCGACACGCCTTGTGTCAGATCGCCTCGAGCGATGCGCTCGAAATGATCCACGGCGCAATCGACCGGTACCACGATGGCGCGGGCCAACGCCCGCTGGGTCAGCAAGCCTGCGGCGACGGCGAGGGCGGCGGCGGCGCCGAGCACCCATAGGGCTCGGTGAAAGCGAAGGTCGGCTGCCGCGAAACGCGCTTGCTCGCGCGCCACTTGCAGATCCTCGAGCGCGGCAATGGCGTCTTGATACGCGGAAAATAGCGAGGATGGCGCTTCGCGCTGGGTCGCGAGAAAGTCGACCATATTGTCGGCATCCAATTGGGCGAGCGCCTTTTGCAGCGTTTGACTCATGAGCGCTTGCCGGCGCGCGAGCAACGTATCGTGCAGCGTCTGCTCGGCTGCGTCGGGTCGATGCAACCGCTGGTATGCGGCCAGTTCGTCGTTGCTTCGCGCGAGCAATCGATGCAGGCGCGCGATTTGAGCCTGGGCCGGCTGCCCGGCGCTAATCAATTGCTCCACCTCGCTCAAACCGCCGCGCAAGACCAGCAACTGCTCCGAACTCGTTTTCAGGTGAAGCAGCGAGGCCGTATCGTCCGCGTACATGGCGGCCAGGGCGGCGTTGCCCGCCGAGAGCATCGCGACAGCACCGGCGATGACCGCTACGAGCAAGACCGTGTAGCCGGCGATGGCGGCGGCGAGGCCGCCTCGAATAGACAGCGAGATTCGCATGACGATGATTCACGTGCGGAGCACCCATGTGGCGGGCAGGCGCCGGTGCGCGTGCGAAGACGGGGCAGACGGCGGCGGATGGGGCGCGAGATAACGGCGCTCACCGCGTGAATATCGGCAGTGGGAACGAGTCGCTTTTGCCGGTAAGCGACGGCTGTCTGATCAATTGCGACAGGGGGATCCGGCGAGAGCGTGCGGAGGCACGCCGAAAACGTCATAAACGGCAATGACGTACAACTACCGGAAATCGTAGTGGGGCCCAGCCGGCTAAATAGACTTATTCCTCGACCGAACGGCGAAATGCTTCGACGGAGATCATGGCCGCCGCATTGGCGGGGGCGGGACGTTCCGCGGGACGAAATACGGCATCGCCCCGGCGAATCGCCCGGCGCGAGACGATGCAAGTTCCCGATGAATTGGCCGAACGGCGGCGCCAGCGCTGTTCCCCGTAATGGCAGCGGCCGGGCTCTACCCAACGGATGATTAGCGTCGTGTCGGATTGTTCGAGAATTTCGATTTGGACGCGGCTTACGTCTATAGCGTGAGACTTTTTTGTCCTCATAGCAGCTCCTGGAATCGAGCTCCCTAAATGTATTCGGGTCCGGCCAGGATCGCCATCGTTATATCCGTAGAAACACAATTCTCCAAATGGAAATAATCGGGGGTGGCTTACGTTGTTTTGCACAAATCAGTACACTTTTTTGCACTGTCGTGTGGTAATTGCGGCATGTGGAATCTAAAGACGCGGAAAGCCCGGGCCTAGAACCGCCGCCGCTGTGCGCACCGGACTTAAAAGCGCTCCGGGCGATAGGGGCGAGGATCGGTAAAAGGCGTCGCGCCCGTCATCATTTCGGCAAGCAGGCGGCCCGTGACAGGGCCTAGCGTCAACCCGTGATGAGCGTGGCCGAACGCGAACCAAAGGCCGCGATGCCGCGGCGCCGGCCCGATGACGGGACGCATGTCGGGCGTACAGGGACGCAAACCGAGCCAAGGCCGTGGATCCAGGCGCTGCCCAAGACCGAAGGCGGGGCGCGCATAGGCTTCGGCGCGGTCGAGTTGAATGCCGGTGGGCGGGGCCTCGCGCGCGGCCAGTTCGATGCCGGTCGTCAAGCGTAAGCCGCGTTGCATCGGCGCGATCACATACCCTTGCTCGCGATCCAAAATGGGGCGGCCGAGCGGCACCTCGCGCGTCGCTTCGTAATGCATGTGATAGCCGCGCTTAGCCCGCAGCGGAATGCGATAGCCGAGCGGCGCGAAGACGAGGTCGGACCAGGGCCCGAGGGCGACGACGAGCTCGCGGGCCGAAATCGCCCCGTTGCTCGTTTGCACGGTCCAGGCGTCGTTTTCCGGGCGCGCCGTCGCGGCATCGCCCGACACGATTTGCCCGCCGTTGGCCTCGAATAGCGCCGCATAAGCCTTCGTGAGGGCAGCCGGGTCCGTCACGCTTGCGGGATCGCGCCAATGCAGGCCCGCGCAGAACGCGTCGGCGAGCGCCGGCTCGCGCTCGCGCAGCGCCGCCCCCTCGAGCGTATCGAGCGTCAAACCGTGCGCGCGGGCCAACTCTTCGGCATGTTTGGCGGCGGCCGAGTACTCGCTAGGGGTCCTAAACGCTTCGATCCAGCCCTGACGATGAACGAGGGCGGCGGCATCGGCGCCGGCGCGTGCGAGCAACGCATCGTGTTCGTCCACGCAGAGCCGAACGAGCGGCAGCATGTCGCGCGCGGCGCCCGCGAGGCGTTCGGGCGCCGACTCATGCCAGTAACGCGCGAGCCATGGAGCGAAGCTCGGCAGCGCTTTGTAATCCCAATAGAGATCGGTGGATTGGTTGCGGGCGTACCGGAGCAGCGCCCCGAGACTGCGCGGGAAAGCAAACGGCATGACGGCCGAGCGCTCGATGAGCCCGGCATTGCCGAAGCTCGTGCCTTCGCCGGGTGCGCCGCGGTCGAGGAGCGCGACCCGGCGCGAACGGTCTTGCAAATGAATTGCGCAAGACACGCCGACAATGCCCGCTCCAAGAACGACGACATCGAAATCCATGGGATCTGGTCCGGTTCGGTTGATCGGAAGTGCGGCGCGAAGAGCCGGCAGCGATGCGAACTGCTTAACTTTGCTTTGCGTTCGTTTTCATCGTTTTGTACGTGAACTGGCCGCTAGTCTAAGCCGTGCGTAACCGAAAGCAAAATGGGTCTTGCCTCGTCTACGGAGGCGAGCGCCAGCGGCCGAGGGCCGCGTCGCGCTTGCTTGCGCTCGCCTCGCGTGCGACGATTCGAAGCGCGGATCGAAATCGAGGCAGCGCCGTCAACCGGCTGTGTTTTGTCCGCGATACCGGGCGATGGTGTCCTTGACGACGCGAGGTGAAATTGCATCGAGTCGATGGTTGTCTCGGCCCGATACGGTCGAAGCCATGAGCATGGCGTTATAGACCGCCTCTTCGACTGCCTCGGAAACGGCTTGAAACAACGGCGAAACCATTTCGTTCGGAACTTCGGCGAACGTGGCGACGTTCTGGCGTCGCTCGCGTGTGCGCCGCACTGGCAATGCGGTGGAAAAGCAGATCGCGTAGTCACCGGAGCCGTTTGCCATTGATGAACCGGTCCGCGCGATGCCAAGAAAAGCACGCCGCGCCATGCGAGTGAGATTGCGATCCGATAGCGGGGCATCGGTGCCGATGACGATGACGACCGATCCGTCGCCGCCGTGATCGTCGATCTCGTCTTTGAGATAGTAACGGCCCAACAATTGACCCACAGGCGTGCCGTCGATCGATAGGGTGCCCCCATAGTTCGTTTGGACGAGCGCGCCCACGGTGTACCCGCCAAGGCCCGTTGGAAGGATCCGCGAGCTGGTGCCGATGCCGCCTTTCCAGCCGAATGCCTGCGTACCGGTTCCCGCGCCCACGGAACCCTCCATGACCGGACCATTCGTTGCCGTTCGTATTGCATCGAGCACGTGCTGTTTGAGGACCGCCCGCGCGCGGATATCGTTGAGATAGTGGTCGTTCGTCTCACCCACGACGGCGTTTACGGAGACGACTTGCTCGTTGCCGGGGTGGCTAAGCGTCCACTCGACGCAACCCGCAATGCCTTCCGCGACGGACAACGTATTGGTCAGAACGATCGGCGTTTCGATTTCTCCGAGTTCCTCGATCTGAGTTGACCCGGCGAATTTGCCGAAACCATTCCCGCGCGCGAAGCCGGCCGGCACCTTTTCCTGAAAAAGGTTACCCCCGTGCGGCAAGATCGCGGTGACGCCGGTTCGTATGGAATCGCCTTCGTTCAGTGTGACGTGACCTACCGCGACACCGGCCACGTCGGTGATCGCATTCATCGGGCCGGGCGAGAGGACTCCCGTCCGAATACCAATGTCGCGAGCGCGCGCGGGGCGGTTGGGCAAGATGTCCGGCACGCGTTCTGACGGCCCCGGCAGCGATGCAGCTGCAGCGGCGGGACGCGTGAGGTCGGTCGCGCTCGCAATAGTCGGCACCATCGCAACGAGTGCCGTCATAAACCGGCGCCGACCGGGCGATGCCGAGGCGTTATCGTCGACTGGGGGCGTGCGCTTGTTCGCTTTTGCCATCGATGGTCTCCGAAATGATGACGTAATCGAAAAGAAGCCGTCACATTACACGAGACCTTTCCGCGCATCGAAAGTGCGCGCGAGTCGGCATTGCCGCGGAGGTGTCAGCTCGACCGGAGGATGGTATGAAAAAGCTGATCGTAATACGCGACCTTCCAGTCGAGAAAACCGGAAATCGCTTCGGCCTGACCCAGCGTGTCAAACGGTTGCTCGCGCAATGCAGCATGCAGTGCCGCTTTAATGGAATGATCCGCTGAATCCGATGACACAATATTGTCGCAATTTTGTGGAATGATCCCGAGCCTCAGGCATCCAACGCGAACCCGTTGGTAGATATTGGATTGAATGAGCAGGATTACCGATCCCATTCTCGATCGGTTAAGAAGATTGCCCCAGTCGCTTGGGAGCCCATGATGCGGTACATTGATATGCAGCCTATCCTGCTGTTCTAAAACCGTGTCGTCACGTGAAAGTTTCGACATCAGATATTGCAGTAAAACGAGATATCGATTCCCGCTGGAGTGACTGGACGCGGTGCCGTCCATCCGTGCGAAAGGACAGTACCCCTGGGTGCCAAGCAGCGGCGGCATCGGCTGGGCAGAGGTCGGGACGCGAGGCGCGTCAAGACCAAGCAGGAGATATTCTCGACTGATCTCGGCGTGCACGAATGCGCTGATCTCGGGGCGCTGCGCGGTTGTTTCGATATAGTCGAAGATCGGATGCGACAGAATGAGATGGTCGCAAACACACTCACTGACGGTTTCAATCAACTCGAATAAGCAAGGGCTCTCGGAGTGATCGCGTAGCCCGTGAGCTTTCGACTCAAAATATTTAACGGTCGTTTTTTTTCGTTGTGGCGTCGAATCCATGGCTTCGCTCAAGCGGCAGTGAGGTGCTGAGTATTCCCGCATGCAGTGTCAAGCTCGAGTGCCAATTGTATGTCTTATGAGAATTGTTCTCAACAAAAAAAGAGAAATTACAAAATACATTCAGAAATATTATATTTGTAATGTATTTGTTCGGGCCACTCGGAATGTAAATTCCGAGTGGCGATATCCATGTGAAGCATGAGAGGCGAAAAAGGTTTTTTGGGGCTGTTTGCGTTACAGCGTACGCCTTGCGGGAAGTGCATTGACGAACGCCAATCCCCTGCTGACCATCAGCCCGGTCAGGGCGCGACGGGGGCTGGCGTTATACCGTGATGTTCAGCTTGCTCGACGCCAACTCGAGCGCGACAAGGCGCTGCGTCGCCTGCCAGGCATCTTCTTCGATTGCTTTCGTGTCGCCGACTTGTCTGGCGATGATCGCGCCATCGAGCAGCATTACGATTTGACGCGCCAGTCGCGCCGCCGTCTCGTTGTCGAACAGTTCGGCCAGCAGATCAGCGATAAAACCGCGCAGCCGCTGTTTTTGAGTGGTGGCGATGTCGATGATCTCGTTGCGGTCTGCGTGGTATTCGGATATCGCACCGATGAATAGGGTGCTTTGGTGCCCGGGCGCCTTGAGCATGCGCGCTTGCCACGCGAAGACAGCCTGGAGCCGTTGCATGGCCCCGGACTTTTTCATCACCCATTGCTCGAGCGACTGCTGCGCTTGCTCCATGCTCTGAAGCAGCACTTCGACGACGAGCGACTCCTTCGAGGAGAAGTGGTTGTACATTGTCATCTTCGCGACGCCGGACTCTTCGGCGATACGATCCACGCCGACGGCATGATAGCCCTCGGTGGCGAAAAGGCGAGCGGCGGTATCGATGAGAGCTTGCTTCTTGACGCTCATGGGGTAAGTTGCAACGAGAAGTGCGGAAAGAGCTGCAACACTAGCGGCTGCGAGCCTAGTGTGCAAGCGTCATTATATACCGACCTGTACGGCTACAAAAAAGTCATCCAACCTATCGAACGTCCTCATGAACGATCCTCAGTCGTGGCTACCGGTCATCAATCAATGCGAATCCCCGATCGCGCGCCTTGTCTGCATTCCCTATTCAGGGGGCGATATCCACGCTTATCGGCCCTGGGCCGCACTGATGCCGGCCGGTATCGAGCTTCGGGCGGTGCAATTGCCGGGACGGGGCAAGCGCTTGAACGAACCCCAGCCGACCGATCTGACCGACGTCGCGGCATGTATCGCCTCGGCCATCGAACAACTCGATCCCTTGCCGCTCGTCCTGTTCGGACACAGCATGGGGGCCGCGCTTTGCTACGAAACCGTATGCCGGCTCGAGAAGGGGGGCAAGCTCGAGCACCTCAAGCACGTGTTCTTGTCGGGGGGTAGGAGTCCCGACCATCATGCACGAAAACCCGTAGCGGAGCACGACGTTTCGGACGACGAGATTCGCGAGCGCTTGTTGCGTTATCAAGGTACACCGCTGGAGCTGCTCGAAAATAAAGATTTGTTCGACCTATTCCTTCCGATACTGCGGGGCGACTTCCGTATGATGGCGGGCTATCGTCCTGTCGAAATGCCGGTGATCCAGGCGCCGGTGACGGTGTTCTCCGGTATCGACGAGCAGATCACGGCGAAGCAGCTCGATGCTTGGTCCGTTTATGCCGGCGGGTATTTTTCGAAGTTTCGCTTCGACGGCGGGCACTTTTTTATTCATTCGGCGCGGCCGCGTGTGATCAAGCGAATCTTTCAGGAAGTCGAGGCGACCACGGGCTTTCGTCGGTGGCGTCACGCCGCGCTGCCCGTATAGCGTTCGGCGGCGGGGCGTTCTTTCTGTCCGTTCCGGCGGCGCGGTACCGATCGCGCCGCCGCGATGACGATATCGATCAGTAGGTGACGACCTTGCGCTCGCGCGCGGCGGTTCCGCTTTCCAGTACGAACGCCACGCTGGCTCGAAGGTCCTCGAGATAGTGCTCCACGATAGGTTCGTGCGCGGGCGTGATCGTCATCTGCAACGCGCACGGCTCGGCGACCCGGCTGATATACCAGCCTTTCTCTTCCATCTGATCGCCTATCGCGAAAATGTCGGCTCCCTCCGACGTGTACGACAAAAGCCCGAGTGGCTGATGGCCGAGCAAGTGTAGCCCGTCGATCGACTTGATACCGCGATGCAGAGCCTCGCGCGTGGCCAGCACGCGTCGCGAGAGTTCCATGTAGCCTTCCTGGCCGAGGAAATGCATGACTGCCCAAGCGGCGGCCACCGCCCCTCCGGAACGTGTGCCCGCAAGCGTTTCCGTCCGATAGCGGCCCTTCGGCCAGGCGTCGAATTCGAAGTGGTGACGGTCGCGATCTTGTGCATCGGCATACAGAATCGTGGACGCCCCCTTTGCGGCATAGCCGTATTTGTGCAGGTCCGCAGAGAGCGAACGCACTCCGGAGACACTCAAGTCGAACGCAGGCAGCTCGTGGCCCAGCATCTTGGCGAACGGCGCAAGAAGGCCGCCTATGCAGGCATCGACATGCAGCCAGATGTCGTGTTGGCGTGCCACGTCCGCAATCGCCCCGACCGGGTCGACCGTACCGAACGGTAGAGACGGGAACGACGCGACGGTCATCATCGTATCCACGTCGATATAGCAGGCCAGCACGTCGGCGCTCGCTCGGTATGACGCGTCGATCGGATAACGTCGAACTGCCAAGCCGATCAGCTCCGCCGCCTTGTCATAGGCCGGATGAGCGCTTTCCGGCAACAACAGGTGCGAACGCGGCGTACGCCGCCCGGCCGCCTCGAACCACTTGGTCGCGGCGCGTACGGCCAAGATGATGCTTTCCGTGCCGCCCGACGTGAAGTTGCCCGCGGCGCGCGGCCCGCCGCCCAACAGGTGCAACACCATCGCGAGCACCTCGTCTTCCATCCGGCGAAGACTCGGGAACGCGGCGGGGGCGAGCGCATTCTCGCTCATGAACATCGTATAGGCTTCGCGTGCGACCTTCAGTACGTCGTCGCCGGCGAAATAGACATGCAGGGGGGTGCGTCCGCCGCGCCAGTCGGCGTCGTCGACACGCATCGAGAGCATGCGTTCGCGCAGGGCGGCCCAGTCGGTCCCATTGGCGGGTATGCCGGGGGCGGGCGGGAAGTGCGGTCCAGACATTGTCGATCCTTGATAAGGGCGAGTATGTTGCGGTGGGAGGGGCAAAGGCCAACGGCCAGAAAGCACGAGTACGAGCGGTCAGCGCTCTTCAATGCCAGGCGGCGAACCGGTTGCCGCTTGGGGCGAGTGTCCCGCCTTGCGGATGCGCGCCAGCATCAAGAACACGACGGGGGTGGTGTACAGGGTCACGAGCTGGCTCAATACGAGCCCGCCCACAATGGTCAGGCCAAGCGGTTTCCGAAATTCGGCGCCGTAGCCCGTCCCGACCACGAGCGGCAAGGCCCCCAGCAGGGCGGCCAGTGTGGTCATCAGTATGGGCCGCGCTCGGACGAGGCATGCTTCGTGAATGGCGCTGCGTGGATCGTGTCCACGCTCGCGTTGCAACGTGAGCGCGAAATCGACGAGCATGATGGCGTTCTTTTTGACGATGCCGATGAGCAGGATGAGTCCGATCAATGCCATGACGCTCAGCTCGATATGCAATGCACTGAGCGTCAAAAGCGCGCCGAGCCCAGCGGGCGGCAGCGACGAAAGGATGGTCAGAGGATGGATCAAATCTTCGTAAAGGATGCCGAGAATCAGATAGACCGCCGCAAGCGCCACGGCGATCAACAGCGGCTCCGCCTTCAGCGATTGCTGGAAAGCTTGTGCCGAGCCCGTGAAGCTTCCGCTGATGCCGCTCGGTAAGCCGAGCTTCGCGATGCTCGCGGTGATCGCGCGTGTCGCGTCGCCGAGCGAGGTGCCCGGCGAGAGGTTGAACGAGATCGTTTCGGAGGGAAACTGCCCGGTGTGATTGATGAGCAGCGGCGTATGGCCCTGCCGCACGGTGCCGAAGGCGCTCAGGGCGGCGAGCGACGCGCTTGCCGGCTCGCTGCGCTCGTCGTGGGCGCCGCGTGGCGCTTCGCATGCGAGACAATCGGCCGGGATACGCAACCGCGCCAATGCATCCTTGCCGGACCACCGCAGGGGATCGGCTTCCATGACGAGGCGATACTCGTTGCCCGGCTCGTAGAGCACGTCGAGACGGCGCTGCCCGAATGCGTCGTATAAGGTTTCGTCGATCCGGCTGACGTCCGTGCCATAACGCGCGGCCAGTTGCCGGTTGATCTGCAAGAAGGATTGCCGGCCGCCCATCGCCGCATTGCTGTTGACTTGCATCACGCCGGGGGTATGGCGGACGGCTCGGATGAGGGCCGGGCTCCAACGGTTCAATTCGTCCAGATTTTCGGCGCTGAACGTGTATTGATATTGCGCGGCGGTTCGACGTCCCCCCAGCACCAAATCCTGTGCAGGCTGCAAATAGAGGTGCAGATCCGGTATCGACGTACTGCGTTTGAGCACCCGGGCGATGACCTCATCCGATGTCGCGTGGCGCGCCTGCTCGGGCTTGAGGTACATGAATACCGTGGCACTGTTGGGTACGAGCCCCGTTCCCGCGTACCCGAGCGCATTGGCAACGTCGGGGTCGCGCCGGATTTCTTCGATGACCTGCTGCAGTTTCTGGTGCACGTCCGAGAACGAGCTCGCTTGCGAAACGTAGAGAACGCCGCCGATGCGCCCGGTGTCTTCCAGCGGAAAGAAGCCTTTCGGGATGAAGGCAAAGAGCGCGGCGGTGGCGGCGGTCGTGCCAAGCGCAACCGCCAGCACGAAACCGCGGTGATCGAGCGCCCACGACAGCGATCGATCGTAGAAGCGGATCAGTGGCCCAGCCCGGGCCGGGCCGTGCCCGGCATCGGATCGCCCGCGAATGAACAAGCGGCACATCATCGGCGTGAGCGTTAGAGAGAGCAGCATCGAAAGCGCGACGGCCACTGACATCGACACGGAGAATTCGCGAAACAATCGCCCGACGATGCCCCCCATCAGCAGCAACGGAATGAATGCCGCGAGCAGCGACAGCGTGATCGAGAAAATGGTAAAGCTGACTTCGGCCGTCCCGTGGATCGCCGCCTCGAAGGGCGTCTTGCCTTGCTCGACGTGACGCATCACGTTTTCCACGACGACGATCGCGTCGTCCACGACGAAACCCGTGGAGATCGCAAGCGCCATCAGCGACAAAATATTCAGGCTGTACCCGACTACGTACATAACCGCGAAGGTACCGAGCAACGCGAGCGGCAACGCGATCGACGGTACGATCGCCGAGCGCCAATCGCGAAAGAACGCCATCGTCACGAGCATCACGAGTCCGATCGACAATGCGAGCGTGAACTCGATGTCGGCCAGCGAAGCGTGGATCGCGGGCGTCCGATCGCCGATCAGCGAAATGTCGATGTCGGCGGGAATCGACGCCTTGAGAAACGGCAGTTGCGCCTTGATCGCCGCGACGGTGTCGATGATATTGGCGCCGGGCTGCTTGTATACGATCAACAGCACCGCGCTCTTGCCGTTCGCAATACCGCTGTTGCGTACGTCCTCGACCGAATCGTGCACGCGCGCGAGGTCGGATAGCCGAACGACGCTGCCGTTTTGCGTTCGAAAGTAGAGCTGGGCGAATTGCTTCGCACGCAGCAAGTTGTCGTTGCCGTCGATCGTATACTGGCGCGTGCCGATGACTACGCTGCCGAGTGCGCGCGCCGGGGCGGCATCGAGCAGAAACTGCCGCATGTCCGCAAGCGCAATGCCATGTTGCGTCAGTTGGTCGGGGTCCAGCTCGACCCGCACGGCGGGCAGTGCCCCGCCGCCCACGCCTACCTCGCCGACCCCGGGCGTGCGCAGCAAGCGCTGCTGTAACACGGTGGAGGCGACATCGAACATCTCGGTGGGCGACGCGCGCGCTGACGTCAAGCTGAGCACCATGATCGGCGCATCGGCGGGATTGGACTTGTAGTACAACGGGTTTTGCGGCATGTCTTTCGGCAGATCGCTCTTGGCCGCGTCGATCGCGGCCTGCACGTCGCGCGCGGCGCCGTCGATGTCTCGATCGAGCGCAAACTGTAGAACGATGCGGGTGAAGCCGACTTCGCTGACCGAGGTCATCTCGCTGACGCCGGCAATATGACCGAGGCGCCGCTCGAGCGGCGTGGCGACCGCGTTCGCCATAGTTTCCGGGTCGGCGCCCGGCAGGGCTGCGCGCACGCTGATCGTCGGAAATTCAACTTCGGGCAACGGCGCCGCCGGGAGCGCGCGAAACGACATAAAGCCGGCCACGGCCAACGCGAGGGCCAACAATGCCGTGCCGATCGGCCGCGTGACGAAGTATCTCGCGAAGCGCATCAGGCGACGGTCTCGCAAGGACGAAACGCCTCTTGCGCGAGCGCAAAGGCGAGCGCGGCGGTCGCGTCGATCGCTCTGCGCCGGTCCAGCCACTCGGCCTGCTGAAGGGCAAGCGGCAGTTCGGTACATGCCATGACGATGCACTCCGCGTGCTCGAGCAGCGCGCGGGCGACGCCGTCGGCAAGCGTGCGCGCTAGCGAATAGTTACCGGCCTTCACGCCGTCATAAATGGCTCGCTGGATGTCTTCGCTTTGCGCGGGCGTCATATCGACGACTTCCACACCATGGCGCGCCATGCTCTCGTGATACAGGCCCGATGCGCACGTCACAGCCGTGGCCATCAGCGCCGCGCGCCGGAACCCGCCGCGGGCCACGGCTTGCGCCGCGATTTCCGCGATGTGCAGCACGCGAGCAGGCGCGCTGGCGAGCGCGATCTGGGGATACCACAAGTGCGCGGTGTTGCACGCAATGCCCAGGGTGGTCGCGCCCGCTTCGATGGCGACTCGGCAGGCGTCGACGATTCCCTCCAGCGGATCGGGGCCGCCGTGTGTGATCGCACGGCTACGGTCCGCGATCGGACGCTGAATCAGCAGATGCGGCGGATAGAGCTGATCGTTGATTGGCAACCCACGGGTGGTCAGCCATTGCCGGCATGCCAAGAGAAACTGCGCGGCCAAATCCACGCCGGCATCGGGCCCCATGCCGCCAATGATTCCGATGGTGGCAGGCCTGCTCACGGACCATGTCGCGCCCGCGGGCGGGGCAACGGGCCTTTGCGCGGCTTCGGCGGGCTGCCGTTTCGGATGCATTGCGTCACTCCTCTCACGAGTGGATGTGGCGATCTAAATTATACTGACCTGTACGCAAAAAACTGACCTTGAGGAAAGCATAAACGGCGATCGAAGTTGCGTCAACGCGATCGGAAGGCGTTGTGTCGATGAGCGGGTGGAATTGCGCAAACGCGCGGAGTTGCGCTAAATTCGCGGCGTTTGTCACGGATTTGACGACCTCTCGAGGTAGGCTTGCGGCGCGCGCGTTCGACGCAATCGAACGTCATCGTCATTCGATGCGATTTTGTACTGACGAGTAAGTAAAATTTTGGCATGCTTCACGGGCCGCGAGGTAGCAGCGGGCGCCAACGCGATCAGGACAGGATGTTCATGACCAACACATTGAATTTGCTACTCCAGCGGCGCGCAACGGAACAACCTGGCCGCGTCGCCTATCGCTACTGCGCTCAAGCCGATGCGCCCGAGGAGTCGATCACTTACGGCGAGCTTCACGCCGACGCCCTGAGTATTGCTCGGCTGCTGATCGAGCAGGGCGCAAGCGGCGGCAGGGTGGCGTTGTTCGACGCGTCCGGGCTCGATTTCGTCCGGGCGTTCTTCGGCATCCTATACGCCGGTGCGACCGCGGTACCGCTCGCACCGCCGCATCCGACCAAGCCCGCGGAAAAGCTGGCGCAAATTCTGACCGACGCGGCGCCGGCCTGGTGCCTGGCTTCATCGCCGATGGCGCAACGCATCGCGCAATTGAAAGCAACCGTGCCGGAGCTTGCCGGGGTGGCGGTATTCGACTGCCGTGACGTCGTGCTGCGTGCCGATACTGTAGCGCTGGACTTGCCTGGCGCGGAGGCTGGCGACATCGCGATCGTCCAATACACTTCCGGTTCCACGTCCGCGCCCAAAGGTGTCGAGGTCTCCCATCGCAACTTCATCGAGAACGCGACGCGGGTAGGGGCGCGCATGGCCGTGGGCGAAAGCACGCTCGCTTTGTCATGGCTGCCCCTTTATCACGACATGGGGCTCATGAATGGCGTGATTCTTCCGTTGGTCGGCGGCTATCCGGTGATACTGATGCCGCCGGCGGGCTTCTCCGCGAGGCCGCTCGACTGGCTGCGAGCGCTCTCGCGGTTTCGCGCGACGCTCACGGGTGCGCCGAACTTTGCCTATCAGGCCTGCGTCGACAAGCTCCCCGGACTGGCGCTCGACGAAATCGACCTGTCCGCGCTCGAAGTGGCGTTTTGCGGTGCCGAGCCGATCCGTGCCGAAACCTTGGAGGCATTCGCTTCCTCGTTTGCGGCGGCGGGCTTGAGAGGCGAAGCGCTCTTCCCTTGCTATGGATTGGCCGAGGCGACGCTTTTCGTGGCCGGCGGGCCCGCGAAAAGCGGCATGCGCCGAGTTCGGGTAGCGCGCGCCGCACTCGAAAAGCAGGCGCGGGCCGTCGCACCCAGCGATACCGACGAGCTCGTCGAACTCGTATCGTGCGGCCGGCCGGCCGACGGTCAGCGCCTGCTCATCGTCGATCCCGTCACGCGACTTGCTTTGGACGAGCGTCACGTGGGCGAAATCTGGGTCCAAGGGCCAAGCGTGGCGCGCGGCTACTTGAACCGGGAGAGCGAATCGCAACAGGTGTTCGAGGGGCGGCTTGCCGGGCCACGGGCCGAAGGCAGGTTCCTGCGCACCGGCGACCTAGGCTTTCTCGTGGACGGCGAACTGGTCGTGACGGGGCGTCTGAAAGACTTGATCATCGTCCATGGCGAAAATCATTATCCGCAGGACGTCGAGCTTTCCGTCGAGCGCGCTCATCGCGCACTGCGTCCCCATGCTGGAGCGGCGGCGGCCTTTCGGGCGCCGGAGGGCGGCGAGGCCTTACTCGTAGTCCAGGAAATCAGCCGCACGTGGCGTGGCGGCACAGACGAAATCATCGGCTGCGTGCGCAGCGCCGTCGCGCAGCAGCATGGGATCGCCCCGGCCGCGGTCGTACTCATTCGACAGGGGACGATTGCTCGAACGACGAGCGGCAAGATCCAGCGCGCCGCCGTCCGCCGCGCATGGGAGCAAGGCAGCCTCGAGGTGGTGGCGCAATGGCGGGCGCCGGTATCCGCCGTTAGCTATGCAAACGAGGCGGTGCCCGCCGGCGACCTGCGCACGCAACTCAAGTACTTGTGGTCGCGTGTGCTGGGCGTCGAGGTCGACGGTGACGCCGGTCATTTCTTCGAGCAGGGCGGCGATTCGTTAAAGGTCGTCGAATTGGCCGCGAGCGCGTCCGCTCAATGGAACGTCGAGGTGAGCGCCGACGAGATCTTCCGCGCTCCGACGTTTCAAGCTCTCGCCGTTCATATCGAGCGGCTTCTCGCGCAGCGCGCGTTGGGGGGCGACGCGGCCGCGTCGGCAGAGCCGACGGCGGCGCCGCCGCGGCAAGGACCGCTGTCCGCTCTGCAATCGGGAATTTGGCTGAGCGAACAGACGGGGGACGCCGGCCCCGCGTATCACATCGCCGTGGCATTGACGTTGACCGGAGAACTCGACGTCGAGCGACTAGCCGCGGCGGTTTCGTCCGTCGTGCGACGACACGACATATTGCGCGCTCGCTTTGCGACGCGCGATGGTGTCGTGCTGCAAGAAATTGCGGCGCCGTTCGACGTGCGTCTGGCGGCGGCCGATTCCACGCCGGCGGGAATCGGTGCCGCCATGGAGGCTTTCGCGTGCGAGCCGTTCGACCTCGCGGACGGACCGCCTTGCCGATTTCGTTTGTGGCGTCTCGATGAGCGGTCTCATCGGCTGGCGATCGTCGTGCATCATTTAGTGGCCGATGGCTGGTCGATTCGGCAAATCATCGACGAGTTGGGCCGACTCTACGCCGAGGGCGGCGAAGCGAGGGAGGCCGCCCTGGCTGACCCCGCGCCGCAATATCTCGCATGGCTGGCGCGCGGTGCAACGAGCGTCGATATGCAGGACGGCTTGCGTGAGTACTGGAAGCGGGCCCTTGCCGGTGCCCCCGAGCGCCTAGCCATCCCCACCGATGGCGCGCCGCGCGACCGGCGCTCGTTGCGCGGTGCCTCTCTCGACGTTCAAATTGAATCGTCGCGCCTAGTTGCGCTTAGAGCGCTTGCCCGAGCACATGGCGTCACGCTATACACGGTACTGCTCGCGGCGTTTCAACTTTTGATGTCACGCTTGAGCGAGCAGGACGACATCATGGTCTGTTCTCCGTTCGCGGGGAGGCCGACACTCGACGTGCAGCGCACGGTTGGTTTGTTCGCGAATATGGTAGTCCTGCGAACCGATCTCTCCGGCAACCCTCGCTTCGACGAGTTGCTCGCCAGGGTACGAGATACGGTACTAGGCGCGCAACAAGCCGCCTCCGTACCGTTTGCACAGGTGCTGCTCGATCTGGAGAACCGGTGCGGCGCGACCGCGCACGGAGATTTCCAACTCGAGTTCATCCTTCAACCGGCGTTGACGCCGTTCGAGCCCATTTCGGGGCTTCGGGCGTCGGCGCATCTCATTCCTACGCGCACGGCGCGTTTCGACCTTGCGCTCGCGCTTTTCGAGGAAGACGACCGGCTTTGGGGGGCACTGAACTTTTCATCCGACCAGTTTGCGCCAGAGACCGTCAGGGCCTGGCTCGGGCAATGGCACGCGCTGCTCGACGCCGCGGTTGCGGCGCCGCGCGCCATGATTTCGGAATTAATGTCCAAGCTGCATTGCGACGAGGCCGGCCTCGTCCTGCAATGGAGCGGCGTTGCAAATACGTATCCCTCCGTGCATCTGTATGAGATGTTCGACTTGCAGGTGCGGCGAAGCCCGGACGCCGTCGCGCTGATTTATGACGGCGGCCGTTTGACCTATGCCGAGTTGGCTCGCGGTGCGCGTCGCGTCGCGCGGTATCTTCAACGCGCGGGCGTCGGACCCGAGACGGTGGTGGCGCTGTCCGTCGAACGTTCGCCGCGCATGATCATGGCTTTGCTAGGCGTCTTGGCGGCCGGCGGCGCATATTTGCCGCTAGATATCGATCTGCCGCCGCAGCGGCTGGCCTATATGCTGCGCAATGCGGGGGCGCGGCTCGTATTGACCGAGGGGGCGGCCCACGGGCGCTTTGAAGACTTCGATGTGGAAACGATCGACGTGGCGACGGCACTCGAGCAATGCGGCCCGGACGATTGCGGTGCGCCGCTTGCGCCGCTCCATGGAGAGAATCTTGCCTACGTGATCTATACGTCGGGGTCGACCGGGACCCCGAAGGGCGTCGCCGGCCGTCACGCCGGTGCGGTGAACTATGTGCATTTCTTGATCGAGCATTACGGCATCGGCGCGACGGATGTCGTGCTCAACGTCTCCGCGCTCGCGTTCGACGCTTCGTTGCGCGATATCTTCGGGCCGTTGTCGTGCGGCGCCACCCTCGTCCTCGTCAGCGGAAACGAAGGTCGCGACCCTGCGCGGTATCGCGCCGACATCACGCGTTACGCGGTCACTCGCTTGCTCAGTATCACGCCGAGTTTTTTGCGCGCGCTCTGCGATTCGGCCGCCACGCCCACCCCGAGCCTGCGTACGATTCTCGTCAGCGGTGAGGTGCTCGACCGAGAGCTTTGCGCGCGCGTGAAGCGGGTGATGGGCGAACACGTGCGCATTTTCAATCAATATGGTCCGACCGAATGCACGATGACGAGCACATGGTTCGACACCTCGAACCCGAGCGGACATCGCTTGCCTATTGGAAGACCGTTGGCTAACGTGTTCTCGCTCGTCCTCGACGATGCGATGCAACCGGTGCCCGCCTGCATGCCCGGCGAGTTGTATATCGGCGGGGTAGGTGTGACGCGCGGTTATGCGGGACGCCCGGATCTGACCGCCGAGCGTTTCGTCCCGAATCCGTTCGGCAATGGCGATCGGCTGTATCGCACCGGGGACAAGGTACGCTGGCGTGCCGACGGTCAGTTGGACTACTTGGGCAGAACGGATTTTCAGGTCAAGATTCGTGGCGCGCGCGTCGAATTGGGTGAAATCGAGGCGGTGTTGTTGCGGCATCCAAGCATTCGCCAGGCCGCTGTCCTGGCCCACGCGGAACAAGGAGGGGAGCTACGGTTGACGGCATACCTCGCGGCGACGGGCGTGGCGCTGGATCCGGCGGCGCTCAGACGGCACATGAGAGCGGCCGTGCCGGATTATGCGGTGCCGAGCGGTTTCGTGCAGTTGAGCGAACTGCCGCTCACCACTAGCGGTAAGGTCGATCGCCGCGCGCTTGCCGCCGTGCAGGCGCCGCTGCTGCGGAGCACTCATGTGGTGCCGGATACCTTCGTCGCACGGCAGTTGGCGGACCTGTTCGACCAGATGCTCGGTGGCGTCCAATGCGGAATGACCGACAACTTCTTCACGCTCGGCGGCCATTCGCTGATGGCCACGCAGGCCATTGCGCGGATCCGTGACCGGTTCGGCGTCGAGCTGTCGATACGGGAATTCTTCGAAGCCCCAACCGTGGGTCATGTTGCCCGGCGCATCGAACGGTTGCTGCCGTCGGGCGAGCCGCGCAAGGACGTTGCGCACGCCCATCCGTCAGAGGTCGGCTCGTGAGCGCGGTCGTGTCCGAACCCGCTTGCCTCGATACCCGAGCCGCTGGCCTAGCGGGGGGCCGCGAGCAAGCTTCCCCTTTTCTCGCACGGCCTTTTGCCGAGATTTTCGGCGAGCATACGGCTCAGGTTTGTTTGATGAGCGCACTGAGCCTGATCGCCGCATTTCTCGGTCTCATTCCGGCGGTCGCTTTCGGGATCACCATCGACAAGGTGATCTACACGCATTCGATACGCAACCTTTTGTTCATCACCTTCGCGTTGTTCGCTGGCCATTTCGCCGAGATGGCGATCGCGACGTTCGATCAGCGTATGTCTTCGGCACTGATCCGGCAGGCGAGCGAGCGCTTGAGGTTCTACGTCATCGGCCTGCTCGAGGGCGCATCGTTGATCGCGTTAGAGGAGCAGGCCGCATCGCTGATCCTGCGCCGTGTGCGTTCCATCGATAAGATCGTGGCGTTTTACCTCGATTGGTATCGCAGCTTGATGACGGTGCCGATTTTCGTCGTCGCGATTTCGACGTTCGTCGTCATCGAAAATTGGATTCTCGGCGCCGGGATGGTGCTGCTGACGGTTGTTTACGTGTACGCCTACTGGCGCGTGAATCGTCAATTGAAAGCGCAATACCAGCTCGAGTCGAGGGAGCGCGATACCGATGCGCGGCGCATGAGCGAGTTCGTGCATGGGCTAATCACGCTGCGCATGGCCGGCAAGATCGGGGCTTTCCGGCGCGATCTTCGGGAGCAACAAGAGAGCACGCAAACGCTGCGCGAGCAGCGCATGCGCCGAATTTCAGCGCTGCGGCAACTCTCGTCGGGCTATATGCGGCTCGCCATCATCGTACTGCTCACGGTTGGCTCGCTGCTCGTGTTCAGACACAGCCTGTCGATCGGTCATTTGGTTGCGATCAATCTGATCTTCCGCCGAGTGCTGTCGGAAGCGCGCGGTACGGTGCCGCTGATACAACGGCTCCATCAAACTGGTCACGATGTCGATCAAGTGCTCGAATTGCTCGATGTTTTGCGCAAGGACGGCCGTGAGGATATCGAGCCCGAGGTGCCCGAGGTGCCCGATTTCGGCCGTATCGTCGTGAGTGGGCTGCGGTTTCGCTACCCAGGAGGGCACGCCGACATCTTGAAGTCGGTCGATTTCTCGATTCGAGCGGGGGAACTCGTCGCGGTGGTCGGCGGCTCCGGTGCGGGTAAGACCTCGCTGCTGAAGCTGTTGTGCGGGCTGTATCCACCGACTGCGGGACAAGTGGCATTTGCCGACGGCGTCAAGGGCCGGCGCCTTCGCTACAGCATCGCCACCCCGCTAGACACGCTGTTCAACCGCAGTGTCAATTACAACATCACCCTCGGCGGCGTACTCGAGGCCGATGCGGTGCATGAGGCCGCGCGCATCGCCGCCGCCGCCGATTTCATCGGCGCCATGGATCGCGCGTACGACACCGAGCTTCATCACGACGGACGGAACCTTTCACAGGGGCAGAAGCAGCGGTTGAGTCTCGCGCGGTGCTTCGCCACCGACGCGCCGTTCGTGTTGCTCGACGAGCCCACCAGCGCGCTAGACAAGATGACCGAAGCCGCCGTTGTCGACAACCTTCTACGTCTTAGAGGAAAAAAGACGATCGTCATGGTGACCCATCGCTTGGCCCCAGCGCTGGCGGCGGACACGGTCGTCATGCTCGAGCGCGGAGTCGTCGTCGAATGGGGCCCCAGGGCGGCGCTGCTGGCGAAGCCGGACGGCCTGTTCCGGCGTTGGGTCACCGAAACGAGGTTAGGGGAGCACGCACTCGATGTCCAAGCTTAAGGCTCGGCGCGGCTTGCGCTCATGGCGTGCCGCGCTCTTCCCGGTAGTTGGCCTACTGGCGGTGATGCTCCCGCTCGCGAGCCGCGCGCAGACGGTGCATCCGGGTATGCCGCAAGACGTGGCCGCGCATACGGAAATCGCCATCTACCGCACCGATTACGGTATTCCTCATATCGAGGCGCCCGGCTGGGTAGAGCTCGGACTTGGCGTGGGTTATGCCCAAGCGTCCGACAACTTGTGCACGCTCGGTGAGCTTTTCGCGACTTTACGCGGCACGCGCTCCGCATACCGCGCCTTGGCTGGCAGGCCGCATGCGGATTCGATCCTTGGCGAGCCGGATAGTCTCGACTCGGATTTTTTCTTCAAGCTCGTCATGACCCCGGAGCGGCTCGCGTCGTATCGCAACGCTCAGCGCCCGCAATTGCAGGGGCTCGTCGACGGTTTCGCGCAAGGCTACAACCGCTTTCTCGCCGAGCTCCAAGCGGGCCGCGCGCCCGGACGGCACGTTGCGTGCAAAGACGCGGCATGGCTTACGCCTATCGATGCCGATGACGTTTATCGGCGCATGATCGAGATATCGCTCGCGGGCGGCGCGCTGCGTTTCGTCGGCTCGCTCGTCCATGCCTTGCCGCCTAGCGCGCAGCAACGCCCGCCCCGGGAGTCGACGGTGGGCGCGCTCGCGGGTTCGCCGGTGGACGATGCCCAGGCGCTGGAAATCGGCGGTGCGCAAGGGATCGGCAGCAATGCGCTCGCCTTGTCGGGCAGCATGACTGACAGCGGCCGAGCGCTGCTGTTCGGGAATCCTCATTGGTTTTGGGCCGGCCCTGATCGCTTTTATCAGGCGCAGATGAAGATCGACGGACAGATCGATGTGGCCGGCGCGATGTTCCTGGGCGTTCCCCTCGTGGTGATTGGCTTCAACCATGACGTGGCCTGGACACACACGGTGTCCACCGCTCGGCGCTTCGGTTTGTTCCGGCTGTCGCTCGTGCCCGGCGACGCGACGGCTTATTGGTTCGACGGCCGGCGCGAGTCGATGACAAGCCGCGTCGTGTCCGTGGAGGTGGCCGATGCGTCGGGGGCTCGGCATAGCGTTTCCCGCCGCTTTTATCAGTCGCGCGCGGGGATGCTGGTCAACCTGGCCGCGTTATCGGGACAGTTGCGTTGGACCGAAAAACAAGCCTATGCGCTCGACGATGCGAACCTTTCGAACCTGCACGCCTTCGATACCTACCTCGGCTGGGCGCAGGCGCGCTCGCTTGCCGAACTGATTGCCGTCCAGCGCCGTTATGCCGCCGTGCCGTGGGCGAATACGCTCGCGATCGGGGCGCATGAACCGCGCGTTTGGTTCGCCGACATCGGCCCGGTTCCCGGCGTGTCGGATTCGCTCGAGCGTGCATGCGGCATAGCGATCGCCGACGACCGGTGGAGCAAAATCGCGCCGCGCGTGCCGGTGTTGGACGGCTCGCGCGGCGCGTGCGATTGGCACGGCGACGCAGATTCCGTCGAGCCTCGGACGCTCGGTCTTTCGCAATTGCCGCAGCGTTTGAGCGGCCATTACGCCGCCAATATGAACGACAGCTATTGGCTCACGGATCCGGCGCGGCCCATGCCGGCGGGGCCGGCGATTCTCGGGCCGGTGGACGTCGCGCAATCGCTGCGTACCCGATTGGGTCATGAGATCGTCAATTCGCGCCTTCAGGCGAGGGACGGTTACCCGGGGCATCGCTTCAACGTACCGATATTGCAAAAGCGAGTGCTCGATAGTACGTCGATGTCGGCGCAACTCTTCAAGGGGGATTTGCTCGCCGGGGTTTGCCCGCAGGGGTACGTGACGATTTCGCACGATCCGCTGACGGGGGCTTCGCTGGATTCCCCCAAAGCCGTCGATGTAACGGCCGCTTGCGCGGTCCTGCGGCGCTGGCGCGGCGACGCCGATGCCGGCGCTCGTGGCGCAAACCTATGGGATGAGTTTTGGAGCCGTATCGATGCGCTCGGCGCGAAGAACCTTTTCGAAAAGCCGTTCGATCCGCGGGCACCGCTAGCGACTCCGGCAGGACTGCGGGCCAGCGATCCGCGGGTACAAGAGGCGTTTGGTCTGGCGGTTGCCGCGACGATCGAGCGTGGCGATGCTTTAGACGCGCCGCGCGGCGACAAATTGTATTTGCCGGAGGGCGAGGCGCGCTTGCCGCTGTACGGCGGCTGCGCAGCGGCCGGCTATTTTACGGTCGTGTGTTCGTCGCATGACGGCGTGCATGTGGCAGCGATGGGCGAGCACGGGCACGGCAATAGTTATATGCAAATCGTCGATTTCCCCCCAAGCGGCGTGCAGGCTTACACGCTCCTGAGTACGTCGGAGTCGGATGATCCAGGCTCATCCCATTTTCGTGATGCGAGTCGCCGGTATGCGGACAAGCGCTGGCTCGCATTCCCGTTCGACGACGCGCAGATCATCCGGCGCGCGGCCGGCGATAGCGTTTTGCTCGGATGGTAACGGCGCTTTCACATCGATTGCCGCATGAGGTGTTGCTTGTCGGTCATCGAGTTTGGGCACTCGTCCGTTAACGGGCGAGCGACTCGATACACGGCAACGCCAGCGGCTGTCGCCGCGTCAATCCACAAAAATTTTGTGCGCCGATGAAAAAAAGATACGTGGTGTTAGCTGTATTGGCCGTATTGGCTGGAGCCGGTCTATACCTCGCGCAAAACACGAGGCCGGCCGACTTGCCGCCCCCCGCGGTACCGGTGGAGGCGGTGGCGGTCGCTCTAAAGGATGTGCCCGTCTATGTGTCCGGGCTCGGCACCGTCGTGTCGATGCAGACGGTGACGGTTCGGCCGCAAGTAGACGGTCAGATCGTGGCGATACGGTTCAAAGAAGGGCAGCGCGTTCGCGCGAACGATGTGCTGGTGGAATTGGACTCTCGTTATCTTAGGGGGCGAGTGAAACAGGCGGCCGGCCGGCTCGAGCGCGACCGCGTGCTGCTGGCCAACGCCGAACGCGATTTGACACGGTATCGCGGCGCGCAAGATACCGGCACCGTGACGCAGCAGCGCATCGACACGCAAGCGGCGACGGTCGCGCAAGAAAAGGCCGCGGTGCTGGCCGATGAAGGTGCGCTGGAGCAAGCGCGCGTTCGGCTCGACTATTGCACGATTCGCTCGCCCGCGACCGGTGTTGCGGGATTGCGCCAGGTCGACGTCGGCAATCTCGTACAGACGAACGACGCGGGCGGGATCGTCACGATCGTGGGCATGTCGCCGATCGCGGTGCTTTTTACCGTTCCGCAGAAAGATATCGCTCGCGTCGTGGCCGCGATACAGAGCCACCCCGATGCACCGGTTTCCGCGCTCGATGCGGACGACACGCGGGTGCTTGCGACCGGAGCGATGGAGGCAATCGACAATGTCGTCGACCAAGCGAGCGGCACGATCAAATTGAAGGCCGTTTTTCCGAACAGCGAGGAAACGTTGCGTCCGGGCGAATTCGTGCATGCGCGCCTACGCATCGGGTTACTCAAACAGGTCCCCGTTGTGCCGTCCCACGCCGTGCTGCATGGCACGAAGGGCGATTACGTCTTCGTGGTGGGAAGCGACCATAAGGCCAAGCTGGTGCACGTGCGCCTCGGAGCGGAAAGCCATGGACAAATGCCGGTCACGGCGGGCGAACTGAAAGCGGGGGATCTGGTGATCACCGACGGCGCCGCACGCGTCTCCGAGCATACGGAGGTGGCGGTGCGCCTGGCAGCGGCGGCGGGGCAGCGCGATGGCGACTCGCTTCCCGCGAGCGAAGAGAAGACGCCATGAACCTGTCTCGCGTCTTCATCGAGCGGCCGATCGCCACGGCGCTCTTGATGATCGCCGCTACGGCGGTGGGCTTGCTCGCATACTGGTTTTTGCCGATCTCGGCGCTGCCCGAGGTGGAGTATCCGACGATCCAGGTATTCACGCCTTATCCCGGCGCCAGCGCATCGATCGTCGGCACGACGGTGACCGCGCCGCTCGAGCGCCGCCTGGGCCAGATGCAAGGGCTTAGCCAGATGCATTCGATCAGCTCGAACGGCGCCTCGACCATCACGTTGCAGTTCGCGTTGACCGTACCGATCGACGTCGCCGAACAAGAAGTGCAGGAGGCTATCAACAGCGCGGCGACCTTGCTGCCGTCGATCCTTCCTTATCCGCCCGCCTATAGCAAGGTCAACCCCGCCGATCCGCCGGTCCTGACGCTCGGCTTGACGTCGGACGTACTGCCGTTGACCGAGGTCGAGGATTTCGCGGACACCCGCATCGTGCAAAAACTGTCACAGATCAGCGGCGTCGGTCTGGTCTCGCTCGCCGGCGGTCAACGTCGCGCCATGCGGGTACGGGTGGACATGGTTGCACTGAACGGCATCAATCAGTCGCTCGAGGACGTGCGCCGCGCGATTGCCGCCGCCAATGTCAACCTCGCAAAAGGAACGTTGGACGGACGCTTCAACGCCTACGCGATCGGCGGCAACGATCAGATGCTCAGTCCCGCTGCCTACCGCGATTTAGTCGTTGCCTATCGCAACGGCTCGCCGATCGTGCTGGATTCGATCGCGCACGCGGGCATCGGACCGGAAGACAGTCAACAGGCTGCATGGATCGGCGATAAACCGGCTGTCATCGTGAATATCCAGCGCCAGCCTGGCGCGAACGTCATTCAGGTCGTCGACCAGATCCGCGCTTTGCTGCCGCAACTGACGGCGAGCTTGCCCGCCGGCGTCAAATTGGATGTGTTGACCGATCGCACCGAAACGATTCGCTCGTCCGTGACCGATGTGGAAGCGGAACTGCTGACCTCGATCGTGCTCGTCGTGATCGTGGTATTCGTCTTTCTGCGCAGCCCCGGTGCGACGCTGATTCCCGCGCTTTGCGTACCCGTATCCATCATCGGGACGATGGCGGCTATCTATGCGTTCGGCTTCAGCCTGAACAACCTCACCCTGATGGCGTTGACGATTGCGATCGGATTTGTCGTCGACGATGCGATCGTGGTGGTCGAGAACATCACGCGATTGATCGAAGCCGGCGAGTCGCGCTTCCAAGCGGCCGTGGCCGGCGCGAGGCAGATCGGCTTTACGATCGTGTCGCTTTCGGTCGCGCTGATCGCCGTGATGATTCCGTTGCTGTTCATGGGCGACTTGCTCGGTCGTCTGTTTCGCGAATTCGCCGTGACTCTCGCTGCCGCGATCGTCGTTTCCGCGCTGGTATCGCTCACGCTCACGCCCATGCTCTGCGCGCGCATGTTGACCGCGCCCGAGCACGGCCACGCCTCGCGATGGGACATCGTCAAACCGTTGAGCGATGCCTATGCGCGATCGCTTAGCGGCCTGGTCGAGCATCGGCTGCGCGTGCTCGGACTGCTTGCCGTCACCACCGTCCTCACCGCGATCAGTTTGTATGCGATTCCGAAGGGGCTTTTTCCCACTCAAGACACCGGGCTCGTAGACGGTATCGCACTGACCCAGCCCGGCGATTCTTTCGAGCAAATCGCATTGGCGCAAGATGCGGTCTTGCGGCGGCTGCAAGCCGATCCCGCGGTTGCGCAGGTCTCCTCGTTCGTCGGCGTGGATGCGCAAAACCCGACGTTGAACGCAATCAAGCTACGCTTGCGCCTGAAGCCGCGTCAGGGCCGCGACGCGTCGAGCGCGCAGGTGGCCGCCCGGCTCAGTGCCGACGCGAACCTCGCGGGCGCGCGTTTATTCCTGCGACCGGTGCAAGATCTGACGTTCGACGATCAGGTATCGGACACCGATTATCGGCTAGGCCTTCAGTCCGCCGATCCGGTTTCGCTCCGGCAATGGACCGATAAGGTCATCGGCACGCTCCAGGCCGACCGCGTATTCGCGGATGTGCACAGCGCGGCCGCGCAGCGCGGGGCGGAGATTTACCTCGACTTCGATCGTGCCGCCGAGGCACGGCTCGGCGTGACCCAACAGCAGGTGGACGATACGTTGTACGACGCATTCGGACAGCGGCAGGTATCGACCATCTTTACGCAAGTGAATCAGTATCGCGTCGTGATGGACGCGGGAGAAAGGATCGCATCGCCCGATGCGCTCTTGCGCGGCGTCTATACGACGGGTGCCGCTCATCAGGTCGTGCCTCTGGCGGAGCTTGCGCGCGCGCAGGTGCGCGACGTCCCGCTAACGGTGCAGCGTAAAGATCAATTCGGCTATGCCGACGTTTCGTTCAATTTGGCGGCGAATCGCTCGTTGGATGTCGCGCTCACGCACGTCGCCGGTGCGCTACGGCGCTTGGACGTGCCGGCGAACGTATCGATCGCGTTCGAGGGGGCGACGAAGGTGTTCGTTGCCTCGATGTCGAATGAGGTTTTCCTCGTGCTGGCCGCGGTGTTTGTCGTCTATGGGACATTGGGCGTCTTGTACGAAAGCTTGATCCACCCGCTGACTATTCTGTCGACGTTGCCGTCCGCCGCGCTCGGCGCGCTGCTGACGCTCTGGGCTAGCCGGCTCGGCCTCGATGTCATGGCGCTGATCGGAATCGTGTTGCTGATCGGAATCGTGATGAAGAACGCGATCATGATGATCGACTTCGCGCTCGAACTCGAGCGCGTGCAGGGCATGGCGCCCGTCGATGCGGTGACGCGCGCCGCCGCGCTGCGTTTCCGGCCGATATTGATGACGACGATGGCATCGTTGTTCGGCGCCATCCCGCTCGCGCTGGGCACCGGCATGGGATCGGAGTTGCGTCACCCTTTGGGCGCGGCGATCATCGGCGGGCTCATGCTCAGTCAGTTGCTGACGCTGTATTCGACGCCGGTGGTCTACCTCGTCCTGCACCGGTTCGAACGATCGTTATCGCGTTTTAGCGTGAGTCGCGCATGATTTCTCTTTTCCGCTCGATTAAACGGCGCGGCGCTCCGCGCGTATGGGCAACCCTGCTACTCGTGACCGCGCCGTTCGCCGGCTGTACGGTGGGCCCCGCCTATACGCGGCCCGAGATCGCACTGCCGGCCGGCTTCAAGGAAGATGTGCGTTGGCGCCCGGCCGCGCACCGGGCGGACGTGCCGGTCATGCGCGCGAACGGCCCGGCGGAACCGAGTTTGTCGAGCGATGCATGGTGGCGGCGTTGGGGCGACCCGGTGCTGGATCGCCTCGAACGGCAGGCGCTCGAGGCCAACACGTCGCTGGCGGTTGCGCGCGCCAATGTTGCGCGCGCGCGTGCGCTCGTGGCCCAGACTCGCACCGCGCAGTACCCGTCCGTTCAATTGAGCGCGGGTTCGACACAGCGTAACGAGCCCGATTACATCTACACACGCAAGAAGTTCATCTATTACCCGGAAACCAATGTGCGCGCGAGCGCCGACGTGCGTTGGGAACTGGACTTGTGGGGCAAGAACCGTCGAGCCGCCGAAGCGGCCGAAGCCGATAGCGCGGCTGAGGCCGCGACGGGCGAGGCCATCCGCTTGAGCGTCGCCGCCGCACTGGCCGAAGACTATTTATTGGTACGCGATGCCGATCGTCAACTTGCATTGTTGCGAGCGCAGCAGCAAGCCTATGCGCGCATCGCGGCGATGGTCCAAGGCGCGCGTGAACAGGGCCTTGCAACGGCGGACGACGTGTTGCGGGCGCAGAACGCCGTATCCGCCGCGCAGGCGCGCGTTGCGCGAGAGGAAGATGCGAGGGCTCGCGCCGAACATGCGGTGGGCGCGTTATTGGCACTGCCGCCGGCGGCGTTTTCGATTGAGCCCGTTGCGGACTATAGCGTCACGTTGCCTGACATCGCGCCGGTGCTGCCGTCCGCGTTGCTTGAACACCGGCCCGACATCGCGGCGTCCGAGCGCCGCGTGGCAGCCGCCAACGCGCGGATCGGCGTCGCGCAGGCGGCGTATTACCCCGACTTCTCGCTCGGGGCAAGTATCGGGGGCGAAAGCACGACGCTCGCCGATTTGCTCGCTGCGCCGCTGCGCGTCTGGTCGGTGGGGCCGAGCCTTGCGCTGACGCTGTTCGATGCGGGTCGCAATGGTGCCCGCTTAAGTTCCGCGCAGGCCGATTACGATGCGGCGGCGGCTCAATACAGGGAGAGCGTGGTGGGCGCCATGCGAGAGGTGGACGATGCGCTTGCGCGGCGCTCCGCCGACGACAAAGTGGCCGAGGCGCTCAAGCAACGCTGGCAGCGCGCATCGCAGTTAGAGCAGAACGCGACGCTGCAAAACCGCCTCGGTCTCGCGACCGAATTGACGCTTGCGCGAAGGACGATCGGGGTGGCGGACGCCCGCAGGCGCTGGGAAGCGAGCGTCACGACCGCGGCGATCGATCGTATCTCGCTGATCAAAAGCATCGGCGGAGACTGGCCCGATACCGATCCCACGATAGTCGGCAAGTCGAACTGACCGCTACGCAAAGCGTCGCGTCATATTCAATGTAGATAGTACAAATCGGTATAAAAAATCGAAGTCGTGCTTGCTTGAATCCGCGCGGGACGGTATATTTTTTTACCGATCTGTACAATGCGTCGCACATCGCGGACGCGCAAGCGCGCGCAACTCGCCGATGATTCGATGGCAGATCGTGGCCCAGTCCCGTGGAGAGCCCGTATGACGATGCCTGAGAATCGAGCGGAAGACCCCGTAGCGAAGCGTGCGTTGATCGAGCAAATCCTGAAGAAGAAAAAGGCGTTGGCCGCGGAGCCGCTGACTGTGCAAAAGCGTCCGGAGCATATTCCGATGTCGTTTGCGCAAGAGCGGTTGTGGTACGTGGAACAACTCGGCATGGCCGGCGGCGCGTACAACATTTCCGGCGGTGTACGACTCGAAGGCAAACTGGATATCGCCGCGCTCGAGCGCGCCCTGAGCGAGATCGTCGCGCGCCACGAGGCACTGCGGACACGATTTGCGAGCCACGAAGGCCAGGGCGTCCAAATCGTCGATCCTCCGGCGCCGCTTGCGCTGCAGCCGGCGCAAGTCGCCGAAACCGAACTAACGGCGGCGATGCGTGCGTTGTCCAATGAACCTTTCGATCTCGGCCGGGACGCGCTTTATCGCTTCCGCTTGTTCAGGATCGCGCAGGACGTGCACGTACTTGGAATCGTCCTGCATCACATCGTGTCGGACGGATGGTCCATCGGTGTATTGATCCGCGAGATGGCGGCGCTTTACGGTGCATTCGTCGTCGGCGATGCCTCGCCGCTCGAACCGCTGCCGATTCAATATGCCGACTTCGCGATCTGGCAACGCCGCGTCGCTGCCGTCGATGGACTTGCCGGCGACCTCGCCTATTGGCGCAATGCGCTCGCCGGTGCCCCCGCAAGCCTCGAATTGCCGACTGACCGGCCGCGTCCGGCCGTACAAAGTTCGCATGGCGCCAGCATTGGGGTGGCGGTGCCCGCGCCGCTCGTGGCGGCGTTGACGCTGATGGCGCAGCGCGAAGGCGCCACGTTGTTCATGGTTTTGTTGAGCGCCTGGCAGATCGTACTCGGCAAATGGAGCGGGCAAGACGACGTCGTTGTCGGCTCGCCGATTGCGGGGCGCAATCATCCGAAAGTCGAGCCGCTGATCGGTTTTTTCATCAACACGGTAGCGTTGCGCACCGACGTTTCGGGCGAGCAGACGTTCAAGGAACTGCTTGCTCGGGTTCGCAAGACGACGCTCGACGCCTACGCGCATCAAGCCGCGCCGTTCGATCGCGTCATCGCGGCGATTCAGCCGGAGCGCGATATGTCGCGGCATCCGGTATTCCAAGTGTTGTTCGTCTTGCAGAATTTGCCCGAGCGCAAGCTCAATTTGCCGGGGTTGCGCGCGAGCAGCGTGGGCGGAGCAAAGGCGACCACCAAGATGGATATCTCGGTGAATGTGATGCAAGCGAATGGTTTACTGCGCGGCTCGGTCGAGTATGCCACGGACCTCTTCGAGGCGTCGACGGTTAGGCGGCTCGTGAAACATTGGCTAACGCTGCTCGAACACATTGCCGTCGATGCGGACTGCAAAGTGGCCGACCTTCCGCTGCTTGCCGCGGCCGAAAGAACGCGAATCTTGCAAGACTGGCGCGGAGCTCGTGTGGATTACGAGGAGCCTGAAACGCTCTTGCATCATTTGTTCGAACGGTGGGCGCGACGTACGCCGAACGCGGTCGCCGTTATTGCAGGCGAGCACGAGCTGAGCTACGGCGAACTCGATCGCCGCGCGAATGGGCTTGCGCGGTCGTTGCGCGAGGCCGGATTCGGACCGGATATGGTGATCGGATTGAGGATCGATCGATCGGCCGAACTGTTGATCGGAATACTCGGTATTTTGAAGGCGGGGGCAGCTTATCTGCCCCTCGACCCCGCGCTGCCGCGAGAGCGGGCGAATTTCATGGTGACGGAAGCGGGTGCTCGTGCGCTGGTTACTTGCGATCGGCTCGACGATCCGGCTGTTGCTCCGGGGCTGCAGCGGCTTCACGTTGACAGTCGGGCGCCGGACGAGGACGCACACGCGGGCCTGCTTGAGCCGCGGTTATCACCGAGCAATCTCGCCTGCGTCGTCTTCACCTCCGGGTCGACCGGGCAGCCCAAGGGCGTAATGATGCCTCATCGAGGCGTGGTCAATTATTTGAGGTTTATCCACGCCAACTACGCACTGGCACCCAACGATCGTGTACTGAACGTGGCGACGATCGGCTTCGATGCATCGATTCGAGACTTTCTAGGCCCGCTGGGCAGTGGTGGCGTTGCAGTGCTTGTTGGCGGTGCCGGCACGCTCGACGCAGAGCATTATTGGCGCGCGGTCGTCCAGCACGGGATTACCCGGCTGTTGAGTATCACGCCTAGTTTTCTCCACGTCCTTTGCCAAGCCGCGGCGGCGGAATCCAAGCCTCATCGATTGCAGGAGATACTCACATCCGGAGAGCCTTTGGATGCCGCTCTCGTGTCGAAGGTAAAGGCAACCATGGGAGGCACGGTTCGGGTCGTGAATCAGTATGGTCCGACGGAATGCACCATGACCTCGACCTGGCACCCGGCGAGCGACACGACGCACAGTGCCGTCGCAATCGGTCGTCCTCTACCCAACGCGAGTGTGTATGTGCTCGATAAGCACATGACCCCGGTGCCGATTGGCGTCACGGGAGAGCTCTATATCGGCGGCTCAGGTCTCACACGTGGCTATCTAGGCCGTCCCGACCTGACTGCCGAACGTTTCGTGCCCAATCCATTCGGGGACGGGGAACGACTCTATCGCACCGGGGATCACGTGCGCTGGGACGAGGACGGTCAACTGCATTATCTCGGCCGAACCGATTTCCAAGTCAAGCTGCGCGGCATACGTGTGGAACTCAACGAGATCGTCGCCGCGCTCAACGCTTTGCCGGAGGTCGAACAGGCGGCGGTACTCGTTCAGGGCGAGGGAGACGAGCAGAGGCTGGTCGCGTATTTCGTCGCGGCCCAATCCGATCCGGCGGTCGAGCGCATGGTGGCGCAGTTGAAGACACGCTTGCCCGATGCATTGATTCCCAATGCTTTCGTGCCGCTAGACGCCATTCCATTGACCCCGAACGGCAAGCTCGACCGCAACGCGTTGCCCGCACTCGAAAAGAGCCTGCTGCGCAGTCGCTTCGCCGTGCCGGAGTCCGCGACGGAGCAAACGATCGCGGAAATCTTTTCGTCGTTGCTTGGTGTCGAACGAGTGGGGCGAGACGACAACTTCTTCATGCTCGGCGGCCACTCGCTGCTCGCGATTCGCGTCGTGGCGCGTATCGAGGATGCCTTCGGCGTGAAACCTTCGCTTCGTGCGCTGTTCGAGCGGCCCACCGTCGGTGCGTTGGCCGAGGAAGTGAAGGCACTGATCGAGAGCGAGACCGCCCGCGGCGAGAGCGGCGTGGACGAGCAAGTCGACGAGACCGTCGGTTAAGCGAGCGGCCACGACAGCGTCATCCCGGCACAGATCCCCAACGATTACGATGAATGCCCAGACCCTGATCTACTGCTTCCCGCATGCGGGTGCGGCGGCGCCGAGCACTTCGGCGTGGCAAAGCTACGTGGACGGCGCGTTGCGGTTCGAGGCCGTGCGCTACCCCGGCCATGGTCACCGGTTTTGCGAACCGCTGGCCACATCGATCGAGGCCATCGCCAAGGACTGGATAGAGTCGCAGGCGCCGCTCGATAGCCGCTCGACAGTCTTTTTCGGGCATAGCATGGGCAGTCTCGTCGCGTACGAGACATGCCGTCAGTTGCAGGCGCGCGACCAGCCCCTGCCGCGGCATCTGATCGTTTCGGGGCGTGCCGCGCCTCATCTGCCGCGCACGCGCATCGCGCCCGACACGTTGCCTGACGACGAATTGATCGATTACTTGCGTGCGCTCGGCGGTATGCCGCCCGAAGTGCTGAACGACGCCCAGATGTGCGAGCTACTCGTCCCGATCGCTCGTGCCGACTTCGCTGCATGCCGGCATTACAAGCCTGACGCCTCGACGCCGTTGCCGATCGGAGTGACTGTCTACGCCGGCGACGACGACGACTTGACTCCCGATGAGTTAGAAGGGTGGGCCGCGCATACCCGCGCGAGTTTCGATATTCGGCGTTTTGCAGGTGGCCATTTCTATCTCGATACGTCAGTGGACCTGTTTTTAAGTTCGCTTCGCCGCGATGTGCAACCAGACGGCTCTGCGCACGACGTGCTTTGCTGAGTTCAATGAAGCAGTAAGAAGCGGGGTAGCGGGCGCGAAAGCGCAAGCGGACGAACTGCCGGCTATCCCTGGTTACCACGCGACAGCCTGCGCTGGCCGAGGGTCGGGCCGGGCTCGTTACTTGTTCGGAGATCGTCGAAATGAAGCATCGAGGCTCACCCGTAGTCTGGCATGGCGTTGGTCCCCTTAGCGACGAGCAAATGCGCTCCTACACTGAAAACGGCTATTTGCTTCTTAAGAACGTGCTAAGCCCCACGCTGATCGAGCAATTGCGTGCCGAGGTCGACAACATGAAGGAGGGAGAGCACTTGTCGATCATTCGTGAGCGCAATAGCAAGGCCGTCCGTTCGGTGTTCGACGCTCATAATTTGAATCCGACGATCTCGCAGCAGGTCGTCAAAAACGACCTGCTGCTCGACATCGCGGAACAGATTCTCGGCAACGGCGTCTACGTGCATCAATGCCACGTCAACTATAAACGCCCGGGCGGCGGCGAATTTTTCTGGCATTCCGATTTCACGTTCTGGTACTGGGAAGACGGCATGCGTGAGCCGCGCGCGATCTCGATCTTCATCTTTCTCGATCCATCGCGTACCGAAACGGGTCCGCTTTGCGTGGTGCCGGGTTCGCACCACTACATTACGCACCCGGAGTGGTATCGCAGCGTAGACGACCATAAGGAGGCCGTGCGGCACGACTTCCAGAGCGACGCGAGAGCCAACGGCCTCGTCGATTTCGACACGCTGCAGCGCCTATCCCAACACCGCACGATCGAAACCATTTGGGGAAACCCGGGTGACATCTTCATCATGGACGGCAACCTCGTTCACGCTAGCGGCCCGAATTTCGGCCTCGACGAGCGACGGGTACTGCTGCTCATCTTGAACAGCATGGACAACAAGATTGGCGTGCCGCACAGCGGCGGACAGCCTCGCCCGAACTACATCAGCTCCCGAACGTTCGAGCCGATTCGGTAACCCGCTCGAAATAGGACAACTTCATATGACTTCACATGAGCCAAACACGGCGGCAGCCGGGCGGCTGGGGCGGCAAATACGGCCGCAGCGCGTCCCGCTTTCCTTTTCTCAGGACCGCCTTTGGATGATCGATCAGATCGGCGGTGTGGGCAGCGCGTACAACGTCGTGAGCGGCGTGCAACTGAACGGACATCTCGAAGTCGCGGTACTCGAGGCCGCCTTGACCGAGATCGTTCGCCGCCACGAAGTATTGCGCTCGCGCATCGAATCGGTGGATGGTGTCGCGGCGCAGGTCGCGGACGAGCCTGCGCCCGTTCGGCTCGTCGCGCAAGAGATCGACGAAAGCGACCTGCTCGATCGGCTCGACGTCGAGGCATCGCACGTGTTCGACTTGACCAAGGGGCCGCTGTACCGCTTCTCGTTGTTCAAAATCTCGACCGAGCAATACGTCTTGCAATCGGTCGTTCATCACATTGCAACGGACGGATGGTCTGTCGCCGTCATGATGCGAGAGATCGCGACGCTTTATTCGGCCTTTCTGCGGGGGGACGCCAGTCCACTTCCGGAATTGCCGTTGCAATATGCCGATTACGCCATCTGGCAGCGAAAGCGCATGGGGGAAGCTTCCTACCAGCGCGGATTGAAGTATTGGTGCGATAGCCTTGCCGGTGCGCCGCCGCTGCTCACCTTGCCGTGGGACCGGCCTCGGCCCGCTACTCAGTCGTTCAAGGGGGCGACCGTGTCGGTCGGCATTGCGCCCGATGTCCTCGCGGGGCTCAAGACGATTGCCGAGTCGGCGAATGCGACGCTTTACATGGTGCTGCTCGCCGCATTCAACGTCGTGCTTGCCCGCTGGAGCGGTCAAGACGATATCGTGGTCGGGACGATTATCGCGGGGCGGACGGAAAGCAAGCTCGAAGAGCTGATCGGGCTGTTTACGAACACGCTGGCGTTGCGCGTGGATTCCTCCGGAAACCCGACCTTCAATGAACTCGTGCAACGCGTCCGGGATATCACGCTCGACGCCTATACGTATCAGGAAATACCCTTCGAGCGAATCGTGGAAGTGCTACAGCCGGTACCGGATTTGAGCCGGCAACCCATCTTCCAGGCCATGTTGGTGCTGCAAAACATGCCGCGCGCCGCCGGCCAATTGCCTGACCTGAAGCTGAAGCGCCTGAACCAGCGGCGCACCGGGTCGAAGGTGGACCTCTCGCTCATTTTGGTGGAGAGCGCTAGCGGGTTGCATGGACACTACGAGTTCGCAGCCGACCTGTTCGATACGGAGACGATCGAGTTGCTCGCGCGGCACACGGCTTCGGCATTCTCGAGCTTGGCGTCAAATCCTGCACTGCGCGTCAAGCAAGCTTCGCTGCTCGATGCCGAGGAAGTCCGACAGCAAGTGCAAGTGTGGGGCTGCGGGCAGGCGCTGCGCGATGCACTGATGCGGATCGAGACGTCCCTGTCGACGCAAGCGCGCGCCGTGCCGGATCGCATTGCGCTGATCGACGGTGAGCGGCGCATGACGTATAGCGAGCTGGAAACCGAGTCGAACCGGTTGGCGAACTACCTGCGGGGCATTGGAATCGGCCCCGAGGATATCGTCGGTCTCAATCTGCCTCGCTCCATCGAGCTAATCGTCGCCGTGATCGCGATCATGAAGGCGGGCGGCGCGTTCTTGCCGCTAGATCCGGCGTATCCGGTTCAGCGGCTCGAATTGATGGCGGCGGATGCAAAGCCCAAGGCCATCATCACCGCCGAGTCGTCCCCGCAGGTGAACGCGCCGGCGGCACGCAAGGTATGGCTCGACAAGGAGCGGGAGCAGATCGCCGGGCAGGCTTCGAGCATACCGGCGCCGGGCGGATCGCTCGATAGCCCGGCCTACGTGCTGTACACCTCCGGGTCGACGGGCCGCCCGAAAGGTATCGTCGGCACGCACCGGAGCATCGCTGCTCGACTTCATGCCGATGTCGCCGCACGCGATGACACCGTGATCGAGGTCTATGCGCAGAAGACGACCATCAATGCGATCGACTTCATGTGGGAACTGTTCATGCCGCTGACCCGCGGCGAGCAGGTCGCCGTGATCAGCCCGGATGCCGTCAAGGATCCGCAATTGATGGTGAAGGAGTTGCGCGCTGCGAACGCGACGCGGATCGTCCTCGTTCCGTCGTTGACTCGGGCGCTGCTCGACTTCGGCGGAGGCCGGCTCGCGCAGGAACTGCCGAAACTGCGCTACTGGGCCTCGGTCGGAGAGCCTTTGTCCACCGGATTGGCAAACGATTTCGCCGAGGCGCTGCCGGGTGCGACGTTGGTCAACCTCTACGGTACCTCCGAGTTCTGGGACGCGACGTGGCATTTGGCGGGCACGGGCGACGACTATCAATCGGGCGGTGTGCCGCTTGGCAGGCCGCTCGAGGGGATGTCCGTCTACGTGCTGGACGGCGATCTGCAACTGCTGCCTACCGGTGCGGTCGGTGAACTCTATATCGCGGGGCCGAGCCTTGCGCGCGGCTATCTGGGCCGTCCGGATCTGACCGCCGAGCGGTTCGTGCCAAGTCCGTTCGACGACGGCGCCCGGTTGTATCGGACCGGTGATCTCGTACGCTGGCGTGCCGGCGGTATTTTGCAATTCATCGGACGGGCCGACTTCCAGGTCAAGGTACGCGGGTTTCGTATCGAGTTGGGCGAAATCGAGGCCGCCCTGCGGCAGCATCCTAGCGTCAAAGAGGGGGTGGTGCTTGCCCGCGCCGACCTCGGTAGCGAGGCGGAACTCGTGGCCTACGTCGTCTTGAATGGCTCTCGGCCCGCGACGTTCGAGCCCGAGACGATCCGCGCACACCTCGTGCCGCTGTTGCCGGAATACATGATTCCGTCCGCGATCGTCGTGCTGGAGCGCCTGCCGCTGCTCCCGAACGGCAAGGTCGACCGAGGCGCATTGCCGAAACCGGAAACGACCGCTCGTACCTCGACTGAGAAGGTGTTGCCCCGTACGCCGGTCGAAGCTGAACTGGTAAGCATTTTCGAGCAGATCTTGAACAAGCGCGACGTATCGGTCGACAGCAGCTTCTTTCTCATTGGCGGCCATTCATTAACCGCCATGCGGGCAGTCGCACGGGTGCGCGATGCATTCGCGATCGACCTCCCTGTTCGAGCACTGTTCGAGCATCCCACGCCGGCGGCACTGGCCAATGTCGTCGAGGACTTGCTGTCCCAGCAGGCGGGCGCCTCGGAATTGGACGGCGACTTGGTTGCCGAGATGAGTAATATGAGTGTCGAAGAATTGGAGCGAGCGTTACGCGAACTTCAGTCGGTCCCCGGCACTTGAGCGCGACGATCTTCCCTTCCCATCCACAAAAAGGCGAGCTTTATCATGTCAGAAACAGAAAAGGAATACATCGTCGTCGTCAACGAGGAAGAGCAGTATTCGATATGGGACGCCGGTCGCCAGTTGCCGAATGGTTGGCGCTCGACCGGCTTTAGTGGCGAAAAGCAGGCGTGCCTACAGCATATCGCTTCGGTATGGACAGATATGCGCCCGCTGAGCTTGCGAAAGCAGATGGAAGGCGCCGCGTAGCCGATAGGGGAGTAGGTTGCTCGGGGGCCGATTTCGGTCAATCGCCTTCGGCTTCCGGCACCATTAGAACCAGGTCGGTTTCGGCGGTGGCCACACACGGCAGAATCCAGCCCTCGGCCTTTTCTTCCTTTGTCAGCCCAGGCCATTCGATGCGGTAGGAAACGGCGCCGCTGATCAACCGGCACGCGCACGTGCGGCAGGTGCCGTTACGGCAGGACCGCGGCAACCTTACACGAGCGGCCGTGGCCGCTTCCAGCACGGAGAGCGCCGCCGGCGCCGGGAATGTGTAGCCGTGCGGTTCGATGCGGACGAGAAGATGGCGTGTCATGAAAACGATTCGTACTCCTGTCAATGAATGCGCGCAATCGGAGCGTATTTGCTCCGACGAAATGCCGTCCCGATGGCGCGATGCAAGGAAAACTTGCTCGATACCGCAAACGTCCTAAAGTAGATGAAATCGGTCTTGGCGGTTTTGTCTTGGCCGGTCAGCCCGCGCTTCCAGCAAGAAGGAAGCACTCCCACTCGGCGCGGTCATCGGCGTGTCTTCGTCACGGCAAAGGCGAATCCCATGCAGATCAGTTTTCCCAAAGAAGCGCCCGAGTACTCGGGGCGCGAGCTTAAAGTGGCATTTCCGGCGCTCGTCAACGGCGAGCGTATCTGGTGCAGCATTACGGCCGAGGCGCTCGAAGACCATTTCGGGGCGGCATCGCCGCGACTCGAGGATATGGTCGGTGCGTTCGACGCGCATCGGACCCGCATCGAGGCGGCGACGCGCAGGCTGCTCGCCGAGACGAGCGGCCAATGCGTGACGCTGCGCAGCGGATACGTGCGGTTTTACGAGGCGAACGCACGCGCCTGACGGCGGTTACCCGGGCGTTACCGAAGCGTGCCCTGTCGTACAAACGACGAAGCCGCCACGAATGGCGGCGGCTTCGCCGTGCCCGGACGCGGCTGTCAGCCCGCGCCCAAATAGAAGAAGCGGAAAAGAAAGATCGCGGCGATGATCCAGACGATCGCCTTGACTTGGCGCGCCCGCCCGGTGAACAGCTTCAAACCGGCGTAGGCGATGAAGCCGAACGCGACGCCGTTCGCGATCGAATACGTGAACGGCATCATCAATGCGGTGAGTACGGCCGGTACGACTTCGGTCGCATCGTCCCACGGTAAGTCGGCCAATTCGCGCAGCATCAAGCAGGAGACGTAGAGCAGGGCGGGCGCCGTGGCATAGCCGGGCACGACGCCGGCCAACGGCGAAATGAACAGGCACGCCAGAAAGAGCACCGCGACGGTGATCGCCGTCATGCCCGTGCGTCCGCCTGCTTGAACGCCCGATGCGCTTTCGATGTACGCCGTGGTGGACGAGGTGCCGAGCAGCGAGCCGGCGACGATGGCCGTGCTATCGGCGAGCAGCGCCTTGTTCAGACGGTTCATCTTCCCTTCGACGAGCAGCCCCGCGCGGTTGGCCACCCCCATCAACGTGCCGGTGGCATCGAATAGCTCGACGAGAAAAAATACGAGTATGACGTTCAAAATGCCCGTGGACAGTGCGCCGCGGACATCGAGGTGAAAGAGCGTCGGAAGGATGGAAGGCGGCGCCGAGACGACGCCATGGAATTGATTCCCGGCGAAGAAGAACGACAACACGGTCACCGTCAGGATGCCGATCAAAATCGCGCCGCGTACGCGCAGCGAGTCTAGGGTCACGATCGTGAAGAATCCGATGGTCGCGAGTACCACCTCGGGCTTATGCAGGTCGCCGAGTGTGACGAGCGTGGCCGGGTTGCCGGCAATCACGCCGGCCGTCTTCAGCGAAATGATCGCGAGGAATAGACCGATGCCGCCGGTAATGGCCGCGCGGATCGAACGCGGTATGCCGTTAACGATCATCTCGCGCAGGCCGATGAGCGTGACGAGCAGGAACAAACATCCCGAGATGAAGACGGCGCCGAGCGCGGCTTCCCAGGAAAAGCCCATGCCCTTGACGACGGCGTAGGCGAAGTACGCGTTGAGCCCCATGCCCGGCGCGCAGGCGATGGGGTAGTTGGCGTACAGGCCCATGATCAGCGACGCGATGGCGGCCACGAGGCATGTCGCGACGAAGACGGCGGCCTTGGGCATGCCCGCGTCGCCGAGAATCGCCGGGTTGACGAAGATGATGTAAGCCATCGTCAGAAACGTCGTGACGCCGGCGAGTATTTCCGTGCGGAAATTCGTGCGGGCTTCCTCGAAGCCAAAATAGCGCTTTGCCGATTCCAAAAATGGAAGGGCTTTGACTTGTTCCATTGAGAAGCGTCTCCTATCGATTGCGCCGGCGGCCGCTCGGCTACGCACGGGCGGCCAATTCCGCAGACCAGCCGCACAGTGTAATAGCGAGCCTGCGCCGACGCTAGCGCATCGCGTCCCGCCCGCATCTCCCAAGGCGGCGGCGCGGGCGTCTCAACGGCGATCGAGCAGGGTATTGAGGAGATCGATGGGGAGCGGGAAAACGATCGTCGAATTTTTGTCTGCGGCGATCGTCGTCAGCGTTTGGAGGTAGCGCAATTGCATCGCTTGCGGCTCTTTTGCGAGCGTTTGCGCCGCTTCCAGCAGCTTTTGCGAAGCTTGCAATTCGCCGTCGGCATGAATGATTTTCGCGCGCCGCTCGCGTTCCGCTTCCGCTTGCCGGGCAATGGCGCGGATCATCGTCTCGTTGATATCGACGTGCTTGATTTCGACGTTCGATACTTTGATACCCCAAGCGTCGGTCTGGGCATCGAGCGTCTTTTGAATATCCGCGTTCAGTTGCTCGCGCTCGGCCAGCAAGGCGTCGAGTTCATGCTTGCCGAGGGCGGCGCGCAGCGTGGTTTGCGAGAGTTGGCTCGTGGCCTCTAAGAAACGGGCGACCTGAATGACCGCTTTTTCCGGGTCGACGACGCGAAAGTAGACGACGGCGCTGACTTTGACGGAGACGTTGTCGCGTGTGATGACGTCCTGCGGAGGCACGTCGAACACGATGGTGCGTAGATCGATGCGCACGACCTGTTGCACGACGGGCATGATCAGGACGAGGCCCGGGCCTTTGACTTTCCAAAAGCGGCCGAGCAAGAAGACGACCCCGCGCTCGTATTCGCGAAAGATGCGAATGGACGAGGCCACGACGACGATCACGATGAGAAGCACAATCGTGCCGAAGCTGAACGTGAAACCGATCATGGCGAGACTCCTCGCTGTTGTGGTTCTTCGGCCGCGACGACGTCGAGCGTCAGCCCCTGCCGGCCCGTCACCCGCACAGCGGCGCCGGCCACGAGCGGTGCGGCGGCGCGCACGCGCCAGCGCTCGCCGTGAACGCGTGCCCAGCCGACACTGGCGCCTTGCGCTTCGCCGTCGGCCGGGACGAGCGCGGCATCGATGATTTCGCCGACGCTGCCGACGAGCGCTTCGCCGCCCGTGACGACGGGCCGCCGCCGCGCGCGGAAGGCGAAGCTCGAGGCGAAGAAGACCAAGACGGCGCCGGCGGCGGAGAGTGCGGCGATTGTCGGCAGTGGGATACCGTAGCCGGGTTGATCGGTGTCGATCAGCATCAGCGCGCCGGCGGCGAACGCGACGATTCCCCCGAAGCCGAGCGTGCCGAACGTCGGCAGAAATGCTTCAGCGATGAGGAAGGCTAGGCCGAGAAATATCAGCGCCAGTCCGGTGTAGCTGATCGGCAGCAACTGCAGCGCGAACAGGCCGACCAGGAGGCAAATCGCACCGGCTACCCCCGGCAGGACGAAGCCGGGGTTGGCGAATTCGAAAAAGAGGCCGTACATGCCGATGGTCAAAAGGATCAGCGCGACGTTCGGATTGGTGACGACGGCTAGGAAGTGGCTGCGCCAATCGGGCTCCAACGTCACGACTCGTGCATGGGACGTTGCGAGCCGGTGCGGGCCGGTTGCCGTTTCGACGATTCGGCCGTCGAGTTTCACCAGTAGCTCGGGCAGATCGCGGGCTATTAGATCGACGACGTGTTGATCGAGTGCTTCGTTTGCCGACAAACTGACCGCTTCCCGGACGGCGTGCTCGGCCCAGTCCGCGTTGCGTCCGCGCAATTGGGCCAAGCCGCGGATGTAGGCGGCTGCGTCGCCGATCTGCTTGCGCGTCTCGGTCGATTGCGAATCGGTCGCCGGCGCGGAGGCCGCGCCTTTGCCGGATTCGTTCGGGCGTTTCGGCTCAGGGGCCGCGAGGCCTGGGGCGCCGAGTTGAATCGGCGTGGCCGCGCCCAGGTTGGTGCCCGGCGCCATCGCCGCGATGTGGCTGGCATAGACGATGTAGGTGCCGGCCGACGCTGCGCGTGCCCCGCCAGGCGCGATAAACGCGGCGACAGGCACGGGCGAGGCCAAGATGGCTTTGATGATTTGCCGCATCGAAATATCGAGTCCGCCGGGCGTATCGAGTTCGATGACGGCCAATTGGGCCCGTTCATTCGCCGCGCGGATGAGCGAGCGGGTGATGAAGTCGGCACTTGCGGGGCTGATCGCGCCTGCCACGGGAATGACGACGACCTCGTTGTTGCCGGCCGCGGCAGCCGATGGCGCTGCGGCCGCCCACGATGCCCACGATGAGAGCGCGAGCCATGCGGCTACGCAATACCATAGCCATCCGCGCAACCGCATGGGCGGGCGCATTAGGCAAGTCGACGCGATTCGCGGCAACGGGTGGGTTTTCATCGTTTTCACTCGACGCATGCGAATGCGCCGCCGCCGGCGGGAGAGCCGCCCCTGACGCTTAAAGATTAGGACGATTCGCGCGTCTTCGCTAAATGGCGGTGGGGTTTCGGTGGCGGGGAGCTGGGAGCGCCGCCTTTAATAGGAGGGCGGCGGTAAAACTCGGGCCATATCAATGCCCTATACTGCGGTGACTGTCCGAATCTTGTTGCGATATGTCGCCATCCATCGACGAACTTCTTGCACTTGACCTACTAACCCTGCGAGAGCATACAGAACGATCTGGTGCTGCGTTCGATGTGGAAAAACATAGGGCTCGGCTTCACGAGTCTTTGATCCTCGACGCGCTTTGCTTCGTGCGACGCGACGGCAAGCTTGTCGCTTACGCCATGCTTCGTGCGGAGTCTGACTCATGCTGGTTCGTCGGCTCGTTTGGTATCCACCCCCTGCACCGGACGTATGCCGTTATCGCCGAACTATTGGCGAAGGTTGGGATGGTAGCCGAGGAACGGGGAATTCGAGCGTTTAGAAGTCACGTGTACAAGACGAACCGCTTGTCCGTTTCCTTTCATCGTAAGCTTGGATTCGATGTGGTGCGGGAGAATGACAAAGCGTTCGAGTTCTTTGCTGAACTTGATAAGTTGGCGCGCCGGCCGGCGATCCGGCGTGCGACGAGCGCGAGAACATTGTCGCCCGACTTTGCGCAAAGCCTTGGCGGGCCCCTCGAGAATTGATAGACAATACCGCCTGGAAAGTCCGGTTCCGCTCCCGTCGTCCACCCATCCAAAGAGGGCAAACATGATCGATGTGTCGGCTATCGCGGCCGTCTTTTCCGTCTATGCGGCGGGAGTCGTCATTCCCGGGCCAAATTTCGTGGCCGTAGTTCACAAGGCGGTGTCCGGGACGCGCTCCGACACGGCGGCGCTTGTCGCGGGTATCGTCGCGGTCAATCTGTTTTGGGCGACATGCGCGATTCTGGGCATCGGTATGGTATTCGCGGTATTTCCATGGCTCGCCGTCGGAGTTCGACTCGCGGGAGCGGCATATCTGATTTGGTTCGGGGTGCGTTTGATCGCATCGTCGGGGGGGAATGACGCTGCCGTGCCGTCTTCGCTGAAGGCTCCGAAGTTTCGTGCCGCCTTCCTGCAAGGCGTCGCGACGAATATCGCCAATCCGAAGTCGATCGCTTTTTATGCCGCGGTCTTCTCTTCCGCGGCGCCGAGCCATGTTTCCGCTGAAACGTTTCTAGCCATGCTGGCAACCGTGGGGCTCACGGCGACCTGCTGGTACGGCGCGGTCGCGTTCTTTCTGTCGCAAGCGGCGATTGCGGGCGCGTATCGTCATGCGAAGACATGGATCGATCGAATTTGCGGAGGCGTGATCGTCGGGCTGGGGATTCGGCAATTGATTCGCTAGCCATCGATACTGCCTCCTTTACCGAAAGCCATCTACGCGGGCGCCCATCCAAACGAAATCAGGCGCCTCGCTAAGTCAAGCCTTCTTAACGAATTCGGATTTCAAACTCATCGCGCCGAAGCCGTCGATCTTGCAATCGATATCGTGGTCGCTGTCGACCAGCCGAATGTTTTTCACTTTTGTACCCATTTTGACGACACCGCCGGAACCCTTCAGCTTCAAATCCTTGATGACGGTGACGGTGTCTCCATCCTGCAAAACGTTCCCGGCCGAGTCCCGGTAAACCTTGGCAACCGCCTCTGTTGCCGTCGCGTCTTGCGACGACCATTCATATGCACATTCGGGGCAGACTTTCGAGTTGCCACCACCGACTGTAGAGGGCCGACGCCGCAGCCGGCATTGCACCGTTGTCCCAAGCGGCTGACGGCGCTTGTTGGACCCGGAAGGGTAGATCCTGCCAATTCGAAGCTGATGACGATGTCATTGATTCCCCGGCGAGAATGGCTCTTCTTCGTTCTCGGTAGTTTAACTCGCAGCCGACCCGATGGCCCCGGGCGGCGGCTACAAGTTGTCACGTGGGCGAGCGGCGAGCACCGTCAAGCACGCACTCGAGCGGATTCGCTTTATGCGTCGGCGCGGGAACTAAAGAGCCGTGCATGCGAAGTTGGAATCGCGTTTAACCGCGAATTGGCGATTGCACGGGGCACTGCGGCTGTAGGGGCTGATACGACATGGTCACGCGAAAGAAAAATTTGACTGGCGACTGCCCGCTTACTAATCTTTCGTGCAAGGCGTAAGACCAGCGCCACAAAATCAGACGGGGAATCAGCATGTTTACTCGACGTGACGTGCTTAAAGGCACCTTAGCTGGTATCGGCACACTGCTCCTTTATCGTTATGCGACCACTCAGGCCGCTCTGACATTGCCGCCCCAGGCTGGTACAGCCGACGAATCCTTAACTCAATCCGGCAAAGATTTTTTTCTGGATGCAATCGACATTTCACTCGATCAATCGCATATCCCCGGTGACGGGGCGCTAACTGTGCGCGCCGATACCATAAGGATAGACGGCTTAATTTCTCTCCCAGGTCGGGATCTGACCATTTTGGCTCGACAAATTGTTTGTGGTGCCAACGCTACTATTTCAACGAAGGCCCCTGCGGTAGCTGTCGACTATGCGGGAGCCACCGCGCCGAACGGTGTGCGATCGGGTGATCCCGGACAAGATGGGCGAAACGGCAGTGATGGCGCAAATGGTGGCCAAGTTTTGATTTTTGCCGAGAACATGTCCGGCAATCTAACTGTCGATGCATCCGGCGCGCAAGGCGGCGCAGCAGAAAACGGTGGGGACGGTGCGCCTGGCGCGCATGGTCGAGATTGGGCTCGAGGAATGGCCCAAGGGGGCGACGGGGGCGTTGGTGGACGGGCAGGCGCGCCCGGTAAGCCGGGGAACGGCGGAAACGGCGGAAGGATCGGAGTGTATGTCGTCGGCACCATAACGGTTCTGCCCAAACCCATTCTCGTTAGTCGCGGAGGAGGTGCTGGCACCCCGGCGTCGCCTGGGAAACCTGGCGCAGGTGGCCAAGCGGGCAATGGCGGCCGATATTGGCCGGTTCATGTGCACGTCTGCGGTCAGCGCTAAAGCAAAGTCCGCCTTCCTAAGTTGTCCCGCCGCTCGCATGGAAGCACGACGTCGGCGCGATTTGAGTTGGTCACCCAGATCCATTTACTGACGTAGGGAGCGCACCATGCCGATGATGTGCGAAGACTATGGGGATCCAGTCAATGTTGCAGGCGGGCACCCGGGACCCGGCGGAGCGCCGTATGCGAGCAGGCCGCCGATCGCGCTCAGCGGCACCAGTGGCCCTGTCGTCGTCGAAGCGGTCCCATACAGCGCGGCGTCGAATGTTGTGTCGCCCGACTATACCGGCCTGCTCCTTCACGCGGCGGAAATCGATTATCTACATGGGCGTTTCGACAGCGCTACATCACGTCTGCGATGGATCGCGAATCTATTGACCCCCCTTGTGAGCACGGCGTCAGAACAAGGTTTCCAGCCAAAGACGCAGTATGAGGCGCAACGCGATCGCGTCGGCGTGCTCGGGCGCCAAATGCAGTTAGGCCTCGACTACTTCGGGAACTATCAGAACTACGTGCCGTTGCTTACGGCCGCGTATTACAAAAGCCTGCTCGACTACCTTTTTTCCTACGGCCGCTCGATCGAAGTTCAGTACAACGCCTACGCGGCCAAGAATGCGGATATAAAACAACAGGTTGCCGCACTTAGCGTGGCTCAGGCCACAACGCTCGAAAACGCCGATCGATTGCAAAACGAGCTCGCGGGACTTCTCGTGGATCAGCGGGACCTTCAGAAATCGATCGACGCGTTGCGCGACGAGCTGGATGGGTTGTGGGTGCAACTTTTCACCGCTGAGTCGTCATTCAAGCGGGCCGTGGCGAGGCTCGGCGGTGGGTGCAGCTTCGGACAGATTGCTGCTATCGGTTCGGCAGTGGCTACCCTCGTTGCCACAGGGGGATCCGCGGCGGCGCTGATTGGGCCGGCCCTGAGCGCGCTCAGTGGACCGGGAGCCCCCGGTCAAAACGGTGCGCCCATTTCAGACGACTTTTCGGGATTCGAGTACGAGGTGAAGACCGTTGTCGCCGCCGGCCAATCGGTCGGTGACTTTATGCACGCGGTCGATGTAGCGCGAGACAAGATTGGGCTATCGCAGCCGAAAGATGCACCAGCCCCGTCGTTGCCCGGTGATGAAACCAAACTGTTGGCACAGGCGGCGGACATCGATAAGCAACTCCAGCCCTACCTTGCACTACCTGAGGCTAGACAGTATCAAGCGCTGATCCATACATTTGTGACGATAGCCGAAGCTCGTAACAACAAAGTCTTGGAATACAACTGGAAACGTGCGGAATACAGTCGTGTGAGCGCGCGGATTACGTCCTTGCGCGCAGATGCGAATGCGATCGCAACGAAGCTCGCCATGACCACGGCCGGTAGTGTCGCCGGCGCAATGACCTTCATGGAGAGCGCGTATTTGCAAGCGAAGACCGAAATTGTGAGGGTGATGTACGAAGTCGATCGATGCCACCGCTTTTATACGTTGAGCGCGGCTGTCCCTGCGTTTCCGGTGACTGACGCCACGATTGCGGCGCTTGAAACGACCGCTGTACAGCAGGTGTCCGACTATAACGGCGCACTAGTGTCCTACGGTGTAGGCCTCTTGAAACTGACGCCGGAAGCGATCGCCCTCGGGGATTTCGTTGGGCCGCAAGGACTCGCAGCGTTGCGCGACAACGGGAACATGATCTTTTCACTGCCACCCGAAACAGCCGTGTTTCTCGGGTATTCCCACGTGTTGGCTCAAAAGATTCAGATCGATCTGAAGGGCATGCCGAAACATACGCCCTACCAAGCCGCGCTGTTGCATCTCGGTCGCTCACTGATGATCGATGATCGTGGTGAGTTGCAAGTATTCTCGCACGTGATGGTGCCCACGGCTTACGAGGTAGGTCCCGATGGCCGCATAATTGCAGACGGAACGGTGGCCGGTAGCGTGCAAGGCGAGGGCACGGCCCAATTCGTTGGCGTTAGTCCATATGGTCCGTGGAAGCTGCGCTTGCGCAATCTATCCCAGACCCAGCTCAAGCAGATTACAGGCATTGAAGTGCGCTTTGAAGCCTATGCTCGCGTTCGGCCGGCGCTAGGCTAAGGGGCTCTCGGCTGCGATTCCTGTTCGTGATGAGCCGCGTCTCCGGCCAGGCGGAGCGATAGCGTCAAAGTGTCGCCAACAAATCCCCCGCATCGCATTTGGCGTTGCCGCGCCGACGTGATTGCGTCGCGTCGCTCAGTTCCAGTTCATCCGATGGCTCTGGGTCGTCTCATCGTGACGGCGATCGTCTTCTTCGTGCGCGCATAGGCTCAGCCGATGGCGGTTTGGCGGGTAGTCGGCATCGAGTTAGACCGGCACATCTGTGTAGGCCGGATGTTGGTGCCTCAATCAGGCGTCGTGTTTTAGGGCTTGTGCGATTCGCATGGGCACGGGCAGCCAACTGCGTTGCTCGTCGCTCACGAGAGGGGCGATATGCTGGTTTCGCGGGACGACCTCCTTCCCGTCAAACACAAAGTCGCGCGCGGTGCCGCGCCGGCGTGTGCGAAACACGCAATCGGCCCGAGAGAGCGGGTCGCGCGGCGCGACCAAGAGTTCGGCGTCGAGTGCCTTTTCTTCGTCAAAGAACTGCCGCACTGCCGGATGCAACTCGCAGAACCGAACGTCGACCTTGAGCAGCGTCGGAAACGCGGCATGGTCCGTTGTGTCGCCAAGGCGTGAGCATACCGCGGCGATGAGGCGATGCACGCCGTTGGAACAGATGACAGCGCCGCCGACTGCCGCCAGCTGGAGTCCCCGTGCGATCGCGGCTCAGAATGCGGAACGGGAAACTTCTTTTGACCGATCTCCGAGCGAAAGTACTCGAACACCTCGTCCCCCCAATTGTCACCGATAATGCCTTCGATCAATTCACGCCATGTATTACCGCGCAACGGTGAATTTTTATGGGCGATCGCGACAATGGCCGAGACCGGTACGTTGAGAAAGCGGCGCGTCCACTCTCTCGCCCGTATGGCTTCCAGGAACGGTCCGATTTTATCGTCGTCTAGGAAAACCTCGAGGCCTAGGCCCGGGTGGGTCGATGCGTCGACAGATTTACGGATCGCATATACCGGTGGGCTGACCGGGATGAGCCCGTCCACTAAATACCGCTGTTCCGATTTCACTCCTCGCCCGCTCATAGTATCCATAGACTTTCTTGTTGTAGGTTAGACGTGCCCGTCTAGGGCGGCTGACCGGATCGGTGAAGCCGCACTCCGGCGCCCAAGTCAACAGCGAACCAGGTGCGCTCTCGCCCGGCCCGCGTTCGCCACGACGACTAGACCTGGACATGCGCCGACGGCTAGTCGGATAAGGGGTCCTCGCGCAAGCTAACGATCCCACTGCCGCCCCATGTGTAAAACCGATCCGTGTAGCTAATGGCGAGTGGAACATATCGCTCAGCCGCTTCGAGGACAAACGTGAAAAACGCCAGCAGTAGCAGTCCACTCGTGGCTGGTGCAGCAAAGTAGTCGAGCGTATAACCGTACTGATCGCGGTAAAAGTCACGTCGTTCATCCTCGAGTTGCGGCTCGATATTGCTAGATGTCCACACCTCGTCGCGGGACACGCCCCAGTGCAAAGCATAAGCTTTCGTGACGGAGTGCACGCTGGTTAGCAGGGAAAAGCGAGAGTCCAGCACAAATACAGCATCGGGCTGACACGCGACCTCTGACGCATAGCGGGTCAAGTAAATCTCCGGTGACCCCCAACCATTGAAGGTGTCAGTTACGTCGAGGCTGTACGCAAACACGAAGCGAAAGGGGCGCGAGGAGGAGTCGGTGCCTGCTGCCTCCAGGAACTCGTCCAGCTCGCCCAATTTTCGGCAAGCGCTCTTGAGCATATCTCGTGTTAGCGTCGACTTCACTTCGATGACGCCGACGACGGCTTCGACTGGCACCAATAGCCTAGGGTCGTCCGTGGGGTCCACCGCCCAGGTGGGACAGTTCAATGCGTCGTAAATGATCACGTCAAATTCGCGTGACGTCCGGTCGGCATGAATCACATGACCGTGCGACACGCCGAACTTGCGCGGCAGCCGGTTGCGCAGGAACGTCCTGATCTCTGCTTCGCGCGGAGTTCCCTGATGGTCGGGACGCGCGCTGGCGCCGCTCAGTTGGAAGGTTGCCTGCATGGTCACGGCTGTTGCCTGAAGCAACTTTCGAACATCGACGGGCGGTTTTGTCATGACGAGTATCGGCGTTCGCGGTTATCTGTCAGCGAAGAGCTAAATTTGTTCGAGGGGCAATCGGTCTATCCGCGATTTTAGAGCGGGAAGGGCGTTCACAGGTAAGCGGGTTTTGCTTCGCGCTTCGCGTCAAATTATGCTGCTCGTATTGTGAGATGCCGTAGGTGCATAATGGCCAGTTGTTGCACAATTGCGCTCGCGGGTAGCCGGCTCCGCTGCTGGCGGTGTATGCAACGTCTCCGCAAACCAACATCGAACATAGCGATGGCAAAAAAATCTGCCAGTTCCACCAGTACAACCGAGGTCGGCGACAGCTTTAGGGATGCTGTCGCAGCGCTTCTGCGCACGAAGTATTCCGATGCAAAAACGGAGGTACTCGTCGGCGCCAAAAAGGTGGATATCGTCTACACCACTTCGGATTTCGGCCGGCGTATCACGGTCGGTGTCGAATGCAAGAACGAAGCAACGCCGCTCACCAAGGACAGAATTCGTACCGAAATTTGGGCAGAGCACCAGCAGCTGGTCGATACGCAAAAGCTAGACATGCTGATCATCGTCGCCCGCCGGGACATCAATGCGATGGCTCGGGAATTCGTCAATGGAACGGCAGCACTGCGGTTCCAGACCTATGAGCAACTTGAAGACAGTTTGATCGGTTTGAACGACTATGTGGCGGGTCTCGCCGCAATGTTCAAGGACAATCATCTTGATCAATATTACGTTGCTGCTCGGCTTGAAGGACATACCAAACCAGCTCTCGACGTTATCGCGGACTGGATGCGTTCTGGAGCTAACGTCAATAGTGGTGTATGAACAAATTGACGGCGATCGATTTCAAGCGGCGAGTTTCTGCTGAACCGGCCGATCGTCT
>NZ_QUBS01000086.1 GCF_003390925.1 Trinickia diaoshuihuensis | reverse complement strand
TCGACAATCAGATTCTCAGCTGAAACCTCCACCGCCTTCAACTTCCCGCCTCAACTCCCCCGTACACCACATTCGACTTTAGCTCGCCCGATGCCGCATCGATCTGCAATGCGACACGCGGCGACCACGCCGCATCGAACGAATAGCCGGCGATCGAGCCGAGCGCCCAAGCATTGACTGTGTTCTGCCCTACCGTTCCCGTCTGCAACATCGCTTCCACGTCCCAGTCGAAGCGATTGCGCGTGCCTGTATAGCGCAGGTCCCAAACATCCCGATGTTCGTCTCCGCTCGCATCGGTGAAACGCGCGTTGCGCCGGTTATAGCGCGACCAATACCCGGAAAGATCGCCGGGCCCGACCGATTGCCGCTCGAAGCGCACGCCGCTGAACGTGAGGTCGCGGCTCGATTTGTCGTCGAACGTCGATGCATAGCGGTTCTGCACCGGTTGAGTCGCGTAGGCAATGAAACGCCATTTACCGAGCTCATAGTCGGTCCATACCCCGTCGAACGACTGACGCACATTGGGGCCGTCGCGAACGGAAATGAAACGCTGAAGGTCGAAAGCCATCTGCTGGCGACCCACGCGCATCTTGAACGTACCTGCGCCGAGTTCACCCGAATACGTAACGAACAGTTGCTCGAGATCGAGCGGATTCTTGTCTACCGGCGTAATGACGTTCTTTCCATACGTTCGGGCGTCTTCGAACTGCACGAAGAACTGCCAATGCTTGGCGATACGGGCATCGGCATCGACTTCGATTCGCTGAATCAAATACGTATCGCTTGCGCCGGGACCGATGCCGAACAACGGCGCGTCGTTGGTTTCCATGCGCTCGCGCAGATTCGCCCCCAGCGACAGGTACGACTCTCCGTCTTTGCTTAATGGAACGTATTTCAAGCTATCGAGCGGCTCGCGGGCGACACAAGGGTTGGCAAGGACAGACCAATCTTCTTGCCAGCGATTGAACATGACGACGGGCCGCTTGCCGCTGCAAGCGGGCGCCGTGCTTTCGACCGTGGAATCGGCGAATGCCGAGCCCGGGCCGATCAGGCACAGACCCGTCATCGCCGCTAACCCCGCGGCCGCTCTTGCGTGATAGGAGCGTTTGCCGCTCGGGCGCTTGAAGCGTCTCATGCAACGGCGCTCACTTCGCCACGCTGTCGTGGATCTCGGCGACATAGCCGCCCGGGAACTGCACCATCGCCGCATTGCGCCCGTCCGACTTGAACGGCGGCACGAGCACGGTCACGCCGGCGGCTTGGGCTCGCGTCAACGTCGCGTCGAGGTTCGGCACTTCGTATCCCGTCACCTCGTGTCCGAACGGATAGGGCAAGCTGCCGTCCGTGACGAGCACCGTCATATTTCCGAATCCGGACTCGATGCGTACGCGGCGATACGTATCGTTTGGGCGGCCAATCTCGATACCGGGTGCATGCGATACGTCGGACACGACCTTCCCATGCGAGAAAGCGACGAAGTCGCGAACCAGTTTGTCCGCGCTTTGCTCCGACACGTAGACCCGGTTCTCAGGCACGGTCTGCAGCGGATCGTAATGCGGTGCCTGCGTATGCCAATACAACTGCATGTGCAGGCCGCCGGGCCACGAAACGATCGCGTCGCGGCCGATCGGATCCGGGAACGTCTCGACGACCACATCGGCGCCATGCGCACGCGCCGACGCAACCGCGGCATCCATATCGGTCACGAGATAGCCCGTGCGCTCGGAGCCGAACGGGTACGGAATGGGTGTCTTGAAGCCGAAGACCGAAATCGTCCCGGCCGGCGTGAAGACGAGTTGCGACATCGTCTGGCTAGGCGTCGGCGTCACTTGAAATACGCCTTGCTTCGACTTCGTGCCGCCGAAGGTGGCCACGAAGCTGTCGGTGAATCGGTCGAACGCTTCGGGTTCGACATAAACGTGCGTCGTGTCGTATTGCGGTCCAACCGCGAACGAGGCCGTCGAAGACTGCGATACCGCCTTGGCGAACGAGACGGGCGCTGCGACGAGCGCCCCCGCCATCATCAATGACGCCAATGCATTTCGAATGCTTTTCATCGGATGTTTTTCCTTTCTTTGTTGGCCGTTGGGTAAGTATGAGCACGCACGATCGCGAGCAAACATGCGTCGATCGTGCACGATGCCTAACGAATCAAACCGCCCAGCAGGAGCAACCGAACGCCCCCCAAAAGCTCTTGGGATCCGACGCGGGCAATGCGCTGCCCCATGCCCGCGCATGCGCATGGCCATGCAAGCCGCACGCGCTCGCGCACCCGCAAGACGCGGCTGCGGCCGCGGCGGCACGTTGCAACGGGGCGCCCTGCGCGCCGGATGCGCCCCATCCGGCGTAACCGCCGTATTGACGCGCCGGGGACCAATCGGGCATTGCCGGGGGAATGGGCGTGTCGAATTTCGAGAACGGCCCGGTCCCCCAGACGACCTTGCCGCCGACGACAGTCAGCAGAGCAGTCGTGTCCGCGATGTCGTCTTCGGGACAAGCAAAGAAGTCGCGGTCCGGAACGATCGCGTCGGCCAACTGACCTACCGCGATCCGCCCTTTCTTACCTTCTTCGTTCGAGAACCACGTGACGTATTCGGTCCACATGCGCAGGGCCGTTTCGCGATCCAGCAAATTGCGGCGCGGATATAACCGCAATCCACCGACGGTCTTGCCGGTGACGAGCCATGAGAGCGACACCCAAGGGTTGTACGATGCGACGCGCGTAGCATCGGTACCCGCCGAAACCTTCAGGCCCTTCTCCAGCATCTTCGCAACGGGCGGCGTAGCCTCCGCGGCTTGCGATCCATACCGTTCGACGAAGTATTCGCCTTGGTAGGCCATCCGGTGCTGCACGGCGATGCCGCCGCCGAGCGCCGCAATGCGATCCATCGAACGTTCGGAGATGGTTTCCGCGTGGTCGAAGAACCAGTTGATGCCTTCGAGCGGAATGTCCTTGTCGACCTTCTCGAAGACGTCGAGGGAACGGCTGATCGTTTCCTCATAAGTCGCATGCAGCCGCCACGGCCAGCGGTTTTGCGCGAGCACGCGCACTACGCCTTCGAGTTCGTCTTCCATCCCGGGCGCGAGTTCGGGACGCGCCACGCGGAAATCTTCGAAATCGGCTGCCGAAAAAACGAGCATCTCGCCGGCGCCGTTATGACGGAAGTAATCGGTGCCGTCGTGATACTTGACCGTGCGGGTCCAGTTGACGAAGTCTTCCTTCTCGGCGTTCGGCTTTTGAGTGAACAGGTTGTACGCGATGCGTATCGTCATTTCGCCCGCCTCGTGGAGCTTGCGAATGACTTCGTAATCGTCGGGGTAATTCTGCGAGCCGCCGCCGGCGTCGATCGCGCCGGTCACGCCGAGGCGATTGAGTTCGCGCATGAAATGGCGCGTCGAATTGTATTGGTATTCGAACGGCAGCTTGGGACCCTTGGCCAGGGTCGCATAAAGAATCGCCGCGTTGGGATTTGCCAACAGCAGCCCGGTGGGGTTGCCGGCCGCATCGCGCACGATGACGCCGCCGGGAGGCTCGGGGGTATCTTTCGTGTAGCCGACGACACGCAATGCCGCCGCGTTCAGCAGCGCGCGATCGTACAAATGCAGGATGAAGACCGGCGTATCGGGTGCGACGGCGTTGATCTCCTCGATCGTGGGCAGGCGCTTTTCCGCGAATTGATGTTCCGTAAAACCGCCCACCACGCGAACCCATTGCGGAGCGGGCGTGATCGCCACTTGCTGCTTGAGCATCTGCATGGCGACAGCCAGCGAGTTGACGCCGTCCCAGCGCAACTCCATGTTGTAGTTCAATCCCCCGCGGATCAAGTGCAGGTGATTGTCGATCAGCCCCGGCATGAGGGGCCGGCCGCCCAAGTCGATGACCTTCGTTTGGCCGCCCGCGAGCGGCATGACATCGGCGTCGCTGCCGACGGCGACAAAGCGCCCGCCGGCAATCGCCACGGCGCTCGCCACCGGGTTCGACCGGTCGAGCGTGGTGATTCGTCCGTTATGCAGAATCAGGTCGGGTTGGGTGTTGCTTGTGCTCATTTACATTGCCTCGCTTTGCGAACTTCGACTAGATGCCCAGCAACGGCCGAAGAGTGGGAAGTGCCTGCGCGCCGAGCGTCATGCCCAGCAGGCCGATCAGAGCGATCAGCGGTGGCGCCGGCGAGCGCACCTTGATCACGCTATAGATCACGCCGATCAACACGCCCGCGCCAAGGGACACAAGGTAAGGTTCCATACGATCAGTCCTTCACCGATTTGAAAATGTCGTCGTGCTCGCTGGCTGCTCACTCGAACGCGCGCCTGCCCGACGCTACCGCCAACTGATCGCCGGCTCCGTTTTCGGAGCCGGCGATGCGCCGCCCCGGGCGCGGGCGGGACGGCGTCTGCGCGATCAGCGAGCCGCAACGGCCGGCAGCGCCTCATGCGGCGTGGCCGTGCGCTGCGCGGCCTTGTGGACCATCGTGTAGGCGTAATCGACGCCCATGCCGTACGCGCCCGAGTGTTCCTTCGCGATCGCCATCACTGCGTCATACGTCTCGCGGCGCGCCCAATCGCGCTGCCACTCGAGCATGACTTGTTGCCAGGTGACGGGCACCACGCCGGCTTGCACCATGCGTTGCATCGCGTAATCGTGCGCATCCTTGGAGGTACCGCCCGATGCGTCGGCCACCATATAGATTTCGTATTCGCCTTCGAGCATCGCGCACAAAGCGAACGTGGTATTGCAAACCTCCGTCCACAAGCCGGCCACCACCACCTTTTTGCGGCCGTTGGCGGCCAGCGCGTCGCGCACTTTTTGGTCGTCCCACGAATTCATCGACGTGCGTTCGAGCACCTTTTGATTCGGGAAGACGTCAAGCAATTCCGGGTACGTGAAACCCGAGAAGCTTTCCGATTCGACCGTCGTGATCGTCGTCGGAATGTTGAACACCTTCGCTGCCTTGGCGAGCGCGACGACGTTGTTCTTCAATGCTTGACGGTCGATCGATTGAACGCCGAAGGCCATCTGAGGTTGTTGATCGATGATGATCAATTGGCTGTTCTGCGGCGTCAGTACTTCGAGTTTTGTGTTGCTCATGTCAGAGTGTCCTTCGATTCGGGGAATGAGTAGTACGCCTAGGGGGCGCGACTGCGTTCCGTGAGGTGTGCGTTCCGCCGGCAAACACGTTCCTCGCCGGCTGTGACTATTTGACACGCAAAATCGGCGCAAGCCCAATGAAAAAACCCTAATTCGTCTGATTCAGAAAATCGAACCTTAAATGTTCTGAATCGCTCTTCACGGTATTCAAAAAAAGCGATACGCTCACAACTCATGTGAGCGTCGTCCGATCGATGGCGCCGAACTTCGCCAACGAGAGTCACCATGAAGCCCTATGTCTTTTCCTTGCTCGCTGGCGTGCTCGCCGGAGTCGTCTACTACGCGATCGGGGTGGCCTCGCCGGCGCCTCCGGCGATTGCGTTGATCGGGTTGCTGGGTATGCTGGCCGGCGAGCAAATCATTCCTCTCGTCGGACGAATGGCTTCGGGCTTGAAACTTAAAGCGGCCTGGCGCGATGCAAAGTGCGGCGCCCACATGTTCGGCCCATTGCCGGGTTCGCAAGCGCGCAATAATACGACCGGTGATCAAAACCGCGGGTAATTCGGCTTTGTATGTGCGTCGATAGCGCGCTTTTCCAATCGTTATTTTTGGATTCGCCCTAATCTTCCCAAGAAGAGCCCAAGATTTGCCCGCAGAAATTGATACGACAGTAATCGGGATCGACTCTATCGAGCACATCGGCACCGAAGGTGCCGAACGTGGTGCCCGGCCGATGCGCGAGACCGCGGCCCATCGCGGCAATAACTTCGTGCTTGAACTGCTTGCCGCGCGGGTAGGCCGCCAACACGCCGTTGCGTTCCTCGTTTGAATAGGTGTCCAGGTGCGCGGCCGTCAAATCCGTAAACGTAGCCGCGGCCAGCGCACTGGCTAGCGGCGAGACACGCACGGCGATGCCGGGTGTCATATGCAGTGCGATGGCGAGCCAAGCTTCGTCTCGCTCGCGGGAACCGATTCCATGCCGGTCGAGATGGAGGCGCGCGGCATCGGCGCTATCCAACTCGTAACGAACAGTCGAGCGCGCATACGCTTCGGTCAAGCCGATGTTCGAAAACATCGCGCTGACATAAAGCAGTTCGGAGTCGCACGTCTTTCCCGTGCGCTGCGCAAATAGCATCGCGAAGACGAACACGCGGCACGCATGTCCGAACAATACGGCCGGCAGCGCGCCGCGCGCGTATTCGGCGGCCGTTTTGCAAACCGCGCTTCGCGGAATAAGTACCCCCATCACTTCGTCGGCCGTCGAGAATGACGAAGCGCGCATACCTCTCTCCTCTCTTATCGTTTTTACGGGCGCGTCGCAACGCGAGCGCCCGCGGTACCAGCGTGTGTTTTTTTAGCCCTTCAGGAACGCGAGCAAATCGGCATTGACTTGATCGACATGCGTGCTGCACATGCCGTGCGGCGCGCCGGCGTACACCTTCAGCGTCGCGTTCTTCACGATCTTCGCCGACAACTTGGCCGAATCGTCGATCGGCACGATTTGGTCGTCATCGCCGTGCAGAATCAAGGTGGGGACGCTGATCTTCTTCAGATCGTCGGTGTAGTCGACCTCGGAGAACTGCTTGATGCATTCGTATTGGCCCTTGATCGACCCCGCCATGCCTTGACGCCAGAAGTCTTGCACCAAGCCTTGCGAGACTTTTGCGTTCGGCCGGTTGAAGCCGTAAAACGGCGTGGTGAGATCGAGGTAGAACTGCGAGCGGTTCGCTGCAACGCCGGCTCGAATCCCGTCGAACACCGACATATCGAGGCCGTTGGGGTTGTTGGCCGACTTCACCATTTGCGGGGGTACGGCGCCGATGAGCACGGCTTTGGCCACACGCGCTTCGCCGTGACGTCCGATGTAATGCGCCACCTCGCCGCCGCCGGTCGAGTGGCCCACGAGCATGGCGCCCTTGACGTCGAGCGTATCGAGCACGGCCGCGAGGTCGTCGGCATAGGTATCCATGTCGTTACCCTGCGACGGCTGGCCGGAGCGGCCGTGACCGCGCCGGTCGTGAGCGATGACGCGATAGCCCTGATTGACGAGGAACAGCATTTGCGGATCCCAGGCATCGGCGGACAGCGGCCACCCGTGCGAGAACACGACGGGCGTACCCGTACCCCAATCCTTGAAATAGATTTGCGTGCCGTCCTTCGCCTTCGCGAAGCCGCCGCCTTGCGGATGATGGCCGCCATGCGCGGGCGGCGCCGATTTGGCATCGGCGCTGCCGGGCAAGCTGGCCATGGCGGCCATGGCGCCCGCCACGCCGGCGCTCGCCGACAAGAGGCGGCGGCGTGCGGCCGAAAGGGGAACGGTGCTGTTGTGATCTGTACTCATCATTTTTCTCCGTCGAAACGTCGCCGCGGGTTTAGCAGGCGAAGGGCTTTCTCGTGACCATTGTGGTATGCGCTCGGATGCCGCGGTGACATGAAACATGAGCCGTGGCGCAGTCGGTGCCGCAACAATCCGATACGCGATCGCATGTTAGTGGGCCAGCGACGGAGAAGTCCTGTCGAAAATCTGAAAAGTTATGAAGCGACGCTGAATTGCCCTCGTCGCCTCAGCTTTGTCCGACCGGAGACATCTGCTCGGCGCCTGCGATGCGCAGCAGTTCCTCGAATCGGCGCGCTTCCGGTACGCGAGTACCCGCTGCGATGCGTTCGACGCATGTGGAGAGCGGCCTGAGAAGCACCGAGACCTGCGCACCTTCCCCCGCATCCATGAGTGACTCGGCCAGATCCAACGCGGCGCGTAGTTCGAACAGCCGGGCGCTCTGTTCACGCGCCAATGCCATCGCGTCGCGGAAATACCGGTGTGCGGCCTCGAGCGAGGTTTCGCCGGCTCCCGATTTGTGCGCGGCGCGTTTACCGGCGCGTGCCCGTTCCACCCGACCGCGCACGCGCAACAATTCCGCTGCGAAGTTGTGATCGCCTAACGCTCGACCCTGCTGCGCCTTATCGAGCGCGTTTTGCGCTTCATCGATGCGACCGTTCTCGACCAGCGCTTGCGCGTAAGCGCATATCAGCGGCGCAGTCAGCCGTGCGAACCCTTGCGACGCAAGCCGTACGAGCCCGGCTTCCAGGCGAGCGAGGCCCACTTCGGCGCGACCGCTCAGCATCTCCAGTTGGCCCGCGAGACACTCGCCGTAGTCCTGCCAACCGCCGATGCGATTGAGTGCGGTTTGCGAGCGAAGCAGCGCAAGGTGACGCGAGGCGGCCTCCAGTTCCCCGCAAGCCAACTCGATCGGCACGACGACAGCCGCCAACAGGTGGGAGAACGAAGGTTCGAGCATATCGGCGCGCACGAAGTTAACCGCTCGCTCCATCCACTCCAAGGCGAACGCCGTGTCGCCCTGCATCCAGGCGACCCGCGCGAGCGTTCCCGCGCCGAAAATGCGAGGATCCACCGCGAGGTTCCTCTCGTCGGGCCCAGGCAAGCCATGCGCATCGAGTGCGTCGAGTGTCTGCTCGAGCCGCTCGCGCGCCTGAGCCAACTCGCCGAAGCAGTGCAGCGATACCGCGATCGTGGCCTTTGCGCAAAGCTTCTGCCACGGCACACCGACCCGATCGGCGTGCAGCTCGAAGCGCGTTGCGTAGCGCAGCGCGGCATGAATATCGCCGCGCGTCATCGCCGCATTCCAAAGGCCCCAAAGAGCGCGCGCCGTAAACGACTCGTCGCCGGCCGATTCGGCGCGCGCGAGCACCCGTCGCCAAAGCGCGGTTGCTTCGGCGGCGCCTGCGCCGGTCAGCAGCAGCGAGGCGGCATATGCCGCGCATAAGCGCATCTCGCACACCGCATCCACGGCCCCGGCCGGCAACGTCTCGAGCGTTGCTAGCGCCCGCTCGGCGCGTTCCCGGCATTCATGCAGCAGCGAGGCATCGAGCAACGTGCCCACGAGCGAGCCGGCCAACGCCACGCCCAATGCCGGATCGCCCTCCTCCGAAAATGCCCAATCCCATGCGCTGCGCGCATCATCGAGCGCTTCGTGCGCAAGCGATTGCGCATGCGGCCGGTGCGGCGTGATGGCGGAACGGTCTTCGATATGGCGTTGCAGATAGCGCATATGATTGCGCCCGACGCGTTTCACGTCGCCCTCGTGTCGCAGCTTTTCCATCGCATAGGCGCGCGTGGATTCCGTGAGCCGGTACAGCGCGATCGCACCATGGAATTCCACGGTCAGCAGCGATTTAGCCGCCAATTCGCTCAGCGATGCGATGGTCGCGGCAACCGGCATGCTCGGCTCGATCGCTACCGCGCAGACCGCCTCGAAGGTAAAGGTGCCCGCAAAGAAGGCAAGACTGCGAAACAACGCGCGCGTGTCCGCGTCGAGCAGCGCGTAACTCCAATCGAACGTTGCACGCAACGTTTGATGGCGCGGCAAGGCGGAACGCATTCCGCCGCTCAACAGGTTGAGGCGGTCGTCAAGGCGCGCGGCGACTCCGTCGACACCTAACGTCGCGACGCGCGCCGCGGCGAGTTCGATCGCCAGAGGAAGACCCTCGAGCCGGCGGCAAATGTCCGCGACGAGCCGGATGCTCGCCTCGTCGGCCGCGCAACCCGGCGCGATCGAGCGCGCGCGCCGCAAAAACAGCTCGACCGCACCGTGTTCCGTTAGGGTCCGCACCTCCGCGTCGGCTGGCGGCACCGACAGCGGATCGACTCGAAATACCGATTCGACGCGAATGGCAAGCGGCTCCCGGCTCGTCACGAGGATACGCAGGTTGGTTGCATTCGCCGCCAGCATCTGCACGATCGCGGCGACGGCATCGATGACGTGCTCCGCATTGTCGAGCACCAGCAGCACGCGGTCGGCTTGCAGCGTGGCCAGCAGCGATCGCGGATCGTTCGCGGCCAAGGGGACATCGGCTCGCAAGGCCAGCGCTACCGTGGCTAGGACGGCGTCGCTCGACTCCGCCATCGCCAGCTCGACGAAATGGACGCAGGTGCCGGCGGCCTCGCTCAATGCGTGAGCGACATGGACGGCAAGCGCCGTCTTGCCGATTCCGCCCGCGCCGACAAGCGTCACCACCGGTGCATCGTCCAATCGCTCGACAATGCTCGCGAGTTCGCGCGCTCGGCCGACGAGCGGTAAATCGGCGGGCAAGCTTTGCGTCCGCGCAGGGGCGGCCGACTTTGCGGCGTGCGTATACGGCACGAGCATGTACCCGCGTCCACTGACCGTTTTAATGAGTTCGCGGTCCGCGTCCAGTACCTTGCGCAAGGCTGCAACGTGGACCTGTAAGCGGTTTTCCTCGACGATCTGGCCGGGCCACACCGTTTCGATGATGTCGTCTTTCGACACGATCGCGCCGTTTGCGCGAAAGAGGACTTCCAAGATGTCGAAGGCACGCGCGCTGATCCGCAACGTCATGCCGTTTCGCCGTATTTCCCGATGCTCGAAATTGACGAGCAACGTACCTATCTCGACCATGGTCATCTCCTGGGACTGTGGGCGGTGCGGGTTGCAGTCGCGTTGCGAACGAGACACGCCGCCAGCGAAGGATTGAGTTCGGCCAGTGTAAGCGGCGCGTAAAATTACGTATTGGATAAAAATGCTCAATTGCCGCCGGCGCCGAATGCCTGCGAACGTCGTCGCCGACGCGATGCGCGCGACGCGGCTTGAGTCGGCGGTTGTCGCTTTAATTTATCGATGGTATAACCGGTTGGACATTAGTCTATTCGTCCGCCATTGACACCATGTCCGAAGCGATCGCACCCGCGGCCGTTCCATCGCTAGCGCGGCGCGATGGACTCGGCTGCCAATTCAGCAAACTACGAAAAAACGTGGAATTCGGTAATAACGAATTCACGCTCTACCGCAAATGCATGGACGACGAAACGCTCGAGCGAGTGTCGATGCCGGCATGCGAGCGCGGCTTCCTGATCGGCATTTCGCTCAATAGCGGGCATCGGCGAAGGATCTTCCGAGGCGAGCGTTTCGAGAATAGGTCATATGAAACGCATTCGATCTATATCCGAGACTTTTCGGAACCCTATCAAGCGGATCTTTACGGGCATTTCGATTTCGTCCTTGCCGAGCTATCGCGCGGGTTTCTCGATCGCTTGGCCGACGAGCACGGTTTGCGGCGCATCGCCGGTCTCGGTTGCGAGCCGGATCGAAAGGATCCCGTGCTCGGGCATTTGGCTGCCGCCTTGGCGGCGAACGCGGACGGTCCGGGCCCGCTTGGGGGGCTATTCGTCGAGCAACTCGGGCTGACGATGGGCATCCATCTCGCTCGGCAATACGCCGGCGGGCACTATCGCGAGGCCGGTTTAAAGGGCGTGCTCTCGGCATCTCAAGAGACGCGCGCGAAGGAACTGCTTTTGTCTCGCCCGAGCGAAGGTATGACGCTCGCCGACATCGCAAGCGAATGCAACTTGTCGCGCGCCTACTTCATCCGCGCCTTTGCGAAGAGCACCGGCCGTACGCCTCATCAGTGGCTGCTCGAACGGCGCGCCGAGCAAGCGCGCGACCTGCTCGAGCGCAGCGACCTGGCGCTATCCGAGGTCGCCCACGCCTGCGGCTTCGCGGATCAAAGCCATATGAGCCGCGTCTTTTCAAAGACGCTGGGGATGACGCCAGGCGCCTGGCGCCGCCAAGCAAGGCGTTAGCACTACGCACTCGCGCAGTAGGCCTCCACTCGATAGCCATCGGGGTCGATCACGAACGACGCGTAGTACTCGGGTCCGTAGTCGGTTCGCAGCCCCGGCGCGCCATTGTCCTTGCCGCCGGCCGCCAATGCCCGCGAATGAAATGCATCCACGGCGGAACGCGACGGGGCCGCGAAGCAAAAGTGCAGGCCTGACCGCGCATCCGGCTCGACCGGGTGTTCGGAGCGGTAAATCCACCACTGTGGGGAGTGCGCGCCATACCCCAACAAGCCTTCGTCCGCATGTAGGCAACGATAACCTAGGGGCGCGAACGCGTTGTCATAGAAGCTTTTAGTCTTTGCAATGTCGCGCACGCCGATCGATACATGGTCGAGCATCTTCGTCTCCCGCTTCTGGGTTGAACCGGCCTTCATTGTGCGCCGAAGCCGCAAGCGAGACTTTGCAAAAATTGCGAAACGCGTTGGGCCGATCCGGGCCGCGGGACACCCGCAACCGGGACCACCCGCCGTCATAGGTCAGCGCGGCTAACGCAACGCTTTATTCCGGCAGCGCCAACCAGGGGGCGCGCGGTTTCTGAGCCAGCTCCACCGCCCAAATCTCGTTCAAGCTGCTCACGCATAGGTTGACCTTAGTGCCCGTCAAGTACGCCAGTTTCACGAGGGAACGGATTTGATTGGTCTGCTCTCCCTGCGGTGTGGCGTTATTCGGCCATATGATGTATTTCGTACCATCCGCGAAAACAACGGCCGCTTGCATGTTCTGCAAGGTAAGGCTTTCGACATAGACCGTTGGCGCGCTTTTCTGCTCGACGACGCCAAATGCGTTGGCGCAGATCGTGTTCAGAGCCGACGAAGGCGCCGCCATGGCCTGCCCGGCGCAGACGAGACCTGACCCAAGCACCAGTGCCGATAAGGCTGATTTCAAGTTCACGATGATCTCCCAAGCTAACGATTTTTAAAGTACCGTACCCTGAATGCGACACGTTCTCGATCGATTACGTATTCGATATCGCGATGAATAACAAAAATTTTTATCGGATATAAAACATCCTGCGGTCGATGCGGCCGGCATCATATTGCCGGATATCGAGATCGGAGTCGCGAGGACAGCGTAGCACCGATGCCGAGCGATACTTGGCGGAAATTATCGACAAAATCAATGAATGAAGCGCCATTCATTTCTCGTCTGGAAATGAATGGCGCATAGAATCTAAATCGAAACAAAAACGACGAAAAAAACCTGAGTTGGCGGCCAAATTTCGATGAGGACGAACCCTATTTCAACTAGCGCGGTCTTAGCCGATTTTCCCTAAGTGTGGGATCGCGGGGCCAACCGCCGCAACAGCGCGGCGTGGCTTGGGAATTGCGCGGCAAGCGCCTCGACGTCGGCAAGCTCGAAATCGCGGAACTCGAATCCGGGCGCGACGGTACATCCGACCAACGCAAAATCGGCGCGAGCCGCGCTATCGTACAGCGCGGCGCATTCCGCCGCGAACCAGCAACCGGCCGGCACGACGACCTGGAACGAAGCATCGGCATGGGTCAGTGCGTTGCCGAGCCGATACGTGGCGAGCCGGCCGGTCACATCGATGACATGCACGTCGATCGGATCGCCCGCATAAAAATGCCACACTTCGTCGGAGCGGATTCGATGCCATGCAGAATAAGCGCCATCGCAAAGCATGTAGTAAATACATGTCGACGCCGCTCGCGAAGCGTCCGCGACTTCGGCATCCGAGCGGCCGGGCTCGGGAATGCGCGAAACGCGTTGTGAATCGCGATGCGTTTCACGATAATGTCCGCCTTCCGGGTGCGGCGCCAATTGAAAGCGGTCGATCAGGCGTTGTTTGTCTTGCTTATCGGTAGTCATCGATCACGCTCCTTTCGATGGCATTAGGACGGATTCGCAGCCATCTGAGACATATCAACGAATACCACTTCCCAGATATGGCCGTCGGGGTCTTCGAAACTGCGGCCGTACATAAAGCCGAGGTCCTGCTTCGCGTTGACATCCGCTTTACCGCCGTTCGCCCCGGCGGTATCGGTCATTTTATCCACGCTTGCGCGATCGTCTGCGCTCAGCGCAAGCATCACCTCGCTCTCGTGCCGCGCATCGACGATCGGTTTACTCGTGAAATGCGCCCATTTCGCGTGTGTCAGCAGCATGACGAAGATGTTGTCCGAGAAGACCATGCACGAACTCGTCTCGTCGCTGAACTGCGGATTTTTTGTGGCTCCGATTGCCGCATAGAACGCCGTCGACCTCGCGACATCGCTCACAGGCAGGTTGATAAAGATTTGTCTCGGCATGGTCACGTCTCCGGGGTGAATTCATCGTTATTCGCGAACGTGCCTGCGCCCGCATCCAGGATAGTACGTCGACGAACGAAAACGACTGGCGCAAGTGCGCAAGCCCACCGATCCGCAGACACACGCCGGCCGGAAGCGCGCCGCGATTACCGGTTCGGCGCGTACAACGTCGATTCCGCGAATTGCTCCATGGCGAGCACGCGCCCGACCAGGATCAGCGCGGTGCGTTCGATATCGGTCCGCGCCACTTTGCCGACGATATCCGCCAGCGTACCGGTCACGCGTTCTTCGTCGGGCCAGCTCGCCCGGTAGACGACCGCGATGGGGCAATCGTCGCCGTAGTGCGGCCGCAATTCGTCGACGATCCGGGCGAGATGCCGCACGCCGAGATGGATCGCCATCGTCGCGCCGTGACGGGCCAGATCCCCGAACTGTTCCCTTTCGGGCATCGAAGTCTTGGTCGCGTAACGCGTCAGAATCACCGTTTGCGACACGCCGGGCAGGGTCAATTCGCAGCCTAACGTTGCAGCGCAGGCGGCCGTTGCGGTCACGCCGGGTACGATTTCATAAGGGATACCGAGGCTCCGGATGCGACGAATCTGCTCGCCGATCGCGCCGTACAACGACGGATCGCCCGAGTGCACCCGGGCGACGTCTTGTCCCTTGGCATGGGCATCGGCCAGCAATCCGACGATCGCGTCGAGGTCGAGTTCGGCCGTGTTCACCACCAGCTCGGCCGCGTTGCCGGCCAACACTTCGGCCGGGACCAACGAACCTGCGTAGAGAATGACCGGGCAGCGACGAATCAGGCGCTGCCCTTTCACCGTGACGAGCTCGGGATCGCCGGGACCCGCGCCAATAAAATAGACCGTCATGCTTCACTCCGTCATGAGCCGGGCCGGATCATACGATCATCGATTGGCTCGCGCAACGCATCGAGTTCGGCCAGCAGTGCATCGGTCGTTTCGAAGATGCGCGCTACCGCGGGCAAGCTCGGACGCCGCAGCATCACGACGGGCAGACCGCGCTCGCGCGCAACGTCCAGTTTCGCCTCGGTCGCGGCACCGCCGCTGTTCTTGCTGACGACGACGTCGAACCGGTTCTGCTCGAATAGCGCGCGTTCGCCGTCGAGCGTGAACGGCCCGCGCGCACCGATGACGCGCGCGCGGTCCGTACCGGGGTGCGCGTCGAGGCACCGGATGGTCCAGTACTGATGGGCGGGAATGTCCGCCAGATGGCTCAGCGGCTCGCGCCCAAGCGTAAAGAAGGGGCGCGCGAACGGCGCCAACTCGGCACGGATCGCATCCCAGTTGGCGACCCAACGCCAGTCGTCGCCGCCGCGGGGTTCCCAGGGCGGGCGGCGCAGCGCCCAACAATTGACGCCCGCCAACTTGCTCGCGGACGCCGCATTCGCGCTCATTTGGGCCGCATAGGGATGCGTGGCATCGACGACGAGCGCGATGCGCTCCGTCTCGAGAAAGCGAGCGAGTCCCTCGCTGCCGCCGAAGCCGCCGACGCGAACCCGGCAAGCAAGACCATCGGGAACTTTGCCCAGTCCCGCGAGGCTATATACGTCGCTCGCTTGCAAACGACGCGCGATCGTCAGGGCATCCCCTGTGCCGCCCAGCACTAAGATGCGACCCACCATACGACTCACTGCGCGACTCCCACGAATTGGCCCTCCCGGTCGATCGCGAAGACTTCGACCGCGACCTCCGGCGGGACGATGTCTTGCGCCACCGCGCGCGCATGGCGGCACACGACATCGCCTAGGGCGATGCCTTGCTCGGTCGCCATCGCGAGCGCTTGCTGACTCGTATTCGCGGCTTCGATGGCGGCTTGGAGGGCCGTGCCGCCCCCTGCCTCGCCGGCCCACTGGGCCAGCAACCGCAAATCGATACTCGAATGGCGGCTATGCAAATCGAGGTGCCCCGCCGCCAGTTTGCTGAATTTGCCGAAGCCGCCGCATAGGCTCAGTTTTTCGACGGGCGCGCGCCGCATGTGCTTGAGCACCGCGCCCACGAAGTCGCCCATTTCGATCAGCGCGATCTCCGGCAGCGCATAGTGCGCACGCATTGCGTCTTCGCTCGCGTTGCCCGTGCATGCGGCCACATGCCGATAGCCATTCGCGCGTGCGACGTCGATGCCTTGATGAATCGAGGCGATATACGCCGAACAGGAAAACGGCCGGACGATGCCGGTCGTCCCGAGAATTGACAATCCTCCGACAATCCCTAATCGCGGGTTCATCGTCTTCAGCGCCAGCGTCTCGCCGTTTTCGACACCGATCGTTACCTCGAATCCGCCCGAGTAACCGTATTCGATCGCAAGTTCGGTCAAATGATCGAGCATCATCCGGCGCGGCACGGGATTGATCGCGGGTTCGCCGACGGGCACCGTCAGCCCCGCTCGCGTCACCGTTCCCACGCCGGGACCCGCATGAAAACGCACCCCCGGCTCGGCACTGAGCGCCACGCGCGCGAATACGAGCGCCCCATGCGTCACATCGGGATCGTCGCCGGCGTCTTTGATCGTGCCGGCCTCGGCACCGGCCGTGCCGTCGGTCCCATTCACGAAACGGCAAAACACGAGTCGCATCGGCACCTGCTGCCCTTTCGGCAGTACGATCTGGGCTAAGTCGCTGCGCTCGCCGCCGAGCAGCAAGCGCGCGGCCGCCAGTGAGGTAGCGGTCGCGCAACTGCCCGTCGTATAGCCGCTGCGCAGCGGGCGCGGCTCTTCCGGTGTTTCGTCGCGCATCGTCGTCACCTCGCTTGGGCCGATCGGCCCTCTTCGATGCGAGCCGCCTTCGTCACATCGAGCAGCGTGATCGGCAGGGCCCCCCGCCACGTGTCGAAACCGCCGAGCGGTTGCGCTTCGCTGATTGCAATTCGCGTCAGCGTCCCCCCGTACCGGCTTCGCCATTCGACCAACGCAGCCTCTCCCTGCAGCGTCACGGCATTGGCCACGAGCCGGCCGCCTTCACGCAGGCTCGACCAGCACGCCTGAAGCACGCCGGGAACGGTCACTCCACCGCCGATGAAAATCGCATCGGGCGTGGGCAACCCGGCCAAGGCCGCCGGCGCGCGCCCTTCGACCAAACGCAGACCTGGAACACCCAGCGCGTCCCGATTATGTGCGATGAACGCATGCCTGCGCGAGTCCGATTCGATGGCGATCGCCCTACATGTTGGGTGCGAACGCATCCATTCGATACCGATCGACCCGCACCCCGCGCCGACATCCCACAGCAATTCGCCCGGTGCCGGCGCGAGGCGGGCGAGCGTTATCGCGCGCACGTCGCGCTTCGTCAACTGGCCGTCGTTCAAGAAGGCGTTATCGGGTAAGCCGGTCGTCAACGGCAACGAGTCGCCTGTCTCGGCCCGGCACGTCAGCGCAACGATATTCAAGTCGGCGACCATTTGGTCGTGCCACGTCCGCGCTTGCGCATCGATTCGTCGTTCGCGCAAGCCGCCCAGGTGTTCGAATACGCTCATCGCCGTCGCGCCGAATCCGCGCTCGTTCAAAAGCGTGGAAATCTCATCAGGTGAGCCGCCGTTTCCGCTCATAACGAGAACGCGCGCGCCGTTGCGCAAGTGGGCGTTCAGCGAGGCCAGCGGCCGTCCCACCAACGATACGGTGGATACCTCCTGCAGCGGCCAACCCAAGCGCGCGGCCGCCAACGATAATGAGGACGGCCCCGATATCACGCGCATTTCCTCCGGAGAAACAATGCGCGCGAGAGTCGAGCCGACGCCGAACAGCATCGGGTCGCCGCTGGCCAAGATGCAAACGGGCGTGCCGCGATAAGCCGCGACATGCGCGACGTCGAACGGCTTCGGCCATGCCTCGCGGCGCGCGCGAATGCGGGCGGGAAGCATCGCCAGATGACGCTCTCCGCCCATCACGACGGCCGCCTCCAGCAGCGCTCGCCGCGCCGCGCGCCCCAATCCGAAAAAACCGTCTTCACCGATGCCGACGACCGTCAGCCAAACCATCATCGCCCCTCGCCGCACATATCGGCTCAATCACCGCGCCTAGCGCCCTGCCCGCGGTATTCGTACCCTTGCAAACAGGGCATAATACCCGCTTTGCCGGCGCTGATCGTTCGCGCAAACCACGAGCGCGTGAGCTTGACCGGCAGCGCGCACCGCGACTTTCGTTGAACCTTGGGCTACCCTCCGTCTCCTTCTCTTCGGCCTTCGGCTTGTCCCGCGCTCTCGCGGATCGTCGCCGCACGCGATGGCGGCCTGTGCCGCATCAAACTGCCCGGCGGCAAACTGCACGCGGCGCAGGCGTTCGCGATGGCCGAAGCGGCCGAGCGTCACGCGGCGGGTATCGTCGAACTGACGAATCGCGCCAATCTACAAGTGCGCGGCGTGAAAGCCGGGGAAGAAGCGGCGCTGAGCCAACGGCTGGCCGAAGCGGGACTCGGCCCGCGCGTTCGCGTCGATCCGCTGGACGATCCCATCCGCGCGGCGCATCGAACGTCTGTCGCGGACGATGCGCGCAATCTACTGCTAAGCCCCGTGGCGGGACTCGATATCGATAGCTTGTGCGATACCTCGGCGCTTGCCGAGTCCCTCCTCTCCGTTCTGCAAAACGACCCGCGCTCGGCCGAGCTATCGCCGAAGTTCTCGGTGCTGCTCGACGGCGGCGAACGGCTCGCGGCGCTCGATCACCCGCACGACATCTGGTTCGCGGCGATGGCCGGCCGAGGCGCTGAAAGCGGCGGGCCCCGCTTCGCCGTCGGTCTGGCCGGGCAGCCATCACCGATGGCGGGCAAGGCATTGGCCGCGGTCGAGCAAAGCGAGGTGGCGCCTCTGCTGCGAGCGCTCTTGCATACGTTCCTCGATTGGGCCAGCCCTGACGAGAACCGGATGCGCGATTTGCTGCGCTCGCACGACGGACAAGCGGTGCTCGTTCAAGCGGCCGCTGCCGCCGGGATCGATCTACAGGTCGACGACGATGTCCGCGCCTGGCGCCGAGCCGCGGCCGATAGTGCCCGGCGCTTCGGCGCGCATGCGCAGCGCGAGGCCGATCGATGGCATCTCGGCGGCCAGCCGCCGCTCGGCCGCATCGATACGGCGACGCTCGCGGCGCTGGCTCGACTCGCGCTTGCTCACGGCGACGGCATGCTTCGCTTCACGCCGTGGCAAAGCGTCATCCTAGCGAACGTCGCCGAGCAAGCCGTTCCTCAGGTGATGCACGCGTTGTCTCGCCTCGGCCTCGTATCGGATCCGCGCCATCCGCTGGCTCGCGTGATCGCCTGCGCGGGTTCGACCGGATGCGCCAAGGGTCTCTCCGATACGAAAGCCGACGCATTGCAAATAGCGGGAAGCCTGCCCGGCGGTGTCGAGGTTCATCTCAGCGGATGCGCACGCTCGTGTGCCGCCGCGCACTGCGCGCCCTACACTTTGCTGGCCGTGGCGCCCGCTCGCTACGATCTGTATCGTCGGGACTCATCGGTGGCCGGCGCCGAAGCGCATCGGTTCGGCGAACGCATCGGCGCCGAGCTGACTATCGACGAGGCTGCGCGGCAGCTACGTGCATCGGCCCAAGCCCATACTCCAATGATCGAATACATCCGAGACGGACAAGCCATTTACGACCAATCGTTCGCGACCATACGCGCCGAGGCCGACCTGTCCGCCATCCCCCCCGACCTCGAAAAGCTCGCCGTGCGCGTGATTCACGCATGCGGGATGGTCGATATCGTGCAAGCCATTCGTTTTTCGGAGGGCGCCGGCACGGCCGGCCGCCGCGCCTTGGCCGCCGGTGCCCCGATTCTTTGCGATTCGCGCATGGTGGCCGACGGTATCACGCGGGCGCGGCTACCCGCGTCGAACGAAGTGCTATGCATGCTCGGCGATCCCGCCCTGCCCGAGCTCGCGCGAAAGATCGGCAATACGCGCTCCGCGGCTGCGCTCGAACTGTGGCGGCCTTGGCTCGAAGGTAGCGTGGTGGCCATCGGCAATGCGCCGACAGCCCTCTTTTATTTGCTCGAAATGTTGGACGCCGGCGCGCCCCGGCCCGCCCTGATCCTCGGCTTTCCGGTCGGATTCGTCGGGGCGGCCGAATCGAAGGCCATGCTGGCCGCGGATAGCCGCGGCGTGCCTTACGTCATCGTCGAGGGGCGCCGGGGGGGCAGCGCCATGGCGGCAGCGGCGGTCAACGCACTCGCATCGGAAAAGGAATGATGAACCCGCGTGGACACTTGTATGGCATCGGCGTCGGCCCCGGCGATCCCGAGTTGCTGACGTTAAAAGCGCTGCGCTTGCTGAAGGCTTCGCCGGTCGTCGCCTATTTCGTCGCCAAGGGGAAAAAAGGCAACGCGTTCAGCATCATCGAAACGCACCTGTCCGAGCAGCAAACGCGATTGCCGCTCGTCTACCCGGTCACGACCGAGGCGCTCGAACCGCCGCTCTCGTACGAGTCGGTCATCGCCGATTTCTACGACACCGCGGCCGCGATGATCGGCGACGAACTCAATGCGGGGCGCGACGTGGCCGTCGTCTGCGAGGGCGATCCGCTGTTTTACGGCTCGTACATGTACCTGCACGATCGGCTTGCCCCCGATTTTTCCGTCGAGGTCATCCCGGGTGTCTGTTCGATGCTCGGCGGCGCCGCCGTGCTCGGCACGCCGCTCGTTTATCGCAATCAGGCGCTCTCGATTCTGTCCGGCGTCATGACCGAAGACGAGCTCAAGCGCAAACTCGCCGACACCGACGCGGCCGTCATCATGAAACTTGGCCGCAACTTCGATAAGGTGCGGCGCGTGCTCGATGAACTCGGGCTTTCGGAGCGGGCTCGCTATATCGAGCGGGCGACGATGGCCAATCAACGAATCGTGCCGTTGGCGGAAGTCGATCCGATGGCATCGCCCTATTTCTCGCTGCTCATCGTGCCGGGGCCGAAATGGCAGGGTTGAGCGCACCGCCCGCCATCGTCGTACTCGGGCGCAGCGCGCTCGGCACCGCGCGACGCATTCAGGCCGCATGCCCCGGCGCGCTCGTGCACGGGCTGCAATCGCGGCTAGGCGACGAAGCGGACCGCGGTTTCGTTCAGCTCACCGAGCACCTGCAAGCGCTGTATGCGCGCGGCACGCCGATCGTTGCGCTGTGCGCCGCCGGCATCGTCATCCGCTGCATCGCGCCGATGTTGTCCAACAAGGGCGCGGAGCCGCCGGTGCTGGCCGTGGCCGAGGATGGCAGCGCCGTCGTTCCGCTTCTTGGGGGCCTTGCGGGCGTCAACGTTCTCGCGCGCCGGATCGCGCAGGCCTTGAGTGTGACGCCGGCCATCACGACGAGCGGTGAACTGCGCTTCGGCACGTGCCTGCTCAATCCGCCCGACGGCTATGTTCTCGCGGACCTCGAACAAGGCAAGCACTTCGTCTCGGACTTGCTAGCGGGTGAAAGCGTGCGCATCGACGGCGACGCGCCTTGGCTCGATGAGGCGCGTATTGCGCAGGGCGATGGAGCCCGGCTCACGATCCGCATCACGCCGGCGAGCGCTGCCGCTCGGCGCGACGAGCTCGTCATTCATCCGCGCAGCATCGTGGCGGCCGTTTCCGGCGACGGCGCGGTGACGGCTGAAATCGTCACGGCGGCGCTAGCGGAACAAGGACTTGCGCCAAGTTCGCTCGCGGTTTTGCTCGCGCCGCGGAGCCGAGGCGCGGATCCGGCGATCGACGCGGCGGCTCGTGCCTTGGGCGTGGCGCTGCGCTTTGGACCCGACGATGCCGTCGAGCCTGAACGATTGCTGGCGCAGTCGCTCGATGTCGGTCACGAGGTCCGCATCGCGGAAAACCGAAACGTTGCATTGGGCATCGCTGCCGCACCGGTCGATGCCGAGCGCATCGGCCGCCCGAGAGGACGGCTGACCGTCGTCGGACTCGGCCCGGGCTGCGCCGGGCTCATGGCGCCCGATGCCCGCGCGGCGCTGGACGAAGCCAGCGACGTACTCGGTTACGAGACCTACGTGAACATGGCCGGTCCGTTCAAGCCGGGACAGCGCCTGCATTGCACGGACAACCGCGAGGAATTGCAGCGCGCGCGCCACGCGTTCGAGTTGGCCTGCGAAGGTCGGCAAGTGGTGGTCGTATCGTCGGGCGACCCCGGCGTATTCGCGATGGCGTCGGCGGTCTTCGAGGCGCTCGACACAGGCGGCGATGGGCGCTGGCGAGCGGTGGACTTGCGCATCGTGCCGGGAGTCTCGGCGGCGATGGCGACGGCGGCGAAAGCCGGCGCACCGTTGGGCCATGACTTTTGCATCCTGTCTCTGTCCGATAATCTGAAGCCGTGGAGCATCATCGAGAAACGATTGGAACATGCGGCGGCGGCCGATCTCGTGATGGCGTTTTATAACCCAATATCGCGCGCGCGCCCGTGGCAACTCGATCGCGCGTTGGAGATCGTGCGCGGTCACCGCGACCCGGGCACTTGCGTCGTACTCGGCCGCGATATCGGCCGTCCGGGCGAATCGTTGACGACGACCACGCTCGGTGCGCTGCAATCGACACAGGTCGATATGCGGACGATGGTCATCGTCGGTTCGTCCACGACCCGGACCATAGCGGGCGGGCCGAACGGCGAATGGGTCTATACGCCGCGCTGGTACGAGGGCTAACCGTAACCGACGATTCGCTACGCGCGAAGGGCCATCTCTCTCGCTGGAACGTAATCGGCACCCCACTCGCGCGCGAGCGACACGCATCGCCCTAGCGCAAGATCGCCTTGCTCGCAATCGACGATGACGATGCGATCGGCCGCATCGGGTTTGGCCGGCCGGTCGCGGCTGCGGCCGTCGCCGAATACCCAGAGCACGCATTCCATGCCCGGACGCTGCCGTCGCGTGCGAGACAGCAGTTTTTCAGCGGCCGCCACGCCGATCGAAAACGACGTCCCGCCGCCGCCACCGATCGCCTCGATCCAGCGTTCGTTCCACCAACGCGGTATTGCCGGCCCGAACCGAAGGTCGGCCCGGCCGCCGCCGAAGCAAATCAGCGCGGCTTGCGAGCGTTGCATCGCGGCTTGGTCGAAACATGCAAGCACTAGCCCCTTCGCCATGGCAAGACGCTCGCCGCGCAGCATCGATGCGGAGCAATCGAGCAAGAAGCAATGCAGTGCGGGGCTCGCCGGTTCGCGGCGGACATACCGCAAATGATGCCGTTGCAATGGCCCGGCACCTTTTTGCATCAACGAAGCCGCCCAGGCAATGCGAGGCGCTGGGCTCGTCGAAATATGACGCCCCGTCACACCGTCAGCGCCGCGCGGCCATCGAAACCCGCTGAGCGTATCAGCGGAGGCGCCCTTCCGATGGCTCAGCGTTTTTTTGCCGAGAGCGGTATCACGTCTTTGACGTTCGCGAGCCCGGTGGGCTGGGGCGGTAAGTAACCCCAGTCCGAGTCCGCGTCGTCGCGATTCCCCCCATCGTTCGCGGGCGAGGCGTCCGCGGCCGCCTGCCGTTCATCGTTTAGCGCTGCGTGATGTGCCGGAGGGGTGGCCCGGGTAGAGCCGTTACCGCCCGCATCGGCGCGTTCGCGCCTACGGTGCCGAAGCACGAACTCCGCGACGTGGCCAACATGCTCGCTCGTGACGACCGGCGCCGAATCGAGCGCGGCCCACGCCCGCGCCGCGCGTAGCATGACGAGATCGGCGCGCAGGCCGTCCACGGCCGCCTCGATACAGCGCGTGCTGATCGCGTGGTGAACGTCGTCCGCGAACGGCAACGCGGGCAGCGCGGCCCTCGCCTCTCGAATCCGCTGCGCCAACCGGTGCTGCGCTTGCGCATACGATTCGCGCAGCGCATTGGGATCCGCATCGAAAGCCATTCGAACCTTGACGATGCGCTGTCTGACGTCGGCGTCGAAGCAATTCTCGAGTTGCACCATCAACCCGAACCGATCGAGCAACTGGGGACGCAACTCGCCTTCCTCTGGATTCATCGTACCGATCAGCACGAAGCGAGCGGCATGGCTATGCGAGATGCCGTCGCGCTCGATCAAGTTGATGCCGCTGGCCGCCGCATCGAGCACGACATCGACCAGCGCATCGGGCAGCAGGTTTACTTCGTCGACGTAAAGCACGCCTCCGTTCGCGCGCGCCAGCAGACCCGGCGAGAATTTGACCTCGCCTCCTCGCAGGGCTTCCGCAAGGTCGAGCGTGCCGACCACGCGATCTTCGCTCGCGCCGAGCGGCAACGTGACGAACCCGCCGTCCGGCAGCAATTCCGCCAACGAGCGCGCCGCCGTCGATTTAGCCGTGCCGCGCGGCCCGCTCACGAGCACGCCGCCGATCGACGGATCGACCGCCACGAGCAGCAATGCGTCGCGCAGCGCGTCTTGACCGACCAGCGCGCTCAATGGAAAAGGCGGCGGCACCGCGCCGGCGGCGGGGGCATTCGATCGGTTCACGATGACCTCTGTTCGATTCGCTGCTCGCTGTCCAGCAGGTGTTGTTCAATCTGCGCCCGGTATGCGCCGGGTTCTTGCCACAAACCGCGTTCGATCGCTTCGAGCAAACGCTCGCAAATCGAATGCAGCGCATGTGGGTTGTGTTGCTCCATGAAGCCGCGCGTATCGGCATCGTTCAGGTAGGCATCGGTCACGAGGGCGTACTGATGATCCGAGATCACGCGCGCCGTTGCGTCATAGCCGTACAGATAATCCACCGTGGCGGCGATCTCGGCCGCTCCCTTGTATCCATGCCGTTTTACGCCGTCCAGCCACTTCGGATTGACGACGCGCGAGCGAATCACGCGGGCGATTTCCTCGGTGAGCGGCCGCACGCGCGGCGCATCGGGGTGGCTGTGATCGGCATGGTAAAGCTGCGGCTGCTGCCCGGAGAAATGCCGCACGGCCGCCGCCATGCCGCCTTGGAACTGGTAGTAGTCGTTCGAATCGAGTAGATCGTGTTCGCGGTTGTCCTGATTTTGCAAGACGACGTCGATGCTGGCCAGCCGCGTGGCAAATGCGCCGTGCGCCTCGTCGCCCGCGCTCGCCGATGCATAGGCGTATCCGCCGAAAGCGCGATACGCGTCGGCTAAATCCTCGTCGGTATCCCACGCTTTCGTGTCGATCATCTGCTGGAGCCCGGCACCGTACGTGCCCGGTCTCGAGCTGAATACGCGCCAGCCCGCGCGTTTGCGGGCCTGCTTCTCGTCGAGACCGCGCGCGATCCACGCATCGCGTTCACGCAGCACGCGCGCACGAATCGGATTGACTTCCTCGGGCTCGTCGTCGAGTTCCGCGACGGCTTGCACGGCCGCATCGAATAGATGCATGACGTTCGGAAACGCATCGCGGAAAAATCCCGACACGCGCAACGTGACATCGATACGGGGCCGTTCGAGCACACCGGCCGGGAGGATTTCGAAATCGGTCACGCGGTGGCTGCCGGGCGCCCATTTCGGCCGTACTCCGAGCAACGCCATCGCTTGGGCGATATCGTCGCCCCCCGTGCGCATGGTGGCCGTTCCCCAAATCGACAGGCCGATCGCACGCGGATAATCGCCATGCTCCTGCAGATGACGCTCGAGCAACTGGCGGGCCGATTTGAGACCCAAAGCCCAAGCCGCCTGTGTCGGAATCGAACGCGTATCGACGGAGTAGAAGTTTCGTCCCGTCGGCAAGACGTCGGGCCGGCCGCGCGAGGGCGACCCGCTCGGCCCGGGCGGCACGAAACGACCCTCGAGTCCGCGCTTCAGATGCCGCAGTTCCTCGGGCCCGCAGGCGGCAAGCCGCGGCAACAGATCGTCCCGGATGCGATCGAGCACGAGGCTCGTCAGCGGGAGAGTGTCAATCGGCAAGCCATGAGCGTGATCGCGTACCACGCTCACGCTGCCGTCACCCAGGGCGATACGCATCCGTGCGTCGAGCAGTTGCTGGGCCAGCAGTTCAAGCCGTTCGCGCGTATCCCCGTTGTGACGCCATGGGGTCTCGCTCACACGTTCGAGTAGCGCGGGACGCGGCCCGCCCCAGGCAGTGGACCACTCCGCCGTCAACGGATCGAACAGATGATCGATCTGTAGGTCCTTGGCGAGCGCGTCGATCAAGCCGGCGTTTTTCCCTCGCCCGTCCCCCACGGGAAAGCGCGCGAGCGCGAGCAGCGTGTCGCGCCGCTCGCGCCCCGCCGGCGAACGGCCGAAAATGTGCAGACCATCGCGAATCTGAGCTTCCTTTAATTCGCACAGCCATGCATCGACGCGTGTCAGTAAAGCGTCTTCTTCGTCCTGCCCGGCCGGCTTGGCGATACTGAGCTCTTCATGCAGACGATGCTTGACGATCGTGTCCAGGATCGTGCCGCGCAGCAGCTTCGCTCGACGCGCATCGACCATCAATGCTTCGTAATACTCGTCCACCTGCCGCTCCAGGTCCTGCAACGGCCCATACGATTCGGCGCGCGTGAGCGGAGGCATCAAATGGTCGATGATGACCGCGTGCGCGCGCCGCTTCGCTTGGCTCCCTTCGCCGGGATCGTTGACGATGAACGGATAAAGATGCGGGATCGGGCCGAGCGTCAGATCGGGCCAGCAGCTATCGCTCAGCGCGACGCTTTTGCCGGGCAGCCATTCCAGGCTGCCGTGCTTGCCCACGTGAACGAGCGCGTCGATGTTGAAAACGTGACGCAGCCAGAAGTAGAACGCCAGATACGCGTGCGGGGGAACGAGGTCGGCATCGTGATAGCTCGCGTAGTCGCCCGCCACGCGCGAGCGCGAGGGTTGAATGCCGACGAAAACACGCCCGCACCGCCATCCGGAGATCATGAAGCGCCCCTGGCGCACGGTCGGATCGCGCTCGGGCGGCCCCCAGCGGTCGCAAAGCGCGTCTTGCACAGCCGCCGGCAACGCCGCGAACGCCGCGCGGTAATCGTCGAGCGAATAGCTTTGCAAGGCCGGGCGCAGGTCGCGTACGGCGGGGTCGTTCGTGACGCCTTGCGTCAGACGCGCCATCAACGCTTGACCGTCGCTCGGCAAGGCGTCGAGACGATAGCCCTCGTCTCGCAGCGACGTCAAGATTTCGACGACCGATGCCGGCGTATCGAGCCCCACGCCGTTGCCGATGCGCCCCTCGCTGACGGGATAATTCGCGAGCACCAACGCGAGCCGTTTTTCTTCGTTCGGCGCGGTGCGCAGCCGGCACCAGCGGCGCGCGAGTTCGGCAACGTACGAGACGCGCTCCGCATCGGGCTGATAGCGAACCACGTCTACTTCGGTATGCGGGCAGCGGTACGCGAGGCCTTTGAAGCTGATCGCCCGCGTAATGATGCGGCCGTCCACCTCGGGCAGCGCGATATGCATCGCGATATCGCGCGAGTTGAGCCCCTGATTGTCCTTGAGCCAATCGTCGCGATTGCCGCCGCTGAGGATGACTTGCAAGACCGGGGCGTCGATGCCGAACACGGGCCATTGACCGTCTTCGGGCGTCGAAGCCGCGAACGCCGTCGTGTTGAGGACGAGCCCCACCTCGTGCTCGCGGCACAGCTCGGTCACCAGCGCGTGGCTGACCGCATCCTTGAGCGAGGTAATCGCGATCGGTAGCGGATTGAGGCCGCGTGCTTCCAACGCGTCGATCAGCGCATCGAACACGGCCGTATTCGATGCCTGCAAATGCGCGCGATAAAAGAGAATCGCGACGACGGGCGCGCCGGCGGACCACCGCGCTTGCCAATCGGAAATCGCCGGCCGGTCGCGTTCCGGGTGATAGAGCGTTGCGTTCGGAACGGGGACCGGCAACGGCGGCTCCTCGCCCCAACCGAGCGCGTGCCAGGCGATGGCGCATAAAAACGCCTCGGCATTGGCCGGGCCGCCTTCGCGCAAATAACGCCACAAGCGCGTACAAAATTCGGGGCTCGCCGTGCTCTGCGCGATCAAGTTCGGATCTTCCTGCAAATCGCCCGAGAACATGACGAGCGTCTGGCCCTTGCGCCTCGCCAATTGGACGACGCGTTCGATCCCGTAGGGCCAATAGGCCTCGCCGCCCAAGTGATCGATGACGACGACCCGCGCATGCTGCAGGACATCGTCGACATAAAAATCGACGGAGGCCGGTTGACGCAAATACGTGACGTTGGTCAGCCGCAGGCTCGGAAAACCCTCGCCCAATCGCTCGATCACGCCGGCCAGCAGCGACAGCGTCGTATCGGCCGAACTAAGCACGACGATATCGCCGGGGCGCTGATCGATGCGAACGACGCCCGCCGTGTCGTCGACGAAGCCACCCGGAACCGTTCGCAGCAAATGCATCTCAGGATCCCCGGCGAAACCGGTCAGGCGACGGCGCTCGCCGCGGCGAGCGCTTCATCGAAGTCGCGCTGCAGCCGCGCTGCATCCAAGTCTTCGCCGATCAGTACGAACTTGCTCGCACGCGGTTCGTCGTCGCGCCAACGGCGGTCGAAATAGCTGTCGAATCGTTCGCCCACGCCCTGGATGACGAGCCGCATCGCCGCGCCAGGCAGCGCAGCGAATCCCTTCGCCCGATAGATCGTATGATTGGCGACGAGGCGCTTGAGCGCGGCGATCGCGCCGTCACGCGAGGCCGGCGCCCCCGAGACGACGACGGAATCGAACTCGTCGTGATGATGATCGGGATCGTCGGCCGAGCCGTGGTGATCGGGCCGCGCGTCGATCGTCGTTTCCGAAGCGGCGTTCAAGCCCAGCAACACCGATAGATCGAGCCTGCCGTTGCTGGCCGGCACGATCTTGACGTGAGCGGGAATATCTTCGCGGATCAGTTTCGACGCGGCCGCTTGCGCCGCTTCATCCATTAGATCGGTCTTGTTCAGGATGACGAGATCGGCCGCGCTCAGTTGATCCTCGAATAGCTCATGCAACGGCGATTCGTGGTCGAGATTCGGGTCGCTCTTGCGTTGCGCGTCCACGGCGTTCGGATCGTCGGCGAACTGCCCGCTGGCCGCGGCGGGTCCGTCAACCACCGTCACGACGGCATCGACCGTGAAGCTGTTGCGGATCGACGGCCAATTGAACGCTTGCACGAGCGGCTTGGGAAGCGCGAGCCCCGACGTCTCGATCAAGACGTGATCGATCGTCGAACGGCGCTCGACGAGCGCTTCCATGACCGGGAAGAATTCCTCTTGCACGGTGCAGCACAAACAGCCGTTCGCGAGTTCGTACAGTTGGCCTTCGCGCTCTTGTCCAGTTTCATCGCATCCGATGCCGCAGCCTTTGAGAATCTCGCCGTCGATCCCCAGTTCGCCGAATTCATTGACGATGACGGCAACGCGCAAGCCGTTCGCTTGAGACAGAATGTGACGCAGCAGCGTGGTTTTACCGCTGCCGAGAAAACCCGTGATGACGGTCACGGGGATTTTGCGCATGGTGGTCGACATGGTGGACAAAGGTGATTGAGCGCTGATGGGCCGACAGAACGCCGCCTTCCCGCAGCACGCTGTCTTCTTCTCCGGCCGGTATCCGGGCTGGCGATCGCACCGCTTCACCTTCCCGCGCCCGCGAGGGCGCAGTGGTCTAGCACATGCATGGGGCTGCATGTGTCGAAGCCGGGCGTGTATCGCACGAGGCGCGATACGTTCGCTTACCGTTGCGGGGGCAGCACAGGCAGGTTGTCACGACACGGATCGTGCCCAACCGCTGTTTCCCGTTTAACTGCGCATGTTCGAACGCATGCGCGAGCACCAGATTAGTCGCGAGTGTAGGTATGTGAGACGGAGCCGTCAAGGAAACCGGCCGGCGGCATCGCGCGCCGCGGGGCCTGTGGTATCTTCGTTTCCCCCAGTCTGCCGCCTTTCGTCAAGATGCAACCTCGCCTCGGGGCCCTGTGCGCCTTACTCACGTGCCGTCGGAAACACGGCGCGGCAAGGCCCTCGCGCACGGTTAGCGCGCTTTCCGTTACAAGGAGGCGGCAGTGAGCCGAGCGTGGCTGATCGGGGCGGGGCCCGGCGACGCCGAACTGATGACCGTCAAGGCCATGCGCGTGCTCGCACTGGCCGATGTCGTGCTCGTGGACGATCTGGTCAACCCTGACATCCTCGATATGGCCCGTGCCGACGCACGGATCGTTCATGTCGGCAAACGAGGAGGCAGTCCCTCGACCCCACAGGACGAGATCATCGCTGCGATGCTCGCGCATCTGCGAGCCGGCCGCAGCGTGGCGCGCCTGAAAGGCGGCGATCCGTTCGTATTCGGCCGCGGCGGCGAGGAACTGGCGGCGTTGCGCTCCGCCGGCATCGAAGTCGAAGTGATCAGCGGCGTGACGGCCGGCATCGCCGCGCCCGCCTCGCTTGGAATTCCGATCACGCACCGCTCGATGGCGCAAGGCGCCGTTTTCGTCACGGGCCACGGAGCCGACGGCCAAGAGCCCGACTGGCGGGCCTTGGCGGCTACCGGCTTGACGCTGGTCGTCTACATGGGCATTCGTCGAGTGGACGATATCGCCGCCGCCCTGCTGCAGGCCGGTATGTCAGCCCAGACGCCTTGCGCGGCGATCGAATCGGCCACGTTGCCGGCGCAGCGCGAGGTCCTGACTTCCTTGGGCCGGCTTGCCGCGCAGGTGCGCGAAGCGGGACTCGGGTCGCCCGCGATTCTCGTGATTGGCCGCGTCGCCGCGCTGGCCCGAACGGGCGAAGCGCCGACGAGCGAGAAATCGTTGACGGTCGGCCTCGGGTTTCGCCGCGGCGTGACGGTGGATCAGATCGAAGCAGCCCTTTGCACGACGTTGGCACCGAGTACACTGGCCGACGTCTCATGCGTCGCCACGCTCGACGCGAAGGCCGGCGAACCGGCCCTCGTGGCCTTTTGCGACCGCCACCGGATACCGCTGGTCACGTTTTCGGCGGCCGACATTCGAGCCTGCTTCGACTTGAACCCATCGTTGCCGAGGTCGTCGCACGTTCATGCCCATCTCGGCGTGGACGGCGTATGCGAACCATGTGCCCTGCTGGCGGCGAAAAACGGTACGCTGATGCGCAAAAAACAAGCGCTGGACGGGGTGACGGTCGCGGTCGCCGGTCCAGAGAAAGCGAACACGCGGGAACGGCCGCATAACGCGCATAACGAATAGGGACACCATGAAGACGGACAACGAATCGCATCTGCGCATGACGCAGCGGCGCCGCGAAGGGCATGAGAAAAAGCAGGCATCCGCCACGCTCGAGAAAGGCTTGCTGATCGTGCATACGGGCAACGGCAAAGGCAAGAGTACGGCCGCGTTCGGCATGGCCGTGCGCATGCTCGGGCATGACGAGCGCGTCGGCGTCGTGCAGTTCATCAAAGGTGCGCTGCATACGTCGGAGCGCGATTTTCTAGGCGCGCATGCGAAATGCGACTTCGTCACGATGGGCGACGGCTATACCTGGAACACACAGAACCGCGACGCCGACATCGCCACGGCACGTAAAGGCTGGGATCAAGCGGTGGCGATGATCGAGAGCGGCGACTACCGCATGGTGATCCTCGACGAACTGAATACCGTCCTCAAGTACGAATACCTGCCGCTCGACGAAGTCCTCGGCGTGCTGACGGCTCGTGGGCCCATGCAGCATATCGTCGTGACGGGCCGTCATGCGCCCGATGCGCTCATCGAAGCGGCCGATCTCGTCACCGAAATGCGCCTCGTCAAGCATCCGTATCGCGAGCAAGGCGTCAAGGCGCAACGCGGCGTGGAGTTCTGACCGTGCCGTCATGCCCTGCCCTCTTGATCGGCGGCCCCGCGTCGGGACAAGGCAAGACGACGGTGACCGCGGGCCTTGCGCAATTGCACCGCCGGCTCGGGCGAATCGTGCGCGTGTTCAAGACGGGGCCCGATTTTCTCGACCCGATGATCTTGGAACGCGCGAGCGGCGCGCCCGTGCAATCGCTCGACCTATGGATGGTCGGGGAAGCGGCGTGCAGCCGGCTGCTGGCCGAGGCCGCCGAAGAGGCCGATTTGATTCTGATCGAGGGAGTCATGGGGCTCTTCGACGGCAAGCCTAGTAGCGCCGATCTCGCGGCACGCTTCGGCGTACCCGTCGCGGCCGTGATTTCGGCGCAGGCGATGGCGCAAACGTTCGGCGCGCTCTCATTCGGCTTGGCGCATTTCCGGGACGACGTGACGATCCATGGGGTACTCGCCAATCACGTCGGGTCGCCGCGTCACGCGCAAATGCTCGAGGAAAGCGTGCCGCGCGATATTCGTTGGCTTGGGCATCTGTGCCGCTCGGATCGGATAGCCCTGCCCGAACGTCATTTGGGCCTGCATCAAGCGGGCGAGATCGACGAACTCGACGCGCGTATCGAATTGACCGCTCGGGCCTTGGCCGATACGGCGCTCGCGCAGTTGCCGCCGCCCGTCTTCTTTGAACCGCAAGCACCGCTCGCAGTGCCGAAGTCGCTCGACGGGATGCGCATCGCAATCGCCCGCGACGCCGCGTTTTCATTTATCTTTCCGGCCAATATCGGTCTGCTCGAAACGCTCGGCGCACAGGTCGCGTATTTTTCGCCGCTGGCGAACGAACCCGTTCCCGACGGAGCGGACGCGCTCTTCCTGCCCGGCGGCTATCCCGAGCTGCATGCGGCGACGCTGGCCGCGGGCACTCGGGCCGCGGCGTCGATTCGCGCACATGCCGCAGCCGGTAAGCCGATCGTGGCCGAATGCGGCGGCATGCTCTATCTGCTCGAAAGCCTGACCGATGCAAACGGCGACCGCACGCCGATGGTCGGCTTGCTGCCGGGGCAGGCGACGATGCACGAACGGCTTCGAGGCCTCGGCATGCAGGCGCTAAATTCGAAATACGGCGTCATGACGGGACATACGTTTCATTACTCGAGCATGACGACCGATATGACGCCGGAGCGGCACGCGTTTCGGCCGCAGAGCGACGCCGTAGGCGAGCCCATGTATCGGATGGGCTCGATCGTCGCCACGTATATGCACGGGTATTGGCCGTCGAATCCGGGGTTTGCCGCGGCGTTGTTCAAGGGTGGCGCGTTTTAATGAATGTTTGCCCCGAACTATCCGCGCTCGCGATTCCTCACCGCCAACCGCTCGAGCATCGCCAGCTTGTCTTCATCGCTCGACGATTTCCACGCCTTGATTTCGGCGCGCGTACGCAGGCACCCTTCGCAATAGCCGCTAACCTGATTTAGGCGGCAGACGTCGATACAAGGCGAACCGACAGGCGTCAGTACGCGCGCGGCTGCGATCGCATCCGCAAGATCTTGGTTTCGATTGCCGACTTCTTCGTTTTGCATTAACCCTGCACCTCGGACTGAACCGACTTCAACGCGCCTTCCAAGCGCACCCATGCCGGTTCGTCCGCGGGAAGACCGAGCCTGATCCCCGGTACGACATCGAACCGGCGCACCCATATGCCTCTACGAGCGAGACCGTCCTGCCAACTTTGCGCCCGCGCCGTTTTCACCCAGGAAAAGAGCGGCGTACTCGCCACTGCCGCATGATGCCGCCGAAGCAGACCCGCGAGGCGCTCGGCGCTGGCGATCAAGGTATTCCTGGTTTGCGCTTGCCATTCGGTATCGAGTAACGCGGCGCGAACCACCACGCGCGCGGGACCCGATACGCTCCAAGGACCGCGCGCCGCGCGCATAGCTTCATCGATACGCGCGCCGGCCAGCACGAAACCGGCGCGCGCGCCGGCCAGCCCATAGAATTTCCCGATCGAGCGCAGCACGATCAATCCCTCCCGATTCGCGAAACGCGCCACACTGAGATCCGGCATCGATTCGATAAAGGCTTCGTCGACGACCAACGTCCCGCCGCGCGCGGCAAGCGCCTCGCACCACGCCATGACCTGTTGCGCGTCAAATCGCTCGGCGCCGGGATTGTTGGGGTTCACGAGGATCAGATGCTTCAAGTCGGCGGGCAACGGGCGCGCGGGATCGAGCACGAACGAGCCGGCTTGGCCTATGTCCGCAAGCTCCGGTGTGACGAACCGCGACACGGGAAAACCGGCACGCTCGAATGCGGGTGCGTACTCGCCATACGTCAATAGCCCCACGCCCACTCGCCCTTTCGGCAACACCCCCGGCAACATGCGAATGGCGGCTTGCGTCCCCGCTACCGCCAGCGCTCGGGCAGCACCGTAGTGCTCGGCCGCGATCGCCTCCAAGTCGTCGTGGTCGTCGGGAAGCCGGATCCATGCTTGCGGATCGATGGGCGGAACAGGATATCCCTGCGGGTTGATGCCGGTCGATAGGTCGATCCACTCCTCGCGAGGAATGCCATATCGGGCCGCGGCTTCTCCAAGATTGCCGCCGTGCGGCACGGGGCGAGGATGCGATAAAGAAAGCATGGACTGTCGTTAGTAGAGGATTGCGACGGCAGCAGCCGACACAGCCATGGCCGCGAGCCAGAGCCCGATCGAGCGCTTCACGAGCGACAGCGCCCGCCCGATGTCGGCGGCTCGGGGCGTCTGCCCGCACCCGAGCACGGGCCGCGGCTCGAGCGCGCCGTGGTACCAGGCGGCCCCGCCGCAAGCCACGTCGAGACTGCCCGCGCCGCTCGCCATCACAGGGCCCGCGTTCGGGCTATCCCAAGCCGGTGCTTGTGCGCGCCAACATGCGAGCGCCTGTCTCGCGTTGCCGCATAAAGCGTACGTGAGCGCCGTCAGGCGCGCGGGCACGTAGTTCGCCGCGTCGTCGAGGCGCGCGGCCGTCCAACCGAAGTAGCGCATACGAGGCGTGCGGTAGCCCCACATCGCATCGAGCGTGTTGACGAGGCGGAACGCAAGCGCTCCGGCGCCACCCGCGACGACGAACCAAAAAAGCGCGCCGAAGATGGCGTCGTTGCCGTTCTCCAGCGCCGACTCGATCGCGGCTTTCGCCACGGCCGACTCGTCGGCCTGGGAGAGATCGCGGGTCACGACGCGCGAAGTCAAGGCGCGCGCCAGCGGAAGATCGCCCGCGCGCAAGGCCGGCTCGACCGGCGCGATGTGATCGACGAGGCTGCGCGCACCCAACGCGAACCACAGCGCAACGACATGGATCGGCCACGTCACGGCCGTCGGCAGCACCCGCGTGAGTATGGCCAGCACGGCGACCGGCGGAACCACGGCCAGCAGCCAAGCCGCAAGTCCGGCAACGCGGGCTCGCCAAGGGAGCGATGCCGGTGCGTCGACTAGGTCGTTGTCGTTGCCGGCACCATGCGCGGCACGGCGATCGGGGTTCATTGCCCTTTCGATCCGCGCGGCCCACTTGCCGAACGCGACGAGCGGATGCGCGCGCGAGGGCTCGCCCAATAGCGCGTCCATCGTCACGCCGGCAAAACAGAGCGCACAGGTAACCGGGGCGGAAAGTCCAATCATTCGATGTTCATGAAAGCGATCTGGCGGAGCCGTCGGCAAGTGCTCATTCAAAGCGGTCATTTACAGCGCTCGCGCGGCAAGCCGCTCGGCGGGTGACATAATACGTCCCCCGCGCAATGCACGGGTTCTTTGCCGTATGAAACGACAGGACGAGTTAGATGGCTGACATGGCTGGCATGTTGATGGTCCAAGGCACGAGTTCGGATTCGGGCAAAAGCACCGTCGTGGGCGCATTGTGCCGCATCGCCGCGCGCGGCGGCCTGCGCGTCGCGCCGTTCAAGCCGCAAAACATGTCGCTGAACAGCGCCGTCACCGTCGACGGCGGTGAAATCGGGCGCGCCCAGGCCTGGCAGGCGCTCGCGGCCGGCATCGCGCCCGAAGTCGATATGAACCCGGTCTTGCTCAAACCGAACAGCGACATCGGCGCGCAGGTCATCGTGCACGGCCGATCGACCGGCAACCTCGACGCCCGCGCCTATCACCACTACAAACCGGTCGCGCGTCAAGCGGTGCTCGAATCGTTCGCGCGGCTGCGGGCCAAGTCGGATCTCGTGCTGGTGGAGGGCGCCGGCAGTCCGGCAGAGGTCAATCTGCGCGAAGGCGACATCGCCAACATGGGGTTTGCGACGGCGGTAGGCTGCCCGGTCGTGCTCGTCGCCGATATCGACCGCGGCGGCGTATTCGCTCAGATTCTGGGCACCTTGGCATGCTTGGCCGAAGACGAACGCGCTCTCGTGAAAGGCGTCATCATCAATAAGTTTCGAGGCGACGTATCGCTGCTGCAACCCGGAATCGATTGGATCGAGGCGCAAACAGGCAAGCCCGTGCTCGGCGTGGTGCCGTTCGTTCCCAACTTGTGGCTCGATGCCGAGGATGCGTTGCCGAAACAGCGGCACGGTCAACGGGCGCCCGATGACGCGCTGCGTGTGGTCGTTCCCGTACTGCCGCGCATCAGCAACCATACCGACTTCGATCCGCTGCGCGCTCACCCGCAAGTCGATCTGCGCTTCGTGCGCATGGGCGATCCGATTCCGGCGGCCGATCTCGTCGTCTTGCCCGGGAGCAAGAGCGTCCAGCGCGACTTGCACGCGCTGCGCCAGAACGGCTGGGAGCCGTATTTGCGCAAGCACTTGCGATACGGCGGCAAATTGATCGGCATTTGCGGCGGCCTGCAAATGCTCGGCCGCGAGTTGCGCGACCCGCTCGGGCTCGAGAGCGAGGTCCATTCGACGCCGGGGCTCGGATTGCTCGATTTCGTGACGACGCTCGAACCGCACAAGCAACTCGTCAATACCACCGGCGCGCTTTTGCTGAGCGGTGCCGTGCCGGTGCGCGGCTATGAGATTCATATGGGCGTGACCGAAGGCGCGGCGCTCGCCCGCCCCGCCGTTCGTCTGCAAACCGGCATCGGCGATGGCGCTCTCTCCGAGGATGGACAAATCCTGGCGACGTACTTGCATGGGTTGTTCGATTCGCCCGAGGCATGCGAGGCGCTGCTGCGCTGGGCCGGCAAGGACGATGCCGTGCGCGTCGATCACGAGGCTCGCCGTCTTGCATCGATCGAGACACTCGCGGATGTGGTGGCTCGGCACGTGCGCTTAGAGGGCCTTTGGTGAAGCGTTTGCCCGATTCGGACGACACGGCGCTTTTTGGCGAGCCTTGACAGCAACGGCGTTCAGTTCGTACGCTCTTACCCCGATGGTTCCCTTCACCGGGATCAAAAGGGAACGCAGTAAAGGCGCATTGCGCTTCGAGTCTGCGGCTGCCCCCGCAACTGTAAGCGGCGAGTCTGTGCCAACGTAGACCACTGGGACACCGGGAAGGTCGGCACGGGCGTCGACCCGCGAGCCAGGAGACCTGCCATCCTCCGAGGTCCATGCAGCCGCGACGGGCGGGGTGTCCCGATGCGCAAGCGCCGTTTGCCGTGGCGCCCGTTGCAAGGACAGCCCGACCTCAGGATCCTTTATGTCCACTGTTTTGCAACCGGCCGCCGTGGGCGGCGGACTCCGCCGCCGTGTCGTCGCCGTGTACTGCCTGCTTGCGCTATTTAACGTCGGCGCCTGGGTATGGGCGTACGTCGCGTTTCGCGCGCATCCCCTGCTTCTATCCACCGGGCTCCTTGCGTACGGCTTCGGCCTTCGTCATGCCGTCGATGCGGACCATATCGCCGCCATCGACAACGTCACACGCAAATTGATGCAGGACGGACAACGGCCGGTCTCGATCGGCTTGTTCTTCGCGCTGGGTCACTCGGCCGTGGTGCTGCTCGTGTCGGCGGGCGTCGCGCTCGCCGCGGTCGCCTTGGAACACCGCGTCAAGGCATGGCGCGATTTCGGTGGGATGATTTCCACAGGCGTGTCGGCCTTGTTCTTGTTTCTGATCGCCGCCATGAACATCGTCATTTTGCGCGGCGTCTGGAAGGCATTCGGTCGCGTGCGGCGCGGCCAGGCGTACAGCGACGACGATCTCGATCTGTTGCTCAATAGCCGCGGCTTGCTGGCGCGGCTCTTCCGCCCGATGTTCCGGCTCGTTTCCCGGCCGGCCTGGATGTTTCCGCTCGGCTTCCTCTTCGGCCTCGGGTTCGATACGGCCACCGAGGTCAGTTTGCTCGGTCTATCGGCGAGTCAAGCATCCCAAGGTATCTCGCTCGGGGTCGTGCTGGTCTTTCCCGTATTGTTCGCGGCGGGGATGTCGCTCGTCGACACCACCGACGGCGTACTGATGCTCGGCGCTTACGAGTGGGCGTTCGTTCGGCCGATTCGCAAGCTGTACTACAACCTCACGATCACGCTCGTCTCGGTGGTGGTGGCGCTCTTGATCGGCGGCATCGAAACGCTCGGGCTGCTTTCCGGCCGGCTCAAGCTGCAAGGCGGATTCTGGGAGACGATCGGCATGCTCAACGAGAACTTCGAGCACTTAGGGTTCGTGATCATCGGCGTATTCATCTTCGCTTGGTTGGCCTCGTTCGTCGTGTATCGGGTAAAGGGATACGACCGGCTCTGCTGATCGCAACCCACCGCGGCGCTTTAGGCCGAATAAGCCCCGTCGGGCCCGTTGCGCAGCGTCGCGACCACGCGCCCCAAGCCCTCCCGCAAGGCGTCGTCGTCGCTCGCGGCGCCCAAGCTGATCCTCACCGCATGCGGCGCGGATCCTCGGCCGATGACGAAACTGTCGGCTGTCTTGACGAGTACGCCGACCTGCCGCAGCGCCGCGGCGAACTCCGAGGCACGCCATGGCTCGGGCAGCGATAGCCAAAGATGCGGACTCGCTCGATCCGTCCGATAGGCGACCCCCTCGAGGATTCGAGCGGCGATCGCTTGCCGGGCATCGATTTTTTCGCGTTGTAACGCGACGAGTCTCGCCACCTCTCCTGCGTCGATCCAGCGAGCGACGATCTCGGCATTGAGCGGCGCGGTCATCCAACAATCGCTGCGGATGACGGCCAAGATTTTGCCGACCCAATCTTGCGGCGCATGGACGTAACCGATCCTCAAGCCGGGCGCGATCGCTTTCGACAAGCTGCCGACCGCGATGCCGCTTTCGGGAAGACGCGCTGCGATCGACAGCGGCGGCGCATCGAGCAGCGCCGCGTGCACCAAATCCTCGATGACGACCAGATGATGGCGGCTCGCGATCTCGGCAATCGCATCGCGGCGGGCGTCCGAGAGCGTCGCCGTCGTCGGGTTGTGCAAAGTCGGAACGCAGAACAAGGCGCGCGGCGCCAGCATTTCGCACGCTCGCTCGAGACTCGCGGGCACGATGCCCTCGTCGTCGATTTCGACGCCGACGAGATTGAGGCGCAACTGCCGGGCAAGCGCGACAATACCCGGATAGCTGAGCGCCTCGGCGAAGATGGTGTCGCCGGGCCGCAGCACCGCGCGCAGGACGCAGGCGATCCCATGTTGCGCGCCTTGCGTGACCAATACACGCTCGGCCGGGCCCGGGCACCCCATCTGCGTCAGCCAACGCGCTCCCGCTTCGCGATGCGCGCGTTTGCCGCCTTCGGGCTGGTAAAGCAGCAATTCGCCGCCGAGCCGCTCGTCGGCCGCGACCGCACGCAGGGTGGCGCCGAACAAGTGCGCTTCGGCGGTCGGCATCGGTACGTTTTGCCCGAGGTCGATCGACCTTGCCGTCACGGCCGGGCCGTGCCCGGTACCGATGGCGGCGCCGCGTTCGCTATGCGAGGGGACGACGCGCGGCCGGTCGAGCGCGCCGATCCCGTCGGCGCCGGTGTCGGGTTCGGCCACATACGTGCCGTCTCCGACGCGCGCGATGACCATGCCGCATCGTTCGAGTTCGTCGTAAGCGCGGCTGACCGTGCCCGTCGTCACGCCCAATTTTTTCGCCAGCAGACGATGCGCGGGGAGTTTCTCACCCGGCAGCATTTGCCCACCGCGTATGGCTTGCACGTAAGCGCGCGCAATCATCTGATATTTCGGCTCGTTGCTGCCGCGCTGCAAAGCGGGGATCCAACCGTTCATGGCGTATGTCCGGGTCTCGGGGATAGCCGGGCGACCCGGCTCGTTCGGTGCCATTATCGCGCCCATTTCGCCGAATTGAAGGCGGTCAATTACTTCAATTGACTCCATTGAGGGGGGCATATTGACCCTCTACGATGGCCCGACAGACCAAGAAAGGAGACAGTCGCCCGCGGCATAGCGCATCCTCGCGCGCCCGGCCCGGCTGACGACCATGGCGAACCGCATCGAACGCATCGACGTCACGCATCACCGGCTGGCGCTGGACCCAGCTTTCCCTGCTTCGTGGGATAGCCGGCCGCGTCGCTGGTTTCCGGCCACGATCGTGCGGGTGCAGGACGACGAAGGCCGCATCGGAATCGGGTCGGGCGACGCCATGTACGGTTTCGACGATTATCGGCATCTCTTCATTGGGACCGATCCGCTCGATCTAACGCGCCACAGCGCGGTCATCGAAAACGTCAGTTTTCATGCGGGTCGTCTCTGGCCGCTCGACGCGGCGCTGTGGGACCTCGCCGGCAAGATCCTCGGTAAGCCGTGTTGGCGAATGGCCGGCGCCCGCGCGAGCGGCGTGCGCGCCTATGCGTCGTCTGGCATTCATCGCTCGCTCACGGACCTCGCGCACTGGGCGGAGCATGTCGTGGCGCGCGGTTTCCCCGCCCTGAAGATTCGCTTCGGCCGCCCACGTCTCGCCGACGATCTCGCCGCGCTGGCCGCCGTGCGCGAGGCGGTGGGCGAGCGCATCGAGATCATGGTGGATTGCAACCAAGGCTGGCGCATGGCTTGGGACACGCAATCGCCGTGGCGTGCGGACGAGGCGTTGGCCGTCATCCGGCAAATGGAGCCCTACCGCGTCTATTGGGTCGAGGAGCCGCTGCATCGCGGCGACTACTCCGGCTACGCTTGGCTACGTCGTCAGGCCGGCGTACGGATCGCGGGCGGCGAACTCACGCGCGAGATGCACGAATTCGAAGCGCTGCTCGAACACGATTGCCTGGACGTCTATCAGCCGGACGTGGTCTGCACGCTGGGCCTTGAAGGCGCCCGCCGGCTGACCGCGCAAATCGAGGAGCGCGGGCGGGTGTTTACGCCGCATACGTGGGGCAACGGTATCGGCCTTGCCGCGAATCTGCATGTCGCGGCGGGAGCGTCGAATGCGCCCTTCGTCGAATTCCCGTACGACCCGCCAGAATGGGCGCCTTCGCGGCGGGACTTCCCGCTATCGACACCGCTCGATATCGACGAGCACGGTTGGATCGAACTCGGCGAGGCTCCCGGCCTCGGTATCGAACTGAACGAAGCGGTGCTTGGCGCGACGCTGGCCGCCACGAGCCGCTACGACTGAGTTCACCTAGCGCGATCGCGCACCCTCGTCGCTCGACGCGACCCATTAATCCAACAAAACGGAGACATGAAGATGAATCGCATGACCACGCTCGTACGGGCCGCCTGGCTGGCCGTCCCGCTCGCCGTCGCCTCATTGCCCGCGCATGCGGCGGGCTCCTGGTGCAGCCAGGGCAAAACCGTTCGCATGGCGGGCGTCACTTGGGAAAGCGGCAGCTTTACGACGGAAGTGCTGCGCTATGTATTGAAAAACGGCTATGGCTGCGCGACCGACACGGTGCCGGGCAGCACGGCCGCGACGGAAACGGCGCTCTCGCGCAACGATCTGCAAGTGTGGGGCGAGCAATGGACGGGACGCTCGGAGATCATTGCGGGCGCGGTCAAGGCCGGCACCGTCAAGCTCGTTGGCGATACGCTGCCCGGCGGCACGAAGGAAGGCTGGTACGTGCCCGATTACGTCGTGCACGGCGATCCCAAGCGCGGCATCAAGGCGAGTGCTCCGGCGCTTGCCTCGGTCGAAGATCTGCCGAAATACAAGGCGCTGTTCGTCGACGACGAAGAACCCGACCACGGCCGCTTCTTGAACTGTCCGTCGGGTTGGGATTGCGAGCGAGTCAACACGCGGCTGCTCAAGCTGCTCAAACTCAACGACGACTACACGAATTTCCGCCCCGGCACGGGCGCGGCCCTCGACGCGGCGATCTCGTCGGCCTATCAGCGCGGCAAACCGATTCTGACCTACTACTGGGAGCCCGCGGCATTGATGGCGAAATACAAGTTCGTTCAACTGAAAATGCCGCCGTTCAACGAGGCCTGCTGGAAAACGCTGCGCGAAGAGAACAGCCCGAATCAGTGCGCCTCTTCCTACCTCGTGTCGCATCTGAAGATCGGCGTATCGACGCCGTTCTATCAGGCCGAACCCGACGTGATGAACTTCTTCTCGAAGGTGAGCTTCCCGCTCGAATTCCTCAATTCGACGATTCTCGACATGACCGAACACAAGGTCGACGCCCAGACGGAAGCCGTCAAATTCCTCAAGGGACATCCCGACATGTGGAAGCCGTGGGTCCCGGCCGACGTGGCGGCCAAAGTGGAAAAATCGCTCGCCTCTTGAGTGCGGCGATCCAACGATAACAAATCGATGAATGAGTCGCGCGTCGCGGCTTTAAAACAAGGAGACAGTTGTGAGGAAACACATTTTCGCCACGATGCCGCTTGCGCTCGCCATAGCGGGCGCTCACGCGCAGAGCAGCGTGACGTTATATGGGATCGTCGATCTCGGCGTCGATTACGCGAACAATGTCGCAAGCGGTGCGAACGGCCAGCTCGTGCCGGGGGCAGGCGCCAAGCTCGTCCAGATGCAAAGCGGCGTGCCGGCCGGTAGCCGTTGGGGCGTGCGCGGAACGGAGGATCTCGGCGCGGGCTACCAGGCAATCTTCCGCCTCGAAAGCGGGTTCAATGCGGCGACCGGCGTCCAAGGCGGCGGCCTCGCTTTTTCTCGCAACGCCTATATCGGGCTCAAGTCGGATCGCTACGGCCAGTTGACGTTCGGCAAGCAGTGGGATGCTGCGGTCGATCTCGTCGAACCGTTCTCGTTGAACGGTCAATACGGCGGCTGGTATTTCGCCCATCCGAACGATATGGACAACCTCGACAACGGCTATCCGGTCAATAACGCCGTCAAGTACGTGAGTCCGAACTTGGCCGGCTTCACGTTCGAAGGACATTATTCGCTCGGCGGCCACGCCGGACAGTTTTCGAACGACGTCACGTATAGCGCCGCCGCGCAATACGCACACGGTCCGTTCAGCGCCGGCGTCGGTTATCTGCGCGTGAACAATCCGATCACGTCCGTCGCCGGCTACGGCAGCGGCGGCGGATACGTGAACGCGGTATTCGGCGATGCGCTCGCCAATGCGCGCTATCAAGGCATCGTGTCGGCGGGTGCGGCCTATACGATCGGCGCCGTCAAACTGATGGCCGATTATTCGAACGTCTATTTCGGCTCGATCGACGGCACGCACAATCTTCGCTTCGAAAACTACGAAGTGTCGGGCATCTATACCGTCACCCCCGCGCTCACGCTCGGCCTCGGCTATACCTATACGACCGGCCACGATCGCGTCGTGGATACCGATCCGAAATATCACCAAGCCAATTTGATCGCACAATACAGCCTGTCGAAGCAGACCTCGGTCTATGCGATGGGCTCCTACCAGCACGCCGCAGGTTCCGCGCAAAACGCGCAGATCACGGGCTTCAACCCGTCGTCCACGCGCAATCAAGTGGTCAGCCGCTTGGGCATCACCCACACGTTCTAACGAATGGCGCGCCGCCCCCCGGCGCGCCTACTAGCATCGAGGTCTTTCATGCGACGTCTGCCCTCCCTGTCCGCACTGCGGGCGTTCGAAGAGGCCAGCCGAACGCTGAGCTTCACGAAGGCCGCCCAAAATTTACACGTCACGCAAGGCGCCATCAGCCGTCAGATTCGCTTGCTCGAGGATTACTTGGGCACGCCGTTGTTCATGCGGCATCATCACCGGCTCGAAATCACGCCGGCCGGCAAGCGCTTATTGCCGACCTTGCAGGCCGCGTTCGACAGCATCGCGCATACGCTCGACGCAATCCGCTCCGATCCGTCGAACAATCTGCTCAGCGTGAACGCCGCGCCCACGCTCGCGACGCGCTGGCTGACGCCGCGCCTGCGCGACTTTCAAACGCGCTTTCCGGAGTTGCGCATTTCGATCACCAACGAATATGGGCCGCTGCATGGCGGCGAGCGCAACGAAGATTGCCAGATCCGGTTCGGCGTGGAGCCGCTCCCGGGCGCGAACAGCACGCTGTTGATGCGCGAGCGGCACGTGCTCGTGGGCGCGGCGAGCGCATTCGCTCAAACACCGGGCGATGAAGCCGCGCTGCGAGACGTGTTGCTGCGGCATCCCTGGCTTTATATCCTCGACATCGACCGGCGGCTCCTAGTATGGGAAGCCTGGCTCGATAGCGCGAAGATCGACGTGGAGATGGCGCGGGCCGGCGAGCTCGAATTCAGTACCCTCGACCAAGTCATCCACGCGGCCGTGGCAGGCCTCGGCATCGCGGTTGCCGATCGACATATGATCGAACCGGAGCTCGCGAACGGCAGTTTGATTCAGTTGAGTCCGATCGAAGTGGCCGGCCCGGCCGGATATTGGCTCGACGTACGCTCCGAAGTGCAAGACACGCAACGTGTGCGGCACTTCAGTCAGTGGCTCATCGAGCATTACGCCGGCTAGGCCCGGCCACTGCGCTCAGGCTAAACCGCCCATCATCATGTACTTCATCTCGAGGTACTCGTCCAGGCCGTATTTCGAGCCTTCGCGGCCGAGGCCCGATTGCTTCACGCCGCCGAACGGCGCGACCTCGGTCGAAATGATGCCTTCGTTGATGCCGACCATGCCGCTTTCGAGCGCTTGGCCCACACGCCACACACGGCCGACGTCGCGCGTGTAGAAGTAGGCGGAGAGCCCGTAGTCGGTGTCGTTCGCGGCTTGAATCGCCTCTTGCTCCGTCTCGAAGCGAAAGACGGCCGCCACCGGGCCGAAGGTTTCCTCGTGAGCGAGCAGCATCCCGCCGTGCGCGCCGGCGATGACCGTCGGCTCGTAGAAGGTGCCGCCGAGCGCATGGGGGCGGCCGCCTACGATGACTGTCCCGCCGTTTTCGCGCGCGTCGGCCACGTGGGCTTCGACCTTTTGGAGCGCCGCGCGGTTGATGAGCGGCCCTTGCGTTGCGCCGGGCTCCATGCCGTTCGTCACGCGAAGTCCGCGCACCGCTTGCGTGAGCTTGTCGACGAACGCATCGTGCACGCCCGACTGAACGAAGAACCGATTCACGCAGACGCACGTTTGTCCCGTGTTGCGAAACTTCGAGGCCATTGCGCCGGCGACCGCCGCATCGAGATCCGCATCGTCGAAAACGATAAACGGGGCGTTGCCGCCCAACTCCAGCGATATCTTCTTTACGCTATCGGCCGCAGCGCGCATGAGCAGTTTTCCGACGCGCGTGGAGCCCGTGAAGGAGATCTTGCGCACGGCCTTCGACGCCATCAAAGTGTCGCCGATGGCCGGCGCATCGCCCGAGACGACATTGAAGACGCCGGGCGGTACCCCGGCCCGCTCGGCTAGAACGGCCAGCGCCAGCGCGGACAGCGGCGTTTCCTCCGACGGCTTGAGCACCATCGTGCAGCCGGCCGCGAGCGCGGGACCGGCTTTGCGCGTAACCATCGCCAGCGGGAAATTCCATGGCGTGACGGCGCCCACGACCCCCACCGGCTCTTTCGTCACGACGATACGCGCGCCGGCCTTCGGCGCGGGAATGACGTCGCCGTACGCGCGGCGCGCCTCCTCCGCGAACCACGTAAGAAAGCTGGCGGCGTAGGCAACTTCGCCCTGCGCTTCCGCGTAAGGTTTGCCTTGTTCGGCGGTCATGATGCGCGCGAGGTCGTCGCGGTGGGTGAGCATGAGGTCAGCCCAGCGGCGAAGCACCACGGCGCGTTCGCTAGGTGTCGTCTCGCGCCAGGTCGCGAACGCGCGCGCCGCCGCGGCAACCGCATGGAGCGCTTCGCGCGCCCCCGCGCGGGCAACGTCGGCAATCGGCTGCCCGCTCGCCGGATCGAGCACTGCGTAGGTCGCGTCGCCGTCGATCCATTCGCCGTCGATATAGCTCGACGTGCGCCATAGGCCGGCGTCAAGGAGCCCCGCGATCATGCCGCGATCTCCAAGCGGCGCGACGGCCGCGGCGTGCGCGCGATACGCGCGGTCACATAATCGTTGATGACGTCGCACGGCGTGTAGTTGCGCTCCAGTTCATAGCGTTCGTCCGCATCGAGTTGCGTGTCGAGCGCGGCAAGCGCGCTGTCGAGTTGCGCAACGCTGTCGGCGCCCACGAGCATCGATGCGACGCCCGCTCGCCCGAGCACCCAGGCTTGAGCGATCTGCGCGCAAGGCACGCCGCGCGCGAGGGCGACCTCGGCCACCGAGCGGGCGATATTGCGCGAAGTCTCGTCGTCGTACATCTGCACGGTAAAGAAGTCGGTCTGATTGCGGACCGATTGCGCATCGCCCGACAGCAAACCGCGCGCGAGCGGACTGAATACCGATACTCCCACGCCTTGATCGATGCAAAACGGAATCATTTCGCGCTCTTCTTCGCGGTAAGCGCAATTCAATTGCAATTGCATGTTGATCGGCTTGGCGAAACCGTACCGCTCGCACACCTGCAAGATCTTCGCGAATTGCCACGTGAACATCGTCGAGACGCCGATATATCGCGCCTTGCCCGCCCGTACGATGTCGTTGAGCGCATCCATGGTTTCTTCGACCGGCGTATTCACGTCGAAGTAGTGCAGCATGTAGATATCGACGTAATCGGTCTGCATCCGGCGCAGCGAGCCGTCGATCGCTTCCATGACATGCTTGCGCGAATGTCCTTGATTGTTCGCGCCCGCGCCGATCGGATAGCCGACCTTGGTCGTCAGCACCAGTTCGTCGCGTTTTGCCAAACGGCGCACGATGCGCCCGACGACTTCCTCGCCGACGCCCGTGGAATAAAAATCGGCCAGATCGATGAAGTTGATGCCGGCGTCCAGCGCCCGCGCGACGATCGGCTCGCTTTGAGCCTCGTTCATGATCCACGGCTTCCAATCGGGCGTGCCCATATTCATCGTACCGAGGCAAAGGCGCGATACCTTGAGCCCCGAGCGGCCTAGTTGAACATATTGCATGATCGTTACCTCGTCTCGTGGCCGCGGCTTACGCGTTGCCTGTTTTGGGCGTGTAGAAAGGATTGCTGATCTTGTCGCGAATCGCCGCGAGCCGGTCGAGGTCGGGCAAGCCGTTCATCGCGGCATGAATCGCCGTTTTGCAGGCCTGGTAATTGTTCTCGTAGACGACGTCGAGATCGTCGCACGCCCAATTCACCCAGTTCGCCGTGACGATGCACCACTCGTTCTCGGCTTCCGGGGGCAGCGTGCCGTCCAACATCGCTTCGGTCACCGCTTTGGCGATCGCCGCCTGGGAAGCGCCCCAGGTTGCGTTGCCGTGTAATTCGCCGCGAATGTCGGCCTTATTCACATACAACGTGACGGGTTTCACGGGTACGTTCGGCTGAGCCACCACCATGAACGGAACGTGTCCCTGCGACGGCGACGAGAGGCTTCCCGTAAATGCTTGCCCAACGGGGCCGTTACGCGGGCCGATCATGATGTTGATATGAGCGGCGTTCACGCCGGGTCCCGCGAATCCTTCGCCGATATACACCTGCAATGCTTTCATCTTGCTCTGTCTCCTATTGAGCGTCGTTGACGCCGCGCCGAGGCGCTCCGCCGAATCGCACCCTTCGTGCGCGTCGTGAGCAATTGCAGCATAGGGATCGGACGCTCAAAAGCTATGAATTCTCATGGAGGTATGAGGCGGACTCATTGCACGCAACGGTTGCCGGCAGCATGAGATCTTGTAATGATTCGATGACTATTCTTGGCTTCGCAAGCGCGAGCGCTCCCGTTAGACTGCGCTCGACTATCCAAGAAACGCAGCCTCGCGGCTGACGATTACATCCCGGAAGGGAGGAGACGAGGTCGTCATGAATTCGCTTTTTCTGCACCTGTCGATCGCCGACGGGGTCAACAACGCGGTCGCCGTGTTCGTCCAACGCTACGGCGACGCGTTTCACGACTTCAGCGTTGCCATGCTGCGCGACGTATTGGTGCCCCTCGAAGGCCTGCTGCGCGCGACGCCGCCCTGGCTCGTCCTAGCCGCCGTGGGGCTGCTCGGCTGGCACGCGTCGCGCCGCATCGGCGTTGCGCTGATGTTCGTCGCCCTGCTCTATTTGATCGGCTGCTTCGGGCTTTGGGACAAGCTGATGCAGACGTTCGCGCTGATGTTCGTGGCGACGATGATTTCGGTGGCGCTCGGCGTGCCGATCGGGATCGTCGCCGCGTCGAGCCGAAGATTGCGGCGCGTGCTGTTGCCCGTCCTCGACGTGATGCAAACGCTGCCGAGCTTCGTCTATTTGATCCCGGTGCTGATGCTGTTCGGGCTTGGCAAAGTCCCGGCGATCTTTGCCACCGTCGTCTACGCGTTGCCCCCGCTCATTCGTCTGACGGATCTCGGCATCCGCCATGTGGACGGCGAGATCGTCGAAGCGGCGCGCGCCTTTGGCACGACGCGTTGGCAACTGCTGTTCCAAGTCCAATTACCGCTCGCGCGGCCGAGCATCATGGCCGGCATCAACCAAACGACGATGATGGCGCTCTCGATGGTCGTCATCGCATCGATGATCGGTTCTCGCGGGCTCGGCGAAGACGTGCTCGCCGGCATTCAGACACTCGACGTCGGCAAGGGCACCCAAGCGGGCATTGCCATTGTGATCTTGGCGATCGTGATCGACCGGATCAGCCAAGGCTATGGCGAAGGCAGCCGTATCCGTCGGCTCAGGCGGCAACAGCAGCCGGCGCGCACCTCGTCGCGCCGCGCGCGCGACGAAGGGACCGGAAATCAGCCAACGGCGGACGACGGCCTCACCGGTCAACCCGTGAAGTCATAGCCGGCGGCCGCGACGAAGGCGGCAACGCGGCAAGCAAGTCAGCGATCGTAAGGGGTCATGGAAATGAGCGGCATCGAAGTCAAGCACGTCTATAAACTGTTCGGCACGCCAGAGGCCAGCCGGCAAGCACTGGGATTGTTGCGCGGCGGCGCATCGAAGGCCGAGGTACTCGAGAGAACACGTTGCAACGTCGGCCTGAACGACATCAGCTTATCGATCGAGTCCGGCCAGATTTTCGTGATCATGGGCTTGTCGGGATCGGGTAAATCCACGCTCGTGCGGCACTTCAACCGGTTGATCGAACCGACCGAGGGCGAGATTCTGATCGACGGCAAAGACGTCCTCAAGCTCCCCGAAAGCGGATTGCGCGAGTTGCGCCGCTTCGGAGTGAGCATGGTTTTTCAAAGCTTCGGCTTGCTGCCGCATCAAACGGTGCTCAGCAACGCGGCGTACGCGCTCGTGACCCGCGGCGAGAATAAACGCACCGCTCACGAAATGGCGCTGCACTGGCTCGATAAAGTCGGTCTGGCCGGATACGCGAATCATTATCCCGACGAGTTGTCGGGCGGCATGCGCCAGCGCGTGGGGCTTGCGCGCGCGCTCGCCGCCGATACGGACGTATTGTTGATGGATGAAGCGTTCTCCGCGCTCGATCCGCTGATCCGCACCGAAATGCAAGATCAGTTGCTCGCGCTGCAAACGACGCTGAAAAAGACGATCGTCTTTATCACGCACGACATCGAGGAAGCGTTGCGCATCGGCAAGCGAATCGCGATTCTGCGCGACGGCCGATTGATCCAATGCGGGACGCCCGAGGAGATCGTGCGCCATCCCGCCGACGATTACGTCCGCCGCTTCGTCGAGCGCCGCCCAGGCACGACGCATTGAGCCGCGGATCCCAACGCCATCCCGGTATACTCCGCCCATCATACGAGGCGCCGGCCCACCCCGGCGCCGCATGAGGAGGAGGCCGAATTGAAAAGGAAAATGCCGGCGCTGAACGCACTGAAGGCGTTCGAGGCCGCCGGCACGAGCGGCAGCTTCACGCGAGCCGCCGAGCAATTGAACGTCACGCAAAGCGCCGTCAGCCGGCAAGTTCGCCAACTGGAGGACCAGCTCGGCGAGGCGCTGCTGGAGCGCCACCATCATCGCCTCGAGCTTACGGAAGCGGGCCGGGCGCTGCTCAATACCTTGCAGCAATCGTTCGACCGCATCGAATTGACCGTTCGAGCGATTCAGCAGAAGAGCGACCTCAATCGTCTGCGCGTGAATGTACCGCCGACGTTCGCCAGCCGCTGGCTCGTGCCGCGGCTCCCGCTGCTGCGCGAGCGCCATCCCTCGATCGAATTGAGCCTGACCACGCGGCTCAGAGACAGCTTGGCCGATTCCACCGCGCTCGATTGCGCGATCCGATTCGGCGATGGGGAATGGGAGGGCCTCGACAGTTCGCTGCTCATGAGCGAGCAGCACATTGCCGTTTGCGCGCCGTCGCTCGCCGCGCGCGCCCCCGTCGATCTGACCCGGCAGACGCTGCTGCACGTGCTGGCCGGCGATAACCAGCGTTATCTGACTTGGCGCCATTGGCTCGACGCGGCGCAAATCGCCGGTGTGGATACGTCGGGCGGATATGAGTTCGATCTGCTCGACCATGCGATACGCGCGGCCATCGAGGGCCTCGGCGTCACGATCGCCGACCGCAACATGATCGGCCGCGAGCTCGCCGACGGCCAACTCGTTCCGCTGCTCGACGTGCACGTCGACGGTCATCAATCGTACTGGTTCGTGGTTCGCCCCGAGCGCAAGGAGTCGAAGCCGCTGCGGTTATTCCGCCAATGGCTTCAAGACGAAATCGCCGCGGCGGCCTGAACGCCCGCTCGATCGCTCGAAGCCGCCGATGCCTGGTCTGCTTCCGCATCCTCCAAGACCATGGCCGCGCCCTTTTCCGCGACCATCATCGTCGGTGCGTTCGTATTGGCGGACGTGATGTTGGGGAAGATGGAGGCGTCGATCACGCGCAACCCCGTCACGCCATGCACGCGCAGGCGTGCATCGACGACGGCGTTGCGCGGGTCGGGACCCATCGCGCAGGTCCCGCACAAATGGTAGATCGAACCGCTTTGCTCACGGAAATAGCGCAGCATGCTCGCGTCGTCGGTGACGCTGGCGGCGGGCGTCACTTCCTCTTCGGTAATCGCTTTGAGTGCGGGCGCCTGCATCAGCTCGCGAACGAGGCGAGCGCCGCGCACGACCTCGTCACGGTCTTCTTGCGTAGAGAGATAGTTGCCGCGAATCAGCGGCACATCCTCGGCGCGCGCGGAGGCGATTTCGATCGAGCCGCGGCTCGTCGGACGGCAGGCATTGAACGCCACGAGAAAACCCGAGTACGGCTCCGGCGTCAACGGCGACCGGCTCGATTTGGGAATCTTGTAGGAGAGTGGGTTGAAGTAGATCTGGACGCGAGGATCGGTCTGGCCCGCCACGGTCGCGAAGAATCCGCCGGCTTGATTCACGCTGATCGAAAACGGGCCATTGCGCTTCGTCAAATACTGCACGGCGAACTTGAGCTTGCCGGTCCAACTGCGGAACGCATCGTTTAGCGTTTTCACGCGAGCGCGGTAATAGAAACTGACGCATAGATGGTCTTGCAGGTTCCGGCCGACGGCGGGCGAATCGCACAGCACGTCGATGCCGTGCCGCGCGAGGATCGCTCGCGGGCCGATACCGGAGAGCTGAAGCAGTTTGGGCGAATCGACCGCGCCGGCCGCGACGATCACCTCGCGCCTGGCGGCGAACGTTCGCGTGACACCGCCCTGCGTCACCTCGACTCCGCACGCGCGGCGCCGCGCATCGAACAACAAGCGCGTCGCATGGGCGTGATGCTCGATCGTCAAGTTCGGACGCGCGCCGGCACGATGCAGATACGCCGCGCTGCTCGAATCGCGCCGGCCGTTGCGCGTGTTGATGTCATAGACGCCGGCGCCTGCGAGACGCTCGCCGTTGAAATCGGCGTTGTGCGGGTATCCCAGTTGCGTACAGCCTTCGATAAAGCGCTCGCAGATCGGATGAACGTCGTCCTTCATCGAGGTGATGCGCACGGGACCGTCGGCCCCGTGGTACTCCGTATCGCCGAGCGGATGCGATTCGAGCTTGCGGAAATACGGTAAGACTTCGCGGTACGACCAACCCGGGTTGCCGGCCGCGGCCCAATCGTCGAAATCGCGCGCGGCGCCGCGGACATAGATCATCGCGTTGATCGAACCCGATCCGCCTTGCACTTTGCCGCGCGGGCAATACACCGAGCGGCCGCCGAGTTCGGGTTCCGGTTCGCTGTAGTACATCCAGTTGTGGGCCGAATCGTAGTAAAGCTTGGCGTAACCGATCGGCACCTTGAACCAGAGGGAGGTATCGGGGCCGCCCGCCTCCAGCAGCAGCACGGAGTAGCGGCCCGATGCGCTGAGCCGCTCGGCGACGATGCAGCCGGCCGAGCCCGCGCCGACGATGACGTAGTCGTAGATCATGTCCCGCTCCTCGTTCCTCGATAATCGATCAGCCGCGCGCCGGCGACGTATCCCTGACATCGGCCGGTTCGCGCTGCATCTGCAAATGCAGCCGCTCCCCGGTATAAGGGGAATGCGCTCGAACGACGTCCATGTCGAGTTCGACGCCCAGCCCCGGCGCTTTGGACGGAATCAGATATCCGTCTTCCCATTGGATCGGCCGCTTCAAAATCTCGGCATGAAAGCCGTCCCACGTCCCGATGCTTTCTTGGATCAAGAAGTTCGGCGTGCAAGCCGCCAACTGAATGCTGGCCGCCGCGCCGACCGGACCGTTATACAAATGAGGCGCGATCTGCGCGTAATAGACTTCGGCCAGGCTCGCCACCTTCTTCGCTTCCAGCAATCCGCCCACGCGGCCGACATTCATCTGAAGGATCGAAGCCGCTCCGCTTTCGAGCAGTTTGAAGAATTCGTACTTGGTGGTCAGCCGCTCTCCGGCCGCGATGGGAATACTCGTATGCGCCGCGACTTGCGCCATGGCCTGCTCTTGCCCGGGAGGCACCGGCTCTTCGAACCAGAGCGGATCGTATTTTTCGAGGCGCCGCGCCAGGCGAATCGCCGAGGACGGCACCATCTGACCGTGCGTGCCGATCAGTAAATCGCAGCGCGATCCCACGGCCTCGCGCACGCGACGGCAAAAGCGCTCGCAGCGGTCGAGCACCTCGAGCGACAACTGATGCCCCGAATAGGCGGTATAGGGTCCCGCGGGATCGAACTTCACGGCGGTGAAGCCGCGCTCGGCATTGTCCGCCGCGCATTGCGCGGCAAGATCGGGATCGTCGTAATCGTATTCGCCGACTTGATTCGTGGGGTACAGATAGGTGTAGGAGCGAAGCCGGTGGTTGACGAGACCGCCGAGCAATTCATACACCGGCTTATCGCACGCTTTGCCGATGATGTCCCAGCAGGCCATCTCCAGACCGCTCGCGATACCCATCATCGTGAGGTCGGGCCGTTGCGTGAAGCCGCTCGAATACGCTTCGCGCCAGAAGCGCTCGATACGATGCGGATCGTGATCGAGCAGATAGCGCTCGAAAACGTCCTCGATCGCGGGCACGAGTACGCTGGGGTGGAACGTGGAAGCGTAGACCTCGCCTACCCCCTCGATGCCGCAATCGGTTTGCAGCGTGACGAAGATCCAGTACATTCCGCCCAAATGCGGCGGTGGAACGGCGACGACATGCGTCTGCATGGAAACGACTTTCATGATTGGGCGAATGCGAGTGTGGATCTATAGTCGAGCGAGCGCCTGCGAGGCCGCCCGCCAAGTGCATCAATAGGGCATGACGACGAGGCGCGTCTGCGTGAATTCGAGCATCCCATGCTTACCGTCGTCCCCGCCGAGGCCCGAACGCTTCCATCCCGCATGGAACCCTTGATACGGATCGGCCGGCGTGCGATTGACGTAAAGTTCTCCGGCCTCGATCTCGTTGGCCGTACGCATCGCGGTGCGATAGCTCTCCGTATACAAGACCGACGAGAGGCCGAACTGGTGATCGTTAGCCATCCGCAGCGCTTCGTCGAGCGATGCGTAGCGCAACACGGGCAATACCGGCCCGAAGATTTCCTCTTGAACGATTTCCATGTCCTGACGGCACTGGCTGAGCAGCGTCGGCGGATAGAAGTAGCCGGGGCCGCCGGGCATATGGCCGCCCGTTTCGAGCACGGCGCCCGCTTCGATCGCGCGCTGTACCATCCCGTGCACGGCCTCGCGCGCTTGCGCGTTCACGAGCGGCCCCATCAGGGTTTCATCGATCGACCGATCACCGAAGCGGATGGCGCTCATCTTCTGCCTGAGCAGCGCGACGAAGCGGTCATGGACTTGCTCATGGACATACACGCGCTCGATGGCCGTGCAAAGCTGCCCGCAATGCGTCGTCTTCGAGCGCACGATGGCCGCAGCGGCCGATTCGAGATCGGCATCGGGTTCGACGATGGCCGGCGTCTTGCCGCCCAATTCGAGCGACGGCTTCGCGATATGCTCTTTGCAGTAATCGAGTACCTTGCGTCCCGCCGCGACGCTTCCGGTCAACGTAATCATCGCGACGCCACGTTGCGTGCACAACGTTGCGGCCGTCTCGTGATCCATTGCGAGCACGTTGAGCAAGCCGGCCGGCAACTGCGCCTCTTGCGCGGCCAGCGCGACTTCGAATGCGCTGCAAGGCGTGTTGTTGCTGGGACGCACGACCACCGCATTACCCGCGATCAGCGCCGGCGCGATCTTGCGCAGCAACGTGTAGACGGGGAAGTTGAAGGGGATCAGGCACGCGGCGACGCCCATCGGCTCGCGCATCAGGATCAGGTTTTCACCGGCGTTATCGCTCGGAATGACCTCGCCTTCGATCCGTCTAGCCCACTGCGCGTGGTAGCGAAGGATTTCGGCGGCATAATGCGCCTCGGCGGTAGCGTCCTGCCGGCTTTTACCCGATTCCAACGCGAGCGCGGCGCCGATCGCCGCGGCGCGCGCGTCGATGGCTTGCGCGAATCGGTTCAGACAAACGCCGCGCTCCGCGGCGGGCAGGCGCCGCCAGGCGCGTTGGGCATGCACGGCGGACTCGACGGCTCGGACCGCATCGGCTTTGCTGGCCGCGCTCACCTCACCGATCGGCAAGCCCGTTGCCGGATTGATGACGGCAATCCGTTCGCTCGCTTCGGCAACGAACTCGCCGTCGATGAAATTTCGGTATGTATGCATTGCGTCTGCCCCGCCGGATGGACCTTTCGGGGCAGTATCGGCGCCGAAACAAGCGCGAGCAAACGATTTATTGTCCGGATGAGCATGCGAAAAACGCATGCTTGCCCGACGGCAACGGCGTTCGATTCGTACGTGGTTACCCGGATAGTTGCCGCGTTGCAAGCGCCCTTCGTGGCATTGCCGGTTGCAAAAACAGCCCGTCCGTAGGATCCTCTCGGTCTATTACTAAAAATTTCAGATTATCTGCCGATAACCAAATATCGGTCGAATAACCACGGATTTATGGACGTTCGTAATGCCCGCAGTTGGGCACCTCGCGGCGCTCGGCGCTGGCTGCTCGCGGCGGGCGCACTGAGCGTCGCTGCCGGCGTACGGCTGGCGCTGCACCCGCTCATCGGTCCTGTCATGCCCGGCACGGCATTTGCCATTGCCGCATCGCTCGTCCAGTATTACCTCGGGCTCGCACCGGCTCTGACCGTGATGCTGCTGGGGCTGTGCATCGCCGATTATCTGTTTGTGCCGCCCTACGCCACCCTTTCGGTGATCAACCAAAACGACATCGTCCTGCTGGTGTCGTATCCGCTCGTTACGCTGCTCGTCATCGCATTGATCGAGCGGCTGCGCCGGGCTCAGTTTCGTGCGCAACTGATCTCCTCGGTCGCGCAGTCGCGTTATGAAATGCTGCTGCGTGAGGACAATCAACGCGCACTGGCCAAACGCGCCGTCGATGAAACGCACCGATTGCTGCGCCACCTCGCGCAGCATCATTCCCAGATCGTGCTGATCAAGGCCCTGGAGCGCGACGCCGCGCAACGCGCGAGCGTCGGCCAAAGCGCCGGCGCCGCGCCGAGCCCGATTCCGTCGGGTATTGCGCAAGGTCCGCGCTTTCACGAGGTGCACTCGGAGGACGTGCAGCGTCTATCGAAAATACTGTGGCCGGGCAGCCATCGCGTGCGTCTGCGCAAACAGGGGCACGGCGCCGAGAACGCGATCGCACAGTGCACCTGCGAACGGTTCACGACGCATGCGGGCGATTTCCTCGTGCTTCGGACGGAGGACTGAGCGTGCCCGATAGTGCAATCCCGGCGATGGAAACGCTTGCCCCCTCTTCCGGGCGCATCTTCAATGAAGGCGACGGCCACGCAGTGCTGCTACTGCACGGCTTGTCGAGTTCGCCGCTCGAACTGCGCTACCTCGCGCGATACTTGCACGAGGAAGGCTTCACGATTTGCGCGCCCGTGATCGAAGGCTACAGCGCGGGGTCGGCCGAGGCCCCGATGGAGCGCTGGCTCGAAGGAGCGATTGCCGAATTCGATGCGCTCGCGGCGAAATACGATCGCGTGTCGGTCTGCGGGCTATCGATCGGCGGGGCCCTCGCGCTGCGGCTGATTCGCGAACGTTCGAACGCGCAGGCGCTCGCGCTGTTGTCGCTCACGCTCGATTACGACGGCTGGGCGATCCCGTGGTACCGCTTCTTGCTCGATTGGGCCTACTACACGCCCCTGCGCAACCGCTATCGCTATCGCGAAGCCGAGCCGTTCGGGCTGCGCAACGAAGCGCTGCGCGCGAAGATCGCGCGCGCGATGCAGCGCAACGCATTCAGCGAAGTCGGTCCATCGACGATTTCGCTGCCCGCGTTGCACCAAGCCGCGCGCCTCGCGCGCTCCGTCCGAAAGGAAGTAGCGGCCATCGCGAACGACACGCTCCTGATCCACGCGATCGACGACGAAACGTCGAGCCCGCGAAATCCGCGCTTCATCATCGAGAACATCGGCGCGAGCTTTTTACGCACGATTTGGCTGGACGATTCCTATCACATGATCACATCCGACAACGAGCGCGAGATCGTCGCGCGTGAAACCGCCCTATTCCTGCGTGAGAGCGAGATGGCGCGCGGCGCGAGCGATCCAGGCAGCCAGCCGGTCGTCTCCAAGGCACTGGCAAGGCGCCTGCGCCAACTCGCGGCCGTCGCCGGAGGGCGCAACTAATGCGGCGCTTCACGACGACGATTGCGGTGGCGGCGCTGGCCATCTGCGCTCAAGCGCGCGCGGACGACGGCCCGGCCTCGACGGCGGCGGCACCCGCGCCAACGGATGCGGCCAAGCCGCCGACCGCGCCGGCCGCGTCGCGCTGGAAAATCGCCGTCGGTCCGGGCGTGTATCTCGCGCCGGCTTACCCCGGCGCGCGTCGCTTCAAGCTGTATCCGTTTCCCGCACTCGACATCTCCTACGACGACCGTTTCTTCTCGCAAGGGCCCGACGTGCTGGGCGTGAACGTGCTGCGCGCCGAAAACTATCACGTGGGGACGGCGCTGACCTTCGACTTCCAATCCCGCAATGCCTCCGACGATCCGCATTTGCACGGACTCGGCGACGTCCATGACGGGCCGAAGCTGAAGCTGTTCGCCGACTATACGGTGTGGGCGTTCACCGGTTCGTTTGCGCTCTTGCAGGATATCGCAGGCAACGGCCAGGGCTTGACGGCGAGCGCCGACCTCTACGCGTCGCTGCCGGTGACGGGCTGGCTGTTCTCGGTCGGTCCTGGCCTCACATGGGCAAGCGCCGCGTACACGCGCAAATTGTTCGGCGTATCGCCTGCGCAAAGCGCGGCGTCCGGGCTGCCGGCGTATTCCGCGGGCGCGGGCGTGCGCGACGTGCACGTCACGTTCTACGCGTCGCATGACTTCACCAAGCACTGGGCCGGCTCGCTCAATACCACGCTGGGCCGGCTGCAAGGCGATGCGGCGCATAGTCCGATCACCGAGCGGCACACGGAGTTGACCGCATTCGCGGCGCTCAATTACAAGTTTTGACGGCGATTTCGCACGAGCACACGAAACGCGCATGCTTGCTTGACAGCAACGGCGTTCAGTTCGTACGCTCCTAACCATGCGAATTCCGATCAACGTCGAGGCGTTCCGCGCCCTCGCCCGCCGCAGACTGCCGCGCCGCGTTTTCGATTATGTCGACGGGGGCGCAGAGGACGAACGCGGTTTGCGCCGCAATCGGGCTGCGTTCGAGCGCATCGAATTCCTGCCGCAGCGGCTCGTCGACGTCAGCCGGCGCGATATGTCGACGAAACTGCTCGGACAGACGATTGGCGCCCCGCTCTTGATCGCGCCGACCGGCATGAACGGACTGGTGTGGCCGAACGGCGACATCGCGCTCGCACGCGCCGCGCGCCGCGCCGGTATTCCGTTCGTCATGTCCACGGCGTCGAACGTTTCGCTCGAAAGGCTGGCCGGCGAAGCAGGCGGCGAACTGTGGTTTCAGCTCTACGTTTTGCAGCGCGACTTGGCCGACAGCTTGGTCCAACGTGCCGCACGAGCCGGATATCGCACGCTTGTCGCAACCGTTGACGTCACGCTGAACGGCAAACGCGAACGCGACATGCGCAACGGCTTCGCACTGCCGTTGCGCTTCACCCCCCGGGCGTGTCTCGATGCGCTCGCCCATCCGCGCTGGACTTGGGCGCTGTTGCGCAGCGGTGGCGTGCCCACGCTCGCCAACATCGACTCCGATAACGGTACCGGCATCGAGGCGCGTGCCGCATTGCTGCGCCGGCAGATGGACGCGAGCTTCGCATGGGACGATTTGAGCCGATGGCGCGATCGATGGCCGCATCGATTGATCGTCAAGGGCATCTTGCGCCCCGACGATGCATTACGGTGCATCGAATTGGGCGCCGACGGCGTCATCGTCTCCAATCATGGAGCACGCCAGCTCGACGATGCCGTCGCGTCCCTCGACATCCTGCCGGAGGTAAAAGCCGCCTGCGCCTCTGCCGGCGCCCTCATGCTCGATAGCGGGATCCGGCGTGGATCCGACGTCGTCAAAGCCGTCGCACTCGGTGCCGACGCCGTGCTGCTGGGACGCGCCACGCTTTACGGCCTTGCTGCCGCCGGCGAAGCGGGTGCGTTGCGCGTGATCGAAATCATCCAAGACGAGATCGACCGGACGCTCGCCATGCTCGGATGCGCCAGTATTGCCGACGTCCGCCCGCACCATCTTCGCACCGCCACGGTCGGCTATGGCCCGTTATCGCGCGGCGTTACGCAGTGCGATCAAGCCTAACGACACGACCAACATGATCGCGGACGCCAAGAAGAACGGGCTGCCCGATAACGCGGGGCCTGTTCCCGCCCGCGTCGACCAGGCGAAGACGATTCCGAACACCAACGGCCCGACGACGGAGGCAATGCCCTGCGTCGCCTGAACGAGGCCTTGCAACCGCGCTTGTCCGCCCTCGTCGACATGCCGCGTCAATAGTCCCTGAAGCGCGGGCGTAAAGACGTTGTGCAACGCGAACACGGGAATCACGGCAAGATAGGCCCATCCGGTCCCGGCCAAGCCGAACGCCGCGTAACCGATCGCCGCGGCAACCGCGCCGAGCAAAGCCGCGCCGTGCTCGCCCAGACGCGCGACGGCCGGCCCGACCAGAGCGGTCTGAACGATAGCGCCGATGCCGCCGCTCGCCATCATCACCACGCCGATCGCCGCCGCGGCCCAACCATAGCGATACCCGCCGTACAGCACGAACACCGACGGCCCCACCATCCAGGCGAACGCGAATAGCGCCCCGAGCACGCACAAGACGAGCAAATCGCCGTGCTCGCGCAAGAGCGCGAACGCCGCGAATGGATTGAGCTCGCGCGGATCGAGCCCGCTCGCGCGGCGCTCCGGCGGAAGCGATTCGGGCAAGACGAAGATCCCAAATAGCGCGTTCAGCGCGGTGACGAAGCCCGCCACGTAGAACGGCATCCGTAGATCGATGCTCGCCAGCATCCCGCCCACCACGGGGCCGGCCAGAAAACCGAGGCTCAGCGCGGCACCGATACGGCCGAACGCGCGCGCGCGGTCGCCAGGCGCGGTGACATCCGCGATATACGCGTTGGCCGTGGCGAAACTCGCCGAGGTCATGCCGTTGACGATGCGGCCGGCGAGCAGCCAAACGAGGTTCGGCGCAAGCGCCATGACGAAAAAGTCGAATGCGAGGCCGCAGAGGGAAATCAACAGCACGGGCCTGCGCCCGATACGGTCCGATAGCGCGCCGAGCGCCGGCCCGCAGACGAATTGCATCGCGCCCCAAGCCACGCTGAACACCGTGCTCCACTGCGCCGCGAGCGACGTATCGCCATGCGCGAAGGCCTTGATCAAATTCGGCAAGACCGGCAGCACGACGCCGAACGAAACCGCGTTCATCAACGCGGTGGCGAAGATGAAACCGAATGCCGCTCGAGTCGGTGTGCGAGCCGAGGCGGGGGCGGACGCACTCATGAATCGACACCGCCCGCGCCCGCCAACGATACATCGCGCGGGTGAGGGCTCGGGGCGCGCGCCTGCTCGATCGCTCGCAAAAACGCTTCGACGCGCCGAGCCTCGAGCACGTCGTCGCCGTAACGATCGGCCACCAAGTCGGCAAGTCGAGCCGCCTCGTCCAGCAAGGACAGATCGAGCTCCGTCGAGCCGTCGGCGTCCTGAGTCCTTTGCCGTAACTCGGCGCCTAGCGCTCTCAATCGGCAGCCCACGGGCTCGCGCGCCTCGCTTGGCGACGCGTGCGCACCGATCCGTTCGTCGAGCGCGGCCAGCGCCAACACCGTCGCGCCCCACGTCCTCCCGCCCGCGAGAAATCGATCGGCTCCGGATATCAAGTCCAGGCCTTCGGGAGAAAGGAAGGCCTGCTCGAACGTCTTCAAGCGATCGACCGCATACAGGTTCGACAGCGCACGCATCGCATTGTGCGCGGCGACGATTTGGGACCAGCGCGGCGCCCACCAAAAATTGACCGATACCGCGACTCCCGACGCGCGAACGTGGTGCCACCAAAACGCGGGCAGGAACAACAACTCGCCCGGCTGCATCGTAAATCGATCCGCCGTGGCGCGCGCGAAATTCGGATACTTGTCCAGACGCGGCTCGTCCAAGTCCACGTACGACAGATGAGACGTCGCCGAGTCATGGTGATACGGATAGAGGTGTTCGCTATCGGCCGGCGCAAACAGCGTGAATTCCTTGTTGCCGTATAACTGCGCGAAGAAATTGTTCGAGTGATCGAAGTGCAGTTGAGTGGCCGTGCGCCTGCCGAACCATAGATTGATCGCGTTCTGCTGCCCCGCGATCCATGGCGGCACGACGACATGGCCGAGCAACTCGGGAAGCTTCTCCGGTATCGATTGCTGCATGACATAGACGGTGTCGCCGTCACCGGGATCCAGGAGCCGCCGAGCCGCTTCACCGAATTCGATCTCGCTGGTCTCGAATACGTTCGAGCGCGAGCCTTCGTCGGATGGCGCGAATCGGTAGCGGCCGTCGCCCGCCCGGCTCGACACGATACGCCTGTCGCGCGCGGTGCGCGCGAGTGCCTCCGGTGTCCAGCGCGTCTCGATCTGCCAATCCGTCAAGGCATCGGTGATGATGGCCGGCTGCCCTTGGGCGAAGAATTCACTCGAAAACGCCTTGCTGCTCACTCTTGCGATCATCGTCTCTTTCCCCTCGCCAATGGTTGAATTCGGTTGCGGTGCATCGCGCGCGCCGCTCATTCGATCACGCTGCGGACGGCCAGGCGCCGGGCGATCGCGCGGCCAAGCAGGTCCGCATGGAATTTGACGATCGTCTCGTGGTTCCCCGGTACCGGCACCAACTCGATCTTCGAGGCGTCGAGCACGGCATCCCAGCCCAGGTGAGCCGGCAGTGCGGGATGGCCCTCCAGCGGCGTGATCGAGGTGTCTTGTGCCGCGAACACGGTGGCATGCGTCTCGATAGGCACGGGCCGCCAACGGTTCATGGCCAGTCCGTGCGCCACCAAGCGTTGCAGGAACTGGCGGTTTTCCTCGGCGCTGTCGTAAGCCAAATGCCATAGCGGGTTGCTCGTCGCGCGCCGCGCTTCGATCGCTTGAACCAGGCGTTCGATCAGATCCTCGACGCGCGACGCGGACTCGAAGCCGATCGTGTCCGGATCGAAGCCGGTGAAGTTGTTGGCGGCGAACGAGTACAGCGTAAGCACCGCCGCGCGATGCGGATCGACCTCGCCGCCAGGCGCCGGCAACGTCGTATCGAATAGACCGAGGAACTCGACTTCGTCGCCACCCGCGATCAGTTGCGTCGCGATTTCGTAGGCAATGAGGCCGCCGAACGACCAGCCCGCAATGCGATATGGTCCCGCCGGCGCGATCCTTTTCATGATGCCGATGAAGCGTGCCGCGATGGCTTGCATCGTCCGGGGCGGCTCGGCGCCTAAGCGCGTGGGCGGCAGACCGTAGACCGGAATATCGGCATCGATGTGCGCGGCCAAATGGCCGAAGTACCACGAGTAGCCCTGCAACGTATGCGTCAAAAACAACGGGCGCTGCGTACCCGCCGTATTGAACGCGACGAAGTCCGCATCGGCCACGGCGCCTTCGTTGCCGCTCGGGGAGCCGCCCTGCCGCCTCGCACGTTCGTTTTGCACGAAATTGGCCAGCGCGTGCACGGTCCGCGTTTCGAACAGGCTGCGCACCGTCAGTTGCATCTCCAGCGCTTCGCCGACCCGGGTCATGACCTTGGCCGCCATCAGCGAATCGCCGCCGAGCGCGAAGAAGTTGTCGTGCCGTCCCACCGCCGCAAGGCCCAGCGCATCGCACCATTGGGCCGCGATCAAGCGCTCGATGGGGCCTTGAGGCGCTTGTCCGGAAGCATCGGCATGTGTCGCGCCTTCGCCGATTTCAATCGATGCCAAAGCGCGGCGGTTCAGCTTGCCGTTCGGCAAAGTCGGCATCGATTCGATCTCGACGAACCGGCTCGGCACCAAATGGGCCGGCAGGCGTGCGAGCAGCCAAGTATGCAGCGCATTGGCGTCGATATGCGCACCGGGACGCGGTACGCAAAAGGCGACGAGGCGGGTGACACCATCGATGCCCCGCCCCGTGGCGGCGGCCACCGCGACTTCGGGATGGGCGCCCAGCGCATGTTCGATCGCGGGCAATTCGACGCGCTGGCCGCGCACCTTGATTTGGAAATCCTCTCGCCCGAGGTGGAGCAATTGGCCGTCCGGCAGCCAGCGGCCGAGGTCGCCCGTTCGCATCATCCGGGTACCGTCGCCTCGCTCGACGAACCGCTCGGCGGTCAGCTCGGGCCGGCGCCAGTAGCCTGGCCCCACGCTTGCACCTTCGACGAATACCTTGCCGACGGCACCCACGGCGACGGGCCTAAGCGAATCGTCGAGCAGATGTACTCGAGTGTTCGCGATGGGGCGGCCCGCTTCGATCACGGATGTGCGGCCGGCAGGCGTCTGATCGGACGCATAGGTGATATCGTTCAACTCGCTGCAGCCGTAATTATTGTGCAGCCTGGCCCAAGGCAAACACCGCGCGAAGCGCTCGCGCAGGCGGCGGCTCAGCGGCTCGCCGGCCGTCGTGACATGGCGCAGGCTCGTGAGCTTGTCTTCATAGTCGAGCAGAACGGCCAGATGCGAGGGCACCAGATTCAACCGTGTGACGCGATGATCGTGAATGGCTTGGGCAAAGGCCGGCGCATCCTTGACCACGATGTCGGGCAAGATGACCTGAGCGATTCCGGCGAGCAGACCCGATAGCATTTCCTTGACCGAGGGCACGAAGGACATCGACGTCTTTTGCCCGACGATCTCGTCGCCCTCATAAGGCGTCCGCTCCCATAACGCATGCAGGCAATTGAGCACTTGACGGTGCTCGACGACGACGCCCTTCGGCTCGCCGGTCGACCCCGACGTATAGGCGATATAAGCGATGTCGCTTGGCCGCGCCGGGCGCGTATCGAGGCGCCCCACCCGCCCCGTCAACCCGACGTCGCGAGCAAACGGTTCCGGTTCAAGCAACAGCGTAGGCGCCGTCGTGTGCCCATACGCGGCGGTCACCTCCGGGGTCGTGACGACGATGCTGGGCTGCGCGTCGTCCAACATCCGCTCGGTATAGGCCCGTGGGTAGGCGGGGTCGATCGGCACGTACGCGCAATTCAACTTGAAGCAAGCCAAAATGGACGCGAGAAAATCGGCCGACCGCGGATGGTGTAGCGCGACCCGCGCCCCCGGGCCGATAGCGCGTTGATGCAACGCATGCGCGATCGCATCCGCCCTGCGATCGAGTTGCGCGTAACTAACGCGCTCCCCTTCGAACCAACAAGCGGGTGCGTCCGGCCGCTGGGCGACTTGGCGCGCGAAGAGTTCGACGACTCCGGCTCCGTCGTAGGCGCGGCTCGGACCGCGCGCGCAATCGAGAAAGCGAGTCTCGGCCGGCGTGAGTTGGACGAGCGTCGATAGCCGGGCGGCGGGCGAGTGGGCAACCCGCTCGAGCAGGTCCAGCCAAACCTCGACGAACAGTTCGACTTCCCGCGCGGCAAAGCGCCCGCTATCGAAATTCGCGACGACTTCGACCTCGTCGTGCTGACCGAAAATCTCCAAATCTAGCGCTGACTGCGCCGTCCGCTCGAACGTCTGCGACAGTACTTCGAGTTTGAGCCCCTCGTCCCATTCTTCGTTCGTAACGGGCGGCACGCTTTGATGGCGCAGAACGATCGGCACCGGCGAGGCGCCGTCGGGCTGCCTCAGTTCGGGGACGAGCGAGAGCATATGCTCGAACGGCAACGCTTGATGCTCCAACGCGCCGAGTACGACGCCGCGCGCCTGCTCGATCAATTCGAGCCCGGTCGGATCGCCGGAGAGATTCAATCGCAACGGCAAGATATTGACGAAGAATCCCACGAGCGCTTCGAGTTCCGGCTCGTCCCGTCCGGCGCTCGTCGTACCGATGCAAAGATCGTCGCGGCCGATGCGCCGCTTGCACGCAACCGCCAATGTCGCGAGGAAGAGTGTGAATATACCCGTGCGTTGCGCGCCGCTCAAATCGGCAACGGAGCGGGCCAGTGCCGTCGGCAGCCGCCGACGCACCTGCCCCAGCGTCCCATGCCGCGTACCGGCTTCGGCCCCGTCGATAGCGATATCGACCGGCTCCCCGTAGCCCTGCAACATCTCTTTCCAGTAGCCGCGTTCGCGATACAGATCGCGCCGGCGTTGGCCGGCGGCGTAGTCGGCATATTGAATCGGCAACGGCGGCAGCACGCGAGCGGCTGTCTCCGGACCGCTCCGATGGGCGGCATACAAGGCGCGCAGATCGTTGATGAGCACGCTCAGCGACCAGCCGTCGGAGACGATGTGATGCATCGACAAAGACACGATATGCCGGCTCGGCGTGACCCGCAGCACCGCCACCGTGAAAAGGGGCCCTTGCTCCAGATCGAATGCCGTCGCCGCGTGCCGCATCAGGGCAGCGCTTACTTCGTCTTCGCCGACGTCGGCGATGTCGAGATGCACGGGTTGTGGGGTATCCACGATTTGCACCGGCATGCCAGCCTGCGCATCGTAGCGAAAGCGCGTCCGCAGCGGCTCATGCCGCACGATGAGCGTATCGATGGCCGCGCGCAGCGCCGAGAGCGACAACGCCCCGTCGAAGGCGAGCGCACCGTGCATGTTATAGGCGCTGCCGCCATCGCGCTGCTGTATCAGCCACAGGCGTTCCTGCATGAACGACAACGGAAGCGCTCCGGCGCGCTCGGCCCCGGCAGGCGGCAGTCCCGCGCCTTCCGGCTTGCCCAAACGCGCGGCGAAGGCGGCGAGATCCTCGGTTTCGAACAGCGCCCGCAGAGTCGCGGCGTCGCCGAAGGATCGGCGCAGCCTGCCGATCGCGCGAACCGCGAGCAGCGAATGGCCGCCGAGTGTGAAAAAATTGTCGCGCCGGCCGACGCGCGGCACGTCGAGCAGTTCGGCCCATACTTGCGCAACCGTCTGCTCCGCTTCGTCGGCGGGCGCCTCGTAGACGGCGCCCGCATCGGCATCGAAACGCGGAGCCGGCAGCGCGCGGCGATCGACTTTCCCGTTCGGCGTCACCGGCATCCGTCCGAGTGCGACGAATGCCGCCGGCACCATGTAGTCCGGCAGGCTCGCCCTTAGGTCGGTCTTGAGCGCCTCCACATCGCGCGTATCGCCGACGAAATAGGCCACGAGACGCTTTTCGCCCGCGGCGTCCGCATGCACGACCACGATCGCGTCGCCCAGCCCTCGCCGCGCCAACTGCGCTTGAACCTCGCCGGGCTCCACGCGAAAACCGCGGATCTTTACCTGCGTGTCGTTACGCCCCAGGTATTCGATATTGCCGTCCGCCCTATACCGCCCCAAGTCGCCGGTACGATACATTCGCGCACCCGGGACCGTGGAGAACGGATCGGGGACGAAGCGCTCGGCCGTCAAGTCGTCGCGATTCAAATACCCGAGCGCCACGCCGTCGCCGCCGATGCAAATTTCCCCGGCCACGCCGGCCGGCACGGGCCTGCCAGCGGTATCGAGCAGATAGACCCGCGTGTTCGAGATCGGCCGGCCGATCGGTACGATCGGATCGTCGGCGTGCTCGGCGCGCAACTCGTAAGTGGTGGCGAACGTCGTCGACTCGGTCGGGCCGTAGCAATGAATCAAATGCTCGGGCGCACTATCGCGCAAGATGCGCTGAATCGCGCGCACGTCGGCCGCGTCACCGCCTGTCAACAAATAGCGCAGACTCGGGAATACCGCGGCCAGCGCATCGACGTGCGCGCTCAGCAGACCCGCGACGAGATGGAGCACGGTGACGCGCTGGACGCGTAGCAACGCCGCCAACTCTGGGGGCGAGAGCAACGTCTCGTGCGGTACGACGACAAGGCATGCCCCGTTGAGCAGCGCACCCCATACCTCCATCGTGCTGGCGTCGAATGCCGGGTTCGAGGTGAAGGCGATCCGGTCGCCCGCATCGAATGCCGCGTATCCGTTGTTCACCGCCAAGCGATTGATGCCGCGATGGGTGACCACGACGCCTTTGGGCTGGCCCGTCGAGCCGGACGTGTACATGATGTACGCCGGTATGTTCGACTCCCACTGCGCCCGTTCGACGCGCGGTGCGGTGTCTTCCGGATCTTGCGCGGCGAGAATGGAATCCACGTCGACGCGCTCCACCTCGGCTTCGGCGGGCAACTCGAACCCCGCCTGGGTGAGCACACAAGTCGCGCCGCAATCGTTCAGCATGTACGCTTGGCGCTGCGGGGGCGCATGACGGTCGAGCGGCACGTACGTCGCTCCGCACTTGAGCACCGCAAGCTGCGCAACGATCAAAGCGGACGATCGATCGAACAGCAGCGCCACGCGATCGCCGGGGTGGATACCCGAACGCATCAGCACGTCGGCAAGCCGATCGGCACGGCGATTCAGGTCGGCATAGGTCAGCGTCGTGCCGTCGCCTGCGACGGCCGGTGCGCGCGGGGAGCGCGCGGCCGTACGTTCGAACAGGACGTGCACCGCTTCGTCGCGCGGGAACGGGCACTCGGTTGCGTTCCATTCGGTCAGCAGTTGCGCGCGCTCGCCGTCCGTGAGAATGGTTAGATCCCGCATCGGCGTTTCGGGCCGAACGTCGAGCGCCTGCGCCAATTGCCGCAGCACTTGCTCGACGTAACCGCATAGACGACTCGCCTCATGGCCCGCGGCGATCTGCGCGGTCAGCTCGAAGGTATCGCCGAGGTCGTCTACGCTCAATGCGCAGGGATAGTTGGTGCGCTCCTCGCCCTCCAGGATTTCGATGCCGTCCCACGCGTGGCGGTCATTACGCGATGCAGCCGCTCGTGCGGCGCTATGACGGAAATTGAGCAGCGCGCTGAACAGCGGCATCGGCGGAGCGACGCCGCTGCACCGCTGAGCGAGCGCGAGCGATGCATACTCATGGCCCAGCAGGCCGGACAATGCCCGGTGTGTTTGGTGCAAGGCCTCGCGTACGCTGCTTGCGTCCAATCCGATTCGGATCGGCAGCGTGTTGATAAACAACCCGAGCGCACGATCGACGTCCGCGTTCGCCTGCCAGCGCCCAAGCAGCACGGTGCCGAAGACCACGTCGCCGCGGCCCGACAACTGCCCCAACACCTGAGCCCACGCCAAGTGGAAGACGCTTGCCACGCTGATCCCCAGCCGCCGCGAGCATTGGCGTAACCGGTCCGATAGATCGGCCGTGAGGTGCCGCCGCGCTTGGGAGATGACCTCGCCCCCGTTGCCTACGTTAGCTAGACCGTACGGCAACGTCGGTTCATCGACGTCGGAGAGCATCTCCCTGAAAAACGCCTCGTGGTCACTCTCTCGGCTAGCGAGGCGGGTACGCGCCACGTACTCGCGAAACGGCGTGGGCAGCGGGAGCGCGTGCCCCTGCCCCAGCAGATGCGCCTGAACTTCGTTCAGCAGCACGTCCACCCCCGCATGATCCAGGGCGATGTGATGGAACAGCAGTACCGCCGCCCAGCGGCCGCGAAGCGCGTCGTGCGCGATATGCAACTGCATCGGCGGCGCCACGTTGAGATCGAGGCGATACCGCTGCGGATCGACGCATCGCGCGAGCTCGGCGTGCGCATCGCCGCTCGCATCCAACGATACCTCGTACACGGGTAACGTTGCCCGCCGATGCACGACCTGTACCGGCTGATCCAATCCCTCCCACGCGATCGCGGTTCGCAGTACGTCGTGGCGATCGACGACGGCCTGCAGTGCGGCGGCGAAGCGTTCGAGCGCTGATCGGTCGTCGAACGTGAAACGGGCGCGTAACAAGTACGAGTCGCCTTGCCGTGCCGTCAGATGATGGTAGAGCACGCCCTCCTGCAGCGGCAATAACGGATAGATGTCTTGGACGTTCCCGGCCCCGCCCGGGACGCTTGCCACGATCGCATCGACCTCCCGTTCGCTCAGCGTGACGAGCGTCAACATCTCGGGGACGATGCGCTGCGCGCCCGCGGGGATCAGATTCGGCGGCGCGGACGGCTCACCTTGCTCGCCGGGGGCCGATTCGATGTCCTGGGCCAGCGCGGCCAGCGTGGGCGCGGCAAATAGCGTCCGGACATCGGTTTTCAATCCTGCACGGCGCAGCCGATCGATCAACGAAACGGCAAGCAGCGAGTGTCCCCCGAGTTCGAAGAAATTATCGAACCGGCCGACGCGCTCGACGCCAAGCGTCGCGCGCCACACCGCCGCCAGCGTTTGCTCCAAGCCGGTCTCGGGCGGGACGAATGCTTGCCCATGCGAAACGCTCGTCTCCGGCACAGGCAGCGCTTTGCGATCGAGCTTGCCGTTGGCCGTCAGCGGGAACGCCGTCAAAGGCACGAACGCCACGGGCACCATGTGCCGCGGCAACACGCGCGAGACGGTGTCGGCAAGCGTTCGCGCCAGCGCCGCCTCGCCGGTGTAGTAGGCGACGATCCGCGGCTCGCCGGGCGCATCCTCGCGCACGAGAACGGCGGCTTCGCGCACCCCTTCGACGCGGCTCAGCACGGCTTCGATCTCTCCCGGTTCGACACGGAAACCGCGGATCTTGACTTGCTCGTCGTTGCGCCCGAGGTATTCGATCTCTCCGGTGGGTAGCCACCGGCCGAGGTCGCCCGTTCGATACATCCTAGCCGTGGGCCCATCGCCGAACGGATCGGCGAGGAATCGCTCGGCGGTCAGTTCCGGACGGTCGAGATAGCCGCGGGCGACTTGTCCGCCTCCGATATGGATTTCGCCCGCCACGCCCATCGGCACCGGCTGGCCTTGCGCATCGAGGATGTAGATGCGCGTGTTTTCGATCGGGCGGCCGATCCGCGCGCCGGAGTCGCCTTCGCTCAATCGGCCCGAAGTCGCGACGACGGCTGCCTCGGTCGGACCGTAGTTGTTGACGAGCGCTTGGTGCGCGGCGAGTCCTTCGAGCGGCCGCTTTAGCCGTTCGCCGCCGATCAGCAACGTGCGAATCCACGGATTGGCGCGGCCTGTCGCATACGCAAGCTCGGCCAATGGCGTCACCAGGAAGCTCACGTCGATCCGTTGGGCCCGCCACCAATCGAGGAGCCGCTCCGGGTCGCCCGCGGTCTTGGCCGGCGGCAACAGCAGCGTCGCCCCGCTGCATAAGGCCGGCCATATCTCCCACGCGGCCGCATCGAATCCTACCCCGGCCATCGAGGTGGTTTGATCACCGGGCTTCAAGGCGAACCTGCCGACGTGCCAGTTCACCAGATTGAGCAGTTGCCGATGCTCGACCATGACCCCTTTCGGTTGCCCCGTCGAACCCGATGTATAAATTACATAAGCTAAATCATGCGGCGCCGGCGACGGCAGCGCGCTCGGCTCGGATGAGGCCGCCGCTTCCAGTGCCAAGCCATCGCCGATGTCGATCGCCGGCACCGGCATGGAATCGAAGAGATGTGCCGTGGGCGCATGAACGAGCAAGGCGACCGGACGGCTGTCGTCCACCATATAGCGTAGGCGAGCGGCGGGATAAGCGGGATCCATCGGCACGTAAGCGCCGCCCGCCTTCATGACCGCCAGAAGCGCGACGACCATCGCCGGGCTGCGCTCGATACAGATCGCCACGCGCGCGTCGGGCCCCACGCCGCATTCGACCAGGTGCTGAGCGAGACGCTCCGCGCACTGGTTCAGATCTCGATAACGATACGCCCGCTCCTCGTGCCGGATTGCGACCGCATCCGGCGTACGCGCCGCTACCCGCTCGAACAGTGCGAGGACCGACTCGTGCGCCTCGTAGTCAGTGGCGGTCGCGTTGAAATCGACGAGCAATTCTCGCCGCTCGTGCGCCGGCAAGATCGTCAATGCATGCATCGGCGTTTGCGGCGCGTGCTCGAGCGCGTCGCACAGACTTTCGAGCGCTTGCAGCGCGTACCCCGCGACACGTGCGGGATCGATGCCGTCGACGGCTTGTACCGTCAGGGACAAAGCATCGCCCCAATCGTCCACCGACAAGACGAGCGGATAATTCGTTCGCTCGTGCGCATCGATCATCGCGATCCCCGGTAGCGCCGTATTCGCTGCCGTGGAAGCCGTCGATGCATCGCTATGCCGGTAGTTCAATAACGCGCCGAACAGCGGCGTCCCCGCAGCCACGCCGCTGCAACGTTGCGCAAGCGCGAGCGACGCGTGTTCATGCTCCAGCAATGCGGCAAGCCGCTCCGCCGTGGACTTGACCGCCGCTCGAACCTCCACGACTCCCGCGTCGACGCGCAGCGGCAACGTATTGATGAACAGGCCCACCGCGCGGCCCGCATCGCTCGCGCTCTGGAAGCGTCCGAATAGTACGGTCCCGAATACGACGGACTGCGCGACACCGCTCACGACCGACAACACGCGTCCCCAAGCGGCATGTACCAAGCTGGCCGTACTGACGTCGAGCACGCGCGCGGTGGTGCGCAGGCGCGCGGCGAGCGATGATGGCACCGCCGCGCTATATTCCGTCACTGTCCTGCCATCGCCGCCGACCTCGCCGCGGCCGTAGGGAAGCGTGGGTTCATCCACGTCGCCGAGCATCTGCCTGAAGAACGCCTCATGGGCGGACCGGCTGACGCCAAGCTTCGCGTGCGCAACGTATTCGCGGTAAGGAACCGGCTGCGCAAGGTGCGCCGAGGGATCCGACAAATAGACTCGCACCTCCTCTTGCACGACCGCCAACGCCGCATGATCGAGTGCCAAGTGATGAAACTGCAGCATGGCCACCCACCGATCGCGGACGCTGTCTTGCGCGAAAATCAAGCGCATCAGCGGAGGACGTCTAACGTCCAGACGCGTGTGGCGCGGATCGAACCGGAGCCTCAAAGCCGCCGCGACGTCGCCATCGGACGACGCGAGCGCCAGCTCGGCCACCTCCAGCGAAGCGTGGCGCCATACCACTTGCACCGGTGTTTCGAGTCCCTCCCATACCACCGCGGTTCGCAACACATCGTGTCGCGCCACGACGCGTTCGAGCGCCGCGATGAAATCGTCGAGCAAGGCGCGCCGCTCGAACGCGAACATACCGTGAAGCAAATACGGGTCGCCGGTCGTCGTCGACAAATGGTGGTAAAGAATGCCCTCCTGCAGCGGCGCGAGCGGATAGATATCTTGGATGTTCGCCGCCCCGCCCGGGACGCTGGCGACGATTGCATCGATCGCCGGCTGCGGCAAATCGACGAGCGTGAGCATCGCCGGCTTGATGCGCTCGGCGCCTAGCGGGATCAAGTTCGGCTGAATCGCCGGGCCGGCAACGTTCGACGTGACGCGCTCGGCCAATTCCGCCAGCGTCGGCGCGGAAAACAACAGCCGGACGTCGGCATGCAGGCCCACGCGCCGCATTCGTTCGATCAGCGCGATCAGCAGCAAGGAATGCCCGCCCAGCTCGAAGAAGTTGTCATGCCGGCCGATCCGATCGACGCCTAGCAGCGCCGCCCAAATCGCACCCAGCACTTGCTCGTTGCCTTCGCGCGGCGGCTCATAGCGCACTTGCCGATAAGCGGCACGGTCGGGCGCCGGAAGCGCCTTGCGGTCGAGCTTGCCGTTCGGTGTCAACGGCAGGGCATCGAGCTGCACGTAGGCCGACGGCACCATGTACTCCGGCAATCGTTCGGCCAGCGAGGCGCGAATGACTTCAAAGTTCGGTGCCGCGCCCGTCAGGTACGCGACGAGCCGCTTGCCGCCGGCCGTCTCGTCGCGCGCGACGACGACCGCGTCTCTCACGCCTTCGATCTCGGCCAACCGCGTTTGAATCTCGCCGAGTTCGATGCGCAAGCCGCGGATCTTGACTTGATCGTCGTTGCGGCCGAGATAGTCGATATTGCCGTCGGGCAGCCAACGCCCCAAATCGCCTGTCCGATACATCCGCGCTCCGGCTGCCGGCGCGAACGGATCGTTCACGAACTTCTCGGCCGTCAGATCGGAACGATTCCAATATCCGCGCGCGACCTGCACGCCGCCGATATGAATTTCACCCGCGATGCCCAGCGGCGCAGGCTGACCGCTCGGATCGAGGATGTAGATCCGCGTATTGCTGATCGGGCGGCCGATCGGCGGGCGTTCGACGCTTGTCGGGTTGCTCGAGGAGCCTGCGGAGACCCACGCCGTGACATCGACGGCCGCCTCGGTCGGGCCGTATAGGTTATGGACCTTGGTTCGCGGCAGCGCCGCATGCGTTTGCCGCAGCAAGCTACCGGGCAGCGCCTCCCCACTGCAGACGACGTGGGCGAGGCTCGTACAGCGCGAGACCTGCGCCGTTTCGAGAAATGCTTGCAGCATCGACGGCACGAAATGCGCGGTCGTGACCCGTTCACGCTCGATCAGATCGCATAGATAGGCCGGATCCTTGTGACCCTCGGCCCGGGCCAGAACCAACTTGGCTCCGGTCATCAAGGGAAGAAAAAACTCCCAGACCGAAACGTCGAAGCTGAACGGCGTCTTTTGCAATACGACATCGTTGCTTTGTGTGTCGAGCGCCGCTTGCATCCATCGCAGCCGATTGACGACCGCATGATGCTCGTTCATCACCCCTTTGGGGCGGCCGGTGGATCCCGACGTGTAGATGATGTAGGCGAGATGATATGCATCGAAGCCGGATAGGACCGGCGGCGCCGTCACCGGCCCGGGCGGTTCAAGATCGGGGCGGCCAAAGGCGCCGATATCGACCACGGGGACGCTCGCGTCTTCGAAAAGATTCCCCGTCCTGCCGTGAGTCAGCAGCACCGCGGGCGCGCTGTCCTCGAGCATGTACCGCAGCCGTGCCTCGGGATAGGCGGGGTCCATCGGCACGTAAGCCGCGCCCGCTTTCAAAATCGCAAGCAGCCCGACCACCATCTCGGGGCTACGCTCAACGGCGATCGCCACGCGCTCGCCGGCTCCCACCCCCGCTTCGGCGAGGCGATGAGCGAGTGCGTTGGCCCGCTCGTCGAGCGCGCGGTACGTAAGATCTTGCGCCTCATAGCGAATGGCGATGGCATCGGGCGTGCGCTTGGCCTGATCTTCGAACAACCCATGCACGGTCTCGCCTTGCGGGTATGAGACGGCGGTCGCATTGAACGTTTCGAGCAGCGTCTCGCGCTCGTTCTCCGGCAATATCGATAGCTCGCGCACCGGCGTTTGCGGCGATGTGTCCAACGCGCGGCAAATGCTATCCAGCGTTTCCGAGAAATAGCCGCATACGCGGGCCGCGTCGATGCCGTCGACGGCCTGCACCGTCACCGAGAAGGCATCGCCTAGATCGTCGATGGACATCGTGAGCGGGTAGTTCGTGCGCTCGACGAAGTCGAGAATGTCGATGCCTTCCCAATCGAGCCCCGCGCCCGCTTCGTCGGTCTCGGCTTCACCGTGCCGGTAATTGAGCAATGCGCCAAAGAGCGGCGCCGGCGCTGCCACGCCGCTGCACCGCTGCGCGAGCGCCAACGGCGCGTGTTCATGGGAAAGCAGCGCGCTCAAGCGCACATGCGCGGCCAACGCGGCGTCACGCACCGGTACCGGTCCGGCATCGATGCGCACCGGCAGCGTATTGATAAACATCCCCATGGCGCGTTCGACGTCGCCGCCCGAGAGCAGACGCCCCATCAGAACCGTGCCGAACACGACATCGTCTCGTCCCGAGAGCGCGGCGACCACGCGCGCCCAAGCCAAGTGATGAAGGCTTGCGACGCTCACGCCGAGCGCTCTCGCGTGATCGCGCAGGCGCTCGCTCGATCCCGGCGACAGCGCAAGCTTAGCCTCCCGCACATCGCGCCCATCGCCGCGAACGTCGGCAATGCCGAACGGCAGCGTCGGTTCGGTAACGTCCGCCAACATGTCACGGAAGAACGCCGCATGGCCTTCGTCGTCGGCACGGCTGCGCGTCTGCGCCACGTAGCGGCGATAAGCAAGCTGGGGCGCGAGCCCCTCGCCGCCGTCGCGCATGATCCGCGCGATCTCTCGCCGCATCAACCTGAGCGAGGTCGCATCGTCGATCAAATGGTGAAACAGGAGCACCGCGTACCAAGCATCGCTGTCCGGATCTCGCGTGTAGGCGATCTTCATCAGCGGCGCGCGCCTGACGTCGAGCCGTATCCGTCGCGGATCGAAGCGGGCTTTCAATTGCTCGCGAACGGATCCGCTCTCATGACCGGCGCCCGCCAATGCAACCTCCTCGGCTTGCAAGTGCGCGCGGCGCAGTACGACCTGCACCGGTTCGTCGAGTCCTTCCCACACGATGACGGTTCGTAACACGTCATGGCGTGCGACGACTTCGCGCAGTGCCGCGATGAGTGCTTCGAGGCGAGCCTTCGAATCGACGCCGAGCAACACTTGGATGAGATACGGATCGCCCTCGCGCGCCGACAGATGGTGATAAAGGATGCCTTGCTGAAGCGGTGCGAGCGGATAGATGTCCTGTATGTTCGCGCAGCCGCCCGGTACTCGCACGGCGATCCGGTCGATTGCCGATTGATCGAGCGTCACGAGCGGCAGCATCTCGGGCGTGATCCGAGCACATGCATCCGGAATGCGGTTATCGGGTACCTCGTCGCGGACGGCGGGCGCGACGGCCGCAGCCAGTGCGGCAAGCGTCGGCTGGCTGAACAGCACTTTGACGTCCGCCGTCAGGCCTGCCCGCCTCATCCGTTCGATGAGCTTGACGGCCAGCAGCGAATGCCCGCCGAGTTCGAAGAAATGATCTTGGCGGCCGACACGTTCGACGCGCAACACCTCGGACCATATGCGCGCGAGCGTTTGCTCCGGCTCGCCGCGCGGCGCCTCGTACACGCTCGACCGGGACGTCTGGACCGACGGTTCCGGCAATGCGCGGCGATCGAGCTTCCCGTTCGGCGTCAATGGGAAGCGCTCGAGGTACACGTAGGCGCCCGGCACCATATGTTCCGGCAAGCGTGAGCGCACGTGCTCGCGCAGCGTCCGCGCATCGCGGTATTCGCCGCTGTAATACGCCACGAGACGCTTGTCGCCGGTGCTCTCCTCGCGCGCCAGTACGTGCGCTTCGCGCACGCCCTCGGCTTCAGACAGCACCGCCTCGATTTCGCCGAGTTCGATGCGAAAGCCGCGCACTTTGACTTGGTCGTCGTTACGCCCCAAATACTCGATACTGCCGTCGGGCAGCCAGCGTCCGACGTCGCCGCTCCGATAGAGCCGCGCGCCGGCGGTCGAGGCGAACGGATGACGCACGAAGCGAGCGCCGGTCAGCTCGGGACGATTCAGATAGCCTCGCGCCACGCCCGCGCCACCGACATACAGCTCCCCCTCGACGCCGGCTGGAACTGGCTGCATGCCCGCGTCGAGAATGTGGACTTCCAGATCCGGAATCGGGAGACCGACCGAGTTGGCGCGGGTGCGCTCACCTGCTCGAACGTCGCTTGCATCGATCGGGCGATACGTCACGTGAACGGTCGTCTCCGTGATGCCGTACATATTGACGAGCTGCGTATCGGCGTTGACCGCCCGGTCGAACCAAGGCGCCAACGTCGACAACTCGAGCGCCTCCCCGCCGAAGATCACCGTGCGCAAACGATGCGGGCGCGCATTTTCTCCTTGCGCGGCGATCAATTGCTGGAAGGCCGACGGCGTCTGGTTGAGCACCGTCACGCCCTGCTCGCACAGCAGGGCGTAGCAGTCTGCGGGAGAACGGCTCGTCAAGTAAGGGACGATGACCAAGCGAGCGCCGTGCAACAGCGCGCCCCAGATTTCCCAAACCGAGAAGTCGAAGGCGAACGAGTGAAACAATGCCCAAACGTCGCGCTCGCCGAAGTGAAACCAGTCCCGCGTGGCGTCGAACAGACGTGTCACGTTTCGATGCTCGACCATGACGCCCTTGGGGCGTCCGGTGGAACCGGATGTATAGATGACATAAGCGAGCCGATCCGGACTCCCGTGGTTCGCTTGCGGATTACCCGCCTGCTCTCCGGGGCTTGCGCCCTCATACGCATCATCGAGGCCGAGCACCGGTATGCCGATCGCGGCATGGCGGACATGCTCGAGCGTCGGGCCGTGGACGAGGATGGCAACCGGTGCGCAGTCCTCGAGCGTCCAGGCCAGCCGCTCCGGCGGATAAGCCGGATCGAGCGGCACATAGGCGCCGCCCGCTTTCAGGATTGCGAGCAGGCCGACGATCATCTCGATGCCGCGTTCGGTGCAAATCGCGACGCGATCGTCGGCATTCACGCCCAACGTCATCAAGCGCCGGGCAACCCGGTTCGCACGCTCGTTGAGCGCGGCATAGGTCAGCGAGCGGTCGCCGAACGTCAGCGCCACGGCGTCGGGCATGCGTTCGACCATTCGCCCGAAGCGTTCGTGGATGGTTTCCGTCGCGGCGAACGCCGCTTTGGCGCGGCTCCATTGCGCGAGCATGCGCCGCTCGGCCGGCGTGGTCAATGCAAGGCGTTCCACCGGCCGTGTGGGCTCGGCGAGCGCCTCCTCCAACAATGCCAGCAAACGCTCGGCCGTCGTCTCGATCTCCCCGGCGTCGAACCAGGCGAGGTTGTACATGAAGTGGATCCATGCACAATCGTCGTGGGGATTGTCGCGGATATGCAGCATCAGCGGCAGTTGCTCATAGCCGCTCGACAACATGTGAATACGAGCCAAGCCCGCGCCGAAACGCAAGTCGTAGTCGTCGCGCTCGTAGGAAACCGAGAGGTCGAATATTTGCGCGCGCCTCGACTTCCATAGCTCCACGGCCCGGTTCAGCTCGCTGAGCGGAAAACCTTGATAGCGGTAATCGTGCTTCAGCGTACGCCCGATCGAGTGCAGCAGCGCCTCGAACGACGCGCCACCGTCGAACGGCAAACGTACCGCGCTCACGCCGACGCACATCCCGGCCGTGTCCTTCAAGCGGGCGTTCGGACGGTTCAAGACAGGCAGACCGACGACAATCTCGTCTCGTTGCTTCGTCCGCGCGTAATAGATCTGTAGCGCGGCGAGCATGACGTGCAACGGCGTGGAGCCGTGCCCGCGTGCGAATGAGACGATGCGATCGAAAAAGGCGCGCGGCATTCTCACCGCATGGTGTCCGCTCGGCGATGCGCCTCCCTCCGAGCGTTCGCGCTCGCGTCGAGCGAATAGCGGATCCGGCACCGACCGGTATTTATCGAGCCAGTATGTGCGTTGCCGTTCGAATTGAGGCGATGCGCGGTACGTACGATCGCGCTCCGCGAATTCCGTGTAAGACGGCGCAGCCAACGGAGCCGCCGCGCCCTCGTTCAATGCCGTATAGATACGGCACAACGAATCGACGAGCAGACCGATCGCCCACCCGTCGACGATCACATGATGAAAATTCAGCGTGAAGAAGTAATGCGTATCGCTGAGCTTGAGCAGTTCGAATCGGTAGAGCGGCGCGGCGCCATCCAAGGGAAATGGCGCTTGCAGTTGCCGCGCAGCCCACGCGCATGCCTCGGCAAGCGGATCGCCGCTTGCCGAAAAGTCGTGCACGGGAACCGTCACCGCCACCGCTTCCGCGATCGCTTGCAGTGGCATCCCCTCGTCGTCGGTAGACGGCAACAAGACCGTCCGTAATGCGTCGTGCTTCTCGATCAGCAGATTCACGGCCCGTTCGAATTGCTCGGCGTCTACCGCCCCCTCGATTTCCGTATAGCCGCCGATCTTATAGACCGGCGCATCGCCATGAACGAGCTGGTCCAGCCAAATTTCCCGCTGCGCCGTGGTCAGTGGAAAAGTCTTTGAAAGCAATGGGCTGCGAATCATGCGTGTCCCTCGTACGAATGCTTTAGGCGTCGGACGCAACGTGCGCCGCGCAGACCTGGGTCGGCCGGAATAACGGGAAGCCGCGAGCGCGGGCGCTTAGGAGCCGCCGGCCCAAACGTGCTCGACCGCTTCGACGATCCCGCGCGCCTTGACCATGGTCTCGTCGAATTCCTCGTCTGGGTCGGACAATGCCGTAATCGCTCCGCCCACCCCGAGATGCGCGGTACCGGCGCTGATCGCGACCGAACGGATTACGATGCTGAAGTCACAGGCGCCCGACGTCCCGAACCATCCAAGCGCGCCGGAATAGATGCCGCGCGGACCCTGCTCCAGCCGATCGATGATTTCCATCGTTCGCTTTTTCGGCGCGCCGGTCATCGAACCGCCCGGGAACGTCGCACGAATGCAACCGACGGAGGACACCCCGGGCTTCAATGTGCCGCGCACGGTGGAGACGAGCTGGTGTACGTGCGAGTACGTTTCGACGTCGAACAGCTTCGGCACGTGGACCGAGCCCATTTCGCAGACTTGCCCCAGATCGTTGCGGAGCAAATCGACGATCATCAGGTTTTCAGCTCGGTCTTTTTCGCTCGTCCTCAGTTGCTGCGCGAACGCCGCGTCTTCATCGGGCGTGCGTCCGCGCGGACGCGTACCCTTGATCGGCTTCGCCTCGGCCACGCGCTGCCGATCGACGCATAGGAAGCGCTCGGGCGACGCGCTGACCAGCGCGAATTCGCCCGCGTTGAAATACGCCGCGTGCGGCGCCGGCGATAGCGCGCGCATCGCACGGTACAGAGCGAACGGCCGCTCGCGATACTTGAACGTGATCGAGTTCGTGAGGCAGATTTCGTAGCTTTCGCCGTGCAAGATCTCCCTCAAGGCCTCGCCGATCTTGTTCACGTAGGTGTGGCGGGGGTGCCGGATCTCGGCATGCGCGGCGATCCAGGCTTGCACCTCCTCGAGCGCCAACTTGCGCCGCTGGGCTGCATGGGGCGCGGCCTCGTCTTCGCTCTTCGCGCGTAGCGCCGCGATCGTCGCACATGCCGACTCGAACCACGCGCGCGCCTCCTCGCGGGAGACATCGTCATCGACTAGATGAAGCAAATAGGTTTCATCGGCGGCGTGATCGATAACGAGCATGCGCGTCGCAAACAGAAAGGCCGCGTCGGCAACGGCGGACCGATGCGGATGGGCGCCGATCGTCTCCGCCTTGACCTCATAGCCGAATACGCCCGCATATCCGAGATCGAAGCCGAACGGAAGTGGTGTCCGACACGTGATCGTGCGCCGCGCGAGCCTTGCTTCCAAAAAGTCGAAAATACTTTCGACCCGCTGAGCGCGCGCGTTACCGCCGGTATGGACGGTTGCCGTGCGGGTACGCACGTCATAAGTAATGCGCTCGCCGTATCTGCCGTGCGCGTCGCCCATGAACGTAAAGCGCGAGAAGCCGGGCACGACTAGGCTGCTCTCGAACAAGAACGCCGCGGCGTCTAGCCCGAACACGCGCTCGAACAGCGCGGCCGCATCGGCGTGGCCCGGGATCCGCATCACCTCGAGCTCAAAAGCGTTCATCGTGGATCTCCTCGACACAAGACATATCCGCCGTCGGCGTCCGCACCCGCTTTCAGGCCGCACGCCGGCTTTTGTGGGCGAGCGCGATATCGCGGAAATTGCGAAATAACTCCGCGCCCCCTTCGGTACAAATCGACTCGGGATGAAATTGCACGCCGTGCAGCGGGCGCGTTCGGTGGCGGATCCCGTGAATGACGCCGTCCTCGCCCCAGGCGCTCAATTCAAACGGACCGGCTACTTCCTTCACGACGAGCGAGTGATAGCGCACGACCGAGATTTGCGGCGGCAAACCTCGAAATAGGCCGTGGCCGTCGTGTCGAACGACGCTCACGCGGCCGTGCCTCGGCTCGGGCGCCAGGACGACATCCATGCCGTGCTCGTGCGCCATGCATTGATGGCCGAGGCAGATCCCGAGCAACGGCAGTTGCGTCTCTCGGATTACGCGGGCGCTAATCCCGACATCGGCCGGGACCGCGGGGTTGCCCGGCCCGGGCGAGACGATGATGCAGTCGTAACGCTCCATGCCGATCTCCTCGATCGGCGCCGTGTTCAGCACGACTGTCGGCTCGACGCCGCACACCTGGCCCATGAGCTGGAAGACGTTGTAGGTGAACGAGTCGAAGTTATCGATGATCAGTGTTTTGCACATGATGTCGGTCCCGCAGGTGTGTCAATGCACCAAGCTCGTTTGCGCGTCGACGTAGCGTGCGAGCCGCTCCACCCCCGCTTCGATCTCGCTTTCTTCGGTATTGCTGAACGCGAGCCGCACCTCGCGCCGATGCGTCTCGTCCAGCGTGAAAAACGTCATCGGCATCACGATCACGCCGTGATCTCGCGCGCATGCGGCGGTCTGCTCCCTGGCGAACTCGAACGGCAGCGAGAGACTCAGAAAAAAGCCGCCGGCCGGCCGATTCCACGAAACCTCCCCATTGCGTGCGCCAAACGCGAGATGAAGCGCGCTCAACAGCGCATCGCGATTTCGGCGGTAATGCAGCCTGGGCCGCTCGACCATCGCGCGGAGCGAACCCTGTTGTTCGAGCAATACGCCGCCTACGATCGCTTGCGTGACCTGGCTCGTGTTGACGGTCACGAAGCTTTTGCGCTCGCTCAATTCGGCCAACAGCCGGTCGGCCTCGCTCGCGCTGCCGAACAATCGCTTCGGAACGACCGCGGCGCCCACGCGCACGGCGGGACACAGCGTCTTCGAGTAGGTGGCGAGATAGACAACGCAGCCGGCGTCGTCGAGGGCCGCCATCGCGGGTGTCGTCGCGCCCTCGAAGCGAAACATCCCATACGGGTTGTCTTCGAGCACGACGATACGATGTTCGACGCATCCGGCGATAATCGAGCGCCGCTGCTCCTCGTTCAATACCGTGCCCGTCGGATTGTCGAACTCGGGTGTCAAGTACAAGCCGCGAGGCGTTTTGCCGGCGTGCCGCAGTTCCGCCGCGACGCGCGCGAGCGTACGGGCCCAGTCCTCGCCTGCAAGCGGCTCGACCGGCATGATCTCGATGCCGGCAAAATCGGCGACGCCGGTCGCCCCGATATAGGTCGGATTGCGCGCCAGGACGACGTCGCCCGGCGCGCGGCATAGCGCCGGTATCAGCAGCGAGAGCGCCTCTTGGCACCCGGCCGTGACGACAACCCGCTCCGGCTCGCATGCGATATGCTCGTCGATGCGCAATTGCTCGGCGACCAACGCTTCAATGATCCCGGCCGTGGGCCCATATTGCGCAAGTCGCTTCTCGGCAAGCGAAACACTCGATCCATTTTTTCTTGCCATGTGATCGAGAAATACCGGAACGGCGCCTAACCAGCGTTCCAAAGAGAAGAACGATTCGGCGGGCCGCCCCGAGGCGAACGAAATCGCCGTCGGATATCGATTTGCCGCCTCGTTTAAGAAATTCATGACGGACAACCGCGAAGACCGCGCTATTGGGTCATTGAACATCTCATTCCTCGTTTTATTTCCGTTGCGATCGACGCATGCAACGCGAATGGCCATTTTTCGCCCAAGCCGGGAGCCGGGCGTGCCGATACCGTCCGCGAACCTCGCGGCGCGGTATGCAAAGCAATCAATAGGAATTGGATCGTTCGAGTTGCTCGAACAATGACTGAATATTGCTGTCGACGAACCCTTCCTCGCCATGACGCTTGATCAATTCGAAGCTCATGCCGGTATTCGGGTCTCGTGCCGTAAAGGCCTGTGTGAGGCCCGGGCCGTGAATGACTGACGTATCGAAGCACATGCCCCGGGCGGTCAGGGCTTTCACCGCGTGGGCGACATCGTCCACTTCGAGGGCGATATGCGCCACCCCGGGACCATGCGCCTGAACGAGTCGAGAGACCTGCGATTCGGGCTCGGTGCCTTGGCACAGCACGAATTTGGTGTTCCCGCTTTCGAGCTCGGCCGCGACCATGCCCGTGCGTGCGCCCTTGACGCTGCGGCGTCTGATCAGCGTGAAACCGAGGACGTTGGTGAACAATCGCACCGCGGATTCCAGGTCGCGCACCGCGAGCGCGATGTGGTCGATGGCACGATAATCGAGCCCCGTTAATTCGGACTCCTTAACATTCACTTCACATGAACCTATCTGCCCATATTCAGCCATCCGTCGCTCTCCTCGATCAGGATGATAGGCGCCCCGCGAAAATCGTATATCGAGCGGCGCCGGAACGACCGCGTTTTTCGAATGTATTCCAATGAATGGAATATTTCGACCGTTTAAGCCTTGTAGGCGAACGGCGCGGCTTTAGGCTATTGCGTGATAACGATTGGCGAAACTTCGAACGGCTGATGTTTCACGAGCCGCCGCTTACGCACCACGCATTGCCCAGGACGGACGCATAGTACAACGAAAATTATCAAGGTGTGGGATTTATACGATGTTTTACACATTGTCTCGCGCAAGGTATCTTTTTCGTCATTGTTCTTGCGCGGGAAAAAGTTGCATATCGCATGCGCCGCATGCAAATGACTTTCGTCTTTTCTTTAATTGCGTCGAGGCTTTATCTTGGATGGGCGCATTCGCGCCCCGCGATCGACTATGCCGCTATCGGCGCGCGTCGCCGCGCCGCCGACCCGGCGACGCCGCGGCACGCGCGCCCGGATCAACCCGCGCGGTCGAACAAGAACCCTTTGAAGTCGTTCTGCGCAAGCTCGGACCATGCTTGCCGATATCCGCTCAGGCCGCCGAAATAGAAGAGCGTTTGCCGCTTCCCGCCGGGAACATTGGCCCCGAAGATCCACGAATCGACCTTCGGCAATAGCGTATAGGCCGCATAGGTATCGCATAGTTGCGTCCATTCGCGCTCGGCCTCGGGCGTGACGCGAATCGCACTCGCCTCGGTCGCGCGAGCCTTGCGAATCAACGCCCCGATCCAGTCGAGTTGCGCCTCCACGCCGGGAGGAATATTGCAGAACACGCTCTTCGGTCCCGGCACCATGAAGAAATTCGGGAAGTTCGACGTCGCGATGCCCATGAAGCTCGTTGCCTCGTCCTTCCAATGCTGCTTCAACTCGACACCGTTCAGCCCCTCGATCTCGACGTCCTTGAAACTGCCGACGATCGTATCGAAGCCCGTCGCGAAGGCCAGCACATCGAGTTCATACTCCTTGCCGTCGGCCGTACGCACGCCGTTCTCGGTGAACGCGACGATTTCGTTGTTCTTCACCGAGACGAGCGAAACGTTCGGCTGGTTGTAGACCTCATAGTAGTTGTTGATCGAAATCGGGCGCTTGGCGTACAACTGATCGGGGATTAGCTTTTGCGCGGTCTCCGGGTCCTTTACGATCTCGCGAATCTTTCTTTCGATGAAGCGCGTGGCCTCTTTGTTCGCCTCCTCGCTGCTGGCGATGTCGGAAAACGTGCCGAACATAAAGCGAAAGCCCGTTCCGATCTTCCAGTTTTCCTCGAAGACTTTTTCGCGTTCCTCGGGGGAAACGCTGAAGGTCGGCACGATGCTCTCGGCAAAACCGCACGCTACGCGCGTTCCTCGGATGCCGTCCCAGATCTGTTCGAAATTCTCGCGGTACTCGGCGATCTCGGCTTCGCCCACCAAATCCTCGCCCGCCGGCACGCAATATTGCGCGTTGCGCTGAAATACGGTCACATGAGCTGCCGTCTTCGCCGCGGCGCTGATCAACTGCACGCCGGTCGAGCCCGTGCCGATCACGCCGATACGCTTGCCCTCGAGCGTCAACCCGTCGGGCCAATTGCCCGTGTGCACCACCGTCCCGCGGAAATTCTCGCGGCCTGGGATCTTCGGAAAATTCAGTTTCGATAGAACGCCGATCGCCGTCACGAGGTACGTGCAGGCGAAGCACTCCCCTTCCGAGGTCGTCACGATCCATTCGTTCGCGGCCTCGTCGTACCGGGCCGACTCGACGAACGTATCGAGCGTGATATAGCGATCGAGCTCATAGCGCGCCACGATCGAGCGCAAATAGGCGAGAACCTCGGGCTGGTTCGCGAAACGGCTGCGCCAATTCCAGCCGTCGTAGATTTCCTTGTCGAACGAGTACCGGTATACGCGGGTCTCCGTATCGGTGCGTGCGCCCGGATACCGGTTCCAATACCACGTTCCGCCCACGCTGCCGCCTTTCTCGAAACAGCGGACGTTCAGTCCCAGTTCGCGATGCAGCTTGTACAACGCGTAAATGCCAGCGAAGCCCGCGCCGATGACGATCGCATCGTAGCGCTGCTGAACCGTGCTCATGATCATTGTCCCTCGGTGGATGAATGATGCGTTTTTTGGTTTTCGACATTTTGCTTGTAACGGCTAACCATGCCCTCGACGACGACGGCCTTTTCGCCGTCGTTCGAATTGCTTAGCGCCAACGTGCGTTCGGTCCGGTCCCTCAACCGGTTTTCGAGCACGATCTTGCTCGTGACGGGTCTTCGCGCGCTTTCGTACTGCGTGAAGGCCGTTTCGACATCCTTTCGGCTCGTGAGCTCGAACGCGAGCGCCGAGGCGTCGAGAATCGCCTGCGAAGCGCCGTTGGCCCCGACGGGATACATCAGATGGGCCGCGTCGCCGAGCAGCGTGACCTTGCCGCGCCCCCATCGCTCGAGCGGGTCGCGATCGACCATCGGATACTGCAAAATCGTGCCGCTGCCGCTGAGCAGCGCATCGATGTCCAGCCAATCGAAGCCCCAGTGCGAAAAAAACGGAAGGATGTCGTCGAGCTTGCCGGTCTCGCTCCAATCGGGGCGATCGAGGATCGAACGCGTATCGGCCGAGACCATGCAAACCCAATTGACGAGCGCCCTGCCGCGGCGCTCGTGATCGCTCGAAATCGGATAAGCGATGAGACGGGTCGAGTAGACGTCGTTGGCCACGATCATCGTGCGCCCGTCGAGGAAGCGCTCGCATTCGGTCACGCCTCGCCACATCGTGATCGGGGTACGCTTGACGGCGTTGCCGTCGCCTTGAAGCTGAGCTCGCACGGCGGAGTGAATGCCGTCCGCGCCGATCAACCCTTTGGCGCGGAAGCAAACCTCGTTTCCCGTCTCTTGGTCGATCGCGACTGCCGCCACGCGATCGCCGTCCTCGTGAAACGAAACGAGGCGGGTGCCTGTGCGCACGGCGCGCCGGCCCAGACGCGCCTTTACGGCGCGCAGAAGAAACATTTCGAGGGCGCCGCGATGAATCGAAATTTGCGGATAGGGACTGCCGCCCGGCAAACCGCGCGCTTCGCTCCACAGCAGCTTGCCTTTCTCGTCCAAATGCGCCACGCGCTCGGTCTTGATGCCCGAGCGCTCCATCGAACGGTTCAATCCGAGTGCATAGAGTTCCGCGACGGCCGCGGGTTGAATATTGATGCCCACCCCTAGGGGGCGAATGCGCTTCGCTGCTTCGATGATCAGCAGATCATGAACGCCGTGGGCGTGCAGCGCCAACGCCGCCGTGAGCCCGCCGATGCCTGCTCCTGCGATCAAATAATCGGTGTCTATGGTGACTGTCATGATCTGGCGCCGATAGTCGCGAATCGTATAAGGGCGGCCCCCGCCCAAATCTTCAACCGAGCCCGAGGCCGCCGCGTCGCTGCAAAATCGGTTAGGCGTGCACGGAGACGACCGAGTACAGATTCGGCGCCGCCTTCGCGAGCGCGGCCGTGCGCTTGACGTACTCTTGCGCGGCCGGGTCTTCGCGGACGGCCTTCACGTTGTCGGGGTTTTCCCACTGCGCGATGTTGATCACGCTCGTGCCGTCCTTGCTCGCCAAGATGCTCGCCGAGATGAAGCCGTCCTTGTGGCGGATGACCTTTTCGACGCCTTCGTTGAGGACATCGATCACCTTGGCTTGATTTTCGGGCGACACTTCGATGATGTTGACGAACGTGACGCCTTTTCCTGCGCTGATGACCGCTTCGTTCTTCGACATGAATGGCTCCAATAGAGAAAAACGTGCCGCTTCCGGCGAGCGATACCGGTCCGGCGCCGGATGACAGGCGCCCCGATACGCGACCCCCAAAAAAGGCACAACGGGCTGAAAGAAGGGATAAGAGAATCGCGAGCCGCGGCGCGGTGCGGCATCACGCCGCCGATGCCTCGGCCCGGCAACACTCTTGTTGCCACGATAGCTTTCGAGGGCGCCCGCCGCTTCCGTACTTTCTACCCAACCGAAATGGGATTTGCGATGCGTCAATCGAACCCATTGCGTCCAAACCTGTCTATATCCACATCCAATTACAGTAGGTTTCGACTTACGCGGCGTGAATAATCAAAACGGATCGAGGATAATGTGCTGTTCGCGTAATCGGTCGCCTGCGACGTCTTGTTCGAACCATTCGGGAGAAACGCATCATGAGCGATTTGATCAGCCCCGCCTTCTCTAGCTTGATCGATCAGATACCCGGCGTTTGCGCCTGCAAAGACGCAGGATCGATATTTCTTTACGGCAACGCGGCGTTCAAGAAGTCGATGGGATTGGACGAGGACGTTCCGATGCTGGGGTTGCGGCATCATGATTTGCCGGCCGCCTTCGGCTCCTACGACGATAGTTATCTCGCGCAGGATCGTATCGTCATCGAGCGCGGCGCCACGGTTAAAAGCATCAATATCTATCACGCGGGCGGCATCGGAGTGAAAGCCTATCTCGTCGTGAAAAAGCCGTTCGTCGATTGCGAGACGAACGCGCGCGGCGTGCTCATGCACGGTACCGATATCACCGATATCAACAGCAACATGCTCAAACTCGTGCGCGACGAGCATGCGGCCCCTCGTGGGCTGCCCAAATCGATGCCCGGCGGCAGCTTCGTCATCAACCGCGAGAAGCGCAATATCGACCTCACGCCGCGCGAAACGGAGATTCTCTTTTTCCTGCTGCGCGGGGGCGTGGCACGCCGGATCGCCGATCTGCTCTCGATCTCCGTCAGGACCGTCGAACATCATATCGACGCCTTGAAAGACAAGTTCACCGTGACGTCAAAGTCCGAACTCATCGAAAAAGCCATCGAAAAGGGCTACTTCTATATCACGCCCGCGACGCTGTTCGGCGTCGAGTGAACCGGTCCGGCGCTCCGGCGCCCGGCCGCTTACCAGCCGCCTCCTAACGCCTTGAACAGATCCACGCGCGCGGCATTGAGCGATACCGCCGAATCGGCCAAGGCGGCTTGCGCGGCCACGCGATCGCGGCTCGCATCGAGCAACTCCAACTGCGAGATATTGCCCGCTCGATAGCGGTCGTTCGCAAGATCATAGGCGCGGCGCGTACGGGCGTCGGCTTGCTCGAGCGACGCGTAGCGCCGCTGTTGCGCGCCGAGGCTCGTCAACGCCTGTTCGACCTCGCGCAAGGCCGTCAATACCGCGCCGTCGAAACCGGCGAGCGACGCTTGCGTCTGCGCTCTCGCCTGCTTGACGCGTGCTCGCGCCACGCCGATGTTCGGGAAGCTCCAACTCAATGCGGGGCCGACGCCGAACGTCCAAGCGGGCGTTTCGACGCTGCCGCCCGACGTGCCGCCGCGCAGATAACCCACCGCGCCGTTCAACGAAAACCGCGGATAGAGATCGGCCGCTGCCACGCCGATGCGCGCGGTATCGGCCGCGAGTTTGCGTTCGGCCTCGCGTACGTCGGGACGGCGCCGCAATAGCGCCGCGCCGTCTTCGACTGGGATCGGTCCGGCAAGCTTCGGCGGGTGCGTGCATGCGGCAGCGGCGGCAGGCACCTCGGCCGGTGCCGCACCGACGAGCGCTGCCAACGCGAATAATGCGTTTTGGCGCTGCGCCTCGAGCGGAGGCAAGCTGGCCTCCGTGCTGGCCAGCGAGGCACCCGCACGCTCCGCGTCGAACGCGGAGGCCGCGCCGGCGTCGACTTGCCGCTGCGTCAGCGTCAGCGTTTCACGCGCGATGTCGATCGACGCGTGCGCGGCGGCAACCGATTCGGCAAGCGAACAAGCCGCGACGTAGTTGCGCGTCGTTTCGGCCGCCACCATGGCGCGCACCGAATCGCGCGCCGCTTCCGCTGCCTGAACGTTCGCGCGCTCGGCCTCCACGCTGCGTCTAACACGGCCCAACAGATCGATTTCCCACGAGACCGCAAACGCGCCCGCCGAGGTCCACTGCTTTTCCGGCAAGGGCAACGCCTGGCCCGACGACGACGCGTTGTTGCCATAGGACTTCGATGCCGACACCTGCGTGGAGGGCAAGCGGGCCGTATCGACTTCCGAGAGTACGCCACGCTCGCGCTCGAGGTTCGCAACGGCCGCGCGCAGATCGGTATTGGCCGCGAACGCGCGCTCGACCAGCGCATCGAGGTCGCGGTCGTCGTAAAGGCGCCACCAATCATGGGGCAGCGGCGCGCCCGTGGCGATGTCGTTCCCGCTCAGGAACGCCCCGACGGTATTGGCCGGCGCCGTCGGCGCGACATAATCGGGGCCGACCGCGCACGCGCTGACGAGCGTGGCCGCGAGCAACGCGGACGACAATGCGATACGCGCGTTACGCATGGCTCGACACCTCGCGCTCGAGTTCGCGAGCGCGCGTCGATCGCGCGTGCTCGCGATGGTCTTTCGCGATCAAGCTGTAAATGGTCGGCAAGACGAACAGCGTAAACAGCGTGCCGACCAACATGCCCGCGACAACGACGATACCGATCGCGAACCGGCTGGCGGCCCCAGCTCCGCCCGCGAACAAAAGCGGGATCAATCCGGTCACCATCGCGGCCGTCGTCATCAACACGGGACGCATCCGGATCACGGCCGCCCTTAGAATGGCCTGGGCCGGCCCGACCGCCTCGCGCATTTGGATATCGTTTGCGAACGAGACCATTAGGATGCCGTGCTTCGATATCAACCCGATCAACGTCACGAGCCCGATCTGCGTATAGATGTTCAATGTCCCATAGCCGAGCCATAACGGCACGAGCGCGCCGCAAACCGCGAGCGGCACCGTGACGAGGATGACGAGCGGGTCGCGCAGGCTTTCGAATTGAGCGGCCAACACCAGGAAAATGACGACGAGTGCGAAGCAGAACGAGACGGTCAGCCGATTGCCTTCGGTGACGAACTGGCGGCTATCGGAAAGCCAATCGATCTTCGCGCCGGCCGGCAGCGCCTGCCGCTCGAGGAAATCGACGGCTTGGCCCATCGTCACGCCCGGCAGCAACACGCCCGACAGCGTGACCGCATTCATTTGATTGAACTGCGGCAAGCGGTTCGCCGCCGGCGCGACGTGCACGTCGACGACCGTGGAGAGCGGCACGAGCTTGCCCGATTGGGCGCGCACGTAATACCCGGTCAAATCGCCGGGCGCGCGGCGATCCTGCTGCGGTACCTGCGCGATGACGTCATAGGAACGGTCGAACCAATTGAAGCGATTGATATAGTTCTCGCCCACGAGTGTGGCGAGCGTCGATGCGATATCCGACATCGCAATCCCCATCTCTCCGGCTTTCGTCGCATTGATCGTCATGCGCGCTTGGGGGCTGTCGAATGCCACGTCGCTATCGACGAACGCGAACAAACCGCTGCCCCACGCCGCGCCTTTGATGCCTTCCATCGCGCCATAGAGCGTCGCGAAATCGGTTGGCGCGCGTACGACCATTTGTACCGGAAGACCACCGCTGCCCGCCGGCAACGCGGGCGGCTGGAACGCCGTGACGAACGCGCCCGTGATGCCCGCGCTGCTCTGGTTCAACGCCGCTTGCACTTGAGCGGCCGACTGCGCCCGCGCGGACCACGGTTTCAGCACGATCCCCCCGAAGCCGTTGTTCTGCCCGTCGCTGCCGTTGTAGAGAAAACTACTGTGGTAGTCGAAAAATTTTCGAAAGACGGTTTCGACGCGCGACGCGACTTGCTCGGTGTAGTGCACGTTGGCGTATTGCGGCGCTTTCGTCTGGACGAACACATAGCCTTGATCTTCGGTGGGCGCGAGCTCGCGCTGTACGCCGAAGAACATGAAGACGATTCCGGCGAGTACGGCTGCGCAGACGAGCAACACGGCGGCACGCGCGTGAAGCGTGCGCGCTAACAAGTTTCCGTAGCGGCGCGTCAGTCCCTGCACGATCTGCTCGACGCGCTTGGCCAAGTACCCTTCGCTTAGCTTGGAGCTCAGCAAGAAACTGCTCATCATCGGCGAGAGCGTCAGCGCGATGACACCCGACACGATCACGGCGCAGGCGAGCGTAAATGCGAATTCCTTGAAGAGCGCCCCCGTCAAACCGCCCATGAGCCCGATCGGCGCGTAGACGGCCGCCAACGTGATCGTCATGCCGATCACGGGCCAAATGATCTCGCGCGCGCCCAATAATGCGGCTCGGGCCGGCGATAGACCGTCTTCGATATGCCGGTGAATGTTCTCGACGACGACGATCGCATCGTCCACGACGAGACCGATCGCCAGCACCATCGCCAGCAACGTCAATAGGTTCAACGAAAAACCGCAGACGAGCATCAGCGCGGCCGTGCCGACGAGCGACAGCGGAATCGTGACGATCGGAATCACCACGGCGCGCAGGGTGCCGAGAAACAGGAAAATGACGAGCACGACGATGACGATCGCCTCGATCAAGGTATGGATGACCTCTTCGATCGAGGCATTGACGAAGCTAGCCGTATCGAATGCATTGACGATTTTCAGTCCCGGCGGAGCGGCCCGCTGCAGATCGGGCAACAGCTTATCGACGCCGGCGACGATCGTCAGCGGATTGCCGTCGGGCGTCGGAGAGATCGCGAGCGCCACCGAGGGTGCGCCCTTGTATAAGAAGCTGCTGTCGTAGTTCTCGCCGCCGATCTCGATGGTGGCCACATCGGACAGGCGCACGACGCTGTTCGCCGTGTGCTTGATCACCATCTCCCGAAAACCCGCGACGCTACGCATGTCGGTCGCGGCCGTAATCGGCACGACGGTGCCGGCGCCTTTCAGGGCGCCCGGGGCCGCCTGCACGTTGTTGGCGCGCAGCGCATCGGCGAGATCCCCCGCGGTCATGCCATGTGCGGCGAGCTTGACCGGATCGACCCAAAGGCGCATCGCGATCGTTTGCCCGCCGACGATATCGGCCGATGCCACGCCCGGGACCGACGTAATCAACGGCTGCGCGACGCGCGTAATGAAATCGGTGATTTGGGGAATCTTGTCTTTGTCGCCGACGAAGGCCAGATATTGCACGGCCGAAACGCCGTCCGTGACCTTGCCGATCACGGGATCGTACGCATCGCGCGGCAGTTTGTACTTGACCTGTTGGATCTTCGCGAGGACTTCCGTCATCGCGCGGTCGGCATTGGCGTTCAATACGAGCTTCGCCTTGATTTCGCTGCGCCCCTGCGTCGAGGTGGACGTCAGGTACTCGATGCCGTTCGCCGACGCGATGGCCTGCGCGATCGGCGTCGTGACGAACCCTTGCATGACTTCCTGGCTCGCGCCGGGGTACAGCGTCGTGACCGTGATCGTCGCGCTTTCCATCTTCGGATACTCGCGCGTCGGCAGCGACGCGAGCGCGGCAATGCCCGTCAGCAAAATGAGCAGGCTCAGCGTGACCGATAAAATCGGGCGCCGGATGAACAAATCTGTGAATCTCATCGCTCATCCCCCCGTCGATTGGGCGCTCGTCGATTGGGCGCTCATACCAGCCGACGCTCGATCGACGACACGGACCGCGGCCCCAGGCCGCACGCGCAGTTGTCCCTCGGTGATGACGACGTCGCCCGTCTTCAAGCCGTCCGTGACGACGATTTCGTCGCCGATCCGGCGCCCCGTCGTAATAGGAACGATATCGGCTTTACCGGTCCTATCGGCCGAGAGCGCGCGGACTACGGCCGCGGCACTGCCCGAGGCGGACGTCATGACGGCCGTTGCCGGTACGAGCAATGCATCGGGCTCGGGCGGCAGCGCGACCGCGACGCTCACGTACATGCCCGGCCTCAAGATGCCCGTTTGGTTGGTCAACGTGGCCTGCACGGTGGCATTGCGCGTTTCGTTGCTGACCTGCGGTTCGATGGCATCGATCGTCGCCTGCTGGGGCGATCCGTCGAGCGCATCGGCTTTGACCGTCACGCGTTGCCCGACGCGCAGGCGTTCGAGTTGGCGTTGCGGGACGTCGAAGTTGACATAGAGCGTGCTCAAATCCGTCAGGGTGACGATGGGGTCGCCCGCGTTGAGGTACTGCCCTAAATCGACCTTGCGCAATCCGAGTTCGCCGGCGAACGGCGCATGCACGCGCATCTTGCGGATTCGCGTTTCGATTTGCCGGACTTGCGCGGTGGCCTGATCGCGCTCCGCGCGCCGTTGTTGCAGCAACTCTTTCGACGTGGCGCCCACGGCCGACAATTCATTGGCCCGTTGCCATTGCTGCTCCGCGAAAACCGCGCTCGCTTTCGCCGCGGCCAGATTGGCTTGCTCCGTCGAGTCGTCGAGCTGGATCAACGCGGCCCCCGCGTTCGCGCGTTGGCCCGATTCGAATCCGATCTCGCGGATGCGTCCGGGAATTTCATTGGCCACGTCGACCTGCCGTATCGCCCGCAACTCGCCCACGGCGTCGATGCTCACGGGCGCCGGCGCCGCCTTGAGCGTCATCGCTGCGACGTCGATAGGCCCACCCGACGGCCAACCCTGCGAAGCCGCCCGGCTCGTGCGCCAAAACCAGAGCGCGGCGGCCACGACGAGCAGGACCAACGCCGTTCCCGCCACGGCTTTCCAAGGCGTGCCTCGTACGGCGGGCGTCGCCGTCCCTTTCGGCGAATGTTCGTTCATCACAGACTCCCGGCATTGAATCGAACCCGACTTTCAGTCGATATTGTGCAATTATTCGACTAACAGTCGGTTTCGTCAACGTGGCGGTTCGGCGCTCTGTCCGGGCGGGTGGCCACGATGTAAACTATGCGGCGTGCGTAAGCGGCATCTTGGCCGTCGCACCGGAATCTCAACCCTTATCGATGCGAGAAACCCTTTTGACGTCCACGACGAAAGAAATAGCGGGCGCTCACACGGCCACGCAACGGCGATCCCAGCCGCGCGGGCTGCGCAGCGCCAAGAAGCTTCTGGACGCGGCCGCGTCGTTGTTCGTCGAGAAAGGCGTCGAGGAGACGACCGTCGACGAGATCGTGCTACTGGCGGGTACCGCGAAGGGCACCTTCTATCACCATTACGAATCGAAAGCGGCGCTGCTCGTCGCGTTGCGCGAGAGCGTCATCGAAACGTTTCAGGCGCATATCGATGCGGCGATGGCGGCTTGCCCGCCCGACGACTTGCCGCGCCGGTTGGAGACTTGGGTGAAGGCCGCGGCCGAGGGCTATGTGAACATGGGCCCCTTGCACGACGTGGTGTTCGGCCCCGAGTCGCCGCGCTGGACGGCGTCCGACCGCGCGTTCATGCGCGACTTGACGGCGTTGATCCGGCGCGGACACACGCAGGGCGTATGGATATCGCCGAATGCGCACATGAGCGCGACGTTTCTCTTTCGCGGGGTACTGGGCGTGATCGACGATTTGATCCTAGCCGGAAAGCCCCCGCTTTCGGCGCTGCGGCCTTGCGTCGCGCTCGCGCATCAGATGGTCGGACTCAAGCGAGCCGCGGTCTAACCGCGCTCACTTCGGCGGCACGGCGACAGGCGGCGCGGGCCGCTGCGGCGTCGCCGATTTACCCCAGTTGGAGCCGAAGCGGTTGCGTTCGGTCGATAGATTGAAGGTGCCTAGGCGATTCGACGGCGACTTCGCTAGCCCCTCGGCGGCCGTTTGCGACGCACCGGCGGAAGGGGCGGGATTGGGTTTGAGTTGGTCGGACAGGCAGTCGTAAGACAGCGCGCGTTCGCCTTGTACTTGTGCGTCGACGCAAACCGATTTTTTCGGCGCGGCCGCGGAAGTCGCCGAGGGCGCTACAGCGGTCGAAGCATGCGTTTGCGCACGCGGCGCGGTAGCCGGCATCTGCATCGACACGGCGACCAGCACGGCGCCGATCGCGATCATCCTCTTGTTCGACACATCCGCACCCGACGTATTCGATTCGTGTTGTCTCGATGCCATTGCCCACTCCTTATGCCGGTCGTTCAGGCGTCTCGCGACTGCTTGAGAAAACGCTCGAAGGCATTACGTTCGACCGGCGTGATAGGTGCGGTCGATCCGGCTTCGAGATTCGCCCACATACCCGGGATGTCGTGCAGCATCGTCCATCGCATCACTTGTCCGCCGGTCGGAAACGGCGTCGATTCCGGCTCGCTGTATTCCACTCGAAAAAAGCCCGGGACATCGGGACGAGGTGCCCAGAGATCGCCGATATCGCGCACGCTCGCATCGAACCAGAAGCGCAACCAGCGCACGCTCTTGCCGAACCCATCAGGGGTATCAGGCGGATCGAGGGGATCGGATGCCGTGCTCGATCGCATGAAGCCCGAGAGCGCGAGCAACAACGGTGCAATCGTTTCCTCGCGAAGTTTCGAATACGACCATACGCCGAGCACGTCCGCATACGAAAGCGCCGTCGTCATGCGCGCCATGCTGAAGGTCGGGCACAGATGCTTGAGCAGCGCATAGTGGCGTTCCCATTCTTGTACGAAACGCCGCCGGTTCGCCGTCGCCACCCGCGCATTGCGCTGCACGCGCGCCGCGAGATCGGCCGGTTGATACTGATCCGTCGTCAATACGCATTGCGCCGCCTGGCGGATGTGGGCATGCCGCGCATGCCCCGGCGTCTCGGGCACCAGTACCAAGGGGCCGAAACACAGCGGGCAATGCCCGGGGAAACGCCCTTCGTAGGCGATACAACCGCTGCGGTCGACGTCTTGTACGCGCTGCGCGCGCGGCCTCGTCATTGCGGCCTCGCGAATCGATCGATCATTGCAGGGTCGCGGCAGACGACGCATCGTTCGGCGCCGATGGCGCGCCGCCCGCGTGATCCGCTCCCGCGTCCGGCGACGCTGCTTGTGCGGCCATCGCGGGACGATTGCGAAGATGAAGCAGAAATTCTTGGATTAGGCGATCCCATAGCTCGATCGTCGAACGCAGATGCCGCGCGCTGACGCCGCCTGCCACGACGACGTCCATTTCGAGCGCGAGAAACGCGCCATGGCTGGCCAACCGCGCGAAGCGCTTGGTCCGATTCCAGCTAGCGACGAGTTCGACCGGCAATTCCCCCTGCACTTGCATGACGCAACTGAGCGTGTAGTCCAGATACCGGACGGCATTCGGTTGCGTGCCGCCGGCCGCCTGCTGCTCCAGCAAGCCCGTTGCGACGTTGCCGAAGCGCACGGTGAAGCCGATACCTTGGCTCGCGCTCATCAACTGCACGATGCCGTTCTGTTCGGCCGCCGTCACGCGGTAGCCCGCGCCGCGAAACAGATCGGCGAGTTCTTCGATGCCTATCGCTTCGATCCAACCGTCTTGGTTCGATACGCTGGCATTCGTCGCTTGCTCGTTCATGGGTCAATCCTTAAAGGTAGCAATTTAAGAAATTTGATGGCGGATAAACACGCCTACGCGCGGCGATCGATTAGGGCTGCGCGCCGGACGCGGCATCCGCGGCGACAGCACCGGACGCGCTTTGTGCCGGCTGCGCCGACGGGTCGAATTTCCCCGCGTACAACCGATCGCCGTAACGCTGACCGATCTGATCGTACTTCACGCGCGCCTTTTGCGCGAAGGGCTCGCGCGAACTGAAGATCGCGCCCCAACCCACGTGTTCATAGGCATCGAGGATCTCATGCCCGATCCGATACAAGTCCGCGTTCTTTGCCTCGCATGCCTGCAACTGCGCGTCTCGCTGGGTCGCAGCGCTCGCCAACTGCGCACGCTGCGTCTCCGCCGCTTTGGCCGACGACTGAAGCGCCTCGTATGCCGCCTTGTACTTTACGAGTTGCTGCGCATCCTGAGCGTGCCCGGCCTTTTCTTGCGCGAGCGCCCGGTCGGCCGCCGCGAGCGCACCGGAGCTTCCTTGGGCCGCCGCCAATTGCGCTTGCAGCGCCTTTACTTGCGCGAGCGCACTGTCCCTTTGCTGCTCGGCGGCGGTTTTGTCGGCCTGAAGCTGCGTTTGATTATCCTGAAGCTGACGCAGTTGCATGATAGTCAAGCGCAGTTGTCCGCGCAGTTTGTCTTCCATGCTCTGCGCGTGCGCGCCGGCCGTGGTCAGCAGCAGCGCGGCGGCAACCTGCGCCGCGATAGCGATCTGGCGAACCGATTTCATTTTTAGAATCTCGCGTTGAGCTCGAGTTGCAGAACGTCGATCGATTCGGGCGGGCCGTAGATCTCGCGCGCGCTCAGATAGCGCGCGGAGAGCCACGTATCGCGCGCCACGGCATAGGCCGCGCTCAGAATATAGCCGCGCGCGTTCGTCCCGCCCAGATGGAAGTCCGGGTCGTTAAGCGCATCGAGCGTCGCGTCGGGTTGCAAGTACTTGTAGCCCAGCGAGAAATTCCATTGCCCCTTCGAATTCGGCTCGGGCTCGCCCAACGTCACTTTCGCGAAGTACCCGTTCGGGCCGCTGCGGTAATCCGAGCGCTGCGCGTTGATCGAAGTCGAATCGTAATTGTTCACGGGCAGCGACGCCGCGCCGAACGCCTTGTCCTCGTTATAGGCGAGATTGCGAACGTATTCGCCGTCCAGCCGCAGCTTCAGGCGATTGGCCACCACCGTATCCCACTGCCCCTTCACATCGAGCAAGCGGTAGTTATAAGCCAGCCCGAACAATTGCGGTTCGGGCGTCGCGCCCGGTGCGAGATTCGGGTTCTGCACGATGTTGCGCAAGGCAAGCAGCGTGTTTCCGCCTTGCATGAACGTCGGCGCTTCGTTGTCGGTGCTGCAACTCGTCACGCCGGCATATAGCGCGCAGGGCGAGGACAACGTGCCGCGCAAGTTCTGGAAGTCGTAATAAGCGATCGCGCCCTTGACCGTATTGTGCGGATCGATCTTCCATTGCGCGCCGAATTGCGCGCCGAGCATCCATTTCGTATCGCCGCCTACCTTCTGGACGCTGTTCGAGGGGAAGTTGTCGGACGTGTATTGAATCGGGAACAAGCCGAGCGTGCCGAATAACGTCACGTCACGATTAGCCGGCAACGCATGCTGGAAACGGGCCGCCAAACCATCCATCTCCAGGTCGCTCGAGAACAGCAGATCCGACGAAAAGAACGGATTGTCGAAACGGCCCGCGAGAACGTTCAGCCACGGCGTGGGCTGGTAGGAGAAGAATGCCTTATTGAGCCAAATGTTCTTCTTCGAGAACCCGCCGCCGGCTGTCGCGGTGGTCGAGACGGGTCCGTTGTCGTTACCCGAGGCAAGCCCGATGCCGGCTTTCAATTGCTCCGACAGTTGAGCCGTGACGCCGAGACGCGCGCGGAAACGTTCCAGGTTGTTGCGGTTGCCCGTGGTATTGAGCGTGGGCACCTGCGCGCTGTTCGTGGCCGAGTTGACGTCGAATCCGCCGCCCTGATTGATCGCCGCGAAGTTCGTCACGTTGTTCGCGTTGCGGCCGCTAAAGAAGCGATACTCGTCGCGCACGCGCAAATCGCCGTCGATCGTAATGCGCGACACCCAGTCCGGGAAGGTGTTGGGCTGCGCCCAGTTCTCGGCTTTCGCTTGCGCCATGACCTCCTGCTTGACCTGATCCTTGATCTGGTCGCGTACGACCTGGGGCACGTAGGGCACGGCCACGTCGCCGGGCTGCGTGGGTCCGTTTACGACCGCGGCCGTGCGGGGCGCGCGGGCCGCGGCCGCCTTCGCTTGCGATGCTTCCGCCTGCGCCTCGTGGATCAGATCGTTCGCGTTGGCCTGCGTAATCACGCCGCGCTTGACGAGCAGATTGATCAGGTTGATCACCGTGCTTTCCGTCGGCGCGGCATTGCCCGTAGCCGCTTGCGTCTCGAGCGATTGGGCGTGAACCGAGCCTGCGCAAATCAACCCGAGCGTAAGCAGCGTCGCGCTCATCCGCGACAGCGGCGGTGCGAACATGCGAGCCTCGGCACGCGGGGAACCCCGTCGATGTGTCTTTCGAATCATCAAATCTCTCCGCATAACTGCTGTTTTTTTCGGTATCGCCCGTAGCTAGAGCCGGGCATCGCGCTATACCGGTTTGCGTCCCTGCAGCTTCACGAGCACGGGATACGTCGTGGCGGGCGGCGGTGCTTCGTCCACCTTACCCAATGCCTCGATGGCGGCCACCACGGCCGCATCGATCTTCTCGTCGCCCGTGGACTGCGCAATGCCAACCTTCGTGATGCGCCCCGACGCGTCCATCCACAAATTGAAGCTGCCCGTAAAGCGCGCGCCGCCGGCGTCCTGTACGCCCTTGTCCTGTTCGATGGCGCGTTGCAGCACGTAGACCATGTACTGTGCGTAGCTCGCGTTGCCGAAGCGCCCGCCCCCGCCGCTGCCCACGTTGCCCGAGCCGTCACCGGCGCCGATGCCGAAGCTGTCGGTCCCGGCCTGCGCGGGCGCGTTCATCGTCATTTGCTTCGGCTGGTTATCGCTCGGCTTCGGCGTCTCCGACGGCTTCGGCGCGATCGTCGGCTTATCGACCGGCGTCTTGGTTTCTTCCTTCACCTTCTCGGGCGGCGGCTTTTGCTTCGGTGGCGGCGGGGGCGGCGGCAACGGAATGACGGTCGTCACCTGCGGCGCCGTGACGCGTTTCACACCGGCCGTATCCGACGCGTAGTGCCAAATGAGCGCAGCCAACCCGATGAGCACGAGCCCGATCGCGACAGGCTTGACGTAACGCAGCACGCCTTTCCTCGGCGGTCCGCCCTGATATGCCATCTCCATCGTGGGCCCCTATCCGCCTTGCTTCGCGCGGCCGGTAACGAGCCCGACCTGCGACAAGTCCAGCCGCCGGAGCAGATCGAGGACGTCCATCACTTTTTGGTATTGCACGGCCGAGTCGCCCTTGAGCACGATCGGGAAATCGGGATTGGTTGCCTTCTCGGTGCGCAGCCGGCTTTCGAGTTCGTCCATCGTGACCGGATAGGCATCCAGATAAACTTGACCCGAATCGGCCACCGTGATCGCTTTGGTCTTCGGCTTGGCGAGGCTAGTGGACGAGCTCGCCTTCGGCAAATCGACGCGAATGCCCTGCACCGAAGCCGTCGTCATGATGATGAAGATGATCAGCAGCACGTACGCCAAATCGAGCATCGGCGTGATATTGATGTCGTCGTACGGCTTGTCGTCGTCCTGAACCTGCATGATGTCCTCCGCTTGGGTTCAGTCCGCTCAATCGGCCATCAGCGCGTGATCGGGCGCCCGATGCGCTTCCGCGAGACGCGTGACGAATTCGTCGACGAACACCTGCATGTTCGCGGTCACGTTCTTGTTGCGGATGAGCAGATAGTTGTAGCCGAACAGCGCGGGAATCGCGACGAACAAGCCGGTGACCGTCGCCAAGAGCGCGGCGGCGATACCCGGTGCAATGGCGTTGACATTGACGTCGCCGGCCGCGGCAATCGCCGCGAACGTGATCATCACGCCCACCACGGTCCCGAGCAGCCCGAGGAACGGACCGCCCGAGATCGCGATGGTCAGCAGCACCATCGATTTCGACAGCCGCTGGTTTTCGCGCACGAGCGTCGCATCCATCGATGCGCGAATCGCTTCGATCGATTCCGAGGTAATGACGGTGCGGCCGTTGTCGTCCACGCGGCTATGAATTTCGGCGACGCCGGCTTTGTAGAGCCGATAGAGCGAGGACTTGCTCAACTGCCGCCCTTCCTCGCTCGCCTCCGCCGTGTGCGCAAGCCCCACGAGATGTTTGCCCGCGACTTGACGGAAGCGTTGCACGAAAAATTCGTTGGCCTTATCGACCGTTCCCACGTACTGCGCCTTCGTCCACATGACGATCCACGAGATCGCCGCCATGACGAGCAAGATGCCGATGACGACCCACGCGTCGATCGTCACCGAATGCACGATCACGCCGAAATAGCCGAAGCCGAAACCCGATTGCTTTTCGTCGGCGCCGTACGCGAGAAGCTTCGATTCCGAGCCTTCGGACAACGATTCGAGCGCGATCTCTTCGGCCGGACGCGCGACCTTGGAGAGCCGCAACTCGTCGAGCGCGCCGTTATAGGCCGCGAAGCCGCCCGATGCCCCATCGACGTCGCCGCCCACCACGGCCGCACCGGTCAGCGCCGGCAACGTGGCCGCGATTCGCGAGATCTCCTTGCCGTTGACGTAGACGGTCAGCGTCTTGCCGTCCGCCGTCACCGCGAGGTGGCTCCATTGGTTGACGGCCACGGCCGTGCCGGCAGGCGTGCGAACGGGCGCCGCGCCGCCGTCCACTTCGGCGAACGGCACGCCGTTGTCCAATCCGATCAGCAATGCGTTGCTTTGATCGCGCTTGCTGTAGAGCAGAACGTTGGGCCCGAGCGCCGCCGGCTTCAGCCACGCGCTGAACGTGAAACTCGCGCCGGCCGCGCCGTCGAGCGAGGGCGAGGCGGGCAACGCCAGCGTGCTCGAGCCGTCCAAGCGCGCTCCCTTGCCGGCAATACCGTCCTCGATCGTCTTGAACGCGGCGTTGCGGCCGTTGTTCGCATAGGCCGTCGCGTCCTTCGGCGGCGTGCCGGCGGCATCGTCGAAGTGATAGACGAGCGTGTAATCGGGATCGAAGACTTGCGAGGCCTTGCCCGCATCGCCGCCCTTCTTGTTGCCGTAGTACATCCAGATCGATTGCGCCGCGCCGGCCGGCATGGCCGGCACGTCGACCCATATCAATGCGACGCCGAGCACGGGATCGTACTGTTCGACCTGGTAATTGAGCGGCGTCTTGTCGTCGGCCGCGACGAACCGGATGTCGCCGCCGTTATCGGCCACGCCGTCGAACTGGAAATTGCCCGAATGCAACCGGATCAGGAGCGGCATGCGTCCCGAGAAGTTCGCCACGTTGGCGCCCTTCGGGCTCATATCGATCGTGATCGCCTTGCGATACGACCAATCCGATTGCCACCACGCATTCGCCACGCCGGGCAACAACCCCAGCACTGCGGTCACCATCAACACCAATGCTCGCTTCACCATAACCCCCGAATGGACCGCGCCGGCGCCAGCCGGCACGCATCGATCTGAACCGCCGTCAAAAACCGAGCCGCACATAAAAGTCGAAGCGCGGACTGTAGGCCCGCGTGTAGACCCCAGGCTTGAGCGGCCACCCCGCTTCGAAATCCGCGCTCGCGTACTTAAGCATCTGCATGCGTGTGCCTACGCCCACGCTCAATAGGTTGTAGCTCGATGTCTGCTCCGGCAGCGGGCTCAGCAGCCAAAGATGCGCGGCATCGACGAACGCATGGAAGCGCCACTCGCCCACATGGTCGCCAACCGTCTTGCCCAGCCACTTGCTGACCGACGGGCTCACGAGTTCCAACGATCCGATCACGCCGCTATCGGCCGTGTCCTCGGCCTGCATATAACCGCGCACGCTGTTCATGCCGCCCGCGGAAAACTGTTCGCTCGAGACGAGCGGCGAATCGGCCAACTGCGCCGTGACGTGCGCGCGCGCCTTCATATCGCTGCGGAGCAACTGCGTATGATCGATATCGAACTTGCCGTAGAGGAAGTCCGGTTGCGCGTTGTAGCGCTTGCTGTCCCACGTGCTCCAATCGCTGCCCACGCCGCGAATATTGGTGGTCAGCGATGCGCTGAAGCTCGTTTGCGACTGCTTCAGACTCAACTGGCTGTTGTAGGCCACCGTCACGGGAACGTACGTGAGCGGCACGGTCGAGTTTTGGCCGACGACGCTCACTGTCTCGTCGAAATGCTTGCGGTCGATCTCGACGCTGACCGATTGAGCGTAGGTATCCGTCGCCGGCAGCGTGTAGATCGCCGTCAGCCCGAACGTCGTGCCCTTGCCGAGCACGTTCGTATCGGCAACCGACGCGACATTGCTGTCCGAATGCACCACCGTGGCCAGCAAGCTCCAATGCGAGTCTTGCAGCGGCGCAAGGTAAGAGAACGAGAACACGCGCGCATCGTTCGGATGTTGCGGCGCGATGACATACGTTCCCGACAGCACATGACCGAGCTGCCACAAGTTCGAGTAGCTGAGCGTCGCGCTCGTGCGCAGCGCCGACGTGCCCGGGCTGTTGTCGTTGTTCAAGTCGATGGTGCCGTGCACCGGACTATGGTCGTCGACCTTCAAATCCACATCCACCGTTTGCGGCATGGTGCCCGGCTTCAGGACCGGAATGACTTGCCGGTCGGCCGAGCGATTCAGGTCGGCCAACTGTTGTTGCGCGGCCCCGAAATCGGGCACCTTGCCCTCGGCAAGCGCCGGCACGGCATCGCGTATGCGCAGCGGCGAATCGTATTTGGCGCCTTCCACACGCACACGCCCCACGCGCGCTTCGACGACTTGGAGCACGATGACGCCGTTCTTGACTTCTTGCTGCGGCAATTCCACGACGACGGATTGATAGCCCTTGTCTTGATAGGTCTTCTGCAACGCGTCGCGCGCGGCTTCGACGTCCGTCAGCGTCTTGCCCGGACCTTCGAACTGGTACACCGCTTTCTCGATATCCAAGCTCGGCAACGTCGTATTGCCGCGCACGATGTACTCGTTCACGTCGAATACGCGCGGCGCGCTCGTTTGCGCGCCGGCGGCGGCACTCTTCGCGGCGTCCGCGCTTTGCGCCCGAGCGGCTTGGGCTAGGCTCAGCCCGCTGATCACGGCAACGCCTGCCCAGCGGCAGTGCCGTGACCAATTGCGTCCGCAGGGTTCCCCGTCAACTCTCGGCGGCATGCGCCATTCCCCTTTTCATTCGATTCCTCGCCGCGCCGGTTCGTAGACGTTTGCATCTGTCCGCACCCTCCTTCGTACCGCGCCCGCATAACGATGTTTCAACCGCGTGACAATCGATTAGTATTCCTAACGAAATATCGAACGGTCAGCCGTGGATTGCTATCGGCTCGACGTTCACTAACCAAGACGAGACGAGTGCACGAAACCCGCAGATTTTTTTGCATGATCGTTATGCCTCGCCTTTCGCACTGGCCGCCTCGTCTTCCTCGCGCGGCCGCGTCTGCCAAAAGCCGGTCGTCATCGTCGCGATCGACGGGGTTTCGCGCCACTCGTTCGGGCTCAAAATCTCGGCACGCAAGACGTTCGGCATCACTTGCACGTCGAACACCTCGTGCACGCCGTTATAAAACTGCAGGATGCCCAGCACTTCGCCGCTGCCGGCATCGATCGCGGCCACGCCCGCGACGAGCGTTTCCCGCTCTTCTTCGATCGGCAACCCCTGCGGCCCGCGCCTCTCGCGCAGCTTCGACAAACCGACGAACAGCACGCCGCCGTACTCGGCGAGACCATGGGTGAAGCCCGGCAACGTGGCCAGTACGCGTTTGGCGCCCGTCGCCGGGTCGATCTGCAAAACCTGTCCGCGCCCGCCTTCGAGCACGAGCAGCCGGCCACCGATGACGCGCGGCGAGTGCGGCATCGACAGCCCTCGCGCCACGATGCGTCCCGACGGGACCTCCATGACGATGCCGCCATCGGCCATATTCGCGCGCCACCCGAACGACGTATTCGTATCGCCGAGCGCCGTGGCGTAGCGCACTTTTCCGCCATGGAACGCCATGCCGTTCAAGTGGCAGCGATCGTCCGGCAGCGATTCGGTGATAAAGGGCGGCTGCCAAATCGGCGTGAAGTTGAAATACCCGTCGATCACGCAAACGCACGAATAGCGCGTATTGACGGCGAGGACGACTTGTTTGTCGAACGCCATGTCGTGCAAATCGAGGTCGCCCGTGAAATACGTCATGCGCGGGACGAACATCGCATCGTAATACCCCGGCCTTGGCGGATAATGCGGTGCGAGCGTCGACACGTTGGCGAACATCATCAACTCATGAATCGTCGCGACGGCCAATCGATTGCCCGATACCGTCATCCCCATCGAACGCGGCAACACGCAGGCCGATAGCGTTGGAATCCCGTTTTCCACACCGAGCAATGCAACGCCGGACGGCCTTCGGCTCAAAGCCAAAGAGCATTTGAGCGACGAGAGCACCTCGAGAAAGCGCCCCGTATCGCGCAGATTGATTAGCGCGGCATCGTCCGCCAATTCCAATGCCGCTGCTTCGCTCGGCTCTCGCGCAGCGAGAATTCGCGCTTCGTGGTCCGGCCCGACTTCATGCTCGCTCATTGATCGGTAGGCTCCCCGCGTCGGCCCATGACGCGTTTATCAGTATGAAAATCGTTGCGGCCGCTTCGATCGTCGCCTGCTGATTCGATCGATAAAGCGCGGTGCTCAAGTCACTAGACGGAATACGACGCCTAGTGCCGCACGGTTTTTTTAAAGTCGTTCGTCTACGCGTTTGTCATCGCGCGGACACATAACGCATCGCTCGGATCGATGCGTACGAGAACGTTTCAAGCGGTTATCGTCATGGTAGATATCGCAACTTTTTATGACAGCGCTCATATAAGTCTCACATCGACGACGTGACGACCGCGGTTTTGCGGGATATGCGCTCCGGCTGCGTCCTTAGGTTTATACGTTGACGCATGCGGAGAAACGTTTTCATGTCGATTACGAATGGATTGAAAGCACGCTTTAGAACAAAAAGCACCGTGGCGCGCGCCGAGGACGATTACGTCCCCCTGCTGCCTTTAAGGTGGCGCAAGCCGTGGTATGCATGGCAACTGCTGTCCTGGGCGCTCGTCACGATGACCGCGCCCCCGTTCTGTTTCGTCGCGGTATTGCTGGCCGTCGATCCACGCAGCGATCAACCGCTGTTTTGGCCCGGTGCTCTGATCGTCGTAGCCCTCGCCCAAGCCGCGGCCATCGTCCTGTCGAATCAGCGGCACTACCGCAGCGTATTCGTCTCTCGTCCCGCGGCGGCGCGCTATTACTTCGGCGTAGGCGCGTTACTGGCCACGGTACTCTGTCTGCTCCTGATTTGGGCGACAGGCTCCGTCGCAACGTTGATCGAGCCGTTGGCATCCGCACAAACCGTGCTGCGCCCCGCTTCGCAAGCGCTGTGGGCAGCCGGTTTAGCGGCGGGCTTCGGCATATCGTCATCTGCCCATGCGAGCATCCTGCACGCATGGCTCGCCTTCGAGCCATGAGGCATGCCTTATTTGCCTCTCCCACGTGCCAACGAGCCTGAGCCGATCCATGCATGAGCCGACCAGAGCGCGCGACCTAGCCGTACCCCGCGAACGTGGTATCGCGATCGTTACCGTGCTGCTCGTCGTCGCCCTGACGGCAACATTAGCCGCGAGTGTATTGTGGCGCGAGCAAGTCGCCACGCGCGACGTGGAGAATCAGCGCTTGTCGATGCAGACGATGTGGGCGGAACGCGCGGCCGTCGAATGGGCGCGCGCCACGTTGCGCGCACAGACCATTACGTCGAACGCGACCTACGCGGGTCAATCTTGGGCCGTGCCCGTCGGCGATACGCGGCTGGCCGACTTCTTGCCGCCCGGCGCGGCAGCCGTCAACGGCGAACTGGCCCGTGCTTCGATTTCTGGCAGCGTGGAGGACGCGCAAGCGCGCTTGAACCTGAGCGATCTCGTAGAACGCAGCGCACCGGGGCAGCCATGGCGTGCGAACCCCCAAGCCCTACTTGCTTATCGCCGCCTGCTCGAGGGCTTGTCGCTCGACCCCGCCTTGGCCAAGCGCACGGCCGACTATATCGCGCGCTCGCTGAGCCAAACCCCGACCGAAGGAAAATGGCCGTTGCAACTCGTGGGCGCCGCCGATCTCGCCCGCGTGGACGGCTACGATGCGCACGCGATAGAAACGCTCACTCCCTACGTGACGTTCCTGCCCGAGATTACGACCGTCAACGCAAATACGGCGCCCGAGCCGGTGCTCGTTGCGGCGATTCCGACGCTTGCGACTAGCCAAGCACGCCGTATCGTCGAGCGACGCGCGACGGCACATTTCGTCAGCACCGGTGAACTGGCCGAATACCTCGCCCCGGTCCAAGCTGGCGCAACGTTGCCCGAGGGGGCACTCGTCGGCGTGGACAGCGGCTACTTCCTCGTCCATTGCCGCGTCCGCGGCGCGCGGATCAACGTGCGCATCGATACGCTGATCGCCCGTTACGGCATCGGCAATTTCAGTTGGACGCAAGTCGTCTGGGTCCATCGCCTGACCGGTTAGTTGAACGAGCGCTCCCCGAAGATCGCCGGCGTATCGCCGCACACATGCCCCGCGCATTCGAGCGAAACGCGCTCGATGCTCGTTTCGCGCACCTCGCCCATCAGCCGATTCCAATCGTCGATCGAGACCAACAGCGCGATCGGACGATTGTATTTCGTCACCATGACGAGCGATTCGTTCGCGTAGCGCAGAGCACGCGACGGATTGGCGCTGAAATCGCGCGTCGCCATGGCGATCGTATGGGGCTTGAATGGTCCGGCCGAGTGCGGCTCGCCGTCGTCGCGCAGCAAGCGTTCGAGCGTCGCCGCGCGCAAGCTCGCCTGCGTCTTCGTATAAGCGCGCTGGTCGCGGCGCTTACGGCGCTCGCTGCGCGGGTCCAGATGGATCGCGAGCCGCCATAGAATTTCGCGGATGTCCGAATCGGGGAACGTATCGAAGCGGCGCCAGTCTTCGGGCGGCAACGCGATCATCATGCCTGGATACGCCGAATCGATACCCGCCGTCATTCGCTGCGCGAGCTTCGCCAGTTCGCGCTGGTCCAGCTCGAGCGTGGAACTCACGACACGCATCATCGTGCTGAGCAGGTTGTAGGCGAGCGCGACGAATCCGCTCGCCAACGAAGCCGCCCGCGGCGGGATGGCTGCGAGCAGCGTGTCATCGACGAGCGCCTCGATGGGTAGCGGCGCACTCTCGAGCCACGCCGTCCGAAACAGGCGAACAGCTTCGACTGCGTCTAGTTGATGCGCCGGCACGTTGGTCAGGATCGCAAGGCCTTCTTCGTTGCCCTCGCCTTGTTCGCCTACGGCGTCGGTTGTCCCGTCCTGCCGCCAAACGATCCGCCGCAAGGCAAACGTGCCGCCCGTTTCATCGTCGGTTTCCAGACTCTCTTCGCAGAGGGTACCGCCGTCGTAGGCCCATTGCTCGGGCGAGGTTACGCTGTGCCGATATCGAGGAGGCGCCCCCGTTTCGGCGACGATAAACGCCCCGCCGTGCCTCGGCCAATTCATCAATACGGCGCTCGTCTCGACGTCCTCGCCGATGATCCAAAGCTCGCCCGCGCGGACCGATTGCAATTCGAGCCGGCGTCCGCGCGCGCGGGGCCGGTCATGCGGCAGCAAATCGACGATCATCGCAAGTTCGGGATCGTATACAGGCAGCAGGGTTGGCATGGACGTGCTTGGGCGCGCGAAGTCGTCCGCGCCCACCTCGCGCCCGGAAACGGCGGGCAGCCCCACGATGCGCAGCCGGAATCCGGACGCCATCGCACGCTGCGCATTCGCGCGCGGCATCGAGGCCGCCCGCAACACGTCGACGCTATCCGCGATGAGCGAGCGCGCCCATTGCGCGTGCACGCGGCTCATTTTGTCGTGCAACGCAGTGACGAGCGAGACGAATTCGGATGCCGCGCTATACGAATCCCGCGCCGAACCACCTATGCGCTTCGCGATGGGCGCCAACGCTTGCACCAAAAGCGCAAACACCTGTTCCCGCGTGGACTCGTCCTCGTCCTCCTTCTCGGTTGGATCCCGCATCGATTCCGCCTGCAACGACCACTGCATCACCAGCCTCGCCATGACGGCAGCCGGACACTGCTCCACGAAGCGCTCCACGACCGTGCGTATCACCTGATTCACTCCGTCAATGTTGAGCCAACCGCCCTATCGATCACACCTGCCAACGGATACTTGACGCCTACGCCGCGTCGTCCGACCATCTCGTGCTGTCGGACGCCCCGCCGATACCGCACGCCGGTAAGCCTGGCGCTCCGCCGTACCCATGAGGCTTCGGAATGTTCGTAGACCCCCGCGTGGCGCATGGACGCGCCCGCTTCGACCTGAGCCGGTCTCCCCGCATGGTGGCGGAGGAGCGCCGCGCCGAAATCTCCGACGTAGTGGCGCAGTGCCTCGAGCACTTCGCGGGTCCGCGCACGCGCCGCAATCTGATGCGTTTGCTCGCGCGGCAAGTCGCGCCCAAGCTCGAACGGCTCGGGTTGGATCCTTACGTCGGTGAACTGGGGCAGGCGCAGGGATTGTTCGTCAACTTCTCGACGATGAGCGGCGAACACGGGTTGCGCGAGTTTCAGTTGCAGTTGACCGTCCCTGATCTCGTGCTGAAAAGCTTTGCGTCGACGGTCGTACGCCCGCATGCGGTGGCGCGCTGCATGCAACGCAACGGCACGACCTCGCTCGCGGAGATCGAACAGGAAACGACCATCGTGTTCGTTCTCGCTCGCGTGATTCGCGCGCTGGCGCTTGTCGAGGGGTGGAAACAAATCGGGGTGCCGAGCAACCGCGGCCTTTTTATCGGCGAGATGACGGCAAACGACGATGTTTGCCTGAAGACCTATATCAAACCGGAAGCCAATGGGCGAAGCTCGCGATGGGATGGCTTCGCCGCGCTCTTCGATGCGATGCCGCACTGGCACCCCACCCAAGTCCGGCAAGGAAGCGAGTTGCTGCAATGGATGGTCGACCATATCGTGGCTTTGCGAAACTCTGCGGCGTTATCCGATCGATTTCCGTTTTTGCTCGAGCCCTATCGCAGCATCGACGATCCGCTCGATGCGGCGTGGAAAGCCGCGCCCGATCAGAGGTGCGCTCCGTGATGCGCCGTCGCTCGATCGAACGTCGATCGGCAACGCGCATCGCGGCTCTCAATACCTAGGTCGAAGCCAGTTCGCGTAACCCGCAGACGCCGGCTAGCCGTCGTCGGTCGGGCTCTCGTGAGCGCCGGCGGCGCTTGGCTTAGGCATGACGGCGTCGAGAACAGCGCGTGAACCCAGCACATGCCAGATCCAGAGGACTTCCTCTAATGCTTGCGCATGCTCGGCGCTTTGCTCGAGCCAACGTTTGAAGGCGGCGCGCTGAGCGCCGCGCCGCAGCCCGGCGCGCAGTCGCAGGAGCCAGCGGATGGCGCCGTCGCTTGCATCTCGGGACGGTATTTGCGTGGTTGGGTAGATTCCCCCCGCCTGCGTAGCTCGCTTGTTCATCGCGACCTTCGATAGCAGTGGGCGCGAGCGCGCCCGAGCGCCTCGATCACGGCGGATCGAATGCGCAGCACGGCCGTCGCGTCTTGCCGCCGGCTTCGGCCCCCTCGGTGGCCGGTTCTGAGCCGGCCTTTATCGATAAGGTCGAAAGGAGTGTGCGTAACCCGCAAGGTTCGACGCAAGAATGTGCGTCGCCGGAGGTGTGGCCGACGCCGTCAGCTTAGAAGAACGATATCGCCGGGCAGGCGCGTGACGTGCGCACCGTAAAGCTTCGCGAGCATATCGAGCACGTCGTCGACTTTCGCAATCGGAAATTGCGCTTGCATGCGATTGCGCCCGAGCGTTGCATTGCGCAAGATGACTTTGCCCGGCCGGTAACGGTTGATTTCGCCGACGACCTGAGACACCGGCACGCCGTCGAAGACGAGCACGCCGCGCCGCCACGCGGTGACTTGGGCCGGATCCGCCGAAGCGATCGCATCGACGCGACGGTCGTCGTAGATCACCTGCTCCTGCGCTTTGAGCGTAACGCGCCGTAGAGGGTGATTCACCATGGCGGATCCAGAGATGCAAGTCACGCACACTTGATCGCCGGTTTTGCGCACATTCACGCGCGCGACGGCCGCTTCGATATGCCCGCGGCCTGCCACCACCGTGACGGGACGCATATAGCGGGCTTGCGACGGGGACGGTGTGGCCGCGTCGATCTCGGCCTCGCCGGCCACGAGTTCGATGCCTCTCGTCGCGGTGCTCGCCGCTAAAACATCCACCCGCGTTTGCGTGTTCAATTCGACAGTCACACGTTCCGAAAGCGCGAACCGCCGCTGCTCGCCGGTGCCGGTACGATAATCGGCGGCCAGATCGCCGATCGACGGCCACAAGCCTAGCGGCGGGCGTATGGCCAGCCATGACGCGCCGGCCGCGACGGCAAAGCCGATGAACGCGCGACGGCCCGTGCTGACCGCGCGCTGCTTGCGCGCCGCTTCGGCCCACGCAGGCACGCCGTTGCGCCGTTCTTCGGCGATCTCCTGGGCGATTTCCTCCGCGGCCGTACGCAGCGCACCCCATGTGCCGGAAAGCAACGCCGCTTGCTCGGGCTCTTTGGCGCACCAGTCACGAAACGCGTCCGCATCGGCGTGCGTGGCGGCGCCCGAGCGCAGGCGAAGCAGCCACTGGCTGGCCTCCTCGTGCGGACCTTCCGCTGTTTCGGTTGAGAAATCGACTCGTGCTTTCGTCATCATTACGCCGCTCAAAATTTACGCGGCCCGCCTTTCGAGCCTGGATACGCATCGCCCATGTCTTGCATGCACTGCATGCAATGCTTCATCGCCGTGCTCAATTCGCTTTCCACGAGACGCAAAGAAATGCCGAAACGTTCGGCGATTTCGCGGTTCAGCAAGCCGTCCACGCGGGCGGCGAGCAGAATATCGCGGCGGCGCGGCGTCAATCCGCGCAGCGCTTCCTTCAGCGCTTCGACCTTCCGGCGTGCAGCTACGATTCGTTCCGGGTTGGCAAGTTCATCGGGGACTTCGAGCAGATTCTCGACATCGTCGTCATGCAGATGCCGCCGCTCGCGCCGATGTTGATCGATGGCCACGTTGTTGGCCATGCCGAGGATGTACGCATCCGCGTTGGCAACCTGGGCCGAGACGTTCGCATTCTCCAGGCGCAACCATGTTTCGTGCAAGGCGTCCGATGCGCGTTCCTTCGACCCCGTCACGCGCTCCAGGCGGCGCACCAGATAGGCGTAGCGCTCCGTCAGGATCTGTTTGAGCTGCGAGCGTGAGCTATCGGACATGGCGGCGGGTTCCGGTGGCCGAGTTAGGGACAACGAATATGCACGCCGTTTCCGGCCGGACGCAGCAGGATCGCGACGGGTTGCGGCAAGCCGGGCGGGGGCGGCGCATCGAGGACGAGGCCGCGCAGCGCATGCGTCACTGCCGCATCGCGCGCGGCGAGACCGCTCGATTCCACGACATCCACCTTGACCACCCTCCCGTTTTCGTCGATCCGCAGTTGCGCGAGCAGACGGTAACTCCCCGGCACCGCGGCGGGATTCGCACACAGCGCGCGCGTCATGCCGGCTTGCAGCACCGCCGCGAAGGCACGGCGTGCCTCGTTGCCGTCGATACCGCCGATCGGCGCGTCCGCCGGCGCTTCGGCCGCCTGGGCTTGCATGGGTTGAGGCGGTGCGGGGTCGGCCACGATGATCGCCTCGTCAGGGCCCGTAAATTCAGCGTGCAAACCCGTCCCGCTCAACATTCGCTCCAACGCCTCGCGCGCCCCCAAATTTCCCTCCACCACCGAACTCGTCCTGCCTTCCAATAGCGGCGCCGGCGCCAAGATCACGAGATCGCTCAGTTGACGGAAGCTCTTCAATGCGTCTGCGAGCGGTTGCGGCGCCAAGTGAAACGGACGCGCGCTGTCGGCGCTGCCGGTTGCGCTTTGCGCGTCGGCCGGCTTGGCCCCTTCCTGTGCAGGTCTTTGCGTTGGCTGTTGCACTTGCGCTTTTAGCGCCGCGCAATGCGCGACAAAGATCAGCGGCAAGCATGCGATCAGCGCCCGGACACCGGCCGGCGCCCGTGAAAATGTCATCGGTCAAAGGCCGGAAATGAACCGCGCGCGATCGGCGCAACGGCGGCTCTCGTCGCGGTCAGGAAACGAGCGAACGTCGCATCGTAGGAAAAGACTGTGACAGTCCGGTGAAACAGCATGGACTTGGCGTGCATATCGGCCGGCATGCGGCGCGATCAGCGGACGACAAAATTGCCGATCCCCGTGCTGACCACGTTCAAGTGAGCCGTCCCGGAAGACAGCGTGATCGTGACTTGCGGCGCGATGCTTTCCTCACCGAACACAATGCGCGAGAGCGATTTGCCGCTGCCGCTATAGCGAATCGATACGGCCGTGACGTCGGTGCCCCAGTGACGGCCTTGAAAAGGCTCGTCTTGCAGCGGCCGCCACTTGCCGCCGTCGTCGCGTAGATAGAAGCGATAGCCGCCGCCACCCGGCTCCCAGGCAATTTCGGAGGAACGAACCTGCGCCTCGTCGCCGGCCGATTCCAATAACGTCGCGAGACGCTGTGCTTCCTCGGCGAGATCGCTGCGGCGATTCCTCGAGGGAGCAAGCGCGACGACAGCCGTCAGCAGACCGACGATCAGCAATACGACAAGCATTTCCAATAACGTGAAACCGGTGGCCGATCGACGATGTGGCGCATGCATCGTTCGGCGCTGCATTACTGCACCATGTTGTTCAGATCGATGATCGGCATCATCACGGCCAAGACGATGACGAGCACGACGCCGCCCATGGCCAGTATAAGAAGCGGCTCCAGCAAGCTCGTCAGCATCATCGTTCGCCGCTCTAGCTCGCGTGCTTCGCCCTCCGACGCGCGATCGAGCATCGTCGTCACATCGCCCGTGGCCTCACCGGAGCGAATCAGGTGGACGAGTACCGGGGGAAACGCCTTTGTGTTTCCGAGCGCACGAGAAAGCGACGTACCGCTGCGCACGCGCACGATCGCGTCGTCCACCTGCTCGCTCATCGCCTTGTTGCTCAACGTCTCGCCGGCTGCTTGCAACGAACGAAGAATGGGGACGCCGGCGGCAGTCAAGATGCCGAGCGTGCTCGCGAACCGGACAGTGTTGTAGCCGCGCACGAGCCTTCCGGCGAGCGGCGCTGTGAGCGCCCAGCGATCGAAGGCCAGACGCGGGCCCGGCTGCGCGAGCACGGTTCGAATGGCGAAGACGGCGACGCCGATTCCCGCTAACGCAGCCCACCACCAATGCCGAACGAAATCCGATAAGGCAAGCATTGCGACGGTTAGAAACGGCAATTGCTGTTTCGTACTTCTGAATACGTTCGCGACTTGCGGGACGACATAGCTCAGCAAAAACGCGACGATACCGAATGCGATGCACGTTACGACGCCCGGATACGTGAACGCCAATACGATTTTTTGTTTTAATGCGTTGCTTTGCTCGATGTAGTCGGCAAGGCGTGACAATACGAGGCCGAGCTTGCCGGTGTGTTCGCCTGCCGTCACCAAGGCCCGGTAAATATCGGGGAAGTCGCGCGGATGTTGCCCGAGGGCATTCGCCAGCGAATGGCCGCCCATTACCTCGCCTCGAACGGATGCCATCAGTTCCCGCACGTAATCGCGCTCCGCTTGATCCGAAAGGACGGAAAGCGATTCGTCCAGCGGGAGTCCAGCGACGAGCAGACTCGCAAGCTGGCGCGTGATGACCGCTTGTTCGCGTTGGGAAAGTTTGCGGCCTAATGTTGTTCTTCCTGTGCGGGCCGCGTTCTTGCCGCCGGCCGGTTCGACCAGCAGGGGCGTAAAGCCTTGCGAACGCAGGACGCCCCGCCCTGCGCGGGCGCTATCGGCTTCTAGTATCCCGCGCGCCGTTTTGCCCGCATGGTCGATCGCCTCGTAACGGAATGCCGACATCTCGCGCTCCCCGATCGCTCTCGGTTACGTCCCTCTCGTCCTTATTGCCGCCGTACCCATCCATCGGGCTACCCGCGAGACTAACGTGCGAAATCGTCGGAATGATGACGAATGGTGGGCAACATTCATTCACTCGCGCGTGTGGATAATCGTTCGAATGGTTGGAACAGATGCGCGTGACATTTTTATGTTTTATGTGCGCCAAAATCATTTAAATTTTTATCGTTATCTTCAAACGCGAAAAGCAGCTTCTCATGACATTCCTAGTTATCATTTCAATTATCGAAAGGTGGGCAAAAAACGTTTTCACCGGAATCAAAAATGTTGCGTACCATCCGTTATTAAAAATTCACACGATTAAAACGGATTTCATTCTACATTTCCTACGCGGCTCCTCAGCCATTCCGGCCGCATCAAGCAAGTTCTCCGTTTATCTTCGTTTAGGGAATCTCATGAAATCCAGCCAACGCAAGATTTGTCAGATCCTTGCTCTCGTCGTTTCGGGCATGGGCGCCTCCGTTGCCATGGCCTCGCCGCTCCTGCAAGGCGGTGGTTCGTCGCTCGTCGCTCCGACGATCGGTAATCCGGGTGTTGCCGGTACCGAAATCAATGCCTTCGGCACGACCGAAGGTACGTTCACGTACTACTCGGTGGGCTCGGGCGCTGGTCAAAACGCGTTCCTGAACAACCAACCGACGTACCTCGCCCCCGGGTTGACGGGCACGGTCGATTTCGCGAACAGCGACGCCGCGCTGACGACCGCGCAAATCTCGGCTTATAAGAGCGGCCTGGCCACGGCCGACGGCCCGCTGATCCAAATCCCGTATGTCGTGACGCCGATCACGGTTCCCGTCGTCAACGGCCCCGCCGTGACGAGCACGACGACGCCGCAAACGACGCCGGGTCAAGCGCATAGCATCGCGCTGAACGACGACGATCTGTGCGGGATTTTCTCGGGTGGGATCAAGGATTGGAACGCTGTGATCAACCCTGAAACGGGTTCGGCCTATTCGTCGACCAGCTCGCCGATCAAGGTTGTGTACCGTCTGGACGGCAGCGGTACGACCGAACTGCTGACCCGCCACCTGGCTGCTGTTTGCCCGTCGTCGAGCAAGACCGCTGCCGGCGTCACGTTCGTCGATGGCCTCACGTTCGCGAATAACTTCTCCGGCGGTACGGTGCCCTCGAACTTCGTTGGCGCCACCGGCAGCGGTGGTGTTCGCTCGGCGCTGCTCAGCTATCAAACGTCCGGTACGCAAGCCGCCGTCGCTTACCTGAGCCCGGATTACACCAACACGTTCCTCGCTCCGTCAAGCTCGTCGGCTTCGACTGCGTTGGCTGTGGCTAGCTTGTACAACAAGGTGGACACGCACTACTACGCACCGACGGCTGCGAATGCGTCGCTGGCGGTTAGCAGCGCTGCGGCCCCGAACTCCAAGGCGCTTGCTTCCAGCCCTGCCCAATGGGTCCCCGCTTCGGGCAACCCCAGCACCGGCTATCCGGTGTCCGGCACCAGCGAAATCCTGGTGAGCCAGTGCTATGCCGCTTCCGGCGTTACGACGGCCGTGCATGACTTCTTGACGCATCACTACACCGACGCCTCATTTGCCTCGATTGTTCATGGCAATGGCTTCGACACGGTGCCGGCTGGTTATCAAACGGCGATCCAAGCCGATTTCCTGAGCAACACGAGCGGCTACAACCTCGATATCGGCAACGCCACGGTTTGCGCCGGCAAGGGTCGTTAATCGACCTTGTTTGACTCTTGAGTGGTTGTGACGCTGCGGCGCTGGGTACGTCCCAGCGCCGTAGCTTTTTTATTTCGAAGCGGAAAAGACGACGTTCGAGGGCCTAGTATGAAATCGAAGAAATGACGCCTATCTCGCTCGCCATCGTCAACGGCCCCGCCGTGACGAGCGCGACGACGCCACAAACGACGCCTGGTCACGCGCATAGCATCGCGTTGAACGATGACGACCTGTGCGGGATTTTCTCGGGCAAGACCACGGATCGGAATGATGTCGTCAATCCGGAAACAGGATCGTTCTATTCGACGACAACGTTAATCGGTCACGTCTGAACACCCATCGTAATCACGCCGCAGCTATGACTGACTCATGGCCGCGGCGTTTCGCGAAGCGATAGACGTCAATTCTCTACCGGCGCCGAGACTACTCGGCGCTTACGTTGCGGAGCCGCGCTGCACCAGCATTGCCAAAGCTCACGACGGACACCGCGCTCGATGGATCGTAGCTAACCTGCTCGTGCTTGCGCCGCTTGCGATTGTCCTGATCGTCGTCGCTCGCCTGCCCAAAGCCCTCGACCTGTACGGAAATAGACCATCGGCGCTGCCCGCCGCCCGTCGCGTTCTTCTTGGCCAACTCTTGCGCCATCTCGCTCGCTGCGGACGATGCCGAGCTGGCCGCCGTCAACGCACCTGTATTGACAGCCTGTGCAATCGGTATGCCGGTCGATGTACCCGTAACCTGAATGTTGTCCGCGTTCGCCACCCTGAATGCCGCGATATTGAGGTTCCCCGCGCGAATGCCGGCATCGCCCGCATCGACGGTACCGCGCGGCGCGATCAAATTGATCGTACCGACCGGCGATCCAGGGATACTTTGCAGCGTGGCGATACCCGCTCCGGTCACCTCACCGCGCGCATCGACGAGACAGTAGTGATTCACGTCGCAGACATACTGCGGCGCGGGTGTATCGGCGGACGACTTCGAACCCTTACCCGCGTTGATATCCCCGTTCGAACTCCAGATCGTCATATCGCCGCCCTGTTCGGTAAACACGCGGCTTTGCGCCAACAGCAAGCTCTGATCGATGAAGATGTCGACGTCGCCCTTTTCCAGCGTGAGCACGCCCATGGTGCTTGGGCCCGCGACGACATTGCCGCTGCTATCAACGATCGCCGGCGGTGCCGAGCTACTGCCGATCAGCGCGCGTCCTCCAGGGCCGAGAATTGACACGCTGCCGCCTTGCTGCGTTTGAATTGTCGTACCGCGGATGTCCAAGTTGCCGGTCTGGACCGACGTTTGGGCGCCGTTGAGTCCGCCCGTCAATCCATTCTTCGTATACCCATAGGCAGTGGGGAACAACGTATTGATCGCCTGGTACCCTCGCGAATATTGCTGGTAATAGTGGCTGTTCGGGTTGTTATAGTCTTCACCGACCTGCGTCAGCACATTGAACAAGACCTGCTCGGCGAAAAGCTGCTGGACGTTCTGGGGTAGAGCTTTGAATTGAGACCACGCTTGCGCTGCCGTCAACTTGCCCACAGCTTTTTGCGCGGCGTCCTTGTCTTGCTGCAAGCCCGTGTCCAAGTACTGCCCTTCGTCGTACTGCTGCATAAAGGCGATGAGCGAGGGACTCGCACTAGAGACGCCCGCGACGTTCGCCGCCGGATCGATATAACTCGAGACAAACGTCGTGACATCGACGCCTGGGCCGACGCCGAACAACACATTGACGTTCGCGCTTTCGTGCGGCAAGTATGAGTTTCTCGCGTTGCCGACCGCTTGGATGCCCATAGGGGGAAGAATGAGCGCGGCGCTGTTTGCCGCATGGAACTCTGCCGCCCCTGTCAGCGGACCGATGTTACGGCCGGCCTCTATGTCGAAGGTACCCGGGCCGCCCAAGATCAAGTACGGCGAGACTGGGTCATTGAACGGGAGCGGTGAATCGTAAATGTCTCGCCCCGCCAAGATGCGCGTAACGTCAGCGCCGCGCAGATTTTGCCCATCGAACGTCAGATTGAGTATGTCCCGTCCCGCCTCGACGATCGCCGGTTTGTCGATCGAGAGGACGATGTTGTCAGTATAAAGACCAGCACTTTGTCCCGACGTTTGTAAAGTACCGTCTATGATGTCGCCATTCAGACCGTAAACCCGCGCGGGTGTCGCATCGTCCGCATGTAACGGAAACGCTGCATGAGTAGGCGCATTAGCGTTCGGGTTCGTCGGCGACGGCATCAGAGACGGGTCGGAGTCGGACAATCCGAACGTCGAGGGAGCGAATCCAGCACCAGTCAACAAGGCTGCTGAATTCGATATCAAAATCGATTGGTCCGCGAGAAGGTTCAATTGCCCGACCGGGGAGGGATAGAGCGTGCCTCCCGATTGAATCGCAATCCCACCGTCGAACGCGATCAAGCCGAGGCTTGACGGTAGCATTCCCGTCGCGCCTGTCAGCAAACCAGCTAACCCTCCGAATTGCACGTCTCCGGTCGTAGACAGCACGGAAACCGAGGACGTAGACGAATACGGCTGAAGATCGGGAGAACTGATATGGTAATCGCGCAACTGAGAGCCGTTATTCGGCCCGCCCCGCGACGGAGACTGAGTCGAATAAGATGGGTCGAGAATCGCCCCAATTTCGGCCCCCTGCCTCGCCGTTACACTCATCGCACCATCTTGTATCGCGAGCACCGTGCCCACGGCAACCGGTGCGAGTTGGTTAATGTAGTTGGAGGCAACGCTTATATCCGAACCGATCCGCCCTCCCGCGGTGATGCTGCCGGTTCCCTTCGCGACGAAATAGTCGCCGCTAAGAATATCCCCACCCGCCTTCACGTTCAGATTGCCACCGCCTACGGTGTTCAGCACAGGCTGGTCCGTATTCGTAGCCGTGAGGTACCACGTCGTCGGCAACGATACAGCCAGGTCCGAAATGTTCCCGCCTGCCGAGACAGAGACATTGCCGCCAACGCTCATGACACCTTGGTCGAACGCACCGAAATTGATCGACGTTTGGACCATTTGTTGGTGCGGATTGGTGCTCCCAACGGCGCCGATGGGATTCCCGATCTCCATCCATTGCCACCAGAACTGGCTTGTCGCATTGTTGGTGTTGCCTGTTACAAGGCCGGTGCTGTCCGTGGTGTATTCGATGCCCTTGATATCACCCTGAGCAAAAATCGAGACGTCGCCTGCGGAGTTCGGATGAGACGTCGGCGTGACCATAATATCAGGATCGCCAGGAGAACCTATAGCAATCGAGATTTGAGTATTTCCATTAGGGGCATCATTCGTAGACGCTCCTGCCGTATAGATCACACCGGGAGCGACGGAATCCAACAGACTAACGTTATTCGCCGATGCAATGCTTAATGAGCCCGCCCCGGTGCGAATCGACGTGGGCGCTAGCAGGGCTAGCCCATTGGGATCGATATAGGCGAAGTGCCCATCGAGCGTCAGGTTGCCGCTGTCGGTCATGCCGAGGAAAACAGAGGCAGGCTTGAGCGCCAACGGATTTGTACTCGTTAGATCGGCGCCCGCCACTAAGCGCAAGCTACTGCTGGAACCTCCGGCTAGCGAGGCCGATTGAATGGGTAACGGGTTGACGGCATTTGGAAGCGGCGACGGTGAGTTGTCGGTCACAGCCGGCACAGGAATCGTCGCTGTGCCGATCACCGAATCAGGCTGAACCGCGGGCGCGGCAAGCTTATCGACCAACGGTTTCACCGAGTAATTGCTGCTTATCAGCAACTGAGCCGCTTTCGCGATGTACGCCTGATACTCGCTTAAGTAAATCAAGTACGATCCGGGATCTGTTTGCTGCACGTTGGCGCTTGGTGCGATCGGGGCCGCCAGCCCCGGGACACTTACGTTCCCAGGCGCCCTAAAACGGTAGTTGATGAGTTCGACCATATCCCCATCCGTTGGAATTGGCACTCCGGTCCCCGCCGCGCTTGATAGAAGATAGTTTTCGTAAGCCGAATAGAGCGCGTAGTACTCAGCGATTTCTTCCTTAGTCCCTCCGGCCGGCTTCCCGGGTCCCTCGACGAGGTGGTGGGCGGTGTCCGTTGCCCAATAGGAAAGCGAGTAGCCGAGCAAATCGCCGTAGTAACCGGATGGCTTTACGGCGAAGAAATAGTTCACCTGGTCATAGGTAGACAATGGAGGAACCGGAATCGTGCCTCCTCCACCCACCGGATTGGCGATCTGAAAGAACCCATCCGTCAAGCTCGCCTTGACTTTGACATTGTTGTCGGCGCGGAACGTGACGACAGGCGCTTGCGCGTTGAATCGATAAGCTAGATCGGTTGGCGACGTGCCTGCCCCCAGATTCCAGGTCGTCAGCACTTGGATGTCACCGCCGTTGATCGCGGGACTCGGATTGTCCAACTCGATACCGGGGACCACTGCGGCGTTGGCGATCGCTTTACCTGCAAAAGGATTCGACACCCCGCCCAGGCCCGCTTGCACAAAGCCCATCAATGCACCGGGCGTGGTGCCATCGCCTTGATAGCCATAGAACGCTTGGTGGTCGCCATTAACGGCTGTCGGCGCGAAATACATGTTGTCGAGTCCACCGAAGCCGCTGAACGTACTAGACGTCACGCCCGTATACAGTTGCGCGAGACTTTGCGGATCGCTGCCGATAGTGAATTGCGCACCGGTTGTCGTGTTGGTCAGCGTGCCGCCGCCACTGCCATCCGAATTCGGCGTGAACGTGAACGTCCCGCCACTGCTTTGACCGGTGAAGGTACCAGCAAGCAGGTGTCCCTTGCTATCGAACCAACCCGCGGGATCAACCACGCCGTCGAAATGCTGCGACCCTGCCGTTGCATCTGTCGTGCTCCATACCGCATAAGCTTCGAGCGTCGTTGCGCGCGAACCGACGATGCCTCGCCCCGCATTGAAGGCATCCGGTATGTTCACATTGACGGTACCATTGTCGAGCACCGGCGCACGAAGACTGACCGTTCCCCCGGCGAGCCCGCCCGCCGCCCCACCGGAAACGTCGATCAACGCGTTTGAGCCAATCGTGATGACGCCCGCGTTCGCTGGGTCGATATTTTCATAGCCGTACGTCGTGTTGTACGGTTGCGCGATGTTTGGATTGAACAAAGCGCTGGTACCGATCTTGATGGTCCCGCCGCGTTGAATCGAATTCAAATTCTGAGGTTGGTCATCGCACGCATTGCCTATTGCGCAAGCGCGTGCGATGAGTGTTCCCTCCACATCGACGCCGTTTCGACCGTATAAGTCGATCTCACCACCCGCGCTACCCGACGCGTTGATCGTGCCGAGCACATTGACGTTGCCGTCGGTCGTTCTGGGCGCGCTGCCCGCCCCGCCATCGGCAGTGAGCGAGACCGTATGAGCCGTCAGCGTGTTACCCGCCGAGAGTTGCAGATTACCGGTTCTCGTATGGATAGTGATCGAATTATCGACACCGCTTGTCGCCAACGTCGTTGCCAAGCTGTCGAGGTCGGCTGCGCTAGCCGTATCGAGCGAGAACGAACCGCCCATATAGCCGCTTGCGGCTCCGCCCTTGATCGTTCCGTTAAGGTTGACGCCTTGCTTCGGCGCGGACAACGCGAGGCTACCCGCCGCACCGCCACCGCCTGCTCCCGAGAAATCGAGCGTTGCGCCGGATTGCACGTCGACAGTACCGTTATCGGCCGTAAGCGAGATCGACCCGGCCGGCGCGAATGCCGTCACGTCGAAGAATTGCTTCGCCACACCGGCGGAACTGATCGTCGATCCGCCGCTGATCGTGAGGTCGCCCGAAGTCGATTCGAGACTGACGTTGCCCGCCGCAGCGGTAATACGGGCGCCATTGTCGGCAACGGTGCCCCCGACGAAATTCAACGCACCGCCAACTGCCTGTCGGCTAAGCGCCGTACCAGCGCCTTGATTCAGAATCAGCGCACCGCTCGTCTTGAGCGTCGATGCGGAACTCGCGTCGGCCAAGAACACCGGCGCGCTCAACGCTACCGTCGCAGCGCCGAAGTCGAAGGCCCCTGTGCCCTGACCCGCGATGCCGCTCGTCGCGTTCATCGTTACAGAGCCAAAGCCGCTCGCGTTCTTCGTCCCCGCACCGAAATCGATCTCGGGTGCGTTCACGGTGAGCGTTCCGTTACCGAGCGCAGCCGTCGCCTCAGGCGCTCCCATATCGTTCGTGAACGCAATCTGCTTCGCGTTGAGCGTAACGTTGCCGTCGCCGGTGAAGGTACCCGCGCTCAATACGACGCTATTGCCGAACGTCGCGTCGACGTTGCCGTCGAAATTGATCGCACCAAGGCTTCGGAGCAAGATTTGCTTCGAATTCGACAACTGTGCCAATCCCGTGGGCCCCAGCACGAAACCGGGCAAGCCCGATGCAGCGGCGCCTTGCTGACTCGTCAGCGTGATCGCCGACCCATCGGCGGCGATCGCGTTACCCGACAGCGCAGCCGTAGGATCCACCTTCAGGCTGCCCGACGAATCGAGCGTAAGGGCTTGCCCGCCTTGAAGCGTCGCACCCGCGCCGATCGTCAAGACGCCCGTGCCGCTCGAGCCCGTGCGCGTGACGCCCGTCATCGCGCCGTTCGATACGCGCAGTAGCGCGCCGTCGCCGGCTATCGTGATTGAGGCGTCCTTTGCCGCGGGATAGCTGCCGCTTGCGGTCATCGCGCTGCCTGCGTCCACGCGCAGCCCGTTCGCGGCGTTAGGATCGCTGCCCGTCTGGTCAGTCTTGGTCACAAGCATGACTTCCGAGCCGGTCAACGCACCGCCCCCCGCATTGGACAGCACAACGCTATCCGCGATGGGCGTGATCGTCACGCCGGAGGTTGTCGCCGTACGCGTGCCGCCAATGAGCAAGCTGCCGGCGTTCAGGGTATTAAGCACATCGGCGCCGATCTGCAAATAGCCCGGCAGCACCGGCGCGCTGTTTCCACCGGTGATTTCGATGTCTTGCGACGCAATGTCGACCTCGGCTGCTGCCCCTCCCGTATCAGCGGAAGTGTTCAACGCCGCACCGAGTGTCAGCGCTTTGGTCGCGGCGAGCACCAATTGCCCGCCATCGGCAGGCAGCGGTGGGGTCACGTTACCCTTGGTGGTCGCGAGCGTCGTGAAAAAGCTGTCCGCTTTCGTGAGCGTATATTGCGACGACTGTTGCCACACCGGGCCCGATTGGACGTTGAATAAGGTGGGCGTCGCGCTACGTGCACCCGTGAGCGCGTCGCCGAAATAGCCGGCTGTGACGACGGTGCCGTCAGGCAGCAATTGCGTTGCACCAGGAGCGACCGCGGCCGTGTTCGAGGAAACCGTCACGCGAAAGGCGCCGGGCAGCGTGGCGTACTTGCCCGGCAGCAACGTGTAGTACCCCGGTGCAAGCCCCGGCACGCCGGAAAGATACACGGCCTGTCCAGCGACGCCGTTCAACTGGGCTTGGCCAATACCAAGGGTAGTCGTCGTCGTTCCGACTGTACCATTCGCGTTAGTCGACGGCTGCAAGGTCTGTGCGAATACGGGATCGTAGGCCGACACCGGCGACTGTGCGCCCGGAATAATCGCATAGACATTCGTGGCCCCGACGTTCGTCGGCACCGCGACACCCGTCGGGTTGTTGGCGTAGCTGACCGTGTACTGAGAGAGGACGTCGCGCGTACCGCCCGTGCCAGGAACCCACTCGCTGGCTTGCAAATCGCCGCCGCCCGAAAGGTCGATCGCTGCCCCCTTGCTTAGGGAGACCGAATTCCCGTTCACGCCGATATATTTTGCGGGGGGCGCCGTTAAATTAGTCGCTTTCGCTCGAGGACTGGGATTGAATTGCCAGTTGGTCCCATCGACGGTGACGCCGTACGGGATAATCGAACCGTCATTGGAGACTGACGTTAAGCTGCCATCTCCGAAAGTAACGGAATCGGTTGCTACGAGTTGAAGCCCCGAGAATTGGGACTGGGTAGCTGCATTAGTCGGATCGCCCACGCCGAAAACGATCGAACCCGACGGCGCGCGAACTGTTCCGCCTTGGACGATATTGTTGGCATCGACGAGCAGCGTGCCTCCCGCCGAGAGAGGGACACTTGAGCCGCCGTTTCCGGCAAACGAAATCGTTGTTGGCGTCGGCCCCTTTGCCAACAGAATGAATGAGTTGCCCGTCGCGGGGTAAACATCGGCGGCAGCGAAACTAAGGTTACCAGGTGTATAAAGCACACCGGGCATCAACGAGTTCCCGAGGGCCGTAGAACTGAGACGAATGTCGCCGGTGCTGATGAAATTCGCCTGTCCGAAGTTGCTTAACTGAAACTGGTTCTGAAGATCGATGAAGGATGCGCTAACGTCGAGCGTCGCCTGGGACGGTGCCGCGATCGGCACAATGGTAGTTGGGTTGTACGTGACCGGGTTGACGATCGATACGTAAGGCGCGTCGATCGTCACAGTCGAATTGATCGTTGGCGGGGTAGTGGACGCCGCTTCAGCAGTCAGCAAAGACGCCATCGTCGGAACGGAGTATTTCCCCGTTGCGTCCTTCACGCCATTGAGCAGCGAGTTCAATTGATCGCCACTAAGCGCCGCGATCTCGTTCCCGTAGATCTGCACAGCCCTAGGCAACGACAAATCGACATCGCCGACGAATCCGATCGGCACGGCACCGATTGTCGATGGGTTACCGATCACAAGCGTCGAAATTCCCGAGTTTTTCAGGCGGTCGGCCGCAAACTGCAAAACGCCGCTGGCGATTCGGGTATTTGTCTGATCGTCGTTGGTTATGGTAGCGGCTGTTGCGGCGAGGATATCTTTCCCCAGCGCGAGGCCTTGCGGCACGAGCAGGCCGCTCTGCTGGAGCACGATCGCGGTCGAACCCGGCAATTGGAGCTTTGTGCCATCAGCTCGGTACTCTGTACCCGCACCGCCATCCGCCGAAAGCGTAAGCGTAGCTCCCTCGGCCTGCGGCGCTCCCCCCTGCCCCTTTAGTGTGCCGTCGAAATAGAGCCCGCTTGAGCCAGCCAGCGTGATTGAGCCGGCATCGCTCCAAGCGGGCGTTGCCACGTACTGTCCGTTGGCGCCGAGCTGATCGAAAACAGCCGATGCACCTGAAACGTTGATGACCGAACCCTGCTGAGCGACGATGTACCCGGAGTCGTCGGCAATGACAACGGAGCCGCCCGGCAATACTTTCCCTGTGTTCGGGGCATAGAGTGTAGAGCCGTTCTTTACAGGCGCAGCCAGCGGGTTGGTCAATGCCACACCGGATACATCGAGCAATGCGTTAGGGCCGAGCCAGACCGACTGACTGTTGCTTGTCAACGATGCGTTATCGTTAGAATTATGCTGGCCTGTCACTGAATGACCGCCGCCGTTTTCCGCCGATAGCGTGATCGTGCCGCCAGGGGCGATCAGCGAGCCGAGCACCGTCACCTGCGCCGGTGAACCGAGCCCAATGTTCGCCCCCGCATCCCCGACGATCGACGCCCCTTCCCCGATACTGACCTGCCCGACCGATCCATCGGTGGCGGGGAGCGCAGGAGGCGAATCGCTATGACGATTCTGATTGTTCAGCATCGATGGGATACCGAGGTATCCTGCGCCAGTCATTACAAGGCTGGTAGGCTGTCGATGATAAGGATCCAGCACACCTACCGTCGCCAATCCGCTTGTTGCAAGTTCGGCTCCGGTGCCAAGCTGCTCCAGCCCTCCCGCCGTAGGAAGCAGGTTTTCCTGCGTGAGCGGAACCGTCGCCCCCGGTTCCACGCTTGCGCTGTACAGCGCATTGAGCACGTAGTTGCCGAATCCTTGTTTTTCGAAGAAATCAGCCGGCAACACGATATCCCAAGGCGCTGCCGTAGCCGGATCTCCTCCGATGCGAAAGCCACCCGCACCAAGCGTCAACGTGCCGCCACCCGAGAAACCGAAGCTGCGGATCGTCCCGTCCATCGTCAGATACGGATCCTTCGGCAACGTGGCGAGGTCGCCGTCATACGTGACGAGGGACACGCTGCCGCCCTTGCCCGCCGGCACGCCGTTGCTGGTCAGCAGCGAACCTTTTGGCAGTACCTCTCCGCCACCCGAAACATCCAAGACGCTGCCCGGTTGTAGATCGATGTGCCCGTCGGCACTCAAGCTGATCGACCCGCCATTGATGTATTCGCTATTGCCCGGGGTCGATCCAGGCGCCGCCTGTAGGTCGTTGTTGACCCATTGCCCAGCGACGTTGATCGAACCCGTGGGCGTGACCGCGATGTCCCCGGACGTCGAGATCGTCACATGACCGGACGGTGCTGAGATCGCACCCGCTATGGTCGCCGTTGCACCGGTCGCCCCCGCAGCCGCTAGCGTCACCGAGCCCCCCGGTTGCAAATTCAACGCGGTGCCCGGCGCCACGACAAAACCCTTTCCTTGCCTATCGGCTGCCACATACAGGGTGGAGAACCCCGCAGTATTGAGCACACTAACCGGCAAAACTATCGTTGCGAGAAGGTTGTTGGGGTCCGTCGGAGATAGAGAACCGAGCGCACTGGGATCGAGCGCAGTGTCGATCGAGAAATTGGGTATCAGCGACGAGAGATCCGGAGCATCGGGTTGCAAAATGATCAGGGTCTGCTCGCCGTTCGGGGCGCCATCCGCTCCGTTCTGCGTCAATGAATTAATAGGTTTCGTTGCATGCGGATCAGCACCCAAGTTGAACGTCCCGCCGCTAGGTAGGTTGTTCGTTTGCGCTTGCTTGGATCCGCCGAACGCCAGTGCCGTGATGTCCCCATCGAGCACCGCTGCCGTTTCTGCAAAGATATCCAGCGTCCCGGCATTCCCTCCGACGATGTAATCGCCCTCGTACGTCCCACCTGTTTGCAACGTGTTGTACCAACTCTTCGTCACATTCCACCGCGGGTGTTTCTCTGTGAACTCCCCGGCGATGCCGACGTAAGTATCGTACGGACTCGCTTGCCCGATCGGCACGATGGCCCCACTGGCATCGACGAGCCGTGTCGTGTTCAGCATGCCGCCGTCGTAGTGAACGTATCCGCCGTTCAGATTCATCGACGAGCCGGCCGCAGTCATGACCTCATTGCCCGACAGCGTGATAGCGCCACCGTTCGTCAACAATTGATCGACAGTACGCGGAATAAGGTTCACATATCCCGACAAATTCAATATCGGGCTACCCACCCATTCCACACCATCACTGCGCGTACCCGACAACGTGCCGTCGACAACGACATTCTTCATGCCGAACAAGAAGCCATCGCGCAGCAACGGCGAATCGGCCAACTCGTTTTGCCCGATGCGGTCGATGGTGACGAGCGTTTGCGCGATCGGCAACTCGACATTGGACAGGCCGGATACGTCGATCGTCGCGCCGTTGTCGAGATAGATTCGTCCTTGGACGGCCGTCTGCCCGGGAGGCGTTGCATTTAACGCGACCTTCGGCGTAAGCGCGGTTATCGATACGGTCGAGCCCGGCGCTTCAATGAGTGAACCGCCCTCCAACCAAACCGACCCGGCCGTCATACTGACGCTGCCCGGCGTAAAGACGGTCCCGGGCGTGGAAGTTGCCGTTTGGCCGTTACCGTCCGGCATGACAGCCGTAACCGAATCGGGCCCGAAACTTAGTAACCCGGCTCGGCGAGTAAGAAGCCCACCCGATGTGAGAGACAAATAAGTTGGTGTGCCCCCGGCCGTGTAAGACTGCCCGAGCGGATTATTCGACGAATATTCGTCAACCGTCGATATCACGACATTCCCGGGCGTACTGACGCTCGTTGTCACGCCGACGACGCCATTCTGCTGAACCTGACTACCGAGCAAATTCACCGTACCGCGCGACGCCTGAATAATCCCGCTGTTGATCAATGTCCCAGCCGGCGTCAGATCGACGGTATTGCCGTTTTGCGTCTGAGAGACTTGTCCACTTAACTCGGGCAGCAGCACCTGCGGGTTCTTTACAACGCCTGAATTCCCGTTAGGTATGAGACTCACCCCAACACCGGCCGCAAGTACAACTTGCCCCGCCGTCGCCGAGATACTTCCCGCGTTCGTCACATTGGGCGCGGCCATCATCACGAAACCACCGTCGGTGACGGTACCGTTCGTATGCGTAGTAATCGACGCCCCCGGCGCGACCGTGACGTCGCCCGGTACCAAGAGAGGATTGTTCGCATCCACGTTGTACACGGAGCCCAAGCCAAGGACTACGTTTGGCACTAGGAAACTGCCGTTCAAACCACTCGAACTCCCAGCCTCAGGATTGGCCAGCCCCCCCGTCGTCCCCGCGGCAGTCCCGAGGAAAAGCTGATTGCTCTGCGCCACCGCGCTGTCTGACTGCACGAGCTTGTTCGTCATATCGAGCAGATTCAACGACGACGCCACCAGCGAATGCACATTCACTTGCGAGCCCGCGCCGAAGACGATGCCGTTCCGATTGATGACGTACACCGCCCCTTGTGCGTTCACATGTCCAAGAATCTGGCTAGGCGCTCCGCTCGGATCGTTGATCCGATTCAGCACGGCCCAGTTATTCGCGCCGTTTGTTTGCGTGCCGCTCGACTGATCGAAGTTCAACGTGGTTTGCTTGCCGACGTTCATCGTCTGCCACGTCAGCACCGCGTTCTGCCCGGTCTGTTTGACGTCGACGGTCACATTGCCGTTCGTATCGACGGTTTGTGTCGGCCCGTTCGCGTTGATCCAAAGAACCGGCTTGCTGGTATCCGTCGTTTGGCTGACGAGATTGCCGTTCGTGTCCGGCGCGAACGTCACGCCCGGCGCAACCTGCAATCCGCCGACCGCCAACCCATTAGGCACCGTCGACGGCGTCGCCGCCGCGGCGGCCGCAGCCGCCTGCTGCGCGGCGATTTGCGCCGCGATGGCCTGCGCGGCATGCCCGAGATTCCGAATCGAGGGCTGGCTAGCTTGCAACGCCTGTTGCGGCGACACGCCCAAGTTCGGCACCGCCCCGCCCGGGACGCCGGCCACCCCGGCCGTCGGCATCCCACTACCGACATGCCCCAAGTTCATGATGCCGGCCGCATGCGCATGCACCGACAACCCTGCCGCCACGACCATCGCGATCGCGCGGCACAACGGACGCAAATCCGAATTGAGCATCGACCGCGAACGGTTCAGATCTTGTTCTCGTACCGCGCATGCGCGAGCTGCCATTCTCCACCCCGACACCAATAATTGATGACCTACCCATCCGCCGACAAGCCCGTCGGGAATGTGAGCCGGCGCCAAGCGCCCGGCTGCGTGAGGCCAATGAAATCCATAGAAAATACGAACCGGTCATGGCATCGAGATGGCGAGTGTTGAGAACCATTCTTGCCGCCGGAAAAGGTACGCACCTTAAGGCGCTCTCTATCGCGTGCGCGCGAGCCCGAACTCGGTTTGCAGCGCAGCCACGACCCGCTCGATGACCGTCGCCCAATCGCCCGAGCGCTGCTGCCGAAACAGGCGCGCGCTGGGATACCAAGGGCTGTCCTCGCGCTCCAGCAGCCATCGCCAATCCGGTGCGAAAGGAAGCAGCACCCAAGCGGGCCGCCCTAGCGCCCCCGCCAAATGCGCGACGGACGTATCGACGGAGACGATGAGATCCAAGTGTTCCGTCAATGCGGCCGTATCGGCGAAATCGGCCAACGTATCGCGGAACGAGACGATGCCGCTTGTTCGAACGGCTTGCTCGTCGGCTTGGCGAACCTGCGGCTGCAATTGGACGAAGGTCGCATCGAGCCCAAGCAGCGGCGCAAGCGCCGCGAAACGCAGCGACCGGTTCTCGTCGTTGTTGTGACGCGGATTGCCCGACCAAGCAAGGCCGATCCTCGGCCGTCGTGTAGGGGCCGCCTCTTGGAGACGCCGTGCCCATGACTCACGCCGCCGTGCATCCGCTTTCAGGTACGGAATTTCCGCCGGAATCGTTTCGAGCGTCGTGCGAAAGGCGTACGGAAGGCTCATCAGCGGGCATTGCACGTCGAAAGCCGGCGTCGCATCGCCCTCGGCCACGATTCGGCTTACGCCCTCCAAGGAAGCGAGTAACGGAACCAACGGACGCGGCACTTCCATCACGACGCTGGCGCCGCGCGCAAGCACGAGCGGCACATAGCGGCAAAACTGGATCGTGTCGCCGAATCCTTGCTCGGCATGCAGCATGATCGTCTTGCCGGCGAGAGGCTCGACGCCGAGCCAGAGCGGCCGGTCGGCGTGCCGTCGGCGCAGGTGCAGATCGGGCGCCATCCAGCGGTCTTCGTGCTGCCGCCAGCCGGTTTCGAAATCGCCCACCAGCAAGCGGCAGAAGGCCTCGGAGCGGCGCACCGCTCCGTTATTGGGAAAGCGTTCGCGCGCGAACGCATAGCGAAGCAAGGCGGCTTCGTGTTCGCCACGCTGCTGAAGCGCCACGGCTTGGGTGTGCAATGCTTCCGCCGATTGCGCCGGAACCAATGCCGCTAGTTCGTAGGCACGGTCGGCTTCCTCGAAGCGGCCCAGTTGCTGTAAAACGACGCCTCGATTGAACAGCAACTGCGGATCGTCAGGCGACAGCGCGAGTGCCCGATCGTAGCCTGCTAGCGCCTCTTCCATGCGGCCGCCGTTTCTCAACGCCGCCGCCCGATTGCGGATCGCATCGACATCGTTCGGTGAAATCGAAAGCGCTTCGTCATAAGCGAGCACCGCTTCATCGTGACGGCCCAGCCCCAGGAGTGCATTGCCGCGCCCGAGCCAGGCCCCGCCGTGTTTACGATTCAATTCGAGCAGCCGATCGCATCGCGTCAGCAATTCGGCGTGGGCGTGCAGCAAATCGAGCGATGCGCAGCTTGCGAACAGCAGTGCTTCGTCGCGCGGTGCGCAGACGAGTGCCTCGTCGAAACAAGCGAGCGCTTCTTGCGGCCGCCCCAGCGCGTTCAACGCGCCCCCGCAAGCATGCAATATCGCCGGCGTCTTCCCGGTTACGACCATCGCAAGCTGGTACCCGCGCAGTGCCTCCTCCAACCGGCCCAACGCACGCAATGCGCGCGCGCGTTCCAAATGGGCGATGGCCGCGTTCGGATCGATCTTCAATGCGCGTTCGACGCTGATCAATGCATCGGCCGGTCGATCCAAGGACAGCAGAGTAGTCGCGCGCCGCGTCCATGTCTGCGCCACGCCCGGCGCTTGGGCCAGCGCGCGATCGTAGGCGGCCAGCGCGTCGTCGAACCGCGCGAGTCCCTGCAAGGCATCCGCGCGCGCCGCCAATGCCGCCGCATCGTTGCTCGTTTGAGCAAGCAGCGCATCGAGCACCGTGAGCGCTTCGCCGTGCCGGCCCGCTGCCACGAGCGCCGCACCGTGATTACAGATATTCCATCCCGTCCTGACGCCACGGGCGATCGACCGCGCGATCAACGACTCCGCACGCACCGCGTTGTCCAAGCGAAGCTCGACGAGGCCTAACAGTGCCAGCGCTTCAGGGTGATCTGGCGCCATCGACAGGACGCCTTCGTAGAGTCGCCCTGCGCCTGCAAAGTCAGCCTTTTCCAGCAACGCACGCGCGCGACGCAAGGAGTGGTCCACGGCGGCTCGCATCCACGAATCGTTCCCGCCGAAGCCCGCAAGAGCTTGCATCGCCGTTGCCCCGCCGCGCGACGCGTTCATTGTTCGCGCCCTCCAACGATTTGCGCGAGCGCGAGTCGAACCTGATCGATCACATCGCTCCATTCGCCGCCCGCGGCTTGCCTGCACAGACGCGCAGTCGGATACCACGGGTTGTCTTGCCGATCCAGCAGCCAACGGAAGTCCGGCGTATGCGGCAGCATGACGAGCAATGGCCGGCCGATCGCACCGGCCAAGTGTGCGACGGATGTATCGACGCTAACGACGCAGTCCATCGATGCCGTCATCGCCGCGGTGTCGGCGAAATCCGCAAGCTCTTCGCCGAAGTGACGGATGGGGCTAGCGGCAAGGATCGGTTCGTCCTCCTCGCGCACGACTTTTTGCAAGCTAACCCATTCGTATCGATCATCGAGCAACGGCAGCAGGTCCGACAGACTCATCGACCGATTTCGATCGTTCAAATGCTGCGGGTTGCCGGACCACACTAGCCCGATACGGGGCCGTCCGGTCGCGCCCAGCTTCTGCTGCCAGTGCTCGATACGCGACGGGTCCGCACTGAGGTACGGCACCTCGGCGGGGATCGTGTCGAAGCCCGTGCGAAACTCCATCGGCAAGCTCAGCAGCGGGCAGTGCAGATCGAACGGCGGCAGCGGCGCGCCACGCGCGACGAGCGCATCCACGCCGTCGAGCGTGCGCAACAGCGGCACCAACGCATCCGATACTTCGAGTACGACGCGCGCACCGCGCGCCTTGACGAGCGGCACGTAGCGGCAAAACTGCAGCGTATCGCCGAGGCCCTGCTCGGCGTACAGCAAGATCGTCTTGCCTTCGAGCGATACGTCGCCGGTCCACCGCGGCTGCGCGAACTCGCGACGGCTCGGGTCCATCTGGGCGTCTTTCCATCGCCACTCGTACTCGGCCCAGCCATCTTCGAAATCGCCCACCGAGAGACAGAGGAACGCAAGCATGCAATGCGCCAACACATAGTCGGGATCGAGTTCGATCGCGCGCTCATAGGCTGCCTTGGCCGCTTCATGCGATCGCAGTGCCCGTAACGCATTGCCGCGGTGGAAGTGGGCGAGCTTGTCGCGCGGATCGGCCTCGGCCACACGCGTGAAATCTTCCAACGCCGCTTCGTAATGATGTGTCTCGAGCAACGCTCTGCCGCGAGCAAACCAAGCCGGCGCATAGTCGGGCGAGATCGCAAGCGCGCGCTCACAAGCTGCGATCGCGTCGTCGTGCCGGTCGGTGCGGATCAAGGCGCTCGCGTAGTTGCACAGCACGCCCGGACTCTCGGGTGCGACTTCCAACGACCGCGCATAGTGTTCAACCGCTTCGCGGTTCCGGCCCGCATGGCGCGATGCGTTGCCGCGATTGGCGAGCGCCATCGCGTGCTTCGGATCGATCGCCAGTACCCGATCGCAGCGCGCGATGGCTTCTTCGTGACGTTCGAGCCGCTCGAGCGCCACGGAACTGTTATACAGCGCATCGACGAACGTGGGGTGCGCGGCGATGGCCTCGTTGAAATCGGCTAGCGCGGCGTCAAGCTCGCCGAGATCGAGAAAGGCAACCCCTCGATGGAACAAGACCTCGGCGTTGCCGGGAATTTCCTTCAGCGCTTGTCCGTAGCAATCGAGCGCATCGCGAAACCGCCCCAACTCGCGCATGACCAACCCTTGCTCGCGGCATGCGTCGAATGTACGTCCGCCTATGGCGATCGCTTGCTCGCAGCACGCAAGGGCTTCGCCTGCGCGTCCAAGCGCGCGCAATACTTCACTGCGCTTGACATAGCCGTTGGCGAAACGTGGGTTGATTTCGAGCAGACGATCGTACGAAGCGAGCGCTCGTTCGTTATCGCCCTGCGCGGCGTGAAGCCCCGCACGTTGCAACCAAGAACGCTGGTGACGCGGGTCGATCGTCAACGCGTCGTCGAGCCGGTCCAGCGCCTCGGCGGAACGGCCAAGCGCGGCGAGCACCGCGGCGTGATTGGTCAACGCGAGCGAGTCGCGGCGCAACTCGATGGAGCTTCGCATCAGCACCTCGGCCTCATGCAGCCGCCCTTGCTGAAAACGCACGGCGCCCAGCATATGCAGTGCATCAGGGTGCTCGGAATCGAGCGCCAACACGCCCTCATAGGCTGTCTCGGCCTTCTCCAACGCGCCCTCTCGATGCGCCCTGCGTGCCGCTTGCAAGAGCCGTTCGATCTGCGCGCTATCGGCCCGCTCGATCGGCCGCGCACGCGACGCCACCGCTTGCTCTGTCGCAAGCGGCATACCTTCCCCACTCGATGTCATTGTTCAACCCCTGTTGCCGCGCGAGAGAGCGGCAGTGCCGCGACTTAAGCGTTCAACCGGCCCAGCGCTTGTTTGACTGCTTCGATGACACGCGTCCAATCGCCCGGCGCCGGCTGCACGAAAAGCCGTGCCCCCGGATACCAAGGCGTATCCTCTCGCCCGCGCATCCATCGCCATTCGGGCGGGTTGGACAATAAGATCCAAACCTCGCGGCCGAGCGCGCCGGCCAGATGCGCCACGGACGTATCGACCGCGATGACGAGATCGAGCGATGCCATCAACGCCGCCGTATCGGCGAAATCGGCGAAGTCGTCGTCGAATCGTTTGAGCGGTACACGGTCGAGCCATGCTTCGTCGTCTTCGCGAACGCCCTTCTGCAAGCTGATCCACTCGGCATCGACGTCGAACAGCGCCGACAGCGCTTGCAGCGAAAGCGAGCGGTTATGATCGTTGCGATGCTCGGGATTGCCGGACCACGCAATGCCGATTCGCAACCGGCGGCGCTCGCCCAGTACTTGCGACCATGCCTCGACGCGCTGCGGGTCGGCGTGCAGGTACGGCGTGCGCGCCGCCATGCGCAACGGATCGACGCGCAGTGCAAACGGCAAGCTCAGTAGCGGGCAGTGGTAGTCGAACGGCGGGAGCGGATCGCCGCGCATGATCACTTGCGCGGGAACGTCGAGCGAGGTCATCAGTTCGTGCAACGCCGGGGGAACTTCGAGTACGACCCGCGCCCCGAGCGCCGCCACGTCGTGCGCGAAACGGCAGAACTGAAGCGTGTCGCCAAACCCTTGCTCCGCGTGCAAAAGGATCGTCTTGCCCGCGAGCGGCTCGTCTCCACGCCATAGCGGTCGGGTGAAAGCGCGGTAGTGACGCGCAAGCGTCGCGTCTTTGAGACGCCACTCGTATTCGGGCCATCCACGCTCGAAGTCGCCCTGAGCCAGATAGAGCGATGCGCGCGCGAAATGCGCCTCGGCGTACTCGGGATCGATGGCGATCGCACGATCGTAGGCCGATAGCGCGCCGTCGTGGTCGCCCATCTCGTAGTCCAGATTTCCGCGATTGAACCAAGTCGTTGCATGATCGGGCCGAAGCTGCATGGCGCGATCGAACGACACGCGTGCCTCGTCGTAGCGATGCAGGTTCTGCAGCACGCTGCCGCGGTTCATCCACGCTTGAGCGAAGGCTTCGTTCAGCGCCAACGCGGCGTCGTAGTTGGCGAGCGAATCGTCGAAGCGCTTCAGATAGCGCAGCGCCGTGCCCTTGTTGCAGAGGACTTCGGCCGATTTCGGATCGATGGTCAGCGCTTGATCGTAGCTTGCAATCGCCGCGTCGTAGCGTTTCAGGTGAAGCAGCGTGTTGCCTCGGCACGCGAGCGCTCGCGCGTGGCGCGGGTCGATCGACAGAACGCGGTCGCAGCGCGCCATCGCTTCTTCGTTGCGCCCAAGACGTTCCAATACCACGGCGCTGTTATAGACGGCTTCGACGAACGCCGGATCGATCGCGATGGCTTCGTTGAACGCGGCGAGTGCCTCGGTCTCGCGTCCGAGTTCGAGCAGCGCTTGTCCGCGGGCCGAATGCATCGCCGCGTTGCCGGGACGAATCGCAATCGCGCGATCGAACGACTCCAATGCCGGGGCGCTTTGTTCGAGCTCGCGTAAAACGAGTCCGCGGTTGAACCACGATTCGAACGATCGAGGATCGACGACGAGCGCGCGATCGTAGGTATCGAGAGCTTCGCGATGCCGCCCCAGCGCACGCAGCGCGCTGCCGCGATTGCAAAGCGCGTCGAGCACGAGCGGCGACACCGCGAGCGCGCGATCGAACGAGGTCAGCGCGCGAGCGTACTGTTTGAGCCCAAGCAACGTATTGCCTTGGCGCACGAGCGTTTGGACATCGGTTTCGTCGAGACGCAGCGCCGCATCGAAATGTTCGAGCGCTTCGTTCGCGCGGCCATGATCGGCCAGCATCGCGCCAAGATCGGAGTGCATGCGCGCCGACGGCGCCAATTGCATCGCGCGCCGGAGCAGCGACTGCGCCTCTTCGAACGAGCCTTTCTGATAGCGCAGTACGCCGTAAAGATGGATGGCTTGAGCGTCGTGCGGCGTCTGCGCGAGCACGGCTTCGTATTCGCGCTCGGCCTCGTCGAGCCGACCCGCGGCATGCCAGTCTCTCGCACGCAGAAGCTTTGCGCCCGGCGCACGCTTGACTCCCGTCTCCGCGCTCTGCCCGCCCGCTCCCGTACCGGCTGAGAATTCGACGTCCATGTCCGCCTCTTCTTCATAGTATTCGGCCAGCCGCACTGCCCGGATCGAGATCGATCGACCGCCGGTAGCATCGGCCCTCGCGGCGAGACTACGGGTGCGCCGTAACAAACGTATGACGAAAGGTACACACCATTTTTTGGGGGGCTAGAGGAAGCCTTACGCCGCCGCTCGTGTACCGACCGTTACGTATTCACACACATCGCTACTGGCCGATGGGTATCGTGCGCACGAACTCGACAGGCGGGCTGCCCACTGTCACTGAAAAGCGAATGCCGCGCGGCAACGGCATGCCATGTGAAGTCACCGTGCCGACGCCGTGCTGTGCCAAATATTGAACGTATGCGGCCTCCACGGCGGTCTGATTCGATGTCCAGCCGCTCGGCGCGAGCCATACCGCAAACTGCATGGTGTCCGCGCGATCGCTTGCAACGACGCCCGCGAAATCGTCCATGTTGTGCAACGCATGATCGAGGTCGATCAGCGAATCGATCGGCGGCGACGCGCTCCGCAATAGTTGGTGCCCTTTCAACGCATACCGGACGATCTGTATTTCCGATTGCCCGGCATCGACGCCCAGGTGGCGGATCAGCACGAGTTCGTTCGGACGCATGCGTAGCGGCGGCCCGAAAACTTCGTCGGCCGTGACGATATTGAGCAGGTCGTATTGCAGTTGCGAAAAATACCGGCCAAGCAGCCGTGTTTCGCCGAGATTTTTGGCGATATCGTCGCGGCCCCGGATCGTCGAATCAAGGCCACGCCAAGAAAGCAGCGCGATGACCGCGAGCAGCGCGATCGCCACGAGCATCTCGATGAGCGTGAATCCTTGCGCGCGGCGCCGGCCGCGCGACTCAGTGCCGCGCTTCATCTTGAACGACCGTCACGAGTTCGGCGAGCACGCTGCGGCTTGCCGGCGACGCATAGACGGAAATCGACACTTGCCGAACCAGCGGGCTCGCCAGCGCGGTCACCGCCTGCCGGCAGACGAAGCGATACCGCCCTTGCGGGCAGTCGAACGTCGTGCGGCCAAGCTCGGGCCAAGCCGACGAAATGCGCAAGGTACTCAACGCGTTGTCCGCGCTCCACAGAGCGAGCAACCGCGCGCGGGCGAGTTCGGTGTCGTTCGCGAGTGCACCGACGGCCTTGAGCACGGCGCCGAGTGCAATCGCGACGATGGCCAGCGCGACAAGTACCTCGATCAGCGTAAAGCCGCGCGCGGGAACGCGTGGGGCCGCCGGTTGCGATGTCGTTCGCCGCGCAGCCGCCGTCATTGAACGGCTTTTGATTGTCATGGCGCCTCCGCGCTTCCCGATGACGATAAGCAATCGCCGTCACGCTAATCGGCCACCATTGCAAACGCGTGACGAATGTTGCGTAGCATCACGGCCGACCGTTTCGTCGAGTTCGATTTCCTTAGCCGTGAAGCGCCGCTTATTTCGCACTGCGCTCGCCACCGCCTAATGCTTGGGCGAATTCATCGATTAACGACGCCACCGCAGCCGGCGCTTCGAGCGGCGAGAGGTGACCGGTGCCGGGCAGCACTTCCATCCGCGCATGTTCGATGTAAGGCATCAACGCACGGCGCAGCGTATCGGGGGGATCGACGCGGTCATGCTCGCCCGCGATGACGAGAACGGGCACGTCGATCCGCTTGGCAGCCTCGGAAATATCCTCGCGCATCGCCGATTGCGGCCAGGCCGCTTTCGCCTGCGGCGCGCCCGCGAGGCTATCGGCGATAACCTGCTCGCGCAATGCAGACGAGAGCGTCCCCGCGGTCAAAACGTGGTCGACGACAGCCTCGACCGATTCCCGCGAGTCGTAGGCGTGCGCCATCTGGGTTCGCTGCTCGTCACTGACATCCATCGGCAACGGCGGCGACGGCGCCACGAGCACCACACCCGCGAGCCCCGGCGGACGGCGCGCCGCGACGCATTGCGCCACCTTGCCACCCATCGAATGGCCGACGAAGACATAATGCTCGAGACCGAGCTTGGCGATGACGGCTTGGGCGTCGTCGGCCAGATCGCCTATCGCATAGCCGTCGGCCGGCGCGTCCGATTCTCCCCAGCCACGGTGGTCGTACGCAACGGTTCGATAGCCGCCGCCCAACGTCTCGATCACGGGCCGCCACGTACGCGAGGAGCCGCCCCAATAGTGCAAAAAGACTAGCGCGACATTGCCCTCGCGGCCGTTGCCGCTCTCGCGCACGTGGATCCGTACGCCGTTCGAATCGATGTTCATATCTTCACTCCTCGACGATGTTAATCACCGGCAAGCCATACCGGTACAACCCAAGGAGTGATGTTAGGCAGAGATCGAAGTGTTGATAATCGGCCGTTTATGAGCGTCAGTCGATCGCAAAATGATCGAATCGTAGCGTGAGGGCGCAGGGCACGGTTGCAATCGAAGCTGTGTATCATTACGCGCTATCGCGATCCGCTGCTTCTCTACGTTTGGAATGCACATGACCACGCACGATGCGCCGATCGGCGTGTTCGACTCCGGGCTTGGCGGCCTTTCCGTCCTCGATGCGATGCGTTCGAGGCTGCCGAATGAATCGATGGTGTATATCGCCGATTCGGGCTATGCGCCCTACGGCGAAAAAACCGATGCATTCATCCGTCAGCGCAGCAAAGCGATTGCCGACTGGCTCGTGGCGCGCGGCGCGAAAGTGCTGGTCGTCGCCTGTAATACGGCGACCACGCATGCCATCCGTCACTTGCGCGACACGCTCTCGATTCCGATCGTCGGTGTCGAGCCCGGCATCAAGCCGGCGGCGCTCGCCACAGTCAGCGGCGTGGTGGGCGTCCTAGCGACGGCGGCCACGCTGCGCAGCGAACGGCTCAAGACTCTGATCGCCGAACACGAGACGCAATGCCGTTTCGTTTGCCAAGCCGGTCACGGGCTCGTCGAGCAAATCGAGCAAGGCAACCTGGCAGGCGCGGTCATCGACGATCTGCTCACACGCTACCTGGCACCGATGGCGCAGGCGGAAGCCGACACTGTCATCCTCGGCTCGACGCATTACGCGCTCCTGGCACCGTCGATCCGCCGCCTGTTCGGCGAGCGCTTTAGGCTGATCGAGACGGGCCCGGCGATCGCACGAAGAGTCGAAACGTTGTTGGCCGAACACGGGCTCGCCGCACGCGCTGATGTCACCGCGACCGGTGAGATCGAGTATTTTTCCACGGCGCAATCGGCCCACCAGCGCGAGGCATTGGTCGCGGTCGTCAGCGGTCTACGCGCGAGCGACATGCGACCCTCGGTGTCCTATGTCGAGATCGCGCATGCGGTGACCGAACCCCAGCACTAGCGAAGCGTCAGCGAGAGGGCGCGGCTCAATGCTCGCCCGCATCGAGTGGAATGACCCCCTGCTGATCGCCGGCCAGCAGCAATTGCGGCACTTGCGAGAAGGCCCATCCCGCGCCGCTCGCCGTACGATCGAACACCCACACCACGTCGAAACGGCCTTCGGGCCAGTGACGCGGATAAGGTCCCTTCGGCAAGATCGCTTCCGCGATCTTGGGAATGTTTTGGTGTTCCCACGATACGAGCACGACGCCGCCGGCTGCCATCGCGGCTGCCGCAAGCTTGTCCTCGTCCCCCTTCAGATACTGCGTATCGGTTTCGATCCCGAGTTTCGCCGAAAGCGGCGCGATCGTATGCTCTGGCCTCAAGCTCTCGCTATGCTTGCCGACGCCGGCCGCGAATAGATGCTGCGGCGTGGCGAGCGCGGTTCGGCATCCCTTCCCGGGGGGCGGATCGAACAGGCCGATCAGTGCGCCGGCCCGCTGCCAGCCTTGCACGATCAAGTCTTCCGCGTTCGCCGTGCCGTCCGGACCGACACCCGCTATGTTGCCGACCGGCTTCTCGGCGTGACGAACCAACATGATTTTAGTGGTCGACATGAGCCCTCCATCTGTCTTCTGGCAATAGCCGATCAGCGGCTGAACAGCTTGCGTTCTTTCTCGCGAATGTCGCCTGCCGTGTAATAGCGCGCCCACCATTTTTCGTCGTCGAGCTTCAAGCGCAGCGGTTGCTGGCTGGTCCCGGCTCGCTTCAAGGCGGCGGCGAAGGCGTAGTGATCGACAAGCCGGATACCCTCGATCGCGAATGCAGTGGCGATGGAACGATCGTAGATGGCCACGAGGTTATCGCCGTTCGACGTTTCACCGCCTTCCGCGAGGTTCGACGACCCGCCGAAGACGACCGGGTTCGTGCCGTTGAAGTCGACGACGACGAACTTATGATGAACGATATGGGCGGCAGGCCCCGTCACCTCGCGCTCCATCGAGAACGGCGGCGGAAACCGTTCAGGGTTCGCCTTCGAATAGACGAGCTCGCCGCCCTTCGACGTCGCCGTATAGACCGTCGTCCCATCGATCGTGTCGTCGGCGGGGCTCACCGAATCGGAAATTCCATACGAAAACACCTTCTGGTTCGTATGCAGTTGCGCGAGCGCTTTGAGCACCTGCCCCGTGCCGTTCAAATCCATGACCGCAAAGATCACCGAACTGTCGGCCCCGTCGATTGCTTTCAACAAGCGCCCGAGGCCGACCTGCGCGTCCCGATGCGGCGCGAACGACACCACGATAGGCGGCATTCCCGGTTGCTCGATTGGGAATTCGCGCATCGAAATGGGTTGTTCGTAGAAGTCCGCCGCCTGTAAGCCATCCTTGAGCGCGGTGTCGAACGCTTGCGCGTATTCGGCGGCCAGCGCGGCGTCGTCGAATATGAAGACATGGTTCGCGTTCACGTAAAGCCCCGTAATCGAATAATTCGTCGATCCGGTCAGCACCTTCTGCGCAACGCCGTCCACGCGCTTGATCAGCACTTTGTTGTGTTGATAGCGCTTGAACTTGCCGCGCTTGAAACCGCTTCGACTCGCCTCGGTCGCGGCCGATTGAATATCGGCGAACGCCTGCGCCGCGGCCGTGCCCGTTTCATGGAGCTTGGCATCGTCGGCCAGCATGCGCAGCTTGCCCATGCTCGCGAGTTTGATAAACGCCGTAACGATCGCAGGTTCGTTCAGGTCGTAGACGAACGCATCGACGCTCGCGCGCGGGTCTTCGTAGCACTCCGTCAGGAAGCCCTCGATCGCCGTGCGCGCATGCGCGCCGAGCCAAGCCCATTGCGTTTCGTACGGCGCCCAGTCGAACCTCCACTGACCGGCCGGCAGGCTCGGCTCGAACGGCTTATTGCCGAACTCGTCGGCATACGCCTGCGACGAAAGATAACCGCGCGTGAAGGCGACTTCGATCGCACCCGCGACGAATGGCCCGACGTCGAGGGTGACCTGCACCGTTTGATCGTCTTCCAACTGGGTGGACTTGCCTTGTACGAACCGTTTGACGACCACTTCGTAACAGAAGGCGCCCTGCACGTCGCCGGCCGGAAAATCGAGCCACCGAAATTTCTGGAAAGGCGCCGTATTGGACGGAAAAAACTTCCCGCCCCCGCTCGTGTAGTCGCCTTCGAACGACAGGCGATTGCCGAGCCAGGTCCATGCTCCGCCGTCCGCGGGTTTGCGGCGTATCGCAAAGCCCGCGAGGCGATCGGTCAAATGATCGGCGAGATCGAATGCGAGCATCGCGCAGCGATCGCCCGAATATGCTTTGACGGTAAATCCGCGCGATGAAGCCGTCGCGCTGAAAACGTTCCCCATCGCACCCCCGTTCCCGTTTCGAAAAAAACTGATGAAACCGGTGGAACGAGGATAGTACAAATCGATGGGGTCGAGCGTGAACCTTTGATAACGCTTTGAATGCGAGGACGGCGCCGCCGTCCCAGCCGATGTTATTGCGCCGTGTCCGCCGCCACCCACGTAAAGCCTAGCCCGCTGATCCCTTGCACTAGGCTCTGGAAATCCTGGAGGCCTGGCGTTTTTAGATCAGGTTCGAGCCAGAACGGATGGAAAAAGAACGAGGCGAAACCGTCACGCACGACCAGCGCGTATTGCGCGTTCGTATAGATGTCGTTCCAGGTATAGGAGAGGCACGAGAACGGATCGATGGAACAAATGTTGTACTCGATATTGCCGAGGTTTTCCGGAATGATCCGCTGTCCGTAATAATCGCTGTTGATGATGTACGGAAAGAATTGCCCGACTGAATAGTCGTGATTGGGCGCCGTCGAATTCAGATTCGGCGTGTCGGACGTGTAGTAGACCGCGCGCTGATAGGTGCTCTTGAACAGCGGCGGCACCGCTTTCATCGCGAGCGGCGACGATTGGTAATGCGGCGCCTCCCACGCGAACGGCGTATATCCGTTCGACGAGAACTCCTGGAGCCCCGCACTGAGACGGTTGCTCGCCCATTGCTGCGAGTCTTCGTCGACCGGCCGATTCTGCGTGGCAAGCCAAAACTCGTAATCGTTGCCGCTCACCGCGTTGTCGATGTTCGGCGTCGAATTGTACTGATGCGTATAGCCGTGCATGAGTACCTTTCCGCCGCGCGCCAGCGCGTAGTCCAACGACTGCTTCAGGCCCGTGGCTTGGCTGAGATGAATCGTCAACGCAACGCCGCCGTTGTACGCGCCCAGCGGATCTTCATAGAGCGGGATCGTCGCGATCGAAAACGGAATCTGCTTGCTGTAGAGGTAGTCGGTCAGCGACTTCATCGAGCTCGTCGTCGTCAGTGCATTGACGTCCTCGAGCCGTACGAGAGCGCGGTGCAAGACCGGTTGGTTGGTCCCGAGAATGTCGTGCAGCAAATCGCACAGCACGAGATACCGATCGCGCGGACCGATATACGAGAACGGCAAATCGGCGAAATACCAGAGGTTGCCCGCGCGCATGACGTAAGGCGCCTGCTCGCCTGTTTGGCTGTCTTTGATCGTCACGAGCGCGCTGGCTTTCGTCGCGTCGGCTACCGACGTGACACCGATGTCCGGATCCGCGCTGATCGTGCCCGTACTCGCGTTATAGGCGTAGTACTTGACCATGTTCATGTTCTTGTACACGACCGTATCGAAGAAATCCGGCGAAGGATTCGAACTGGACGGAGCGGCCGATAATCCGCGCAGCCCCGTGAACGTGAACCCATAACGCGCGCTGAAGCCGTAGCTCGAGTCCCAAGCAAGCTGCCAGAGGTTGTACTTGAACCACACGACGGTCTTGCTCGTTTTGGCCACGTCCGTCAAAAAAGCCGAAGGGATCGCGTTGTCGAAGTAACTGCCGAGGTAGAACGCGGCCTGGTAGTTCTCGACACTGCCGGCCGTATAGGTCGATACGGGCGCCAGCGTCACGTCCGTATTGAAATGCCCGAGCAAGTTGCGCAGCATGATGGCATAGGCAAACCCGAGCTTAGTGTAGGGATCGTTGGGCGGTGCGTCGTATAGAACGAGCACTTTCGCCGTCGTGGACTGCGCATACGCAGTACCGGACCATGGCGAGGTCATCAAGCCGATCGCCAATACGCATGCCAGGAAGAAACGTTTCATGACGGCCTCCCATTTATTTGCGGATGTATTCGCCGCTCGGCAAACGGTGCCGCCGCGTGTCGAAGCCTCGGGCCCGGCCCTTTCCTTGCTCGGTGGTCTCCCGGACGGAGCCGGGAATACCGGGCTCGATCTCGGTCACGACCGTGGGTCTGGGCGGGGGTGTCACATGACGATGTTCGGTTGCCACGGGGTTGTTCGGCGTCGGTGCGTCGGCCGCTTGGACGCCCGCGGTCAACGCAAGAGCGCAAATGGCCGGCATCGCATGAATAGCGAGTTGACTGACTTTCACGAAAGGCTCCGATGGATGGCACGATCGAAGGCGCGCGTCGAACCCGCGCGATAGACGCGCACGTTCGAACAACGCACTGGGGGCCGCACGCGCAATGGGGGATTGCGCGACTTAAGCCGATCGTAATGCTTGCGCGCGAAACTTAATGTGCGCGCAAGCACAAAGCGTTCGGAGCGCTCGGCGTCAATACGCCGCGCGATAGATGGCCAACGCGTCGGCTTCGGTCACGGGCCTGGGGTTGTTGACCAGCAGCCGCTGCTGAAGCATCGCGTCCTTAGCCATGCGCTCCAATCCGTCGCTCGGAATGCCGACCTCGCGCAACGTCGAGGCGATATGTGTCTCGGCGATCAGATGCTCGATATGCTCGATGAACGCAGCGGTTTTTTCTTCCTGCGTACCCGCCGCGCCGGGTACGATCGCCGTTGCCAATTGCGCATAAAGCGGCGCAGCCACCGGCGCGTTGAACTTCAAAACGTGGGGCAACACGAGCGCGTTCGATAGGCCGTGCGGCACGTGATAGATGCCGCCGATCGGATAAGCGAGCGCGTGCACGGCCGCAACGGGCGCATTGGCGAATGCCTGCCCCGCGAACGTCGCCCCGAGCAGCATCGCTTCGCGTGCCGCGCGGTCCTGACCATCGCGGCATGCGCTCAATAGATGGCTCGACAACAGTTGCAACGCGCGGACGGCCAGCATGTCGGAAATCGGGTTCTTCAAGCGGGCCGACGTGTACGCTTCGATCGCGTGCACCATCGCATCGATGCCGGTCGCCGCCGTGACCGGAGAGGGGAGCCCCAACGTCAGCTCAGCATCGAGAATCGCGAGATCGGCGATCAGTTGCGGCGCCACGACGCCCATCTTGGTCGCATCGCCAACGGTCACGATGGATACGGCCGTGACCTCGGAACCCGTGCCCGCCGTCGTCGGAATTTGCACGAGGGGCGTACGCGCGCCTTCGACGCGATTGACGCCATACATCTCGCCGAGCGTCTGCCGCGAGTCGAGCAATACGGCAATGAGCTTGGCCACGTCCATCGACGATCCGCCGCCGAGCCCGACGACGATCTGCGCCCGTGCCTCGCGCGCGGCGCCGGCTGCCTCGAGCACCACGTGTTCGGGAGGATCCGCCACGACCTGATCGAGCACCGTGACGTGCCACCCGTTCGCCGACAAATCGGCGAGCGCGGGGGCAAGCAGGCCGCTGCGATGAAGGAAACCGTCGGTCACGAGACACGCGCGCTCGAGCGTGGGATAGCGCTCGCGCAACAACGCGCCCAGGCGCCGCGCGGTGCCGAACTCCACGACGAGCGTAGGAACGGTTTGAAAACGAAATGCGTCGGCCATGGATCGTCTCCGTCGAAGGTTCGGTTCGCGTATCGCTTTAGCCAGGCATTGTATGCCTGGCGCGCACGACGATAGGAGAGCCGAGCATCGGCATCGCTTCGACCAAAGAGCCGAACGATAGCGAGGGTTAGTTCCGGTCGTAAGGGGCGCGCCCCTTGTGCTATGCTGGCGGACACTTCACGGCCGGGACCGGCGCGAAGCTGACACCATCCCCACCCTATGGACTATCGACATCTCAAGAACCGCAAGAGCATGCACGCGCGGATCGTGCAGGAACTCGGCACCGAGATCGTCAGCGGCAAGTTCGCACCCGGCGACAGGCTGCCGCCCGAACCCACGCTTTGCGAATCTTATGGCGTAAGCCGCCCCGTATTGCGGGAGGCCACGCGCGTGCTCGTCGCGAAAGGGCTCGTCGTCTCGAAGCCGCGCGTCGGCAGCGTCGTCCGGCCGCGCGAAGAATGGCACATGTTGGATCCCGACGTGCTGTTTTGGACGATCAGCGTGACGCCCGAAGGCGAATTCTTCCGCTCATTGCTGACGGTACGCCGCATCATCGAGCCCGCGGCTGCGGCACTTGCGGCGACGAACGCAACCGAAGAGGACGTCGCCCGCATTCGCCGGGCCTACGAATGCATGGAAGGCGCGCAGACGTCGGACGCCCTGCTCGAGCCCGATCTCGAGTTTCACCGCGCGGTGATGGCCGCCACGCATAACGACATGCTCGCATTTATCGGCAACATGATGTCGATGGCCTTGAGCGAGTCGATCAAGCTAACGAGCCGTCATCCCGATACGCATGCGCTCTCGCTGCCGCGGCATAAGGCAATATTGACCGCGATAGAACATCGCGACCCGCTCGGTGCCCGTCAAGCCAGCCTCGTTCAGTTGGAAAACGCGAAAGCCGATGCCGAGACGATTCTCGTCATCGGCGGGCGAGCCGATCGATAATCGGGCGAGTTCGCCCGATTTCACTCCCGATTCCACTCGGTAAGCACGGCGCCCGAAGCGCCGTGCGTCTATCAATCCAGCCTTAGTGCGAATGCGGCGGCACTTCCGCCCCACGGCATCCGACGAGGAAATCGAAATCGCATCCCTCGTCCGCTTGCAAGACATGGTCGACGTAGAGGTTGCGATACCCGCTGAGATCGGCCGCGTTGGGCCGCGCATGCGTCTCCCGCCAATCGGCAAGACGACTCGCCAACTCTTCTTCGTCCACCTCCAAATGCAAGCGCCCCGCCTCGCAATCGAGTTCGATCCAATCGCCGTTGCGAACGACCGCTAGCGGGCCGCCCGCGCGTGCTTCAGGCGCGACGTGCAATACGACCGTTCCGTATGCGGTTCCGCTCATACGCGCATCGGAGATACGGACCATGTCCGTCACGCCTTGCGCGAGCAGCTTCGGCGGCAGGCCCATGTTGCCGACCTCGGCCATGCCCGGATAACCCTTCGGCCCGCAGTTTTTCATGACCAGGATCGAATCGGCCGTCACATCGAGTTCGGGATCGCCGATGCGCGCCTTGTAATCGTCGAAATTCTCGAACACGACTGCCCGCCCGCGGTGCTTGAGCAACGAAGCCGTCGCGGCCGACGGTTTGAGGACCGCGCCGCGCGGCGCGAGATTGCCACGCAGCACGCACAGGCCGCCGTCCGGTACCAGGGGTTTGTCGAGCGGACGAATCACTTCGTCGTTATAGATCGGCGCCTCCTTGCAGTTCTCCCACAGGGAATGCCCGTTGGCCGTCAAGGCGTCCGGATGCGGTAACAGCCCGGCCTCGCCCAACCGGCGCAACACCGCGGGCAACCCGCCCGCGTAATAGAACTCTTCCATGAGGAAGCGGCCAGACGGCTGCAAATCGACGAGCGTCGGCGTGCCGCGCCCGACGCGCGTCCAGTCGTCCAGTTCGAGCGAAACGCCGATGCGCCCCGCAATCGCCTTCAAGTGGATGGCGGCGTTCGTGGAGCCGCCGATCGCCGCGTTGGCCCGAATCGCATTCTCGAACGCCTCGCGCGTCAAGAGCTTGGAGAGCCGCAAATCCTGCAACGCCATTTCGACGATACGCATGCCCGACAAATGCGCGAGCACGTACCGCCGCGAATCGACGGCGGGAATCGCCGCGTTGTGCGGCAACGTCACGCCGAGCGCTTCGGCCATGCACGCCATCGTCGAAGCTGTGCCCATCGTGTTGCACGTGCCCGCCGAGCGCGACATGCCGGCCTCGGCCGCCATGAACTGGTGCAGCGTGATCTGTCCGGCTTTGACCTGCTCGCTCAGTTTCCAGACGACCGTGCCCGAGCCGATATCGCGCCCTTCATGCTTACCGTTGAGCATGGGACCACCGCTGACGACGATCGCCGGCACGTCGCAACTGGCCGCTCCCATCAACAGGGCCGGGGTAGTCTTGTCGCAGCCGGCCAACAACACGACGGCATCGATCGGATTGCCCCGAATCGATTCCTCGACGTCCATGCTGGCCAGGTTGCGCGTGAACATGGCCGTCGGGCGCAGGTTCGATTCGCCGTTCGAGAACACGGGAAACTCGACCGGAAACCCGCCCGCCTCGAACACGCCGCGTTTGACGTGCTCGGCCAGCTTGCGGAAGTGCGCATTGCAGGGCGTGAGCTCCGACCAGGTGTTGCAGATGCCGATGATCGGCTTGCCTTCGAATTCATGATCGGGGATGCCTTGGTTCTTCATCCAACTGCGGTACATGAAGCCGTTCTTGTCGGCTGTGCCGAACCATTGGGCGGAGCGAAGCTTAGCGGGTTTGTCTGTCATTGCTCGTTGCCTGCATTAAGCAGATATAGTAAAACGATTGAAGTCGCCGCCCGCTAGACCGTCGATCAGCGCAGGATGACTTTTCGCATCCGTTTTGTCGCGGCGATTTCCCACATATTGGCACAATCTTACGCCTTTCCAACTGCTTTTGGCCAGATTGCCGATAGAAATAGCATGACTATTGGACCGAAGTAGCTGGGGAAAACGCTAATCGTCGTCGATGTCGCTGATGCCTATAGTTTGGCTATTTAGAAATGAGGCGCGTTCAACGCGAGCGGCGGGCCGTTCCGGCGCGCGGGGCCATAACAAAGTAGTTCGTTCGACGCAGCAAAACCAAGCACGCACCAAAGACAAATGGAGACAAGCATGGGACGTACGGTACGGTTGGCACGGAACGCATTATTCGGATTGACACTTGCCATGTCGGTCGTTGCGCAGAGCCACGCGCAAGACAAAATCACCCTCGGCTTCGCGCAGGTCGGCGCGGAAAGTGCTTGGCGTACCGCGAATACGGTATCGGTGAAGGAAGCGGCGAAGGACGCCGGCATCAACCTGAAATTCGCCGACGCTCAGCAAAAGCAAGAGAACCAGATTCGCGCGATTCGTTCGTACATCGCGCAAAAGGTCAACGTCATCGCCTTCTCGCCTGTCGTCGAATCGGGCTGGGAGCCGGTGCTGACGGAAGCGAAAAAGGCGGGAATCCCCGTGATCCTGACCGACCGCAACATCGATGTGAAGGATCAATCGCTGTACGTGACGATGATCGGCTCGGACTTCCTCGAAGAAGGCCGCCGCGCGGGCCGTTGGCTCGAAGAGGAATATAAGAACAACGCCGGCCCGATCAACATCGCCGAACTGCAAGGCACGGTGGGTTCGGCTCCGGCGAACGACCGCCATGCGGGCCTGATGGAAATCATCAAGAACGATCCGAAGTTCAAGATCATCGCCTCGCAAAGCGGCGACTTCACGCTGGCCGGCGGCAAGCAAGTCATGGAAGCGTTCGCGAAAACCTACGGCAAGCAAATCAACGTCGTCTACGCCCATAACGACGACATGGCGCTCGGCGCGATCCAGGCGATGGAAGAAGCGGGCATGAAGCCGGGCACCGACGTCAAGGTGGTCTCTTTCGACGCGACCAAGGGTGGCTTCCAAGCGATGATCGCGGGCAAGATCAATGTCGACGTGGAATGCAGCCCGCTGCTCGGACCGCAATTGATGAGCGCCGTCAAGGACGTCGTCGCCGGCAAGACGCTGCCCAAGCGCATCGTCACGAAGGAAACGGTGTTCCCCGAAAACGTGGCGGCGCAAGTGCTGCCCTCGCGTAAGTATTGATCGGCGCGCGCTAAGCGAGTAATGCCCATGACCGGCCCTCTCGTACTCGAAACGCTTGGCTTGACGAAGTCGTTTCCCGGCGTGCATGCGCTCAGAAGCGTGGACTTTCGTCTGTTCGCCGGCGAAGTTCATACGCTGATGGGCCAGAACGGCGCGGGTAAATCGACGTTGATCAACGTGTTGACGGGCGTTCATGCGCACGACGCGGGCGAGATCCGCGTCGATGGGCGCCCAGTGCGTTTCGCCGCGCCGCTCGAAGCCGAGGCGGCCGGTATTCGCACGCTGTACCAGGAAGTCAACCTCTGCCCCAACCTCTCGGTCGCCGAGAACATCTTTGCGGGCCGCCAACCGCGGCGCCGCGGCGCGATCGATTGGAAGGCCATTCATGCGGGCGCGCGCGATGCGCTCGCGCAGTTGAATTTATCGCTCGACGTCACGCAATCGCTCGATACGTATCCGATCGCCGTGCAGCAAATGGTGGCAATCGCGCGGGCCGTGAGCGTGGAAGCGCGCGTGCTGATTCTCGACGAACCGACTTCGAGTCTCGACGATTCAGAAGTCGCCAAATTGTTCGAGGTTCTACGCAATTTGAAGGAGTCGGGCATCGCGATTCTGTTCGTCACTCACTTTCTCGAACAGACCTACGCGATTTCCGACCGCATCACCGTTATGCGCAACGGCGAACGCGAGGGCGAATATCTTGCCAAGGATCTGCCCGTCGACGAACTCGTGCACAAGATGGTCGGCAATGTTCCCGTCCCCGGCGAACGTTCGGCCGCCAAAGCGCAGAGCGATGCGGCGGCGGCCGGCCCCGCCGCGTCTCGCTTCGATATGCGCGGCGTGGGCCGTCGCGGCGCCGTGCAGCCGATCGATCTGACGCTGGAACCTGGGCGCATCGTGGGCCTGGCCGGGCTGCTCGGCTCGGGCCGCACGGAAACGGCGCGGCTTTTGTTCGGCGCCGATCGCGCGGATACCGGCACGATCACCGTTGACGACAAGCCCATCAAACTCGGCTCGCCGCGCCATGCGGTGCAACATGGCATCGCCTACTGCCCCGAGGATCGCAAGAAAGAGGGCATCGTCGGCGCGCTGTCCGTGCGCGAGAACATCGTGCTGGCGCTGCAGGCCCGCCGCGGCTGGTGGCGCCCACTCGGCCGCTCCAAAGAAAAGCGGATCGCCGAGCATTATGTGAAAGCGCTCGGCATCCGAACGCGCGATATCGAACAGCCGATCGAACTGCTGTCGGGCGGCAACCAACAGAAAGCCCTATTGGCTCGCTGGCTCGCGATCGATCCGAAAATGTTGATTCTCGACGAACCGACGCGCGGGATCGACGTAGCCGCCAAATTCGAAATCATGGATCGTGTGAGTAAGCTGTGCGAAAAGGGACTCGGCATCTTGCTGATCTCCTCCGAAATCGCCGAAGTGCTGCGCGTGAGCGACCGCATCGCCGTGCTGCGCGATCGCCGCAAGGTGGCCGAACTCTCGGGCGATGCGCTCGACGAGCAGGCCGTCTATCGGCTCATCGCGGGAGGCGGCGCATGAACACACGCTCGCTGCAAGCGATCGCGCGCCATCAGTTGGTCTGGCCCGCGCTTACGCTCATCGCGCTGTTCGCGCTCGACGTCGCCCATCGGCACGATTTCCTTGCGATATCCGTGTTGAATGGACACCTCTTCGGCGCCCCGATCGATATCCTGAACCGCGCCGCCCCGCTGATCGTCGTTTCGCTCGGCATGACGCTCGTGATCGCCACACGCGGCATCGATATCTCGGTCGGGACCGTCGTCGCGATCGCGGGCGCGACCGCCGCGATCATTCTCGCGGCCGACCCGAATCACGTCGGGCTCGCGCTCGGCGCGGCGCTCGGCGTGGGCTTGCTCGCCGGCGCCTGGAATGGACTGCTCGCCGCGCTCGTCGGCATGCAGCCCATTATCGCGACCTTGATCTTGATGGTGGCCGGCCGCGGCGTCGCGCAATTGCTCACGGGCGGCCAAATCATCCCCATCGGCGCACGCGGCTATCTGCGCCTGGGCGACGGCTTCATCGCCATGGTGCCCTGCGCCGTTTGGATCGCGGCCGCCGTGCTGATCGCCACGTCGCTGCTCGTCAATCGCACGGCGCTCGGGCTGCTCGTGCGCGCCATCGGCGTGAATCCCGTCGCGGCGCGGCTCGTGGGCGTGCGCTCGACGATGATCATGTTCGGCGTCTATGTGTTTTGCGGCTTGACGGCCGCGATCGCCGGCATCCTGACGAGCTCGAACGTGCGCAGCGCCGACGGCAACAACGCCGGCCTCTTGCTCGAGCTCGATGCGATTCTCGCCGTGACGCTCGGCGGCACGTCGCTGGCCGGCGGGCGGTTCTCGCTCGCCGGGACCGTTCTTGGCGCATTGATCATCCAAACGTTGACTTACACGACTTACTCGATCGGCGTCCCGCCGGAGGCCACGCTCGTGGTCAAGGCGATCGTCGTGCTGATCGTCTGCGTCATCCAATCGGAACGTGCCCGCGCGATGATCGCGGCCCTCGCCGCGAAACTGTCCCATTCTTCCACTCGCGTTCGGCCGGAGGTGCAATGAGCGCGTTCATCCGCCGTCTTCTCGATCCTCGCACGCTGCCGATCGTCGTCACCATCGCTCTGTTCGCCGCGCTGTTCGGCTTCGGCTCGTTCATGTACACGGGCTTCGGCTCGCTGCAAGTGTTGCTCGGCCTGCTCGTCGATAACTCGTTCTTGCTGATCGTCGCCATCGGCACGACGTTCGTCATCTTGTCGGGCGGAATCGATCTGTCGGTCGGGTCCGTCGTCGCGTTCACGACGATCGTCTGCGCCGTTCTCGGCGAACACTGGCACTGGCCGATCTGGGCCGTCGCGCCGGTCGTGCTGGTCATCGGCGCCGCGTACGGGGCCGCCATGGGCGCGTTGATTCATTATCTGCGGCTGCAACCGTTCATCGTGACGCTGGCCGGCATGTTCCTCGCACGCGGCGCATGCTTCTTGATCACGACGCAATCGATTACGATCACGCAGCCTTCGTTCCATGCCGTCGCCGAATACAACCTTCAGATCGGCAGCGGCCAATTGAACGCCGGCGCCATGATCGCCCTCGCAACGCTTGCGGTCGCCATCTACGTCGCGCATTTCACGCGGTTCGGGCGCAACGTTTATGCACTCGGCGGCAACGAGAAATCGGCGTTGCTGATGGGTTTGCCCGTTGCGCGTACCAAGGTGGGCGTCTATGCGCTGGGCGGCTTGTGTTCTGCGCTGGGCGGCCTGGTCTTCACGCTCTACGTGCTGTCGGGCTACGGCCTGCAGGGGCAAGGCATGGAGCTCGACGCGATCGCGGCCAGCGTCATCGGCGGCACGCTGTTGACGGGCGGCGTCGGCTACATCATCGGCTCGGTGTTCGGCGTGGGCGTGCTAGGCACGATCCAAACGCTGATCACGTTCGACGGCACGCTAAGTTCATGGTGGACGCGTATCGTCATCGGCGCCCTGCTCTGCGTTTTCTGCTTGTTGCAACGGGTGATCGAGCGGCAAGCCGCGCGCCGCAAGTCGAACGGCTCGGGGCTCGGCAGCACCGCCGTGCCGGACGATAGGGCAAAGCGCGGAGCCGGCGAGGAAGCGGCCGGGACCGCCTCGTTGGGCTTGCGCGCGCGCCTCGCGCGAGCACCCCGAACGCTTGGATAGTTTTTATTAGGAGCACGAATAGTGACCGCATCGACCCGCCCTTTTTCGGGCGTATTCCCTGTCGCGCCGACACCCTTTACCGAATCGGGCGATCTCGACCTCGACGGCCAGCGCCGCGTGCTCGATTGCATGATCGATCAGCGCGTGGACGGCATTTGCATTCTCGCGAACTACTCCGAGCAATTCTTGCTGACCGACGCCGAGCGCGACGTCTTGGTCGACCTGTGCTTGACGCACGTGGCCGGGCGCGTGCCCGTCATGGTGACGTGCAGCCACTTCAGCACGCAGATCGCGGCCGAACGCGCAAAGCGCGCGGCGGCCGCCGGTGCGAGCATCATCATGGTGATGCCGCCGTACCACGGCGCAACGTTGCGCGTGGACGACAACGCGATGTTCGACTTCTTCGCCCAAGTCGCGACGGCGGCGAACGTGCCCGTCATGATTCAAGACGCACCGCTCTCCGGCGTGGCGTTGAGCGTGCCGTTCCTCGTGCGCGTGGCCAATGAATTGCCGCTCGTGCGGTACTTCAAGATCGAAGTGCCGCAAGCCGCGGCCAAACTGCGCGCGTTGATCGCGGCGGGCGGCGCGGCGATCGAGGGACCGTTCGACGGCGAGGAAGCGATCACGCTGCTGCCCGATCTCGATGCCGGCGCCACGGGCACGATGTCGAGCGCATTGCTGCCCGATCTGATCCGCACCGTATTCGACGACTTCCGCGCCGGCCGGCGCGATGAAGCTCGGGCCGGCTACGCGCGCATCCTGCCGCTCATCAATTACGAAAACCGCCAATGCGGCTTGCGCGCGGCCAAGACGGTCATGATGGAAGGCGGCGTCATCAAGAGCGACGCGGTGCGTCGTCCGCTGGAGGCGCTCGCGCCGGCCACGCGCGCCGAGTTGCTCGAACTCGCGCGCGAAGCCAATCCGCTCGCGCTGCGCTGGGGCCGCTGAGCGCGGAGAGTGACCATGAAGAAGATTTCCATCGCGCTCGTCGGCATCGGCAAGATCGCCCGCGACCAGCACTTGCCCGCCATCGCCGCCGATCCGCGTTTCGAATTGGTCGCGTGCGCGAGCCGCAATGCGAGCGTCGAGGGCGTGCGCAACTACCCCACGCTCGAAGCGCTGCTCGAAGCGGAGCCCGGCATCGAAGCCGTGTCCCTCTGCGCCCCGCCGTTGCCGCGGTTCGCGCAAGCCCGCCTCGCCCTCGCGGCCGGTAAGCACGTCATGCTCGAAAAGCCGCCCGGCGCGTGCCTGAGCGAAGTGGGCGCACTCGAGGAAATGGCGCGCGCCGCCGGCCTCACGCTCTTCACGAGCTGGCATTCCCGGCATGCGCTCGGCGTCGAGGCGGCGCGGACCTGGCTTGCCTCGCAAGACATCCGCCACGTCCACGTGCGTTGGAAGGAGGATGTGCGCCGCTGGCATCCGGGCCAAGCGTGGATCTGGGAGCCGGGCGGACTCGGTGTCTTCGATCCCGGCATCAACGCGCTGTCGATCGTCACGCGTATCTTGCCGCGCGAAGTCGCGCTCGTTTCGTCGACGCTCAAGATTCCGTCCAATAAGCAAATGCCGATCGCGGCCGATCTCGAATTGACCGACACGGCCGGGGTACCCGTGCAGGTCGAATTCGACTGGCGGCACGGTCCGCAAGAACTGTGGGAAATCGACGTGCGCACGGCCGATGGCAGCCTGCTGCTTTCGCAAGGCGGCAATCGGCTCACGATCGACGATCGCGAGGTGGCATTGGGCTCCGTCCACGAGTACCCCTCGCTCTATAGCCATTGGCACGATCTGATCCGGCGCGGCGAACGCGATGTCGATGCGCGGCCGCTTACGATCGTCGCCGACGCCTTCTTACTCGGCAAACGGGAGATGGTCGAAGCGTTCGTCGAGTAACTCGCATTCGCGGTGCTTCGATTCGGCATCGGTGCCGGACACCGGGTCGAAGCGCGCCTGCGCCCTAACGGTTTCGACCAGTTTGCAGTCCTAATCGAATCGATAAGTTGGATTTTGTTTCACAACACGGTCTACGGTAGACCGACAAGAAGGAGACTAGTATGACCAGCAAGCTTCGCCGCTTTACGTTGCGTGCCGCCATGGCCGCCCTCCTGGCCGCCCCGCTCGCGGCCCCGCTCGGCGTCCACGCGGACGAGCCCTTGAAGATCGGCTTCCTCGTGAAGATGCCCGAGCAGGCATGGTTCATCAACGAGCAAAAGGCGGCCACGGCGCTCGGCAAGACTGAAGGATTCAGCGTCGTCAACATTGGCACGCCCGACGGTGAGCGCGTCCTGAACGCGATCGACAACCTCGGCGCGCAAGGCGCGAAGGGCTTCGTCATTTGCGCGCCCGACGTCCGACTCGGACCGGCGATTCAAGCACGCGCGAAGAAGTACAACATGAAGTTCGTGACGGTGGACGACCAACTCGTCGATTCGTCGGGCAAGCCGCTCGGCGGCGTGCCGCACCTCGGCATGTCCGCGTTCAAGATCGGCAACCAAGTCGGCCAGGCCATTTCCGACGAAATGAAGCGCCGCGGCTGGAACCCCGCCGAAGTCGGCGCGATCCGCATCTCCGACTACGAGCTGCCGACGGCTAAGCTGCGCACGGACGGCGCCACGCAAACGCTGCTCGCGAACGGCTTCAAGCAAGAGAACATCTTCGACGCACCGCAAAAGACGACCGATGACGAAGGCGGCTTCGTTGCCACCTCGCCCGTGCTGTCCAAGCACCCGAACATCAAGAAGTGGGTGATCTTCGCGCTGAACGAAGAGTCGGTGCTCGGCGGCGTGCGGGCGACGGAGCAGTTGCACATTCCGTCCTCGGACGTGATCGGCGTCGGCATCAACGGTGCGGGCGAAGCGTTCGCCGAGTTCCAGAAGAAGGAACCGACGGGCTTTTACGGCACGATCGCCGTGAGCTCGACGAACCATGGCAAGGACAGCACGGAGAACCTCGTTCAGTGGATCCGCGCGGGCAAGCAGCCGCCGGCGGACACGCAGACGACGGGCAAGCTGATGACGCGCCAAAACTGGCAAGACGTGCGTAAGGAACTGGGGATTTAAACGTCATGCATGACGCGAACGACAACGCTATCGTAGCGGCGGGCACGGGCACAGCGAGCCCACCGGATGCCGGTAAGGCCCCGCCGTATTTGCAGTTGGACGGCATTACCGTCAGTTTTCCCGGCGTCCTTGCGCTCGATCGTGTGTCGTTCGCGGTACGCGCCGGCGAGGTGCACGGCCTCATGGGCGAAAACGGCGCCGGCAAATCGACGTTGCTGAAAGTGCTCTCGGGCGTGAACGTACCGCAGTCGGGTACGTTGCTGCTCGGCGGAGTCGAGCAGCATTTCTCGGGGACGAAGGCCGCGATCGAAGCAGGCGTGGCCATCATCTATCAGGAACTGCATCTCGTCCCCGAACTCACCGTCGCGGAAAACCTCATGCTCGGCCAACTACCGAGCCGCATGGGCGTGCTCACGGAGCGCGCCTTGATCGAACGCGCCACCGAAACGCTGGACCGGCTCGGCGAGCGCATCGACCCGCGCGAGCAGGTCAAGAATCTCTCGATCGGTCAGCGACAAATGATCGAGATCGGAAAGGCGTTGATGCGCGACGCGCGCGTGATCGCCTTCGACGAGCCGACCAGTTCGCTGTCGGCCCGTGAAACGAAGCAACTGTTCAAGATCATCAACGGCCTGCGCCAAGAGGGCCGCGCGATCATCTACGTCACACACCGCATGGACGAAGTCTACGAACTGTGCGATCGCGTGACCGTGTTCCGCGACGGACGCTCGATCGAAACGTTCGAGGCCGTGGACGGTCTCGAGCGCGATCGCTTGATCAGTTCGATGGTGGGCCGCTCGATTCGCGATGTGTACGGCTACCGGGCCCGCCCCGTCGGCGATGTCCGCATCGAAGCGAAGGGCCTGCTCGGGCCGGGCCTATCGGAGCCCGCCTCGTTCAATGCGCGCCGGGGCGAAATCCTCGGCTTCTTCGGGCTGGTCGGCGCAGGCCGCTCGGAACTGATGAAGCTCGTCTGCGGGGCCGTGCGTCCGAGCGAAGGCGAGATTCAGTTGAACGGCCGCCGCATGCGTTTTTCGACGCCGCGCGACGCCGTGCGCGCCGGTATCGCGCTATGTCCGGAAGATCGCAAGAAAGAAGGCATCGTGGCGATTGCCTCGGTCTCCGACAATCTGAACATCAGCGCCCGGCGCCACTCCAGCTTGTCGCGCTGGCTCTTGAACGAAAAGCGCGAACGCGAGCTCACGAGCGAATATATCGAGAAGCTTTCGATCAAAACGCGCAACGGCGATACGGCAATCGGAACCCTCTCCGGCGGCAATCAGCAGAAGGTGATTTTGGCGCGCTGGCTGGCGGAGAAGATCGATGTGTTCGTCATGGACGAGCCGACGCGCGGCATCGACGTGGGCGCCCGCGCGCAGATTTACGAGTTGCTGTACGGACTGGCCGAAGCGGGCCGGACCGTGTTGCTCGTGTCCAGCGACTTGGCCGAAGTGATCGGCGTCGCGGACCGCATCGTCGTCATGAAGGAAGGCCGCATCGTGGGTGAGTTGCCCAAGGCCGAGGCGAGTCCCGATCAATTGATCAAGCTCGCGCTGCCTCAATGACCACGCCGATTTCCCCGCAGCACTGATTTTTTGGCCGCGCCGGCTAGCGCGGCAACGAACGAGAACGGATCATGCAACAACCTCAAACCCTATCGCAACCGGCGCCGCGCGGCGCTGCAGCCTACGCGGCCAAGACCTGGCGCATGCTCAACAAATCCGGCATCGTCATGGTGTTCGCGATTTTGTTCATCGCCCTTTGCTTCACCGTGCCCGACTTCCTGACGAGCCGCAACATGCAGGGGTTGCTGTTGTCGGTGACGCTGATCGGCTCGATCGCGGTCACGATGATGTTCGTGCTCGCGCTCGGCGAGGTCGATTTGTCCGTGGCGTCGATCGTAGCGCTGTCGGGCGTGGTCGCATCGACGCTCATTACCGCGACGCATAGCGTCTTGCTGGGCGTGACCGCAGGTGTGTTGGCGGGCGGCCTGGTGGGTCTCGTCAACGGCGTGCTGGTGGCGCGTTATCGCATCAACTCGTTGATCGTGACGCTGGCGATGATGGAAGTCGTGCGCGGCTTGGCCTTCATCGTCTCGAACGGCGACGCGGTCATGATCTCCGAGGAACGCTTCTTCGACCTCGGCGGAGGCTCGTTCCTCGGCATTTCCTACCCGATTTGGAGCAACATCGTCGGCTTCGTCGTGTTCGGCTTCATTTTGCGCAAGACCGTGTTTGGCAAGAACGTGCTCGCCGTCGGCGGCAACGGCGAGGCGGCCTTGCTGGCTGGCCTACCGGTCACGCGCATCAAGATTCTCGTGTTCGTGCTGCAAGGCCTCGTGACGGGCTTCGCAGGCGTGATGCTCGCATCGCGGATGAGCCTCGGCGATCCGAAAACGTCCGTCGGCCTTGAACTCGGCGTGATCTCGGCGTGCGTATTGGGCGGCGTGTCGCTCACAGGCGGCGTGGCGACGATCTCGGGCGTGCTCGTGGGCGTGCTGATCATGGGATCGGTGCAAGACGCGATGAGCCTGCTCAACGTACCGACGTTCTATCAGTATTTGATTCGCGGCGGCATCTTGTTGCTCGCAGTCTTCTTCGACCACATCCGCCGCTCGCGCAGCGTGCGGTAACGCTGCGCGTTCTCGAAATCGACTCAACGGCGTACCGGGCGCACCCTCGCCCGGACGCCTTGTCCTTTGAGGAAGTCCCGCGGTCCTGTCTGATCTGCGGTTTGGCCGAGCTTTCGCGTTCGGCCTTTTTTCTTTTCAGGCGCCGCGAACGCGATCGATTCGCCTATTGCGCGAGCGCCGTCGCGCCCGCGTCCTTCGACAGATCGAAGGCGAAAGGCTGAAACAGTTGGAAGCGCTGCTCGGTGTCGGAGCATTCGGTGCCTTCGGCCGCCCTCATTGCCGCCGCATCGAACGACGCGTTGCCGCTCGATTCGATCAACGTCAATTGCTTGACGACGTGCGGCGGGAAGATCGTGATGCGAACAGTGACGGAGCCCGTTTGATGACGCTGCTGCGCTTCGCCCGGATACTCGGGACGCGGGACCTGGCAAGTGATCTGCTGTTCGCCCACCGCCTTGGTGATCGTTTGTGTCTGCGCAGGCGCCGAGGGCGATGAGGGCGATGAGGAGATGGCGGCGGGTACCGCAAGTATCGTAGGTATCGCGGGGATGCCGGGCGCCGCCGGTGCAGCGCCAGTTTGAACGACCGCGGCCGCGAGCACTTGCGCCTGGGACCGCGTCATCGGAGGCGTAATCGCTTGAGATGCACAGACAGGTTCGCGCACGCCATGCCGCAGTTGGACAGGACATTGGCTGGACGATGCAGGAGCCCGGCTGTCGGCGATATCGCCGGCGCGGCCGGCACCGGCATAACCAGCCAGAATCAAGGTTCCGAGGACACACGCAGTCTTTTTCATGTTTTATCGAGCACTTTTAGATTCAGGTAGTGTTTGGCAAATGGACCGACGGCTGGCCCTCTCACCCGCCTTTAACGGCGCCCCAGGGAGACTCTTGAGGAAGTCGCAAATCAAAACGCCCCCTCGCCAATGGGCAAGCGATCAGGCACGTGTGATCGAGGGTTTCGAGAGGTTCAGTTATAGCGGCTTGCGGACGATTGCATCCTGCACAAGCTCGTTTGTTTCGAACATGGCCTTGTCCATGTTCTGCGAATACCGCTCGATTCGCTGAATTGTCTCGACTATATGTCGGTGTTTGTCAACGTAGTTGTCGCGTCGCTTCACGCGCACTGCTTTAATTCGGCTCGGGGCATACGCTCCGGATTGAGCCAGACTT
>NZ_QUBS01000085.1 GCF_003390925.1 Trinickia diaoshuihuensis | reverse complement strand
GGCATCGGGCGGCGGCGCGCGTCGTTTGCGCGGCGCGGGGGCCGGGCGTTCGCCCGCCGCGCCCGAGGCCGGCCCGTTGCGCAAGCGGCGCATCCTTTCGACGGCCGAAACCGAAGGCGTCGAGCTCGACGCACTCGGCTTGTCCGTCGAGCGGCTTTGCGATGCGGCGAACGGTTCTTGGCTCGGCGCGCCCGCGGCTTCGCTGGATGCCGATGGGGCTTGCGGCGCGCCGATGACGTCCGAGGCGATCAAGGGCGCCGATGCGTCGCCGCGCGGCGCGGACGCCGGCACGGCCGGCGTCGGCAATGCTTTGAAACCGGCCGCGACCTTCACGGGCGTGGCGTTGCCGTCCTCGCTGTCGGATGCGCCGATCACGGGACCGGCAATCGCCTGCGTGGCCGAAGCCGCTTCCGTGACGGCGGCTTGCAGGGCGCCCGGTTTGCCCCGCTGCAATAGGTAGTAGTCGAGGACGCGGCGCACGATCGGCCCCGCCACGCTCGCGCCCCAGCCGCCGTTTTCGACGATACAGGCGATGGCGATTTTCGGGGCGTCGGCCGGTGCGAAAGCAATGAACAGCGAGTGATCGCGCAAGCGCTCGGGAATCGAGCCGCCGTGATATTTCGCACCTTGCAGCGAGTAGACCTGTGCCGTGCCCGTCTTGCCCGCCACGAGGAACGGTGCGTTGCGAAACACCTCGTAGCCGGTGCCCGACGGATTGCTCGTCACCGCTTCCATGCCGCGTTTGACGACGTCGATATCGGCTTGGCTCACGTCGATGCGTCCGCTTTCGCGCGGAACGGTGAGCCGCATGTCGCGCGTGATCGGATTCTCGATTTCCTTGACCAGGTGCGGCCGCATGATCGTGCCGTTATTGGCCAGCGTCGCCGTGGCGTGCGCCAGTTGCAGCATCGTGAACGAGTTGTAGCCTTGGCCGATCCCGAGGCTGATCGTCTCGCCTTCGTACCAGCGCTGCTGTTCGGGCTTGCGGTAGGCCTTCTTTTTCCATTCGGTCGACGGCAAGATGCCGCGCGCCTCGCCGGCGATATCGATGCCCGTCAGTTGCCCGAAGCCCCACGGCTTCATGAATTTCGAGATCGAGTCGACGCCGAGGTCGTGCGCGAGCATATAGAAATAGGTGTCGTTCGACACCATGATCGCGCGATTCATGTCGATCCAGCCCTGGCCCTGCGGCACGTCGTTGCGGAACATGTGCCCGCCGAACATGTAAAAGCCGGGATCGTGGAAGCCCCAATCGGGCGTGCGCTTGTGCAACGCCAGCGCGGCGAGCGCCATGAACGGCTTATAGGTCGAGCCCGGCGGGTAGGCGCTATGCAGCGGCCGGTTCAGCAGCGGGTGATCGGGGGAGTTGTTGAGCTCGTCCCACGTTTGCTGATCGATGCCGTCCACGAACGCGTTGGGATCGAAGCTGGGCGCCGAAACGAACGCGAGCACGTCGCCTGTCGACGGTTCGATCGCCACCAGCGCGCCGCGCTTGCCCGCGAAGGCCTGTTCGGCCACCTCCTGCAAACCGATATCGAGCGAGAGCACGAGGTTGTTGCCCGGCGTCGCCTGCGTGCGCGAGAGCGTGCGAACGGGGCGTCCGCCCGCCGTCACCTCGACTTCCTCGAAGCCGGTCAGGCCGTGCAATTCCGCTTCGTAGCTCTGCTCGACGCCGATCTTGCCGATATAGTCGGTGCCCTTGTAGTTGTTCGCATCGAGCCGAGGATCGTAATGATCGGGGTCGCTGTCGTTCTGTTCGCTGATTGCATCGATCTTTTCCTGATCGCGCTGCGAGATCCGGCCGATATAGCCGATCACGTGCGCGGCCGTGGTGCCGAGCGGATACTGACGGAACAGTCGCGCGCGCACGTCGACGCCGGGGAAGCGGAAACGCTGCGCAGTGAAGCGCGCGACTTCCTCGTCGGTCAGCCGGGTGCGGATCGGCAGGCTTTCGAAATTCTTCGAATCCTCGAGCAGCTTCTTGAAGCGGCGCCGGTCGCGCGCGTCGATCTCGACCACCGTCGAGAGTTGATCGATGACGTGATCGAGCGTGTCGCCCAGCTTCGAGGGGGTGACCTCGAGCGTATAAGCCGAATAGTTGCGCGCGAGCACGACGCCGTTGCGATCGGTGATGATGCCGCGATTGGGCACGATCGGCGCCACCGAGATGCGATTCTCCTCGGCTTGCAGCGAGTACTTGCTGTAATGCCAAACCTGCAGAAACAAAAAGCGCAGGATCAGCAGCCCGAAGCACGCGAGCACGAACAGGCCCGCCGCCGCCACGCGAAAGCGAAACTTCGAGAGCTGCTGCTGGGTGTTTTTGAATTCCGTCATGCTTCGGTGCAAAACGCGCTCGCGAACGAGCGCTCGGGTCGGCTCTTAAATGGGCCGCGTGTCGTCCGGATCGGCCGGGCGGCGCTGCGGCATCAGAAGCAGCGAACAGGCGAGGGGCCACAGTGCGGCTTCGACGAAACCGTGCACGAGCTGGCCCCAGCCGGGAAATGCCGCGCCCGTCAGCAAGCGCGTGACGAACGGCACCAGTTGCGCGATCACGAGCAGCGGCGCGACCGCGAAGACCTGCAAACCGCGCGGCATCCAGAGCACGCGGCGGTGGATCGTGATGGCCCCGTACGAAAGCAGCGTGTAGGCGAGCGCATGCTCGCCGAGCAGGCTCGCGCCGTGCACGTCCATCAAGAGCCCCAGAAAGAACGCGATACCCATACCGACCTTGCGCGGCTGATGGACGTTCCAAAAGAGCAGCACGAGCGCGACGAAATCCGGAACCCCGATCAAGCGGCCCCACGGCATCAAATTCAACAAGAACGCCGCGGCGAGGCTGAAGGCGATGAAGTAGGGATTGACCGGCAGCAGGATGTACTGCGGACGATTCATCGCTGGGCTCCCGAGGCGGCGCGCGCCGTGGCCGCGCCGTGTCCGTTGGCATCGGCCTTGGCCGGCTCGGCTTGTTTATCGGCCGCCTTGCCGTCGGCTTTAGCGGCTCGATCGGCTTTATCGCTCCTGCCGGCCGCCTTCTTTTCTTCAGCGTTCGGCTCCGCGCTCTTCGCCGCGGCGCCCGCCGGCTTCTCGGCCGTTTTTTCGGCGCCCTTCCCGGCCTTTTTGCCTTTCGCGTCCTTCGCCGCCGACGCGGCCTCGGGCACCTCGGGCCGCGGCGGCACGTCGCTCTTGTAGTGCAGCACGAGGACGTCGCGCGCGCCGCGCACGGCCGCGACCGGGGCGCAGACGACGCGTGCGAACGCCGTATCGGCTTGCTTATCGACGCGCACCACTTTCGCCACCGGCAATCCTTCCGGATAGACGCCGTCGAGCCCGCTCGTCACGAGTTCGTCGCCCGCGACGACATCGGCGCTGATCGGCACGAAACGCAACTCGAGCGTATCGCCGGTCGCGGTGCCGTAGACGACGCTGCGCAAGCCCGTGCGTACGATTTCCACGGGCACCGCTTGGTCCTTGTCGGTCAAGAGGGTGACTTCGGACTGCATCGGGAACACGCGCGTGACCTGCCCGATCATGCCGTCCTCGCTGACGACCGGCGAGCCGTTTTGCACGCCCTGGCGCGAGCCGCCGCCGATGACGACCTTTTGCGTGAACGGGTCGCGCATGCCGTACTGCACGTCGGCGGGGATCGATTGCGTGGCGACGTTGCGCGAGAGATTGAGCAGCGCGCGCAGATGCGCGTTCTCGGCGGTCAGCGTGGCGACCTGATTCGCTTGCAGCGAGAGCTGAAGATTCTTGGCGGCGAGCGTTTGATTGTCGCGCCGCAGCGTGTTGTTGGAGACGGCGAACTGCGCCGCGCCGAGCACGAGATCGCGCGGCAAAAGCGCGACGCGCTGTAGCGGATAGAGCCCCGCATCGAGCACGGCGCGCACGACTTCGAGCGTCTTGAAGCGTGCATCCGAGACGAGCAACACCAGCGAGACGACGACGAAGAAGATAAGCCGCGCGAGCGCGGACGGACCCTGCTTAAATAGAGGCGGCGGACTGTATTCCATGGTCGACGCCGAAAGCGTGAACGTTGGCGGGAGATGAAGCGGCGCGCATCAACGCTCGATCCGGGGGGAGCGAGTGGCGCGCGCCGAAGACGCCTGCAACGTCACTCGTACGAGAAGATGCTGCCGAGCTTGTCCATCCGCTCGAGCGCCATGCCGGAGCCGCGCACGACGCACGTGAGCGGATCTTCGGCGACGAGCACGGGCAGGCCCGTTTCCTCGGCGAGCAGACGGTCGAGGTCGCGCAGCAGCGCGCCGCCGCCCGTGAGCATCATGCCGCGCTCGGCGATATCGGCGCCGAGTTCCGGCGGCGTTTGCTCGAGGGCGATCTTGACCGAGGAGACGATTTGGTTGAGCGGATCGGTCAGCGCTTCGAGAATTTCGTTGCTGGAGATCGTGAAGCTGCGCGGAATACCTTCCGACAGATTGCGCCCCTTCACTTCCATTTCCTTGACTTCCGAGCCGGGGAACGCGGAGCCGATCTCCTTCTTGATCGCTTCGGCCGTTTGCTCGCCGATCAGCATGCCGTAGTTGCGGCGGATATAGTTGACGATCGCTTCGTCGAACTTGTCGCCGCCGACACGGACCGAGCCCTTATAGACGATGCCGCCCAGCGAGATCACGCCGACTTCGGTCGTGCCGCCGCCGATATCGACGACCATCGAGCCGGTCGCCTCCGACACGGGCAGGCCCGCGCCGATCGCGGCCGCCATCGGCTCCTCGATCAAGTAGACTTGCGAGGCGCCGGCGCCGTGCGCGGCTTCCTTGATCGCGCGGCGCTCGACTTGCGTCGAACCGCAGGGCACGCAAATGATGATGCGCGGCGAGGGCGAAAACATGCGCGATTCGTGGGCCGTTTTGATGAATTGCTTGATCATCTGCTCGGTCACCGTGAAGTCGGCAATGACGCCGTCTTTCATCGGGCGAATCGCTTCGATGTTACCCGGCACCTTGCCGAGCATTTGCTTGGCCTCGCGGCCGACTGCTTGAATGGTCTTCTTCCCGTTGGGACCGCCTTCTTGGCGGATCGAAACGACGGACGGTTCGTCGAGGACGATGCCCTTGCCGCGCATATAGATCAGCGTATTGGCGGTGCCGAGGTCGATCGCAAGGTCGTTGGAGAAGTAGCTGCGCAAAAAGCCGAACATGAAATCCTGTCTCGCGGGAGAGGCCGGGCTTCGCCGTGATGGCGCCGCGCGGCGGCGGAAAAAATAAAAGCTTCGGGTCTGAGCGGCTGCCGTTCGAGCGCCGCCACGCGAGCGCGAAGCTGCAATGAATTCGACCGGAGGCCGCGGCTCGCGAGGCGGCGGCTATGGTTGAGGCGCCGAGTGGCCTCACGCGGGGCCGGTCCGGGTTTGGTTCGAACGCGTAATGATACCTTATAATTTCGACCTATTTGTAGTAAACGGCCGGTCCTTTTTGCCGTTGCCGGCCCCCTCGTCGAGGGTACGATCCGACGCCCTAAACCACTGGCGCGACAGACGTTTTTCCGCGTTGCGCTTAAGTCCCTGTTTCCGGTGGAACACATGGCTTTGACCCTGACCGATGTGAAACGCATCGCCCATCTCGCGCGGCTCGAATTGGCCGATGCCGACTGCGAGCACACCCTCGCTCAACTCAACGAGTTCTTCGGGCTCGTCGAGCGGATGCAGGCCGTCGATACCTCCGGCATCGCGCCGCTCGCGCATCCGATCGAACAGATCGAGGACGTCGCGCTTCGGCTGCGCGAGGACGCCGTCACCGAAACGGTCGAGCGCGATGCTGCCCAGCGCTGCGCGCCTGCCGTGCAAGACGGGCTGTATCTGGTCCCGAAAGTGATCGAATAACCGGATCTACGGAAAGAACCGATATGTACGAGAAAAGTTTGAGCGAGCTTGCGGGCGCGCTCGCAAGCCGCGCGCTGTCCGCCGTCGAACTGGCGCAGTTGTACCTCAAGCGAATCGACGCGGCGCGCGAGTTGAACGCGTTCATCGAAGTCGACCCGGAACTCACGCTCGCGCAAGCGCGCGAAGCCGACGCGCGGCTCGCGCGCGGCGAGGGCGGCCCACTCACGGGCGTGCCCGTCGCTCACAAGGATGTGTTCGTCACGCGCGGCTGGCATTCGACGGCGGGCTCTAAAATGTTGGCCGGCTACGAAAGTCCGTTCGATGCCACCGTCGTCGAGCGCCTCGCCCGCGCCGGCATGGTGACGCTCGGCAAGACCAACATGGACGAATTCGCGATGGGTTCGTCCAATGAGAACTCCGCCTTCGGCGCCGTGCGCAACCCGTGGGACGAGCGCGCCGTGCCGGGCGGCTCATCGGGCGGCTCGGCCGCCGCCGTGGCCGCGCGCCTCGCCCCCGCGGCGACGGCGACCGATACCGGCGGCTCGATTCGTCAGCCCGCGTCGTTCTCGGGCGTGACGGGAATCAAGCCCACTTACGGCCGCGTGTCCCGCTACGGGATGATCGCGTTCGCTTCGTCGCTCGATCAAGGCGGTCCGATCGCGCGCAGCGCCGCCGACTGCGCACTGCTGCTCGGCGCGATGGCCGGCTTCGACGAGCGCGACTCCACGAGCTTGCAACGGCCCGACGAAGACTACGCGCGCCTGCTCGGCCAACCCTTCGCGGCCGATGCACCGGCCGGCAAGCCGCTCGCCGGCCTGCGCATCGGCCTGCCCAAGGAGTACTTCGGCGAGGGCCTCGCGGGCGACGTGCGCGCGGCCGTGGACGCCGCGCTAGCGCAGTACGAGGCGCTCGGCGCGACGCTCGTGCCGGTTTCGCTGCCCAAAACCGAGCTGTCGATTCCCGTCTACTACGTGATCGCGCCGGCCGAGGCGTCGTCGAACCTCTCGCGCTTCGACGGCGTACGGTACGGCCATCGCGCCGCCGAATACCGCGATCTGCTCGACATGTACAAGAAGTCGCGCGCGCAAGGCTTCGGTCCCGAGGTCAAGCGCCGCATTCTCGTCGGCACCTATGTGCTCTCGCACGGCTACTACGACGCCTACTACCTGCAAGCTCAAAAAATCCGGCGCATCATCGCGCAGGACTTTCAGGAAGCCTTCAAGCAGTGCGACTTCATCATGGGTCCCGTGGCGCCGTCCGTCGCCTGGGACATCGGCGCCAAGGGCGACGATCCCGTGCAAATGTATTTGGCCGATATCTATACGCTCTCGGTCAGCCTGGCCGGCCTGCCCGGCATGAGCGTGCCGTGCGGCTTCGGCACGGGCGCGAACGCGGGCCTCCCGGTCGGCCTGCAGATCATCGGCAACTATTTCGACGAGGCGCGGATGCTGCAAATCGCCGACGCGTTCCAACGCGTGACCGACTGGCACACGCAAGCGCCGCAAGCGGCATCGCGGGAGGCATGAACATGGAGTGGGAAGTCGTCATCGGTCTTGAGACGCACGCGCAACTGTCGACCGTCTCTAAAATCTTCTCGGGCGCATCGACGCGTTTCGGCGCGGCGCCCAACACGCAGGCGTGTCCGGTCGACTTGGCGCTGCCGGGCGTGCTGCCCGTCGCCAATCGCGGGGCCGTGGAACGCGCGATTCGTTTCGGTCTCGCCATCGGAGCGACGGTCGCGCCGCGCAGCATTTTCGCGCGCAAGAACTACTTCTATCCGGATCTGCCCAAGGGCTACCAGATCAGCCAGTACGAGATTCCGGTCGTGCAAGGCGGCACCATTACGATCGCCGTCCCCGCCAACGAAAAGACCGGCACCGCGGCTTACGAGAAGACGATTCGCTTGACGCGCGCGCACCTCGAGGAAGACGCGGGCAAGTCGTTGCATGAAGATTTCGCCGGTATGACGGGCATCGACCTGAACCGGGCCGGTACGCCCCTGCTCGAAATCGTCACGGAGCCCGAGATGCGCAGCGCGGCCGAGGCGGTGGCCTATGCCAAGTCGCTGCACGCACTCGTCGTATGGCTCGGCATTTGCGACGGCAATATGCAAGAGGGCTCGTTCCGCTGCGACGCGAACGTCTCGGTCCGCCCCAAAGGGCAGGAGCAATTCGGTACGCGGGCCGAGATCAAGAACCTCAATTCGTTCCGCTTTCTCGAAGAGGCGATCCAGTACGAAGTGCGCCGCCAGATCGAGTTGATCGAGGACGGAGGCACGGTGGTGCAGGAAACGCGCCTTTACGATCCCGATCGCCGCGAGACGCGTTCGATGCGCAGCAAGGAAGACGCGCACGACTACCGCTACTTCCCCGATCCCGATTTGATGCCGCTGGTCATCGACGCTGCGTGGATCGAACGCGTGAAGGGAGAAATGCCGGAGCTGCCGGCTGCGATGCAGCAGCGTTTCGTCGCGCAATACGGCCTGACGCCGTACGATGCGACGGTCCTCACTTCGAGCAAGGCGATGGCGGCTTACTTCGAAGCCGTGGTCGCTAAAACGGGGCCCTCGCAGGCGAAGGGCGCCGCGAACTGGCTGATGGGCGAGGTGTCGTCGCAGCTCAATCGCGACGGCCTCGAAATCGACGCCTGCCCCGTTTCTGCCGCGCAACTCGCGCTGCTCTTGCAGCGGATCGCCGACGGCACGATCTCGAACAAGATCGCCAAGGAAATCTTCCTCGCGATGTGGGAGGAAAAGGCCGGTGACGAAGGCGCGGCCGATCGCATCATCGAGGCGAAGGGCTTGAAGCAGATTTCCGACGCCGGCGCTCTGGAGGCGATCATCGACGAGGTGCTCGCCGCCAACCAGAAATCGGTGGAAGAGTTCCGCGCGGGTAAGGAAAAGGCGTTCAATGCGCTGATCGGCCAGGCCATGAAGGCGACGAAGGGCAAGGCCAATCCTCAGCAGGTCAACGAATTGCTCAAGAAGAAGCTGTCCTGAGCATCGGGACGATCGACGAACGAAGGCGGTTGGCCGGCGCGAGAACAAGCGCCGGCCGTGTCAGACCAACGAAAAGGGCATGAGAGGGCATGGGCAAGCGCGCGCGACTGGACGACTACCGGGTCCCGTTTCACGACGGCGATCGAGCAGAAAAGGCATTCTCGCTTGCAGATTTCGACCCGGGCGCGAAGCCCTTCTCGGCCGGTTCGAAGCTGGCCGACCGCGAACGTTTGGCCGGCTACGCCGCCAAGCTCGACGAGATGCAAGAGCGCTTGCACGCGCAGCGCCGCGAGCGTGTCCTGCTCGTTTTGCAGGGTATGGATACGAGCGGCAAGGACGGTACGATTCGCGCCGTCTTTCATGAGGTCGATCCGCTCGGATTGCGCGTCGCGACGTTTCGCGCGCCGACGCCCGAGGAAGCCGCCCACGATTTTCTTTGGCGCGTGCACCGTCAAGCGCCCGCGGCCGGCGAACTGACGATCTTCAACCGAAGCCATTACGAGGATGTGCTCGTGCCTCGCATCCGGGGCGAGTTGAATAATTCGGAACTCGCCTGCCGATACGCCCATATTCGGCATTTCGAGACGCTGTTGGCCGATTCGGGTACGGCCATCTTGAAGTGCTTCCTGCACATTTCGAAGGACCAGCAGCGCGAGCGTTTGCAAGCGCGGATCGACGACGATACGAAACATTGGAAGTTCGACCTCGCCGATCTCGAGGCTCGCGAGCATTGGGATGCCTATCAATCCGCCTATACCGAGGCATTGGCGGCCACCTCGACCGAGCGCGCGCCTTGGTACATCGTTCCGGCCGATTCGAAATCGCATCGGAACGTCATGGTGGCCGCGTTGCTGTTGCGGGTGTTCGAGAGTTTGAATCTTGAATACCCGCCCGCGAAGGCATCGCTGCAAGGCATTACGATCAAATGAAGCGGTGCTTGCCGCGCCTAACTTCGATTCAGTAGAACAGAACAAGGACAACCATGCTGCGAGTGATTTCGGCCAACTTGAACGGCATTCGTTCGGCGGCCAAAAAAGGCTTCTTCGAATGGTTCGGGGAGCAGAGCGCGGATATCGTTTGCGTGCAGGAAGTCAAGTGCTCGCAAGACGACATGACGCCCGAATTCCTCGCGCCGCACGGCTTCACGGGGTACTTCCAGCACGCCGTGAAGAAGGGCTATAGCGGGGCGGGACTTTATACGAGGCATGAGCCCGACGATGTCGTGATCGGCTTCGGTAGCGAGGAGTTCGATCCCGAAGGGCGCTACGTCGAAGCGCGATTCGGCAAACTTTCCGTCATCTCGGTCTACGTGCCTTCCGGCTCCAGCGGCGAGGAGCGGCAGCAGGCCAAGTTCCGTTTCATGGACGAGTTCATGCCGCACCTGGCCGCGCTGCGCGCCGAGCGCGAAGTGATTGTCTGCGGCGACGTGAACATCGTGCATAAAGAAATCGACATCAAGAACTGGAAAAGCAACCAGAAGAATTCCGGATGCTTGCCCGAGGAGCGCGCCTGGCTGACCAAACTCTTTGACGACGTGGGTTATGTCGACGTGTTTCGCCGGCTCGATTCGCGCCCCGAGCAATACACGTGGTGGAGTAACCGCGGCCAAGCGTACGCGAAGAACGTCGGGTGGCGTATCGACTATCAAATCGCGACACCCGGCATTGCCGACACCGCGAAGGCGACGTCGATTTTCCGCGACATCAAATTCAGCGATCACGCGCCGCTGACGGTCGATTACGACCACACGTTGAAGTGATCGATCGTGAGCGCCGCGGCGCCGGGCGGGCCGCGGCAAGCCTTTAGCGGCGCCGCTTGTCGGACAATAGCGGGTTTTCCGCGTAGTACCGGCGCAAGAACGTGTGCCGCGGCGCGTCGGCATCGCTGATCGTTTTCGTTTCCACCGCGATCTCTTGGCGCAACAGCCCGCCGCGTTCTTCGCGCGACGCCGGCCACGGCGGCAGAGATGGATCGTTCGGCGTGCCCGTCTTCACGAAGTGGGCTACATACCCGGAGAAGATGCGCGAGACCGCGTGATCCTGCGGCCGCCACACGAATCGATTCGACAGCCCGAGCGTACCGAGCGCGTACTTGATCTCGCTGCTATGCACGGCGCCGTCTTCGGGCAACTGCCCCGGCTCGGGGTTACGCTTTTGCGGCCGCTTGTGCGTGTACAGGTAGAAGTAGACCGGTGCGCCGCTCGTTTCCCGGTGCGCGTCGACCCAGCGGCGCGTGGCATGGCTGATGAAAATGTCGCTCGCGAGCGAGGTGGCCGAGCGCCGCACCTCGTCATCGTCGTTACCCGGGTAGAGCGCGAGCACGTCGGTAGCGTAGGGCCCGAATACGCGCTTCAGGACGGTGCGCCAGTTCTGCGGCGTGGGCGGCTGCGCATCGAGGATCATCGTGTGCGGGGCCTCGTGCGAATTGCTGCCGACGAGTAGCGGCACCCGCGCCTGCGATCCTGCCGCATAGGTTGCTTCGAGCGATTGCGTGAGGAAATGGCCATCGACGGTAGGCCAGAAGAGGAACTCGGGCTTCTCCTTGGGGCCGGTGGCGTCCAAGAGCGCTTGCGCCGAAACTTTGCGTAGGTCGCTGAGCGACGCGCCGTTCATTTTGCGTTGAAAAGCCTGCCCGGCCGTCGTCGCGTCTTCGCGCGTCCAATTGGTGAGCGGACCGAAGCCGGCGCCGCTTTGTCCGATGGCGCGCGCGAAGAGCCCTTTCGAGAGCGGCGAGGCGATATGCGCGCTCACGGCCACGGAGCCTGCGGATTCGCCCCCGATCGTAACTCTATCGGGATCCCCGCCGAATTTCTCGATGTTCTCGCGCACCCAACGTAGCGCCGCATGTTGATCGAGCAGGCCGTAATTGCCGGCAGCGCCATGGGGAGATTCGCGCGCCATTTCCGGCAGCGCCAGGAAACCGAACACGCCGAGGCGGTAGTTGACCGTGACCGTCACCATGCCGCGCGATGCCAGCGCGGCACCGTCGTAGCGCGGCTCGGAGCTGTCCCCCGCGGCGAAGCCGCCGCCGTAAAAGTAGACGAGCACCGGCAGTTTCTCGCCGGCCGTTTGAGCCGGCTTCCAGACGTTTAAAAAAAGGCAGTCCTCGCTCATGTCGCGCGCGCGGAATTCCATCGGAAACATCTGCAACTGCATGCAGCGCGCGCCGAAGCGCTTGGCCTCGCGCACGCCCGCCCACGCCGCGACCGGTTGCGGGGGCTTCCAGCGCAGATCGCCGACGGGCGGCGCCGCATAAGGGATGCCTCGGAAGTTCTCGATTTGGATATCGTTGGCGGATATTTTGAATCCTTCGACCGTGCCGGCGGGTAGGTCGACGCGCGGTGCCGGTTCATGGACGGATGCGCGCAGCGTCGCGGGGGCGAAGACGCCGAGCGTCGCGGCGACGAGCACGACTGCGGCACGTTGGCGCGACGAACGCAGCGAAGGAAGAAAATGCATTGCCGTGATTTGAGTCTTCATCATGATCCTCTCGATTCGTAATTAATGAGTGGGACCGCAATTCGCATTGAAGACGCGAAAGAATCATCGACGCCATGAAGCAATGGCGTAATGAGATTGATGCCGAATTGGATTTATGCGGAGCGATGTCGATATGCATCGGTCCTGATCGGCGCCGCACGGATGCGAGGCGGCGTGAGAAGCATTGTCTTGTAGAACTTGCCGGTATTTAGCGTAATTCCTTCAAATAAGACCAAAGGAACAGTTGGCGTAGCGCGATATGCCGTGCTATTCACCCGGAAACGTAGCGGGCGTAATGCGGATCAAAATTGGCTGTCATCGTCGTTATGGACAGCAAATACGCGCGCGAATCGGAGAGATCCGGCCGCGCGCGCTCGTCGCTAGCCCGGCTGACGCCACGGTGCGATTTTCGGCAAGAGCAGCATGCCGGGCGCCGCCAGCGCGGCGCATACGAGAAAGTAGTCGAACCAGCCGATTTTCGCGACGACGAACCCGCTGGCCGCGGAGGCCAGCGTGCGCGGCACCGAGGCCAGGCTCGTGAACAGCGCGAATTGCGTGGCGGTATAGCGTGGGTCGGTGGTGCTCGCGATGTAGGCCGTAAACGCCGCGAGCGTGAGGCCCGTCGCGAACGTCTCGAAACCGTAGATCAGCGCGAGAGCGGCCGGCGAGGGGCCGATCTTCGCGAGCCAGGCGAAGCCGAGCGTGGAGAGAATTTGGACGAAGCCGAAGATCCACAAACCGCGCGCGATGCCGATCTTCACGAGCCAGGCACCGCCGATGATGCCGCCCGCCAGGCTAGCCCAAAACGCGGTGGTCTTTGCGATCACGCCGATCTGCGTCTTGTCGAAGCCGAGGTCGAGGAAAAACGACGTCGACAGCGTGGTCGCCATCGTGTCGCCGAGTTTGTAGAGAAACACGAACGAGAGCACGAGCACGGCGGCGGCGAGGCCGTCGCGCGAGACGAACTCGGCCAGCGGCGAGACGATGGCCTCGCGCAGATTTTTCGGCGGCGCGCCGTGCACTTGCGGCTCGCGTACGACGAGCGTAAGCACGATGCCCGGCAGCATGAACGCTCCCGTGACGGCGAACACGGCCGTCCAGGGCAGATGGTCCGACAAAATCAACGAGAGCGAACCCGGTACGAGGGCCGCGACCTTGTAGGCATTCACGTGCACCGCGTTGCCGAGCCCTTGCTCGGTATCGGCCAGCAACTCGCGCCGGTAGGCGTCGATGACGATGTCTTGACTCGCGCCGAAGAAGGCGACGAGCGCGGTTAGCGCGGCAACGGTCCAGATCGCCTCGCGCGGCGAGACGAATCCGAGCGAGGCGATCGCGCCGGCCACGAGCAACTGCGTGGCGAGCATCCAGCCGCGGCGGCGCCCCGGGCGCCAAAACGGCAACCGGGGCACGTAGCGATCCATCAGCGGCGCCCAGACGAACTTCCACGTATAAGGAAATTGAATGAGCGCGAACAGGCCGATTTCCTTGAGGTTGACGCCTTCGGAGCGCAACCAGGCTTGCACGAGATAGACGAGCGTGAACAGCGGCAATCCCGACGTGAAGCCGAGAAAGACGCAAATGAGCATGTGCCGGTTCAGGAAAGCGCGCCACCCGGGGTGCGCTTCGTGCGCGCTCAGCGCGGCGCTTTCATGCGATGCGGAAGGCGAAGCGATGTCTCGTTTGATGGTCGGCCTCTTTTGACGCGGCGCGTTCAGGCGGGGGTGGCTCGATTCGAGCCGCGCCTGACGCGGTAGACCGCAAGACTACCACGCCAGTTCGCGCCCCAGCGGACCGCGTGGCCCCCGTGCAGCACGACGCGGTCCAATATCTCGATGCCGACCTCGGGGGCGAGCGCTTCGAAGTCCTTGATCGTGAGCACCCGGACGTTCGGCGTGTTGTGCCATTGATAGGGCAGCGATTTCGAAACGGGCATGCGGCCTTGCAGGACCGAGAGCCGATGCGGCCAGAAACCGAAGTTCGGGAAAGAGACGATGCACTCCTTGCCGACGCGCACCGTTTCGCGCAGGATCGCGGCGGTTTGATGGATCGTCTGCAGCGTCTGCGACAAGATGGCGAAATCGAAGCTCTCGTCCTCGAAAAGCCGCAGGCCGTCCTCGAGGTTTTGCTGGATGACGTTGACGCCTTGCTTGACGCAAGCGAGCACGCCCGCATCATTGATCTCGATGCCGTAGCCCGTCACCCCGAGTTCCTCGGTCAGCAGCGCGAGCAGGCTCCCGTCGCCGCAACCGAGATCGAGCACGGTCGCATTGGGCTCCACCCAGCGGGCTATGGCCCGGAAATCGGCCCGCGTGGAAAGCGAATCGATGGCGGCTTGATTCATGCCCGGACCTCCTCGGCAATGCGCTCGTAATAGGCGCGTAGGACATTGTGGTAGCGCGCGTCGTCCAACAAAAAGGCGTCGTGCCCGTGCGGCGCGTCGATTTCGGCGTACGTGACGCGCCGCTTGTGATCGAGCAGCGCCTTGACGAGTTCGCGCGAGCGCGTCGGCGCGAAACGCCAATCGGTCGTGAAGCTGGCCACGAGGTACTGCGCGCGCGTGTGGGCGAGTGCAGCCGTGAGATCGCCGTCGAACGCTTTGGCGGGATCGAAGTAGTCGAGCGCGCGCGTGATCAAGAGGTAGGTGTTCGCATCGAAGTAGTCGGCGAACTTATCGCCTTGATAGCGCAGGTACGACTCCACCTCGAATTCGACGTCGAAGCTGAAGTGGTACTCGTCGTCGGTGCCGCCCGCCGGACGGCGCAGCGCGCGCCCGAACTTGGTCGCCATGTCGTCGTCGGACAAGTACGTGATGTGGCCGATCATCCGGGCCACGCGCAACCCGCGGCGGGGCTTTACGCCGTGTGCGTAGTAATCGCCGCCATGGAAGTCGGGATCCGAGAGGATCGCCGAGCGCGCCACCTCGTTGAACGCGATGTTCTGCGCCGAGAGCTTCGGCGTGGAGGCGATCACGATGCAATGGCCGACCCGGTCCGGATACATGAGGCTCCAGGCGAGCGCCTGCATCCCCCCAAGGCTGCCGCCCATGACCGCCGCGAAGCGCTCGATGCCGAACGCGTCGGCCACGCGCGCCTGGGCATTGACCCAGTCTTCGACGGTCACGACCGGAAAGCGGGCGCCGTACGGCTTGCCGGTAGCCGGATCGAGACTCATCGGGCCGGTCGAGCCGAAACACGAACCGAGGTTGTTCACGCCGATCACGAAGAAGCGGTTAGTGTCGAGCGGCTTGCCCGGGCCCACCAGGTTGTCCCACCAGCCGACGTTTTTGGGGTCGTCGGCGTAGACGCCGGCGACGTGATGCGACGCGTTGAGCGCATGGCAGACGAGCACGGCGTTCGAACGCTCGGCATTGAGCGTGCCATACGTCTCGACCATGAGGTCGTAGCCGGCGAGCGACGCGCCGCTTCTGAGCGCGAGCGGCTCGGTGAAATGCATGCGTTGTGGAGCGACGATGCCGATCGATTCCATGGATTCCGCCTTCTAATAGGGCGGCTAAACGGTGTCGGCAATGCGCGGGGCGGGAGACAGTGCGCGGCTGACGACCTCTTTAGCCGCATTTATAGTGAACCCGAGACCGGCTCGGGTTCGCGCGCCCGCAATCGAGTCGACAAATCGGCGCGCCGCCTTGCGCGATTCCCGTTCCGGTCAAACGCCGGAGCCGGGCCCGCTTAAGGCAATAGACGGCAAAGGATAGCGGAAATCGGGATAACGCGCCATGGGCCCGTCGTTATTGGGCCTGCACCGCCGGAGGACGCCGTATCGCCGTCACGACATTGGCGCGCTGAAGTTCGGCAATGCCGGGATACCACATTTGGCGAGGCGGCGTCCGGGCGATCTGCCCGATGAACTCGGCAGGCAAGCCCGCGGCGCGGTAGTCGTCGAGCATGGACTGTGTGATCCTTTGCTGCCCCAACGCGTTGAGCCCGACAAAGCTCGGCTGGTGAAATCCGATTCGCGCGTAAGGCGAGGCGGCGCGCGTTCGCCCGGCGAGAAAGACATAGGTACAAGCGCTCGCGCATAGCCGCTCGACATAGGTGTCCAGCCTGCGTGCGCGCACCGCGCCGGCGAGTTGCTGCGCCTCGAGCACACGCCCGCCGTTCGAGTCGAGCACCAGCCATTGTGCCGATGGGGTGGCGTCCAGCACGTCGATGATTTTGGCCGCCGCCCCTTCGCGCAACGTGCCGACGACAAGCACTGCATGCCCATCGGGCGATACGCTTACGCGAAAGCGCCCGATCGGATCCTGGCCGATCGCGATCAACCCGAAAACGCGCATCTGCGGCAAGACGGAACTCACCAAATTGATGACGCCGCCGATCGCACCGAGCACGACCATGCAACGCGCGACGAACGCCCAGCCGCTCGCGCCGCCGCGCGAGGCGTGACGGTCCGCGGATCGCCAGATACCCACAGTCGACCAGCCAGACGAGAGCAGCGACGCAATCAAGACGGCAAGCGTCGTTACCGCGACGACACGCAATGACGCCAGAGTTCGACGCTCGAGCGTCGCGACCGAGGCAAAAATTCCCGCCGTCACCACACCGAGCAAGCCCCCGTTGATCCAGTACGAGACCGGCAGCGGCAGTTCGCCACGCCAGTGGCGCAAGAAGTAATTCGCAGGTGTCGTGCGCTCCGGCTCCGGGGCGGGGAGCGAGATGGCATGCGATAGGGTTATCGCATCGGTCCCTTCGCTCGGGCTTTGCCATACCGGCTCGATGGGTTCGGGCCGTTTGCTCTGCTCGGTTTTCCGGAACGCGAGCACCTTGGCATTGACGACAAAAAGCAGTCCCAGCGCGACGGGGCGGAACGTGCCCGAGGTCATGCGCTCGCTCAAAGCCGCAGCGATTCCGAATACCAGGAGCATCAGAAACGCGGATGCCCAATTGACGACAGACGCTGCATTCGTCAGATTCGGCGACGCTTTGCGGTTCAGTCCGCGCCACGCCATCGCAAAGGGTACGGAGCAGATAAGCGCGCCTGCGAACGTCTGTGCCGCGCTGTCCACCCCTTTAGCCAGCGCTGCCGCTGTGCTTAAAGCCGCGACCGCAACCATTGCCAGCACGGCCGCGTTCACGAGCGCCATCGCCCGTACCCATTTTTCGCCCCGCATCACGTTCCCCGATATTTGTTCGTTTTTGTGGTTCGACGCGGCGCTTGACCGGCGCCCTGCCTGCGCAGCCGCACTAGGGCCGATGCGCGGCAGCATACCGCCCGTGCGAGCGGCCTGTCAAAGCGGTGAGCCCACCTGCAAGATCAGCCGCAATTGCGCATCGGCATGCTCCGCGGGCGCGCGCGTGAAGCCGCTGCGCGCATAGCGATGCCAGCGGCCCACAACGTAGCTCACTAGCAGATTCGCGCGCATGGCGGGATCGTAGTCGGGCGGCAGCGCACCGCCCGCCGCGGGATCGCCCGCCGCGGGATCGCCCGCCGCGGGATCGCCCGCCGCGGCTTCCAACTCCCGGCCGGCCGCGGCCTGGTTGGCCTCCATGACGGCGATGCGCAGGCATTGCTTGACCGAGGTTTCGACGCGCTCGAGCATCTGTCCCACGCGTTCGGCCAGCCGAGCGTGCTCGCCCACGAGGGCTTCGCCGGTCAGCACCCGCGTCATACCGGGATTTTTGGCCGCGAAGTTCAACAGCATCATGCCGATGGCGCGCGCTTGTAGAACGCCGTTCGGCTCCTTTTCGGCGATTTGGTTGATGAGGCCGAAGAAGGTCGCCTCGATGAATTCGATGAGCGCCTCGAACATTTGCGCTTTACTCGCGAATTGACGGTAGAGCGCCGCCTCGGAGACGCCGAGCCGCGCGGCGAGCGCCGCCGTCGTGATTTTCTCGGTCTTGGGCGCCTCGAGCATGGCCGCGAGCGTCCGCAAAATATGCACGCGCCGCTCGCCCGGCTTCATGCGCGGTGCGCGCGCGGCGCTTCTCGTCTCGCTGTCGCGGGCTAAGTCCGCGTCCTGCTCTCGAATCGGCTCCATGGGCGCCCCGTTTCGTGACCCGGTCGGAGCGATTTTAGCGAACGAATGCGCCGATCGACATAGTGGGGGCGACCACTACCCGGCCATCGCGCCGCCGTACCGTCGGGACGCTTGAGCGCGGGAAGGTGTCCCACGATCCAAACCGTGCGGATGCCGAGCCGCTTATAGCGCTTCAGGTGCGAGCGCGTATCTTCGACGAGAATCGCCTCTTGCATCGGCACGCGCGCTTCGCGCAGCACCCGTCGCAACATCGGCAAGTCCGGCTTGGCGTGCCAAGCCCCGCGCCGGCGCATATGCTCGATCGCAATCACGCGCTCGAAGAGGCGCTCGATGCCCAGCTCGGCGAGCACGGCGCGCGCATAGTTTTCAGGTCCGTTCGTCAGGATCAGTTTGCGTCCGGGCAGGCAAGCGACGAGCCGCGCCAGGCCGCGCTCGGCGCGCACCATCGCCGGCAAGTCGGGGAACGTATGGACGACGCGCAAAAAATCGTGCGGATCGATCGGATGATGGCGCGTGAGTCCGAGCAGCGTGGCGCCGTAGCGCCGTCCGTAGCGCAGCCTCAGTTGGTCGGCTTCGGCCCGCTCGACGCTGAGTGCATCGACGATATAGCGCGTCATCGCCTCGTTGATCGCCGGAAAAATCGCGTGCGAGGCGTGGTGCAGCGTGTTGTCGAGATCGAACAGCCATACCGGGCTGCCCCCGCGCGGACGGATGCGGGGACGTCGGGTGGCGTGCGGCGAGACGGGCATCGGCAGGTGATCGGTGGCGGCGTTCGAGGCGGAGTCCGGCTTGGCCGGAACACGTCGCGCTCAGTGCGAGCGGATCATCGTGCCGAACGGCTGCTCGGTCAGAATTTCGAGCAGCACCGAATGTTCGATGCGGCCGTCGATGATGTGGACCGAACGCACGCCGCTCTTGGCCGCATCGAGCGCCGAGGCGATCTTCGGCAGCATGCCGCCCGAAATCGTGCCGTCTTCGAACAACGCGTCGATTTCGCGCGCCGAAAGATCGGTTAGCAGATTGCCGGATTTGTCCATGACGCCGGGGATGTTCGTCATCATGACGAGCTTTTCGGCGTTGAGCACGACGGCGAGCTTGCCCGCGACGAGATCGGCGTTGATGTTGTACGACAGCCCGTCTTCGCCGAAGCCGATCGGCGAGATGACGGGGATGAACGCGTCGTCTTGCAGCGCGCGAACCACGGCCGGGTTGATCGATTCGACCTCGCCGACTTGGCCTATGTCGACGTACTGCCCCGGGTTGTCGCGATCCGGCATCATCAGCTTGCGGGCGTGGATGAGGCCGCCGTCCTTGCCGGTGAGGCCCACGGCATGGCCGCCGAAGTGATTGATGAGCGTAACGATGTCTTGCTGTACTTCGCCGCCGAGCACCCATTCCACGACTTCCATCGTTTCTTCGTCCGTCACCCGCATGCCTTGGATGAACGTGCCCTGCTTGCCGATCTTCTTGAGCGCCTGATCGATTTGCGGGCCGCCGCCGTGCACGATGACGGGATTGATGCCGACGAGCTTGAGCAGGATCACATCGCGTGCGAACCCTTGTTTCAGGCGCTCCTCGGTCATTGCATTGCCGCCGTATTTGATGACGACGGTTTTGCCGTGGTATTGGCGAATATAAGGCAATGCCTCGGCCAGAATTTCGGCTTTCAGCGTGGGCGGCATCTGGGCGAGGTCGAGAGGCTCGGACATGGCGGCAAGCTCGGCAGGCAACGGTTCAAACGGGGGGGCGAAAACAGGCCGAATTGTACAGGAGTGCGCCGGCTACCCGCGGTTTTTGGTCGCAGTGCGCGTATGACGCGCCGATTCTTTGACAAAGATGCATGCGGCGTGCCGACAACGCTGGCATTATCGGTACACCGTATTGTTTTTACGACACTTTTCGTGTTCGACCTAACCGTACCGCCGATGGACGCTTCCGATTACCCGCTCGAACTGGATCCGAGCGCGCGTTGCGCGCGCTGCGGGGACGCGTTCGACTGCGGCAGCATGACGCGGCCGTTCGACTGTTGGTGCGCGCGCCTACCGGCGCTGCGGTCCGCCGCCGCGGGCGGCGCGAACCCGGCGTGCCTATGTCCGGCTTGCTATGCCGCTGAACTGGCTGCCGGCGGCGCGGCGCCGGGCGGGCCGGACGCCGAACTCGACCATACCGGACAGTAGACTTCGATGCACCGTATTACGAATACCGGCCGGATGAATCTCGGGCACCTGTTTTGGCTGCGGTGCCTGGCGATCATTGGGCAACTCGTCACGATCGCCGTCGTGCAGACGTTCTTCGGCGTGCATTTGCCGTTGCCGGCCATGCTGATCATCATCGCACTCGAGGCGATCTTCAACGCCGCGACGTGGATACGCGTGGCCAGCGCGCGGCCCGAAACCGACCTGGAATTGCTCGGCCAGTTATGGGTCGATCTCGGCGCGCTTTCGGCGCTGTTATTTTTGTCGGGCGGCACGACGAACCCATTCGTCTCGCTGTACTTGCCCTCGCTTGCGATCGCGGCGGCTGTGCTTCCGTGGCGGCACATGATCTGGCTCGCGATCTTCGCGATGTGCTGCTACGTCGCGCTCGGGTTCGATTCGGTCCCGCTGAACATGGACAACCCCGCGAACGTGTTCGACTACTACCGCACGGGCATGTGGGTGAACTTCATGGTCAGCGTCGGGCTCATCGCGTGGTTCGTCGCGCGGATGTCTGCCGCGCTGCGCCAGCGCGACGCGGCGCTCGGCGATGCGCAGCAACGGCTGTTGCGCGACGAGCGCGCCGTGGCGCTCGGCGTGCAAGCGGCGACCGTCGCGCATGAGATGGGCACCCCGCTTTCGACCATCGCCATGGTGACCGAGGAGTTGCGCGAGGCAGCCAAGCACGACGAAGGTCTCGCACCGTATGCCGACGATTTCGCGCTGCTCGAACAGCAGATGACGCTGTGCACCTCGGCGCTTGCGCGCCTGCGCTCGCGCGCATCGGTGTCGCCCGCGCGCGAGCGGCTCGGCCATTGGCTCACGAGCTTTTGCGAACAATGGCGGCTGCGTCACCCGCATGTGAAGTTCGAGCGTCTCGGCGCGGTGCCGGACGACGTATGGCTCGACGAGACCGCCGCCGTCGGCCAGATCTTGACCATCTTGCTCGACAACGCCGCGCGCGTGAGCAGCGATCATGTGACGCTCGCCGCCGCCGCGACGGACGGGTTCATCGAATTCGAGGTCTGCGATTCGGGGCCGGGGATCTCGCCGGCGCTACGAACGAAGCTTGGCGCCGCGCCGGTCGACAGCACGCAGGGCGGCCACGGCGTCGGCCTTTATCTCGCCTTCGCGGCAGCTTCGCGGCTGAACGGATCGATCGAGCTGCTCGATGGGCCATCGCGCGGCACGCGCGCCGTGCTGCGGGTCCCGGCCGCCAAGGACGAAGGACAACCGCGGCGTGCCGCACCTGCATCACCGAATTCCAAGGAGAAAGAACTATGAGCGGCAATCTATTTCTCGTCATCGACGACGACGAGGTGTTCTCGGGCATCTTGGCGCGCGGGTTGACGCGCCGGGGCTTCACGGTGCATCAGGCGCACAACGCCGACGAGGCGATCGCGCTGGCCAACCAGCACCGGTTCGACTTCATGACCGTCGATTTGCATCTGGGCAGCGATTCGGGCTTGAGCCTCGTCGCGCCGCTGCGCGAATTGCAACCCGACGCGCGGATGCTCGTGCTCACGGGCTATGCCAGCATCGCCACCGCGGTGCAGGCCGTGAAAGACGGCGCCGACAATTACCTCGCCAAGCCGGCGAACGTCGAATCGATTCTGGCGGCGCTGCAAAGCGAGGCCAGCGCGGCGCAAGCCGAAGCGGCAATCGAACATCCGACGCTGCTGTCGGTGGCGCGGCTCGAGTGGGAGCACATCCAGCGCGCGCTGGCCGAGAACGGCGGCAACATCTCGGCCACGGCGCGGGCGTTGAACATGCATCGGCGGACACTGCAACGCAAGCTCGCGAAACGGCCTGTGAAGCAGTGAAGTGAGGGCGGGTACGGTGAGACCGTGGCGAGCGGCATCTCGCGAGCTTGCTAGTCGATGCCGTTCGCGCTTTCAGGGGGGATCAACGGCGGTTGCCTCTGGGTATTAAATGTAGTAACATACCTACAATTCACAAGAGGGTGCCGTCATGACGATAACGACGCTATCGAGCAGGGAACTCAATCACGACGTGACCCGAGCCAAGAAGGCTGCGAAGGAAGGCCCGGTCTTTATAACGGATCGTGGGCGGCCCGCGCATGTCCTCTTGAGCTTTGAGGACTATCAAAAGCTCACGCAACAGAGGCGGAATATCGCCGACGCGCTAGCGATGCCGGGCGTCGAAGATATTGAATTCGAACCGCCCCGTGTTGAATTTGAGTCTCAACCGGCTGACTTCACATGATGTATGTGATCGACACCAATGTCGTATCTGAGTTACGGAAAGTAAAAGCAGGTAAGGCTGACGCCAATGTGTCCCTTTGGGCGGCAAGCGTCGATGCCGCCTCGCTCTTCATCTCGGCGATTACGGTCATGGAACTGGAGACCGGGGTTTTGCAGATAGAGCGGCGCGACGCCTACCAGGGGCAAATGTTGAGAAGTTGGCTTGACCACCATGTCATCCCAGAGTTCTCCTCGAGGACATTGCCTATCGACGGTATCGTTGCACAACGATGTGCTCGACTGCACGTGCCGGATCGACGCTCGGAGCGTGATGCTCTGATCGCTGCGACCGCGTTGGTGCATGGAATGACAGTTGTGACTCGGAATGTTGCCGACTTCGTTCCGACAGGTGTCGACCTTCTTAACCCGTGGACCGCATCCGCATGAGCGCCGCTCGCGCCGGAATGCATAAGCGGGTGAGAACGCGCTCGACGAGATAGAGTCGATATTCGTTGGACCGGAAGGCCGGCCGCACCGAGCGGCCGGACGTCATCATTTACGCGCTTTTATCGAGCGGCCGGCGCCGGCGCGGTTTCGACGGCGACTTGCTCGGGCGCAACGGCCGGCTGCCCCGGAGCCGTGAGCCGCTGGACGAGCCCTTGCCGCGGTGCGCTGCGGTCCCACACCGAACTCGTTCGCTCGCCGATGACTTGCATGAGCATGCCCCGATTGTCGGCGATAACTGCGGGCCAACGCGGTAGCCATCCTTCATCACGCGCGGTCGTGCCCTCGGGCGAAGCGCCCGATGTGTCGGGCACCGTACCGCTCGGATTGCCCGTTTTCACGAATTGCTCGACATAGCTCGAGAACATCCGGGATACGTCGTAGTCGGCGGCCGTCCACGCGTACCGGCGTACGTGCTCCAGGTTACCGAGCGCATAGGGGACTTGGGCGCTGTGTTTCGCCCCGAGGCGAGGATCGGTGTCCCGCGGCTGACCTGCACGCTGGACCTCGGGCGGCAGCGGTTGAGTGTAGCGGTAGTAGAACACGGGCGAGCGCCCGGTCTCGCGGTGCCGCTCCATCCATCGCCACGTTCCGTGGCCGATGAACAGGTCGCTCGCCAGCGCGGTGGCGGCGTGTTTGACCTCGTTTTCATCGTTACCCGGGTAATGCGCGAGCACCTCTTCGGCGTGCGCCGGAAACTTCGCTTTCACGGCTTGACGCCAGTTCTCCGGCGTTGGCTCCGCGTCGCCTAGGAGCGCCGTATACGGCTGCTCTTGCGAATTCGATCCCAACATCAGCGGGACCTGCGCCTGTCCACCGTTCGTAAAGACTTGCTCGGGCGACTCCGTCAAAAAGTGGCCGTCGATGCTGGGCAAAAACGGGATGGACTCCGGCGTGAGGCCTGATTGCCCCGCGGCCGTGAGGAGCGCGTGTGCCGGGAGGGACCGCAGTTGCTGTAGCGATGCGGCGCCGACGCGTGCCGCGAATTGGCTACCCGCTTGTTCGGCCTCCTGCCGTGTCCAAAACGCGGTGGGCGCGAACGCGCCGCCGCTTTGACCGATCGCGCCCGCGAACAGCCCGCGCGAAAGCGGCGAGGCCATATGCGCGCTGACGGACATCGACCCTGCCGACGATCCGGCGATCGTGACCTTCGACGGATCGCCGCCGAACTGCGCAATATTGTCTCGCACCCACCGTAGGGCCGAGACTTGATCGAGGAGCCCGTAATTGCCGGCCGTGCCATGCGACGATTCGCGCGCGGCCTCGGGCGGGGCGAGAAAGCCGAAGACGCCGAGCCGGTAATTGACCGTCACCATCACGATACCGCGCGCCGCAAGGTTCGCGCCGTCGTACCTCGGATCCGAGCCGTCCCCCGCGGTGAATCCTCCGCCGTGGAAGTACACGAGCACCGGCAGCTTCTTATCTGCCGCCTGGTTGGGCGCCCAGACGTTTAGATAGAGGCAGTCCTCGCTCATCTCCTTCGCGCGCGCATTGCTTTTGCTCGCGGGAACCGGCTGCATGCAGCGCGGCCCGAACTGCCGTGCTTGCCGCACGCCCGCCCAGCGAGCGACGGGCTGCGGTTCGCGGAAGCGGTATTCGCCGACGGGCGGCGCCGCATAGGGGATGCCTCGGAAGACGCGCACGTCCTTCTTCTGTCCTCGCATCTGCAAGCCTTCGATGACGCCGTCGGCTAGTTTGATTTGAGGCGCCAGCGCAGCTCGCGCGGCGTTCGCCGGTACCGCCGATGCGGCGGTGCTGCATAAAAGGGCTGTCGCCGTGGCGATGGCTGTGACGAGATGGCGCCTTGCTGAGTGATTCGACGATGTCTGCACGAATTGCCTCCTTTTTCGACCGGACTTTCGTCCAATGGGCCCGCCGTGGCGGTAGGAGATTCGATCATCGACGTCGTACAAATCGGCGCGGCGCGTGTCGTTCCGTTTCCGACCGAATTACGGTAGACGAACTCCGGAAGCGACGGAAATCGCCGACATGTCGGATTGCTGCGGCGTCTCGCCTGCGTCCCACACGGAGTGGGTGTTCTGTCCGATGACCTGCCGCAAGACGCCTTGTCGCTCGACCCGCAATGCCGGCCAATTCGGCACGGAGCTCGTGCTGCGCGGCCCAGCGTTTCCCTCGGGCGGCTCGCCGGGCGCCGATGCGGCTCCGTTGGGATTCCCCGTCTTCACGAATTGCTCCAGATAGCTAGAAAAGATGCGCGAGACGTCGTAATCGGCGGCCGTCCAAGGGGACCGGTCCGGGCTGCCGGGATTGCCGAGCGAGTACGCTAGCTGCGCGTCTTGCGCGGCCCCGAGTACCGGCGGATGCACCGTCCCGGTGTCGAGGCGAACCTCGCGCGGCAGGTCGTGCGTATAGCGGTAGTAAAAGATGGGAGCTTGTCCCGTTTGCCTCTGTAGATCCATCCATCGCCGCGTACTTTGCGTGACTTCATCGATGCCGGGATAGTGAGCCAGTTTGACGTCCACTTGATCGCGGAACCGCTCGAGCCTTTCGCGCAACGTCATGATTCGGCGGCCCTGACCCGGCTCGCTCGCGGTTGATGGCGGCTGTTGCCGTTCGTTCGATCCCAACAACAGCGGCACTTGAGATTGCCCGCCTCGGGCGAAGACTTGCTCGGGCGATTCGTTCAGGAAGTAGCCGTCCACGCTTGGCTCGAACATCGCCGGCTGTTCCGAACGCAGCGGCTGAGCCGTCGCCGCAAGCAGCGTTTGTGCCGGCAGCGAGCGAAGTTGCCGCAGCGATGCCGCGCCGACGCGAGCCGAGAACGCCGCCGCCGCGCGCTCGGATTGCGCTCTCGTCCATAGGGTCTGCGGCGCGAAGGCCCCGCCGCTTTGGCCTACCGCCCGGGCGAACAACCCACGCGATAGGGGTGAGCTCATATGCGCGCTGACGGAGACCGAGCCGGCCGACGTGCCGGCGATCGTGACTTGCGAAGGATCGCCACCGAATTGAGCGATGTTTTGGCGCACCCAGCGCAACGCCGCGAGCTGATCGAGCCAGCCGAAGTTCCCGGCCGCCTCCTGCGAAGATTCGCCGGGCACTCCTGACGGGGCGAGGAAGCCGAACACCCCGAGCCGATAGTTCAAGGTGACGGCGACGATGCCGCGCGAGGCGAGATGGGCGCCGTCGTAGCGAGTCTCCGACCCATCGCCGGACACGAATCCTCCCCCATGGAAGAACACGAGCACCGGCAGCTTCGCGCCCGCGCTGTTCGCGGGCGTCCACACGTTTAGATAGAGGCAGTCCTCGCTCATGGCCGTCGAGCGGAAGTCCGGCTTGCCGGCGACGTTCGGTTGCATGCAGCGAGGACCGAACTGCTTGGCGCCGCGCACGCCGGCCCAGCGGGCTACGCGTTGGGGTTCCCGGAAGCGAAAATCGTCTACGGGCGGTGCCGCGTACGGGATGCCGCGGAATACGCGTACGTCTTTATATTGGCCCTGCAGCTTGACGCCCTCGACGATGCCCTCCGCGAGCTGCGCCCGAGGCGCTTGCCGAGCCGTGGCGGCATGTGCCGTGCCGTTTGCCGGCAGCCAAGAAAGCGACGCCACGGCCGCGAGGGCCGCGGCCAAACGCGCCTGCTTCGCGCGATCGAATGAAATGTTCACGAGTGCCTCCGCTCCGAATGAACGACGGATTGATCCTCACCGTATGGTGAGTCGTGCGATCATTGACGCCAAACGCGTCCGGGATCGCTCCATTCGTTCAAATCGGACCGGATGCCGAAGCCACGGCTCATGCGAGCCGTACTACTTCACAGGACGTAGCGCGAGAGATCCTCGCTTTGCGCGACGTCGCCCAACGCGCGATCGACATACGCAGCATCGATCGTGACCTTCTGCCCGGAATGGTTGCCGGCCGAGAACGACACTTCTTCGAGCAGCTTCTCGATCACGGTGTACAAGCGCCGCGCGCCGATGTTTTCGGTGCGCTCGTTGACCGAGAAGGCAATCTCGGCCATGCGCTTGATGCCGTCCTGGGCGAACTCCAGTTCGACCTCTTCGGTCGCGAGCAGCGCTTGATATTGCTTCACGAGGCTCGCATCGGTGGCGATCAGGATCGATTCGAAGTCCTCGACCGAGAGCGAATCGAGTTCGACCCGGATCGGAAAGCGCCCTTGCAACTCGGGGATCAGATCGCTCGGTTTCGACAGATGGAAGGCGCCGCTCGCGATGAAAAGAATGTGATCGGTCTTCACCATGCCGTAGCGCGTGTTGATCGTCGTCCCTTCGACGAGCGGCAGCAAGTCGCGCTGCACGCCTTGGCGCGACACTTCGGCGCCGCCCGCTTCGCTGCGCGAGGCGATCTTATCGATCTCGTCCAGGAACACGATGCCGTTTTGCTCGACGTTCTGCACGGCCTTCGCTTTCACTTCCTCGTCGTTGAGCATCTTCGATGCTTCCTCGTCGGTCAAAAGCTTCAGCGCTTCTTTGACCTTGACCTTGCGGCGCGTCTTTTTACCGCCGCCGAGGTTCGCGAACATCGAGCGGATTTGCTCGGTCATGTCCTCCATTCCGGGCGGGCCCATGATGTCCATGCCCACTTGCGGCAAGTCGACGTCGAGCTCGATCTCCTTGTCGTCGAGCTGCCCTTCGCGCAGGCGTTTGCGGAACGTCTGGCGCGTCGCGTTGCCGCTTTCGGTGTCCTCGCTCGCGGCCTGCGCGCCGAACCCGACGGGACGAGCGCTCGGCAACAAAATGTCGAGAATGCGGTCTTCGGCTTGATCTTGCGCTTTCGTGCGAACTTTGCGCATCTCCGATTCTCGCGTTTGCTTGACGGCGATTTCGATGAGGTCGCGCACGATGCTGTCCACGTCGCGGCCGACGTAACCGACCTCGGTGAATTTAGTCGCTTCGATCTTGATGAACGGCGCATCGGCGAGCTTGGCCAGGCGCCGCGCGATCTCCGTTTTGCCGACGCCCGTCGGCCCGATCATTAGGATGTTTTTCGGCGTGATTTCCTGACGCAGCGGCTCGCCCACCTGTTGCCGGCGCCAGCGGTTGCGCAGCGCCACCGCCACAGCTTTCTTGGCCTTGTTTTGGCCGATGATGTGTTTGTCGAGTTCCGAGACGATCTCGGCGGGGGTCATGGTGCTCATCGGTTCCTCACTCGCTTGGCGCTTATTCGATCGTCTCGATGACGCGGTTATGGTTCGTGTAGATGCACATGTCGCCGGCGATTTCGAGCGACTTTTCGACGATTTCGCGCGGCGACAGCGTGGTGTTCTCGGCCAGCGCGCGAGCCGCGGCCTGGGCATACGCGCCGCCCGATCCGATCGCGCAAATGCCGCCTTCAGGATCGAGCACGTCGCCGTTGCCGGTGATGACGAGGGTCGTTTGCGCGTCGGCCGTGATCAGCATCGCCTCGAGCCGGCGCAGCATGCGGTCGGTGCGCCAATCCTTCGCCAACTCGACGGCGGCCCGCGTCAGATTGCCCTGATGCTTTTCGAGTTTCGCCTCGAAACGATCGAGCAGCGAGAACGCGTCGGCCGTGCCGCCCGCGAAGCCGACGAGGACTTTGCCGTTGTAAATGCGGCGCACTTTCTTTGCGCCGCCTTTCATGACGATATTGCCGAGCGTCACTTGGCCGTCGCCGCCGAGCGCAACTTTGTCGCCGTTGCGCACGGAAACGATCGTCGTGCCGTGAAATTGCTCCATGGTGCATTCCTCGAGAATACGAAGGAGCCCCGCGGCGTTCGGCCGCGCGAGCGTGGAAAACGGGGGCGCCGGGGAAGGATCTTCGTGATCCTCGCGCGCGCATTCAGCCCATTTTAGGGCGTGCGCGGGTTTATCAAGGGCGAGGGATGACGATCGGACGATCGCCCGGTCATCCGCTTCGCATCGGTAAGCTTTTCCGAGCGGCGAGAGGGGGCGGGCGCCTGAAGGCCGGCGCCGAAAAGAAAAAAGCGCGCGGGATACCGCGCGCCTCGTTGGAAGCAGCGTGCAAGCGCGCGGCGTGCAGCGCCGCGCCGGCGCCTCGTCAGTCGCCGAACAGCTTCTGCCGCAACTCGCGGCGCTCCTGCGCCTCGAGCGAAAGCGTAGCGGTGGGCCGCGCGAGCAGACGCGGGATGCCGATCGGCTCGCCCGTTTCCTCGCACCAGCCGTAATCGCCGGCTTCGATGCGTGCGAGCGATTGCTGCACTTTCTTCAGCAGCTTGCGCTCGCGGTCGCGCGTGCGAAGCTCGAGCGCGTGTTCTTCCTCGATCGTCGCGCGATCCGCCGGATCGGGAACGATCACCGTTTCGCGCAGGTTCTCGGTCGTCTGCCCGGCGTTGCGGAGGATTTCCGCTTGAAGCTGTTCGAGCCTGTTCTTGAAGAAGGCGAGCTGATCCTCGTTCATGTAATCCTTGTCGCTCATCTTCAGGATTTCGGCTTCGGTCAAGAGTCGTTTCGTCGTCATCTGCGTGCTTCTTCAATGTGAGGCAAAACCCATACATATTGCCCGCACTTTCGTATTGCCCGCAAGCGGTGCTAGGGAAGCGCCGGCGCCCGCGGCCCAGTGGCCGGGAAGACGCCGTCGCGCCGATGCGGGGCCGAACTCCGTAAGGAAACCGATCCTCGGGTGCTCCTGGCGCCGCAACACGAGCCTTGCAATGCGCGAGCCTCGGACGCGGCGTCTTTCGGTGTCTCGATTCTTTTGTTTCGGCCTTGCCCGGATAAGGTTTCCCGGTGCCGTCGCCTAACCCGCCGGTAAGCGGCGGGGACGTATTGTAACTGAATCAAACTTCGGCGCTGCAACAGAGAAAACCCTGTCGCGGCGCCACCAATATCCTGAAAATATAGCGCGCACCCGTGCAAAAAGCGAACCTTCGACGCGGGAAGCGCGTGCGGCGCACCACCTGTCCGACGATTTACGCGAGGCAGGCGTCGAGGCCGTCCGTAATGAGGTCTTGCGGCAGATCGATGCCGATGAACACCATCTTGTTCGTCTTCTTTTCGATCGGTAGCCATTTGGCCGCGAGATCGCTTCCCATCATTTGGTGGACGCCCTGGAACACGACCTTGCGGTCGACGCCCTTCATATAGAGCACGCCCTTGTAGCGCAGCAGCCGCTCGCCGTAGATCTGCAGGACGCCGCCGAGGAAGTCCTCGAGCTTGTTCGGGTCGAACGGACGATCGTTGCGGTAGACGAACGACTTGATCCGGTCGTCATGGTGCGCATGGTGGTGATGCGCATGGCCCTCGTGCTCGCAATGGCCGTGGTCGTGATCGCAATGCTCGTGGTCGTGGCCGTGATCATGCGCGTGGGCATGATCGTGGTCGTGGTCGTGATCGTCTTCGGCGAGGAAGTCCGGATCGATCTCGAGCTTCGCGTTCAGGTTGAAGCCGCGCAGATCGAAGATTTCCTTGATGTCGGCGTCGCCGAAGTTCACGACCTTGATCGCCGCTTTCGGGTTCATATGGACCAGGCGATGGCGCAAGTCGGCGAGCGTCGCTTCGTCGACGAGGTCGGACTTAGTGATAAACAGACGGTCGGCGAAGCCCACCTGGCGCTGCACCACTTCGTGCTGGTCGAGCTGCGCATTGGCGTGTTTGGCGTCGACGAGCGTGATGATCGCATCGAGCAAGAACGCGTCGCCGACCTCGCTATCCATGAAGAACGTCTGCGCGACGGGGCCCGGATTGGCCAAACCCGTCGTTTCGATGACCACGCGGTCGAACGCGATCTCGCCGGCGCGCTTGCGGGTGGCGAGATCGCCGAGCGCGCGGGCCAGATCGCCTCGGATCGTGCAGCAGATGCAGCCGTTGCTCATTTGCACGATCTGCTCGGCTTGTTCCTGAACGAGGATCTCGTTGTCGATGTTCTCCTCGCCGAACTCGTTTTCGATGACGGCGATCTTCATGCCGTGCTTTTCGGTGAGGATGCGCTTGAGCAGCGTGGTTTTGCCGCTGCCTAGGAAGCCGGTCAAGATAGTGACGGGGATCATGTTCAATCGCCTATGGGTCGAAATCAGGGACGGTTCAAGCGAGCCGGCCACGAAAATATTGAAGCATACCGGCGCGCGCGCATTTGCGCCGAAGCCTCCTTTGCCGCCGGCCTCGGCGTGGCGCGCCGCCGCGCGTTCGCCCTAAATGGGGGCGGTCATACGATTTGCAACAGCAGCCCCTTCAGGTACTCGCCTTCGGGGAATGCCGCCAAGAGCGGATGGTCCAGACCCGCGCCGAGACGCTTCAAGATTCGGGCGTCCACGCGCGCGTCGGCAGCGGCGCCGGCGACGATCTTTTGGAAAAGATCCGCATCGATCGCGCCCGAGCACGAATACGTGAAGAGCAGCCCGCCCGGGCGCAACAGACGAAACCCCGAGAGGTTGATGTCCTTGTAGGCGCGCGCCGCGCGATCCACGTGCTCGCGTGCCGGCGCGAATTTCGGCGGGTCGAGCACGACGAGATCGAAGCGCTCGCCCTCGTCCACGAGACGGCGCAGCGTGCGAAACGCATCGGCGTCGAGCCACTCGGCCCGGCTCGCGTCGAAGCCGTTGGCCTCGACGTTCGCGCGCGCAAGGGCGAGCGCCTCGCCCGACGAGTCGATCGAGACGACGCGCTTGGCCCCCCCGCCCAATGCCGCAAGCGAGAAACCGCCGGTGTAGCAGAAGCAATTGAGGACCTCGCGCCCCGAGGCGTAGGTCTGGACGAGCGCCCGATTATCGCGCTGGTCGACGTAAAAACCGGTTTTATGGCCGGTGCGGACGTCGACGTGGTAACGCACGCCGTTCTCGCGCGCGATCAGTGTTTCGGGCGGGGCGTCGCCGGTCAAAACGCCGGTCGTTTGCTCGAGGCCTTCCTTTTCGCGGATCGACACATCGGAGCGTTCATAGACGTTCGGGCAGCCCGTGGCGCCGACGAGCGCCGCCACGATCGCCTGCTTCCACGCCTCGACCCCCGCGGCCATGAATTGGCAGACCAGTTGGCCGCGGCCGGCGCCGCTGTCTTCCGTGTAGTAATCGACGACGAGCCCCGGCAGGCCGTCGGCTTCGCCGAAGATCAGCCGCACGGCGCCCGTGTCGCGCACGAACGCTTGCCGATGCGCGAAAGCGCGTTGCACGCGCCGCTTGAAAAACGCGTGGTCGATCGGCTCGCTCTCGTCGAAACTCCAAACGCGCAGGCGGATTTGCGAGTGCGGGCTGTAAGCCGCCCGGGCAAGGAAACGGCCGTCGTGCGCGCGCACGACGACGGTGGCGCCCGAGGCGGGCTTGCCCTCGACGTGCTCGATCGCGTTGGCATAGACCCACGGATGGCGGCGCAACAGCGATTTTTCCTTCGAAGGCTTGAGCGTAACGGTATTCATGGCAAAAACGGGGTTGAGCGGCGCGCCGCGACGCGCGCCGGGAAGCGCGTCAGTCGCGCTTTTTCGCGCGCGGGTGAGCCGTATCGTAGATACGCGCGAGATGTTGGAAGTCGAGCGACGTATAGATTTGCGTCGCGGCGACGCTGGCGTGGCCGAGCAATTCCTGCACGGCGCGCAGATCGCCGCTGGACTGCAAGACGTGCGTCGCGAACGAGTGCCGCAATACGTGCGGATGCACATTGGCCGGGATTCCGGCGCGCAGCGCGGCGCGCTTGACGCGCTCGCGCACGACGTTCGGCGATATGCGCGCTCCGCGCACCGACAAGAACAGCGGATGCGGGTCGGCTTTGACGAACTGGCCGCGCACGGCGAGCCAAGCGTCCAGCGCCTCGATCGCCTTGCTGCCGACAGGCACGGCGCGCTGACGTTTGCCCTTGCCGAGCACCGTCACTTCGCGCGCCGCCATATCGAGCCAGCCGGCCGAGCGGTAGCCGCCGCCTTCGTCGAACGCGACGTCGAGCCCGACCAGTTCCGAGAGCCGCAAGCCGGACGAGTAGAAGAGTTCGAGGATGGCATGGTCGCGCAGTCCTTCGGCGTTATCGGCCGCACCGGCGTGCATCAGTGCGGCGGCGTCGTCCACGGACAGCGCTTTGGGCAGCCGTTTAGGTTGCTTGGGCGCCCGCACGGCGGCCACCGGATTGGCGGGCAGCTCGATCCGCTCGCCGAGCCAACGGTAAAAGGCGCGCCAAGCCGACAGGCGATGGGCGATCGAGCGCGCCGCCAGCCCGCCCGCATGCGCCCGGGCCACGGCCCCGCGCATATCCACGGAGGACAGACTCGCGAGCGGCCGGCCTTTCGCCAATTGCAACAGCGTCTCGAGCTCGTGCGCATAGCTGCGCAGCGTATGCTCGGAGAGCCGCCGTGCATGCGTGAGGTCGGCGAGGTATTGCTCGATCAGTTCGGAATCGGCCGGGGGCACGTGTGCGCTCGTCGGAAAGAGGCGGCGGCTTACCGGGCGAGCAGCCGGCTCAACGCCGCGCTTGCCAGTGTGCCGATTTGCATCAGGAAATCGGTCGCCATCCCCTCATGAAAACGCCGGGGGTCGGGCGAGCCCATGACGAGCAAGCCGAAGGCCGGCGCCGCGCTCGCCTGCTCCCCGGCGCCCTGCGCCGCTTCGGCGGCGTTCGCGCGCGCGGCCGAGTTCTCGCCCGCGCGCGGTTCGCGCAGCGCGATGAGGACGATCGACTGGACGCCGCCCGCGTCGCCGGCGGGGCCCTGGCCGGCGACGTCCGGCGCGACGAGCCATTGCGCCGCCTCGAAGCCAGAGTTGGCGCCGCAGTACGGCGCGTCGAGCCCGTTCGCGAATAAGCGGACTTCCTCACCTACGTGACGCGCGAATTCGGCCTCGCGGTAGGTATCGGCCACGTCCCACACGCGCAGCGCCGCTTGCGGCACGTCGAACACTTCCATGAGGCCTTGCGCGACGGTACGCGGCAAGGCGTGCGCGTCGCGCTCGGCGATCACGCGCGCGGTCCAGCGGTTGAACTTGGCCGCGATGCTGTCGTTCTCGTGTCCGTACCGCAGCAACTCGGCCAGCCGCCGCTCGAGCAACTTGTTCTTTTCGCGCAGCATGTCCATCTGGCGCTCTTGCAGCGAGACGGCGGCCTTGCCGTGCGGATTGGCGAGCCGGATCGCCGCCAATAGCTCCGCATGCTGGGAGAAGAATTCCGGATTGGCGAGCAGATAGTCGGCGACTTCGCGATCGTTCATGGGTGTCGGCAAAAGAGCGGGCAAGAGCGAATGGGTATAAAAAAGGCCGGCGCGCCACCGACGCGCCGCCATCGTATCGGTTCAATCGGCGAGTTCGATCTCGCCCTCGAACACCGTCGTCGCGGGCCCCGACATCATGAGCGAGGCGGCTTCGTCGCGCGCGCCGTCCCAGGCGATGGTCAGCGTGCCGCCGAGCGCGTGGACGGTGACGGGCGAATCGAGCAGGCCGCGGCGAATGCCGGCGGCAACCGCCGCGCAGGCCCCCGTGCCGCAGGCAAGCGTCTCGCCCGCGCCGCGCTCGAACACGCGTAGCGCCACTTCGCCGCGCGAGACGATCTGCATGAAGCCTGCGTTCACGCGCTGCGGGAAGCGCGCGTGATGCTCGATCCTCGGGCCCAGCTCGGCAACCGGAAAGGCGCGGACATCGTCCACGACCTGGACGGCGTGCGGATTGCCCATCGACACGACCGAGACCCAGTACGTGAGGCCCTCGATCTCGAGCGGCCAGAGCGTGTCGGCGCCTTCGCCGCGTCCTTCGAGCCCCGTGGCGTCGAACGGCACGCGCGCGGGCTCGAATACGGGCGCGCCCATATCGACGACGACCTCGCCGTTTTCTTGCATCGTCAGCGTGATGAGGCCGCCGTGCACCTGCACTCGGACGCTGCGCCGATCGGTAAGGCCGGTATCTCGCACGAACTTGACGAAGCATCGCGCGCCGTTGCCGCAATGTTCGACTTCGCCGCCGTCGCAATTGAAGATGCGGTATTTGAAGTCGGCGCCCTCCACCGTGGGCCGCTCGACCAGCAGCAACTGATCCGCGCCGATGCCGAAATGGCGGTCGGCGAGCGCGCGCACTTGCTCGCTCGTCAGGGCGAGCGGCCGGCTATAGCCGTCGAGCACGACGAAGTCGTTGCCCGCGCCGTGCATCTTGGTGAACTTGAGCTTCATGATGGCGCTATTGTAAGGGACAGCGCACGGCAATCGATGCCGCGCCTCAATCGTAGACGCTCGGCATGCCGGGCGGGCGGGTCTTGAAGCGTTTGTGCACCCAGTAGTACTGCTCGGGGATGCGCGGAATCTGCTCTTCGAGGAACGCGTTCATGCGTCGCGCATCGGCCTCGTCGTCGCCCGTCGGAAAGTTTTCCCAAGGTTTGAAGACCTTTAGCCGATAACCTTTGTAATTGGGCAGCACCTCGCCGATGAACGGCAGCACTTGCGCGTGGCCCACCTGCGCGAACCGCCCGACGGCCGTCAATGTGCACGTGGGGATGCCGAAAAAGGGCACGAACGTGGAATTGCGCAGGCCGTAGTCCATATCGGCGCCGAGCATGACGGGTTTGCGCTCGCGCAGCCAACGCAGCACCACGCGCGCGCTATCGGCCCGGCTCGCCATGTCGGCGCCGAACCGGCCGCGGGCCTGCTTCGCGATTTCCTCGAGTTCGGGGTTCGACATCGGCTGATAGAGGGCGGCGCATTGGCGTTGCAACGCCACGTTGATGAACACCGAGCCCGCTTCGATGCCGACGAAGTGAAAGCCGAGCAGCAGCGTGGGCGGCATGTTCGGATCGGTCAGATCGACTTCGCTGTCGACCACCACGAGCTTTTTGAGCTTCTCCAGGGAGCCGAACCATTGCACGCTGCGTTCCACGTAACTGCGGATCGCCTGGCGAAAGTGCTTGGACGCGATCTCCTCGCGCTTTTGCTCGCTCCACTCGGGGAAGCACAGTGCGAGGTTCGTGTGAACGACGCGCCGGCGCTTGCTCGGGATTTGATAGAGCAGCCAGCCGAGGCCGTCGCCCAGGCGCGCGACGAAACCGTACGGCAAGATCGCCAGAAATTTGAGCAGCCCGATGGCGAGCTTCGTGCCGAGGCGATTTAACATGCTCGGCCCTCACGCGGGAGCGGATAAAACGAATGCTGAGCCGGCGCGAAGGCGGCGGGGACGCATGAGCGCGGCGCGCGATGCGCCGAATAGATGGGAAGAGACACGGCAATTCGCTCTGTGACAATCTCGAGAAGCCGCTATAATACGGGCTTCGCCGAGTTAATAGACAACTTGCGGGGCGAAGTCGCCAGGGCGCCAGCAGCGTCCGGGCGAATAGGAAATCCGCTAAAGCGTCGCCGCTTCAGGCTCCCGAAGCTGGCTACGTGAACTCAACACCGTAACCTTGGAGTCTGCAACGTGGCAAACGACTACCTTTTCACGTCCGAATCCGTTTCCGAAGGCCATCCCGACAAGGTCGCCGACCAAATCTCGGACGCCATTCTCGACGCCATCCTCACGCAGGACAAATACTCGCGCGTTGCCGCCGAAACGCTGTGCAACACGGGTCTCGTCGTGCTGGCCGGTGAAATCACCACGACGGCGAACGTCGATTACATCCAGATCGCGCGCGACACGATCAAGCGCATCGGCTACGACAACACCGATTACGGCATCGACTACCGCGGTTGCGCGGTGCTCGTCGCCTACGACAAGCAATCGCCCGATATCGCGCAAGGCGTGGATCGCGCGCACGACAACAACCTCGATCAAGGCGCCGGCGACCAAGGCTTGATGTTCGGCTACGCCTGCGACGAAACGCCTGAGTTGATGCCGCTGCCGATTCACTTGTCGCATCGCCTGGTCGAGCGCCAAGCGTCGCTGCGCCGCGATGGCCGCCTGCCTTGGCTGCGTCCCGATGCGAAGTCGCAAGTGACGGTGCGCTATCTCGACGGCAAGCCGCATTCGATCGATACCGTCGTGCTCTCGACGCAACATGCGCCGGAGATCGAACTGTCGACGCTGCGCGAAGCCGTCATCGAAGAGGTCATCAAGCCGACGTTGCCGGCCGAGCTGATCAAGGGCGACATCAAGTTCCTCGTGAACCCGACGGGCCGCTTCGTCATCGGCGGTCCGCAAGGCGACTGCGGTTTGACCGGCCGCAAGATCATCGTCGATACGTACGGCGGGGCGGCGCCCCACGGCGGCGGCGCGTTCTCGGGCAAGGATCCGTCGAAGGTCGATCGCTCGGCGGCCTATGCGGGCCGTTACGTCGCAAAGAACATCGTGGCGGCCGGTTTGGCCTCGCGTTGCTTGATTCAAGTGTCGTACGCGATCGGCGTGGCGCAGCCTACCTCCGTCATGGTCAATACGTTCGGCACGGGCAAGGTGTCCGATGCGACGATCACGGCGCTCGTTCGCGAGCACTTCGACCTGCGTCCGAAGGGCATCATTCAGATGCTCGATTTGCTGCGCCCCGTCTATGAGAAGACGGCTGCTTACGGTCACTTCGGCCGCGAAGAGCCGGAATTCTCGTGGGAAGCGGCCGACAAGGCGCTCGTGTTGGCCGAGGCGGCGGGCACGGAGCCGGTTGCCGAAGTGGCGTAATAGCGGCGCCATTGCCTCGAATTGCCGGCCCGGGCGTCTAAGCGCCCGGGCCGTTTTCATTAGGGGCGCGGCAATGCGGTGCCGGCGGACCGGGAGCGTGCCCTACCGGCTGGTCCAGTTCGATCGATCGATGCTCGCGCGCCGACGCCGTGATCGCGGCGGCGATGCGCAAGTCGTTCAGCGCGTCGTGAGGGCGGTTGCGGCAACGCATCCGGCCTTCGATCGAATCGAGGAAGGCATGCGCCTGGGCGATAAAGGCGTCTTGCGCGCCGGCGAAATCCATCGTCGTGATCTCCTCGCCGCGATACAGGCGCAGGCTGCCGTTCTCCATCTCCGTCGGGCGCAGCTCGAGCACGCCTTCGCTGCCGACGATGGAAATCTGCCAGGACTCGGCGTTTCCCGGCTTCACGTAGCCTGCCAGCATCGAACACAACACGTCCCGCGGAAACAACAGATTGGCGACGCAGGTTTCCTCGCGCACTTGATGATCGGCGGTATGCCGGATCCGATTGGCGAACGCCGAAACGCGCAGCGGCTCGCCGAACAACCAACGCAATGGATTGATGAAGGCATAGCTCATGTGGGTCAATGGCATGCCGCCGCTTGCCGCTTCGTCGTAGTACCAGCTTCCCGCATTCCCATTCCAAAGGGCGATCGACTGAATCGCGATCGGCCGGCCGATCCGGTCGGCTTCGATCCAATCGCGAGCGGTTTCCCACACGGCCTTATAACGTGCTTCGAAGCCAAGCTCGATCAAGACGTCGTGGGCTCGTGCAAGTTCGACGATGCGTGCTCCGCCGGCCAACGAAGCGGACAGCGGGCCTCCGATCAGGGTGGGCAATCGCTGCCCGATCGCCCACGACGCCAACGCGTCTTGCGCGCTGTGCGGGACTTCGATCAATACTGCATCGGGCGCGCATTCGACAAGGCGCAGAGGGTCGTCGTAGCAAACGCTGCAACCGAATTGCGCGCCTAGCGCTTGCGCGCTCGACAAGCGGCGGGCGGCGATGCCGACGAGCTCTACGCGTCCGGTGGAAACAAACGCCGCTATCCGCCGCCGCGACATGAAACCGGCGCCGATCGCCGCTAGACGAATCGTCCCGGGCGCGCTATTCATGGATGCCGTCCACCCGCGCGGCCCGGCTTCAGTCGCACCGTATTGCGATAGACGGACCAGGCCGGATCGAAGATGAACTGCAACAATAACTTCGCGCGCGAAGCGAAGGCCGGTTGACCTGCATAAAACTCCGGCGCGATCGCTCGCAGCCGCGGCAAACGGTTCCACGGAACGTTGGGAAAGTCATGATGTTCGATGTGATATCCGAAATTGCACTCGAACAGGTTGGTCCACCCGGTGAAGTTGTTGGTCTCCTGCCCTTCGACGAGCACGAAGTGCTCTTGCACGACGCGCGTGCCCAATGGATGCAGGCCGAGCGCGAAAAAGATCGATAGGGCGAGATAGAGCAACGCCTGCCACCCCCACAGCCAAAGCACGAGCACATCGACTCCGATCTGCACCGTCGCATTGATCGACATCCACCCCGTCCAATAAGGCTGGCCACCGGGGAATTTGCGCGTTCTGAGCATTTGGAAAACCGGAAAAAACGCGAGCCATAAGGCTTTGCGTGAAGCGCGGTTGCCGACCCAACGCGCTTCCGAGGCAGTGGGCACGCCGACGTCGCGCTCGTAGTCGCCGAACGCGCGGTGATGCCATAGGTGATAGCGAAAGAATGGCACGGCGCTCCAGAGGACGAGCGGCACGTTGGCCAGGCACGCCGCCCAATGATTGGCGCCGCGGCCTTTGAAGATCAGGTTGTGGCTGGCGTCGTGAATGAGGGCAAGCAGCGAAGCGGCGACATAGGCGCCGACGAGCCATGCCAGCAGTACAGGTTGCCAAAGGGCCAGGCCGCGCATCCGCGCCGCCAGCCCAAGCTGCGCCAGCACGAGCGCGGCCGCCAAGAGTGCCGACCACCGGTTGTGGCCGAATAAGCCGCGAACTTGCGGATGCGCGCGCAGGATGTCGCGGCGCCGCCGAACATGCGGGTCGACCTGCTCCGTCACGGTGAAATTACAGGCCATGCTCTGCGTCGGCACGAGCCGCTCCCTTCTCGATCGTTGCCGAACCCGGACCGCCTGCCGTGCGACGGACGCTAATCCATGCAAAGTAAGCGAGCGGAAAAATGTTTCCAAGCAACAGCCAATCGCTATGTGAATCGGGGCGGGCCAGCGCGATGGCGGCAAATAGCAGCCATATCAGCGTGACGGCTATGTTCAAGATCCGGAATTTCTCGACCCGGAGGGGATGCACCACTTTGATTGGCGTAAGCGTCAGCACGCATAACAGTGCGACGGCGACCGCCGTAACGGACGGGGCTGCCTGAAATCGATAAAAATAGAAGGCGGCAATATTCCAAAACTCCGGAAATCCGACAAAATAGCCATCCGCTGTCTTGATATCGCGATTGCAATAATGATGCAATGCCGACGTCAAAATCAGTACGGTCAGCGCAAATCGTATCGACGACGGCAGCAATTCGGAATGGTAGAGCATCAGCGCCGGTACGATCACGAAGGTGAAGTAATCGACCAGTAGATCGAGCGTGCCGCCGTCGAATCGGGGGAGTATGGCTTTAACGTCGATCTTTCTAGCGATCGGCCCGTCGATGCCGTCGATGATCAAGGCGACGAACAACCAAAATAGCACCTTCGACCAATCACGGGCTTCAACGGCAAGCAGAGCCGCTAGCCCGCATATTACGCCGCAGGCCGTAAAGGCATGGACTGCCCATGCATATGCTCGTGTCGTCGAAGTGATCTGCGTTCTTCTTCGAATTGCCGGTCTCATTTGTCGCGCGGGTTCGTATCAACACGTCGAGCATGGTTGCGACGAACATGATGCCGCTGCGTCGACTCGACGATTCTGTATAGGTCTATGCATCGATGGGTGTTCTGCTTTCGAGGCAAGAATACCGAAGTCCGTCAGAGATAGGCGGTAAAAGCGATGTCCATCGTCCCACTATTTAGTAATCGACGAGCCTGATTGATATCATTAAGCGGCGTGCCGCTCAATCGTGCATTGACGAGCGATCCGCGCAAATCAATACTGAGTGCGGTCAATGTTCCCATTGACGGGTGCGCTTTATTTTTCACGTGGAAATTACGATATGAACAAAAATTCCTCTGAAAGGTTTACGTGTATCGCTTGGGCATCGGGGATCTACAAGAACATGTTCCGGAATTTGCGCGCCGATTGCGAGCGATTCGGCTACCCTTGCCATCTTTACGAAATCGACGAAGACTATTCGAGCTTATTGCAGGCGTGGTGCAACCACCCGCGCATCATTCGCAGAGGCGTTGAGGAATTCGGCACCGTGCTTTATTTAGATGTCGAATGCCGTATCGTGGCGCCGATTCCGTCAACGTGGCGGGCACCGCTCGTGTCCATTCGCTGGCCGGAGCAGAAATTCTGGATACGCTATAACTCGGGAACCGTGATGGCCGATGAAAGCTGTATTCCCTGGTTGGACGCCTGGATTCGCATTATCGACGAATGGAAAATGGGGGAGCTTGCGCGCGAGGACCACGTGCACTGGCCCGGCGATTTGTGCGATGAACTCGCGCTGGCGGCCGCGTTGGGCGCCTTCGGCGTTGCGGTGCAAACACCGCGTCTCGAGTATGTGAATCGCGAGAGCGACGCCGAAATCGCGCGGGGGCTGTGGCGTACGGAACGCACGATCATCCAGCATCCGACTCAGCACCATTGGCTCAAAGAGCGCGATGCCGTCGAATGCAAGAAACTCTTCGTTCAAAACTATCCCGGCGATCCGCGAGATGCCGAAACGTTTCTGGCCGGCGACCGAGGCCCGGAGTCCCATTTGGGGTGGGTGTTCGATGCCGACCGGGGCGTATACGGCCCCGAGGAGTTTTGGCCCGAACACGCGCGGCGCTGGGTGCAGGAAACGGTTGAACTGACGTCGGCGCAACGCTGACCGAGAGGCCCGCGCTTGCGCCGTCCGGCCCTTTCGTCGAGCGGAGGCGGTCGCCCGATGCACGGGCGTCTAGCCGTCCTCTCCGACTTCCGCCGGATTCGGTAGGTCGGGGAGCGGCTTATCGCTTGGCTTGGCGGGCTCACCTCGCGAATCGTGCTCCGGGCGCGTGTCCGGCGAGGCGGGCTCCGCTTGCGACGCATCGCCGCCGTTTGGGGTTTCCTGTGCGCGGATCAGCGCTTGCTGCTCGCCGGAATACGTCGATAGCCTCGTCATCGGAGCATCCTCGTCGGGTGTGGTACGGATGTCCGAAGCGCCGCAAGCCGCGTGCCGCGTTATCGCCGACGCGCCGTTGCGTTGCGTTGCGGCGCGGCCGGCGACCGAGCAAGGGGTAGTGCCGGGCGCGGCTAGTCCCAGCAGTTACGGAAGGCGACAGCCACGATCACGGGCACGCACAAGACGAGTGGAATGGCGAAGTAGGGTACTTCGAGATCGGTTTTCCAGCTATAGACGAGCCAGCCGATACCGGCTGCCAGCGTGCCGACGCCGACGAGCGCCGTCAGTACGTTCAACGTGCGCTTCGATGGTCCCTTACGCCGCGGCTTTTCGGGGGAGGGGGTATTCATCGTCAATCCTGCGTCGTGGGGCCGGGCCGGTTAGTCTCACTGCCGAAATTTTACGCCTACGCCGCGCGTCCGTGAGATGCCCTCGATCTGCCGCGTGCCGCGTCTGCCATTAATCCCGGTCGGTGCCTCGGACTTTGTCGGGGAAATGCGCGATCAGCCAGTCGAGGAAGACGCGTAGACGATGCGTGACATAACGGTTGCGCGGGTAGACGACATGAAATGGATACGCCGGAGGGCGCCACTGCGCGAGGATTTCCACCAGCGCACCATCCCGCAGCGCGGATCGGGCCGAATGCGCGAACGTTTGAACGATCCCCAGCCCCGCGAGCGCAGCCGCAAAGTGGGCATTGCTTTCGTTGACGCCGATTCGATGTTCGACCTTGATCTCGATTTTCTCGCCGTCGCGCTGAAAGCGAAAAGGCATCGCCCGACCGTTCTGCGTGGAGACGTAGCTGACTAGCCTGTGTCCGTTCTTGAGTTCTTCGGGATACGCGGGCACGCCGAATTGGCGCAGATAGGCCGGGGTTGCGCATGTGACCATCTCGGCATGGCCGATAGTGCGAGCGACGAGCGATGAGTTGTCCAGCGGCCCGCCCCGGATCACGCAGTCGACGCTCTCGCTGATGAGATCGACCGAGCGGTCGGCAACGCCCAGATCGATCCGGATGTCCGGATAAATCGCCATGAAATCCGGAAGCAGCGGGATCAATACGTCCTTTGCCGTCAACCCGCCCACGTCGATCCGTAGATTGCCGCGCGGTTTGCCCCGCGCGGCATTGAAGGACGCATCGATGTCCTGAAGATCTTCGAGAATGCGGGTGGCTTTGGCGTAATAGTCCTGGCCCTCGGCCGTTACGGTCACCTTGCGCGTCGTGCGCTGCAAAAGGCGGATCCCCAAGTGCGCCTCGAGTTCCTGTACGAGCTTGCTCATCGTGGCGTTCGGCACGTTCAACGACTCGGCGGCCCGCGTGAAGCTGCCCGCTTCCACGACGCGGGCGAAGGCTCGCATCGCCAATAACTGATCCATGTCGACGACCGGAGGAAAGGTGCGTCGATTGTACATGCGTGTGGATAGTTATTTCGTCTTTTCGCCGTTTATCAATAAAAGAAGCGTCTCTAAAGTGGCTTGCATGCACCGCGAAGACAGGCAGCCGACCGTCCTAGTCTCTGTCGAAGCGGGGCGCCTTCACCGTTTTTTAATCACAGAAAGGGAGTTGGAAATGAGCAAGCAACTGAGCGGAAAGATCGCATTGGTCACGGGTGCAAGCAGCGGGATCGGCCTTGCCACGGCGAAGGAATTGGCGGACCAGGGCGCACGCGTTTTCATCACCGGCCGCCGTCAGCCCGAACTCGACGCCGCGCTCGAGCAGATCGGCTCGGGCGCGACGGCGATTCGAGCCGACGCGTCCGTCTTATCGGACCTGGATGAGGTTTATGCGCAGATCGCCAGAACGGCCGGCAAGCTCGATATCTTGTTCGCCAACGCGGGCGGTGGCGACATGATGCCGCTCGGTGCGATTACGGAAGAGCACTTCGACCGGATCTTCGGAACCAACGTGCGCGGCGTGCTGTTCACCGTTCAAAAGGCTTTACCGTTGTTGACCGACGGGGCGTCCGTGATCCTCGCTTCGTCCGTTACGTCCATCACGGGCACCGCCAATTTCAGCGTCTACAGCGCGAGCAAAGCCGCGGTGCGAAACTTCGCGCGCTCGTGGGCGCTCGATCTGAAAGACCGCCGGATTCGCGTGAATGCGGTCAGTCCGGGGCCGATCCGCACGCCGGGGCTCGGCGACCTCGTTCCCGGCGACGCACGCCAAGGATTGTTCGACGCGCTGTCTTCGCAAGTGCCGCTGGGCCGCCTTGGGGAACCCGAGGAAATCGGAAACGTCGTGGCCTTCCTTGCTTCGGACGCAGCCGCGTATATCAACGGCACCGAATTGTTCGTCGACGGCGGTATGGCGCAGGTGTAAGGACGCGGGCGCACCGCGGCTGCTATCTCGCCGCAAATGCGAACCAACCCGCGCTGGCCAACAGGCGGCGCGGCCTGCGGTTCGCCGTCGCGGCGGCGCGCTGGGCGTTGGCGAGTGCGGCGCGGCGTGCTTTCGTGTGACGCAGTAGCCCGCGCAACAACAGACGGCGCGCGCGCGTTTTGCTGCGCAGCAGCGAGAACACCGCGTGCAACCAGGCGCGCAGCGAGCCGCCGGTTTCCGGAGCATGCGCCGGTACGGGCCCGCGGCGCGACAGCGCGACGGTCCGCGCGGCATGGTGCCGCAGCGCACGCGCGGGCGCACGCCGCAGCGGGCGCGCCGGGCTCAGCGACGAACGGTTTCGGGCGGGACGGGAGGCGAGACGTTTTTGCATGATTCGAACAAACCGGGAGGATGGCCCTCGCTGTGAGCGCGAGGCCGCCGTAACGACGCAGCAACCGTGCCATGCGCGCGTTGGCGCGGCGCGGGCCGACGGTGACTGCGAGTGCAAGCTTCGGGGAAAGCGGCAGCGGGGCGCGACGTAAAACAGGGCCGCAAGAAGCCGGTGAAAAAAATCGACATGCGGGCCACAGTACACGCGAATCGTGACGTGCGTAAGTCGTGCTCACCCTCGCACTGGGCCGGTGCGAAATACGCACCGCTCGCGCGCGCTTTAGAATGAAACGTTTTCCGCCCCGGCGGTCCTTCAACAAGGAACGTTTCATGTCAGCGCAATCGAAAATAGAACAAGTGCGGGAGCTGCGCGAGCGCGGCTTCGTCGTGGTCAAGGGGCTCGTTCCGAGCGAACGGTGCGAGGCGATCAAGGAGCTGGCGGTGCGCCAATTGAACGAGGCCGCCCAGCCGCTCGAATACGAAGCGGACTTGCGCTACCCGGGCGCGCCCGAGTCCAAGCATGCGCCCGGCGGCCATACGGTGCGACGCTTGCTCGACGCGTATGCGCGCGACCCGCTGCTGCGCGAATGGGCGACGGCGCCCGAAATCAAGGGCTGGATGGAGCTGTATTTCGGCGAATCGCCGCGGCTTTCGCGTGCGCACCACAATTGCATGATGACCAAGCATCCGGCCTATGGCAGCCTGACGGGCTGGCACCGCGACGCGCGTTACTGGTCGTTCGAACGCGACGATCTCGTATCGACTTGGCTCGCGGTCGGTACCGAAACGGTTCGCAACGGGGGCTTGTGGTTCGTGCCCGGTTCGCACGCGATGACGTTCACCTCGGAACGATTCGACGCGCAAAAGTTTTTCCGGGCCGACTTACCCGAGAACGAAGCGTTGCTGCGCACGGCGGTGTCGCCCGAACTCGCGCCTGGCGACATCGTTTTCTTCCATTGCAATACGCTGCACTCCGCGGGTCAAAACCTCTCGGACGAGGTGAAGTTCTCGCTCGTCTTCACATATCACGGGGCGAGCAACGTGCCGCTGCCGGGTACGCGCTCCGCGTCCAAGCCCGAGGTCGCGGTGTGATCCGGGGCGCTCGCGCGCAGGCGGGCGTCTCAGCGTTTGCCGGCCGACGAGGCGGTCAAGCCGATCAAGCCGGCGAGCGTCGCCACGACCCCGCCGGCGATGAGCCAAATGGTTTTATTCGTGGGCGTGCCGGTTACGACGCGCGACACGTCGTTTGCCAGCGAATGGAACGATTGGCCGCCAAAATACAGCAGCACGATGCCACCCGCGATCAACGCCACGGAAATCGCTTTGATCATGACTTTCCCATCGATGGTTCGAGCAGGCGGCAGTGTATGAAACTTGCCGCGCAAGTGTCCATCGCTTTGCACCCCTCGTCGCCGGGCTTGCATGCCGCCGACGCATTTTTTCACGCACTCATCGAGGACTCTCATGGCCTATGAAGCTGCATCCGCCCGCTATGCCGACATGCAATTCCGTACTTGCGGCCGTTCGGGGCTGAAGCTGCCGGCGCTCTCGCTCGGCTTGTGGCACAACTTCGGCGATACGACGCCGCTTTCGACGCAGCGCGACATTTTGCGGACGGCATTCGATCTCGGCATTACGCACTTCGATCTGGCGAACAACTACGGGCCGCCGTACGGCACCGCCGAAACGAACTTCGGCCGGCTGTTCAAAGACGACTTCCGCCCTTATCGCGACGAATTGCTGATTTCGACCAAAGCGGGCTGGGACATGTGGCCGGGGCCATATGGGCAGGGCGGGGGTTCGCGCAAATACGTGTTGGCGAGTCTCGACCAGAGTTTGAAGCGCATGGGGCTCGATTACGTCGACATTTTTTACTCGCACCGCTTCGACGCCGACACGCCGCTCGAGGAAACGGCCGCCGCGCTTGCCACGGCCGTGCATCAAGGCAAGGCCCTCTATGTGGGCATCTCGTCGTACTCGGGGGCCAAGACGCGCGAGATGGCGGCCTTGCTGCGCGAGCACAAAGTTCCTCTGCTCATTCATCAGCCGTCGTACAACATGCTCAACCGCTGGATCGAGCGCGAGTTGCTCGACGCACTCGATGAAGTCGGTACCGGCTGCATCGCTTTCACGCCGCTCGCGCAAGGGTTGCTCACGTCGAAGTATCTGAACGGCGTGCCGGACGACGCACGGATCAACAAGCCGGGCGGCGGCTCGCTGCAGCAAAGTCACTTGAGCCCCGAAAACATCGAGCACGTCCGGAAGCTCAACGAGATCGCGAAGCGACGCGGCCAGTCGCTCGCGCAAATGGCGCTGGCATGGGTGCTGCGCGACGCGCGCGTGACTTCGGCGCTCATCGGTGCCAGCCGTGCGGAGCAGGTCCGCGAGAACGTGGGCGCGCTCGCCAACCTCGCATTCTCGAGCGATGAGATTGCCGAGATCGATCGCTACGCGACCGAAGGCGGGATCAACCTCTGGGAGAAGCCCTCCACCGATCAGCGCATCTGAGCGGTCGCGCGCTCGGGTTCGAGCTTTTCGCCGTTGGGTTGGGCTCGCCGAGCTACATCAGCGCCGGCAGCCCTTCCACGAGCACCACCGCGAACACGACGCCGATCAGCACGCCGAGCACGCGCAACAAGTTATGCACGAAGCGCGAGGACGTGGGCAGCGCGCCGAGAAATAGCGCGCCCGCGAGCGCCATCGGAATGACGAGGATGAAATCGCTAATGGTGAAGTCCGTCGGCATGCTCATCTCCTCCCTCTTTTGTTGCGGTGCATTTGCGGCAAACGTGCACACGCGTTGATCGAGTATAGGAGACGCGGGACGATTTGCCTTAGGCGCCGCCGGCGCGTTCACGCGACCCGAGCCAGAAGGCCGTGACGATGCCGAGCATGAGCAGCGCGCCGACGAGCGCGGTGACGCCGCTCCATCCATAGGCGCCGAACGTATGCCCGCCATACCAGCCGACGAGGCTCGAGCCCAGATAGTAGGCGAGCAGATATAACGCGGCCGCTTGGCCTTTCGCGCGCTGCGCGAGTCGCCCGACCCAGCCGCTCGCCACCGCGTGCCCCGCGAAAAAGCCGAACGTGACACAAGCGATGCCTGCGACGATCGCCGCGATCGCGGCCAGTTGAGTCAAGGCGACGCCCGCCAGCATGAGAAGAAGGCTCGCGATCAAGACGCGGGAGCGGCCCATGAGATCGGCCATGCGGCCCGACAACGGCGACGCGACGACACCCGCCAAGTAGACGACGAAAATCGCGCCGATCTGCGTTTGATTGAGGTTGTACGGCGCGGCGAGCAGCCGGTAGCCGACGTAGTTGTACAGCGTAACGAAGCAGCCCATCAAGACGAACGCCATCGCAAACAGCGCTCTAAGCGCCGGCGTCGCAAGGTGCGCGCGCAGCGCTTCGCGATGGTGCGCAAGCGCAAGCCCGCGCCGCGGCGCGAAGTGCCGCGACGGCGGCAGCAACATGCGGAACGCGAGCATCGCGACAAGTCCGAGCACGCCGATGACGCCGATCGAGATGCGCCATGAGAATGCGTCCGCGAGTATGCCGGCCACCACGCGGCCGGCCATGCCGCCGATGGCCGTGCCGCCGACATAGAGTCCCATCGCTAGGCCAAGCCCATCGGGGTGGACCTCTTCCGCGAGATAGGCCATCGCGACGGCCGGCACGCCGCCGAGGGCCGCGCCTTCGAGCGCGCGCAGCACGAGCACCTCCGGCCACCGGGGAACGACCGAAACGGCGATCGTGAGCAAAGCCGATACGATCAAGGAGGCCGTCATCAAACGATGCCGGCTCAATGCTTCCGATGCGAACCCGGCCGCGAAGATGGCGCAGGCGAGCACGCCTGTCGTCAGCGAGATGGCTAAGCTGCTTTGCGCGGGCGTCGTGCCGAACGTCGACGAAAATGCGGGCAGCAACGGCTGCACGCAGTAGAGCAGCGAAAAGGTCGCGTAGCCGGCGAACAACAGCGCGAGGCTGGCGCGCCAATACGCGCGCGAACCGCGTTCCAGATACGGGGCGGGTGCCGGCACGTCACTCCCGCGTGGGCGCCGGCGCGGTGGACGGCGCAGGCTGCGGCGCGCCGGCCTCGCCCGAATGGTAGGCCGTGGTGGCGGTGGGTTTGACGTCGTCCACACCGCTGCGCGCGCAGGCGCCCAGCGCGAGTGCGAGACCCGCTGCGGTTGTCGCTGCGCCGAGCCATCTCGGCCAAGTTGTGGGACGCGTGCCGCCTTGCGATAAAGCCATCATGTTCGTTCCCTCGTCCATTGCGACGCCGCGCGGCGACCGTATCTAACGGTCCGGCGGCGCAATCGATGTGCCGCGCCGCGCGAGCCTGGGCTTCGCTCAGTCGATCACCGCGGCCAAGCGCCGCACGTTATGCTTGGACTATACCGCCTGGTACGCGTAACGTATTGCGAAGCGCTCCGCATCGGAGTGACGGATCGCATGAGCGGCGCGCACAAATGGGCGAGCGTGCGGGACTCTTGCTATTTGGATGGTCAGCTTTTTGTAAGGACGATCGCTGGAAATAGCGGTTAATCGGCCTCTACATTCGGCTTTCCTCATAGGCCGGTTCCGTGAACAATCGAGTCATCGTTCAACGCCCCAGAGGGGAGACATCATGCAAATCGGTTCTATCGTCAGGTCAGTGCATATGGCCGTGCCTTCCGGCGCGCGCGGGATCGTCATGCGCATACTCGGCGATATGGCGATGGTCGTTTGGTTCGCCGGGGAGCCCGGTGCCTCGCTGCAATTGAACACCGAGCCGTTTTTCCTGGAGGACCTCATCGATACCGGTGAACTCGTCGCACGTCCGGCCGGATCGCTCGTTCATTGAAATCGAAGTTCGGATCACGCAATCGTCAGAGGTAGTCATCCGCCGGGCCGCGCGCCGATGCGGCACAATGCCGGCATGAACGAGCCATTCTCCGATTCCCCCGGCGTGCCGTCTTCAACGGCCACGCACCCTTTCACCCGGCTCACGCCGGAATGCGTGCTCGACGCGCTCGACAGCGTGCTGGCTCAAACCGGCGTACGCACCGACGGACGTCTGCTGCCGCTCAACAGCTACGAAAACCGCGTCTACCAGGTCGGCGTCGAGGACGGACCGCCGGTCGTCGCGAAATTCTATCGGCCCAATAGATGGTCGGACGCCGCGATTCTCGAAGAACACGCTTTCGTCGCCGAACTCGTGCAGAGCGAAATCCCGGCCGTGCCCGCACGCGAAATCGAGGGTCGCACGCTCCATACGTTCGACGATTTCAGATTCGCCGTGTTCGAGCGGCGCGGCGGACGTTCGCCCGATCTCGATCGCCGCGATACGCTCGAATGGATGGGGCGTTTCATCGGCCGAATTCATGCGGTCGGCAAACGAGTCCCGTACGTGGCGCGTCCGACACTCGATATCGCCGCGTTCGGCTATGAGCCGCGCGAATTCTTGCTGGCGCACGATTTCATACCGGTCGAATTGCGTGCCTCGTACGAGGCGGCGGCCACGCTCGCGCTCGAAGGCGTCGAACGCGCGTTCGAGGCGGCCGGCGATATTGCCTATCTGCGGCTGCATGGCGATTGTCACGCGAGCAATGTGCTGTGGACCGAAGCGGGCCCTCACTTCGTCGATTTCGACGACAGCCGGATGGGTCCCGCGATCCAGGATCTCTGGCTGCTGCTGCCGGGCGGACGGCTCGAAGCCGCGAGCGCATTGTCGGATCTGCTCGCTGGATACGAGGATTTTTGCGAATTCGAGCCACGCGAGTTGCACTTGATCGAGGCGCTGCGCACGCTACGGCTGATGCACTACGCGGCGTGGCTGGCTAGGCGTTGGGACGATCCGGCTTTTCCGGCCGCCTTTCCCTGGTTCAACACGCAGCGATACTGGGAAGAGCGCGTACTCGAATTGCGCGAGCAAATCGGTGCGATGCAGGAAGGACCGCTTTGGCCGGTCTAAGCCTCGATGGCGAGACAGGCGCGGGCGGTCGTCCATCGTCCGCGCTTAGAACCTGAACATGAGTCGCATCAGTGCGTGAAAGCGCCGTCCGTACGGGGGCAGCAGCAGCGCACGCGCATTCCAGCGCGGTTGCACGAGAACGGGCTTCATCTTCGAGAAGGTCGTGAAGCCTTCGTAACCGTGGTAGGCACCGATGCCGCTTGCCCCTACCCCTCCGAACGGCAGACCTTCGCACGCGATGTGCAGCAGCGTTTCATTGACCGCTACCCCGCCGGAAACCGTTTCGTGCAAAACGCGCTCGACGGTTCGGCGGTCGTCGTCGAATAGATAGAGCGCCAGGGGCCGGGGCCGGGCGTTGACGTAGCGCAGCGCGTCGTCTAGCGTGTCGTAGGGGACTAGAGGCAGCAATGGTCCGAAGATTTCCTCTTGCATCAGCGCACAGGCACCGGGTGCGTTCGTTACGACGCATGGCGGGAAGAGCCGGCGCGCCGCGTCGGGTTGCACATCGGCGAGCGGATGCAGTTCGGCCCCTTGGGCGCGCGCGTCGCTGGCTAGCGCGCTCATGCGCTCGAAGTGACGCGCCGAGACGAGCGTGGTGTAGTCGCGATTGCGTGCGAAATCCGGATAAAGCCGTGCCAGGCGCGCGCGGGCGCGCTCGACGAACGCTTGCTCCGTCCCGCGGGGTAACAGGACGTAGTCGGGCGCGATGCAGGTCTGGCCCGCATTGAGCGTCTTGCCCGCGACGATGCTGTCGACGGCGTAGTCGAAACGGGCATGCGGCCCGATGATGGCGGGCGATTTGCCGCCAAGTTCGAGCGTCACGGGCGTCAGATTGGCCGCGGCGGCGCGCATGACTTCGCGCCCGACGGCGGTCGAGCCCGTGAAGATCAGGTGATCGAACGGCAACGCGCAAAAGGCCGCGCCGATCGACGCATCGCCCATGACGACGGCGACTTGCTCTGGCGCGAATGTGCGCTCGATCAATTGCCGAAAGAGGTCGGCGGTACGCGGCGTATATTCCGACATTTTAATGAGCGCGCGATTGCCGGCCGCGAGCGCGCCAATCAACGGGCCGACGGCAAGCAAGACCGGATAATTCCAAGGCGCGACGATGCCCACCACGCCGAGCGGCTGAGGCACGACCCTCGCCGTCGCGGGCCGCAGCCAGATGCCGGTGGCGCGGCGCTGCGGTTTCATCCATCGCTTGCCGTGCTTGAGCGCGGAATCGATCTCGTTCTTGGCGAGCCAAAGCTCGGATAGCATGAGCTCGGCTTTGGCGCGCTGGCCGAAGTCGGCGTCGAGTGCTTGCGCGAGCGCGTCGCCGTTTTCGAGCAGCATCGCGCGCAGCGCTTTCAGGTGCGCCGCGCGCGTCTCCCATGAAGGATAGGGTTCGCGGGCATGCGCTTCGCGCTGTATCCGCAGCAACTGATCGAGCGCCGCCGCGCCGGGCAAATCGTTCTTCATTCGATGTCCTCAGATATTCACGGCCGGGCGCTTGTTGCGTTGCATTGCCGCGCGATATGGGCTCCACGCTCACATGCGCAACGCGTGCGCGACGATGCCCGCATGATCGAACGAGGTGGGCAGCGTACCGTAGACGCGGCCGCCGCCGAGCCCCGCTCCGGCATCGGCCAATCGCGTCGCGATGAATGCGTGCGCGCGTTCCTCGGGTGCCGCGCGCAGCAGCAAGATTGCTTGCGCGCAGAGCACCAGTTGCTGGGCGATGCGGCGCGCGGCGGCCTCGCGCGCTTCGGGCTCCGCGCTCAATGAGGCCTCGAGTGCATCGAGCGCGCGGGTCAGCGCGCTCTCGCCTTGCGCATCGGCGCGCCAGTGGGCAAGCAAGGCGTGAAAGCCCTGCGGGTCGCGTTCGAGCGCGCGCAGCACGTCCAGACACATCACGTTGCCCGAGCCTTCCCAGATCGAGTTGACCGGTGCCTCTCGATAAAAGCGCGCCATCGGCCCCTCCTCGACATAGCCGTTGCCGCCCCAGACTTCCATCGCCTCGCCCGTGAATTCGAGCGCGCGCTTGCAGATCCAGAACTTAGCGGCGGGCGTGACGATGCGCCGCCAGGCGCGTTCGACATCGCTTTCGGCGGCGCCCGTGCGCTCGGTCGCGAGGTGCGCATCGAAGGCCCGCGCGAGACGCATGAACAAGACGGTCGCCGCCTCGCTTTCGAGCGCGAGGTCGGCCAATACGTTGCGCATCAGCGGCTGATCGGCCAGCCGCCGCGCAAACGCCATGCGATGACGGGCATGATGGATGGCGTGCACGAGCGCGGCGCGCATGAGCGCGGCGCTTCCGATCACGCAATCGAGCCGCGTGTAATTCGCCATCTCGATGATGGTCGGCACGCCGCGCCCCTCATCGCCGATCATGATGCCGTAGGCACCGAAGAACTCCACTTCGCTGCTCGCGTTCGAGCGGTTGCCGAGCTTATCTTTCAAGCGCTGCACGCGGATCGGATTGCGCGCGCCGTCGGGCGTATAGCGCGGTACGTAAAAGCACGAGATCGGCGCATCGGCGCTCGTGCGCGCCAGCACGAGATGCGCATCGCATTGCGGCGCGGAAAAGAACCATTTATGGCCGACGAGCCGGTATTCGGCGCCGCGTCCCGATCCCGCACCGAGTGCCGAGGCGCGCGTTTGATTCGTGCGTACGTCGGAGCCGCCTTGCTTTTCCGTCATGCCCATGCCGACCATCATCGAGCGCTTGTTCGCGAGCGGCGCATCGCTCGGATCGTGTTCCCGTGCGTACAGCTTCTCGGCGATCTGGGCGAACAGCGCCTGCTCCCGGCGCAGTACGGGGATGCTCGCAAACGTCATCGTCAGCGGGCAGAGCGATCCCGATTCGAGCTGAGCGTGCAAAAAGTAGCCGGCGCAGCGAGCGGCCATCGCGCCGGCGCGTGGCGTGTCGAACGGCAACGCGTGCAGGCCTTGTTCACGCAGAAGGGCGAGCAGCCGATGCCAGCTCGGATGAAACTCGAGCGTGTCGACGCGCTCCCCGCGTGGATTGAACGTGGTGAGTTCGGGTCCGTGCCGGTTCGCCGCGGCGGCGAGCGCGAGCACTTCGGGCGTGCCCAGCTTGGCGCCGTCGCTTGCCAGTTCGCTCGCACGCCATGCCGCGCCCTCGCGTTCGACCGCCGCGGTCAGCGTCGCGTCCGTCTCATAGAGGTTGTAGTTCTCGAGCGGTGGGACTTGATTCGTGACTTCATGCGTGGCCGAAGGGGCCTGGGGTTCCATAAAGCGTGTCTCCTGCTGGGCGTCCGGTCGCAGCCGGCGCGCGGTGCGACGGCTATGCCGGACATTTGTCCGAGGTCTTGCCGGGGTGGCCTGTTTGATATTTTCCGCGCAAGCCTCGAATGCGCTCGCGAACCAAGAGGCGTTACCGTTCGACCCGTACGCGCGAGGGCTTCGTTCGCTTGCGCGTCTTGCCTAATGATAGGTTCGCGCGGCTCGCCCGGTTTAGAGGAATCGCTCTGCGCCGGCGATCGCGCAGCGCGCGTCATGGTCCCTACAATGCGCCAAAACACGAGAATGCCGGTTGCCGGGACATGCCGTACGTTCCGACCATGGAGTGACGGAGGGACGCATGCAATACGACTATGTCATCGTCGGCGGCGGTTCGGGCGGCGCGGCGCTCGCGGGCAGACTCGCGCGGCAATGTCCCGATGCGACTATCGCGTTGATCGAAGCCGGAACGCATACGAACCGCAATTGGCTCGTGAATACGCCCCTCGGTATCGCGGCACTCGTGCCGTACAAGCTCACGACCAATTACGGCTATCGCACGGCGCCGCAGCCGGGGCTCTCCGGCAGGCGAGGCTATCAGCCGCGCGGACGCGGGCTCGGCGGCTCCAGTGCGATCAACGCGATGGTCTATACGCGCGGCCATCCGCTCGATTACGACGAATGGGAGAGCCTCGGTTGCACGGGCTGGGGCTGGTCCGACGTTTTGCCGTACTTCCGGCGCGCGGAAGACAACGCGCGCGGTGCGAACGAGTGGCACGGCGCGGGCGGACCGCTCGCCGTGTCCGACCTGCGGTTTCGCAATCCGATTTCCACGCGTTTCGTCGCCGCGGCCATCGAGGCGGGCTATCGCCCGAACGACGACTTCAACGGCGCCGATCAGGAAGGCGTGGGGTTTTATCAAGTGACGCAGCGCGACGGGCGGCGCTGCAGCGTCGCGCGCGCTTATTTGTATGAAATGGGCGAGGCGGGAACCGCGCGCTCGGGTTCCCTTGCGAATATCGATACGATCGTCGATGCATGCGCGCTGCGCGTGCTGTTCGATGGAGCACGTCGCGCGACCGGCGTGGAAATCATGCGCGGCGGCCGTATTGCCACGCTAACGGCGCGTGCCGAAGTGATTCTCGCGGCTGGTGCGTTCGGATCGCCGCAATTGCTGATGTGCTCGGGGATCGGTCCGGCCGAAACGTTGCGCGCGTTCGGCGTGCCGCCCGTGCACGAGGCGCCCGAGGTGGGCCGCAATCTGATCGACCATGTCGATTTCACGTTGAACGTGCGTGTGGCGAGCACCGACCCGGTCGGTTATTCGCTGCGTGGTTTGGCCAAGATGGCCGCGCAACTGCCGGCGTTTTTGCGCCGCGGCGAGGGTATGTGGTCGAGCAACGTTGCGGAGGCCGGAGGCTTCATCAAGACGCAGGCCTCGCTCGATCGTCCCGACCTGCAACTGCATTTTTGCGCGGCGCTCGTCGACGATCATAGCCGGCGTTTGCATTGGGGCCACGGCTACTCGGTTCATGTCTGCGTGTTGCGACCGAAGAGCCGCGGCACCGTTTCGCTCGCGAGCGCCGATGCGCGCGTGGCGCCGCGCATCGATCCGCGCTTTCTCTCCGATGAGCAAGACAGACAGACGCTGCTCGCCGGCGTGCGCATCGCGCAGCGCATCGTGGCCGCTCCGGCGCTCGCGGCCTATGGCGGACGTACGCTCTATGTTCCGCCGCATGCGAGCGACGCGGAGCTAGCCGAGGTCATCGCCCGTCATGCCGATACGATCTATCACCCGGTCGGCACATGCCGGATGGGCGCCGATGCGCGCGCCGTCGTCGATCCGTGGCTACGCGTGCGCGGCGTCACGGGCTTGCGCGTCGTCGACGCGTCGATCATGCCGACGTTGATCGGCGGCAACACGAACGCGCCGACCGTGATGATCGCCGAGCGCGCGGCCGACTTCATCGTGGCGGAGCGCGGCGCGGTTCATTTGGCGGCGGGCGCGGCGCCTGAATTATCGGAACGGGTATAGACGAAGTCGTCGCCGGGTTGTCCCGGCAGCGTTTCGCGTGCGACGTCGAGCCACGCTCGAGCGGCATGCGAGAGGTAGCCGCTCTTGCGCCATGCAATCGCCATTTCCCAGCGGATTTCCGGCTCGACGACGGGCCGGCACGTGAAATACTTGGGATCCAGCCGGCGGCAGTATGGGGCCGGCAGCAGCGCAATCCCGACGCCGGCCCGCACGAGCGCGGCCATGAAGTCCCAATGGCTGCTGCGCGATACGATCTGGGGCGTGAAGCCCGCGTCGCGGCAAGCACCGGTGACGACGTCGTTCAGCGCCAGGCTTTCGCCGTAGTAGACGAACGGTTCCGCGGCGAGCTCCGCCAGCCGAACTTCACGCACGCCATCGAACCGCGAGCCGTGCGGCGCCACGACCCAGAGCAATTGCAGCGACATCGGCAAGACGTCGAATACCTGCGGGTCGACGGGCAACAGCACGCCGCCGAACTCGAGTTCGCCCTCGAGCAGCGCCGCCTCGATCGCGCGTGAACCCTGTTCGAACAGCTTGAGTTCGATCTTCGGATAACGGCGGCGGAAGGCGGCGATGATCGGCGTGAAGAGCGAGCCGCCCATCGGCGGAATGCCGATCGTCAGCGCGCCGCGGCCCAGAGTACCGACATCGTCGAGCTCCGCCTGTAGCTGCGCGTAAGCCGCCAGCACGTCCTGCCCCCTTTGATAGACGATGCGGCCCTCGTCGGTCAACACCATCTGGCGGCCCTCGCGCAGCAGTAGAGGCGCCCCGATCTCTTCCTCGAGCGCCTTGACCATCTTGCTGATGGTGGGTTGGGTCACGAACATGTGCTCGGCCGCAACCGTGAAACTTTGCTGCCGGACCACCTCGATGAAATAGCGCAGCGCACGCAGCTCCATGACGACCCCTCGGTAGTTCCAAATTGGAATGGTAGCGATGAGTTTAAGTCATTTTATTTATGACGCCAGGCTTCTTACAATTTGGTCGTGGAGTCAATAGGGGGTTTTGCCATGAGCACGAAAACGATCGAGCGTCTGAGCGCTGTGTGCCGCATCGCGGGTCAGAGCACGTTCCTGGCCGTGCTGTGGCTTGCGGCCGATTACGCGGCGCGCCGTCTCGGGTTGCCCGTGCCGGGCGGTGTCATCGGTTTGGCGGCTTTGCTCCTGCTCCTCTTCACGGGTTCGATTGCGCCGCGGTGGGTGAAAGCCGGTGCCGATTGGCTGCTTTCCGACATGCTGCTGTTTTTCGTTCCGGCGGCTGTCGCCGTCGTCCAATACGGCGGGCTGTTCAAGTCAGACGGCTGGCGGCTCGCGCTTGTCGTAGTGGGCGGCACGCTCGCGGTGATGGTCGCGGTGGCGTTCACGGTCGACCAGGCCGCGCGGCTGGAGCGCGTCATTGCGATGCGCCGCGCCCGCGCCTTGCGCGTCGCATCGGCCGCTTAAGCGGCCGGCGAGGAGTCATCGATGTCCCTTTCATCCGTCTTGTCTTGGCCGGTGACCGAAATGCGGCCGCAATGGATGGCCGCCGCTTGCTTCGTGTTGACGATCGTTTTCTACGCGATGGGCAAGCGCTTGTATGCGCGCTTCAAGCAGCCGTGGCTGACCCCGCTCGTGGTCGTGCCCGCGATGCTCGCCGCGCTCGTGCTGGCCATGCATATTCCTTATTCGGTGTATTTCGCCGATACGCGCTGGCTCATGTGGCTGCTCGGGCCGGCCACCGTCGCTTTCGCCGTGCCCATCTACGAGTATCGCGATCTGATGCGCCGTCATTGGATCTCGCTCGCGGCCGGCGTCACCGTGGGGATCGCCGTGGCCGTGATCGGCTCGTTCGCGCTCGCCAAACTGCTGCATCTCGAACCCGATGTCGCGCGCAGCTTGATCACGCGTTCCGTATCGACTCCGTTCGCGCTGGCCGTGTCCGACCAAATCCATGCGCCGCGTCAGTTGACCGCGTTGTTCGTCATCGCGACGGGCGTATGCGGCATGCTGCTCGGCGAACTCGTGTTGGCGTTCCTTCCGCTGCGCAGCCGTCTCGCGCGCGGCGCGATGTTCGGCGCGGCCGCGCATGGCGTGGGGACGGCCAAGGCACGCGAACTCGGCAGCGAGGAAGGCGTCGTGGCGAGTCTCACTATGATGATCGCGGGCGTCGCAATGGTCCTGCTCGCGCCACTATTGGGCGCAACCTTCGGTTAGTGTCATCGCCTCCCCGGCGATTTTTGCTACAATCCATGCGTTTCCGAGGAGCGTTGCGACGGATCACTCCGCCAGGCTCGGAAACTTCAATCGGACGGCAAGCTTTTGCGCACATGAAAACGCAGGCGGGCCGGCTCCATCGAACGGCGCTCACGTCTATATTTTCTAGAACTCATTAGAAAAGGAGGGCGTGATGAACGCCGCAGTTATCGATTCGAAAGACACTCAAGATTTCATCGTTGCCGACCTGTCGCTGGCCGATTGGGGGCGCAAGGAACTGACGATCGCCGAGACGGAAATGCCCGGCCTCATGCAGATCCGTGAGGAATTCAAAGCCGCGCAGCCGCTCAAGGGCGCACGCATCGCCGGCTCGCTGCACATGACGATTCAAACGGGCGTGCTGATCGAGACGCTCAAGGCGCTCGGCGCCGACGTGCGCTGGGCCTCGTGCAACATCTTCTCGACGCAAGACCACGCCGCGGCGGCCATCGCCAAGTCGGGCACGCCCGTGTTCGCATTCAAGGGCGAGTCGCTCGACGAATACTGGGAGTATTCGCACCGCATCTTCGAATGGCCGAACGGCGAGTTCGCGAACATGATCCTCGATGACGGCGGCGATGCGACGCTGCTGTTGATCTTGGGCTCGAAGGCCGAGAAGGATCGCTCGGTCATCGCCAAGCCGACGAACGAGGAAGAAGTCGCGCTGTTCAAGTCGATCGAACGGCATCTCGAGATCGACGGCTCGTGGTACTCGAAGCGCCTCTCGCAGATCAAGGGCGTGACCGAGGAAACGACGACGGGCGTGCATCGCCTGTATCAAATGGAGAAGGACGGGCGCCTGCCGTTCCCGGCCATCAACGTCAATGACTCGGTGACGAAGTCCAAGTTCGACAACCTCTACGGTTGCCGCGAATCGCTCGTGGACGGCATCAAGCGCGCGACCGACGTCATGATCGCGGGCAAGGTCGCCGTCGTGGCCGGTTACGGCGACGTGGGCAAGGGTTGCGCGCAGTCGCTGCGCGGGCTCGGCGCGACGGTGTGGGTCACGGAAATCGATCCGATCTGCGCGTTGCAAGCCGCGATGGAAGGCTACCGCGTCGTCACGATGGAATACGCGGCCGATAAGGCCGATATCTTCGTCACGGCCACCGGCAACTACCACGTGATCAACCACGATCATATGAAGGCGATGCGTCATAACGCGATCGTCTGCAACATCGGCCACTTCGATTCGGAAATCGACGTTGCCTCGACGCGCCAATACACGTGGGAAAACATCAAGCCGCAAGTCGATCACATCATCTTCCCGGACGGCAAGCGCGTGATTCTGCTGGCTGAAGGGCGCCTCGTGAACCTGGGCTGCGCCACGGGCCACCCCTCGTTCGTCATGTCGAACTCGTTCGCCAACCAAACGCTCGCGCAAATCGAGTTGTTCACGCGCGGCGGTCAATACGAGAACAAGGTGTATGTGCTGCCGAAGCATCTCGACGAGAAGGTCGCGCGCTTGCACTTGGCACGCATCGGCGCGAATCTGACCGAGTTGACGGATGCGCAGGCGAACTACATCGGCGTCGAGAAAAACGGTCCGTTCAAGCCGAACCATTACCGTTATTGATCGAGCAAACGGCCGGGTAAGGCTCGCCTGGAACGAGCCGCCCGTGCCCGCCGGCGGGTATAGAGGCGGCGTGGCGATTGCCATCGCCGCCTTGTTCAACTGAAATACCGAGCTGTGCGGCTCAGCGATATCCTCGCGCCGCCCATCGTCCGACCATAGATCGACCGCAAATCGACCACTACGCCGAAGGAAACCCGCTATGACCGTGCTGCTGACTTGGATCATCAACGCGCTTGCGCTCTTGATCATCACGTACCTCGTGCCGTCGATTCACATCCGTAGTTTCGGCACCGCGTTGATCATCGCACTCGTGCTCGGCCTCATCAACGCCGTGATCCGGCCTGTGTTGATCATCCTGACGCTGCCCGTCACGATCGTCACGCTGGGGGTGTTCATCCTCGTCGTCAACGCGTTGTGCTTCTGGCTCGCGGCTTCGCTGCTCAAGGGCTTCGAGGTGTCGGGTTTCTGGTCGGCGTTCTTCGGCTCGATTCTGTACAGCATCGTGTCGTGGCTGCTTTCGGCGCTGATCTTCGGCAATCGCAGTTTGGGCTGAAGGCGGCTCGGCCTTATCGCGGCTCGGTCCCATACCGGATCACCGGATCATGAATCCCATCGAAATCTCGTTCGAATTTTTTCCGCCGAAGACGCCCGACGGCGTCGAGAAGTTGCGCGCCACGCGTGCGCAACTGGCGCTGCTCAAGCCGAAGTTCGTTTCGGTGACGTTCGGCGCGGGTGGCTCCACGCAGCAGGGCACGCTCGATACGGTGCTCGACATGGCCAAGGACGGCCTCGAGGCCGCGCCTCATTTGTCGTGCATCGGTTCGTCGAAGGAAAGCTTGCGCGCGATCTTGGAACGCTATCGCGCAAACGGCATTCGCCATATCGTCGCCCTGCGCGGCGACCTGCCCTCCGGCATGGGCGAAGTGGGGGAGTTGCGCTACGCGTCGGAGCTCGTCGCCTTCATCCGCGCCGAGTACGGCGACTGGTTCCATATCGAAGTGGCCGCTTATCCGGAGTATCACCCGCAGGCGCGTTCGCCGAAGCACGATCTCGAGAACTTCGCGCGCAAGGTCAAAGCAGGCGCGAATGCGGCGATCACGCAGTACTTTTATAACGCCGATGCCTATTTCCGATTCGTCGACGATGCGCGCAAGCTCGGCGTCGATGTACCGATCGTGCCCGGCATCATGCCGATTACGAACTACTCGCAGTTGATGCGTTTCTCGGAGATGTGCGGGGCCGAAGTGCCGCGCTGGGTGGCCAAGCGGCTCGAAAGCTTCGGTGATGACAAGGAAGCGATTCGCGCCTTCGGGCTCGACGTCGTCACGCAGCTATGCGAGCGGCTTGTGAAGGAAGGCGCGCCTGGGTTGCATTTCTATACGCTCAATGCGGCCACCGCGACCAAGGCGATTTGCGAGCGGTTGGCTTGATATCAAGGTGCCGCTCGGTTCGCGGCACCTGAACGTATTTCTATCTTCGGGCGCGCATTGCGCCTAAACCGCAAACCCGGGATCACCTGGGCTACAGCGGCACGATCACCGCAACGACCAACGATCGCCAGGTTCGCTCAATGTCACAACGGTGAGCGAACGATCCGAGTACACCGGAGCGACCGGAGAGGTCGACCCGTCATGCCGGGGCAAAACGCCACGCGGCCTAGCTCAATACCCCAACGCTTCTCCCGCCGGCCGCCGTTCGTCATTGGCGCCGTAGAAATACCCGACGCGTACCTTACCGCCGACCGACGAATCGTTGCCTGAACTTTGCGACGGATCGACCGCCAAGCCGGGCAACCCGACTTCGATCAATTCAGCCGCGCCCCAAGGCGTTTGCTGAACCATCTTGTAACCCTCGCTCGCGAGGATCTTCAACGTATCGGCCGACAGCCCATACGGCTCGTAATAGACGACGTCCGGCAGCCATTGCTCGTGAACCCGCGCCGCATCCACGGCTTCTTGCGGCTCCATGCCGTAATCGATGATGTCGATCGCCGTTTCAAGCGTCGTCGTGATAATGCGCGAGCCGCCCGGGGAGCCGATCACGAGGAATACCTTGCCGTCCTTGGTCACGATCGTCGGCGCCATCGACGACAGCGGCCGCTTGCCCGGTGCGATCGCATTGTTCGGGCCCTGTACGAGACCGAACATGTTTTGCGCGCCCACTTTCGATGTGAAGTCGTCCATCTCGTCGTTCAGGAAGAAGCCCGTGCCCGGCGCCATGACGACGGCGCCGAAGCGGCCGTTGACCGTGTACGTCGTCGAAACCGCATTGCCGGCCTTATCGACGATCGAATAATGCGTCGTCTCTTTCTTTTCGGGCAGGGAAGCGGCGTCGGCCAGGTCCATCGAGGGCGTCGCCTTGTCGGGCTGAATCGAAGCGCGGATCTGCGCCGCATACGACTTGCTCAGCAGTTGATCGAGTGGATTGTCGACGAAGGCCGGATCGCCGAGCTTCGTGTTTCGATCGGCGTAAGCGTGGCGCATCGCCTCCGTCATGTAGTGCACGGCCTGCGCCGAATGCCAACCGAAACCCTTCAAGTCGTAGCCTTCTAGCGTATTCAAGATCTCGCACATCGTGACGCCGCCCGAACTCGGCGGCGGTGCCGAGATAAACGTGTAGCGCCGATAGTCGCAGGTGACGGGTGTCATCTCGGTGGCGCGATAGTTCGCAAAATCGGCCGCCGTCAGCAGGCCGCCGCCTGCCTTCGACGCCGTCTCGATCGCCGCGGGAATTTTGCCTTTGTAAAACGCATCGGGGCCATGTTTTGCGATCGCTTCGAGCGTGTTGGCCAAGTCCTTCTGCACGAGTCGGTCGCCCGGCTGCAGCGGCGTGCCGTCTTTGCGCAGGAAGATTCGGGCGATGCCGGGGTCCTGTTTGAACCGTTGGACCGTGGTGTCGAGGATGTCGGTGTCGGCGCGCGTCAGCACGAATCCTTCGCGCGCGAGGCGGATCGCGGGCGCCATGACTTGTGCTCGCGTGAGCCGCCCGTATTTGCGCTCGGCGAGGTCCATCCCCATCACCGTGCCCGGCACGCCCACGGCGCCATATCCGTAAAGACTCGCGCCTTGCTTCACGTTGCCTTGGGCGTCGAGGTACATGTTCGCGGTGGCGGCGGCCGGCGCCGTTTCCCGGAAGTTGATGAACGTATCGCGGCCGTCGGCGAGGTGGATCGTCATGAAACCGCCGCCGCCGATATTGCCGCAGCACGGATTGACCACGGCCTGCGCGTAGCCCACGGCCACCGCCGCATCGATGGCGTTGCCGCCCATCTTCAAGATATCGACGCCGGCCTGAGAGGCCAGGTTCTGCGACGTGACCACCATGCCGTTGCGCGCTTCGACGGCGGGGCGCGAGGCGGCCATGGCGCCGGTGGCTAGCGTGCTCGTCGCGACGAGTGCCGCGGCAAGCGCGGCGATCAATGTGCGGTCTGTTTTCATCGGTTGGGTCTGCTCTCGTGGCTGAGTCGGTGATGGGATAGAAGGCCGCTTACGCGCCCTGCGCGCCGGTGCCCTCGGCGATGCGCCCGGCTCTCAGGGCTTCGATTCGCTTCAGTCGGTCCATGGCTTCGGCGGGCATGCGCGCAACGAGTGCGGCGACGATCGATTCGGTTTGGGCGACGACCGGTACTTTGGTATCGAACGGCGACGCGCTTTGCACGTACGAGACGAGCACGGCATCGGCGAAGGCGGCGATCGGCGAACGCCATTCGTCGGTGAACAGCACGATGCGCGCGCCGAGGTCGTGCGCCTCGCGCGCAAACTGAACGACGCTTTCCTGATAGCGCCGGTAGTCGTAGACCACGACCACGTCGCCCGGCGCGAGATCGGCCAACGCTTCGGAGCCGCGCTCGAGCGAGGGCTCCACGTGGCGCGCGTGCGGTCTGACTTGACTGAGCAGCACGGCGAGCCATGCCGCGATGAACCCGCTTGCACGCCCCCCGCAACAGAGTACGGTGCGGCCGCAATCGGTCAGCCACGATACCGTGCGTTCGAAGTCGTCGCATGAGGCGTGCTCCGCCGTCTTGCCGATGGCGAGCGTGAGCGAGCCGAGCATGGCCTGTTGCACGTCTTGCTCATGGCGTTCATCGGCCGACGACTCCAGCCGCGACAGCGGCGAGTTCATGCGGGCATCGACCTCGGCAAGCAGCGCGCGTTGGAATTCCGGATATCCCTCGAACCCGAGCTTCAAGACAAGTCGATGGACCGTCGGATCGCTCACGCCCGCAGCGCCCGCGAGCTGCGAGATCGAGGTCAAAGCCGCGCTCGGGTAATTGGCGAGCAGCACCGCGACGACGCGCCGCTCCGATACCGTAAAAGTAGCGTCGCGCTGTTTGAGCAGCATCCTCACGGAAGGGGGTGTCACGGTGCCTCGTTCGATGAAACCTTCGACTACGGGAGCGGGCCGCGGCCCGCGATGTAACGTTCGTTACGTACGAAGCATGCTATCAAGCCAAAAACCGTCGTCAATGGCGGTATGACTCGGTGTTTACCCGCTTCTTCGAGGTGCGAGCGTGTCGATTGGCGATTGTCATCGTGACGTTCATTACATCGCGGTGGGAGGGCGCGCGAGGAATGCCGTGCTACGCTTGCCCGGCCTGTCATTGGAGGAGCATCCATGCCGCTATGTCGTCCCCTTCTAGCCGTTTGCTCGTTCAAGTTTGCCGCCCCGGTCGTCGTAGCGGCCGCGGCGGCCGCCGTCCTATGCGGTGCCGGTCGCAGCGCCGCCGCCGAACTACCTGCGAGAACGCTCGTTTTTTGCTCGGACGCGAGTCCCGCCGGTTTCGATCCGGCGCAATACACGACGAGCGTCGAGTTCTCGGCCGCCGGTTATACGGTTTATAACCGCCTAGTCGAGTTCGAACACGGCGGCACCACGATCGAGCCGGGTCTTGCGCGGTCGTGGGAGGTGTCGAACGACGGACGCATCTATACGTTTCATTTGCGCCCCGGCGTGAAGTTTCATACCACGCCGTATTTCAAGCCCACGCGCGAGTTCGACGCGGACGACGTCGTGCTCACGTTCGAGCGGATGCTCGATCCGAAGGCGCCTTTGCGCCAAGCGTATCAGGTGCAGTTTCCGTACTTCGCCGATCTCGGGCTGGCCACGAACCTTCAAAGCGTGGAGGCGCTCGATCCGCTGACTGTCCGCATGACGCTGCGCAAGCCCAGCGCGCCTTTTTTGTCGGAATTGGCGATGCCGTTCGCCTCGATCCTATCGGCCGAGTACGCCGATCAGTTGCTTAAGCAGGGCAAGGCCGCCGATATCAATCAAAAACCGGTGGGCACAGGTCCGTTCGTGTTCCATAGCTATACGAAAGACGCCACGATTCGCTACGACGGCAATCCCGATTACTGGAAGAGCGGTGTCGTGCGCATCGCCAAGCTCGTGTTTCAGATCACGCCCGATCCCGCCGTGCGCGAGCAGAAGCTGAAAGACGGCGAATGCCAAGTGATGAACTATCCGCGTCCGGCCGATATCGCTTCGCTCGCGAGCGACCCGAATCTGCAAATGCCGCATCAGGTCGGCTTCAATCTCGGCTTTCTCGCCTACAACACGACGCACAAGCCGCTCGATAACGTCGACGTGCGCCGGGCGCTCGATATGGCCATCGACAAGCAAGCCATCGTCAAATCGGTCTACCAAGGCGCGGGCCAGGCCGCGGTGGCGCCGATGCCGCCGACGCAATGGTCGTACGACAAGGCCCTCAAAGACGCACCTTACGATCCGGCGCAAGCGAAAGCGCTGCTCGCGAAGGCCGGCTTGACCGACGGCTTCTCGTTGACGCTCTGGGCGATGCCGGTACAGCGCCCCTACAATCCCAACGCGCGTTTGATGGCCGAGATGATCCAGGCCGATTGGGCCAAGATCGGCGTGCACGCGCAAATCACGACGTATGAATGGGGCGAATACGTGAGGCGCGCGCATGCGGGCGAACACGACGCGATGTTGATCGGCTTGACGGGCGACAACGGCGACCCCGACAACTGGCTCGGCGTGCTGCTCGGGTGCGCGGCCGTGAACGGCAGCAACTTTGCGAAATGGTGCTATAAGCCGTTCGACGATCTCGTGGTCAAGGCCCGCGAGACGAACGACGTCGCGGAGCGTACGCGGCTATACACGCGCGCGCAGGAAATCTTCAAGCAGCAAGTGCCGTTCACGCCGATTGCGCACTCGATGGTGTACCAGCCGCTGCGCAAGAACGTCGTGGGCTTCAAGATCGATCCGTTCGGTCCGACGCAGTTCTGGGGCGTCGGGCTCGAATAGCGCAGCGCATCTTTGCAAGGCGCGCGGGCCTAGACGCCCGCGCGCCTTGCGGGTAAGCCCTCGTTGAAACATCCGACGAATCGGTTAAACCACGCTTAGACCGCGGTTACACATCGCCGCCCGAGAAAGGTTGACATGGAATTTTAGTGGCACTAAACATGCGCGAAGCGCAAAGTCAACGCGCACTCGTGCCGAGCGTTGCCTTTTCCCGACCGCTTGTTCGGGTAATCAAAGCTCAGTAATATCCGCGTACGCTGGCTGCGGCCGGCCTCAGAACTGGAGGAAACATGAAGCAAAACAAACTGTTGCGCGCTGTGCGGTTGAGCGCGATCGCGGCCGCCACCGTAACGGTATCGCTCGCGGCGACGAGCTCGCACGCGGCCGACATTCCGAACAAGACGCTCGTCTATTGCTCCGAGGGCAGTCCCGCCGGTTTCGATCCCGCGCAATACACGACGGGCACGGATTTCACCGCCAATACGTTCACCGTCTATAACCGTCTCGTCGAATTCAAGCGCGGCAGCACCGAGATCGAGCCGGGCCTGGCCGAGTCGTGGGACGTCTCGTCCGACGGTAAGGTCTATACCTTCCACCTTCGTCACGGTGTGAAATTCCAAACGGCGGAATACTTCAAGCCCACGCGCGAGTTCAACGCGGACGACGTCGTGTTCACGTTCGAGCGGATGCTCGATACGAACGAGCCGTTCCGCAAGGCCTATCCGGTGCAATTCCCGTACTTCACCGATATGGGCCTCGATAAGCTCATCACGAAGATCGACAAGATCGATCTGTACACGGTGCGCTTTACCTTGAAGGAAGTGAATGCCCCCTTCCTGCAAAACATGGCGATGGAGTTTGCGTCGATTCTCTCGAAGGAATACGCCGATCAGCTCCTGAAGGAAGGCAAGGCGGCCGACATCAATCAAAAGCCGCTCGGAACGGGCCCGTTCATCTTCAAGAGCTATACGAAGGATGCGACGATCCGCTTTACCGGCAATCCCGACTATTGGAAGCCGGGCGCCGTGAAGCTGAAAAACCTGATCTTCTCGATCACCACCGATGCGAGCGTGCGCGCGCAAAAGCTCAAGCGCAACGAATGTCAGGTGATGAGCTATCCGAAGCCGGCCGATATCGCCGATCTGAAGAAGGACCCCGATATTTCGATGCCGTCGCAGGCGGGTTTCAACCTCGGGTACCTGTCGTACAACGTGACGCATAAGCCGCTCGACAACGTCGACGTGCGTCGCGCGCTCGACATGGCCGTCAACAAAAAGGCGATCGTCGAATCCGTCTATCAAGGCGCGGGCCAACCGGCAAAGGCGCCGATGCCGCCGACGCAATGGTCGTATGACGGCAATCTGCCGATGGCCGCGTACGATACGGCCAAGGCGAAGGCGCTGCTCGCAAAGGCCGGTTTCCCGAACGGATTCGAGATCACGCTGTGGGCGATGCCCGTGCAACGCCCGTACAACCCGAACGCGAAGCTGATGGCGGAAATGATCCAGTCCGACTGGGCGAAGATCGGCGTAAAGGCGAAGATCGTCACCTATGAGTGGGGCGAATACATCAAGCGCGCGCACGCGGGTGAAGACGATACGATGCTGATCGGCTGGAACGGCGACAACGGCGATCCGGACAATTGGCTCGGCACGCTGCTCGGCTGCGAAGCCGTGCACGGCAACAACTTCTCGGAATGGTGCTACAAGCCGTTCGACGAGCAGATCCAGAAGGGCCGCACGACGAACGGGCAAGACGCACGCACGAAGATCTACATGCAAGCGCAGCAGATCTTCGCCGAGCAACTGCCGTTCTCGCCGATCGCCCACTCCACGCTCTATCAACCGACGACCAAGAACGTCGTCGACATGCGCATCGACCCGCTCGGCTATGCCCGCTTCGACGGCGTCAGCCTGAAGTAACGGCGATGCGGTACGCTCTCCGGGTTGCCCGGGGAGCACCCGCACGTTCTCCGGCGACAGGGATGCGAAAGCGTCTCTCGTCGCCGGTCGCATTTATTCTCCTGCAAGATAAAGGGACGAACCATGTTCCGATTCGTTTTACGCCGCATCGGAATGGTGATACCGACGTTCATCGGCATCACGATTCTCGCTTTCGCGCTCATCCATTTGATTCCCGGCGATCCGATCGAAGTCATGATGGGCGAACGCGGCGTCGATCCGGCGATGCACGCCGCGGCGCTGCACCGGCTCGGGCTCGACGAGCCCCTGCCGATGCAGTACGTCCACTACGTTTGGCGCGCGCTGCACGGCAATCTCGGCGAATCCATCATCACGAATACGAGCGTGATGAACGAATTTCTCGCGCGCTTTCCGGCGACCGTCGAACTCTCGATCTGCGCGATGTTGTTCGCGCTCCTCATCGGGCTGCCGGCCGGCGTCGTGGCGGCGCTCAAGCGCGGCACCGTCGTCGACCACGGCGTAATGGGCACGGCGCTCGCCGGTTATTCGATGCCGATTTTTTGGTGGGGGCTGATCCTGATCATGCTGTTCTCGGTCACGCTCGGCTGGACGCCCGTGTCGGGACGGATCGCCGTCGAATACGACATTCCCCACGTGACCGGCTTCATGCTGATCGACGCGCTGCTCGCGCCCGATGAAGGTTCGTTCAAATCGGCCGTGAGTCATTTGATCTTGCCCGCCGTTGTGCTCGGCACGATCCCGCTCGCCGTCGTGGCGCGCATGACGCGCTCGTCGATGCTCGAAGTGCTGCGCGAGGACTACATTCGCACGGCGCGGGCCAAGGGGCTTTCCCCCGTTCGCGTGATCGTCGTGCACGCGCTGCGCAATGCGCTGATTCCCGTCGTGACTGTGATCGGTCTTCAAGTGGGCACGCTGCTCGCGGGAGCGGTGTTGACCGAGACGCTGTTTTCCTGGCCCGGCATCGGCAAATGGCTCATCGATGCGATCAGCCGGCGCGACTACCCCGTCGTGCAAGGCGGCATCTTGCTGATCGCGACGCTGGTGATCGTCGTGAACCTGGTCGTCGATTTGCTGTACGGCGTGCTCAATCCACGCATTCGCCATACGCGCTAAAGGAGCCCGCAACCATGGCAGATATTCAAAACACGGTTCCGGGAAGCGTCACGCCGCGCAGCGGACGGGCGCTCGCGCTGCGCGAGTTCTGGAGCAACTTCTCGCGCAACCGCGGCGCCGTCGCGGCCGGCATTATCGTCCTCGTGCTCGTCATCGTCGCGATATTCGCGCCGCTGCTTGCTCCGCACAGTCCCGTCGAGCAGTACCGCGACTACGTCAAGATCCCCCCGGCCTGGCTCGAAGGCGGCAATTGGAAATTCGTGCTCGGCACCGACGAGGCCGGTCGCGACATCCTGTCCCGGCTCATGTTCGGCGCGCGCATGTCGTTTTGGATCGGCTGCGTGTCGGTCGTGCTCGCGCTGATTCCCGGCGTCGTGCTGGGCTTGTGCGCGGCGTTCTTCGGCTGGGCCGATACGCCGATCATGCGCGCGATGGACGTGTTGCTCGCGTTGCCTTCGCTGTTGCTCGCCGTCGCCGTCGTCGCGATTATCGGACCGGGCCTCACGAATACGATGTTCGCGATCGCGATCGTGGCGCTGCCCGGGTACGTGCGGCTGACACGCGCTTCGGCGCAGGGCGAGTTGCAGAAGGAATACGTCACCGCATCGCGCGTGGCGGGCGCCGGCACGTTGCGTCTGATGTTCTCGCAAGTGCTGCCCAACTGCACGGCGCCGCTGATCGTGCAGGCGACGCTCGGGTTTTCGTCCGCGATTCTCGATGCCGCGGCGCTGGGCTTCCTAGGCCTGGGCGTGCAGCCGCCCGCGGCCGAATGGGGCGCCATGCTGGCCTCGGCGCGCGACTATATCGACAACGCGTGGTGGATCGTGACGATGCCCGGCATGGCGATTCTTATTTCGGTGCTCGCGATCAACCTGCTTGGCGACGGGCTGCGCGATGCGCTCGATCCGAAACTGAAACGGATGGCATGACCATGAATACTCTTTTGACCATCCGCAATTTGGCGGTGACCTTCGGCGGGGCGCCGGCCGTGGACGGCGTGAGCCTGACGGTCGCCCCGGGCGAAGTCGTCGGCGTCGTCGGCGAATCGGGCTCGGGCAAGAGCGTGACGATGATGGCGCTGATGGGACTCATCGACGCGCCCGGCGTCGTGACGGCCGATGAGATCACCTTCGACGGCAAGGATCTGTTGAAAGCGTCGGCGAAGGCGCGCCGCAAGATCATCGGCAAGGACATCGCGATGGTGTTCCAGGATGCGCTCACGAGCTTGAATCCGAGCTACACGGTCGGCTATCAAATCAAGGAAGTGCTCAAGCTGCACGAAGGGCTGCGTGGCGCGGCACTCGAGAAGCGCGCGCTCGAATTGCTCGATCAGGTCGGCATTCCCGACGCCAAAAGCCGTATCGCGGCATTCCCGCATCAGCTTTCGGGCGGCATGAACCAGCGCGTGATGATCGCGATGGCCGTGGCGTGCAATCCGAAGCTCTTGATCGCGGACGAGCCGACGACCGCGCTCGATGTCACGATCCAAGCGCAGATCATGGATCTGCTCGTCAGGCTGCAAAAGGAGCGCGGCATGGCGCTCGTGCTGATTTCCCATGATTTGGCGGTCGTGTCGCAAGTCGCCCAGCGCGTGGCGGTCATGTACGCGGGCGAAGTCATCGAGACGAACCGCGTACCGGACATCTTCGCGCGGCCGCATCATCCCTACACGGAAGCGCTGCTCGCCGCGATCCCCGAGCACAACCGCGGCGCGAAGCGCCTGTCGGCGCTGCCCGGGATGGTGCCGGGGCGCGACGATCGCCCGAGCGGCTGCTTGTTCGCACCGCGTTGCAAGTATGTCGTCGACGGTTGCCGCAAGGGACGCCCGGCGCTCGATCCGGTCGATCCGAACGTGCGCGAGGCTTGCGCCCGCTGCATCAAACCCTTGAACCTCGATGCGATCCGCTCGCACACGTCCCAGCACGGAGGCGCCCGATGAATGCAGTCCCGGAAGTTACGCGCGCGCCGCGGCATGACGACGATCTCGTTTTGGTCGCGGACGGCCTGACCAAGCACTACTCGGTGCGGCGCGGCATGTTCGGCCATGGCACGGTCAAGGCGCTGAACGGCGTATCGTTTTCGCTCGCGCGCGGCAAGACGCTGGCGGTGGTAGGCGAGTCGGGTTGCGGCAAATCGACGCTGGCACGGCAACTGACGATGATCGAGGCGCCCACCTCCGGGCGCTTGCTGGTCGAAGGCGAGGACGTGGCCGGGGCGAACGCGGACCGGTTGGCCGCGTTCCGGCGGCGCGTGCAGATGGTCTTCCAAAACCCGTTCGCCTCGCTCAATCCGCGCAAGACCGTGGAGCAGACGCTTGCCGAGCCGCTTCTCATCAACGCTCAAATGAGCGCGGACGAACGCGCCGCGCGCGTCGCCCAGATGATGCGCACGGTCGGGTTGCGTCCGGAACACGCCAAACGCTATCCGCATATGTTTTCCGGCGGACAAAGGCAGCGGATTGCGATCGCTCGTGCGATGATTCTGGATCCGCGCATCGTGGTGGCCGACGAGCCCGTTTCGGCGCTCGACGTCTCCATCCAGGCGCAGATCCTGAATCTGTTTATGGACTTGCAAGAACAGTTCAAGACGAGCTACGTCTTCATCTCGCACAACTTGGCCGTCGTCGAGCATATCGCCGACGACGTCATGGTCATGTACTTCGGCGGCGTGGCGGAGCTGGGCGATAAGAAAACGATTTTCGCCAAGCCTCGTCACCCGTACACGCGCTCGTTGATGTCGGCCACGCCGGCCATCTTCGAAGCCGATCGCCGCACGCAGATCAAGCTGCAAGGCGAAATGCCCTCGCCGCTGAACCCGCCTTCGGGCTGTACCTTTCATCAGCGCTGCCCGTATGCGATCGAACGCTGCAAGGTGGAAGAGCCGAAGCTGCGCGAAGTCGATGGGCGATGGGTATCGTGTCACCGCGCCGAGGAGGTAGGGGACGCGGATGGCTGAAGCAAGGGCGGCGCGGCGCCGCCCGCGCGAGGGCGCCTTCGCGGATGCCCTCGCGCGGCGGGCGCGCGCCTGCCTGCGGCGGATAGGTTCGCTCGTACTCACGTTCGTTTTCACGCTGGCAATCGATACCCGCTCCGGCGGGCCGGTCGCGCCGGCGTTCGCGGGGCCCGCGCCCATGCCCGCGGCTCAGGCGGTCCCTAGCGCGCCGGCCCCCACACCATCGCCGGCCGCGGCGATTCCGGGTTTCCACGGGCCGCCGCCCGGGTTCGACGGCACGAGCGCGAGCGGTCCCGTGCGGGCCGAACCGGCCCACATGCCGTTTTACGTCGCGACAAAGGGTGCGACGACGATCTACCTGCTGGGAACGCTGCACGTCGGCGACCCTTACGACTACCCCAAGAGCCAGCCGTTTCGCCGGCCGATTATGGCGGCGCTCGCCGCTTCCCCCACGCTCGCGCTCGAGATTTCGCCCGACGATTTGCTGAAATCGCAAGACGACGTGTCGAAGTACGGCGTGTGCAACTACGCGTGCTTGCCGCGCTTGCTGTCGGAACCCATCATGCGCAAGCTCGCCATGCGCTTGCGCGGCAATCCGACGGCGCTCGAGGAAATCAAAAAGACGCGCCCTTGGCTCGCCGCGCTGCTCGTCGAGACGTACGATTCGCTGGCCGCGGGCTTGCAAACGGAGTACGGCACGGAAGCCCAGCTCGAAAACGTCTACCTGCCCACGAAAGGCAAGATCGTGGGCCTCGAGACGCTCGCAGAACAGATGCGCGCGTTCACGAACCTCTCGTTTGCCGAGCAACGCGAGATGCTGGCGCAAGATCTCGCGCAGACGCCCGCGCAGAACATGGACGACGTCAAAACGTTGCATCGTCTGTGGCGAATCGGCGATGCGGATGCGATCGCTGCCTGGGCGACGGCCAAATCCGAGCGGCTCGCGCGCACCCCTGCCGCGGCTCGCGCGCTGGACAACCGGATCGTCTTCGAGCGGAACCGAAGGTTCGCGTTGCGCATGGTTGCCATCGCCGCGCCGAACCGGCCGGTTTTCGTCGCAATCGGCGCACTTCATCTGGGCGGGCCTAGGGGCGTGTTGACCTTGTTGCGTCAGCGCGGCTTTACCGTCGAAGCCGGCTGATCGGACAAACACGCTCAATCGACGAGTTCGATCGCGTTGATTGCGATCACCGCCCGATGCCGCAGGGCTATCTTGCCCGGCACGACGTGGGCGAGCGGGACATTGCGCGAGGCGGCGTAATTGCGCCGCGCGCGTTCCGTGAAGCGCCGCAAGTCCTGCTCCGACGGCTGCTTGCCGTCGTTGTGGCCGATATATTGGACCTCGGTCAATGGACCGCAAGACATCGTCTGCACCATGTAGAACGACATGAGGCTCCCGGGTCGAAAGCAGGCGTTTCCTTTTGCGCGCGGGCATCAAGGCTGCTCCTCGGATAGGTCGAGCCAGCCGGAGACGATCGAGACGAACAGCAGTTCGCACACGTTGGACGCATTGGCTTTTTTCAACAGATTGGCCCTGTGCTTGCGGGCGGTTAGGTCGCTGATGCCGAGGCGGCGCGCGATCTGCTTGTCGCTTTTGCCGTCGCTGAGCAAGGCGAGCACTTGGTGCTCGCGTGTGGAGAACGGCGCCGTACTCGGCTTTTTTTTATTGAGTTCGGACAGCTAACGAAATATCGACGCACGAGTTGCGCTGACTTCGTCGCGCCGAACTTAGCCAGCAGCGCTTCCCGATGCTTCCTGGCCGTCGAGATGGAAAAGGCCAGTCGCGCGGCGATCTCGCGGTCCGTCAGCCCTTCGGCGATCAAGGCGAGTACGGTGCCCTCTCGGGTCGTTGGCGTCATGCCGCTCTCCAAGATAAGTTTCAGATGCATTCGAGTGATGCGGGGCGCCGTCGCGGGCGCGCGAGCAAGGCGGCTCGTTTCGATACGGATCGGTCGTTATCGCTCTCGACGCAATACATTTCGTAAGCGGACGATGATCGAGGGATGCGGCACGCTCGCGCTTTTGGAGGACGCGGGGTAATTCGGTCTTGAAGCGCGTCGCAATAAACGATATTTCGTAGGCGATCGATTTCGATGTGAGTTGCGGCAGTGCTTCGATTTTGAGAAGTTATGTCGATTTACCCAATTGATGGGATTTTCGATGAAACGGCGCGGATAGCATCCTATGAGCTGTGACATGAGAGGCTCTAGCAAGGAAACGTGAGGTGTTGAAACGATTCTCTGCATCGGCGCGAAAGGCATCCATTAGGCAAATGATGTAGTGTCGCAAATCCTTAAAAAGTATGAATTACGGCTGCGCATGACACAGAATCGATGTTGATGGATAAAAAGTCTTCGTTTTCGCCGTATTCGATAAGCCGAATATTTTTATGAAAATACGAGTCGATAAATTCGCGCGGTTTTTTGCGTCGTTTGTTCATCGTGGCTACTCCATTTGCCGAATGGCGAGCGCCAAGTCGAGGACCGAGAATCCGTTCACCGCGTATCGACGAAGCCGGCCGCGTGCGTAGCCGGCCGCGTCGCGAGGACGCGGGACGTGCCGGCGGTCGCGATGGGGCCCCGGGCGTTGCGCGGCGAGGTTCTGCCGACCGCCATCGGACATGGGGAGAATGGCTATGGATGGATTGATGGAGCATGCTCAGGGCGCGCGCGAGCACGAATCGGACGAGACAGATGGAGACGTTCAGGCGAGCGGGCTCGGATCGCGGCGCGTGCTGGCGGGCAGCTTGCTCGACCGGCTCGTGCTGTTGAACAGCGCGCGACGAGCCCTGCGCGATATGGGGCTGCGCGTGGCGCGGGTCATTTGGTGCGACGCGCGTCCTTTCATCGAGATCGAGCGCGCGCCGAACATATCGCTCGCGCCCTTGCTCGATCGCATGGGACGCCGCGTGTTTCGCTGTGTGAACGGACGCACGCGGATCGCCGGCGAGTTCATGGGCGTGACCGTGTGCTGGTTCGAATGGGCAAGCGACGGGACAGCGGGCGGTGCGCGAGGCAACGCCGACGTGACGACGATGCAGGAGGGCATGGAGCGATGACGCCGCACCGCTTTTGTCCGCGCCGCGCGGCACGGTCTCGTGGGAAATGTGAGCTTTGCCCGGTTCGTTGTTTGTCCCGCGCGCCTGCGGTGCGGGCCCGCCGTGGGCCGGACCCGGAGCAGCCGGTGATATGGCCGTTGGCGATTTTTCGTCGCTCATCCGTGAGTGAATCGACCATCTTGCTGAGCATGCATGAACTGACCGCGCTGATGTTGCTGCAGCGCTCGCCCGGCAACTGCGAGCTCGATCGCGACGATCTTGAAAGCTTGTCGGTGCGGAACTTGGTGGCGTTCGACACGTTGCCGGGGGGCAAGCGGCGCCCCCGAATCACGGCGCACGGCGCCGATTGGCTTGCGCAGGTGATGCGTGGGCGCTGAGCGGCTGCGGCGTTTATGGTGCTCGCGGCGAGGTGGTCCGCCGCGAGGTTTTTACGGAGTTTTCCTAACTAACCGAATAAGTAGGAGTTAATATGAACTGGGTGTCTCCGAAGCAGGTAGTCGCGACTCAAAGAGCCGGCATTGATACGGTACTCGGTGTGACGCAGACGCTTCTCGACGGTTGCGAGCGGTTGACCGATCTGAATTGGCAAACGGCCGGGTCCTTGATCGGCGAGTCGCACGAGCGTGCATGGCGGGGGGCTTTGCCGAAGACGCCGCTCCAATGGATGATGCCGGCTTCGGCTTGGCCAATGCCGGTCGTGGAGAAAGCGCAGGGTTATTATCGGAAGGCGTACGAGATTGCCGTGTCGACGCAGGCGGATATCGCGGGCATTTCGCGGGAGGGGAGCGACGCGTATACGCGATTGTTCGCGGACGATGGCGCCAAGCCGGCCTCGTCGGAGTGGGATGCGGGTATGTCCGCTTGGGGGGCGGTTTTCGACGCGGCGTTTGCGCTGTACGAGACGTGGCAAAAGGCGAACCTGCAGGCGGTGCAGTTGACGGCGGGCAGTTTGGACCCGGCGATGATCGTGGCCGGCAAGAGCGCGAAGCGTACGTCGGAGCATGCGCGGCATTGAGGTGGCCAAACGTTGCTGGTTTAAGTGCGTGGCTGGATGGCGCCCGAAGGGGGGCATTGCGTCTTAATTTTTGAGGCCGATGCGGCGCGGGCTTTAGGTCTGGATATAGTCCGGTCAATTCATGCCCTGAGGGTCCCGAGCATGGATACCTGGCGGTGGCAAATAATTTTCATGCCGATTAGCTGCCGCTCTTCGCACCTTGCTGAAAATCTATCGACACAATGGAAGCCGGCGATATCACGGAAAATAGTGACCTTTTGCTTTGTATTCCCGCGGGATGGGACGCCTATATCTCGCGGGAGTTCTATGAGATACATCAGCGGCTCGCAACGCTGGGATGGAAGGTAATGGTAGTCGGCGAGGACGAGGATAACTGCATACTGGCAGCAGCTCGCGAGGCTCGCGTCGTGCTGTTATGGGAATGCTATGAAATCATGGAGCGTCACGCCGAGCGTTTTGCTGCGCTTCCGACGCAAGTGAAACGTATTGCGTTCTGCGACGATGTTCATTACTTCAGCGAGTATCGACGTGCGCAGCGCCAAAGAGCATTTCGCTGGGCCGACTTGATCCTAGCGACCTATCCACACAAACTTATTGAATGGTTTCCAGAAATAAAGAAAGACATTAGGTGGGTTCCACACTCGGCTGCATCGTATTTCAGTCCTATATTCGCACCGGCATCTGATCGTGTCTTGCTGTCGGGGGCGCGGACGTGGCCATACCCATTTCGGCAGTTTTGTGCAGAAAAACTGTCTTGTGATGTCTGTGATGTCGTAGACCATCCCGGCTACCCGGGGTACCCGGGCGATAAGAACAATAAGATGAAGGTCAATGCGAGCGCGTTTTCTACCGTCGGTGCAGAAAGGTATGCTTCCTTGCTGCGTCGTTATCCGGCGATGCTCGTTTGCGGCTCAGTCTTTAGCTATCTGGTAGCCAAGGTATTCGAGGGGATGGCTTCCGGCTGTTTGATAGTTGCAGATCGCACATCGCTCGGCGCACATCTCTCGGCACTCGGTTTGCAAGAAGGTCAGCACTATCTTGGGACAGACGTCCTTCATGTCGCGAAAGATGCTGCCGAGGTCCAGCAGATATATCGCAACGACAATGACCGTTGGGCCATGCTGACCATGAATGCCGCACATGAAGTGGCACGCCGACATACGACCACGATTCGAGCCCGCGAAATTCACGAGCTCTGCACCAGCGAGACGAGAAATTGAATACCGACTATTTGGTGAAAGCTTATCGAGAGACTGGTGCGCTCTACCCTCTTCCTGCGCTAACGAGTTCAGAAGTTAAGCAGGTGCAGGAAAATTACTATGCGATGTGCGGTCCAAGTATGACGGTGAAAGGAGAGCACCGATTATTCGGACATTTGTTGCATCCTTGGATTGCACATCTTGTCGCGCATCCGGCAGTGCTCAAGGTGGTACGCGCGTTGATAGGCCCAGATGTTCTCGTATGGGTAAGTGAGTTCAACGCCAAGCCTCCAAGGACAGACGGATTCTTTTCGTGGCACCAGGATCTTTATTACTGGAAGCATCGGTACGCAGATCTGTCGACCATCCCGATGGTGACAGTGTGGCTCGCGTTATCCGATGCTAATGCTTTGAATGGCGGAATGCGCATTTTGCCTGGCAGCCACTCGATGCTGGTCGAGCATGCAGAAAATCCTAATGCTGACAATATGCTGTCGAGGGCTCAGCATGTATGCCATCCGATTGACGAGAGCCGTGCGGTGCATATCGACCTCAACGCAGGCGACTTTTCGATCCATCACCCGCTCCTGTTCCACGCATCGGGACCGAATTCGAGCGATTCTTCCCGCATTGGTCTTGTGACACGATACGTTTCACCTCGCGTTGTACCTATCGTCAGGCCCGCGTATACGTGGCTCGTTAGCGGCGAAGACTCGCTAGGAAATTGGGATCACGTCGCGCCGCTGGATCCGTGCACAGGTACCGCGCTGAAAGAACGATGCATCAGGGCTGTGCAGGCCGCGACGGGCGCACGATTCAAGTGAGCGCGTGAGATCAAAGATATGGGTGGGCTGTCTTGGTGCGCTTTGCTCGATCGGCCCTATTTCGATCGACATGTATCTGCCTGCCGCCGCGACGTTGACGGTAGCCTTCGGATCAGCGCCGAGCCATATTGCTTTGTCGATTCCGAGCTATTTAGTGGGGGTCTTGATCGGACAGTTGACCCACGGTTTCGTGAGTGATCTATATGGTAGGAAGCGCCCGCTATATGCCGGGTTGGTCATCTATGCGGGTTCATCGTTTGCATGTAGTTGCACGCAGACCGTCGATTGGTTTATCGCACTACGCTTCCTGCAAGGTATCGGCGGAAGCGCGGGGATGGTGCTGGCGAGAGCGATGGTTCACGACCGGACTGACCTGCAAGAGAGGGCTCGGACATTTTCCACGTTGATGTTGGCCGCGAGCGTCGCACCGCTTGTCGCTCCACTAGTCGGTGCCGGGTTGCTCGAGGTGGGCGGATGGCGCGCGATATTTTGGTCGATGGGCACGGTTGGATTGGCTTTGCTCGCACTTAGCGTCGCCATGCCGGAGACGTTGCCCATTGACAGGCGGGCGCTGACTGGTAGCGATCGTGCGCCCTACGGATGGCGTGAAATCCTCTATGACCGCCAGTTCATTACTTGGGCATGCACCAGCGGATTTTTGCAAGGTGGGATGTTCGCCTACTTTGCCATGTCGGCGAGGGTCTTCGTTGACGCTTACGGTTTATCGTCCGGTCTGTTTAGCGCAACATTCGCAGCCAATTCGCTTGGGATGGTCATCGCAGCGCACGTCAATGGCTTATTGGTACTCCGACTCGCGTTGAAACGCGTCGCCAAATCGGCACTATGGGTTTCATTGGTTCCTGTCTTAGCGCTGCTTGCTCTTTACGAGAGACCGCCGACCTTTCTCTTGCTTGGCAGCGTCTTTGTCTACCTATCAATGATTGGATTCGTCGCCCCTAACTCCGCGGCGATTGCCCTAGCGCGGCACGCTGAGCGCGCCGGTTTCGCGTCGGCCCTATTAGGTACTCTGCTTTTCGGCATCGGGGCGGCGAGCGCCGCAATCGCCGCCCATGTTATGCCCTGGGCGCCGGAAAGGTCTTTGATGCTCGCGATGTTGGGTTGCAGTGCACTTGCAATACTCTGCACCTATATGACTCCGCGGTAGGCGTCCTGTACGGGGGGAGTGGCTTCTAATGCCGCCGCGTCGTTTGCTTGTTCGTGTGCGGGCGACCCACCCGCGACAAGCGGATGGGTCACCCGTCATTCACCGAAACATCAACGCATTGAGCAGCAAGATATTGACGACGAGCAGCAACGCGCCGGTCGGCGCTTGCGCCTTGATGACCGCGTTCTTATCGGGTAATTCCAGCAACGCGGCGGGCACCATGTTGAAGTTTGCCGCCATCGGCGTCATCAGCGTCCCGCAGTAGCCCGAGAACATGCCGATCGCCACCATCACGGCCGGGTTGCCATGAAACACGTTCACGAGGATCGGCACGCCGATACCGCCCGTCATCACAGGGAAGGCGGCGAAGCCGTTGCCCATCACCATCGTGAAGAGCGCCATGCCGACGCAGTAAACCGCCACCGCGACGAACCGGTAGTCGAGATTCACATAGGCGGTGGCCACGTGCGCGACGGCCTTGCCCACACCCGCGTCGGCGAAGACGAGCCCGAGCATGCCGAGCAATTGCGGCAGTACCGCGGCCCACGACAGCGCATCGATCAAGCGCCGAGCCTCCTTCGCCGATTGCCCGACGGAATCGCGCGTAACGAAGCACGCGACGGCCAACGCCACGACGCAGCCAATGCCGAAGCCGACGAGCGTCGCGTTCTTCGGCTCGATGAGCGGCGTGCCGCCAACCGTGAGCCGTCCGACGAGCAGCGTCACGGCCACCGTTACGACCGGAATCGTCAACGCGGGCACGAATAGAAGATTGCCGAGCCGCTTGGCGCTGGCCCGGCGCGCCGCGTCGCTAGGCATGTTCGGCTTGGCCCCCAACACCCCGCCGAACCCGGCGATCAGTGCCATCGCGATGACGAGCACGCCGACCAGTTCAGCCGGCAACCAGTCGCCGACGAGAAAAATCACCGCATAGATGATCCAAAAGCCGCCCGCCGCGAAACGCCGCGGATGGGCCTTGTCCGTGACGATCATCGCACCTACGACGAGCAGCACGAGACCGACGAGCCAGAACAAATGAACGAGCTTGAGCGTCATGGTTATTCTCCCGCGGCGCGAGCCGACGGTTGCGTGGGCATGCCCGCCGCAAGCGAGGCGCGTTGTTCGAGATCGCCGGCAGGCGCTTGCGCGGCTCGCTTCAGCTCCCGATCGAGACGCCGATCGAGCAAATACAACCGTACGCTGTGAATGACGAATGCGGCCAACGCGGTCGGCATGCCCCATACGGCCACTTGCATCGGCGCGACGACAATGCCCGCCTCCTTCAAGAACGTGACCATCAATACGATGGCGCCGAAGGCCACGAAGATGTCCTCGCCGAAAAACAAGCCGACGTTGTCGGTCGCGGCGGAAAACGCGCGCAGCTTGTAGCGCACCGCATCGGAAATCGTGCCGTAGCGCGCTTCGGTCGCGCCTTCGGCCATCGGCGCGAGCAACGGCCGCACCATCTGCGGATGCCCCCCGAGGCCGGTCAAGCCCACGGCGGCGGTCAACTCGCGTACGAGCAAATAGACGATCAACAGCCGCCCGGCGGTTGCCGCCTTGATACCGGCAATCCATATTTGCGCCCGCTCGCGCAATCCGTGCCGCTCCAATAGGCCGATGACGGCCAGCGGCAACAAAATAATGAGCGGGATATTACGGGTTTTCAAAAATCCGGTGCCGATAGCCGCGAGAATTTTGTCGGGCGGGAAATGCGCGCATATCGGTGTGACGATCGCCGCGCAAGCGACGATCAACATCGGATTGAATCGCAAGAGAAAGCCGACGACGATGACGGCTACCCCCAGCAAGGGCCATAGGTTGGTCTGCATCTATAAGTCTCCAAGTGACGAACGTCGAACCGTCATACGCACCGCGTCGCGCCGTTTTATTGATCGATTGCGTGCCGGCACGTCGCGGCAATACAGGCGAGCTTGTTATTTGTCTTCCTCGCCTTTTCCTTCTAAAACGCGGCTCTACGGCCGCTTTCAAAGCGCTATCGGCTGCTCTCTCAATGAGCCAGCGAAGACGCGGCCATTACGTCGACGCCCTGTTCATCGAGGGTGCGGCGCAGCTTTTGCGCGAACGCGAGCGCATGCGGGCCATCGCCGTGCAGGCATAGCGTGCGCACGTCGAGCGGGACCCAGTCGCCGGTCACCGTGCGCACGCGTTTGTCGCGCACCATCGAGAGCACGTGCGCGAGCATTTCGTCGTCGTCCTCGATCAGCGCACCGGGTTCGTTGCGCGGCACCAGCGAGCCGTCGGCACGATAGCCCCGATCGGCGAATCCTTCTTCGACGGCCACGAGCCCGGCCTCGCGCGCCATCGAGATAAAGCGGCTCCCGGCAAGGCCGAAAACCGCGACCGACGGATCGAAGTCGTGCACCGCCGAGATGATCGCCTTCGCAATGGACGAATCTCGCGCCGCCTGGTTATAGAGCGCGCCGTGCGGCTTCAAGTGGGCGACACGCACGCCTTCGGCCTGCGCGATCGCCGAGAGCGCGCCGAGTTGATAGAGTATCCCGGCATAAATATCGTCGGGCGGCAAATGCATTTCCTTGCGCCCGAAATTGTCAGGGTCGTGAAAACTCGGGTGCGCGCCGATCGCCACCCCTTGCTTGACGGCGAGCCGTACGCAGTCGCGCATCGCATTGGCGCCGCCGGCGTGCCAGCCGCAGGCGATATTCGCCGAACTGACGAGACCGAGCAGCGCTTCATCGGCGTCGCCGCCTTCGCCGAGATCGGCGTTCAAATCGATATTCATGACTACCTCGTTACAAAACCTTCAAGCGGCGCGCGAGACGCGTTGCAGCCGCTCTTCATGCATGGCGATCGCGGCGTCGATTTGCCGCAAGTACGCGTGTTCCTCCGCGAGTGCGTGGCGCGCCTCCTCGCGGGTCGTGCGCACGAAGCGCACGGCCGAGCCCAGCCGCACTTGGGCAAGCTTCCACAAGTCGGCGGCGATGACCACGCCGATTCGGGGGTAGCCGCCCGTCGTGTGGGCGTCGCCCATCAAAACGATCGGTTGGCCGTTGCCGGGGACTTGGATCGTGCCGGGCAACACGGCATGCGACAGCAGCTCGGATGCTTCGTCGCGGCTCAAGGCGCTGCCCTCGAGCCGGTAGCCCATCCGATTGCTGTTCGGCGTGACTCGCCAGCGGTCCGACCAGAACGCGGTGCGCGCCGCTTCGCCGAACGAATCATATTCGGGGCCGCGCAGCACGCGGATGACATCGCCGCGTTCCGTGCTCCCCACGTACTTGCCGTGCCGCGCCGGTTCCCGCGCGGCCTCGGCGAAGCGGCACCACTCGGGGGCCTTCACGCCGAACGCCGGAGCATCGACGCCCGTCGCTTTATCTTGCCGCCGTATGTTTTGCCCGATCGGCAGACGGTCGCCGTCGCGTAGCTTGCGTCCGCCCAGCCCGCCGAAACCGGCGGCCAAATCGGTGCTGCGCGAGCCGAGGACCGCGATGACGTCGATGCCGCCCCGCACGCAAATATAGCCGCGCATGCCGCGCACGGGTCCGTGCAAGACCAATTCTTGGCCGGCTCGCACCGGCAAGCTCCACCACGTGTGGACGCTCTTGCCGTCGAGCGTCGCGTTAAATTGCGCACCGGTCAGCGCGAGGCGAGTGGCTCGTGTGAAGCGCAGCACGACCGGGCCGACGGTCGCTTCGATCGCCGCGGCCTGCGGTTCGTTGCCCACGAGGCGATTGCCGACTTCGAGCGCAAGCGTATCGAGCGCGCCGGCTTTCGCGATTCCGAGGTGCCGATAGCCCGCCCGGCCTAGATCCTGCACCGAAGAGAGCATGCCGGCGCGCAGTACGTCGATCATTGCACGATCTCCAAAACGGTGAAACGGACGCGATCGCCGGGTTCGAGCAACGTCGGCCGCTCTCGGCTCGGATCGAACAGCGGCAATGGCGTACGTCCGATCAATTGCCAGCCGCCGGGCGAGGCGGCCGGATAAATGCCTGTTTGCGACCCGCCGATACCGACCGAACCGGCGGGTACCGCCACGCGCGGCACGGCTCGGCGGGGCATGTGCAGCGAGGGATCGAGGCCGCCGAGATAGGCGAAGCCGGGCTGAAAACCGACAAAAAAGACGACGTACTCGGCACTCGAGTGGCGCCGGACGACTTCTTCGACCGTCAGCCCGGCGTGTTCGGCCACCGCGCGCAGATCGGGCCCGTCCTCGCCGCCGTAGCGCACGCCGATCTCGATCTCGCGCGTGGGCGCTGCGACGCCGACGGCCCGCTCCCATGCCGCCGCGAGATCGACCGCGCGCGCCTCCAGATCGGCCGATAGCGGATCGAAAACGATCGTCAGATTGTTCATGCCCGGCACGATTTCGACGACGTCGGGCCAGGCGCGCACCGCTTGGGCCAGTGCCCAGATGCGCTGCTGGCATGCGAGCGTCGCCGGGGCGGGCGCCTCGCATACGAGGGCGCTGTCGCCGAACGGGTAGATCCGGGCTGCGATCGTCTCGGGCGGCGCCGCGTTTCCGGAACCGGCTCGAGCGAGCTCGTCGGAGCCAGCGGGCGCCGCTGGGCTTGAGGATGGTTTCATGTGGGCCTTGGCCGGCGCCGCGCCCTTTGCCGGTGGGCGCGCTCGCTCGGTCCTCTGGTTCTGGTCAAGTCGTATTATCGATAAATTGTCGATATTTTACCCATAAGCGTTTTTGCTAGTGCTGGCCCGATGAGGGGCGGCGTACACTTCGCACACTCCTTTTTCTACCCCAGCTTGTTAGCCGCCTCTATGTCGCGCCATCCGACCAAGATCGTGTCTTCGGAACATCTCGTCTCCGAGACGAGCGTCGAGCTCTCGGAATTCGAATACGGTCTGATCATGGCGAGCAATGCGTTCAACCGCTGGATGGTGCGATGCATGTCGGCGGCCGGAGCCAAGGACATGACGGCGATCGAAGTGTCGCTCCTGCACCACGTCAGTCATCGGGAACGCAAGAAAAAGCTCGCCGATATCTGTTTCGTTCTCAATATCGAGGACACCCACGTCGCCACGTATGCATTGAAGAAGCTCGTGAGTAGAGGGTATGTAAAAAGCGAAAAGACCGGCAAGGAAGTATTTTTTTCGGCGACGCCGGCCGGGCGCGAACTGTGCAACAAATACCGTGAAGTGAGGGAAAGCTGCCTGATCGCGGCACTCAAGGAAAGCGGCCTCGCCAATGAGCAGATCGGCGAGGCCGCGCAACTGATGCGCAACGCCTCGGGGTTGTACGACACGGCGGCGCGCGCCGCGGCGTCGCTGTGATGGATTGGCGTCCCGCGCTTGTTCGCCGTTCGTTACGCCGTTTGCGGCGCGCGGGGACGCCGGAACACGCCGGCGTTCGTGACGAGTGCGTCGAGCGGGATGTCGTGCGGCTCGCGCGGCAGCGTCGCGCGGCAGGCTTCGTAGCCGATCCCCACGGTCACCGGGCGCACAACGTCCGGCCAAGCGGCGAGCGTGCGGTCGTAATAGCCGCCGCCGTAGCCTAGCCGATAGCCGTCGTCATCGAAACCGACGCAGGGCACGAGCAGCAGGTCGGGCAACACCGCGAGCGTCTGCTCGGGCTCCGGGATGCGGTGCGCGCCGATGCGCATCGGGGTGGCCGGCGTCCACGCATGAAACCGAAGCGCGTGCCCCTTCATGGCGACGACCGGCAGCGCGGCCTGCCGCCGCGCGTCGCCTTCGAGCCATCTCTCGATAATCTCCCGCGCATCGAACTCCCCCTCGAGCGGCCAATAAAAGCCCACCGTGTGGGGCGCGAAGCTCGCCAGCGCCTCGTCCAAATGAGCGGCGAGCGAAGGGTCGGCACGCCCCTCCCGCTGCGTGGTCAAACGCGCTTGGAGCAAGCGTTTGCGCAACTCGGCTTTCGATTCCGCCGAGGGGTTGCGTGCTATGCTTTCGCTCAATTTTTGCTCCACAGACCACGATGTCAAAACGCTTTGCCCGAGTATATCGCGCGGCCGCTTGCGCACTCGCCGCCGCGGCGCTCGTCGCCTGCGGCACGGCTTCCGCGGGCCGCCACGCGCGACCCAGCGCCGCGCCTACCGACGACCAGATTTTCGTGCGTCTGCGCCAAGCCGCGCTCGGCAACGACCCGGCGCGCGCGGCGCAACTCGCCGCGATGATTCCGAACTACCCCGCGCCTTCGTACCTCGAGTACTACCAGTTGCGGCCGCAATTGTTCGACGGCGGCGGTCACGCGCGCATCGACGCGCCGGACGAGCCCGTCCTTTCGTTCTTGCAGCGCCACGACGGCGAAGCCATCGCCGACCGGCTGCGCAACGATTACCTCGTCGTATTGGGCGCCCGCCACGCCTGGAAGGATTTCGACGCGCAGTATGCGCGCTTCGTCCTGAACGACGATACGCAGGTGAAGTGCTACGCGCTCGAATCGCGCGCGGCCCATGGCGAGAATGTCGCCGAAGCCGCGCGGGCGCTGCTGGTGGAGCCGCGGTTCTACGGCGACGGGTGCGTCGATCTCGTCACCGCGCTCGCGTCGAGCCACCAATTCAACGATGACGACGTTTGGCAACAGATTCGCCTGGCCTACGAGCAGAACGCGACGAACGTGGGTAGCCGGCTGTTCGATGCGCTCGGCCCGCTGCGCCCCGATCAAAAGCTGATCGATCAAGCGACCAGTGCTCCGCCGCTCGTGCTCGCGCGCGGGGTGGGGCCCGATTCGGCGTCGCACGCCCTCGCGCTGCTCGCGATCACGGCGATGGCGCGCAACGACGTGGTCACGGCCGCGGCGACCTTCGCGACCGTCGCCCCCTCGCTCTCGCTCGCCGAGCGCGCGATCGGATGGGGCACGATCGGTTATCAAGGCGCGGTCCGGCAAGTGCCGGGGGCGGTGGATTGGTACCGGCTTTCATCGAACGCGCCGCTTTCCTATCCGGCATATATGTGGCGCACGCGCAGCGCGCTCGCCGCGGGCGATTGGACGATGGTGCGCTGGTCGATCGAACAAATGCCGAGCGCGCTTCGCAATCAACCGGCCTGGGTCTATTGGCACGCCCGCGCATTGCTGAAGGGCGGCAGCCCGGAAGATAAGGCGCTCGCGACGCAGGAGCTCGAACGCATTGCGACCGGCTTCGATTTCTATGGGCAGCTTGCCACCGAGGAGCTCGGCCGCAAGATCACGGTTCCGCCGAAGACGGCCGTGACCGATGCCGAAGTCGACGCCGCGAGCCGCACGCCGGGTTTCGAACTCGCGCGCCGCTTCTACGCGCTGAACTTACGGCTCGAAGGCAACCGCGAGTGGAATTGGCCGCTGCGCTCGATGAGCGATCGCCAACTGTTGGCCGCGGCCGAGTACGCGCGCCGCATCGAGTTATACGACCGCACGGTCAACTCGGCCGATCGCACCCAAAGCGAGCACGACTTTTCGCTGCGCTATCTTGCGCCGTTTCGGGACATCGTCGAGCGCGATTCGAAATCGACGGGCTTGGACGTCGAATGGGCTTATGGCCTGATTCGTCAGGAATCGCGCTTCATCATCAACGCGCGATCGGACGTGGGCGCCGGCGGCTTGATGCAATTGATGCCGGGTACGGCGCAGATGGTCGCGCGCAAAATCGGGCTCGGACCGCTTTCGCGTGAGCAAATGAACGACATGGATACGAACATCTTGCTCGGCACGACGTATCTGTCGATGATCTACAATCAATTCGACGGTTCGGCCGTACTGGCCACGGCAGGCTACAACGCCGGGCCCGGCCGCCCGCGTCAATGGCAGGCGGCGTTGCAGCGCCCCGTCGAAGGCGCGATTTTTGCGGAAACGATCCCGTTCAACGAAACGCGCGACTACGTCAAAAACGTGCTGTCGAACACGGTCTATTATGCGGCGCTATTCGAAGGCCGCCCGCAATCGCTGAAGGCGCGGCTCGGCGTGATCCTGCCTCAAACGCAATGAGGCGGCGCGTGTGCGCCGGTTGGCGCGCACGCGATGAGCGCGCGTCGGCGCAACCGTGGCGATGGCCGCCCGCAGGGAGTCGAAAATGCGACATCAATCCATTGCATTGATCGGCGGTTCCGGCTTTATCGGCACGCATTTGTCCAATGCGCTCGTCGCCGCCGGCAAGAATGTCCGCATCGCCACACGCAGGCGCAGTCATGCGGCCCACTTGACGTTGCTTCCGCTCGACGTCATCGAACTGGACGTTTTCGATGCGGTCGAGCTTGCGCGCTTCGTCGAGGGCGTCGATGCGGTCATCAATCTTGCCGGTACGTTGCATGGCGGGCGCGGTGACCCCTACGGCGCGGAATTTGCCAAATTGCATGTCGAGTTGCCTTCGAAGATCGTAGCGGCGTGCGAGGGCAAGGGCGTGCATCGGTTCATTCATTTGAGCGCATTGAATGCGGATTCAAACGGGCCCAGCATGTATCTGCGTTCGAAAGGCGACGGCGAGAAAGCCGCACTTGCGGGAGCCCAGCTTGCCACGACGGTCTTTCGGCCATCGGTCGTGTTCGGTCCGGAAGACAGGTTCCTGAATACGTTCGCGGCCCTGGCTCGAGTCTTTCCCGTGCTGCCGCTCGCCAAGCCCGACGCGAAGTTCCAACCGGTCTATATCGGCGACGTGGTTAAAGCGATCCTCGCCACGCTCGATCTCGACGCGGCCCACGGACGCACCTACGAGCTCGGTGGCCCCGCAACCTATACCCTCGAGGCGCTCGTGCGGATATGCGCCGAAATGATCGGCCGGCATCCGCGGATCGTCCGATTGCCCGATGCGCTCGCCTATATGCAGGCGCTGACGTTCGAGACATTGCCGGGCGAACCGTTGATCACGCGCGACAACCTCGATTCGATGTCGCGCGATGCAATCATGAGCGGGCCGCTCGCCCCGGAATTGAATCTCGAGCCGGTGGCCATCGAGGCGATCGCGCCCACGTATTTGAGCAACGCCTCGCTGCGTTCCCGCTTCAGCGCATTTCGGGCGACGGCGGGCCGCTAAAGCGCCGGTACGCGGCGGTGCGATGCGAGTGCCGATCGCTTGCTATGGCAACATTGAGTCGTCCCTATCCATCAACGCTTCTTTACGTCGCGCATGAAACTCGTCATCGGTGATAAGAACTACTCGTCCTGGTCGATGCGGCCTTGGGTCATGATGAAACATACGGGCATCCCATTCGACGAGGTGCTGATACACCTGCGGGCGCCCGACACGCAAGCGCGCATCCGCGAATACTCGCCTTCGGGCAGGATTCCGTGCCTCGTCACCGACGACGGGCAATCGATTTGGGAAACGCTGGCGATCCTAGAGACGCTGGCGGAGCGTTACCCCCAGCATGAGATCTGGCCGCGCGACGCGGCGGCACGCGCACACGCCCGGGCGATCTCGAGCGAGATGCATGCGGGATTCGTGGACTTGCGAACGAACATGTCGATGAACGTGCGCGCGCAACGGCCCGGCCAAGGCGCGACGCCGGGTACGCTTGCCGATATCGCCCGCATCGATGCGATCTGGTGCGAGTGCCTCGCGCGTTACGGTGGTCCATTCCTGTTCGGTCGAACATTCTGTGCGGCGGATGCGATGTATGCGCCGGTCGTGTCGCGCTTCATGACGTACGGGCCGGCCCTGTCCGATGCGGCGCGTGGTTACGTCGAGCATATGCAGACGGTACCCGCCGTGCGCCAATGGTTCGACGACGCGCGCGCCGAAACGCACCGTCTCGCCGAACTCGACGACGACGTATGAAGATCTACGCGGTAGGCGGGGCGATACGCGATGCGCTGCTCGGGGTGCCGGTATCCGATCGGGACTATGTCGTCGTCGGCGCCACGCCCGAGCAGATGGTCGCGCAAGGGTATCGCCCGGTCGGCAAGGACTTTCCTGTCTTCCTGCATCCCCAAACGCATGAGGAGTACGCGCTCGCGCGGACCGAGCGCAAGACGGCGGCGGGCTACCATGGGTTTCAGTTCTATTACGCGCCCGATGTAACGCTAGAAGAGGACTTGGCCCGGCGCGATCTGACGATCAACGCGATGGCGCGCGAGGTGCGGCCGGACGGCGAGTTGACGGGGCCTGTCATCGATCCGTTCGGCGGGCAGGGCGATCTCGTGGCGCGCTGCTTTCGCCACGTGAGCGAGGCGTTCGTCGAGGATCCTGTGCGAATCTTGCGCGTGGCGCGCTTCGCGGCGCGCTTTCACGACTTCTCGCTCGCGCCCGAAACGCTGGCGTTGATGCGCGCGATGACCGAGGCGGGGGAGGTCGACGCTCTCGTGCCCGAGCGCGTTTGGCAAGAACTTTCCCGGGGGCTCATGGAGCGCAAGCCGTCGCGAATGTTCGCGGCGCTGCGCGAGTGCGGCGCGCTCGTGCGCGTGCTGCCCGAAATCGAGGCGCTGTTCGGCGTGCCGCAGCGCGCCGATTATCACCCCGAGGTCGATACCGGCGTGCACGTGATGATGGTCGTCGATCATGCGGCGGCGCGCGGCTACGCGTTGCCGGTGCGGTTTGCGGCGCTTACGCACGATCTCGGCAAGGCGACGACGCCCGATGACGTATTGCCACGCCACATCGGGCACGAGATGCGCAGCGTCGATTTACTGCGGCCGCTGTGCGAGCGTTTGCGCGTGCCGAACGAGTGCCGCGACTTGGCGCTGCTGGTCGCCCGCGAGCACGGCAACATCCATCGCGTGATGGAGATGGGGGCGCAGGCGCTCGTGCGGTTGTTCGAGCGGTGCGATGCCTTACGCAAGCCGGCGCGCTTCGCCGAGGCCTTGCAGGCATGCGAAGCCGATGCGCGCGGGCGGCTCGGCTTCGAGACGCGCGAGTATCCGCAAGCCGACCGCCTGCGCGTCGCCCTGACGGCCGCTCGGGCCGTGGACGCCGGCGCGGTGGCCCAGGCACTGGCGGGCGAGCCTTCGAAAATCAAGGAAGCCGTGCACCGCGCGAGGGCCAAAGCGGTGGCCGAGGCGCTCGGTGGTCCGAACGGATAAGCGCAGGAACGTACGACGAGATGTTTGGGCGACAAGGAGACGAGGCGGGATCGAACGTACCGTCCAATAATAAACTGGGTATTCTTGTAATAATAAGATGGGCTACAATGTGGAATGTAGGCTTCCGCGGGAGACACTCACTTGACGACAGATACCATTGATCAGAAAACGCTCTCACAACTTGTGCGAAGCGGCGCGGTAAACGCAGCGCACGTTGAGGCGCATGGCAGCGGCTGGACTGTCGCGGCGAAATGCGGTCTCACGCAATTTCTGCTTTTGGCTAAGCGAGGTGATGTTCGGGTCTTCGCTAAGCTGGAAACGCTCGTCGGCTTCTTGCACGAGATCGGCATCGACCGATTCGATGTCGACGCATCGGCGTTCGACAGAGGTGCCGGGGTTACCCGCGCCAGGCCGGACCGCGCGGTGGCGCTCAAAGAGGCCCACGCGGCGCACGCTTACGACAAGTGGTTTCGCGACCAGGTACAAGAGTCGCTAGACGATCCGCGGCCCAACGTCTCGCAAGCGCGGGTTACTCAAGAGATGAGCGAGAAGAAAGCAGCGCTTCGAAGGAAGCGCGAGGCTCATTCCTGATGATCGAATGGAGGCCGAAAGCGTTCGAGGACCGAAACAAGATTTTTGACTACATCGCGCAAGACAACGCCGATGCGGCGCTCGAACTGGATGACCTTATCGAGGAGCGGACGCAGGCGTTGCCGAGTCATCCCGAACTCTATCGGGCCGGGCGCGTCCGCGGAACCCGAGAAATGGTCTTGTCCACGAATTACGTGCTCGTGTACAGGGTGAAGCAACGGACCGGCGTAATCGAAATCGTTCGTATCGTAGGAGCGCGGCAAAACTATCCGGGGGGTGGTCGACGGATAAGCGAGCGCACCGAACCGGTCGACAATTGAAACCGGCCAAGCCCGCGGCCCCACGGTTAGCCGCTCAAAGCGTATGCGACCGATCTCCGCGCGAGAAGGCGTCGAGGGTCCCCTCGATGCCGCGCGAGAACGCGATCACCTTGAATAGCTCCCCCATTTCCGCTTCGGACAACAGCTTTTGCACGGCGTTGGCCGCCGGCAGAAAGTTCGCGGCGTCGGACGGATCGATTTCGGACAAGACGTCCGTGATCCCCGCATTCATCAAGAAGCGGGCCTGCGACGTATAGCCGAGCAGATCCACCCCCGTTTCCACGCCCGCTTCGGCGATGCGGGTGAATTCCACGTGGGCCGTGATGTCCTGCAAGCCTGGGTAAAGAAACGGGTCGCCGTGAGCATGGTGCCGGTAGTGGCACATCAACGTGCCCTCGGTGCGTTGCGGATGGTAGTACTCGGCGCGCGGGAAACCATAGTCGATGAAAAACGCCGCCCCGCGCGTGAGCATCGAACACACGGTGCGCGTGAATCCCGCACCCGCGCCGTGCGTTTCGGCCACGTAATCGACGTCCGGATCGATTTCCGCGTCGAGCTGCGCGAGCACCGCCGCGTCCTCGTTCGACAACTGCACTCCGGGCGCCCCGAGCGCGCGCGCTTCGAAACGCAGCGCGCCCGCCTCGCTCAAACCCACGCCGCGCGCGCGCCAGACGCCGCCCGTGCGCGCGTACAGTTGAACCGGCATCGCGTCGAGCACCTCATTGCCGAGCACGACGCCCTCGAACTGCGCCGGCAGCGCATCGAGCCAGCGCACGCGGGAGGCCAGCGGGCCCCCGAACGCTTCGATCGTCTGCCGCTGACGTTCGCGCAGCTCGCCGGAAAGATCGACGATGGCGTAAGTGTCGATCGAGACGCCGAGCGCATCGAGGGCCGCCAAGATCCCGGCGGCAAGACGCCCCGTTCCGGCACCGAATTCCATCAACTGACACGTGCCGCTTGTCTCCAGCGCTTGGGCCAATGCGCGAGCGAGCGTGCGTGCAAAGAGCGGCGAGAGTTCGGGCGCCGTGATGAAATCGCTGCCGTCCTCGGCCCGGCGGCCGAATTTACGCGCCCCGCCGCTGTAGTACCCAAGCCCCGGCGTGTAAAGGGCAAGTTCCATGTAGCGGTCGAACGGGAGCCAACCTGCGCCGGCCGCGATCGCATCGCGGATGTGCGCGACGAGTTGGGCGCTGGCTTGCCGTGCATCGGCGGCCGGAACGGGTAAACTAGCGGGTTCGTGAGCGTTTTGATTCATCCCGGCATTGTAAATGACCGTCTCCGTCGATTCCCGTTCTGACGCCGGTGTACCGGCTTCGCCTTCGCGCGTCGTGCTCGTCACCGGGGCGGCGCGGCGTATCGGGCGTGCGCTCGCGCTCGGCTTCGCGGCGGACGGATGGGATGTCGCCGTCCACTACGGTACATCCCGGGCCGAGGCCGATACGCTGGTCGAGGAGATTCGCGCGCTCAACCGCCGCGCCGTCGCGCTGGCCGCCGATTTGGCGCTCGAGCACGAGGCCGCCGGACTCGTCGCGGCTTGCACGCATGCGCTCGGCAGGCCGCAGTGCATCGTCAACAACGCGTCGCGTTTTGTCGAAGACACCGCGCGCGACGCGGGCTATGCATCGCTGCTCGCGCATATGGCGGTGAACGTCGGCGCGCCGCTCCTGCTGGCGCGCGCGCTGTTCGAGGCGACGCCCGATGCCGCGAGGCAAGACGAGACGCTGCGCGGCGTTGTCATCAACGTGTTGGATCAGAAGCTGTACAACTTGAACCCCGACTATTTGTCGTACACGCTGTCGAAGGCCGCGCTGCAAACCGCCACGGTCACGCTGGCGCAGGCGCTGGCGCCGAAGGTGCGTGTCGTCGGGCTCGCGCCGGGCTTGACGTTGCGCTCGGCCGACCAAACGCCCGAGGAGTTCGTGCGCGCTCATCAAGTGACGCCGCTTCACCGGGCCTCGACATCGGACGATATCGTCGCAGCGGCTTGCTATTTGGCACGCGCGGGCGGGGTGACGGGTACGACGCTCGTCGTGGACGGCGGCCAGCATTTGGTGCCGCTTTCGCGTGATGTAATGTTTTTGACGCGTTAAGACGCGCCGGCCCCGGCCCGGGCCGCATCGGGCCCCTTGCGCCGTGGCGCATATTTTGATTGGAACGAACATGGTTGCCGCTCTTTTGCATCCCCGGCTCGCCGACTGCCGCAGGCTGTTCCTGCGCAATTACGAAGTCTTTATCAACATCGGCGTGCACGAGTTCGAAAAGCGCGGAGAGCAGCGCGTCGTGATCAATGTCGAACTGTTCGTGCCGCTGGCGCAAACGACGCCGGTCGAAGACAAACTGCACGAAGTGCTCGACTACGACTTTATGCGCGCGACGATCGCCGCGCGCGTCGGTCGCGGGCATATTCATCTGCAAGAGACGCTGTGCGACGACATCGCGGCGGCCATCCTCGAGCATCCGCGCGTGCGGGCCGTTTCCGTCTCGACGGAAAAGCCCGACGTCTATCCCGATTGCGACGCCGTGGGCGTCGAAGTATTTCGCATCAAAGAGGAATCCCGATGAACGCGCCCGAATCGATCGCGTCCGCCGCGCAAACGCGCCCCGAGGGGGCGGCCGAAACCGATCAAGACAGCGTGCGCCGCGCGCTGACCCGGCGCGAGCAGAAGGAAGCGTACGAAAACAACAAGCTGTTCAAGCGGCTTGCCCGCCTCGTGGGCCAGGCGATCGGCGACTTCAACATGATCGAGGATGGCGATAAGGTCATGGTGTGCATGTCGGGCGGCAAGGACAGCTATGCGATGCTCGACATCCTTTTGCGCTTGCGGGAGCGGGCGCCGATCCATTTCGATCTCGTCGCCGTCAACCTCGACCAAAAGCAACCAGGCTTTCCCGAGCACGTGCTGCCCGAGTACTTGAAGCAAGTGGGCGTGCCGTTTCATATCGAGAATCAGGACACCTACAGCATCGTCAAGCGCCTCGTGCCCGAGGGCAAGACCACCTGTTCGCTCTGTTCGCGGCTGCGGCGCGGCATTCTTTATCGCGTGGCGGGCGAACTCGGCGCGACGAAAATCGCGCTCGGCCATCACCGCGACGACATCTTGCAGACGATGCTGCTGAATCTGTTCTACGGCGGCAAGCTCAAGGGTATGCCACCCAAGCTGCAATCGGACGACGGCAAGAATATCGTGATCCGCCCGCTTGCCTATGTGAAGGAAGTCGATCTCGAAAAATACGCGCAATTGCGTGCGTTCCCGATCATTCCTTGCAATTTGTGCGGTAGTCAGCCCAACCTGAAACGTGCGGAAATGAAGGCGCTGATTCGCGATTGGGACAAGCGTTTTCCGGGGCGCGTCGACAATATGTTCAACGCGCTGTCGAACGTGGTGCCCTCGCATCTGATGGACGCGTCGCTGTTTCCGTTCGCGGGCCTGCGCGCGACGGGGCATGCCGATCCGCTCGGGGACATCGCCTTCGACGACGAACCGTGCGCGACCGATGGGAACGGCGCATCCGGCAACGGACAGGCTATTTCGTTCGTGCCGTTCGACGAACTTTGACGCGGGCCGGCACCGTGGGAGGCGGCGCTGGAGCCTTGTGTCGCGCAGCCTTTACGGGAAGGGCCGCATGCTAAAATCGTCCACTTTGTCTCTTTGTTTTTCGCCGATGCCATGAACATCGTCATATTGGCTGCAGGCACCGGCAAGCGCATGCGCTCCGCGCTGCCGAAGGTGCTTCACCGGCTGGCCGGCCGGCCGCTTCTCGCGCATGTCGTCGATACCGCGCGCACGCTTGCGCCTGCGCGGATCGTCGTGGTCGTCGGGCACGGCGCCGATGCGGTGCGCGAAGCCGTCGCGGCACCCGATATCGCGTTCGCGCTGCAAGCCGAACAGCTCGGTACGGGCCATGCCGTGCAGCAGGCGTTGCCGCTGCTCGATCCGGCGCTGCCCACGCTCGTGCTCTATGGCGACGTGCCGCTTACGAAAGCCTCGACGCTCAAGCGTTTGGCCGACGCGGCCGTCGAAGGGCGCTACGGCATCCTCACGGTCACGCTGGACGATCCGAGCGGCTATGGCCGCATCGTGCGCGACGCGGGCGGTTATGTGACGCGCATCGTCGAACAAAAGGACGCCACGGCCGACGAACTGCGCATCGCCGAAATCAACACGGGCATCGTCGTTACGCCCACGGCGCAGTTGGCGATGTGGCTCGGCGCGCTGCGCAACGACAACGCCCAGGGCGAGTTCTATTTGACCGACGTCGTCGAGCACGCGATCGAAGCGGGCTTCGATGTGGTGACGACGCAGCCGGACGAAATCTGGGAAACGCTCGGCGTGAACAGCAAAGCTCAGTTGGCGGAACTCGAACGGATCCATCAGCGCAATGTGGCGGACGCATTGCTCGACGGCGGCGTGACGGTGATCGATCCGGCACGCTTGGACGTGCGCGGCTCGCTGACATGCGGACGTGACGTCTCCATCGACGTGAACTGCGTGTTCGAGGGCAACGTCACGCTGGGCGACGGTGTGACCGTCGGCGCCAATTGCGTGTTGCGCGATGCGGCCATCGGCGCGAACACGCGTATCGAACCGTTCACGCATATCGAGGGTGCCCAGGTAGGCGCGAACGCCGTACTCGGACCGTATGCGCGGCTGCGTCCCGGCGCCGTGCTCGGCGATCAGTCGCATGTGGGCAATTTCGTCGAAGTGAAGAATGCGACGCTCGGCGAAGGGGCGAAAGCGAACCATCTGACCTATATCGGCGACGCCGACATCGGTGCGCGAGTCAACGTCGGCGCTGGGACGATCACCTGTAACTACGATGGCGCGAACAAGTTCCGCACCGTGATCGAGGACGACGTATTCGTCGGTTCCGACACGCAACTCGTGGCGCCCGTGCGCGTGGGTCGCGGCGTCACGATCGCGGCCGGCACGACGGTATGGAAAGACGTCCCCGAAGGCACGCTCGTGCTCAACGAGAAGACGCAGGTGACGCGCGACGGTTACGTGCGCCCCGTCAAGAAAAAGAGCTGAGCGCCGCGCGATTGTCACGACGCATGCGTTTGCGCACCGACGCGCGCGCCATTGCGCCGAATGATTAAAGAACCCAGCAAGATCGGTTTTTGCTAAAGGAATATCCCCATGTGTGGCATCGTCGGCGCTTGTGCGCAGCGTAATATCGTTCCGATCCTCGTCGAAGGGCTGCGCCGCCTCGAATATCGAGGCTACGATTCGTGCGGCGTGGCCGTGCTTGCAGGCGGCGAGCCGCGCCGCGCGCGCAGCGTGGCGCGCGTGGCCGACCTCGACGCACAGGTGCGCGACGGCCATCTCGAAGGCGTGACCGGCATTGCGCACACGCGTTGGGCGACGCATGGCGCACCCGTCACCAACAATGCGCATCCGATTTTTTCCCGCGATACCGTCGCGCTCGTCCATAACGGCATCATCGAGAACTTCGAATCGTTGCGCGAGATGCTGCGGGCCAAGGGATACGAATTCGTCTCGCAGACGGACACCGAAGTCATCGCCCACCTGATTCACAGTCTTTATCGCGGCAGCTTGTACGAGACCGTCTGCGAAGCAGTGAAGCAATTGCACGGCGCTTACGCGATCGCGGTCATGCACAAGGACGAGCCGCATACGGTAGTGGGCGCGCGCCAAGGCTCGCCGCTCGTCGTCGGCGTGGGGCAGGGCGAGAACTTCCTGGCATCGGATGCGTTGGCGCTGGCGGGCAGCACCGAGCGGTTCATGTTCCTCGAAGAAGGCGACGTGTGCCAACTCACGCTCGACGGCGTGCGCATCAGCGATCGCGACGGCAAGACCGTCGAGCGCGAGATCCGTACCGTGCAGGCCTATGGCGGCGCGGTGGAGCTCGGGCCGTATCGCCACTTCATGCAAAAGGAGATCTTCGAGCAACCGCGTGCGATCTCCGACACGATCCCGGCCGGAGAAGCGTTCGCTCCCGAACTGTTCGGCGAGAAGGCGGGAGCGGCCTTCGACGAGATCGACAGCATCTTGATTCTCGCCTGCGGCACGAGTTACTACTCGGGATCGACGGCGAAATACTGGCTCGAATCGATTGCCAAGATCCCGACCCAGGTCGAGATCGCGAGCGAGTATCGCTATCGCGAGTCGGTACCGAATCCGAAGGCGCTGGTCGTCGTCATTTCCCAATCGGGCGAGACGGCCGATACCCTGGCTGCGTTAAAGCACGCCCAGGAACTGGGTCATCGTCATACGCTGGCGGTGTGCAACGTCAGCACGAGTGCGATGGTGCGTTTGACCGAGATGCAATTTTTGACGCATGCGGGGCGTGAGATCGGCGTTGCGTCGACGAAGGCGTTTACGACGCAACTCGTGGGGCTGTTCACGCTAGCGGTTACGCTTGCGAAGATGCGCGGGTATGTGGATGCGGCGAAGGAAGCCGATTATTTGAAGCAACTGCGCCATCTGCCGGCCGCGTTGAATAGCGTGCTCGCGCTCGAGCCGCAGATCATCGCGTGGGCGGAGGAGTTTTCGCGCAAGGAAAACGCGCTGTTTTTGGGGCGTGGGCTGCATTACCCGATCGCGCTGGAAGGCGCGCTCAAGCTCAAGGAAATTTCGTACATCCATGCCGAGGCTTATCCTGCCGGCGAGTTGAAGCACGGGCCCCTCGCGCTCGTGACGGAAGCGATGCCGGTCGTAACGGTGGCGCCGAACGATGCGCTACTGGAGAAGCTCAAGTCGAACATGCAGGAAGTGCGCGCGCGGGGTGGCCAGCTTTATGTGTTCGCCGATGCCGATACGAAGATCGTCAACGAAGAAGGCATGCACGTGATTCGAATGCCGGAGCATTACGGCATGCTCTCGCCGATCCTGCACGTCGTGCCGCTGCAGTTGCTCGCTTATCACACGGCGTGCGCGCGTGGGACCGATGTCGATAAGCCGCGGAATTTGGCGAAGTCGGTGACGGTGGAGTGAGGAAGGGTTACAGCAACGACGGATCTGCGTAACGGAAGTAGAAGCGTTTAGACATAAACGCTTCTCACTGATTACGGAAAGTTTTTTGCGAGTACAGACGCCTCAACTCAATCGTCGTCATGACGATGGTGTTCCCATCCACGATGCCGACCGTGGTCATGCCATCGGTGCTCGTCGTCCTCGCCTTCATAGCGGTATCCGTAGCCATAGACCGGCGCCGGCGCGTAGACCACCTGAGGCGGCGCCTCGTACACCACCGGAGGTGGCGCGGCATAGACCGGACCGGGAACGCCTAGAAAAACGCCGATGTCCGTGTGAGCGAATGCAGCGCTGGACGCGCAGGCAGCGGAAATTCCCACTGCGAGAAAAAGGGTGGCGCGCTTCATACAATTCTCCAGTCCTGCCCGGTTCTGGCGGATGCCAGACTACGACGAACGACGCAGATTGTAGGAGGACGAAGTCGCGGCAGGTACGGTCGGAGTGTCACTTGTGTAACCGGCCGTAACCGCGAAAGCTCCGACGATTTCTACCTTGCCCCGCTATCACGTCGTTCGATCAAGACGATGAGTCGTTTCCGGAACTGCCGATCAGCTACGACGCCAACGCTTCCGTAATCGCCGCGCACAACTCCTGCGGCGCGAACTTGGCGACATACCCGTTCGCCCCCGCGTTGCGGACGTGCGCTTCGTTGGCCGAACCCGTCAGCGACGAATGAATGATGACGGGAATATGCTTGAGCCGCTCGTCCGCTTTGATCCGGCGCGTCAGCATGAAGCCGTCCATCTCCGGCATTTCCAAATCGGTGATGACGAGTGCGATCTTCTCGCGTGCCTGCACCTTTTCCTTCTCGGCCTCATCCGCGTAACGCAGCAGCATTTGCCACGCTTCCTCGCCCGTGTTGGCGATGACGTGCGGTGCCCCAATGGCGGTGAGCGCCTGATCGAGCAACGAACGCGCGAAAGCGGAGTCGTCGGCGGCCAGGATCTTGCCGCCGCCGGCCGCGTACTTCACCTCCGCGCTGAGCTCGGCCTTGTTCACGTCGCGATGCTGCTCGGGGAACACGTCGCGCATGACTTGCTCGACGTCGAGCACCTGGGCCAGGCGCAGCTCGCCCGAATCGCCGTTAAAGCGCGCCATGCTCGTGATGTACCCGGTGCCACCCGCGCATTCCGCGGGATGCACTTGGCTCCATTCGAGCCGCACGATGTCATCGACGTCTTCGACCGCGAACGCCTGCGTCGTGCGCGCGAATTCGGTAATCAGCAAGATGTTCGGCTCGCGCGACGGCGTGTTGCCCGTCAAGCGGCACAAGTCGATCACGGGAATGATCTGCCCGCGAATGTCGATCGCACCGCTCACGGCCTCCGGGGCCCCGGCGATCGGCGTGATCTCGCGGTTGGTGATGATTTCGCGAACCTTGAATACGTTGATGCCGTACAGCGCCGGCGCCATCCCGGGGCGTGCGGTGCCCAGACGGAATAGAAGAAGTTCGAACTTGTTCTTGCTCGTGAGCTGCGTACGCTCATCGTGCATGATGTCGTGGCTAGACATGCGTGCCCTCAATATGAAATCCGACCGGCATCCCCGAATGCGTGCAGCTAAGGATGCGCCATCAATCTGGTTGTCGGCGGCACGCGAGAAAAGCTAAGGGCTCGTTACATTTTTCGCGATGCGGGAAAAACAGGGTTGAATCCGCGGAAGATTTAGGCGGTGGGGTGTCGTAAGCGGGGGAGAGATCGACCTACAGGCCCGCTTATTGCGTCGGAGCTTAGGACCATCCAACGACCGTGGGGGCGAATATGAACCGCAATAGCAACGAAGCGCAACACATGGCCGACCAACCCAAGCCGGCTCATCATAGCGATGACGCACGCAGCCGCATGCCCGAGCGCGATGACAAGTCGCGCCGCCAATCCCCGGCCGACAAGCCGGGGCAGCGGCCCGGCGAAGGCGAGCCGAGCGTCGGTTAATCGCGTTCGGGTTCGGCCAAGGCGCCTTGGCGAACGCACCGCGTCGCCGCGAGGGCGGCGCCGGCGCGTTCGACACCCATAAGGGGTGTTCCCTTATTTAGCTGCGTCGGCCTCGCACTTCTTCACAAACGACGACTTAGCCGCGCCCGCGAGCGGCTTGCCGTTCGAGCCGACAGCTTTCGCTTCGCAACCGGCTTTGGCCGCTTTCATCGCATCGGCCTGGCACTTCTTGACAAACGACGACTTCGCGGCGCCGGCGAGCGGTTTGCCGTTCTTGCCGACCGCCTTGGCTTCGCAGCCGCCGCTCGGGGCCGATGCCGACGCAGCGGCAGGGGCCGCCGCCGTGCTCGCCGAAGCCTGGGCGTGCGCCACGCCCACCGCGAACATACCGGCAATCGCAGCCAAAACAAATTTATTCAACATAACCATCCCCTCCTGAAGTGGCGTGAAGCGAAGTGCTTCATCCCGTTAACGGTGCCCGAACGCGATGGTTGACGCGGTCGGCGGCGGTTCGGCGAAGATTCCCGGAGGGCATTCCACGGAAAGCGCCCGCAAAGCGCGCTCAGCGGTCCTGACTCGCGTCGCGCGCCTCCACCAGACGTTCGACGCGACGGTCCGGGATCAGCCAGAGCAGCGCCGTCCCCGCGAAGAAGGCGAGCCCGATGCTCGGATAGCCGATCCACGCGGCCGCGATGCCCGATAGGTATAAGAATGGCGAGACCTTGCTCTTGGCGCCTTTACCGATGGCCCGCGCGAGCAGGCTGTCGGGTCCGTGATGGCGGACGAGGCCGGTCTGCAACAACGTCCACGCCAATGCGCAAGTGAGCAGATTCAAGCCGTAGAGCACGGTGGGCCAGCGCGCGAAGTGGTTTTCGCCCATCCATCCCGTGCTGAACGGGAGCAACGACAGCCAGAACAGCAAATGCAAATTCCACCAGAGGATCGCGCCGTTCACACGCCGCGTGGCCTGCAACATGTGATGGTGGTTGTTCCAGTAGATGCCGACGTAAATAAAGCTCAGCACGTAACTCAGCGCAATCGGCCATAGCTGCGCAAGCGCCGCCAAGTCTTCGCCGTGCGGCACTTTCAAATCGAGCACCATGATCGTGATGATGACGGCCATTACGCCGTCGCTAAACGCTTCCAGCCGATTCTTTTCCATTGTTCCGTCGTTAAGGCAAAGGGCGCGCCCATTCTCGCGCCGATCCCGCGTGCATGGCAAAGGCTCGTCATGACGGCATCCGTGTGGCGTTGACTCCTCTTCAGTCGGGCGCATAGAATGGCGCGGCCCTATTTTTCGCGAGGCTCGCCTCTTGGACACCTGTAGTAGTCGCTCTTCGAGTTCGACCGCCTGAGGGCGGGACCTTCGCGCCAGCTTTGCCTGCCGCCGTCCCGCTTTCAGCGGGGCGGTGCGCGTCTTCGTCATATTCCACGTGCACCCTTTCAGCGTTTCGGCGCGTGCGCTCTTGCGCATGCGCCGAGGCTTCGTTGCGGGCCCCGGCTCGCATGGACGCATGCCGCCTCCGGTTCGTCGAGCCTGGACGCGCGCAACATCTCATTGAAGTGGTGCATATGATTTCCGATTTCGTTTGGCGGCTATTGGCCGCATTCGGCTGCGGCGTGGCCATCGGCTTGGAGCGTCAGATTCGTCAGCGTACGGCGGGGTTGCGCACGATTACGCTGGTCGCGAGCGGCGCGGCGCTATTCGTCACGCTTGGGATGCTCGCCGGCAACGGCGCGGACGGTGTGACTCGGATCGCGTCTTATGTCGTCTCGGGAGTGGGGTTTCTCGGCGGCGGCGTCATCATGCGCGAGAAGGGCTCCGTGCAAGGTATCAATACCGCTGCGACGCTCTGGTGTTCGGCCGCCGTCGGCGTGCTGTGCGGCTCGGGTTTTTACGCGCCCGCCGTGGCCGGAACGGTCATCGTGCTCATCACCAATACGGTGCTGCGCGAAGTCAGCCGGACGATCAACGCGACGCCCGTTTCGGCGGCCGACCTCGTGCGGCAATACGTGCTGACCGTGGTCTGCCGCGAGGAAGATGAGATCCACGTGCGCGCGATCCTGTGCAATCCGATGTCGTCAGCGCCGCTCTCGTTTCAGAGTCTCCTGAGTCGCGACGTGCCGGAGCAGCCGCACCGTATCGAGGTGACGGCGACCCTGCGCATCCATCCCAAAGACCAATCGAAGCTCGAACAGTTGGCCAGCCGGTTGAGCATGGAGAAAGGGGTCTCGAGCGTGAGCTGGGCAGGGCTCGAGACCGAGCCGGCGCTCGAGTGATAGAGTGCACGCTTTGCCGCCGTCCCGTGCTCACACGCCTTGCCCGGTGAGCGCCCCTGTCTAGCCATGCCGCAACTGTCGCCACTTGCCGCCAGCTTTCGCAAGACCTGCCGCACGCTCGCGGGATGGGGCCCCGGTTTGCTCGTCATGCTCGCGGACTGCGACGCCGGCAACGTCGTTGCCGCCGCCCAAAGCGGCGCGCAGTGGGGCATCCGCTTCTTGCCCTTGTTGCTTGTGCTGGCGGTTCCGCTCTACATGGTGCAAGCGCTGTGCGTGCGGCTCGGCATCGCAAGCGGCCGGGGATACGGCGCGCTCGTTCGTGAGCGCTTCGGACGGGGGTGGGCCGCCTTGGCGGCGATCGCGCTCGTCGTAGCCGTGCTGAGCTCGCTCGTGACGGAGTTCACGGGTATCGCCGGCATCGGCGAGATGTACGGCGTGCCGCGCGCGGCTTCGCTTTCCTTGGCCGCGGCATTGCTCTTGGCGCTCGTATGCACCGGATCGCACGAGCGCGTCGATCGCGTCGCCATGCTGATCGGCTTGGCCGAACTCGCCTTCTTCGCCGTTGCTTGGCACGCGCGGCCGGACTGGCCACGGCTTGCACGCGAAGCCCGCGACTGGCCGCTCGGTCATCCGCAACTCGTCTATCTCGCCGCGGCGCTGATCGGGGCCTCGTTCAATCCTTGGATGATCTTCTATCAGCAAGCGGCGATCGCCGACGAGCAGCGGACCTTGTCCGACGAGCGTTCCGCACGCATCGAAACCGCGCTTGGCGCCGTCTTGACCCAGGCCCTGACGGGCGCCGTTCTAGTCGCGGCGGCGTCGTCGTTGTCCGCGCGCGCCGGATCCCTAGGCTTGCGCAACGTCGGCGAAATCGCCGTCGCGTTTTTCGGCGTCGCGGGAGAGGAGGCCGGCCGGTTCATCTTCAGCGTCGGCGTACTCGGGGCTTCCCTGGTGGCGGCGATCGTCTGTTCGCTGGCGCTGGCGTGGGGCTTGAGCGAAGTGACCGGTCATCGGGCTTCGCTCCAAGCGCGGCCGCATCGCGCGCCGTGGTTTTACGGCGTCTACGCGGCGGCGGTCGCCGTCAGCGCCGGCCTCGTCTGGCTCGAACCCGATCTCGTATCGGTCAACGTGGCCGCGCAAGTCGTCAACGCGCTGCTCTTGCCTTTCGTCGTCGGTCCGCTGATCGTGCTGGCGATCGTCGCCCTGCCGGCCGCCTATCGTCTGCGCGGCGCCTATCGAGTGACGGTATGCCTGTGCGTGGCCTGCGTCTGCGTTGCGGGTGTTGCCGGTGCGGTCGCCGGGTGGTTCGCCTAGTCCCCGATCGCCGATCGAACGCGACAGGCCCCGGCGGGCGAGGGTCCGTCGCTGATTAAAAAAGACGCGTACGACACTAAGGCAAACCGGCAATGTAGCCGATAAGAAGTCCGTGAAGCACTTGTTTCACGTCAATACACGCGGACTTTTTGGATCTATGAACGCTCTTTCTCAGGTGTCTGTAGCACGCAAGCTGCAGATCGTGCTCGCCGTCGCATTGGCCAGCCTATTGCTGGTCGGCGCTTTCGGCGCCGCGCAGATCGCGCGCATTGCCTCGCAAAGCGGTGCGATCAGCGGCAAGTGGATGCCCACGGCCGTGCAGGCGCAACGGATGGCGCAACTCGCGGCCACCGTGCGCAACGAAGAATTCGCCTACATCCTCGTGCGCTGGGACCAACGCGACCAAGTCGCGCCCGGGCTCAAGCGCAGCATCGAAGCGATGTCGGCGCAGCTCAAGGCCTTTGGCGAGCTGCAACTCGGCGACGCCGACCGCGCGACCTATGAACACGCAAGCGCCGAGTGGCGCAATTACCTGTCGCTCGATGCGAACCTGCAAAACGAGGTCGACAATGCTTCGCCCAATGCGGCGCGCGCGATCATCATGCAAGACAGCGCGAAGAGCTTCGAGCGGTTCACGGCCGATCTGTCGCAACTCGCCAACGCGAGCCAGGACGCGGCAACGCAAGCGGGCAACGATGCTACCGGTGCCGCGCACCGATCGCTCGTATTGATCGCAATCGCGGTGATGGTGGCCGTGGCGATCGCGGCGCTGCTGATGACGCTCGTCGCGCGCGCGATCAGCGTGCCGCTGCATGCGGCCGTGAAGTTCGCGCAGACGGTCGCGGGCGGCGACCTGACGGTCAACATTCGGCCTCAAGGCAACGATGAAGTCGCGCTCGTCATTCGTTCGTTGTCCGAAATGTCGGATCGGTTGCGCAAGCTGATCGCCGAAGTGCGCGACGGCGTCGAATCGGTGAATACCGCATCGAGCGAGATCGCGGCCGGTAATCTGGACTTGAGCTCGCGTACCGAAAAGGTCGCGCTCAGCGTGCAGCAAACGGCTACGTATATGGATCAACTGGGCAGCTCGGCCTCGCAATCGACCGAGACCGCGCTGCAAGTCAACGAGTTGGCGCAGCAAGCGTTCAACGCGGCGGAGCGCGGCGGCAATATCGTGTCGGGCGTCGTGACGAGCATGAACGAAATCACGGCTTCCTCGAGCAAGATCAACGACATCATCGGCGTGATCGACGGCATCGCGTTCCAAACGAACATCCTCGCGCTGAACGCCGCGGTCGAGGCGGCACGCGCGGGCGAGCAGGGCCGCGGCTTCGCCGTGGTGGCGAGCGAAGTGCGCGCCCTGGCGCAACGTTCGGCCGCCGCGGCCAAGGAAATCAAGGAGTTGATCGAATCGTCGGTCGGCATCGTCGATGCGGGCGGTCAGCTCGTGAGCGAGGCGGGCGGGGCGATGAACGACATCATCGAAGCGGTACGGCACGTGAGCGCGCTGATCGGCGAGATCGCCGACGCGTCGCAAGCGCAGCAACGCGACCTCGTGCAAGTGCGCGAAGCGGTCGTCCATATCGACGAAACGACGCAGCAAAATGCCGCGCTCGTGGAAGAGTCGGCCTCGGCTGCCTCGTCGCTGCGCGATCAAGCCGACCGCCTCGCTTCGCTGGTCGCGGTGTTCCGGGTGAATGCAGCATGAAATCGATCCGCCGCCTTAGCGCGGGCATGATGGCGCTTACCGTCTGGGCCGCTTGCGGGGCCCTCCCCGTCCGGGCCGAGACGAACGAAAGCGCGAAGCCGAGAATCGGCATCGCGATGGCCGAATTCGACGACAACTTTCCCACGCTGCTACGCGAGGCGATGTCGAAAGAGGCGCGCAAACAAGGTTGGAAGCCGGTTTTCGCAGACGGTCATTCGGACCAGAAGCGGCAAGATAGCGAAGTCGCCTCGATGATCGCGAACGAGCATCTCGATGCGATCGTGATCTTGCCCGTGGATTCGAAGGCCACGGCGACGATGACCAAGACCGTGCGCGATGCCGGCGTGCCGCTGGTCTACGTCAACCGGAAGCCGGGCGAGCCGCTGACCGACAACATGGGTTACGTGGGGTCGCAGGACATCTTGGCGGGCCGTATCGAGGGCGACTACGCGGCGCAACAATTGAACGGCAAAGGCGATGTGGCCGTGCTGGTCGGACAGTTGAGCACCGACGCGGCCGTGGCCCGTACCGCTGGGGTGAAGGAAGTCCTCGCGCGCAATCCGGGCATGCATCTCGTCGCCGAGGAAGTGGGTGATTGGTCGCGCGAGAAGGCCATCGCGATTACGTCGGGTTGGCTCGCGCAGGGCAAAAAGTTCGATGCGATCATCTCCAATAACGACGAGATGGCGATCGGCGCGGTCATCGCGCTGCAAAAGGCGGGGCGCGCGGCGAACAGTATCTTCATCATGGGCGTGGATGCCACACCCGATGCGCTCGCACAGATGGACCGCGGTGCGATGAAGGCAACCGTCTATCAGGATGCCAAGGGCCAAGGCATCGCCGCCGTGGATCTCGCGATCTCGATGAAGAAGGGGCAACCCAATGCCCCCCGCTCGGTCGATATCCCGTTCAAGCTCATCACGCCGCAAAACTACAAAGACCTGATGGCGTATTGATTCCGAAGCCGGCGCGCAATGCGCCGGCCGCGCGCATCGGCATCCAACTTGCTGCACGGCTGCATCGAGGCGGCCGCGGGCGCGCATGCTGCCCGCACCGCTCGTTCTTCACTGTGTTGGCTCAGAAGGAGGAATGTCGCATGTATCGCGCAAGCAAGATCGGATCTTCATTGGCCGTCATGGCCGTTGCCGCGCTGATCGCGGTGCCGCTGCCGGCCTCGGCCCAGCAAGCGGCGTCGATGGCCCGCCCGAGCAGCATGGCCGAGGCGCAGTCGGCGCCGGCAGGCAGTCAAGGCGCCGCCGGCGATTCCACGGCCGCCTTCAAGGCCGCCGACGAGCGCATGATGAAATCGATGCAGGGCCAAGCCTACACAGGCAACGCGGACGAGGACTTCGTCTCGCACATGATTCCTCACCATCAAGGCGCCGTCGATATGGCCGAGGTCGAGGCGAAGTACGGCAAAGATCCTCAACTGAAACGCCTGGCCGCGCGCATCGTCGCGAGCCAGCGTCGCGAGATCGAATTCATGAAAGACTGGCAAGCCAAGCACGGGCAACGTTAAGCGATAGCCGCGCCCGCACCCTTGCGGGCGCCATCGGCCGGCGCGCCGAATTTCGCGCTGCCCCATCTCCCATGCCGGACCGGACGATCGTTCCGCTTCGCGCTTCTTCCGAATATCCGACCGCCTCCCCATCTCATTGCCTGTGCGCAAGCTAGCAGGCTCGATGGGTTCGCCGCATCCACCGGCTCGATTAAATTATCTCGGACAAGATAAATCTCTCTTTTTGGGAGCGGGGCGCGAATTCTTCGTCTCGTTCCCGTTACCGCTTTCGCGGCTGTAACGCTCGCTGCCGCGTAACCGAATGCCGGCGTTCGTGCCTGCATCCCGCAGGAGGTTTCCTGCACCTCGACAATTAGGACTCCAAATGGAAGACATCTTGGTCTACTTCGAAGCTCCCGCCACCGCGCTCCTACCGGTCAAAATGGGCGGCTGGTAATCCGATCGATCAGCGTAGATAAGAAGAAGGGGGGCAACCCCCTTCGAAACGGAGAACCGCATGCAACTGCTGTCAGGCCGGTCGCTTGTCAAATTCGATCGCCAATTTCCGATCTACAACTTCTTTTTTCCGAACCAAGGCAAGGCGCGCGCGCACGATACGGTGCCGCGCGTTTGGGCCGAGGCGGCGCGCCACGTGCGCTCGCGTGCCCTGTATTTCCACATTCCGTTTTGCGACACCATTTGCAACTTTTGTCCCTTCACGCGGGGGCGTTATACGAACCGGGCAGTCATCGACGAATACGTCGAGACGCTGCTCGCCGAAATTCGCCTGAAAGCGGATTTGATCGATCTGAAGCAAGTGCCCGTGGCGGCGATTTTCTTCGGCGGCGGCACGCCGAGCTTGCTCGATCCCGAGCAGATCGCGCGCATCGGCGCGTCGATTCGGGAAACGTTCGACCTGTCGCGTCTGCGCGAATTTTCATTCGAGGTGGAGGTGAAGAGTCTGACGGCGGAACGCGCCGACGCCATGCGCGAGATCGGCGTCACGCATCCGCGCTTCGGCCTGCAGACCTTCTCCCCGAAATGGCGCGATATGTTCGATCTGACGGCCACGCTCGATCAAATCGGCGCCGCCGCCGCGCTGCTCAAGCAGCGTTTCCCGTATCAAACGTTCGACATCCTCTACGGCATGAGCGGGCAGGACGAAGACGAACTGATGGCCGACTTGCAAGCGGCCATCGCCCTCGAAACGACGAACGTGGACATCTATCCGATCGACAACGTCGTCACGCAAGTCGGGCTGCACGAAAAGCTCGCCCGGGCCGGCGCCGCACCCACCTCCGCGATGCGCAAGTTCGCCATGAACCTTCTCGTCGATCAAACCATGCGTCACGCGGGCTTCGCACCGCACAACGGTCATGGGTATTTCCGGACCGGCGAAAGAGAGCAAGTCGTCAGCGAGGCGTATTCCTTCGTCTACCACGAGCATGTCTACGGCTATCACGACTACGACCTGATGGGCTTCGGCGTCAATGCGATCAGCTCGACGATGGGCCACGTCATGACCCAGACCCACAGCAAGAAGGTCTACCGCGACGCAATCTCGCAAGGCCGCATTCCGTGCGAAACGAGCATGCACGAGCGCGCCCTCGACTATGCCCGCCCGCTCGTGCTGCGCTTGCCCTATCACGGCCGCGTCGAAAAGCGGCACGTGCGATGGGACGAGGTGCATCCTGAGGTATTGGAAAAATTGGAACGCGTCAAGCAAGAGGCGCTCGTGGTCGAGGACGAGACGAGTCTGTCGCTCACCAAGCTCGGCTGGTACTGGTACGTCAACCTGATGTATTTCTTGATGCCGCACGCCGACCAACTGCTGATGAACGGCATGGTCATCGACAAACTCAAAGATCGCGGGCGCCGTTTCTCGAAGCGCGAGCTTCTGTTTCCGATCGTCCCCGTTGCCGCGGCCTAGGAGTGACGATGCTCGCCATGCTGCGCAAGGAGCACCGGTTTTCCGTCTTGTTGACAGGCCATTTCCTGTCGCAAGCCGGCGACGGCATTCACGAGTTCGTCTTCATCATCACGGTTCTGCACGTCACGCACGCGAACGTGGCCGCGTCGGGGGCGATCTATTTCTTTCGATTCATCCCCTATGTGGTTCTAGGACCTCTCGGCGGGGCATTATCGGACCGCTGGCCGCGTCGATCGCTCATGGTCTTCGCCGATCTCGCGCGGATGGCCATAACGTTAGGGTTGTGCTGGCTACTGTCGGCCGGGCGCTTGGGGCCTGTCTCGCTCGCGCTCATCGGCATGGCGATGACCGCGCTCCGTACGGTATTCCAACCCGCGTTTCAAGGGGCGATCCCGTCGCTCGTGCGCGCCGAGCATTTGCCGGCGGCCAACGCGGCCACGCAAACCGTGGTCGAAGCAGGCGGATTTCTCGGACCGGCGCTCGGCGGCACGTTGCTTTACGTCGTGGCCGGTCCCGGCAACATCCTCGTCATCGATGCGGCGACGTATCTGATATCCGCGTTCTGTATCCGGCATGCGATCGATGCGCCGCCAAACAGTGGAGCCGCCGTTTCGGCAGGCGGTATGGGCTCGATCGCGTTGCGCGCGTTGTATCGCGACTTCGCGGCTAACCTCAGGGCGGCGCTGACTCGGCGCGATCTGTTCGTGACGATCGGTTACTCCGCGCTTTGCATTTTGTTCGTCGGCGCTGCGCTCCGAGTGCTCATTCCGACGATGCTCAAAGCCGAGGGTTTCGCGGATAGCGTGATCGGCTATGCGATGAGCTTTCTCGCGCTCGGCGCGGTGGCCGGCGCGTTCCTCTGCGGTGCGCTCTCGCGCGATTTCAGCACGTCGAGCTTGATGAACTATTGGCGCTGCTACGGGTTCGTGCTGGCGCTTTTGCCGCTATGCGCCGTGAGCGCCGTTGCAACGCTCGCGGGATGCTTCGCACTCGGCGCGATCGGCGCGTTCGTCGACGTTGTCTTGCCGACGAACATCCAGCGCCTCTCCACGCAAGAGAACGTCGGCAAAAACTTCAGCCTCTTTTCGACGCTCGCCAATACCGGCGAAGCGATGTCGGGCGCGTTCGCCGGCGCGCTTTCGGTCGTCGCGCCCGTTGGCATCGGCATCTCGGTGATCGGCGTCATCGTCGTCGCGGTGGGCTACCTCGGATCAGCGAATACGGCGGTCAAGCATGGATGACCTCGAATCGGTCCATCTCGCGTATGGGCGTCATGTGCTCGTCGACATTGCCGATACGAGGGCAGATGTGCTGAACGACGCCAGCGCGCTGGTTCGCGCCTTGACGCGGGCTGCGCGCGCCGAGGGCACGACGGTGCTGGGCACGATCCAGCACGCGTTCGAGCCAATGGGTGTAACGGTATTGCTGCTGCTGTCGGAGTCGCATGTGTCGCTGCATACCTATCCACGCGAAGGCCGCGCGTTCTTCGACGCATTCACATGCGGGGTGCGGTGCGAGCCCATGAACATCTTCCGGCGATTCGCCGACGAAAGCGAGATTGGCCGCTATCGCGTCATCCGGTGCGAACGGGGCGAATGGGGCGCGCCGTACCGCGACGGTAGGGCCATTGGGTATGACCCTTAGTCCCATGCGTCCGTTTATCCGGACTTCGGCCGCGGTGCGCCTCTCTCTAGTGTTGGACAGGCTTGTCACCGCTTATTGCCCTCCTTAAACTCGCGCGTGATTCCAATGCGCCGCCCGAATGAGGCGGTGCGATATTTCCACCCCGCGAGAAGGAGCCCAACCAGCATGGCCGAATCCTACTTTCCGCGCTGGCGCGTCGCGCCGCGCGCCGCCGAGGGACGCGTCGTCGCGCCCGACGAGCGCTTGCCGTGGCCGCAGACGTTCGCCATGGGCGTGCAGCACGTCGTCGCGATGTTCGGTTCGACCGTGCTTGCTCCGCTGCTCATGGGTTTCGATCCGAACCTGTGCATCTTGATGTCCGGCATCGGCACGCTGCTGTTCTTCGTCCTGGTGGGCGGGCGCGTACCGAGCTATCTCGGCTCAAGCTTCTCGTTCATCGGGCTCGTGATCGCCGTGACCGGCTATGCGGGACATGGCGTCAACGCGAACATCCCGGTCGCGCTCGGGGGCATCGTCGCGTGCGGCGTCGTCTACGCCGTCATCGGTCTCATCGTGGCCGCAGTCGGCACGAAATGGATCGAGGCGCTCATGCCGCCGGCCGTCACCGGTTCGATCGTCGCCGTCATCGGCCTAAACCTCGCGCCGATCGCGGTCAAAAGCGTGAGCGGTTCGACCTTCGACTCGTGGATGGCGGTCGTCACGGTGCTGTGCGTCGGCATCGTCGCGGTGTTCGCGCGCGGGATGATGCAGCGCCTGCTGATTCTGGTCGGCCTCGTCATCGCCTACGCGATCTACGCCGTCGCCAGCAACGGCATGGGCCTCGGCAAGCCGATCGATTTTTCGATCGTCGCCAATGCCGCCTGGTTCGGTCTGCCGCGTTTTTCGGCGCCGGTGTTCGATCCGCACGCCATGTTGTTGCTGGCTCCCGTGTCCGTGATTCTCGTCGCCGAAAACCTCGGGCACATCAAAGCCGTCAGCGCGATGACGGGGCAAAACCTCGATCGGTATATCGGCCGGGCGTTCGTCGGCGACGGTCTCGCCACGATCGTTTCGGGTTTTGCGGGCGGCACCGGCGTGACGACCTACGCCGAGAACATCGGCGTGATGGCGGTGACCAAAATCTATTCGACCCTGGTGTTCGTGGTCGCTGCCGTCATTGCGCTCGTGCTCGGGTTCTCCCCCAAGTTCGGAGCACTGATTCAAACGATCCCGGGCCCTGTTCTGGGCGGCGTATCGATCGTCGTCTTCGGTCTGATCGCCGTGACGGGCGCGCGCATTTGGGTTGTCAACAAAGTCGACTTCTCCGACAACCGCAATCTGATCGTCGCGGCAGTCACGCTCGTGATCGGTGCGGGCAATTTCTCGTTGCAGATCGGCGGCTTCGCGCTTGGCGGCATCGGCACCGCCACCTTCGGCGCGATCATCCTCTATGCCCTGCTGCGGCGCGAACTCGCGCGCGGTCCCGTGCTCTGATGCTCGCGCGCCGCGGGCACCGTGCGGTGCGATGCACCGCGCTGGTGCGCGCTGCCCTGCGTGGCGGCGCGCCCGCCCCGCGGTGTCCGAACGAACGGTCCGGCCTGGCGCACCATCGCCCGCTCAGCCGCTTGGATACTGGGATCGCGCCCAAGCATGGAGCTTGCTTTAGTGACGGCTGCCACTACTCTGATAAAGAAAACGAGGGAGCCGTCGATCATGCCTTTTGCCTTTCGCACTTGGAGCCGCTTCAGCAGTCGTTTGGATAGAGACGTTCGCGACGTTCTCAACGGTTGTACCGGGAGGTCGCCATGGTGACCCCCGTTCGCGAGGAGTCCGTCGCCGGGCTGGCCCTCGAATCGGACGTGACATCGGGCCAGCAGCGCTACGCGCTGCGCCATCGCGACCTCACGCTCACGAGTGTCTTTCAGCCTATTTTCAGTTTGTCGCACCTGCGGGCCGTGGGCTACGAAGGTTTGCTGCGCGCGCACGATATCTTCGATCGGCCGGTGCCGCCGCTCGACGTATTCGGCGATGCCGCCCGGCAAGGCGAGTTGCACTATGTCGATCGCCTCGCGCAGTCCCTGCACTTGGAGAACTTCAAGTCGCTCAAAGCCGAGCGCGAGTGGCTGTTCCTGAACGTCCATTCCGGCGCATTGGCGGACTCGTATCACGCGGCGGCATTTCGGGCGCATCTCGAGCGCTTGAACTTGTCGCCGCGGCGCATCGTGATCGAGTTGCAGGCCGTGCGCGCCGAAGAGTTCGATAAGCTGGCCGAGGAGGCGCGGCTCTTTCGGGAGCAAGGCTTTTTGATCGCGCTCGACGATTTCGGCGCGGGCGATTCGAACCTCGAGCGCATTTGGCAGCTCGATCCCGATATCGTCAAAGTCGATCGCATGATGCTGTCGCAAGCGGCGCATCGCACGCAGGCGGCCGCGATTCTGCCCGGGTTCGTATCGATGCTGCACGAAGCGGGCAAGCTCGTGCTCGTCGAAGGCGTCGAGACGGAGTACGAGGCGCAGCTCGCGTTTTCGTGCGACACCGATTTCGTCCAGGGCTTTTACTTCGGACGTCCGAGTCCCGGCCCGGCGGATAGCGCGTATGCGGGCGACCGGATCGCGGCCCTCGCGCAGCGGCACCGCGATGAGAGCGCGGCGCGCGAGCGGGGACGCGCAAATCGGCTCGCGCCGTACCTGCATGCGTTCGGGCGGGCGGGTGAGCGCCTCGCGCAAGGCGAGCCGCTCGAGGAGGTCTGTTGGAATTTCCTCGCCCTCGATCATGCGGCGCGCTGCTTCTTGCTCGACGAGAACGGGCGGCAAGCGGGCCGCAACGTCGTCTTGCGCGCCGACAGGGCGGGCCATGAAGCGCGCTTTGCACCGGTGGCCGACGCGCAAGGGGCCAACTGGATGCGCCGGCCGTATTTCAACGCGGCCATCGAGGCACCCGATCGCATTCATGCCACGAAGCCGTACCTGTCGATCAACGAAGCGCTACCTTGCGTGACGCTGTCGATGGCCGTGCGGATCGGCGAACGCCTTTGCGTGCTCTGCGGCGATATCGACTGGCTCGACGACTCCGTGCGCTGAACGCGTTCCTGGTTTTCCGACCGCCGCCGCGCTCGCGCGAACGGCGGCTTGATCTGTCCGTTGCGCCGCCTATCATCTGGGTAGGCGCGACCGGCGCAATCGTCTTTCGGTGCCTGCGGCGCGCGTATTGCTACCGGCTATGGCTTGGGTAGCTGCGATACGCGCGCCGCGACCACATCTTCATATTCGCTGCAACGCTGGCCGAGTGCGCGCTCTCATTTATAAGAAGCAAAAGGAGCTCAGAACATGAAGGTTCGGCATCCGCCGCTGGCGGCGGTCATTCTTGCCGTATCGACGGCGGTCGTACCGGGCGCGGCGCACGCTCAAACGCAAGACACCATCAAGATCGGGGTGCCCGTGCCGCTGTCGGGCAGCTATTCCCGAGCCGGCAAGGACATCTTGAACGGCGCTCAACTCGCGGCTGACGATATCAATGCGAAAGGCGGCGTGCTCGGCAAGAAGATCGAACTCGTGAGCGAAGACGATAAATGCGATGCCGATGCCGCCGCCACGGCCGCGCAGGCGCTCGTTCAGAAGGGCGTCGTGGCGGTGGCGGGCGGCTACTGTTCGAGCGCCGCGCTACCCGAGTTGCGGGTGTTCCACGGAGCGGGTCTGGCCTTCGTGATGGATGCCTCGACCAATCCGGAACTCACCGAGAAAGGCTGGAGCGAGGCGTTCAGAACGATCGGCAGGGACGACGAGCAAGGCCCGTTCGCGGCGAAGTTCATGAAGGAGGTCTTGCATGCCAAGTCCGTGGCCGTCGTCAACGACAACACCACCTACTCGAAGGGTTTGGCCGAGAATACCGTTCAGGCGTTGAAGAAGGAAGGCCTCGAAGTGGTTTATGACGACGCGGTGACGCCGGGCCAAATGGATTACGCCGAGGTCGCGAAGAACGTCGGCGCGCTCAAACCCGACGTCGTCTACTACACGGGCTATTACCCCGAGGCCGCGCTGATCGCGCGAGACGTACGGCAATTGAAATTGCCCGTCAAATACATGATGGGCGGCGACGGGACGACGGACCTCACGTTGATCCGGTCGGCCGGCGCGGCAGCCAAGGGCATGATTTGCACGACGGCGCCGCTGCCTCAATTCTTGACGAGCGCGAAAGCGCGGCGCTTCATTGCCGATTACAAGAAGGCCTTCGGCTCGGATCCCGGACCCTACTCGATCTACGAATACGACGCGGTGGCGGTGACGGCCAAGGCGATCGCCGCGGCGGGCTCGACCAAGCGCGCGGACATCGTCGCGGCCTTGCACAAGGTGTCGGATTTCAAGGGCGCGACGGGGGATATCGCGTTCAACGAGAAGGGCGACCGCAGCAAGGCAGTGTATATGGCGGTGATCGCCGAGGGTGACAACTTCAAGGCTTATCGCCAACTCGACGCCAACGGAAACTGGGTCGCGCCGAAATAGTTCGCGGCAAGTTGCGTGGGTCGCGCCATACCGGCACGACCCGTACTCGATGGCGAGCCCCTGACCCGCTTACTTCGCGAGGACCACGGGAATGCCTCGCAGTGAACCGGCGCCTTTCATTTCGTCGAGCGCTTGCTGCACGGCTGCGCTCGTGCTCGCTTCCAAGCCCAGGCGAGCGGCCAACTCGCGCTCGGCGCGTTTGACGCTTGCGAGATTGCGTAGTTTGACGTGCCCGTAGCCGCGAACCTTCTCGTGCAGGGCCGCGAGCGCGGCGACGTCGCCGGCATTGACGGCATCGAGCATGGCGAAGGCGCGCCGCATCGTCGTCTCGTAGTCGTTCGCGAGGGCGCGCTCCATGCGGCGCTCGACGGTGCGGCCAAACGGATCGAGCGCCGTGCCGCGCAGGCGGCGCCATTTCGCAAGCTGGCCGAGGACCGGCCACATCCACGTGCCGAACGTCTTCTTGCTCGGGACTTGCCCCGGTTTGGCTTTCGAAAGCGAGGGCGGAGCGAGGTTGAACTTCACGGCGAAGTCCTTCCCGGCCGTACCTTCGAACTGCGCCTCCAATGCCGCGCGCAAGGTGCCGTCCGTATGCAGCCGCGCCACCTCGTATTCGTCCTTGACGGCCAGTAACCGATAGAAGGTCGTCGCCACGGCGCGCGCGATACGGGCGCCGGGCACGCGGTGCTCCGCCTCGCGCGCCGCGGTGACGAGCGCGCGATAGCGCTCGACATAGCTTGAACCGCCGTATGCCGCGAGGCGCTTCTCGCGATCGGCAATCAACGCGTCGAGATCGAGGGCGGCGTCCGCGCGCTCGCCCGCGGCTTGCGGGGCGCGCGCGGCATGGCGCTCGGCCCACAACGCTTCGAGCGCCTCCGGGGCGCCGGCCGCGAGACGCCCCACGGCGAAGGCCAGCTTGTTCATCGGTACGGCCACGTTGTTCAGTTCGATCGCGCGCATGAGCGCTGCGTGCGAAACGGGTACGAGGCCGAGTTGCCAAGCGAAACCGAGCATGAGAATGTTGGCGCCGATAGTGTCGCCGAGGAACTTGGCGGCCAGCGCTTGCGCGTCGCAACTCGACATACGTTCGGCGCCCGCGGCATGGCGCATCTTGTCGACGAGCGCATCGGCGTGCAGGTCGGCGTCGGGGTTGCCGACGAACGAGGCATTCGGAATGGGATGCGTGTTGACGACGATGCGCGTGCGCCCATGGCGTACGGTTTGCAGCGCATCGGCGCTCGCGCCGACGACCATGTCGCATGCGAGCAGAACGTCGGCTTGCTGCGTGTCGATACGCACTTGGTTGAGCCACTCGTCGCGCGCGGCGAACCGCACGAAGGAGAGCACCGAGCCGCCCTTTTGCGCGAAGCCCATGAAGTCGAGCACCGAGGCGCTCTTGCCTTCCAGATGCGCGGCCATGCTGATCAAGGCGCCCACCGTGACCACGCCCGTGCCGCCCACGCCCGTGACTAGGATGTCGTACGGGGCGGCGTCCAGGCCCGTTTGCGGCAGCGGCAAGGCCCCGACGCGCGCATCGAGCGCGGCTTCGTCGAAGGCCGCGCCGGCCGCCTTCTTCAGCTTGCCGCCTTCGATCGTGACGAAGCTCGGGCAAAAGCCGTTGACGCAGGAGAAGTCCTTGTTGCACGACGATTGGTCGATGCGGCGCTTGCGTCCGAGTGCCGTTTCGATCGGCTCCACGGAGAGGCAGTTCGATTGCACGCCGCAATCGCCGCAGCCTTCGCAGACTTCCTCGTTGATGAAAAGATGCTTGTCGGGATCGGGGAATTCGCCTTTCTTGCGGCGGCGGCGTTTCTCGGCGGCGCAGGTCTGATCGTAAATGAGCACCGTCACGCCCGGCGTTTCGCGCAACTCGCGCTGCACCGCGTCGAGTTCGCGCCGGTGATGGAACGTCGTGCCGGCCGGGAACAGCCCATGATGGCCGTCGTACTTCTCCGGTTCGTCCGAGACGACGACGAAGCGCGAGACGCCTTCGGCTTCGACCTGCCTCGCGATTTGCGGCACGGAGATGCTGCCGTCGACAGGTTGGCCGCCTGTCATCGCAACGGCATCGTTATAAAGGATCTTGTAGGTGATGTTCGTTTTTGCGGCTACGGCTTGGCGGATCGCGAGGATGCCCGAGTGGAAGTAGGTGCCGTCGCCGAGGTTTTGGAAAACGTGCTTCGTCTTCGTAAACATCGAATGCGATGCCCAGTCCACGCCTTCGCCGCCCATTTGAATGAGGCCCGTCGTGTCCCGCTCCATCCAAGACGCCATGAAGTGGCAGCCGATGCCGGCGTGCGCGATCGAGCCTTCGGGCACCTTCGTGGAAGTGTTGTGCGGGCAGCCCGAGCAGAAGTAGGGCGTGCGGCGCACGCTGTCGGCCGCGTTCGAGAGAATCTTCGGGGCGACGAGATCGACGACGCGCTCGCGCCGGTCGAGCGTGCTCTTGTGCCGCGCGAGCCAATCGGCGAACACGGGCAAGACGCGCGAGGGGCGCAGCTCGCCGAGCGCGGACAGGAGCGGGGCGCCTTGCGCATCGTGCTTGCCGATCACGGCCGGGCGCGCTTGTGCGGAGCGGTTATACAAATGGTCCTTGATCTGCTGCTCGATCACGGGGCCCTTTTCCTCGATGACGAGCACCTCTTTGAGGCCGTCGACGAAGGTATCGAGGCGCGTCGTCTCGAGCGGGAACGAGAGCCCGACCTTATAGATGCGGATGCCGGCCGCGTCGAGATCGGCGACGGTGAGGTCGAGCCGCCGCAACGCTTCCATCAGATCGAGGTGGGCCTTGCCGCACGTGACGATGCCGACGTCGGCTTGCGGGCTGGGCGCAATCCATTTATCGATGCTGTTGGTACGCGCGAAGGCGCGCACGGCGTCGAGCTTGGCCGCGAGCCGAGCTTCGATCGTGAGGCTCGGCAGATCGGGCCAGCGGTTGTGCAGGCCACCGGCCGGCGGCGTGAAATCGGCCGGGGCGGGCCAGTGCGTCGTCAGTGCGTCGAGATCGACGGTGGATCCCGATTCCACCGTCTCCGAGATTGCCTTGAAACCGACCCAAGCGCCCGAAAAGCGCGAGAGCGCGTAGCCGTAGGCGCCGAACTCGAGCATATCGGCGATATGCGACGGGTTCACGATCGGCATATGCCAGGCCATCATCGCGAAATCGCTTTGATGGGGCATCGACGAGGACACGCAACCGTGGTCGTCGCCGGCTACGACGAGGACGCCGCCATGGGGCGACGAGCCATAGGCGTTGCCGTGTTTAAGGGCATCGCCGGCTCGATCGACGCCCGGGCCTTTGCCGTACCACATGGCGAAGACGCCATCGACGGTCCTTTCCGGATCGGATTCGACGCGCTGCGTGCCGAGCACGGCGGTTCCGCCGAGTTCCTCGTTGATCGCCGGGAGAAAGCGCACGTCGGCCGCGTCGAGCAGCTTTTTCGCTTTCCACATTTGTTGATCGACCATGCCGAGCGGTGAACCGCGGTATCCGCTGACGAAGCCGGCCGTGTTCAGCCCTTGGTCCCGATCGAGCTGGCGTTGCGTGAGCAAGATGCGCACGAGCGCTTGCGTGCCCGTGAGAAAAATGCGGCCGCGCGTGGCGCTGAGGTTGTCGGTGAGCTTGTACTCGGATAGAGCGGGCGTGCCGTCGATCGGCAGGCGGGCGGTCATGGTCGTGTCTCCTTCATCCCTTTTGTGCCCCGTGCGCTATCGACGGCGGGCCGATAACGAAATGACGCGGGTTTGGCTCGGGGCTGCGAAGGATCTATTCTTTCGCGGCAAAAGGGGAGGATTTTTGCTATCTCGCCTGCGCGGGCGCTTTGATGAGGTGATTTGTGCGCGGAAGGGCGGGGATTGGAGGGAAACGTTTCGGGGGGCGGGGGAGATCCTTAGCGAACCGGTGCCGAGGATATTCGATCCATACGCATTGCAAAGCTAGCTTCGGCGAATTTCCAATCACTCCATGTTGTATGCACTCTAGTGAGGTTGACCAGCCACGCTTCCACGGGCCCGTGAATCCAGGACACTAGTTTGAGGCCGTCCTCATAGACAGTTCCGACGTCCGGTGACAGCCAAAGGACCGGTTCGTGGTGGAACGCCCGGTTACGCATGTCTCGGAGCGTGTTCACCAAGGCCGCAACGGTCTTTCGCTGCCGTTGTAGTTTGGGGCAATTGGGAAATGCCTTGCGAAGCGGCGACCACAGCGTGTGTTGGAATTCGACGTTGAACAGCGTCGCCCAAAAGCCGAACGTTAGTTCTGCGACGACCTTGTCAGGCGTGGTCGGCTCTCGGCGGCGCAGCAGCTTCGAGTAGGCTGCCTGAATGCGATCGACTTGTCCTCGATAGGCTCGGTTCCCGGCCCAGGTCTCCCACCAATCGATGCGTCCGAAGTAAGCGCCGAGTTGCTTGTGCATCGAATTTCTCAGCGCAATTTCGACTGTCGAAAAAAAGGGTGTCAAAGACTCGCTGATGCGTAGGTTGTGGAGATACGCAGTCATGGCTTGCACCTCGTTACCGTGATACCTGGACTTATAGCGGCCTACACGGGCCTGCGAAAACACGGTCTCGAAATCATTCCAGTTCATACTCATTGTCGCCGCGTGGGTAGCTCGCCGAAGGAATCCGATCTTATCGGTCGATAACCGCATCGAGCGCTTTGGCGCGTGTTTTTCAGCTATACTGCCCCCGCAGCCCTACCTGTCCCTCTCCCGGACCGCCGTGCCGGTGTATGGAAGTAGGTCAGTTTGTGGCCCGGCTTTCGCGGGCCACGCATATCTCGAAAAGGACGCCGCTCAGTCGCGCGCGTCCTTTTCTTTTTGTGTCCTAAGCTTCGCTCTTGCCTGCCGATCCAATTCCTGCGAACAATGGCGGCAATTTACCGCGGAGGATCCGAATGGAACGCCCAAGCTTCATCCGGCACTGGACCGAACTCGAGGGCGAGGACAACGCCCATTACAGGAACGACACCGAATTGATGGCGATCGGCGCGCCGCTCGCGGCCAAGCTCGGCCTCACGCGGATCGGTATTCACCACGTTCGGCTGCCGCCGGGACGGCGCACCTCGTATCCTCACGCCGAAAGCGCGGAAGAAGAGTTCGTCTTCGTGCTCGAAGGTGCGCCCGACGCTTGGATCGACGGGCACCTGCACCGCCTGGCCCCCGGCGACGCCGTCGGCTTCCCCGCCGGGACGGGGATCTGCCATACGTTCATCAACAATACGGACACGGAGGTGCGGCTCATCGTCGTGGGCGAGCCCCCAAAAGCCGAAAACCGCATTCGTTACCCGCGCAACGAGGCCCACGAGGCGACGCGGCCCGATCGCTGGGTCGATTGGCCGCAGCGCGAGCTAGGCTCGCACGACGGCTTGCCCGATCTCGTGCGGCGGGCGCGCTCGGCGCGCAGCGACGGGGAGTAGCCGCAGCCGCCGCGCGCGGGGAAGGCTAGCCCGGCTAACCCAGATCGCTCGACGCGCCGCCGCGTTCGTCGAGCGGTTGCAGCGTGTCGAACTTCGAATAGTCGATGTGCGTCACGCCCTCGTCATCGTCGCGCAGCAGATCGGCGAACCGATGCCGCCAGCGGATGTCTTCATGTCCCCACGTGTGGCGCCCGTACATGGTTTGCGTCGTCCATTCGTCCGCACCCTCGATCATCAGCATCAGCGACGCTTCGCAGGCGGCGAGGCTTTCGGGCGTTTCGCCGAATAGCGGGCTCGATTCGTCGATCACGTGCATGAGGTTCCAGCCGAGCATGAAGATCGGGTGCTGCTCGCGCACGAGCTTCAAATCGATGATGCGCCATAGTGCGTAGCCTTCGGGCTTCGTCTCGTGGCGCATGAGCCGCAGTCGCGCTTTGGCTTCGACGATGACGTTTTGCCGCGCATTGGCAGCGCGCAGCATCAGCGTCGGCCGGCCGTCGAGCGGACATACCACGGCGTTGCGCGAGAAGATGATGCGCGCCCGCGGCCGCGAGAAGCGCACGAAGATTAGCCCCGTCGCCAACGCGATGCTCGACATGCCGGTAAAGATCTCGAGCGAGGCGACCGCATGCGCGTAGACGGTCTGCGGATGCATGTCCCCGTAGCCGACCGTAGCCAGCGTTTCAACGCTGAAAAAGAACGCGCCGAGAAAGCCCTCGGGCGATTGATTCGCAATGGATCCATGACCCAGCGAATACAGCGCGGCAAAGAAACCGTTCAGCAAGACGAAGAAGGCGGCCAGGGAGGCGAAGAACGTCGGCCAACGCGCCGTCAGCGCACGATGGTAAAGATCGAGCCGGGTGCGATCGGGCATCCCATGCGTGACGATCGTGCCCGAGCCCGTGCGCAGCAAACGCCCGCCCTTGCCCCCGGGCGCGCGGCGCTTCGGGGCAAGCCGCCGATGCGGCGAACGGGGGACGCGCGGAGCCGCGTCGCTCGTCGCGGCGGCGTCGTCTAGATCCGGCAGGTCGGAAAATGGAGGCGTCTTGGTCTGCATGGGGGCGGCGCATCGTCATGAACGGCGCAGCGTAGCACGCACCGACGCGACACGCAGCTACGGGAACGCTTTGGGCTTCGGCACGCCCGCGCCGCGCTCCAAGTCGGCCACGGCTTGCCGATGCGCACGCTCCACCGCCTCGGCGGCGTCCGCGTAACCGGTATCGCCGCCTACGGTGGTCCAGCGTTGTACGGCCTTGTCCTGCTGGCGTATCTCATACTCGGCATCCCAGCGCGAACCTTCGAGTTCGATTGGCCGCACATGGATCGAATAGACGCCGTAGACGAATTGCTCTTCGGCCATCTTGAACCTCCCTCGGAGAGCGTTGTTCCGAATGGGCTTGGAGGGCGCCGTCAGGCTATAGCTCGATTTCGCCGAGGATCTGGTGTGCGAGCGCTTTCGCTTCCTCCAAGGCTTCCGTCACGGTGGCACTGACGCCTTTGACTTCGTAGACCATCGTTTCGGGCTCGGTTGCATCGTCGCGCGCAAGCTGGACGACGCCCTGAAACCGGCCGTCGTCGAGCGCTTGCACGCCGGGCTTGGCCGTATAGATCCCTTTGGTGTAAGTGACCTCTTCCATGTTGCCGCTCCCGTTCGGACGCATGATTTCATGCTAGCACGCCGTTGGCTCGCAAGCGGCGGCCATTCGCGCCCCCGGGCGATTTGGCGCACCAAGGGACACTCACGGAGCATGAACCGCGTCTATGGCAACAGTGCGACGACCTCGTCGAGCGTCGGCGAATGGGCACCCGCGTGACGGCAAGCCGCCGCGCCCGCCGCCAGCGCGAACGTCAAATGGTCGCGCCAGGCACGTTCGGGCCGCTGCATGAGGCTAAAGAGCAGGCCGCCGATCGACGCGTCTCCCGCGCCCACGGTATCGACGACCTCGATCCGCGGCGGCATCGCCGCAATCGTCTCGCCGGGCGCGATCAACGTGGCGGGCCCCGCGCCGCGCGTCACGAGCACCGTGGCGTCGCGGTTCATGGCGCGCAATTGCTCGAGCGCCGTGTCTTCGTCGGTACCGAACAGGCACCGCAGATCCTCGTCCGATACCTTGATCAAATGCGCGAGCGCGGCCATCGTTTCGAGCATCGGCCGGTAGCCGTTTTGCATCAAATTGCGGTAATTCGGATCGAAGCTGATCCGCACGCCTTGGGCGCGCAAATCGGCCGCCAAAGTGGCGAGCGTCGAGCTGAGCGGGGCGCGGGCGAGACTGATACCGCCGAAATGCGCCCAACGCGCGGCGCCCATCCAGCCCTCGGGCAGCGATTCGGGATCGAAGGCCAGATCGGCGCTCGCGTTGCCGATGAAAAAGTAGGCGGGTGGATGCGTTTCGTGAACGATCGCCAGCAAGGGTGCGCGGTCCACGCGCTGCAAGAACCGCAGGTCCAAACCCGCGGCTTCGCTCGCGCGCCATAGCTCGTCGGAAAAACAATCGGTGCCGATGGAGCCGGCAAAGGCGGTGGGCAAGCCCAAGCGCGCCACGGCGCGCGCGACGTTCCAGCCGGCGCCGCCGGGATGCGCGATCCAGTGAGCGCCATCCGTGCGCACGAGATCGGTCAAGATGTCGCCGGCGCTGACGAATTGCGGAAAGGCTACTTGCGCCGTGCGCGCGGCGCCGCCGGCGGCTAAGTCCTGGGGCAATGGGGTTCTTGTTTGCATAGGTGATCCGTTCAAGCGCGGTGCGGGAGATGGCCGCCGTTGCCGTTCGCTCGCGTGCCGTTGCCGTTGCCCGCGGTGCCGGCCGCCGGTGGCGCCGCCGAAGCCTTGGCCGAGTCCCCGGCGCCGGGCGATGCGCTCGCGTCCCCGTTTCGCTCGGTCAGCGCGTTGAGCACTTCGTAACAGGCGCCCATCGTGTGATAGTCGGTCTTGCCGGCGGGGCTCTTCTCGTCGCTGTACTTGCGATTGTCGCAGGTGAGGATCCGGTACCAGGCGCCGTAGCGATGATCGACGAAATGGGTCCAGCTATAGCTCCAGATCTCGTCGTACCAGTCCCAGAAACGTTCGCTGCCGGTACGGTGACCGAGCAGCGCGGCCGTGGCCAGCGTTTCCGCCTGCACCCAAAAGTATTTGTCGTGGTCGCAGATCTTGCCGTCCGGGCCGAAGCCGTAGCAAAGGCCGCCGTGTTCGTCGTCCCAGGCGTGCGTGAGCGCCGCGTCGAACAGTTCGACGGCGCGCGGCAACAGCCACGGCAGCGGCCGATGCCGCTCCAAGATCAAGAGCAGCTTGGCCCACTCCGTTTGATGGCCCGGCTGGAAGCCCCACGGACGGAAGATGTTCGAGCTGTCTTCCTCGTTGTAGTGCCAATCGACGGACCAGTCGGCGTGGAAGTGCTCCCAGACGAGCCCGTGCGAGAGTTTCGCCTGACGCTCGGTGATATTGGTCGCCACGCGCTCGGCGCGGTCGAGGTAGACGAGATGCCCAGTCGCCTCGTAGGCGGCGAGCAGCGCCTCCGTCGTATGCATGTTTGCGTTCTGCCCGCGATAGGTCGAGACATGCCAGTCGGGCGTCGCTTCATCGGCATACAGGCCCGCGGCGGGATCCCAGAAACGGCGCTCCATGAGCTCGAACGTTTCGGCGATCTGCAGCCGCGCCTCTTCGATCCCCGCCATTGCCGCATGCGCCTGGGCGAGCAGAACGAACGCCAGGCCGTAGCAATGGCGCGTGCCGTCGGTCGTGCGCTTCTCGCCGCCCCGCCATTCGATCTCCCAGTCGTACCCGCGATGCTCCGGATCCCAATGGCCGTCGCGCAGGAACGCGAGCCCATGGCGGGCGTACTCCAGGTATTGGGGATCGCGGAAGTGGCGATACGCCATCGCATAGTTGAAGACGAAACGGCAACTGCTGACGAGGTGGCGCGAGGTGCGGTTATAGACGCTGCCGTCGTCCTTGAAGTAGTGGAAGAAACCGCCCGACGGATCGTGCACCGTGGGCGCGTAGAAGGCCAACGTATCGGCCACGTGCTCGAGCAGGAACGCGCGATCGCGGAAGTCGTCGACAGGCGGCACCATCGCATTCGTGTGAACGGTGCCGGGAGCCGGTTTGGCGCTTCGAGAGGCGTTGGGGAGCTTCGTCATGATGTGGTTTCCGATTCAATACTGGCCGTGCCGAGCGAGTCATGGGCGCCCGCGGTGCTGGCGCGCACGACGAGCCGAACGGGCAGGCGCACCGTCAATTCTCCGGGCGTGTCGTCGAGCAGCATTTGAACCCCGCGCGCGCCCAGTGCCTCTTTATCGATCGCGATCGTCGTGAGCGCCGGAGTGGCATGCGAGGCGGCGGGGATGTCGTCGAAGCCGACGAAAGCGATGTCCTCGGGCACGCGCAAGCCGCGTGCGAGCGCGACGCGCATGGCGGCCAGCGCCGCGACGTCGTTATAGGCGAATACGGCATTGGGCATGTGCTCGGGCCCCTGTGCGTCGAGCAGCCGCTGCATCGCGAGCGCCGCGCCGTCGTCTGGCGGCAAATGCGCATCGATCGACGTCTCGAGCGAGGGATCGAACAGCAGGCCCGCCTCGAAAAAGGCGCGCCGGTAGCCGAGCGCGCGCTGCGCGATGCTGTAGTGCGCGAGCGACCCGCCGATGAACGCGACGCGCCGGCGGCCCAGCGCGAAAAGGTGCCGCATCGCGAGCGCCGCTCCCTCGGCATTGTCTAGGTTGACCGAGCGCATGTTCGGCGCCCACAGATCGATGAGCACGAGCGGGCGTTGCATCGCGGCGACGGCGGCGAGCGTTTCCGGCTCGACGAAGCCCGCCACCGCGATCGCATCGGGGGCATGCAGTCGCAATTGCTCCGTGACGTCCTCGGTGGGGCCCGCCGTGAGCAGCGACGGCACAATGCCGTGCGCGCGGCAAGCGTCCTCGACGCCGTGCAGGACGTGCGAGAAGAACGGACTCGCGCCGAAGTTGTTGTGCTGGCGGTGCAGCAAGAACGTAAGGCGGCGAATGCGCGGACGCAATTGCGCCGCGTCATAGCCGAGCCGTTGCGCCGTTTCCACGACCCGCAGCCGCGTGGCTTCGGACAATCCCGGCTGATTTTTCAGCGCGCGCGACACCGTGCCGATCGACACGTTCGCCGCTCGGGCAATGTCTCGAATCGTGGTCGCCATCGTCGCTCGCATTCAAGGGAAAGAATGCGGCCAATTGTATAGTAAAAATGGCACACGACCGCTCGAGCAACGCCTAGGAATTCACCTTAAGCGTTGAAGCGGCAAGGGATGCCGAACGAATATATGTTTAGTAAAAAATACTAAACGCGTTTTCCATCCCCGCGTCAGCCGAGCAGGCTTACCGGCTGCAGCCTGGCCGCGCCGGTGGCCTCGTGCAGATGTAGCTGCGCCGCACCCTCGTCGAGGTCGATCACGAAAAAGCCGCTCGGCTGTTGTTTGGCGCGATGTTTGGCGAGCGCGGCCACCGACGCGATTTCCTCGCTGCCGTAATGCACCGCGTTGCGCGCGTGAGGCGTCACGCGCACGCAGCCGATCGCCATCGTGACGAAGCCGAAGAAGGTCGGGTTGCCGCGCCGGTCCTCGCCGTGGATCCCGCCCGCGGCGCGATCGTCGTCGGCATAAAAGCGCAGTGCGCCCGTATTGAAGTCGTGCACCGCCCGCGCCGCGCGCTCGGCCCAATCGTCGCTCTGAAAGAGGACGAGGAAGTCGTCGCCGCCCACGTGGCCCAGGAAGTCGCGTGTGGGATCGCAGACGTCGGCGAGCACGGCGGCCGCGAATTTGAGTACTTCGTCGCCTTGCCAGTAGCCGTAGCGATCGTTGAACGGTTTGAAGTGGTTCAGATCGACATAGCAGGCATAGAACTCGGCGCGATGTTCGACGAGCCGTGCGATATGCGAGCTGATCGGAATATTGCCGGGCAAGAAGGTGAGCGGATTCGCGTAGCGAGCCGCCTCGATACGCACCTCGGTGACGGCGCGCACGAGCGATTCGCCCGTGCCGAGGCCCACGTAGCGATCTTCGTCGGTGATGACGAAGCCGTCGGCCAGGTAGCGCTGGTCGTCGCTCGCGAGCAATTTGGCCATTTGCTCGACGGTCATCGATTTTTCGATGACGACGGGCGAGGCGTTGGCGAACAGCATGCAAGGGCGCTTGCCGAACAGCTCTCGGTGATAGGGCAGCGCGTAGCGGTCCATGAAACTGCGCCGGTTGATCAGCGCGACGGGGCGCTCGTTCTCCACCACGGCAACCGCGTGCAGGGCCGGCAGACGATTGAACAGTTCGAGCACGTCGTTGTTGGTCGCGCTCATCGGCAGGGCCGGCGCGGTCACGATCATCTTCGCGGCCGCCATGCCGCCCGAGGGGGACGCGGCCACCGGCGTGCGCGTCGCGCCGGGGAAGACGGCGATATGACCCGCGCCGAGCGCCTCGCGCGCCCCTTGCGCGAATTCGCGCGGCGCCTGCGCGGCGGGGCGGCCGATAAAGAAGCCCTGGCCCAGCGCGATGCCCATGTCGCGCACGACGATCAGATCGGCCGCGTTCTCGATGCCCTCGGCGACGAGCCGCGCGCCGCTCGAGCCGGCGAAATGCTGCATGGCGCGCACGGCCTCGAACTTGAGCGGATCGTTCGCGATGTCGTGGATGAAAAAACGGTCGATTTTGACGACGTCGGGCTGCAAGCGCACCCACAAGTTCATGCTTGCGTTGGCCGTACCGTAATCGTCGAGCGCGAATTGGACGCCCGTCTCGCGCAACGCGTGAACGGCGGGCACAAAGGTCGCCACGTCGGCGATCGCGCATTGCTCGGTCAACTCCAGCACGATCCGATCGACGCCGAGCCCGCGCCGCTGCAGCCAGGCGAGCGTCCGCTCGCGGGTCCGCACGAGCGCGACCAGCGCTTCCGCGCTGAAATTCAAGAAGAGTTTGCCCTCGCACCCGAGGCCCGCGAACGCGTCGATGCATCGACGGGCGGCCGCATGCTCGAGCGCCACCGATAAACCCTCGCTAGCGGCGCGAGCGAACAGGGCGCCGGGCGATTCGAGCCCCGAACCGGCGGGGCCGCGGATAAGCCCCTCGTAGCCCAGGATGGTGCCGCCGTCGAAATCGACGATCGGCTGGAAAACGGCATCGAGCGTGCGCCGGGCGATCAACTGGGCAACGGACGGCTGGCCGGGTTGCGATGAGTGACTCAAAGACATGACGGGACAACGAGCCGAAATGGTTGGACATTCGGCTTATCGACCGCGATGCTTGAGAATTGAATGAATTTTCGGTGAAGCGATGCACCGGCATGGTGCGTTCGCGGCCCGGCGGCCGTGTCCTCAATCGGCCACCGGCTCGCGGCCGGGCTTGGCCAACGAATCGTTGGCCGCATCGGTCCGCGCGTGCTCGCGTACGCGCTCGGCCATGCCCATGGTCTGCCCGTCCTGACGCGGCGTCAGCGCGTCCAGCGGACGCTGGGCGATGACCACGCGATTGCGGCCGCTGCCTTTTGCGTCGAGCAGCGCGGTGTCGGCGCGCCGGATCACGCGTTCGATCGCTTCGCCGCGCACATGCTGCGCGACCCCCACGCTGATCGTCAACGCCACCTCGAACTGACGCCAGTCTTCGATCCGGCGCCGCAAGCGTTCGGCGACGCGAGCAGCATCTTGCTCATCGGTGCCGGGCAACAGCACGACGAACTCCTCCCCGCCGAAGCGCCCCGCAACGTCGCTCGGCCTCATGCTGTGCTGGATGTGCTGCGCGATCAACTGCAATGCGCGATCACCGGCGTCGTGCCCGAAACGGTCGTTGACGGCCTTGAAATGGTCGGCGTCGATATAGAGCACCGAAAATGGCTGTGAGACGCGTTCGGCCCGCAGCAAGATACGGCGCCCGAGTTCGAACACGCGGCGGCGGCGCGGGAGTTGCGTGAGTTCGTCGATGTCGGCGAACGCGCGCAGTTGACGCTCCAGCCGGAAGCTCTTTTTCTGCGAACGCAGCGCGAACAGGTTCGTGACGAGGCTCGTGGAGATGGCGATGAACATCGAAAGCACGACGCCGAATTGTTCGACCGCGGCCGGCCGGCCGATGGCCACGAGCGTGAGCGGGCCCGCCAACGCGAGCGCTGCCGCGGCCGGGAAATCCCATCCGCGCAGCAGCACCGGACTAAACGTGAGCGGAATCAAGACGAAGGCCGGCAGCACGATGAGCAGGCCGTCGCCCCATTGCAGCGCGTGCAGGACGATGCCGGCTTCGAGCGAAGCGATAAAGGCGAGTGCCGCCAGGCTCGCGCGCAATCCGCTGCCCTTGCTCCAGGCGACGACGAGCGAGAGCGTCATCGGCAGCGCCGGCAGGGCGCTTGCGAGCGCGGCTGGGGCCATGCGCTGCTTGTCGAGCCAGGCGTCGCCGGCGACGAGCACGATGTAGCCGACGAGCGCCGTGGCGAGTTGCGCACACAGGAACGACCAGAGGCGATGCGCGGCATAGTCTTCGAACGAGTGCGTGTCTTCGGGCGCCTCGATGGTCTTGGCGCGCCGTCCCCGGATGCGCCGCATGCGGCGCGACACGCCCTCCTGGCGAACATCGTTTGGTCTATCCTCGCTGTTCATTATTGTCTCGCTTGGACGTGCTATTTCGGCATTCACGGAAAAAGCTCGTGGCACCCCGTTTGGTCGCGCCATTCTAATAGCGCTAAAAGCCCAGTGGGTTGATTTTAAGAAGATTTATGAGTGATGGACGGACGCCTGCGGGCTGTTGGCGTTTTTTGCCGCGTCGAACCAGGGTGGGACGGATGTCGAGGAGTGTGTCGGACCGTTTTTGCGAACCGCGGGCATGCGCTATTTTCGGCCATTTATTGCATGCAAACGTTTGCGCTTTTCCTTTCGGATTTCTAGATCGGAAAATGCCCGGTCGGTAATTGATTTTCTATGCTCGTCGCAAAGTTTTCGATGCGGTGCAATCAGCCGGCGGCGACCGAGGCGACGCCGCCGGGCTCGCTCAGTGCCGCTGGGCGGCGGCGGTCTGCGAGCGCTCGGCGTGCGTCTCGCGGGTGGCCCAGCGCTGGGCGAGGGCCGCGCAAACCATCAACTGCATCTGGTGAAACAGCATGAGCGGCAGGACGACGGCGCCCACCGCATGGGATGCGAAAATCACCTTGGCCATGGGGATGCCCGATGCGAGGCTCTTCTTCGATCCGCAAAAGATGATGGTGATTTGATCTTCGCGATTGAATCCGAGGCGCTTGCTCGCGAACGCCGTGATGCCGAGCGCGAGCGCAAGCAGCAGCGCATTGACGAAGACGAGGCCGGCGAGCGCGGCGGGCGGCAGGTGGCGCCACAGCCCTTCGTTGACGGCCTCGCTGAACGCGGTGTACACGACGAGTAGGATCGAGCCCTGATCGACGAAGCGCAATACCGCCCGGTTGCGATCGATCCACGGGCCGATCACGGGCCGCAGCAATTGACCGGCGACGAACGGGACGAGCAGTTGCATGACGATGGCGCCGACCGTGTGCCAGCCCGAGCCGGTCGTGGCCGCGTGGTTCGTGACCACCACACTCACGAGCGCCGGGGTCAGGAAGATGCCCAGCAGGCTCGATGCCGACGCACTGCAAACGGCGGCCGGCACGTTGCCCCGTGCGATCGAGGTGAAGGCGATCGACGATTGCACGGTCGAGGGCAAGGTGCACAGAAATAAAATGCCCGTGTAGAGCGCGGGCGTGACGATAGGCGCGACGAGCGGCTTCATCGCCAGCCCAAGCAGCGGGAACATGACGAAGGTGCTGATCAGTACGACGCCATGCAGCCGCCAATGCGTCGCGCCCGCCACGACCGCCTCGCGCGAGAGCTTGGCGCCGTGCAGGAAGAACAACAGCCCGATCGCGATATTGGTGACCCAATCGACGGCGACCGCCGTCTCGCCTTTGCAGGGTAAGAGGCTCGCGAGCACAACCGTCCCAACGAGCGCGAGCGTGAAATTGTCGGGAACCAGAAAGGGAGGACGACGCATGAGCTACTTCTCGTTATCGCGAAACGAATGCGCGCCGGGCGCGCGAATATAAAAAGGGAAAATGGGAAGCAAATCGAAATTTGCGGCACTGCGCAATAGTCGCATGAATGCGGGCAACCAGCCAAAAGCGCCACGGTAACACCGAGTTACAACGGCGTCGCTCGCCTAACACTTTTTGCCTCGACACCTCGTGGGGCGGCCCATAAATTACACCTCAAGATCCCCCGGAGCCCGCTTTGATCTGACGAGCGCTCGGTAAAGAAGGCGCATCGTGCCCGGGCAGCATTCCGTGGGGGCCAGGCGAGTGCATCGAAAATGACGGATTGCGCGTTGAAATTCATTGGGCGGTGGGTGGCGGTCGTGCTTTGCACGTTCGCGGCTTCGCTCGCCCTCGCGCAGCCTCCGCACGGGCATGAGGGATGGTTCGCGCCCTCGCGCGGCGCCTCGCTGTGGCGGGCACCGAGTCGTGCCGCGGGGCCCGTTATCCGGCCCTCCGCCCGTCGCGCCTTCATGATGTCGGGCAACCCTTACGGGCATGGCGCCGCACGAATGGTACCCGCGCCCGTCGCCCTGCCCGCGGCGATGCCGTTGCGGCCGGTCAGCGACGAAGCGCGCACGCTCGCGCGCGAGGGCGGTGCCGCGTATCTGCGTGCAGGATCGATTCGTGCCGACATCGCCCGCTACAACGAGGAGCGCGAAGCCACGCGGCCGCCGCCCCCGCCGAACGGCCATGTGCCGCGACCGCCGCAGCCGCCGTCGGCCTACCGCAACTGACGCCTCACCTTCGTGGGGCATCGCACCGCCTCATCGTCCCGCCTCCGCGGCGCCGGCCAATGATGCAAATTCGCCACACTTTCAAGCCCTAAACCCCGCTTCCACTCGTCTACGAGGCACTCCTCGGACGAAAACATTTTGTCGTCCGCCACTCGTGCGTCATATTCCCTCCTGTTTCCGAATTTACGGCTGAGAGCGAGCGCCCGTGCGCCTGTCCGGCCATTCGCGACGCGCTATTCGCGTGCACCGGTTCACCCCGGCGCACCGGGTATGGGCAAGCGCGCCTTCGCATGCGGCACGATTAAGCGAATCGCTATACCGGCCATAAGAGGACGTAATTTTGTCCGCAAATATGGTCCGTAAAGATGGGCTCGCCCCGAAACAAAATAAGGCGACCCACAGCGCCAGGAGCGGTTCACACGTATCACTTTTCTGACAAATGACAGGAGAACCTATGAAAGCCACCGTCAGCCGCGCGCTGAAAACGAGTCTTCGCATGGCCGCCGTCGCCGCCTTCGCTTGTGCGGCGGGTACAGCCGTCCATGCCCAATCGAGCGTGCAGCTCTACGGACAGGTCGACACGTGGGTGGGGATGCAGCAATTCCCGGGTGGGCAGCGCTCATGGGTCGTCGGTGGCGGCGGCATGTCGACGTCGTACTGGGGGATGAAGGGCTCGGAAGATCTCGGCGGCGGATATAAGGCCGTCTTCACGTTGGAAGACTTTTTCCTGCCCCAAAACGGCAACTACGGCCGCTTCACGGGCGACAGCTTCTTCTCGCGCAACGCCTACGTCGGCATCGAATCGCCCTACGGCACGGTAACGGCCGGCCGTTTGACGACGCACCTGTTCGTCTCGACGATTCTGTTCAACCCGTTCATCGACTCGTACACATTCTCGCCGATGGTCTATCACGTCTTCCTCGGCAATACGGCGACGCCGACGGGTGCGACGTATGGCACGGACATGGGCGTGGTCGGCGATTCGGGCTGGAACAACGCGATTCAGTATTCCACGCCCGATTACAACGGGCTGTCGGCCAGCGTCATGTACGGCCTCGGCAACCAAGCCGGCAACAACGGCGCGAAAAAATGGAGCGCGCAGTTCCTGTACTTCCATGGTCCGTTCGCGGCGACCGGTGTCTATCAGTACGTGAACTTCAACAACAGCCCTGGCGATCTCGTGAACGTGCCGCCGTTTGGGACGATCGTTCCGTTCAAGAGCCAGAGCGTCGCTCAGCTCGGCGCGAGCTACGACCTGAAAGTTGCCAAGTTCTACGGCCAGTATATGTACACGAAGAACGACAACCTGACGGGCGGCAGTTGGCACGTGAATACGGGGCAAGGCGGCGTGACGGTGCCCGTCGGCCCGGGCTCGGTCATGGCTTCGTTCGCTTACTCGCGCGATGCGGGCGGACTCGACCAGACGCGCCGCACTTGGGCGCTCGGCTACGACTATCCGCTCTCCAAGCGTACCGATCTGTACGCCGCGTATATGAACGACAAGCTGAGCAGCCTTTCGACGGGGCAAACGATCGGCGCGGGCATGCGCGCGAAGTTCTAAGCACCGCGTTTCGATTCGCTGGGAGCGCGCAAGGCCGGGAGGCGCCCGGCCTTGCATCACGCGTGAGGGCGCGCGCACGGAGCCTCGCCGCCCGTTGCCTATACTGCAAGCATCGGCTTCGCAGCCGGCAAGCGTGCAACGGGCTCAGTCATGACCGATCTTTCCGCGCCGCAACAGCGCCGCGCCCCCGGTCCGGCGCCGGCTCGACGCTTGCGTTTCGTCACGGCCGCCGCGCTGTTCGACGGCCACGACGCAACGATCAATATCATTCGCCGCATCTTGCAGGCCAACGGCGTCGAAGTCGTCCATCTCGGTCATAACCGGTCCGTCGCGGAGGTCGCGCGCGCGGCCCTGGACGAGGATGCCGATGCCGTGGCTGTCTCCAGCTACCAAGGCGGACACCTCGAATACTTCACCTATCTCGTCGATGCGCTGCGCGAGGGCGGCGGCGAGCATATCGCCGTGTTCGGCGGCGGGGGCGGCGTCATTCTTCCCGACGAAATCGACGCGTTGATGCGCTACGGCGTGCGATGTCTGTACTCGCCGCAGGCGGGGCAGCGGCTTGGCCTGCAAGGCATGATCGACGATATGATCGCCCGCTGCCGACAGGTGCGGGAGCGAGCCGATCCCTCCAGCGAGCCCGATGCGGCGGCATGGCTGGCGGCCGTCGCCGGCGATGGACCGGCGGCTCGGCGCGCGCTGGCGAGGCTCATCAGCGCGCTCGAAAACGGGCACGCGGACGCCGCGATGCTCGCGGCCTTGGCCGAACGCGCCGACGCCCGAACGCCAGTGCCCGTGCTTGGCGTGACGGGGACGGGCGGCGCAGGCAAGTCATCGTTGACGGACGAGCTCGTGCGGCGGTTTCGCCTCGATTACGGCGATGCGCTGTCGATCGCGATCCTAGCCGTCGATCCGTCGCGCCGCAAATCGGGCGGCGCGCTGCTGGGCGACCGTATTCGCATGAACGCGATCGCACAGTGGAGTCATGGGCCGCGCGTTTTCATGCGCTCGCTTGCCACGCGCGCGGCGGCCAGCGAATTGCCCGACGTCATCCCCGATGCGATCGCCGCCTGCAAAGCGGCCGGCTTCGATCTCGTGATCGTCGAAACATCGGGCATCGGGCAGGGTGATGCCGCGATCGCCCAAGTCGCCGATCGCTCGCTTTATGTGATGACCCCTGAGTTCGGCGCCGCGAGTCAGCTCGAAAAGATCGACATGCTCGACTTCGCCGATTTCGTTGCGATCAATAAGTTCGATCGCGCCGGTGCGCTCGATGCGTTGCGCGACGTGGCCAAACAGATGCAGCGCAACCGCGGCGCGTTCGGCGAGGCACCCGATGAAATGCCGGTCGTCGGCACGATCGCCTCGCGTTTCAACGACGATGGCGTGACCGCGCTATACGGCCGCATTGCCGATGCGCTGCGCGAATTCGGCTTGCCGGCGCCTGCTCCTAGCGCTCGTTTGCCTCGCGTAGCGACTCGCCATTCGCATGCGGACGGCGCCATCGTGCCCATCGCACGCACGCGCTATCTATCCGAAATCGCCGATACGATCCGGGCCTATCGCACGAGGGCAACGGAGCAGGCGCGGTATGCGCGCGAGCGTTGGCAGCTTGCCGAGGCTAGACGCATGGCCATGGAAGAAGCGGGGGCCGCCATGGCGAGCGACGCCGCCACCGCGGCCTCGCTAGTCGCGCGGCTCGATAGTTTGACGGCGGCGCGCGAGGCCTGTCTTGGCCCGCGCGAGCGCGCGTTGCTCGATGCGTGGCCGCGCACGGTCGCCGACTATTCGGGCGACGAACGCGTCGTGACGATTCGTGGCCGGGAGCTTCGCATACAACTTTCGGCGACGACGCTCGCGGGCACCTCGATCCGCAAGGTGGCCTTACCGGCATTCGCCGATCCCGGCGAAACGCTACGCTGGCTCATGCTCGAAAACTTGCCCGGTTGTTTTCCCTTCACGGCGGGCGTGTTCCCGTTCAAACGAGAGAACGAAGACCCGACACGCATGTTCGCGGGCGAGGGCGATCCGGCGCGCACGAATCGCCGCTTCAAATTGCTCTCCGAAGGTATGCCGGCGCGGCGTCTTTCGACGGCCTTCGACTCGGTGACGCTTTATGGCGAAGACCCCGGCGAACGGCCGGACGTATACGGCAAGATCGGCAATTCGGGCGTCTCGGTCGCCACGCTCGACGATATGAAGACGCTCTACCACGGATTCGACTTGTGCGATCCGGCGACGTCGGTCTCGATGACGATCAACGGTCCGGCGCCGACCCTATTGGCGATGTTCTTCAACGCCGCGATCGATCAGCAACTCGAACGATTGCGCGCGCGGTGCGCGGCGCAAGGGCGCGAGCCTAGCGCGGCCGAGATGGCGGAGACGCGCGCACAGGCGTTGAGCGCGGTACGCGGGACCGTGCAAGCCGACATCTTGAAGGAGGACCAGGGCCAAAACACCTGCATCTTCTCGACGGAGTTCAGCCTAAAGGTGATGGGAGACATACAGGCCTATTTCATCGAACACGACATACGCAACTTCTATTCGGTGTCGATCTCGGGCTATCACATCGCGGAGGCGGGCGCGAATCCGATCACGCAGCTCGCCTATACGCTCGCGAACGGCTTCACTTATGTGGAGGCCTACTTGGCGCGCGGCATGCCGATCGACGATTTCGCGCCGAACCTATCGTTCTTCTTTTCGAACGGCATGGAGGCCGAGTACGCGGTGCTCGGCCGCGTGGCGCGCCGCATTTGGGCGGTGGCGATGCGCGAGAGGTACGGTGCGAACGAGCGCAGCCAAAAGCTCAAGTATCACGTGCAGACGTCGGGCCGCAGCCTGCACGCGCAAGAGGTCGCGTTCAACGATATCCGCACGACGCTGCAAGCGCTGATCGCCGTCTACGACAATTGCAATTCGCTGCATACGAATGCATTCGACGAAGCGATTACGACGCCGACGGAGTCGTCCGTGCGACGAGCGATGGCCATCCAGCTCATCATCAATCGCGAATGGGGTTTGGCGAAGAACGAGAACTCGAATCAAGGCAGCTTCGTCATCGAGCAATTGACCGATCTCGTCGAAGCGGCCGTGCTCGACGAATTCGATCGCCTCACCGCGCGCGGCGGCGTGCTCGGCGCGATGGAAACCGGCTACCAGCGCGGACGTATCCAGGACGAATCGATGCGCTACGAGCAACGCAAGCACGACGGCTCGTATCCGATCGTCGGCGTGAATACGTTCGTCGACGAATCCGCCCCGCAAACACTCGGGCCGCTCGCGCTGGCGCGCTCGACCCTCGAGGAAAAGCGCAATCAAATCGAACGGCTGCGCGCGTTTCAGGCATGCCATGCGGAACAATCCGCACCGATGCTCGATCGGCTGCGGCGTGCCGTGATGCAGGGCGAGAACGTATTCGCGGTACTGATGGATGCGGTGCGCGTCTGCTCGCTCGGGCAGATCACGCACGCGCTGTTCGAGGTCGGCGGGCAGTATCGCCGCAACGCGTGACCACGTGGGCCATGGGTGTCACGCGGTAATCTCGGCGGATAACAATGCGCTGATGTCGTCGACGATCGAAGGGGCCGCGAGCGCTTCGCCGGGGCGATTGCCGAAGGCGACGACCGCGCCGCGGAACGTCATGTGAAGGTACTGGGCCGTGAGCCGCAGCGAGTCGATCAACGGCTCGGCCACGCGGCGATTCTCGTCGCTGACCGTGGTGACGACCGAGAGCTGTTTGCCCGCCATGCGCCGCTGAAAATCGGCGCCGGGCACCCGCATCCACGCGCTCCAGTAATCGAGGTAGCGCTTCGCGTCGGCCGGCAGGCTATACCAGTAGAGCGGCATCGCGAAGACGAGGTGCGACGCGGCCAAGGTCCGTTCGAGCAAGAGCGCCTCGTTGCCTGTGGGCGCTTCGTAGACCGGCGCATCCTCGTGACGGATATCGACGAAAGGCGGCAGCGGATAATCGCCTAGATGCAGCCACTGTACGGCTTGTTCAGTCGATAACCGGGCGGCGGCGCGCCGCATGAGTTGCTCCGTGTTGCCCTCGCGGCGCGCGCTGCCGAGCAAGACCAGAACCGATTCGTGGGCATTCATTCGCGCTCCTGAGCATATTGGTGGATCGAAGCGCCAGCATAGGCGGACGGTGGTCACGACGACAAACGAGTTTTTCCGTCGTCGAATTAGTTTGGCTAAACTGACGCGATGCCGAACGTCATCGCGATCCACAACCTTCCGCTGAGCGCACTGCGTGCGTTTGAAGCCGCCGCGCGTCTGGGCAGCTTCAAAGCGGCCGCCACGGAGTTATTCGTCACACCCGCCGCGATCAGTCAGCAAGTGACGACGCTCGAATCGTATCTCGGGGCACCGCTCTTCGAACGGCTCAATCGCGCGGTGCGTTTGACCCCGGCGGGCTCGGTCCTCGCGAACGATATCTCGGGTGCATTCGCGCAGATCCACGCCGCACTGATCGCGGCGTCCCCTTCGCACGCGCCGCCACGCAATACGCTCGTCATCAGCGCGGTGCCTTCGTTCGCTTCGCGTTGGCTGGCGCCTCGCCTCGATGATTTCTATCGGCGCCACGCAGGTATCGATTTGCAGCTCCTGGTGTCGGAAACGCTCGTCGATTTGGCCAACGATGGGCGCATCGACCTCGCATTGCGCTACGGGCCCGGGCCGTACGGCGAGCTCGACGCGCAGCGGCTTGCATTCGTCGATGAGGTCGTGCCGGTATGCAGCCCGGCGTTGCGGGCCACGCTGCCGGCGGAACTGTCGCTCATCGAGCGGCCCGTCCCGGCTCCATTGCTGCGGGTTGCATTGCCGCCATCATCGGCGGCGGGGTTAAGCAGGGGGCGGCCCGACAATGTTTGGACCGGATGGCTTGCCGCGACAGGGTTGCACTCGCCGGCCTGGCTCGCCGCGGCGGAGTCGGGGCCTCTTTACAGCGTGATGCACCTGGCGATCGAAGCGGCGATTGCCGGGCGCGGGATCGCGCTGGCTCCGTTCGCACTCGTCGCCGACGATTTGGCCGCCGGCCGGCTCGAGCGCGTCGGCACGGTGGCGGTGCCCGACGCCAATGCCTTTTGGCTGCTCAGCCGCAAAACGGGCACCGTGAAGCCCGGTGCGCAAGCTTTCGCCGATTGGTTAACGAGCGAGGTCGCCGCCTGCGACCGAAGACCATTAACTTAGCGACAGCCGCTCGCGTGCTTCGTTATATTCGCGCTTGAGCCGCTCGACGAGTTCGGCCACGCTCGGCACGTCGTCCATCAAACCGACGCCTTGCCCCGCGCCCCAGATGTCTTTCCATGCTTTTGCTTTGTCGCTCGCGAAGTTCATGGCGGTTTTGTCCGAGACAGGCAGCGCCTCGGGATCGAGTCCCGCGTTGACGATGCTCTCGCGGATGTAATTGCCGTGCACGCCCGTGAACAGGTTCGTGTAGACGATATCCGACGCGCTCGCGTTGACGATCGCGCGCTTGTAGTCGTCGACGGCGTGCGCCTCGCGTGTGGCGATGAAGCGGGTCCCCATGTAGGCGAGATCGGCGCCCATCGCCTGCGCGGCGAGGATCGAGCCGCCGTTGGCGATTGCGCCGGACAGCACGATCGGCCCGTCGAAAATCCGCCGCACTTCGCCGACGAGCGCGAACGGCGAGGTCGTGCCGGCATGGCCGCCCGCGCCGGCCGCCACGAGAATCAGGCCGTCCACGCCGGCTTCGAGCGCTTTTTGCGCGTGGCGCAAATTGATGACGTCGTGCAGCACGATGCCGCCGTAGCTATGGACCGCATCGATGATCTCTTTCGCGGGCGCGCGCAAGCTCGTAATGAAGATGGGTACCTTGTGATCGACGCACACGCGCACGTCGTGTTCGAGCCGCGCGTTCGACTGATGCACGATCTGATTGACGGCGACGGGCCCGACCGTCGCGCCCGGATGCGCGGCGCGGTGCGCGGCCAGTGCCTCGTCCATCTGCGTGAGCCATTCGTCGAGCAATTCGGCGGGCCGCGCGTTCAATGCAGGAAACGAACCGACGATCCCGGCCTTGCATTGGGCAAGCACGAGCTCGGGGTAGCTCACGATGAACATCGGCGACGCGACGATAGGCAGCGTCAGATTCTTTAGGACGGCGGGCAGGGCCATGACGCGTGTCTCCTCTTCATTAAAAGAACGAACGTTCGAATTATAGGCGATTAAAACGTCGGTCCCGGGCCGCTTTGCATTCGAGTGAGTGCTCTGGTTCTACGTTTCGTGGCGCTTCGAACAAGCAGACGCCAGCCACACACCTAGAATACGAATGGTTCGAACAACGATAAGAGGCAGGAGCGAGCGCTATGAGTTTCGCCGACTTTACTCCGTTTAGCGTCGATGCCGACGGCGTCGAAATTTTTGGATGGAAGGGCGGCGACGGTCCCCCTTTGCTGCTATTGCATGGACATCCGCAAACCCATCGCATCTGGGACCGATGCGCCGCGCGCCTTGCCGAGCATTTCACCGTCGTCGCCACCGATCTGCGCGGATACGGTCGATCGGCCAAGCCCGCGAGCGATCCGAGTCACGCGCCCTATTCGAAACGCGCAATGGCTGCGGATCAAGTGGCCGTCATGCGTCATTTCGGGTTCGATCGGTTTCTGTTGTGCGCGCATGATCGCGGCGCTCGCGTTGCGCATCGCATGGCGCTCGATTATCCGGACGCCGTCGAGCGCATGATGCTCCTCGATATCGCGCCGACACTCGCGATGTACGAAGCGACCGATCGCACGTTCGCGACCGCCTACTTCCATTGGTTCTTTTTGATCCAACCAGAGCCGCTTCCCGAAACGCTGATCGGCGCGGACCCGGAGACCTATGTGAAGTCGGTCATGGGCGGCCGCCATGCTGGGCTCGAACCGTTCGAGCCCGACGCATTGCGCGCCTATTGCGATGCATTGCGCGCACCCGGTGCGGTGCACGCGATGTGCGAGGATTATCGTGCTTCGGCCACGATCGATCTCGAGCACGATCGCGCCGATCTCGAGCGCGGCCGTAAAATCGGTTGCCCGCTGCGCGTGCTGTGGGGTGCCGAAGGTGTCGTCGCTCGCTGCTTCGATCCGCTGCGCGAATGGCAACGCGTGGCGCGCGATGTGAGCGGCCGCGCATTGCCGTGCGGACATTACATCCCCGAGGAAGCGCCCGACGCGTTGATCGCGGAGATCCACGACTTCTTCGAAGCGGACGAATCGGGCGAACGCATGGTCCGCAGCGAAAGGCGCGTCAACGAACACCGCGCTTGAGCTCGCGCGGCTTAGCGCTCGGCTGCGCGTCCTCGCGCGCGCGGCCGGCGGTATGTGCCGCGCGAGGCTCGGCTGGTCCGAGCGGGGGGAGGCGCCGGGCCACCGGCGTCGCCTTCACGATGGCGGTGCTCGTCTCGGCGCGCTCGCCGACTTTGTTCAGAATGTCGTCTAATTCCTCGATGTTGCGCAAGAAGAGCCGGCAGATGAAGCAATCGTCGCCCGTCACCTTGTCGCATTCGACGAATTCGGGGATGCGGCGAATCTCGTCTTCCACCAGATGCAGTTGCCCCGGCAACGGCTTCACGCGCACGATCGCCTGCAACGTGTAGCCGAGCGCGCGCGGATCGAGTTGCACGGTATAGCGTTCGATGACGCCCTGTGCCTCGAGGCGCCGCAGCCGCTCGGCCGTGCTCGGCGCCGAAAGCCCGATCTCGCGCGCCAGATCGGCGACCGCGGTGCGCGCGTCGTCGGCTAGCAGACGCAGCAGGGCGCGGTCGGTCGAGTCCAAATCGGGGATATTCGAACCATCGGAAAGGCGTTTTGGCATATCGGCCTTCGTTTCGAAGAGAAAATTCCGTTTCCGCCTAAGTTTATCGCTGTTTTCAACGGCTTCAAATCGTTAGACTCGTTTGCATCGATCTTCGGTTTCCGGCGCTTTACGCGCGACTCAAGACAGGTGCATTCATGGTGAATCAATCAGGCAAGGAAATCCGGCGCGGCGCGCTCGAGATGATCGCCGCGATGTCGATCTCGGGCACGATCGGCTGGCTCGTCGTCGCCTCGGGCCAGTCCCCGCAAAACGTCGTGTTCGTGCGCTGCGCGTTGGGCGCTCCGACGCTCTTGGCGATTTGCGCCGCGCTCGGGCTCATTCGCAAAGAGATGCTCACGTGGCGCACGCTCGCGCTTGCCGCGGCGGGCGGCGCGGCCATCGTCGCCAATTGGGTCTTGCTGTTCGCCGCCTACTCGCGGGCCTCGATTTCGATGGCGACGGTGGCCTACAACACGCAGCCGTTCATGCTGGTCGCGCTCGGCGCGGTCGTATTCCGCGAACGCATCACGGTCTCGACGGCCGCGTGGCTCGGCGTGGCGTTTATCGGACTGCTGCTCGTCGTCAAAGTGCAGCCCGCGGTGCTGGCGGTGCCGGGGCAATATCTCGTAGGGATCGGGTATTCGCTCGGTGCGGCCTTCTTCTATGCCGTGTCGTCGATCATCACGAAGCGGCTCAAGGGCACGCCGCCGCAATTGATCGCGTTGATCCAGGTCACGCTCGGCGTGTTCCTGCTCGCGCCGTTCGTCGACTACGGGGCCCTCCCGCATACGTCCTTGCCTTGGGCCGACCTGGCCACGATCGGCGTCGTGCACACGGGGCTCGTCTATGTTCTGCTCTATGGCGCGATTCAAAAGCTGCCGACGTCGATGACCGCGGCGCTCTCGTTCATCTACCCGATCGTCGCGATCGTCTGCGACCGGTTTGCATTCGGGCAGACGCTTGCCTGGGTGCAACTGGCCGGTGCGGCGCTGATTCTCCTGGCGGCCGCCGGCGTGAACTTCGGCTGGCGCATCGTGCCGTCGCGTCGCGGCGCTCGGGTAGGCGCGGCTGGTGGTGCGGCGCTACGCGCGCGCGGCAGTGCTCAATGCAAGTGACGGCAGGCGGCGCCGATCTGCAGGGAAATCACCGATGCGTGGCCCGAGCGCGCATCGGTATCATGACAACTGACGCTGATCACGTCGAACATTGTGCCGTTCGTCCTCGATGATGAACGGCTTTCTTTTTTGTCCGCGCGGAACCGATCGCGCCCCGATGCTCGGGGGCGCATGGTCCCTAACCGCGCAATGCGACGTCCACCACGGGCGCACCCGTCATCGCGATCAATTCCTGCGGCGATAGATTGAACACCGCGTGCGGATGGCCGGCCGCGGCCCACAAGCTGTCGAGCTGCAGCAAATCCGAATCGATCAGAGTGACGGGCGGGGTCAAATGCCCGATCGGACAAACGCCGCCGATCGCATAGCCCGTTTTTTCTCGGACGAATTTCGCATCGGCACGCGCGATTCCGCCTACGTGCTGCGCGACCTTTTCCTCATCGACACGATTCGCGCCGCTCGCGACGACGAGCACGGGGGCATCGTCCTCGCGCCGGCGAAACAGAATGGACTTCGCGATCTGCGCGACGGAACAACCGAGCCCGGCCGCGGCCTCGGCCGATGTCTTGCCGGTCTGCGGCAGCATGACGACAGGTTTTTCGTGGCCGCATTCGCGCAGCAACAGCGCGACGCGCTGGGCCGATTCCGGCAGTGCGGCGAGCGGCTCCGATGCGTCGGGCGCATCGGGCAGATTCGTCAACCTCAACTGAGCATCCTCCATCTCGTGTAGTTTCCGCGTGATTCGATTTATCGATTTAGGAGGCGCATGCGGCGTTTGCTGCTTTGGCGAGCAACGCGCGGCCGGCGCGCGAGACGTTCGCGCGCCCGATCGCCTTCGAAATGAAATCGCCGATGCCGACGACGGCATCCAAGTCGATGCCCGTTTCGATGCCTAGCCCATTCATGAGGTAGAGCACGTCCTCGGTCGCCACGTTGCCCGTTGCTCCCTTCGCATACGGACAGCCGCCGAGACCGGCGACCGACGCGTGGAAGATCTCGATGCCTTCGAGCAGGGCCGCGTAAATGTTGGCGAGCGCTTGCCCGTAGGTGTCGTGGAAGTGCCCCGAGAGCTGTTCGCGCGGGAACACTTTCGTGACGGCCGCGAAGACTTCGCGCGTGCGTCCGGGCGTGCCGACGCCGATCGTATCGGCGATATCGATCTCATCGCAGCCGAGCGCGGCCATGCGCTGCACGACATCGACGACGGCCGGGACGGGCACGTCGCCCTGGTAGGGGCACCCGAGCGCGCACGAAATGCTGCCGCGCACGCGCAGGCCGCTTTCCTTCGCGGCGCGCGCGACGGGCTCGAAGCGCGCAATGCTTTCGGCGATGCTGCAGTTGATGTTCTTCTGCGAGAACGCTTCGCTGGCCGCGCCGAAGATCACGATCTCGTCGGCACGCGCGGCCAGTGCGCCGTCGAAGCCTTTCATATTCGGCGTCAGCACGGAGTAGATCGTGCCTGGCCGCCGCTCGATTCCCTCCATCACCTGTGTGCCGTCGGCCATCTGCGGCACCCACTTCGGCGACACGAACGATGCCGCTTCGATGTTGCGAAAACCCGCCGCCGAGAGCCGGTTCACGAGATCGATCTTCACCTCGGTCGGCACGAACTCCTTCTCGTTTTGCAGGCCGTCGCGCGGGCCGACTTCGACGATCTTCACTGCGTGGGGCAAAGACATGGAATGTCTCCTCCATTCTGTTCGTTTGGAATGCTAAACAAAACGAATCGGCTCCGGCGCCGAGCGCATTCGCGCGGCGTCGGGAGCCGTCGGGTTGCGTTTTTCAGTAGCCGCGGCGAATGTCGACGATGCCGCCGATCGCCTCGCCGCGTTCAAGTGCTTCAATCTTACGCGCAATTTGCCGGGCCGCCGGATCGCGCAGCGTGAGCGCGGAGATATGCGGGGTGATCGTCACGCGCGGCATGCGCCAAAACGGATGCTCGGGCGGCAGCGGTTCTTGCGCGAACACGTCGAGCGTCGCCGCGGCCAGGCGGCCCGCGTCGAGCGCATCGATGAGATCCGCTTCGACGAGGTGGGCGCCGCGGGCGAGGTTCACCAGATACGCGCCATGCGCCAGCCGCGCGAACAGATCGCGGTTGAGTATGCCGTCGGTATCGGGCGTGCTCGGCAAGAGGTTGACGACGAGCTTCAGGCCGTCGAGGAACGCGGGCAATTGGCTAGCGCCGGCGAAGGTATCGACACCCTCGATCGTCTTCATGCCGCGGCTATAGCCGCGCACGGAAAAACCGAGGGACGCGAGCGATTTGGCCACATGCGCGCCGAGCATTCCGAGGCCTAACACGCCGATATGGAAAGATTCGCGCGGATGCGGTTCCAGCGTGCGCCACGGCGCGTCGCCGCCGTGCTCGCGCCGGACCAGATCGTATTCGTCGAACCGTCGCAGGTAGCGCAGCGCGGCATGGATCGCGTATTGCGCCATTTGCTCGGCCATGCCGGCGTCCTCGAGGCGCACGAGCGGCACGCCGGCGGGCAAGGTTCCCGGCTCGCGCCGCTCGAGCGCGAGCAGCGCATCCACGCCCGCGCCGAGCACGAACATGGCGCGTAGCTTTCCCCGTCTAGCGAACAGTTCGGCGGGCGGGCGCCACAGCACGGCGTAGTCGGCATCCGCCGTATCGCCGGGCGACCACAGGCGTACGTGCGCGGACGGCTGCGCGCTTTGAAGGGAGGCGACCCAGGCGGGCGCATCCTCGGCATGCGGGGTGTGCAAGAGAATCTTCATGCAACGGCGGCCGCGCCAGCGGGCGTGGCTATGGTCGATTGACGATGGGCGCTATTTTACGGCCGCCGTCGCGACAGCGGCGGTCGCTACGGCGCCCGTCGCGCTTGACGGGCCGCCGTCGGACTCGCCGATTACGCGAACGCCGTGACCGGTGCCACCGCAGCCGGATCCGTGAAGCTCGCGCGTCCCGTTTCGATATGGCCCGCGATGCGCCGCACGAACGCGCCCGTCTCGCCGGTCTTGACCGTGAGGTCGTACCAATGATGGCTTTCGGCCAAGCTCCAGCACGCTTCGTGTTCGCCGCGCGGGGGCAACTCGATGTGCCGCGCGGACGCGCCGTATGCGTTGTCGATGACGGATAGGCGCGCGTGCTCGCGGCCGTGATTGACGAAGCGCAAATACAAGTGCCCGTTCGCCACGTCGTAGCCGGTCTTCACTTCGATATCGACCGCGTCGTGCTCACGGCGAGCGTCCTGCGCGCCGAGCGCGCCGTCGAATTCGCGGACGAAGCCGTTGGGGCCATGAACGATAAACGCATATGCGCCCTTCGTTACGCTGAGATCGAACGTCTCGCGCAGCGACTTATGCGCTTCGACCGTATAGCGCCAGGGACCGTCCTGACGGTTTTTCGCATAGACGTAAAAGTGCGCGCCTTGCTCGCCGGTGTTGATGAAATCGAGCGCGAACTTCCCTTCGTCCACATGCAAATGACCGTTGACGTGCAACTCGTAAGGCAGCGCGCGAGCGCGGCGCACACCGGGCTCTTGCGGGTCGATCGTGCCGGGCGTGGCAGGCACGCTGGGGGCCGGCAGCGTCGAGCATTGGTTGTCGGCGATCGACTTGTAGTTGCTCGTATCGGGCAACGGCGGCATCGACGCGTCGGGGCGGCGGAAATCGAACGCCGAGGTCAGATCGCCGCACACGGCTCGGCGCCACGGCGTGATGTTCGATTCATGCACACCGAAGCGCGCCTCGATGAAGCGAATCACCGACGTGTGATCGAACACCTGCGAGCAGACGAAGCCGCCTTTCGTCCACGGCGAGACGATCGTCATCGGTACGCGCGGTCCCAGGCCGTAGGGCAGGTTGTCGGCGGTGAAGTGCCCGCCGCGGCCCGGGTTCACGACGTTGTGGATTTCGCCGTCCGTCGTGACGGTCGAGAGCCCTTGCGCCCGCGAGGTGGGCGGCTGCGGCGGCACGATATGGTCGAAATAGCCGTCGTTCTCGTCGTACATGATGAACAGGACGGTCTTGCTCCACACCTCGGGGTTCGCCGTCAGCGCGTCGAGGATCTGCGAGGTGTACTCCGCGCCGTAGGCGGGCGTGTACTTCGGATGCTCGGAGTATGCGGCCGGCGGCAGCAGCCACGAGACTTGCGGCAAATTGTTCGCGAGCACGTCGGCCTTGAGCTGATCGAGCGAGCGTACCGTCATCGCGCGCTGTTGCAGCGGCGAGCCTTCCGGCGCATTGATGTACTGGGCGAAGTTCATCAAGATGTTCGTGCCGTAGTTGCCGTTGAGCGGATCCTTCCAGGTCAGCCCTTGCTGATAGACCTGCCACGAAATGCCGGCCGCCTGCAGACGCTCGGGAAAGGTCGTCCACGACAGCAGTTGATAGGCGGGCGGCAGGTCGCCGTCCACATAGTCGTTGTTGTCGAGCAGGGGCCCGCCCATGGTGCCCGTCGGGTCGATCGTGCCCGTCATCAAATACGACCGGTTCGGGTGCGTCGCGCAAGGGATCGAGCAGAAGTAGTTGTCGCAGACGGTGAACGCATCGGCCAGCGCGTAGTGGAACGGAATGTCGCCGCGCAGGTAGTAGCCCATCGTCAGGTCGGTCTTGTTGGCCGGCCATTGATCGTAGCGGCCCGCATCGATCGCGGCTTGCGTGGCGTACCAGGAGTGATCGAGCGCCCCGACGCATTGGGCGCTCGTCGTTTGCGTATTTAGATGGAACGGCGGCACCGGCTGCGTGGGGTTTTCCTTCGACGGCTGCTGCCAAACGGGCGCGCCGTTCGGCAGCGGGATCGGGAAGCGATCGTTGTAGCCGCGCACGCCGGCGAGGTGTCCGAAGTAATGATCGAACGAGCGGTTTTCTTGCATGAACACGACGATGTGCTCGACGTCGCGGATCGTACCTGTGCGCGACGCGGCGGGAATGGCCAGCGCGCGGCGGATCGAGTCGGGGACGAGCGTCATCGCGGCGGCGGCGCCGGCCGACTGAGCCATCGATTGCAGAAAACGGCGGCGGCTATTCGAAGTCATCGGGTTGCTCTCCTAGTTCTTGGCGGCTGGTTCGTTCGAGGGGCTGCGGGGCGTTTGACCGCGATCGACGGACGCGCTTTCGTACGAGCTCGCATGAGCGCGCTGAAGCCACGCGCGATGCGCGGCAATGCGCCGGACAGTGTGACTAAACGATAAGAAGAATTTGTGAATCGCGGCGCCTGTGAGGCGCACCGGCGAGGCTGATGTGCGAGGGAGAAAAACGCGCGATGGTCCGAAATTGAGCGGAGCTGCGAATAGACCGATGCGTACATGGCATAAAGCAAGCCACGGGCCCGAGCGCAAGAAACGGGCCCGGCCCGGCTGGACGAGGCACGGCCCCCGGCGTCGCTCACCTTTAATAGAGATTCAGCTTATGACTATCGAGACGGTTTATTTGATGACCGAGAACGGACGCTTCGTCTGCCACAACGGATGGGGCGACATGACGATCAAGAAGGACACAGCCGATGCGACTTGCAAGCATCAGGCGGGGTGGGGCTTGGTTGCCGACAAGGTGATCTTGTACAACCCGGATTCGGATCGGTACTGGGCCGTTGCGCCCGATCCGGCCACTCCGCATGTGGATGGCTTGATTACCGCGCGCAAGAACGAATGGACGGCCTTCGACTACCAGTTCGACGATAAGGACCCGACGCTGATGACGCTTAGGGCCGAAGACGGCCGGTACGTTTCGCGGGCGGACATCGGGCGGCCGCACGAACACCTCGCCGCGGATCGTACCAACGCCGAGGAGGCGAGCCGGCTCCGCGTGATTCGCTTCGCCGCAGAAGGCGCGTAGACGCGCGATCGAAGCGAAGCGATGGACGGTTCAGGGCCGCACTCGGCGGCCCCGCTATGACAAGTCGCGTATTGCCTCAATGACTGCCGCATCCCCCGGAGCACGACGCCGTCGATTCTCTCGATTCAGTCGCGTCGCGCGGCTCCGGACTTCCGGCGCGGATACCCAACCGTTCGAGCAGCTTGCGATCGGCGTCGGCTTGCGGGTTCCCCGTTGTCAGCAATTGATCGCCGTAGAACATCGAGTTGGCGCCGGCAAGGAAGCAAAGCGCCTGCAAGCCGTCGTCGAGCTGCTGGCGTCCCGCGGAGAGGCGCACCACGGCGCGCGGCATCGTGATGCGGGCCACGGCGATCGTGCGCACGAACTCGAACGGATCGATGGGCTCCACATCGCCGAGCGGTGTGCCTTCGATCGCGACGAGATTGTTGATCGGTACCGATTCCGGATACGGATCCATGTTCGCGAGTTGCGCGATGAGTCCCGCGCGCTCGCGGCGCGATTCGCCCATGCCGATGATGCCGCCGCAGCACACGTTGATGCCCGCATCGCGTACGCGCTCGAGCGTATCGAGGCGTTCCTGGTAACTGCGCGTCGAGATGATTTGCCCGTAGAACTCGGGCGACGTGTCGAGGTTATGGTTGTAGTAATCGAGCCCGGCTTCGCGCAACGCCTTGGCTTGATCGTCCTCGAGCATGCCCAGCGTCATGCACGTTTCGAGACCCATCGCCTTCACACCGCGGATCATGTCCTTGATCGGCTCGATGTGGCGTTCCTTCGGGCTGCGCCAGGCGGCGCCCATGCAAAAGCGCGTGGCGCCGCTTTGCTTGGCGAGGCGGGCCGCGTCGAGCACCGCGTCTACATCCATCAGTTTCTCGGCTTTCAAGCCGGTGTCGTAATGCGAGGACTGCGAGCAGTACTTGCAGTCTTCCTCGCAGCCGCCCGTCTTGATCGAAAGCAACGTCGAGAGTTGGATTTCGTTCGCGCTGAAATGCTCGCGGTGCACCTGCTGCGCGCGATAGAGCAAATCGTTGAACGGCAGTTCGTAGAGCGCGACGACGTCGGCGACGCGCCAGCGTTGGGCGTTGCTCGCGTTCGCGTCGGTTGCGCGTGAAGGGGGTTGCACGGCGTTTTGAGCTTCAGTCATATCGTTGGTCCGGTTGGGCATCGATTGAGTCTTGGAAGGGCTGGCCGGGACGGCCGGTCACAGCGTGTTCGAGCGAAGCGCATGCAGCAGCGCATCGATATTCAAGTGCTCCGCCGCGACCTGGGCCGAGGGCGGTGCAAGGTGCGGCACGGTACCGAGGAGCGGGGCGCCATGCTCGCGCGCGAGCCATTCGCGGATGGTCTGCACGTTTTCGTCGGCGAAGCGCATGGCCGGATCGACGATGTTCGCGACCCAACCCGCCAGGCGCAGCCCGCGCGCGGCGACCGCATCGGCCGTCAGCAGCGCGTGATTGATGCAGCCCAGCCGCACGCCGACGACGAGGACGACCGGCAGCCCCAGCGCGACCGCGAGGTCGGCCGTGTCGCGCGTACCGTCGAGCGGCACGCGAAAGCCGCCGACGCCTTCGACGACGACCACGTCCGCGCGTTGCATCGCTTCGCGATGGCACTGCACGATCGGCGCGATCTCGAGCGTCCGGCCTTCTTGCGCGGCCACGATATGCGGCGCGGCGGGCGCTTGGAGCAAATAGGGTGTCCGCACCTCGGGCGGGAGCAGTACGCCGGCCGCTGCGTCGAGCTGGTCGGCGTCCTCGTTGTGCCACATACCGTCTTCGGCATTGAATTCGGCGCCCGCCGCGACCGGCTTCATCGCCGCCGCCGCTAAGCCGGCGTTGGCGAAGCCGCGCAGCAGCGCGCACGAGACGAGCGTTTTACCGATCTCGGTATCGGTGCCCGTGACGAACAGCGAAAGCGGTGAACTCATACAACGTCTCCCATCTGAAGCAGCGCCGCGCGCAGCCGCTCTAGATCGGCGAACGTATGGCCCGCCGACAGCGAGATGCGCAAACGCGACGTATCGACCGGTACGGTCGGCGGGCGAATGGCGGGCACCCACAAGCCTTGTTCGTCGAGCCGCGCGGCGAGCGCCAGCGTTTGCTCGTTGCCGCCGATAACGAGCGGCTGCACGGCCGTAGGCGAATCGATCGGACGCCAGCGCGTGAGACGCAACGTTTCGCGCGTGTGCTCGATCAGCGCTTGCAAATGCTGGCGGCGGGCGTGCCCTTCTTCCCCGGCGATCAGCGCGAGGCTGGCCGACACCGCGTGGGCCTCGGCCGGCGACGCGGCCGTGGTGAAGATGTATGGCCGGGCGCGCTGCAACAGCCATTCGATGACGGTTTCCTGCGCGATCACGGCGGCGCCCGCGACGCCGGCGGCCTTGCCGAACGTGCAGACATAGACGAGGTGGGGCGAGCGCAATGCCGCTTGCGCCACCGCGCCGCGACCCTCCGGCCCGAGCACGCCGAACCCGTGCGCATCGTCGACGATGAGCCATGCGCCGTGGCGCTCCGCCAATTCGAGCAGCCGCGCGAGCGGTGCGATGCTGCCGTCCATGCTGAATACGGTATCGGTGACGATGACTTTCACCGCGGCGTCCGAGGCTTCGAGCATGGCCGCGAGTGCCTCTGTATCGGCATGCGGATAGACCTGCACCTCGGCGCGCGAGAGGCGCGCGCCGTCGATGAGCGAGGCGTGGTTCAGCGCGTCGGAGAAGAGTGTCGTGCCGCGGCCGGCGAGCGCGGTCACCGTGGCGAGGTTCGCCATGTAGCCGGTGGAAAACGTCAGCGCGCGCGGCGCATCGACGAAACCGCCCGCGAAGGCCGCGAGTTCGTCTTCGAGCACGGCATGCGCGCGCGAATGGCCGCCGAGCAGATGCGAGCCGCCGCTGCCCGCGCCATAGCGCCGCGCGCCTTCCGCGACGGCGTGAGCGAGGCGCGGATGAGCGGCGAGGCCGAGGTAGTCGTTGCTGGCGAAGCCGACGATCTCCCGGCCGTCCACGGTCATGTGCGCGGCGCACGGCGTGTCGGCGATGCGGCGCCGGCGTTTGAGCCCGCGGGCGTCGATATCGGCGAGTCCGGCGCGCAGGGTATCGAGCAGGAACATCAGTGCACCCCCACGCCGAGCGTGGCTTCAAGCGTCTCGCAGGTGCGTGCGCCGAGCAGTGCAATCGTTTCGTTATCCAAAATATAAGGCGGCATCAGATAGACGGTGCGGCCGATCGGACGCAACAGCAACTCGCGCGAAAGCGCTTGTTCGAAGAAGCGGCGCGAGAATGTGCGCGCTTCGTCGCCGTCGATCGCGACGTCGAAGGCGACGATCGTGCCGGTGCGCCGGACGTGCCGCACTGCTTCGAGCGAGCGTATGGGCGAAAGCGCGTCCATGAGTTGCGCCGTCTTGCGTTCGTTTTGCGCAAGCACGTCGTCGCGTGCGAACAGATCGAGCGTGGCGAGCGCGGCCCGGCATGCCAGCGGATTGCCGGTGTACGAGTGCGAGTGCAGAAAGCCGCGCGCCGTGTCGTCGTCATAGAAGGCCGCATAGATTTCGTCGCGCGAGAGCACGAGCGAAAGCGGCAAGTAGCCACCGCTGATGCCTTTCGACAGACAGAGAAAATCCGGCCACACCCCTGCCTGCTCGCAAGCGAAGAAAGTACCCGTGCGGCCGCAGCCGACGGCGATTTCATCGGCGATGAGATGCACTTCGTATTGATCGCATAGTGCGCGCAGGCCGCTGATATAGGCGCTATCGTGCATGGCCATGCCGGCCGCGCATTGCACGAGCGGCTCGACGATCAATGCGGCGATGCGCGAACCATGCGCTTCGAATAGGGCTCGCACGTTTTCCAATGCGCGTTGCGCGAACGCGTGCGCGCTTTCGCCGGGTTCGGCCAGGCGTGCGTCCGGTGAGGCGACGATATGCGCGCCGCGAATCAGCGGATCGTAAGCATCCCTAAACAATGCGACGTCCGTCACGCCGAGCGCGCCGATCGTTTCGCCGTGGTAGCCGTTCGCCACGCAGACGAATTCGCGTTTGTCCGCGCGGCCACGGTTGCGCCAGTAGTGGAAGCTCATCTTCAGCGCGATCTCGACGGCGCATGCGCCGTCCGATGCGAAGAACGCATGGCCGAGCGTGCCCTCGGTGAGCGATGACAACCGCTCGGCCAGTTCCACTGCGGCTTCGTGCGTGCAGCCCGCGAGCATCGCGTGCTCGAGCGTATCGAGCTGGGTCTTGAGGGCTGCGTTGATGTCCTCGTTCGCGTGACCGAACAAGTTGACCCACCACGAGCTGATTGCATCGAGATAGCGATGGTCCGCCCGATCGTAAAGCCATGGGCCTTTGCCGCGGGCAACGGGGATGAGCGGCAGACGTTCGTGATGCTTCATCTGCGTGCAGGGGTGCCAAACGGCCTTCAGGCTGCGAGCTACCCAATCGTGCTCGGCTGGTTCTGTGTTCAAGCTGCACTCCGTGACATGAAGCGAGCGCAAGTGCGCTCCTCGCATGCGGAAAACGCGCGGGACAGGTCAGTCGATTCGTGAGTTCGACGCGTGCCGCGCGGACAAAAACGGCGTGAGATTAGCGCGTTCGGCGAGCGATTGCACCTGGCCGCGCGCGCTTCGGGAAAGCGCTGTTCGCGACGGTTCGGGGCATCTGGCGACGGTTTTTACGAGATCCCTCGAAATCGCTTCAGATAGCGACGGCAGAGTGACGTGCTACGTGCAAAAAAATTGAGATTTTGTGTGTGGAACCGTTTTCGGCGTGGCGTGGGGCGAGTCCAGGGACGCACCGAAGGGGCGCGTTTGGAGCATATAAGTCGGAGGGAAAAAGGGGACGCGGGTAGTAAGAAAATCGCCCCATGCAAGTCGTGGGGTCACCCGAACGGGTATGTGCGAACCGGGCTGTCGATCGTTCCCTCAGCGGTGACCCCGGCAGTCGCGAAAGGCCGGGCGGCCGTTGCCTCGCTAACGATGAGCGGGAGACGTCCTTGAATCTTCCTCCTTGAGTCGTCTTGACCAGCCGACAAGACTATCCGGATCGGCAATAAGATAGGCTGAGACTGAAGTCTTTCCACAGAACTGATCAAACATACTGAAGCCGGTTGCCCGAGGGTCGGTGTTCCGGATTCGGATCGTCGGCGTTCGCCCGGAGGGCGAGTAATCAATTGCCGACACGTCTCGCCAACGTAGCCGATGTCCGGCGAACTCAATGCCGTCAGAATCAAGGATGAAGGAAGGGCCTTTCAAGGAAAAGCGCAAATATCCATACACGTAATATGCTGATACGATGAATGCAAATAAGCCTGGCAATGCAATTGACACCACGGCACCGACGGAAAAAACAAGGAGCATGGAAAATGCAAGGGCAAAACAGGGAACTGCCATGAGTAGGACGATTCCCCACCAATTCCATGTAAAGGAAAGCGGGAGATGTGGCAAAGGAGCGGCTGCAATCGCATCGAGCGTTGCTTTGCGAGTGCGACTCCGCTTGGCGTCGTAAAGGCCGCAGATCAAAAGTAACAACACGAATGCTGATATAAGAAAAATTTTGTTCATACCACTTCAGCTCCGGCGACACTACATTTTTATTGCGTGTGCGGTTCACTTATGATCGAAATCATTCTTTGGCTAAGGGGTAGTCGTTTCTCGAATCTCATTTGCATATCGGCGGTAAAGCCAGGCGGAAGAGGATACGTTGACCGTACACCATACGGCTACGCTGACTCCGGAAATGATTCCGAAGAACCAGGTGGTCGAATTCCCACCGAGTGTCCGCAGCACAGGAGGCGCAAGTATGTAACAGACGATCGGGACCACTGAGAGCGGTAGCGCCACGACGAACTGAGTGCCCCAAATACGCCAGAATTGACCACGGGTATCGCGCCACGCCGCCCTCCAACGCGCACTGCCTCCGATTGCTACGTGACAAAGCAGCAGGCACATCCGGGCACTAACGTAGATAAGTAAGGCTGCCGCGAATAAGGCGGCGACCACAATCACGAGCAGCAAGGAAGTGCGATCGAGTTGGTGCCCAAGGCCACGGGCGACCAAATATAGGCTAAGTGCACCAGCCAGCCCAACTGCGCCAACCGCCAGACCAATCACAAGACATACTCGCCAATAGCGCCAGAATCCACGATCGAAAAATCGACTTGCCCTTGCCTGGGAAGGACCGAGCAGTACATATCGCGCAGCCTGCACGGGTAGGCCGATCCATGTCGCAGCCTGAACGAGCGAGCACATCAACCGGATCGGAGCGTGTCCCATGATGGATGTGCCTGCAGCCTCGTCAAGCTGCATTTGAACCCGGATGCACATTGATAGAGCGTACCCGATCAGTAGAACGAACAGGCCAGGCCTGTTGAGAACCGAGCGCCCCGCATCTCTCCAGGCGCCGTTGAAGCATTCTTTCAGCGTGAACTGTTCCATTTGCTCAGGCTCGGTCATATTGTTAGTTTTGGTACGTTGGCACGCCACTCAGCACAGACACAATCGTCACGGAGCGCACAGCGCGGTTGGCCGGTCGCAAGCGTTTCCTGAAAGTCCGACGCGCATTGTCGGTGATTTTAACCAGCGACGTCGAACGTTATAGCCTGGCCGGACTACGCTATGCGATCCTGTCACGCCGCGCCGGTGAGCCGGCGACATCAGGGGCGGCGCATCTGGACCCATAGGAGGCAGCGATCCTGGGACAAAGCGGCCATTAGACTCGTCGACTTTTGCGGCTCAAAGCAGGGACAGCAGCGCACCGAATATAAACAGGAAAAATCCGGCAACGAACTGAGATTGGAGAATGCTGCGCCATCCCGGGTAGCCGTATTGCACCGGTGGGGGAAATCGAGTCGTGACAGGTAGGCGCAACAGCCAAGTGCGCCATGCGTTCGTTACCGAGAGCAAGCCGCCAGCAAGAAGAAAGAAACCATCCGAATTGTATTGAACTGGATCGAGATGCCAAATACATGCGCGGCAATGGGCACAAGCGCGCCTAGTACCAAAAGTCCGCAAAGTGAGCGATAGAGCAACGTAAGGCCTGTCTTGGGCCACGTTGGCACATGGCTCTTGCCTTGAGGTGCAGGCGTCCAGTTCATCTTCTTTCGTTGATGGGGGCAGTGTATGGAGGCAAATCCGGCCGCCATGCGAAATTACGCCCGTCTAATGGCGCGTCGGCAGCTTGCTTACGATTCCGGCGGACCTATCCGGGAAGCCGTGTCCCGCTATCCGCCCCTGACTTCACCGTCCGACCGACTCCTCCGTGCATCCTAGCTCATGCGAGTCTTCTGCTAGAGCATCACTTATGCAACGGCGCACTGTCGCGCTTCGTGCGTTCAGTTTGACGTCGAGCCGGGAAAGAAAATAGTTGCTTATGGATGGACAACTGAAGTTTAGATTGGCGTCTTGACGGGTAATGAGGTTCTTTCCGCCCGCAGCGATCCCGGCGATGTAGACCGACCCCGAACCCCTGCATTCCCCATTGCTCGGTGGCAGCACTCGAATCGTGGCTCGAATAACGCCATGCTTCGTAGCGCAGCGAAGTACATGGCTTCCGATCGGAAGAATCTTGTAAGCCGGCATCCGTGCGGTGTTTGTCAACGTAGTTGTCGCGTCGCTTCACGCGCACTGCTTTAATTCGGCTCGGGGCATACGCTCCGGATTGAGCCAGACTT
>NZ_QUBS01000083.1 GCF_003390925.1 Trinickia diaoshuihuensis | reverse complement strand
TGAACCGCAAAGATGCTCGTTTCTACCCACTTCTACTGGCGCCTATATGCCGGAAATACCCGGCTCCTTTATGCCGGAAGGTGACACGCGGTGAAGTGCTGGCACTGCACCTGGCCGCAGCCGCCGGCATCACAGTCGCCGATTCGCGGATTGTTATGTCAGATGACGTCCCGGTCGCGGTCGTGCGCCGATTCGACCGCCCGAAGGGCAGCGGGCGCATTCCATACCTTTCCGCAGGCTCCATGCTGCAAGCGTCGCGAGCGGACGACCACGCCTATACACAGATCGCCGACGTCATTAAAACGCGTTGCGTGAACCCGGCGAGCGACCTCGAGGAGCTATGGCGTCGGCTAGCATTCAATCTGCTCATCACGAATGTTGACGATCACGTCCAGAATCACGGCTTTCTACACGTGGAGCATGGCCAATGGCGCCTTGCGCCGGCCTTTGACATCAACCCTTTTCCAGATAAGGACCCGGAACTCAAGCTCTGGCTCACCGGCGACTCGGGGCCGGTCGATTCCATCAACGACGTCATGCACGCGGCCTCTTACTTTTGGCTGTCCGAGGCAGATGCCAGGCGCGTACTCAATGAAGTATGTGCTGCGATTCTCAACTGGAAAGCCATTGCGAAATCAGCGCCGGTCGGCATGTCGAGCGACGACTTGGACGCCTTCGCGCCAGCGTTGGAAAATGAGCAGATGCGGGTTGCGATGAAGCTGTTGGCGCAATAGACGTCCATAGCCGAACCCACAATTCGCGGCCAGCAAGACACGCTCGAAGAGCGTTTTTTGCGCTCGACAAGCTGCTCTTGGTCGTCGCTCGGCCAAACGTGCCGGCAGTCCGATTTTTTCGCGGTGGCAAGGCGCCAACGCTGCGCCGCAATCAAAATATCCGCAGCCACACCAACCGCAAGAGCCTCAGTAGCTGCTGCGGTTGTTGCGACAAGCGATCCGCTCCCCGCCTTGTACCCGCATCGGTATCGGTCGCAACTTACGCAGGGTACATCTCCCAAACCACATCCGAAGATATGCACGAGCACCAAACCGCTCTTTTGACCGAGGACGAACACAGGTTCATAACGGCCGTTCGAGACAACATCGGCAATGTCGATACGAGGCTCACGAACGATCCCGCATTGCTGGACAAGCTCACCCGAGCATACGGCGAAGCCAGGCGCTTAGGACTCGTTCGAGAGGAAGTGCTCGCAGATTTCCTATATCTCGAACTACAAGCCCCCGGCTTCCACCGCACCCCGGCTATTCAGACATGGCTACATGAGCCGGGCGCCTCCCTCGACGACCGCTTCACTGATTTGATGGATGTACTTCGCAAGAAATCGCAGCAGCTAGAGGGGAACACATAGTGGCGCCGACACGTCGCTCACGCCTTGAAGAAGCGGCCATCGCGCTCTTGGCATTGCTCACCGCGATAGGGGGCGCCGTCCGTGGGCGCGGGGAAAAAGCCCAATCCGACGCGGACAGTCTGCGGACAGACAAACTGAAGTCGAAGTCGGCTGCACGCGCGATACCGGTTCCTAGCAAGTCACACGCTCAGTGTCCGCCACGCAGAGGTTGGCTCGTCACGAGGAGGTGGCACATGTCCAACGTCTCGCGTGACTACCAAGTCCGCGTTACCGGTTTTGCGCCGTTCACCGAGTGGAAATTCATGAATATTGAATTCGACGGGTTCAAATCGTCGGAATGCCGCCTACAAGAAGCGAAGGCCCGGTATGACCAATTTTTCGATACAAAGACGGGCTTTCCGAAATACTTTTTCCAGATATTCGGCGTCCAACGCATGCTCAATCAAGCCCGCATTCAAAGCGCAATTACCAAGAACAATCCACCCGCAAGACTCACCTGGTATTTCATGCAACCCATTTCCCATAAATATTTTTCAGACATCTTCCTACGAGAAGATCTTCCGATTGATTCATTACTTCAACCATAACATGGTCATTTTCCTAAGCTTCAGGCTTCAACAACCGATCCTTCCTTCGCGAGAGGAGCATCTCGGAACCCTCTGGAAAATTACCCAATTGCTCCAGCCGTTCGGCCTTCCGATCGAACATTGGTACCCGCCCGCTCCTACACAGAAAAAGTCGCTTGCGCAGGCCGCCTTCGACGAGAACGGCCCAACACCAGAAGCACTTGAAATCCTTCGAGTGCAGGACGAGAAGGACGGTATGACCAGCTATCGGAGAACGGGTGTCTGGAGCGGAAAAGAGAAAGGCAGACGCTGTTCGTTCTCTATTTCCTTTTCCTCTGATCCCGACCTCCCTACATGCCTACTCTACCTGCAATTCCAAGAAGTAGCCGCGCTGGATCAAGCGAACAACATGCAACGCTTCATGCGAGGCTTACTCGAGATATGGCCGCGTGCTGCGTGCATAGAGGTTGGGCCGCTCATGTACTACACCACGCATCGCGTTTTTCCGAAGCGGCCGGGTGCCGGATGGATGCTTTACCTTCCGAGAGCAATCGCGCCCGAGGAGCTACCCGACGCGGCGGCACTGGAGCCTGTCATGGAAGGCGGTACGCAAAAGGGCACCATCATAGCCAGCGTCTCCGACGGCATCTTTTCCATCGATGATCCAGAGCATCTGCGGATCGCAAATGCGATCGAAATGAGATTGGCCGGCTTGGACCTCTTGCCTCGGTAGCCAAGCCGTTAGGTGGTTTGAGAGAAGGGGCGACCGGCGGTCGCTGATCGGCTGACGTCGTAGCGCCCCATCGCTCAGAGGAAATAGGGAGCGGACGGTACTGCCGTCTCGCGATTGATTCCGCATCGTCCGCGAGGTATGATGTGTATGAATACATCAAATGATACACATTATGCGTACCAACATCGATATAGACGATCGCCTTATGTCGGACGCCCTTGCCGCATCCGGCTTGAAAACTAAACGGGAAGTGGTAGAGCTCGGCTTGCAGAAGATCATTCAATTGAAGCGGCAGGAAGAGCTTCGCCAGCTCCGCGGCAAGATCGACTGGCAAGGGAACCTTGACGAAATGAGAAGAGATTAATGATATTGGTTGATTCGAGCGTTTGGATTGATTACCTTAAAGACGTGCGGTCTGCAGAGACAACGAAACTTGACGTTTTGCTCGGCGCCGAGGAGATCATTTCGGGAGATCTCATTGTTGCGGAGGTTTTACAGGGAGTACGCTCGGAGCGGGAATTCAATCTGGTCAAGCAAACGATGACGGGCACTATGCGCGTGCTCACATTGGCTGGCGAAGATATCGCCGTTCAAGCCGCGAGAAATTATCGATACCTTAGGGCACAAGGGGTGACGATCCGTAAAACGATTGACTCGATCATTGCGACCTATTGCATCGAAAATCACGTTCCGTTGCTGTTTAGCGATCGGGACTTCAACCCGTTCGTCGAGCATCTTGGCCTCTGGTCAGCAATGCACGACGACTGAGAAGTCAACGCAATGGGACAGCCCTCCTCGGAAACCTCCGAGAAGCGCCTCCATACGCACCTTACGCATACGAATGCCCAAAACTGAACACTCAGGACCCCTAAAAAGCTTCAAATGGTGGGCCGGGTGGGATTCGAACCCACGGTGTCCTTTCGGAGGCGGATTATGAGTCCGCTGCCTGCAACCAGCACGGCGTCCGGCCCGTCTCGCGCCACAGTTTGGAATTCTCTGTTCGTGGCGGATGCCCACATCCGCGAGCGGCATCGCCCGCGGAAAGATTGCGAGTCTATCGGCTAATGCCGTTACGCGCAAATATCAAAAACGGCAAAACGCTCAACAAACCCACATCCAGCGGCACCCCCACAAAAAAGGCCCGGCAGATCAATGCCGGGCCTCGCTTCCTACCAAACCGATCCTACCAATTCCCGCGGGGATCAGTTCCCTTCGAGGAACGATTTGAGCTTGTCGGAACGGCTCGGGTGACGCAGCTTGCGCAGCGCCTTCGCTTCGATTTGACGGATCCGCTCACGCGTCACGTCGAATTGCTTGCCGACTTCCTCGAGCGTGTGGTCCGTGCTCATTTCGATACCGAAACGCATACGCAGCACCTTCGCTTCGCGCGGCGTCAGCGAATCGAGCACGTCCTTCACGACATCGCGCATGCTCGCATGCAACGCGGCGTCCGACGGTGCGACCGTGTTCGAATCCTCGATGAAATCGCCCAGGTGCGAATCGTCGTCGTCGCCGATCGGCGTTTCCATGGAGATCGGCTCCTTCGCGATCTTCATGATCTTGCGGATCTTGTCTTCGGGCATCTCCATCTTTTCCGCAAGCGTCGCCGGATCCGGCTCGAGACCCGTCTCCTGCAGAATCTGCCGCGAAATACGGTTCATCTTGTTGATCGTCTCGATCATGTGAACCGGAATACGGATCGTGCGCGCTTGGTCGGCGATCGAACGCGTGATGGCCTGACGAATCCACCACGTCGCATACGTCGAGAACTTGTAGCCGCGACGATATTCGAACTTGTCCACCGCCTTCATCAAACCGATGTTGCCTTCCTGGATCAAATCCAAGAACTGCAAGCCGCGGTTCGTGTACTTCTTCGCAATCGAAATCACGAGACGCAGGTTCGCCTCGGTCATCTCGCGCTTGGCCTGCCGCGCCTTCAATTCGCCGGCCGCCATCTGGCGGTTCGTTTCCTTCAAATCCTTCAGCGGCAGAACGACGCGCGCCTGCAAGTCGAGCAGACGCTGCTGCTGTTCGCGAATCGCCGGGATGTTGCGCGACAAGATCGCGCTGTACGGATGCCCCTCGGCCACCACCTTCTCGGCCCAGTCGAGGTCGGTCTCGTTGCTCGGGAAGCGAGCGATGAACTCCGAACGCGGCATGCCGCACTTGTCGACGACGATATGCAAAATCTGACGCTCGACCTGACGCACTTCGTCCACCTGCGCGCGCAGCGTGTCGCACAGACGCTCGACCGTACGCGCCGTGAAGCGAATCGACATCAGCTCGTTCTGAATCGTTTCTTGCGCCTTCAAGTAGGACTTGGACTTATAGCCTTCCTTCTCGAACGCACGGCGCATCTTGTCGAACCATTCGCTGATCAAAGCGAACTTCTCGAGCGACGCGCGCTTGAGCGCCTCCAGTTGCGCGGCGTTGGCCGTGGCCTGCGCGCTGCCGTCGTCCTCTTCTTCCTCGTCGGCCTCTTCTTCCTCTTCCTCTTCGCTCTCGTTTTCGATCGCCTCGGCCTCTTGGGCCGAGAAGCCATCGGTGTCTTCCGCATTCGGATCGATGAGACCGTCAACGAGTTCGTCGATACGCACTTCGTCGTTCGCGACGCGCTCGGCCATCGCGAGAATATCGGCGATCGTCGTCGGACACGCCGAAATCGCCATGACCATGTGCTTCAAGCCGTCTTCGATGCGCTTCGCGATCTCGATTTCGCCTTCGCGCGTAAGCAGCTCGACCGTCCCCATTTCCCGCATGTACATACGGACCGGGTCGGTCGTGCGGCCGAACTCCGAATCGACCGTCGACAACGCAACCTCGGCTTCCTCTTCCACTTCGTCGTCGGACGAAACAGCCGGTGCGTTGTCGTTCAGCAGCAGCGTCTCGGCATCGGGCGCCTGCTCGTAAACGGCCACGCCCATGTCGTTGAACGTGCTGATGATGCCCTCGATCGCTTCGGTCTCGGCGAAGTTATCGGGCAAGTGGTCGTTGATTTCCGCATACGTCAGAAAGCCACGCTCCTTGCCGAGCTTGATCAGCGCGCGCAGCTTCGAGCGGCGCTCTTCGAGCTCCTCCGCCGTACCCGGCTGAGTGGACGCGAACGCGTCCTTCAGCAGCGCCTTTTCCTTCGCGCGGCGATCGCGCGCCTTGGCTTTCTCACCCTTGCCCGAAGTGGCTTGCTGCTCTTCGCCTTGGGTGGTTGCGTCGTCATCGACGGATACTTCGTTCAGCTTTTTCGTCATGGAGTTCGCCGTACCGGCTATAGTCTCGACTCGCGGCTGCTGGACTTCAGCCGGTTGCACCGTGGATACTTGGGTATCGCGCACTGCCGAATCGTCCGGCGTGGCAGTCGCGCCCTCTGCGCTTTTCGAGCCGGCCCGCCTCGCGGCGGCGGCCCTCGTCTCCGGCTTGGCGGACGTCTTTGCCGCCTTGGTCATATCGGCGGCTGCCGCCGAAGTCCGCACAGCCCCCGAGCTTGCCGATCGCTTGCCGGCCCGCTCCGCTGCACTCGCAGCCGATGTTTTGCCGGCAGAAGCATGAGCGGATCCAGCACCGACAACGCCGCGCGCCGGCCCGCCCGTACGCCTGCCGGAACCTCGGGCACCGCCCTTGCTAGGTTCCGCCGCGCGTGCCGCAGCCGCCTTCCCGCCCGTAGTCTTTGCCATCGCTATTTCGCCCCTGCCGCAGCGCCCCTGCTTTGAAAAGACAAACTAAACCGCTGAAAACCTTTTATTATATCACACACGGCGCACTCCCTCCCGCGAACCCATCCGGCCCATCACCCGCGGACTCATAACCCGAGTTGCCGCTTCATCTCGGCCCTTTGACGGTTCAGCTCCGCGAATTGTTCGATCTCGTCCGGCGTGAGCTTCGTCTGTCTCGACAACCGCTCGAGCCGTTCGCTGCACGCGTCATAGCGGATTTTCAGGATGGCCGCCTGGAACTCCTCGGCGGCGATGCGCTCGCGCTCTTGCTGCTGCTCGGCCGCCGCGGCATCCTGCGCGTCGTGCATCAGCAAATCGCGTACGTTTTCATCATAGTCCAGAATTTCGCGGAAGATTTCCTCGAAGGTCGCCGCGTTGGCCCCATTTCTAAGCAGATCAGACAGGTGGCGAAACTCCGCGGCGTCGCCTAATGCGCGCGCGTGCGTCGCCGCTTCCGCGAACAGCTCCCCATGGTGACTCTGGTTAAAGAGGCTCTCCTCGCTCTCCTCGTCGAGTACGGAGACGATGCGCGGATACATGACCAAATTGCGCAAAGCCCGCTCCTCGATCCCGGTTACTCGGCGCCGGTCCTTACGCGCGGGCGCGGGCCGGGGGGCGGCCGCAATACGCGTATCGACGTCGCAAAGTGACGCCACCTCTTCGAACGGCACGTCGAGCCGATCCGCGAACATGTGCATGATCTGGGCGCGCAACGCATTCGCGGGCAGCGCTTGCAGCAGCGGTTTCGCATCGAATAGCGCCCGCGCGCGGCCCTCGGGTGTATCGAGCTCCTTACCGGCGAGCACCTCGTTAAGCATGAATTGCGATAAGGGCAACGCATGTGCGATCTGCTCCGAAAACGCCTCCTTGCCGAATTCGCGGATGAAGCTGTCGGGATCGTGCTCCTGCGGTAAGAACAGGAAACGGATCGTCCGATTGTCGGCCGCGTGCGGCAAACATGCGTCCAACGCCCGCCGCGCGGCGCGCCGGCCTGCCGCGTCGCCGTCGAAGCTGAAGATCACCGTATCCGTTTGGCGCAACAGCTTCTGCACGTGAATGGGCGTACAAGCCGTACCGAGGGTCGCAACGGCGTTCGGAAAACCGAGTTGCGCCAACGCGACGACGTCCATATACCCTTCCACCACCAGCACCGAGTGCGCCTCACGGATCGCCAAGCGCGCTTCGAAGAGCCCATACAGCTCGCTCCCCTTGCTAAATAGCGGCGTTTCCGGCGAATTCAAATATTTCGGCTCCCCGCCGTCGAGCACGCGCCCGCCGAAGCCGATGACCTGGCCCTTGACGTTACGGATCGGGAACATGATCCGCTCGCGGAAACGGTCATAGCGGCGCGGCTGGCCCTGCGCATCGAGCTTCTCGCTGAGGATGACGAGCCCGGCTTCCACGAGTCCGTCGTTGCGGTAATCGGGGAAAACGGCTTCGAGGTTCTGCCAGCCGTCCGGCGCGTAGCCAAGCCCGAAACGCGCGGCCACCTCGCCGGTGAGTCCACGCTTCTTGAGGTACTCGATCGCTTGCGGGGCGCCGCGCAACGCCCGGCGGTAATAATCGCAGGCGGTTTGCATGAGGTCGGACAGCGCCGCAACCGTCTTCCCGTCCACGGGCGCCGGCCCGAATCGCTCGGCACCCGAGCCGCCCCGCTCTGCGCCATATCCGCCGCGCCCGGGCGAGGGCTCCTGCGGGACCGTCAAGCCGACCGATTGCGCCAGGTCGCCCACGGCCTCGGGGAAGGACAGGCCCGCGTGCTCCATCAAGAAGCCGATCGCGGTGCCGTGCGCACCGCAACCGAAGCAGTGATAGAACTGCTTAGTTGGACTAACTGTAAACGAAGGGCTTTTCTCGTTGTGAAACGGACACAAGCCCATGAAGTTCGCCCCGCCCTTCTTCAGTTGAACGTACTTGCCCACCACGTCGACGATATCGACGCGGTTGAGCAGGTCTTGAAGAAAGGCGTGTGGGATCACAGGCGATCAGATCGAGCGAAGCGGCCGCGGCGCGCGCATCGGCGCAACGCCCGTTCCCGCATCGCGCTTGCCGTTACTTGGCCAGTGCCGCCTTGACGAGCCCGGACACGGCCGTCATATCGGCGCGGCCGGCCAGCTTCGCCTTGAGCACGCCCATGACCTTGCCCATGTCTTGCGGACCGGATGCGCCCGTTTCTGCGACGGCCGCCTGAACCTCTTCGGCGATCTCGGCATCGGATAGTTGCGCCGGCATATAGGCCGTCAAAACGGCGAGTTCCGCGCTTTCCTGCTCGACCAGATCGCTGCGGCCCGCTGCTTCGAATTGGCTGATCGAGTCCTTACGTTGTTTGATCATCTTGTCGATGACAGCCGTGACGGCGGCATCGTCGAGCGTCACACGCTCGTCGACTTCACGTTGCTTGACGGCCGCCAGCAGCAAACGGATCGTTGCAAGGCGACCCGTTTCGCGCGCCCGCATGGCCGCCTTCATATCGTCGTTGATGCGATCTTTGAGACTCATCTTTCACCCGAAGCAAAAAGAGAAGAATGGGTACTGAATTAACGCGGCGCAGTGCTGAGCGCAAAAACCCGCTTGGGACTTTTCCTCAAGCGGGTTTTGCGCACACTGCGCCACATACGGGACAAGGACCAGGCGATCGACCAAATCGAATAACGATTCAGGATGGCCGTGAAGCCGCTGCCACCGCAAAACCGAGCGCCGGTGCAGCCCCGCGTGCGGAGCGCCCGAACCGGCGCCGGGACAATCAGTAGAATTTTTTCGGCAGCATCTGGCTGCGCAGGCGCTTGAAGTGGCGCTTCACCGCGGCAGCCTTCTTACGTTTGCGCTCGGACGTGGGCTTTTCATAGAACTCGCGCGCGCGAAGCTCGGTCAGCAGACCGTTCTTCTCGATCGTGCGCTTGAAGCGGCGCATCGCGACTTCGAAGGGCTCGTTTTCTTTTACGCGGATGATCGTCATGTTTCCAAAAAGGAAATTTCCCAAAGGTCCGGGAGTATAGCAGACGTTCTGCACATTTACACGAAAGTTGTCAAGCGCTTCGTGAGAACTCGAACGCTGCCTCACCGGCGGCCACGCCCGACGCCCATGCCCATTGAAAGTTATAACCACCCAGCCAGCCTGTCACGTCGACGGCCTCGCCGATGAAATAGAGCCCAGGCGCACGCGCGCTCATCATCGTCGAGGACGACAGCTCTCTCGTATCGACGCCGCCCTTCGTCACTTCCGCCTTGCGGTATCCCTCGGTTCCGGAGGGGATGAGCGTCCATCGCGAGAAGGCTTCTCCCAAGCGGCGCAATGATTTGTCCGACAAATCGGGCAAACGCGCCTCGGATGAAATATCGTGCGCTTCGAGCCAGGCATGCGCCAAACGCGCGGGCAGCCATTGGGCGAGCAGATTGCCGATCTGCCGCTTCGTCCCGCTCGATTTGGCCTCGAGCAACTCGGCAGCCGCGTCTCGGCCGGGCAGCAGGTCGATCGCGATCGGCTCGCCGCTCTGCCAATAGCTCGAAATCTGCAAAATGCCGGGGCCCGACAGTCCGCGGTGGGTGAACAGCAAATCCTCGACGAACGAACCCTGGGCGCGCTTGGGCCCGGCCGCCACCTCGACTTCGAGCGAGACGCCCGCCAACGTCGAGAACGGCAACCATTCGTCCGACGAAAACGTGAGGGGCACGAGCGCGGGCCGCATATCGACGAGCTTATGCCCGAATTGCTTCGCGATGCGGTACGCGAAGTCGGTCGCCCCGATCTTCGGAATCGACAGGCCGCCCGTCGCGATCACGAGCGCGCGCGCGCGGATCTCGCCGGCGTTCGTGTCGATCGAAAACGCACCGCCCTCGCTTCGACGCACCGCTTGCACGTCGACCGGGCGGCGCCACGCGATACGCCCCGCGTCGCACTCGGCTTTGAGCATCTCGATGATCGCTTCGCTCGAATGGTCGCAGAACAACTGACCGCGGTGTTTCTCGTGCCAAGTGACGCGGTGCGACTTGAGCAGCATGAGAAAGTCCCGCGGCGTATAGCGAGCGAGCGCGGAACGGCAAAAGTGCGGATTGGCCGAAAGGTAATTGGCCGGGCCCGCTTGGAGGTTGGTGAAGTTGCAACGCCCGCCGCCCGAGATGCGGATCTTCTCGGCCAAGCGCGGCGCATGATCGATGAGCACGACGCGCGCCCCGCGCTGTCCGGCCACGGCCGCGCACATCATGCCTGCCGCGCCTGCGCCGATGACGGCGATGTCGAATGATTCCATGGCGCGCATTTTACCTGCGCGAGCGGCCTCTTACGGGGCGCTGCTATACTTTTGTGTTTTTCACGGGCACCTTTGCGGCCGCGGCCTTGATGACCCTCCCAGGCCGCCCGCGCTCAGCCATCCACCATGCTCGTTCTCGGCATCGAAAGCTCGTGCGACGAAACCGGGCTTGCGCTCTACGACACCGAGCGCGGCCTGCTCGCACACGCCCTGCATTCGCAGATCGCCATGCACCGCGAATACGGCGGGGTCGTGCCCGAACTCGCCTCGCGCGACCACATCCGCCGCGCGTTGCCGTTGCTCGAAGACGTTCTCGCTCGCTCGGGCGCCTCGCGCGCCGCCATCGACGCGATCGCATTCACGCAAGGGCCCGGGCTCGCGGGGGCATTGCTCGTGGGCGCCAGCATCGCCAATGCGCTCGCGATGGCGTGGGACAAACCGACGATCGGCATCCACCATCTCGAAGGCCACCTGCTGTCGCCGCTACTCGTCGACGAACCACCGCCGTTCCCATTCGTCGCGCTGCTCGTTTCGGGCGGCCATACGCAACTCATGCGCGTCACGGACGTCGGCGTCTACGAGACGCTCGGCGAAACGCTCGACGATGCCGCGGGCGAAGCTTTCGACAAAACAGCCAAACTGCTCGGCCTGGGCTATCCCGGCGGTCCGGAAGTTTCGCGGCTCGCCGAATACGGCACGCCAGGGGCTGTGACGCTACCGCGGCCGATGCTTCATTCGGGCGATCTCGATTTCAGTTTCAGCGGCTTGAAAACCGCCGTGCTGACACAGAGCAAAAAGCTGGGCGCGAACGTGTGCGAACAAGCGAAAGCCGATCTCGCGCGCGGTTTCGTCGATGCGGCCGTGGACGTACTCGTGGCGAAATCGCTGGGCGCGCTCAAACGCACGCGGCTCAAGCGGCTCGTGGTGGCCGGCGGCGTCGGCGCAAATCGCCAATTGCGCGAGGCACTGTCGGCCGCCGCGAAAAAACGCGGCTTTAACGTGCATTACCCCGATCTTTCTCTTTGCACCGATAACGGCGCGATGATCGCGCTGGCCGGCGCGCTGCGCTTGCAGCGCTGGCCCGGGCAGGCCGATAAAGACTACGCGTTCACGGTCAAGCCGCGCTGGGACCTGTCGTCACTGGCACGATAGCGATAGCGATAGCGGCCGCCGAATCGGACGGCGCGCTACCGATTCGCGAGAAGGCGGGGGAAGCCGGCGGATATAGCACCGGGCCGGCTGTTAAGCAGCAGCCGCAGAGCGCTTGTCGTGCTCGATGACGGCATAAGCGCTGTGGTTGTGGATCGATTCGAAGTTTTCCGCTTCGAGCACGTAGGACACGATGCGCTCATCGGCATTGAGCCGCTGCGCCACGTCGCGGACGAGATCCTCCACGAACTTCGGGTTTTCGTACGCGCGCTCGGTCACGAACTTCTCGTCGGGGCGCTTGAGCAAGCCCCACAACTCGCACGATGCCTCTTCTTCGGCGATGCGAATCAGCGCCTCCACCGGCAAGTCCGCTACGAGTTCGACCTCGATCGTCACGTGCGAGCGTTGGTTGTGCGCGCCGTACTGCGAGATTTCCTTCGAGCACGGGCACAGACTCGTCACGGGCACGAGCACGCGCATGAACGTGCGGACTTCGCCCCCACGCGCTTGGCCCGCCAACGTCACCTCATAATCCAGCAAGCTCGATACGCCCGAAACAGGCGCCGTCTTCGGTACGAAATAGGGAAACGTCACTTCGATGCGGCCGCCCGCCGCTTCGAGCTTATCGAGCATTTCGCCCAGCATCTTGCGAAACGTCGCGGGCTCCAAAGGCGCCTTGTTGCCTTCGAGCAGCGCCACGAAACGCGACATGTGCGTGCCTTTCTGATCCGCGGGCAAATGCACGTCGAGGTTCCATGTGCCCACGGTCGGCTGTACTTCGCCGCTTGCGGTGCGTACGGTCAATGGATGACGCACGCCCTTTACCCCCACGCGCTGAATCGCAATCTGCCGCGTGTCCACGGTGCTTTGCACGTCGGGCATGACGAAGGCAGGGTTCATTTGGTTCATCGTTGTTCTGTCCTAGTGAGCGCAGCTAGAGGCCGGCGCGCAAGGGCCGGCGCGAGTCGCGTCAATAACGAAACATGGGCCCGAAGGCCCATGTATGCATCCATCGCGTGCGGCCGCTTAAGCGGCCGGCACGGGATCAAGCGACGCGTTGGGCCGCCAGCTTGGCCGCCGGCTCGAGAAAACGCGCGCGAATCGATTTTTCGATGCCCGCGCTATCGAGGCCGCATTCCGCCAACAGCTTGGCCGGATCGCCATGATCGATGAAGCTGTCGGGCAGGCCCAATTGTAGTACGGGGCGAACAACCCCATCGGCAAGGAGGGATTCGACGCATGCCGAGCCCGCGCCGCCCATGATGCAGCCTTCCTCGATCGTCACGAGCGCATCGTGCGTCTGCGCAAGCTCGCGCAAGAGTTCGGCGTCGATCGGTTTGACGAAGCGCATGTTCGCGACCGTGGCGTCGAGCGCCTCAGCCGCGGCCAGCGCCGGTGCGACCATGGTGCCGAACGCCAAGATGGCGATGCGGCTGCCCTTCGGGGCCGTCGATTCGCGGCGGATTTCGCCGCGGCCGACCGGCAGCGCCGTCATCTGCTTGACCGTCGCCACGCCCGTGCCCGCGCCGCGCGGATACCGCACGGCCGTGGGATTCGGCTGCTGCAGCGCCGTGTACAGCATCTGGCGGCACTCGTTTTCGTCGGCCGGCACCATCACCGTCATGTTCGGAATACAGCGCAGGAACGCCAGATCGTATGCACCCGCGTGCGTCGCACCGTCGGCGCCCACCAGCCCCGCACGGTCGATCGCGAAGACGACGGGCAGGTTCTGCAAGGCCACGTCGTGAATCAACTGATCGTAGGCGCGCTGCAGGAACGTCGAGTAGATCGCGACGACAGGCTTGAGCCCTTCCGTCGCCAAGCCGCCCGCGAACGTGACGGCATGCTGTTCGGCGATGCCCACGTCGTAATAGCGATCGGGGAAGCGCTTTTCGAACTCGACCATGCCCGAGCCTTCGCGCATGGCCGGCGTGATGCCGACGACGCTCGAATCGAGTTCGGCCGCATCGCACAACCATTCGCCGAACACTTGCGTATACGTCTTCTTCGACGGCGACGTGCTCGGCTTGATACCCTCGGCCGGATTGAACTTGCCCGGGCCGTGATACAGCACCGGATCGGCTTCGGCCAGTTTGTAGCCTTGGCCCTTCTTCGTCACCACGTGCAAGAACTGCGGACCGCGCAACTCGCGGATGTTTTGCAGCGTGGGAATCAGCGAATCGAGGTCGTGGCCGTCGATCGGCCCGATGTAGTTGAAGCCGAACTCCTCGAACAGCGTGGCCGGCACGACCATGCCCTTGGCATGCTCTTCGAGCTTACGAGCCAATTCGAGCATCGGCGGCGCAACGCGCAACACGCGCTCCACCCCGGCGCGGGCAGCCGCATAGAAGCGGCCCGACATCAACCGCGCCAAATGCCGGTTGAGCGCGCCGACAGGCGGCGAAATCGACATGTCGTTGTCGTTGAGGATCACGAGCAGCGGCACGTCGTCGCATACGCCGGCGTTGTTCATCGCCTCGAACGCCATGCCGGCCGTCATCGCCCCGTCGCCGATCACGGCGATCGAGAAGCGGTCGATCCCTTCGAGCTTGCTCGCGATCGCCATGCCGAGCGCCGCCGAGATCGAGGTGCTCGAGTGAGCGGTGCCGAACGTGTCGTACTGCGATTCGCTACGGCGCGGGAAGCCCGAGATGCCGCCGCGTTGGCGCAGCGTGGGCATCCGGTCGCGGCGTCCCGTCAGAATCTTATGAGGATAGGTCTGATGGCCGACGTCCCAAACGATTCGATCGTGCGGCGTATCGAATACGTAGTGCAAGGCGATCGTCAGCTCGACGGTGCCGAGATTCGACGACAAATGCCCGCCCGTCTGCGAGACGCTATCGAGCACGAACGCACGCAGCTCGTCGGCAAGCGGCTTCAATTGACGGCGGTCGAGGCGGCGCAAGTCCGCCGGGTCGTCGATGGTTTTCAACAAGTCGTACATCGTCGTTCCATTGTAGGAAAAGTTACGCGCCCGCTTTTCTCTCACGCTGCTCGAGGCCAAAGCGCGCCAGCGGGCTTCGCGTTCAACTCACCCGGTTCACCACCAGGTCGGCAAGCTCTGCCAGGCGCCGGGCACGCTCACCGAAAGGCGCGAGCGCATCTTGCGCGTCGCGGCGCAATTGCGCCGCCAATGCACGAGAGGCATCGAGCCCGATAATCGACACGTAGGTCGGCTTGCCGTCCTTCGCGTCCTTGCCCGCCGTCTTGCCGAGCGTTGCGGAATCGGTCGTGACGTCGAGAATGTCGTCGACGACCTGGAATGCGAGCCCCACGGCCGCCGCGTAGGCATCGAGGGCACGCAACACGTCCGCGTCGGGCGCTGTCCCCGCCAGCGCCCCCATGCGAACCGACGCGCGCAGCAAGGCGCCCGTCTTCATCCGATGCATCGTTTCGAGTTGCGTGCGAGTGAGGGTCAACCCCACGCTCGCCAAATCGATCGCTTGGCCGCCGGCCATGCCGAGCGAGCCGCTCGCCACGGCCAGCTCGCGCACGAGCGCGGCTTGCGCGCGCGTGTCCAAAGCCGTTTCGTCGGTCAGCACGATGAATGCCTGCGACTGCAAGGCATCGCCCACGAGCAGCGCCGTCGCTTCGTCGTACTGAACGTGCACCGTCGGCTTGCCGCGGCGCAAGGCGTCGTCGTCCATGCACGGCATGTCGTCGTGCACGAGCGAATAGACGTGAATCATCTCGAGCGCGGCGGAGGCCGCTTCGACGGCTTCGGGCCGGGCGCCCGTCAGCTCGCCGGCGGCGTGCACGAGGAGCGGCCGGACCCGCTTGCCGCCGCCGAGCACCGCGTAGCGCATCGCTTCATGCAGGCGTGCCGGCTCGACGGCCGCAGCCGGCAGATAACGGTCGAGAGCTGCTTCGACGCGCGCGAGCACCGCGCGCATCCAATCTTCAAAAGTCATAGGTCGTCTCCGCTGTCCGCGGGAGCGGTACCGGTGGGCAACGGCTTGAGCGTCTCGCCGTCGAGAACGCGCACCTGCTGCTCCACGTTTTCCAACTGCTGCTGACAAAACGCCACGAGGGCCGCACCGCGCCGGTACGCAGCCAGCGATTCCTCGAGGCTTAGGGCGCCGCTTTCCATTCGGGAAACCAGCTCTTCCAACTCGGCCACCGCTGCTTCATAGTTCTGGGGCAGCGCCGAGTCCCCTGGTTCGCCGCCGGACACGGGCGCGGCCGCGCCTTCGGGTGCTGTCTTCGCCATCGGGATCGGGGTGAAATTAAAAACAAGTCGGACATTCTACGGCAAAAGCGCCGAACCCGAGCCATACGCCAGCTTGCATGTCCCCTCGAACGAGGGGCAAAAAACAACAGTCGCACCTCGCCCCCAGCGCCGAGGATTGCTTCTTGCTCCGGTTTTTTGACCCAAATCATGCACTTAAGCGCCCCAAGCGAGGGGGAAAGGGTATAATCGCCGGTTCCCTAAATCGAATCTTCGATGGTTGGGTTGTTCGCTGCTTTCACGTTTTCATCGGGAGTGGGAATGTCCAATCTGAGCACTGCATTGCAGCTCAAGGCCATTTCGAGCCAGCTGCCGGTCACGGCTTACTTCGACGAAGCGCTCCTGGCGCGAGAAATCGAAACACTTTTCAAGAAGGGTCCTCGTTACGTCGGGCATGAGTTGATGGTGCCCGAAGCGGGGAATTATTTCGCACTGCCAAGCGAAAACGAGGGGCGCGTACTCGTGCGCAACCACCGTTCGCAGGTGGAGCTGCTGTCGAACGTCTGTCGTCACCGGCAGGCGATCATGTTGAACGGGCGCGGCCAGGCCGAAAACATCGTCTGTCCGCTGCACCGCTGGACCTACAACCTCGAAGGCGAGTTGCTCGGCGCACCGCACTTCGCGGATAACCCATGCCTGAACCTCGGCGCAACCAAGCTGCAGAACTGGCACGGGCTGCTGTTCGAAACGCAGGGCCGCGACGTCGCGAAGGATCTGGCCAAGCTCGGCACGCAGCACCATTTCGACTTTTCGAGCTACATGTTCGATCACGTCGAAGTGCACGAGTGCAACTACAACTGGAAGACGTTCATCGAGGTGTACCTCGAGGACTACCACGTCGTGCCGTTCCATCCGGGCCTCGGCAGCTTCGTCAATTGCGACGATCTGACTTGGGAGTTCGGCGAGTGGTACAGCGTCCAGACGGTGGGCGTGCACAATGGTCTAGCCAAGGCCGGCAGCCCGACCTACCGCAAGTGGCACGACGAGGTGCTGCGGATGCGCGACGGGGCTCCGCCCGAGTATGGGGCGATCTGGATGGTCTACTATCCGGGGCTCATGATCGAGTGGTACCCGCACGTGCTCGTCGTCTCGTGGCTGATTCCGCGCGGCCCGCGCAAGACGACGAATATCGTCGAGTTCTACTACCCTGAGGAAATCGCGCTGTTCGAGCGCGAATTCGTCGAAGCCGAGCGCGCCGCCTACATGGAAACGGCGCGCGAGGACGACGAAATCGGCGAACGCATGGACGCGGGCCGTCTCGCACTGCTGGAACGCGGCGAATCGCAAGTCGGCCCGTACCAAAGCCCCATGGAAGACGGGATGCAGCATTTCCACGAATTTTTGCGGCGCGAACTCGGCGAGATCTAACGGCCCGGCGGTTGCACCGCCGAGCTTCGAGACGGGCAAGACGGCAAACATGCCTCTTGCCCGTCTTTTTGTTTAGACTGCAATCATCCGCCGTCCATGCGCGAGCGCGTGCTCGCCAACGAGGAGTCCAATCATGCCGCACACGCACTACACCACGCTGATCTCGGCCGACAATCTGGCCGAACGCCTGTCCGCCGCGCCGGGCAGCGTGCTCCTGTTCGACTGCAGTTTCGATTTGGCCGACCCCTCCGCCGGAGAGCGCGCCTATGCCGCGGGGCATATCGCCGGTGCCCGCTATCTGCACCTCGACCGCGATCTTTCGGGCGCCAAGACCGGCAAAAACGGCCGCCATCCCCTGCCCGAGCGCGACGCGCTCGTCGCCACGCTGGTAGCGCAGGGCCTGAAGCAGCAGCAACAGGTCGTCGCCTACGACGCGCAAGGCGGTGCTTACGCGGCGCGCCTGTGGTGGCTGCTGCGCTGGCTCGGGCACGACTCCGTCGCCGTGCTGGACGGCGGCTTGCAAGCCTGGCAGGCCGCCGGTCAGCGGCTCGAGACGGCCATGCCGCCCGCCGCGACGCCGGGCGAGTTCAAAGCCGCCGCCCCCCTTGCCGTGACCGTCGATGCGCAGCATCTGCTCGCGAACATAAAGGGCGGGGAGCAGATCGTCGTCGATGCGCGCTCCCCCGACCGCTATCGCGGCGAGAACGAGACGATCGATCCTGTCGCGGGTCATATCCCCGGCGCGCTCAATCGCTTCTTCAAAGACAACTTGACGGCCGACGGCCGCTTCAAGTCGGCGCATACGTTGCGTGACGAGTTCAGTGCGATCATCGGACAGAAGCAACCGGAACACGTGGTACTCCAATGCGGCTCGGGCGTGACCGCCTGCCACAATGCGCTCGCCATGGAAGTGGCCGGCTTGCACGGCCCCGCGCTCTACGCGGGCTCATGGAGCGAGTGGTGCGCCGATCCGTCGCGGCCGGTCGCCACGGGACCGAATCCGTAACAGCGCCATCGATCGCGCGCGCGGACGGGCTCCGGCCGTCCGCGCGGCGTCACGCCATGTGCTTCGCATACCGCCGCTCGATACGGCCTACCCTCCGGGTGTGTCTTTCAAGAACAGTACCGCTCCCGAGGTGTTTTTCGCCACCGACGATTGGGAGCCGAACACACCGTTTTTGATCCTGTCGCCCGGTGCGCTCAAATCGATGATCCGCACGGCCGCGCCGGCCGGCAGATTGCATTGCCATCGGCCGAGCGCTTTGACGGTAATGAAATTGCCCGTAAAGGCCGATGCGCTTCCATAGTGGAGTGCGACGGTCGGAAAACTATGATCGCTCAGCGACGTGCGAACGGTGACGAGATCCGCCTCCGAGCGCTGAAGCAAGCGCCGCGGCAGCCTGGTCGTCGTGGAGGTCTCTCCGTCGAGCTCATGCAAGAACTCCGGCTGACCGGCAAGCTTCAGCCATTTGACGGCAACCCGCGTCCCCCTGAGCGCCCATCTCGACCAAGCAGCGCCAAGCGGTATCAGGGTAGTCGGGCGACTCGGGTCGCGAGAGGTGCTGGTGCAGTAGCCCAACGCGTTATTGCCCGTTTCGCCGTCGAGAAACGAGACCATATGGGTAGCAAGGGCAGGATGGCTCATGGCATTGGCGTAATCGGGCGGCCGCCGCTCGGCGGGCACCCGACTTCAACTAAAACCACAGAGCCTATTCGGTCGGCGCTCCCCGGTCGAACCGATAAGCATCGATTCGGACCGAAAGAAGCCTAATGCAGCTTGACGCGAGGCAGCGTCGTGCGCCGCAGCCAATGCGCGACCGTATCGAGCATCATTCGCGGATAGCCATGGAGCGCCGCGATATGCAGCCGATACAGCGACATATACATAAAGCGAGCGAACAAGCCCTCGATGAGCATACTTCCGCCGATCAGGCCGCCCATGAGGTTGCCCACCGCGCTGAAGTGGCCGAGCGAGACGAGCGAGCCGAAATCGCGGTACGTAAACTCGGGCAACGGCTTGCCTTCGAGCCGCCTCGATAACGCCTTCAACAGGAAGCTTGCCTGCTGATGCGCCGCTTGGGCCCGCGGCGGCACGTTGCGTTCGTTGCCCGGCCACGGGCAGGCGGCGCAGTCGCCGAGCGCGAAGATATCGTCATCGTTCTCCGTCTGCAGCGTACGGCGCACGCTCAACTGCCCGAGGCGGTTGACGGTCAACCCGTCCAATTGGCTCAAGACGGGCGGCGCCTTGATACCGGCCGCCCATACCGTCAGATCGGCGCGCACGATCTTCCCGCTCGCGGTGCGCACGATGCCCGGCGCGACCTCGGCCACCGTCTCTCCGATCATGAGCTTCACGCCGAGCTTGCGCAGCAGCTCCGCCGTCGCGCTCGATACGCGCTCTTGCAGCGCCGGCAGAATGCGCGGACCTGCTTCGATAAGAACGATGCCGACGTCGTGGCGGGGATCGAGCTTATGCAAACCGTAGGCCGAGAGCACCTGCGCCGTATTGCGCAATTCGGCCGACAGCTCGACCCCCGTCGCACCGCCGCCGACGATCGCCACTTGGATGCGCGGCTCGCTTTCCGGCGACGTGCCCGGCCCCGATTCGACCGTCTCGTGCGGCTGATGCTCGGCTCGCATGCATGCTGCGATAAGCCGCTTGCGGAATCGATCCGCCTGGGCGACCGTATCGAGTGCGATCGAATGTTCGGCCGCCCCATTCACGCCGAAGAAATGCGTGGTGCTGCCGATCGCGATGACGAGTGTGTCGTACGGGAGTTCGCGCCGCGGCAGTATCTCGGCGCCGTCGGCGTCGATGACCGGGGCGATCGTGATGCGTTTGGCCGCGCGATCGAGCCCGGTCAGTTCGCCTTGTTGAAACTCGAAGCCGTGCCAGCGCGCCTGCGCCGGATATTCGAGCTCCTGCGTGAACGGATCGAGACTGCCCGCCGCCACTTCATGCAGCAAGGGCTTCCAGATATGAGTCGGATACCGATCGACGAGCGTCACGAGCGCGCGCGGCGGCTCTCCCCGCCGCGCGCCGTAGCGATCGCCTAGGCGGGTCGCCAATTCGAGCCCGCCCGCCCCTCCTCCCACGACGATAAATCGATGCATGCCGATACTCCCTATGCCGTTGATAATTCGGTTCGGTCACCCGCTCGTCGGGAGCGGCCTCGGTCATTGTCCGCGAAGCGGCGCTCACGCACGCTTGCCCGGGCTGACTGGAGCCATACGGGCACGCCCATGTGCGCCGGGATCAGCGCATCAATGCGCTTCCTCCCAATTCGCGCCCGCGCCGACTTCCGCCACGAGAGGCACCTTCAGGGCCGCCACGCCGCACATCAATTGCGGCAGTTTCTCGCGTACGACGGACAGTTCGTCGTCGGGGACTTCGAGCACGAGTTCGTCGTGCACCTGCATGACCATGCGGCTTTTGGCATGCTCGCGTTCGAGCCATGCCTGCACCGCAATCATCGACATCTTGATGAGATCGGCGGCTGTGCCTTGCATCGGCGCATTGATCGCCGCGCGTTCGGCTGCTTGCCGGCGCGGGCCGTTGCCGCCGTTGATCTCGGGCAGCCACAGCCGGCGCCCGAAGACCGTTTCGACATAACCTTTGATCTTCGCGTTCCCGCGCGTTTCGTCCATGTAGCGCGCCACGCCAGGATAACGCGCGAAATACCGGTCGATATAGAGCTTGGCCGCATCGCGCGTGATACCGAGGTTCGAAGCGAGCCCGAACGAACTCATCCCGTAGATCAACCCGAAGTTGATCACCTTGGCGATGCGGCGCTGATCGCTCGTCACTTCGAGCGGCGTCACGCCGAAGACCTCCGCCGCCGTGGCGCGGTGAATGTCTTCCCCCTGAGCGAACGCGCGCAACAGCGATTCGTCGCCCGAGATATGCGCCATGATGCGCAACTCGATTTGCGAGTAATCGGCCGACACGATCTTGCTGCCCTCGGGCGCGATGAATGCTTCCCGGATCCTGCGGCCCTCTGCCGTACGCACGGGGATATTTTGCAGATTCGGATCGTTCGATGCCAGCCGTCCCGTGACCGCGACCGCCTGCGCATAGTTCGTATGCACTCGCCCCGTCTTCGGGTTGACCATGCGCGGCAGCTTATCGGTATAAGTGGACTTCAGTTTCGACAAGCCGCGATGCTCGAGCAGCAGCTTCGGCAGCGGATAGTCCTCGGCAAGCTTTTGGAGCACCTCTTCGTCGGTCGAAGGCGCGCCGCTCGGCGTTTTCTTGACGACGGGCAACTGCAGCCGCTCGAAAAAGATCTGCCCGATTTGCTTGGGCGAACCCAAATTGAACTCACCGCCCGCGAGCGCATAAGCCTCGCCTTCTAGTTCGATGAGGCGAGCCGCGATCTCGCTGCTTTGACGGCGCAGCCGCTCGCTGTCGATCAGCACGCCGTTACGCTCCATCTTGCGCAATACGCGCGCCGTCGGCAACTCGATGTCGCGATATACGTGCAGCAAACCCGCCTCGTGCTCGATTTGCGGAAAGAGCGCCTGGTGCAGTTGGAACGTGACGTCGGCATCTTCGGCCGCATACTCGGCGGCTTTATCGAGCGGCACCTCGTCGAAACCGATTTGCTGCGCGCCCTTGCCGGCCACGTCCTCGTACTTGATCGTCTTGACGCCGAGATGGCGCGAAGCAAGGCTGTCCATGTCGTGCGGACGATGCGATTCGAGCACGTACGACTCGAGCAACGTATCGTGTTCGACACCGTTCAGTTCGATACCGTGGTTGGCGAGCACCTGCTCGTCGTACTTCAAATGCTGGCCCACTTTTTTCTTGTCCTGGCTTTCGAGCCAAGGCTTGAGTTTGGCCAGCACCTCGTCGCGCGGCAACTGCACGGGCGCATCGGGTCCGCGATGCGCAACCGGGATATAGGCCGCGCACCCCGCGCCGACCGAGATGGAAATCCCGACGATCTCGGCCTGCATCGGGTCGAGCGAGGTCGTTTCCGTATCGAAGGAGGTCAATGCGGCCGCATCGATCTTGGCGAGCCAAGCGTCGAAATGCTCCCACGTTTGCACCGTTTCATAGCAGCGCTCAGGGGCGATCCTCGGCGCGGGCTCGGCAGCCAGTACGCCCGAGGGCTCGGTTTCGCCCGCTTGGGCTTGGGCATCTTGCGCCCCCTCGATCAACGCTTCGACCTCGCGCAGCCAAGTCTTGAACCCGTGCCGCATGAACAAATCGCGCAACTCGAGCGGCGATTCGGGACGGGATGGCAACGTTTCCTCGATCGAGGCGACGTGCTCGGTCAGATCGCATTCGCGCTCGACCGTCACGAGCTTTTTCGCGAGCGGCAGGAAATCGAGCGCCCGGCGCAGGTTCTCGCCGACCACGCCCTTGATCTCGCTCGCGTGCGCCACGACGCCATCGAGCGTTTCATACTGCGCGAGCCACTTGACCGCCGTCTTCGGACCGCATTTTTCGACGCCGGGGACGTTATCGACGGTGTCGCCGATCAGCGAAAGGTAGTCGACGATGCGTTCGGGCGGCACGCCGAACTTCGCGATGACGCCGTCGCGGTCGAGCGTTTCGTTCGTCATCGTATTGACGAGCTTGACGTGCGCGCTCACGAGCTGCGCCAAGTCCTTATCGCCCGTGGAGACGATGACGTTCATCCCCTCGCGTTCGGCCGCGGCGGCGAGCGTACCGATAACGTCGTCGGCCTCGACGCCGTCCACCATCAGCAGCGGCCAGCCCAGCGCCCGCACGGCGAAATGGATCGGCTCGATCTGCTTGGACAAGTCCTCCGGCATCGACGGACGATGCGCCTTGTACTCGGGATACCAGTCGTCACGGAACGTCTTGCCCTTTGCGTCGAAGACGCACGCGCTATACTCTGCCGTGACTTCCTTGCGCATGCGACGCAACATATTGATGAAGCCGTAGATGGCTCCCGTCGGCTCGCCGTCGGGGCCGCGCAAGTCAGGCATCGCATGGTAGGCCCGATAGAGATAACTTGATCCGTCGACCAAAACGAGGGTCTTACCTTCCAGGTTCCGTTCTGCAGGCATTATGAACAAGAGAAAAGTGATTCCGAGTCTGCGATCGCTCGCAGATCAAGAACGCGCGACAGCCAAAAAGGCCCGCGCGTCATGGCAGATGTTCACGATTATGGCAGAGTTCATCGAGGCGACCGAGTACCTCTCGGAGATTCGCCCGGCCGTGAGCATTTACGGTTCGGCCCGCCTCAAACCGAGCTCACCTTATTACAAGCTGGCGACCCAAATCGCCCGCAAGCTTTCGGATGCGGGCTTCGCCGTCATCTCGGGCGGCGGCCCGGGCATCATGGAAGCCGCGAACAAGGGCGCCCATGCAGGCAAGGCGCCGTCGGTGGGCTTGAACATCGAGTTGCCGCATGAGCAATCGGGCAACCAGTGGCAAGACATCTCGCTGCGTTTCCGGCACTTCTTCACGCGCAAGGTCACGTTCGTCAAGAACTCCGATGCCGTGATCGTCATGCCGGGCGGCTTCGGCACGCTCGATGAGCTGGCCGAAGTGCTGACGCTGATCCAAACGAAGAAGTCGCGCCACGTACCGATCATATTGGTGGGCGCCGAGTTCTGGAAAGGGCTCTTGCAGTGGTTCGAGACCGCCCTGCTGCCGATGGGACTCATCAATCCCGAAGACATGAAGCTCATGCAGGTGATCGACGATCCGGCCCAAGTGCTGGAGGCCGTCCTCGCGTTCTACGAAGATCGCGGAGAAGCCGAGCCGCATGCGACGAAGTCGGACGAGGATCGGATGTTCTATCTTTGAACGCGCTTGCGCGAACGCGCGATGAGCGCGTTCGTTATCGCCGACCGCGTTCGGTTAGGACTGCTAAAGGCTTCCTTCGCGTACCTGGCCCGTCGACGCACGGACGATGAGATGGGGCGCCGAGGTCACGCAAACGCGTGCCTCGCGTTCACCGGCCGCTTGCGGCCGCGCAGCCGGCGCTTCGATCAACTCCAACAGCAAGGCCACCGCCAGCTCGGCCGCTTCGACCGTCGGCACCGCCACAGTCGTCAACGCGGGCCGCGATTCACGCGCCAGTTGAATGTCGGTAATCCCGACGACGGAAAGATCGCCCGGCACGGCAAGCCCTAAATCGGCCGCCGCCTGCATCGCGCCGAGCGCGGGCAAATCGTTCGTGGTAAAGAGCGCCGTCAGATCCGGATGGGCCTTCAATAATTCGAGCGCCGCGGCATAACCACCCTGCGTTGTATCGGGCGTGTACAGCACCGGAGCGGCAGCCGCGTCGAGCCCGGCCGCGCCGATCGCATCGACGAAACCGTCGTAACGCGCCGCATGAATCCCATACACTTTGCTGCCGACGATCGCGCCGATGCGCCGATGCCCGAGTTCGAGCAGATGCTTCGCCGCCAGTTCCCCCGCCGATCGAAAGTCCACCGCCACGCATGGCAGCCCAGGCGGATCGAGCGGCCGCTCCCACATACACAAAACGACAGGCGCGCCGCGCAATTCGGTCATCCGCAGATCCTCGAAATCGAGGTTCGCATTCATGACCAAGACACCTTCGGACAACGTCCCCGCGATTTGATCGAGGTAGGCACGGCCCGTCTGCGGATCGCCGGCCGTGTTGCAAATAATGAGGAATTGCCCCCTGCGCCGAAGCGCGTTCTCCACCGCTAGCGCGAACTCGGGATAGAACGGGTTCGCAATGCTCGACACCATCAATGCGATCGTCGGCGCGCGGCCCTCGGCTAACGCACGCGCGGGCAAATGCGGCCGATAGCCGAGCGCGGCAATCGCTTCGAGCACGCGCTGTCGCGTCGCCTCGCCGACACGGCCCTTACCGCGCAGCACGTTCGAAACCGTGGCGGGCGTCACACCCGCCGCGGCGGCTACTTCGTTCAGCGTCGGCATCGGTTTCTCAATAAATGGGATGGTTATTCAACATTTGCATGATCGCGCCGGGCGCGGCACCATGCACTCATCGCTCACGAAAAGTTGAGCCTGCCGCGCCCCGGTCGCCCCGCGACCGCTTTTTACGGCGCGCTGATTAAGCGCTTAATCATCAAGCGCAGATTAAAACACGGAGACGGCACGATGGCGAGCATTTCGTTGCGCGGTGTGCAAAAGGCCTATGGCGACGGCGCCCTGGTGATTCGGGACGTCGATCTCGAAATCGGCAAGAATGAGTTCTGCGTCTTCCTAGGCCCCTCGGGTTGCGGCAAATCCACCTTGCTGCGCATGATCGCGGGCCTGGAAGACGTGACCGAGGGCGAGGTCTCGATCGCCGGCAAGCGGGTGAACGACGTGCCGGCCGCGCAACGCGGCGTGGCCATGGTGTTTCAGAGCTACGCGCTCTTTCCGCACATGACCGTCTACGAGAACATGGCGTTCGGCCTGAAACTCGCGAAGACGCCCAAGGCCGACATCGACCGGAAAGTGCGCGACGCGGCTCGCATCCTTCAACTCGACGCGCTGCTCGACCGGCACCCCAAAGCGCTATCGGGCGGGCAACGACAGCGCGTCGCGATCGGCCGTGCGATCGTGCGCGAACCCGGCGTCTTCCTGTTCGACGAACCGCTCTCGAACCTCGACGCCACGTTGCGCGGTCAGACCCGCATTGAAATCGCGCGGCTGCATCGGCAGTTCGCCGACGCGAGCGTCGTCTATGTCACGCACGATCAGATCGAAGCCATGACGCTCGCCGACAAGATCGTCTTGCTGCATGCCGGCAACGACACCGAGCGCTTCGGCAGCATCGCCCAAGTGGGCGCGCCGCTCGACCTCTATCACCGGCCGAAGAGCAAATTCGTTGCCGGCTTCATCGGCTCGCCGCGCATGAACTTTCTTCCGGCCAAGGTCGCGTCGGTCGACCCGAACGGCGTGGCCGTCGTTCTGGACGGCAGCGGCGAATCGGTGAGGCTGCCGTTGCGGGCGCAGGGCCTCGCGCCCGGCGCGCCCGTCACGTTCGGCGTGCGTCCCGAGCATCTCGAACCCGTGCAGGGCGATGCGCCCGCCTCGAACGAAGACGAGGCGGTCACGCTCACGCGCCCGATCGCGCTGATCGAAGCGCTCGGCGAACACAGCTATGTCCATCTCGACCAACCGGGCGGCGCCGTGCTGATCGCGAAGGCCCCCGGCGATGCACGCCTGCGGCGCGGCGATACCGTGCGCTTTCGCGCACCGGCCCATGCTTGCCATCTATTCGCTGAAGACGGGTTCGCACTCGCGCCGCTCAGCACCGCCCGCGAACACGCTTAAAACCGACACCGACAAGAGGACCATGCAATGCGTCTAGGAGTCTGCTATTACCCCGAGCACTGGCCCGAGGCCATGTGGCGCGACGATGCAAAGCGGATGCGACAGCTCGGCATCAAGCAGGTACGTATCGCCGAATTTGCTTGGAGCCGCATCGAACCCTCGCCCGGCGAATTCGACTGGGGCTGGCTCGATCGCGCCATCGACACGCTCGCAGCGGAAGGCCTCGAGGTCGTCATGTGCACGCCGACGGCCACGCCGCCGAAGTGGCTCATCGACCGTCACCCCGACATTCTGCCGGTCGGCGCCGACGGGCGCGTTCGCGGCTTCGGATCGCGCCGGCACTACGACTTCTCGTCGCCCGCCTACTTCGAAGCGTCGAAGGCGATTTGCGACGCCATTGCGTCGCGTTACGGCAAGCATCCCGCCGTCGCGTACTGGCAGACCGATAACGAGTATGGTTGCCACCAAACCGTCGTCAGTTATTCGCGCGCCGCGCTCGAACGTTTTCGCGCATGGCTGAAGGCGCGCTACGGCAACATCGACGCGTTGAACCGCGCATGGGGCACCGTGTTTTGGAGTATGGAGTATCGCAGCTTCGAGGAAATCGACGCGCCGGTCGGCACCGTCACCGAGGCGCACCCATCGCATCGTCTCGACTATCGGCGTTTCGCCTCCGACGAAGTCGCGCGGTACAACCGCATGCAGGTGGAGATCATTCGCCGGCACTCGCCGGGACGCCCGGTTGCGCACAACTTCATGCAACTGTTCACCGAGTTCGATCACTACCAGGTGGCCGACGATCTCGACGTGGCCGCTTGGGACAGCTATCCGCTCGGCGCGCTCGAGGAGCAGTGGTACGAGCCCGAAGTGAAAGCAAAGTATTTACGCACGGGCCATCCCGATTTCGCGTCGTTCAATCACGACCTTTATCGCGGCATGTCCAAGCTGCCTTTCTGGGTCATGGAGCAGCAGCCCGGCCCCGTCAACTGGGCCAAATGGAATCCCGCTCCGTTGCCCGGGATGGTTCGGCTTTGGAGCTGGGAAGCGTTCGCTCACGGCGCGGGCTGTGTGTCGTATTTCCGTTGGCGCCAAGCGCCGTTCGCGCAAGAGCAAATGCACGCGGGATTGAATACGCCCGACAACCGGCTCGATATCGGCGGCAGCGAAGCCGAACGCGTCGCGCAAGAGCTGAGCGCGTTGTCCGGCCATGTCGATGCCGATGTCGAAGGCAAAGTACCCGCGCGCGTGGCACTGATCTTCGACTACGAAGCCAAATGGCTTTTCGAAGTGCATCCGCAAGGCATCGACTTTCACTATCCGCGGTTCGCGGTCGAATATTATTCGGCACTGCGCACGCTCGGATTCGACGTCGATATCGTCTCCCCGCACGCGCCGCTCGACGGCTACAAGCTGATCGTCATTCCGCCGTTGCCGGTCGTATCCGACGAGCTCGCCCAACGCCTGAAGGACACCCTCGCGCACGTGATCATCGGGCCGCGTACCGGATCGAAGACGGCCGAGCTGCAGATCCCGTCCAACTTGCCGCCGGGTCCTCTCGCGTCTGTCATGCCCGTGCGCGTTTGGCGCGTCGAATCGATGCGGCCGAACGTCAATCCGCGCGTCGCGTTCAGCGGCAACCTCCCGCAAGGGCATGCGCGGCATTGGCGCGACTTGATCGACGTCGACCTAGGAAAGGAAAGCCGCGAATCGATCGAAATCCGCGCGGCATTCAACGACGGCCATTCTGCCTACGTGAAATACGGTGCGATGCATTATCTGGCGAGCCTATTCGACGAGGCCTCCACGCAAGCGCTGTTCGCCCGCATCGCGCGCGAAGCCGGGCTCGAACCGGAACCGCTCGGCGATATGGTGCGCGTGAGCAGGCGCGGAGGCGTCACGTGGGTGTTCAACTACGGCGCGCAACCTCATACGCTGCCGAGCGGCATACCGGCCGACGCCTTCCTCGTCGGCTCGCACGAAATCGAGCCGCAAGGCGTGGCCGCTTATCGAACGCGGGCGCGTTGAACGTACGAGGTCGAACGCCCCATACCGGTTCCGATGCAACACCGACAACGACGTAATACATAGGAGACAGGCATGACGTACAAACCCCGCACCACGCTCGCCGCCGTCGCGCTCGCGTCGGCCCTCGCGATCGGCGCGCTTGCAAGCAGCACGGCACGCGCCGCGACGCTCGACATCAACATCGCCTTCAAGGGAGCAAGCCAGCGCGCAGTCTGGACCCAGGTGGTGGATGAATTCAGGAAAACCCACCCCGGCACCGACGTGAAGGTCGCGTTTATCGACGAGGAAGCGTACAAGGTTCAGTTGCCCGGCTGGTTGACCACGGCGCCGCCCGACATCGTGAACTGGCATGACGGAGAACGCATGGCGTATTACGCCAAGCGCGGTTTGTTCGAAGACCTGTCCGCCGATTGGACGAAGAATGGCTGGGACAACACCTATGCGTCCACGAAGGAAGCATCGTCCTATAACGGCAAGCAATACGCCGCGCCCACCGTCTACTACTCGTGGGGCATGTTCTATCGGAAGGATCTGTTTCAGAAAGTCGGGATCGCCGGCGAACCGAAAAGTTGGAACGAGTTCCTCGACGATTGCAAGAAACTGAAGTCCGCGGGCATCACGCCGATCGCCGTAGCCGGACGCGATGCTTGGACGCTGGCGGGCTGGTTCGATTATCTGGACCTGCGTCTGAATGGCAACGCCTTTCATCAGAAGTTGATGGCGGGCGAAGTTCCGTACACCGATGCCCGCGTGAAAAAGGTCTACACGACTTGGAAACAGTTGCTCGATGCGGGCTACTTCATCGAGAACTCGCTTTCGTACGATCTCGATGCCGCCCAGCCTTTCCTCTTCCAAGGCAAGGCCGCGATGATGCTGATGGGCACGTTCATCACCGGCGGTTTTACGCCGGCCGTGAAATCGCAAATGGGTTACTTCCAATTCCCGATCATCGATACCAACGTACCGACGGCCGAAGACGGTCCGGTCGAAACGCTCAACATTCCCGCGAAGGCTAAAAACAAGGCCGATGCGCGCGCGTTCCTCGCGTTCGCCGAGACGCCCAAAATCGGCGCGCAACTCGCGGTGGGACTCGGTTCGTTGTCGGCGAACAGCCAATCGCCCGAGCCCGACGATCCCATTTCGAAAATCGGTTTTCAGATCCTTTCGAACACGAAGGGCGGCATCGCTCAGTTCTACGATCGCGACATGACGAAGGAAATGGCCGATGAAGGGATGAAAGGCATGCAGCAGTTCGTGTCCGATCCGACGCAGCTCGATTCGATACTGGCCCATCTGGAGCAGGCTCGGCAGCGGATCTATAAGAAGTAAGCAATGCGCTCGCGCGCGGCGAAGCCGATCGGGCAACCCGCGCGCGGCGCGCGCGTTCGTTTAGGAGGTTGACGTGTCTCAGTTCATCACTCAGCGAGCCGATGGGTCCGCCCACCCTGGAGAAGACGGCCTGCCTCCGTCGGCGCCGGCAAGCCGGCGGAGGCCCACCACACGCCGCCGCACGTCGCCGACGGCACGGCGCCAGCGTCGCGCGGCGATGTTGTTTCTTGCTCCCGCGTGCGCGATGGTGGCCATCTACGTCATTTGGCCCGTGCTATCGACGCTGCGCCTCAGCCTTTACAACTGGGACGGCATGACCGAAGCAACCTTCGTCGGCCTCGCCAACTACGTCGAACTCTTTCACTCGCAGACGTTCTATACCGCGCTCAAAAACAACGTCATTTGGCTCGCGCTGTTTTTGCTGGCGCCGCCGATGGGGCTCGCCATCGCGCTCTACCTCAATCAAGCGGTAGCGGGCATCCGCATCGTCAAGTCGCTGTTCTTCGCGCCGTTCGTGCTGTCGGGCGTGGTGGTGGGGCTCATCTTTTCCTGGTTCTACGACCCGACGTTCGGCTTGCTGGCGCTGATCGTGGGGCACGGGATTCCGGTGCTGGGCGACCCCCACTATGCGACGCCGGGCATCATTCTCGCGGCGTTGTGGCCGCAAACCGCGTACTGCATGATTTTGTACCTCACCGGACTCACCACGCTGAGCAGCGAGCAAATCGAAGCGGCGCGCATGGAGGGCGCGAAGGGTTGGGCGCTGCTATGGCACGTCATTCTCCCGCAACTGCGGCCGACCACGTTCATGGCCGTCGTCGTCACCGTGATCGGCGCATTGCGCAGCTTCGATTTGATCTCGGTCATGACCGGCGGCGGCCCGTTCGAAAGCTCCACGGTCCTCGCTTATTACATGTACGACCAAGCGATCAAGTATTACCGGCTCGGTTATTCGGCCGCGATCGCGGTGGTGCTGTTCGCGATCATGCTGCTCTTCATCGTTTATCAACTGCGCCGGTTGCTCAGAAACGAGCGATAAGGAGTCCTGACCATGTATCCCATGCCGGTCGAGAAATGGAAACCCGCTGCACGCTGCGTGTACAAACTGTCGCTGCCGGTCGCGCTCATCGTTTGGCTGCTGCCGATGATCGCGGTGCTTGTCACATCGGTGAGATCGTCGGAGGAGCTGAGCGCCGGCAATTATTGGGGATGGCCCAAGCATTTCGCGCTCGTCGACAACTATCGCGAAGCGCTGACGGCCTCACCCATGCTGCATTACTTTTGGAACAGCGTGCAAATCACGCTGCCGGCGGTGGCGGGCGCGATCGCGCTGGCCGCCATGGCCGGATTCGCCCTTGCGATCTATCGATTTCCGGGCAATTCGACGCTATTCGCGGCGTTCGTGGCCGGCAACTTCGTACCGATTCAAGTGCTGATGATTCCGGTGCGGGATTTATCCTTGCAGCTTGGCCTGTATAACTCCGTAAGCGGGCTCATCCTCTTTCATCTCTCGTTCCAGACCGGGTTTTGCGCGCTGTTCCTCAGGAACTTCATCAAGCAACTCCCATTCGAATTGATCGAAGCCGCCCGCATCGAAGGGGCCAACGAGTGGACCGTATTCTTCAAAATCGTCTTGCCGCTCATTCGGCCGGCGCTCGCCGCGCTTTCGATTTTGGTCTTCACGTTCGTGTGGAACGACTATTTCTGGGCCCTATGTTTGACGCAAGGCGACGATGCGGCGCCGATCACCGTCGGCGTCGCGGCGCTGAAAGGTCAATGGACGACTGCCTGGAATCTCGTATCGGCCGGGTCCATCCTCGCGGCGATGCCCTCGGTCGCGATGTTCTTCGCGATGCAAAAACATTTCGTCGCGGGGCTCACGTTTGGGGCGACGAAAGGCTAAGCCGACCTTCAACCGGGGCATCGCGTCATAACGAACGCTCGATGGCCTGCGCGAGCAAGCGCAGGCCCAGGTCGATTTCGTCCTCGCTGACCGTCAACGGCGGCGCGATCCGGAAGACCCCGCCCATGCCGGGCAATTGCACGATGTTCATGCTGAGCCCGAGCTTCATGCATTCGCGCGTAATCTTTGCGCCGAGCGCGTCGGCGGGCTCCTTGGTACGCCGATCTTTGACGATCTCCATTCCCAGCAGCAGGCCCCGGCCGCGAACGTCGCCGATACAATCGAAACGCTCCATCAGATCCAACAGCCCCCGCTTCAGGCGATCGCCCATGACGTTCGCCCGCGCGACGAGGCCATCGCGATCCACCACATCGAGCACGCGCAACCCGACTGCCGCTGGCAGCGGGTCGGATACGTGCGTCGTGTAAAACAGATAGCCCAATTCATGGGCCCGTTCCTCGATTGCCGCAGAAGTAATCATGGCGGCGAGCGGCAGGCCCGCCCCCAAGGTCTTCGACAACGTCAGAATGTCGGGCGTGACACCGTCGCGCTGGCAGGCGAACAGGGTCCCCGTGCGCCCGATTCCCGTTTGCGCTTCGTCGAGGATCAGCAACATGCCCCGTTCCTCGCACTTGCGCTTGAGCGCGGCCATGTAGCCCAGCGGCAATTCGATAATGCCGCCGGAACTTAGAATCGGTTCGGCAATGAAGGCGGCCAGGTTGCCGCTGGATTGGCGATCGATCAGATCGAATGCGTAATCCAATTCCGCAAGGTAGTCGTATTGCCCCGCACGCTCGAAGCGCGGCCGATAGGTGAACGGCGCCGGGATCGCGAAGGAACCTACGGCGGCGGGGCCGACGCCTTTGCGTCCCGCGCTATATGTCGCGGAGGCCGCCGCGCCTGTCATCCCGTGCCACGATTGGGCAAAGCCGACGACCTCGTACTTGCCGGTGACGAGCTTGGCCATGCGAATGGCGGCTTCGTTCGATTCCGCGCCAGTACTCAATAACAAGGCACGGTCGAGGCCGTCGGGCGAGACCTGAGCCAGGCGTGTCGCCAGATCGACAACCGGCCGTGAGAGCATCCCGCTAAACAGGTGATCGAGCTTGCCGGCGTACTCGTTGATCACCGAGACGATATCCGGATGGCTGTGTCCGAGCACGGCGCTCATTTGCCCGGACGTGAAGTCGAGAATCGCCCGCCCGTCCGCGTCATAGACGAAGCTGCCTTGGGCGCGCTCGATGATCATCGGCTCGAAGGTGCCGCCGTATCGAACCAAGTGCTGCCTAGCGTTGTGCCAAAACGTCTCGTCGTCGTTGCGGGACATTGCGCATCTCCTGGCCGATAGCGGTAATGAATGGCAGTCTAGAGAAACGCGTCCATTCGCACAATGACTCACAAATGCGCGAGCGGCCAGAATCAAACGGTTGTTTGAATCGTCTGCCCGGATTGGTCGCGTCGCGCGGCATCGTTGGTCCGCATCAATCATGTCGATTCGAGCGGACTTCGTTCGTCGTATCGATGACGGCTTTCGCCGCGCCTTTCACCTTGTCACCATGAAGGAGTTCGCTATGTCGATTCAGAAGATCACGCCCTTTCTCTGGTATTGCACGCAAGCTGAAGAGGCTGCCGTGTTCTATTCGGGCATCTTTCCCGATTCACGCGTGGTGCGCGTGACACCCGTGCCGGGCACGGCCGCCACTAAAGTGGTCGAATTCCTGCTCTTTGGCCAGCCGTTCATCGCCATGAGCCACGAAACCGGCGAGCGGTTCAATCACTCGATATCGTTCATGGTCGGTTGCGCCGATCAACAGGAGTTAGACCGCTACTGGGATAAGCTCGTCGAAGGCGGCGGCGCTTACGACAACTGCGGTTGGCTGCGGGACCGCTTTGGCGTCTCATGGCAGATCGTGCCTGACGATCTCATTCCGATGATCTCGGATTCCGATCCGGTCAAGGCGGGGCGCGTCGCGAAGGCGATGATGCAAATGAATAAGTTCGATGTGGCCGCGTTGAAGGCGGCATATGCCGGGACTGAGGGGTGAAGGCGTTCGTTTGTGCTTTATCATCGCACGACAACCAAGGCGCAACCCGATAACGTTCACCCCTATCCCGGCACTATGATCACTTGCCACGTCCGCTACATCGTCGATCCCGGTCTCATCCATGAGTTCGAGACTTATGCGAAGATGTGGATCCCACTGGTCGAACGGTTCGGCGGAACGCACCATGGCTACTTCCTACCCGGCGAAGGCGCCAATAACGTCGCGCTAGCGCTGTTCTCGTTCCCGAGCTTGGCCGCTTACGAAAAATACCGGGCCGATTCCCAGCAAGATCCTGGCTGCCGAGCTGCGTTCGATCACGCGGCGAAAACCCGTTGCATCATCAGCTACGAACGTAGCTTCTTCCGCCCGGTACTCGCCTAACGCAGTCATTGGCTCTTGAGCGGCTCATCGGAATGCCCCTGAGCCCGCTTCCGCGCTCGTAAAGTCAATAAATCTCCGGAACAATCATCTCGGCGGGCACCGGCTGGCGAATATAGTCCTCGTTATGCACGCGTTCCGGCAGTTGGATCACCGGATGCTCGACCTCGCGATACGGCACTTGGCTCAACAAATGATGGATACAGTTCAACCGTGCCCGCTTTTTGTCGACCGCTTGCACTACCCACCACGGGGCGTCGGCATGATGCGAGCGCTGCAGCATGACCTCCTTCGCCTGCGTATAAGCCTCCCAGCGGCGCCGGCTTTCGAGGTCCATCGGGCTTAGCTTCCATTGCTTGAGCGGATCGTGGATGCGCGCCTGGAAACGAATCTCCTGCTCTTCGTCGGTAATCGAAAACCAGTATTTAAGGATCTGGATACCGCTTCTAACCAGCATCTTTTCAAACTCGGGCACCGAACGGAAGAACTCCTCATACTCGTCATCCGAGCAGAACCCCATCACGCGCTCCACCCCCGCGCGGTTGTACCAACTGCGATCGAAGAGCACCATTTCGCCGCCGGCCGGCAGATGCGTGACATAGCGCTGGAAATACCATTGAGTGCGCTCGCGGTTGCTGGGCGCCGGCAATGCGGCGACGCGGCAGACGCGCGGGTTGAGCCGCTGCGTAATTCGCTTGATCGCGCCGCCCTTGCCCGCCGCATCGCGCCCCTCGAAAATGACGACGAGCCTGTGCCCCGTTTCCACGATCCAATCCTGCAGCTTCACGAGTTCGCCTTGCAGCCGGAACAACTCTTTGAAGTAATGCCGGCGCAGCCTGCGCGCCTCGGGAGTGAAGGCGTCGGAGCCGTCCAAGATACGGTCGTCCACCTCCATTTCGAGTTCTTCGTCGTAAGCATCGACGAGATCTTCTTCGAAGCGGCGCTGCCGTTCGGCAAAGAACTGCGCATCGGATCTCGAGTCCGGCTTATCCATCGCATACCCCCTGAAGACGAAGTGGCCTGGCGGCTCGCCCGCTCAGCGGCCGCAAACTCGACCATTATCGCCGACGGGCAATGTCAGCCATATTACCGGCGCGTTGCATAGTCCGTTCCCGCCTACGTGGCGCAGGAGATCGCGCCGATAACCGCTCGAATAGGTTCAAGCGCCGCGCGGCCGCGATTTAATCAACTCGCGCGGACTCACTCCTAACAGCCGGTTCATCCAATGCGCCATATGACTTTGATGCGCGAACCCCGTCTCGAACGCGACTTGCGCGACATCGTGCGCGCCGCTCGATAGCAGCGCTTTCGCGCGCTCGACGCGGCGCTGTACGACATATCGATGGGCCGGTACGCCAAAGGTCTCGCGAAACAACGCTTTGAAATGCGGGACGCTCATATCGAGCACCGAGGCTAGATCCGCCAACGTCAAGCGCCGGTCGAGGCTACTTTCGATAAAGTCTGCCACGCGCGCGGCCGCTTTGGGCGCCAGTGCGCGGCGCTTCCCCTCCAGCGAGGGCACGCTCCCCAGCAAGCGGACGACCATCGCCGTGCAAAGACTCTCGGCAAAGAGCGAATCGGAGGCTTCCTCGGCCTGCAATTCCGCTTGCAATCCCCACGCCAGATGCTGAAATCGCGGGTCGCGCATTTGCAAGCGCATTGGAAACGCCGCGCGTGACGGCTTCAGTTCCAATTGATCGTGGATCGATGCGGCGAATGCATGGTCGATCCAGATCCGCAAGACCGTGCAATCGGAGTCATCCGACCATTGCCCATCCATGCCCGCGGGAATGACGTCGGCATCGCCATGCGTCTGAATCCTCGCGTGCCGCCGACCGTCGCAGATACAGTTGGCGCGTATCGGCTTGCCGATATGAACGCCGATTCGGTGTTGTTCCGCGGCGGGGATTCGGTGCGTGCCCGCCGAAATTGAGACGACTTCCGCTCCAAACCCTTTCCACCCGCGCCCTTTGCTCGAGAGCAAGCTGGTACGCGTACCGTCACCTAACGTCGAAGCCCGGGCGTTCATGGCATTCAATCCTTCACAGTTTGCGCAGCGTCGCTTCGATAAGTCTAGGGGATACGGAGCAATCCCTGCAACGAAGCGATCAAGCGATCAACCGTTCATCCGTTTCCGCGCTTTTCATCCTTTCCTGATCGCGCCTTACGCGACCGGACCGTAGCATGCCTTCCTACGCGTCAATGAGGAGCGATTCATGTTCGTGATCTTCGGAGCATCAGGCAAGGTGGGCAGCGCCACGGTTACGGCACTGCGCAAAGCGGGGCATCGCGTTCGCGCCGTGGTACGAAACGAACGTCAGGCCGAGCGCTTCCGAGCGATCGGGTGCGAGACCGCCTCGGCCGATCTCACCGACCTTGCGTCGGTCCGTGCCGCAATCGACGGTGCTCACACCGTCCAAATGCTATGCCCCATACCGGAGGACGACATCGACCCTGAATCGACGATGCGCAAGATGGCGGGCGTCGCTGCCGATGCGTTGCGCGCGGCGCCGGACACCCGAGTCGTGGCATTATCGGACTATGGCGCGGAACTCGATGAGGGGACTGGAATCACCATGCTGTTCCACTACTTCGAAACGCAACTGCGTCCGCTTGGCGGACGTGTGACGCTGTTGCGATCGGCCGAGCATATGCAGAACTGGGCGCGCGTGATTCCTACCGCTCTGCAACATGGCGTTCTCCCCAGCTTGCATCATCCTTTGTCAAAGTCGTTTCCGGCGGTTTCCGCGCACGATGTCGGCCTCGCCGCCACAGAGTTGTTACTGGACGACCGGCGATCGGATCGCCCTCGGATCGTCAGCATCGAAGGCCCCGAGCGAATCAATACGACCGACGTTGCACGGTTGCTGAGCGAAATCGGCAATGCAACGATCACCGCTTTTGCACTGCCTCGAAGCGAATGGACAGCCACGTTGCTGCGGGCGGGATTGACCGCAAAACATGCGCAGCTTATCGCCGATCTCTACGACGCGCATAACGCCGGAAGGATCGATATCGAAGATGCCGCGAAGAGGGAACGGCGTTTCGGCCAAACGACGCTATCCGAGGTCATCTCGTCGCTAGTCGCGGCCCATCGCACCGTTCCCCTCGCCTAGCCCTCGCGCTCTCGCTTGGTTAGGGGGCAGCGATGAAACCACATAGTGGACAAGTCCCAAAGCCTTTGGCATGGCGCGAACGGCTTTGATAGGCTTGGCGCCACTGCCTCGGCAAAGGCCCGCGTTCCACTAGACGTTTAGGATTCCTTCGTTCCAAGGGACGATCCCCGTCGGTGTTTCGCTCGGAAATTTAAGCGCTTAAATTTCTCGTCACCGCCGCTTGCCGATGCAGTCCGAAAACATCGAACAGGAGGCACTCACATGAAGAGACGGTCTGTACTGGCATGGATGGCATCGGCTACCGCGGCAAGCATGACCGCGGGATTTCCGCCATTGGCGCGCGCCGCGGATAGCGCGGCTCAACTTCGACGCGGCATACCATTCGCGATGGGCGCCGACGTATCCACGCTGCTCGAACTCGAGGACCACGGCGCCCGTTACTTCGAACATGGCGTCGCGCAGGACTGCCTGCGTATTCTCCGCGGCCACGGCGTCGATTCGATTCGCCTGAAAGTCTGGAACGATCCCGGCAATCCGAATTTCTTCCCCGCGAACCAAAGCCCCGCCGCCGGGTACAACGATGCGCAGCACGTATGCCTGCTCGCTCGCCGCGTGGCCGCCTTAGGAATGCGTGTGCTCATCGACTTTCACTACAGCGATTGGTGGGCCGATCCCGGCAAGCAGTACCCGCCGCACGCCTGGGCGGGCGCCGGCTTGGACGAGACCTGCCGCCTGCTGTCGGCTTATACCGCCGATGTCTTGCGGATGCTGCGCGCCGAAGGCGTCAGGCCCGAGTGGGTTCAGATCGGCAACGAGATCACGGGCGGCATGCTTTGGCCGCTCGGCAAATACGATCAGTGGGACAACCTGGCCGCCCTGCTCAAGGCCGGACACGACGCGGTCAAATCCGTCGACGAGCGGATCAAGGTCATGCTCCATCTCGACAGCGGCGGCAATAACGCCACGAGCCGCTGGTGGTTCGACAACGCCGTGCAGCGAGGCGTCGCGTTCGACGTCATCGGACTCTCGTACTACCCGCAGTGGCAAGGCGCGCTCGCCGATCTCGGCGCGAACATGAACGATCTGGCAACGCGCTACGGCAAGGACGTCATGGTCGTCGAGACCGCTTACCCATGGACGACGAGCGACGGCGATTCCGAACCCAATGCGATGACGAACACGGGCTCCGTGAATTTCCCGCCGACGCCCGAAGGGCAAGCCCAATTCATCGGCGCATTGGTCGATCTCGTCAAAGCCGTGCCGGACAATCGCGGCAAAGGCGTGTTCTGGTGGGAGCCCGAATGGACGCCCGTACCTGGCGTCGGCTGGAAAACCGGCGCGGGCGATCAGTGGGACAACAACACGCTATTCGACTTCCATGGGAATGCGCTCGCGTCGCTCGACGCGATGCGGCGGCGCTAACCCGCCTAGGCGCGCCGCACCGCGGCGCGCGCGTTTGCCGCTTTGTAGCGCAGGCTATCGAACGCCAGCAATGCGAAAGCGCACAGCGTAAGCACCGCGCACATCAGAAACGCCGCGCGATATCCGAACGCCCCGACGACGGTGCCCGCCAATACGCCCGAAAGAATCGATCCGACGCGCGACGCATTGAAGAACAAGGCCGTCGCGGCGCCGGTCTCGCCGGGCATCAGATCCTGGATATACGTCATGCCCAAGCAAGAGGTGATCGCGACGACGGCGGCGGATAGCACTTGCAACGGCACGATTGCCCACGGGTGCACGATCGCCGCGAGCGCGATGAAGTAGGCCGTATGCACCGCCGCCGATGCGCTGAGCCACTTGGGCTTGCGCAATCTCGACGAAATCGAACCGAGCCAAAGCATCATCGGGATTTCGAGCAACGCGCCTGTGCCGAGCGCAGCCGATACGGTCAACCGCGTACCGTGCAACGCGTGAAGCAAGTAAAGCGGCAACAGGATCATCGTCGCGTTAGCGGCGAGACCGATTAGCCCTAGCGCGATCAGGATGCGCGGGATCGCTTTGCGTGCATTCGCGGCGCGGGCTTCGTTCGATACGGGACAGCCGACCGCAGGCGGCCCGGAAGCAACCGCTCGGCCGGAATCGAGCGAAGCCGCCTTTTCCTGCAAGCCCGGTTTCGTCTCGGCAATTCGCAACGCGATCACCGCGCTTGCCGCGAAGCTTGCCGCGGCAAACGCGAAAAGTCCCTTGAATCCCGCCTGCGCCAGGATCAATGCCCCCACCGCGGGACCGAACACCCATGCGAGGGACAATAGGGTCCGCAGCGCGGCGGAAGCAAATTCATTCTGCGCGGGATCGGCGATTCGCAACGCGGCGCGGCTGAAGGCGAATATCTGCGACAACGATGCGGCGCCGGGGCCGAGCAATACCACGCCGACCGCCACGAGCGCGACATAGCCGCGCACGAACCCCAAGCTCGCATAGCCGAGCATGGCCGCGACGAGGGAAGCAATGAGCAACCCTCGGTGGCGTCCGCTCCGATCGGACCAGCGTCCCAGTACGGTACTCGCACAGACGCCGCTCGCGGAAACGAGGGTCATGAAAACGCCGAGCCGCAACGGCGACATCGCGGCCTGCTCGATCCCGAATAGCGACAGGTAGGGGGCCGTAAAGGACAACGCGACGCCCAACATCAGCGTCGCGATAGCGAGCGGCACGAAGTGTGCCGTTCGAGCGAGGTCGGTAATACGTGTGCGCACCGTTCAGTCTTCTTCGATCCAGGCAGCTACGTCGATGGGCCCAACGACCGAACTTCCCAGCAAGAATCGCGCACCACTCGGCGCAGGCACTCGCTGTTCCCGATCGCCATAATTGATCGCGAATCGCACCGCCCCGCGCCTTCGTAGCCGCAAGCCTTCGGGCAAAGGCGAAACATCGATCCCGGCGTCGCGCAGGCACTTGGCGATGGCGGCGCCGAGCAACGCGCGGTCGAAACAAGCCGCCATATAGGTTACGCGTTCGCGACGGAGCAGCGCGGGCAAACCGTCGTCGAATCGAACCAAGACTTCGGTCCCGGCACCCGGTTGCACATGCTCGCGCCATCTTACCGCCTCGCCGTCGATCCCGTCTAAGCGCAACGAGGGTTTCAGCGACGGCCGCAGCGACTCCACTTCGGCCACGCGCATCGGCAACACCGATCGAAGCTTACCGGGCGGCAAGCCATCGACGATCGCGAACGTCTCCGATTTCGACCCCGTGCGCGGCCCGAAGACCCAGTGATTGCCGCCCTGTGAGATTTGCTCGACGACGCTATCGGGAAGAATCGGCAGGGTCGGCGCCGCCACGAGCCGATACGCGCTGACATCGTCCCGCGCCGAAACGATATCGACGTCGATGCCGAAGCTCCGAAACGCGCTATACCATTCGAATACCAAGTGTTGATAGTCAAAGTCGGCGCCATGCCGCTGCGTTTCGATCACCCAATCGGCTTCGTAGTCGAACAACAGCGCAACGGGCGCACGCTCGCTTGGCATCGCGCCGTACGCCGGTGTGCCGAGGCCGCGCAACTCGGCGCCCACACGCATGACTTCTTCGCCGCCAGGCGAGAGTTCGTCGTCGGGCGCATTCAACCCCGAATGCATTTGCTCCTGCGCGAACGGGCATTGCCGCCAGCGAAAGTAGGACACGAGTTCGGCGCCATGCGCGAACGCTTCCCACGTCCACAGCCGGACCATACCGGGCTGCGGCACCGGATTCCAAGGGGCCCAATTCACGGGCCCGGCCTGTTGTTCCATGACCCACATCCGCCCCTTGCCGACCCCGCGATAGAGATCGTGGCTGAACGCCGACACATCGGGATGCCCTGTGCGCGCCCAGCAATGCTTGTCGGCTTCGGGCAGCGGCAACACTTCGGTGCGCGGCACCGGGTAGCTATCCCAAGCGGCGACATCGAGGCCATGACGGGCGAATGCATAGTGATCGAACGCGCTATAAAAACCCATGAAGTTATGCAGTATGTCCCGGCCCGGCGCATGCTTGCGGATCAAGTCGGCTTGCAATTGGTGGAAGCTCGCCACTTCACCCGATTGGAAACGCCGAAAATCGAGCACATGCGACGGGTTCGCATCGGTCGGCGTGTGCGTCGGCAGTTCGATTTCGTCGAAACCGCGGTATTCCATGCTCCAAAACACATTGCCCCAAGCAGCGTTGAGCGCATCGATCGTCTCATAGCGCGCGACTAGCCAGCGACGAAAACGCGTCAGCGCGGCGGGAGTATAGCTCGGCAACGTATTGTGACAACCGAACTCGTTATCGGTCTGCCACGCGACAACCGCGCGATGTTCGCCATAACGCCGCGTCATCGCTTCGACGATGCGCGCGCACTCCTGCCGATAGCTCGCACTCGAAATATCGTAATGACGGCGCGAGCCGAATTGCATCGCACGGCCGTCGTGCAGGACTGGAAGGATGTCGGGATGCGCATCGACGAGCCATTTCGGCGGCGAGGCCGTCGGCGTGCCCATGACCACTTCGAGCCCGTGGCGCGCGAGCGTATCCACCGCACGATCGAGCCACGCCCATTCGTATCGTCCCGGCTCGGGCTCGATGCGCGACCACGCGAACTCCGCGATCCGCACGCGCGAGATGCCCATCTGCGCCATGCGCCGCGCATCGCTTTCCCATGTGCTTTCGGGCCAGTGCTCCGGGTAATAACAAACGCCAAGCCGCATTGAATATTCCTCGATGATGTCGACGAGGGCGCGCGCATTCACAGGACGCACGCCCGCTAGTGTTTGAATGAATGGAATGGGTTGCCGATGCGCTCGGCGTTTCGATCAACCTTTCGTGGCACCAAAGGTCAGCCCCGCGACAAAATGCTTTTGCATCGCGAAGAACATCAGCACCGACGGCAGCGCGGCGAGGACGGAACCGGCCGAAACCAGATTCCACGCCGTCGTCCACTGTCCCTTGAGCGCGGCGACGCCGACCGTGATCGGTGCGGCATCGTCTCCTTGCGTGAGGCATAGCGCCCAGAAGTAGTCGTTCCAAACGAAGGTAAAGACGAGAATCGCCAACGCGGCCAGCGCCGGACGCACGAGCGGCAGCACCACGCGCAGGTAGATCGCCCACTCGCTCGCCCCCTCGATGCGCGCCGCCTCAATCAACTCATAAGGCAGTTCGCGGATAAAATTGCGCAGGAACAAGGTGCAAAACCCGGTTTGAAATGCCGCGTGAAAGACGATCAGCGCCCAGACGGTGTTGTACAGCCCGAGCGTCGCCATCAACGCGCGCACCGGAATCATCAAGATCTGGATCGGCACGAAGTTTCCCGCGACGAACAAACCCAGCAGCGCGGCGTTTCCGCGAAAGCGGTAATTGGCCAGCGCGTGCCCCGCCATCGAGGCCAGGAAAATCGATATCGCGACCGCCGGCAACGTAATGACACAGCTATTCCAAAAGTAATGCAGCATCGGCGTTTGCGTGAGCGCCGTGCCGTAGTTCGCGATCAGCGCGAAATGCTTCGGCCAGCCCCAATAGTCGCCGGTCAATAGTTCGTCGCTCGAGCGCACGGACGTGACGAGCACGGCGAGCAAGGGCACGAGCCACAACAAAAGCGCAATGGGCAAAGACAGACGGTAGAGCACCCTCGGTAGAGGGCGCCACCGCTGAACGGGCATCGGATACATGGCGTGCTCCTTATGACTCGTTGCGCACGAGGCGCCGCAGTTGCCAGGCGATATAGACGAGCATGATGGCGAAGAGCACGACGGCGATCGCGGCCGAATAGCCCTCACGGTAGTACTTGATCGCTTGGTCGTACATGAAATAGGCGAGCACGGTCGAGCTATCGAACGGGCCGCCTCCGCTCATCACCGAGATCAAATCGAAGCTGCGCAGTGCGCCGATGACGGTCAATACGACCGCCATGAACGTCGCCGGCCGTAGCTGCGGCAAGATCACATGCCACAGCAGCGCCATGCCACGCGCGCCTTCCATCCGCGCCGCCTCGATGATTTCCGGATTGATGCCGGTGAGCCCGGTCAGATAAAGGATCATGCAAAACGGAATCTGCGGCCACAGCGCGGCGAAAATGATCCCGTACGTCACATAACGTGGGTCGCCCAGTACGGGGATACCGTGCCCGACGACGAGCTTCAACAGGCCGAAGGCCGGATCGTAGAACCACGAGAACACGAGCCCGACGACGACGCCCGGCAAGACGAACGGCGCGAAGAACAGCGATTTCACGAGCCGAATGCCGAATACGTTCTGATTCAGGTACAACGCCAGCGCCAAACCGGCAGGCGGCGCCAGCAGGAACAAGACAAGCCAGATCAGATTGTTCTTTAGCGCGACGTAGAACGTATCCGAAGCGAACATCTCGCGATAATTGTCGAGACCGGCAAACGTCTTATCCGTCATGCCGTCCCAATGGTGAAAGCTGAGCCAGATACTACTTACGATCGGGTAAATGACGAAAACGCAGAACAACACCAAGCCGGGCAACAGAAAAAGCAACGCGGCCCGCGTGCGGCGTCCACCGAGGGGCATGGGCTTCTTAGCCGCACGCGCGCCTCGGCGCAACGATCGCTGGGTTACGGAAATCGACATTGATTCGCACTCCAACAAGATTGGACGGGGGCGCTATCACCCCCCGCTTACCCCACGCGCTTACTTCTTGTAGATGCGCTTACGCGTCGCTTCGAGGTGTTGCAAGATCGAATCGAGTTGGTTCGGATCGGAGTAGAACTGCTGCATCGCCTTCATGCCTTCGTCGGCCATTTCCTTTGTCATATCGCGATCGTAGAATTGAGCGATGCCGCCGGTCGTCGACGATAGCGTATGAAAGCCGACCTTCGAGATCGGGTCCTGCGGCTCCGCGGCCTGGTTGTTCGACGGAAGCTGTCCCCAGCCTTTCGCAAGTTCGCCGTTGATTTGCGGCTGCCCCATGAATGCAAGCAGGCGCCGCGCGTCGGCCTTGTTCTTTGCCTTGGCCGGCATGATGAGCACGTTGACCGGCCCGTCCTCGGCGACCGGAATCGATGCGTCGATCACCGGAAAGCGGAAGTAGCCCATTTGATCGCGCGTCGCGGCCGGCAGCCCCGCCGAGAAGAACGTGCCCATGAGCAGCATGGCGGCTTGCCCGTTCACGAGCAGGGGGCTGGTCGAATCGACGTCGTACGAGAGCGCGTTGTCGATGAAGTACTTGTTATCGATCAGCGTTTTCCACATCTCGTACACATGCTTGACGCGCGGGTCCGTATAGGCCACGTCGCCCGCCATGAGCTGTTGATGGAACGCATAGCCGTTTACGCGCAAGTCTAGGTAGTCGAACCATGCCGCCAACGTCCAAGCGTCGCGCGCGGGCACGGCGATCGGCGCAATGCCCGCTGCCTTCAGCTTCTTGCAGTCGTCGAGCAATTGCGCCCATGTCGTCGGCTCGGAGGTGATCCCGGCCTTTTGAAATAGATCCTTTCGGTAGAAAAAGCCGTACGCGTCGGTGCCGAGCGGCACGCTGTACTGCTTGCCCGCGTAAGTCGACGAGCTTTTAACGGAGGCATAGGTTTGATTCCAGCCGTTCTTTTGCCAATCGGGCGAGAGGTCCGCGAGCAAGCCGCGTTTCGCGAAATAGGCCATGCGCTCGCCGTTGTGCCAACTGAGTACGTCGGGCGGATCCGTCGCGAGCCAGCCCGACATCTGCACTTTGTAGGCCTCCTCGCCCACATAGCTGATTTTCAGATCGACGTCCGGGTTCGCCTTCTTGAACTCGTCGAACGCGTTTTGCCACGTGGCCCGCTGATTGCCGCGCGCGGATACGGTGACGTTCAGCGTCGCGGCTTGTGCGGTGGATACGGCGGCGTAGGCCGCACAAGTCATGCAAGCAAGCGCTAGCATGCGAACGGGTAGCTTCATCTCTGTCTCCTTTCGTTGGTCTTTAGGCCGGTCGCCCGACCGTGTACTGCATCGGTTTACTACGCGGGTATCAGTGTGTCTTGCGCTCGGTCGAGTACGATCGCGTTGCCTCGTTCGTCGAACAAGTGCCACGCGCCGTCGGCTAGATGGAACGCTTGACGGTCGCCGGGGCGCAACGCGGACGTGCCCGGTGCTTTAGCCAGCAGTGGCTTGCCCCCGAGCTGATCGAGGTGGACGTACGCCGCCTCGCCCAATTGCTCGACGAGCTGCACCGTGCGCACGATCGACCGCGTGCCGGCGGCCGCCTGTGCCTCCGGGGCCGCCGTCAGATGTTCGGGGCGAATACCCAGCGTGACAGGCTGTCCCGCCGAAAGGGGCAATCGAATCGCGCGGCTCGGCAGGATCAACAGCTCACCGCTATCGACGAGCCGTAATGCGATCGAGTGGCTGCCCGTCGATTCGATCGTGGCGGGCAAAAAGTTCATCCGCGGCGAACCGATGAAACCCGCGACGAACAAGCTTGCGGGCCGGTGATAAAGATCGAGCGGTGCGCCGACCTGCGCGATGCTGCCCGAGCGCGCCACTTCGTCGCCCGAACGCAGCAAGACGATCTTGTCGGCCAGCGTCATCGCCTCGACTTGATCATGCGTGACGTAGACGGAGCTTGCTTCGCGGAAACGGCTATGCAGCCGGGCAATCTCGATGCGCGTTTGACCGCGCAATGCCGCGTCCAAATTCGAGAGCGGTTCGTCGAAGAGAAAGACTTTCGGTTCGCGCACGATCGCGCGCCCAATCGCCACCCGCTGACGCTGCCCGCCCGAGAGTTCTCTCGGTTTGCGTTCGAGCAATGCTTCGAGTTGCAGGACACGCGCCGCCTCCACGACGCGGCGTCGAATCTCGTCCTTCGGCACACGTGCGATACGCAGGCCGAAGCCCATGTTCTCGAACACCGACATATGCGGAAACAACGCATAGCTTTGAAACACCATGGCCACGCCGCGCTCCGCGGGCGGCGTCTCGTTCATCCGCTGACCGCCGATACACAGCTCGCCCGTGGTGAGATCCTCGAGACCGGCGATGATGCGCAACAACGTGGATTTGCCACAGCCCGACGGGCCCAAAAAGACACAGAACTCGTGCTCGGCGATATCGAGGTTCACATCGCGCAGTACCGGTGCGTGCTGCCCGTACTGCTTCGAGACATGGCGCAACGAAATGGACGCCATTACGCCCTCCGCTCGTCAGACACCGTGCCAGTCATGACAAAATTTAAGCGCTTAAATTTCTGTCGCCAAAACGGGGCATAAACTCGTACCATGTCGTCTCCGCTGTTATGCAACGCTGCTGTGATGGAATGGAACGTAGCGCAATCGATTGGGGTTGCGCAACTTTTGGGAAACCGTCCCAGCATTTGAACAATCATCGCGCCAGGCGCCGCCATTCGCGCTTGCGCTTCTCGATGCCGGGGGAATGAGGTTGTGGTGACGCTTGCCGAAGTCGCACGCCGCGCGAAAGTCACGGGCGCGACGGTTTCGAACGTGCTGCGCAATCCGCAGAAGGTAAAGCCGGAAACCGTCGAGCGGGTCATGGCGGCGATCCGGGAACTCGGCTACCGGCCGAACCTGACCGCGCGCGCATTGGCGCGCGGGCGAACGTCCACGCTTGCGCTGATGCTGTCGAACATTACGAATCCGTTTTATCCCGAGTTCGTCCTCGCGGCCGAGCGCGAAGCGCGCAAACGCGGTTACTTCCTGCTCGTCTGCAATACCGACGATGACCCGGCCATTACGCGCGCGTACTTGGAGCAAATCGCCGGTTCGCTCGCATCGGGCGTCATCGTGATGAACACCGATCTCGGCGAAGGCGAGTTAACCGATATCGCGAGAAAGGGTATCGCCGTGGTGCTTTGCATGTGGGAACACGTACAAGCTTCGCGCGCGCTGCCTTGTGTCACGGTCGATTTCGCGGCGGCCGGCTCACTCGCGGCGTCGCATCTATCGGCGCTCGGTCATCGTAAGTTCGGTGCCCTCGTCGGCGCCGGTTCGGGCGGTCCGCAGACGATCCGGCTCAATGGCTTCGCCGCCGCGCTCACGGCACACGGTCATTCCGAAAAATCGCTCGTTCTCGCCCACGCGCACGACTCCATCGAGAGCGGATACGAAGCCGCAATGGAATTGATGCGCGCCAAGCCGGCCGTGACGGCGATTTTCGCGACGAACGACCTCATGGCGATCGGCGCGATGCAGGCCGCGGCCGATCTCGGCAAGCGCGTGCCGGACGATTTATCCGTAATCGGTCTCACCGACATTACGCTTGCCCATCAGTTTCGTCCGGCATTGACGACGATTCGGCTGCCCACTGCCGATATCGCGGCGCGATCGGTCGCATTGGCGCTCGAAATGGTGGAAGGATCGACGCCGGCCCAAGAACGCTATGTCGTGCGCGGGCCGGAGTTGATCGTGCGCCAATCTACCGGGCCGAGAAAACGGTGACCCTTATAAAGCAACATGCGGCAGCTTAAGAAAACATCATGAAGCTAAAGCCGGCCGTTCTGCGTAATCGCTCCATCCGGCATCAACCTTGCCAGTTCGTCAGACGTGACTATACTAAATTTCATCGCCCAATAAGCAGGTTGAAATAGATCGGTTCGATAGGGGATAGCGCCGCTTACAGCAATCTCGCTGTGGCGGAAATGAATTTGTATTGCATACCGGGGCGCCATTGACAGGCACCGCGGTTAACCGTCGGCATGCGCGGCAGTTGCCGGACGGCTATGTCCTATCTCCGAATCCGATGTTCGTTCCGGGGCACGCTCGCTCCGGACAGCAACCGAGGAGGTGCGCGCATGCCAGGCCAGGCCGAATCACGCGAATCGCTCGCGTTGATGCAACAAATGGGGCTCACGAGCGGCACGATCGAACGCCGCAAGCAGATCGTTGGACTCGCGCCCGCCGACCTCGCGCGCATCCAAACCATAAAAGAAGTCGTACTGCGGGAATTAAACGATTTCGCGGCGGCTTTTTTCGATCATCTCGCGGCGCTCGATGAGGCACGCACGCTGACCGCGAATCGCACCCTTGTCGAAAAAGCGCGTCAATTGAAGCTCGAGCATTTGCGCGGGCTAGTTTCCGGCGAGTATGGCGAGCGCTATGTCGAGCAGCGTATAGAACTGGGGCTACTTTATGCGGCAGCCGGACTCGACACTCGGACTTTCCTTGGCGCATTTCTCAGCCTACTGACGCGTATCGGCACTCGGGTCATGCGGCATGCCGAACGCTCGCCGATCGACGCCTTTGAAGCATTTGTTTCGCTTAAAAAGGTGGCGTTTTTCGACCTCGGACTCATTGTCGACGTCCTGGTTTTCGAGCGCGAGCGCGTCATTCGCCAACAACAGGACGCCATTCGCGAGCTTTCCACGCCCGTGCTCCAATTGCGCGAACGCTTATTGCTATTGCCGATCATCGGCGTAATCGATACGCACCGGGCGCGCCTCATTACCGAGAGCTTGTTGGAAGCGATTCGAACGAACCGTGCGAAAGTCGTCGTGATGGATATCACGGGCGTCGCGACGATCGACTCGCGCGTCGCGAACCATATTCTGCAAACGGTGACTGCCGCGCGTCTGATGGGCGCAAAGGTGATCGTGACGGGGATTTCTGCATCGGTCGCACAGTCGCTCGTCGCCCTCGGTATCGAACTCGGCGGGTTGGATACGGTCGCCGATCTGCAAGGCGGCATCGAGCTGGCCGAGCGTAATCTCGGCTACGACGTCAAACAAAGCGAGCAGGCCGACACGCTCGCAAACACGACGAGTTGAAACAGTGTCCGTACCCATCCTCAAGCTTGGCGACGTTCTCATTACGACCATTCAGTCGGCGCTGTCGGATCAAGATCTGATGCAGTTGCGTGACGACTTCGCCGAAAGCGTCGGGCGGTTTAGAAGCCGAGGCGTGGTCATCGATGTTACGGCGCTCGACGTGCTCGACTCGTTCGCCACGCGCACGCTGCGCGGCATCGCCTATGTCGCGAAGCTGCGCGGCGCCTCGACGGTAGTCGTCGGCATTCAGCCCGAGGTCGCGTTCGCGATGGTGCAATTGGGTCTCGACCTGGACGGCGTGGCGACGGCGCTCGATCTCGACGAAGGCCTCGACTACCTGCGCAATGGCAATAGCCCGACTGCGAGCAGGGGCCAAGGTCATGGCGGCTGAGATTCGCGTGCCGATCGAGGGCGAGGCGGACGTCGTCATCGCGCGGCAAAAGGGCCGCGAATTGGCCGCCGAGACGGGATTTTCGAATACGGACCGCACGCTCATCGCACTCGCGATCTCCGAGATCGCTCGCAACATCGTGAGCTATGCGCATCGGGGCGAAGTGACCATCAGCCAAATCAGCGATGGCGCGCGCAAAGGCATTTCGATCGTCGCGCAGGACGAAGGCCCGGGCATTGACGACATCGAACTCGCGATGCGCGACGGATATTCCACCGCCAAAAGCCTCGGCGTCGGACTACCCGGCACTAAACGCATCATGGACGAATTCGAACTCACGTCCGTCGTCGGCGAAGGCACGACCGTGCGCATGAAGAGGTGGCTGCGATGACGCTCGCAGGATCGCCCAGTCATTCCGTGATCGAGTGGGGATGGGCCGGCCGCGCACTCGAGCAAGTCTCCGGAGACATGCATGCCGTCGTTGAACGTGAGGACGGCGCGCTCGTCGCACTACTCGATGGACTCGGGCACGGGCCGGAAGCCGCGGCCGCAGTCAGCGCGGCAGTGCCGGTCATCGAAGCGCATGCCGGGTCCTCGGTGGCCGACCTCGTGCAACGATGCCATGATGCGATGCGCAAAACGCGCGGGGCGGTAATGAGCGTAGCGTGGTTCGATGCGTACGGCGCATCGATGGTATGGACCGGCGTCGGCAACGTCGATAGCCTGCTCATACGCGCCGAGCAGCAAGACTCGTCGCATCCTCAGGCAATCGCGGCGCGCGGTGGCGTGGTGGGCTACCGCCTGCCGCCGCTACGCGTCGAGCGTCACGCCGTGGCGCGCGGCGACACGCTCGTCATGGCGACGGACGGTATTCAGAGCTCGTTCGGCCAGGGCATCATGCTGCAATTCAGCGCGCAGGAAATTGCCGAGTTGATTTTAGCCCGGTATGCAAAGGGAACGGATGACGCCCACATCGTCGTCGCCCGCTACCTCGGGGCGCCGCCATGACCCGCGAGCTCGGCGCGCTGCGCGCCGCGTACCTGTCCGCTCTTCGCGACTACCTCGAACACGAAAGCGAGGCCGGCTTCGCCCAGGCGTATGAACTAGGGCGGCAAGCCATGATCGACGGAATGGGATTGCTCGACATGTCGGCCGTTCATCGAACGGCCTTGGATACGCTCGTGCTGCCGAGCCCGCCCGCCGATCAGCCGCGTTTGCTCGAGGCCTCGTCCGCGTTTTTCAACGAGCTTCTCGCACCGTTCGAGCTATCGATCGAAGGGTACCGCGCCGCGCTCGCGGCGAGCGAGGAACGATTCCAGCTTGCAGTTAGCGGCGCCATGGCGGGACTTTGGGATTGGAATCCGCAAACCGACGAGATCTATTTCTCGCCGCACTTCAAACGAATCATGGGCTACGAGGACAGCGAACTGCCCAATGAGCGCGAGGCCCATTTCGGCGCGATCGATGCCCGCGACGTGGAACACGTCACGCGATCGCTGACGTCGCATCTCGAGCATCGCGGCGTCTACGACGTCGAATACCGCATCCGTACGAAGGTCGGAGAAACGCGATGGGTGCAGTCCCGGGGCCAGGCGCTTTGGAATGACGCGGGCGTCCCCTATCGGATGGTCGGCTGGATCCTCGACATCACCGATCGCAAGCGCAACGACGAGGCACTGCGCACGTCGCGGGAGGAAATGCGGCGCTTGTCCGCACACGTTCAACACGTCAGGGAAGAAGAGAAAGCGCGGATCGCGCGCGAACTCCACGACGATTTGGGCCAACAGCTAACCGCATTAAAGATGGCCGCGTCGATGATGGAATACGGGCCGAGCGCCGGAAAGCCGCGACCGCCGCAGGAGGCGCTGCGCGGCATCTATGAGATGATCGACGAACTCGTGCGTTCCGTGCGGCACATCGCGGCGGACTTGCATCCTGTGATGCTCGACGACTTGGGATTGATTCCCGCGGTCGAAAACCTGGTCGATGAGTTTTCCGCGCGATATCGCATACAAGTCGTTCGACGGATCGAAGCAGACACGATCGCTTTCAAGCGTGAATGCAGAATCGACGTGTTTCGGATGGTGCAAGAGGCGCTGACCAACGTGGCGCGGCATTCGGGAGCAAGCGAGGTCAGGCTGGAGATCGCTCGCGAAGACCCGCATTGCATCGTGCGTGTCGTCGACAACGGACGCGGCGCGGTGCACGACGGCTCGAAGGGCCGTCATTCGTTCGGACTGCTAGGCATGCGCGAGCGCGCGGCGCTGCTCGGCGGCGAGATTCAAATCATTACGCAGCCTGGCGCGGGCTTCGCCTTGACGGCCATCTTGCCGCTCGCGTCCATCGAGGCGAGCAACGTGCGGTGAATCGGCCGTCATTCGTCGCGAGGATCGTTTTTCGCCCATTGCGTCATCGTAATCGTGACGCCGGCGCCGGGAGCCGATTCAATCGCGAATTCATCGACCAGGCGCTTCGCACCGGAGAGCCCTAATCCGAGACTGCCCGCGGTCGAAAATCCGTCCTGCATCGCGCGCGCGATATCGGCAATGCCGGGGCCTTCATCGCGCGCGACAGTGACGATGCCTTCTCGCATACCGTCCGTGACGGGCGCGAACGATAAAGTTCCCCTGCCCGCATGCACGACGATATTGCGCGCGATTTCGGTGACGGCGGTCGCCAATGCCCCCGCGCGTGCGGGGGTAAAGTGTAGGGCCGAGGCTAACTCAAGGGCAGTACGGCGCGCCCAGCCGACGTCGGACGCGTCGCTGACAAACACGTAGCTCTTGTCACCGGTGTTCATCTGGCCCGCCCAGATAGGCTCAGTTCGGGGCCGCGCGACGTTGCGCGGCGGCGAATAAATCGCGCAATGCAGAACGTTCTTGCTCGCTCAAGTAAGCGGCGCCTACCGGCGTGGCAAGCACGACACGCAGCGTCAGATCGCCGCGCGTGCCGTGACGATCCGAGAGTCCCTGCCCACGCAATCGGATGGCCGTGCCAGGGCCCGAATTGGGCTCGATCGTGACCGGCAACGCGCGGCCCAGCAGTTGGGCTTGATAGCTTCCACCTAGCGTTGCCGTGATGAAATCGACATCAATATCGCAAGCGATATTCAAACCGTCGCGCCGAAACGCCGAACTGCAAACGACCACGATCGAGAAAATCGCATCGCCCGCCGCGCCGCCGTTCGTGCCGGGATGGCCCGCGCCGTCGACTACCATACGCTGCCCGTCCCACGCGCCGGGTTCAACCTTGATCGTTTCGCACTTGCGCAAAGAAACCAGGCCTTTGCCGAAACAAATGGGACAGCGCCCGCGTGCGTGACCATGGCACTGACCGCACACGCCTTGGACCACGTAGCTGACCTCCACGTCGCCGCCATGAATCGCAGCTTCGAGCGGCACGAATAGCTCGGTCAGGCAATTCGCGCCGCGCAAAGGCGGCCCGCTGCGATGCCCGCGTGAAGGCGGCTCGGTCTGGCCGTGGCTTGGTTCGGATGTCTGTCCCCATGCCCACGTCCACTGCGGCGTGGGCCTCGGCGTAGGCGCGGACGTCGGCGTACGCGCGGGACTAGCCGGAATCGGCGCCTGGCGTTCGCCGATCAGAATCTCGAATGCCTCTTGGATACGCTTGAATACCGGTTCGACCGACGCTTCGCGCCCTTTATTTCGATCCGGATGATACTTCGCTCGGAGCCGCCGGTACGCGCGCTTGACGTCCGCCGGCGTCGCCGTGCCCGGCAGTTCTAGCCGCTTGTAATACTCGTCGAGGCTCACGCGCTCCTCCCCCTTGGTATTGCTCGAAGCGCAAGTCTACCAAGAAGATTCGACGGTGCCGAAGCGTCGACGTCGCGAGAAGATCGGAACGCACGCGGCAACCGACCGCCCGGCTATTTCTCACTGTCTATCATGCGCAACCAGGCCTCTGGATAGCGCGAGCCCACGACCGCGCTTGCAGGCACAGCCTGCGCCAGCGCTGCGACTTCGGCGGCATCGAGAGACACATCGAGGCTCGCGATCACATCGGCGAGTTGCGCGCGCGTGCGAGCACCCAGCGTCGGCACTGTCGTCACACCCAATGCTGTCCCCCGGGCGCGGACCCAGGCGATGGCCAACTGTGCCGGCGTGACGTTCTTCTGCAAGGCCACGTGGACCAGCGCGCTCACGAGCGGTTCGTTCTCTTTTGCCGACTCGAAGCGCGGGAGGTGCGCGCGGGCATCTCCTTCATCCTTTGGTCTCGCACCAGTTAGCAGGCCGCGCGAAAGCACACCAAAGGCGGTAACAGCGATTCCCAACTCCGCAAGCGTGGGAACGACCTTCGATTCGATGCCACGGCTAACGAGGCTGTGCTCGAGTTGTACGTCGCAAACGGGATGGACGCTGGCAGCGCGGCGAATCGTATCGGCGCCAATTTCGGAAAGCGCGATATAGCGGACGTACCCTGCCTTCACCAAGTCGCTCATCGCTCCCACCGTGTCTTCGATGGGCACGTTAGGGTCCAGCCCCGTCCGATAGATGTCGATATAGTCGACGCCTAATCGTGACAGGCTGTGGGCCAAGGCGTTCTTCACCGCCTGCGGGCGCGCGTCACGACCGAGGATCACGCCGTCCGGGCCACGTAGCGTGCCGAACTTAACGCTCAGCAGCGCCTTGTCGCGCCGCCCTTGGAGTGCCTTGCCAACCAGCAGTTCATTGCGCCCCATGCCGTAGAAGTCACCGGTATCGAGCAGGTTCACGCCACGTTCGAGCGCCTCGTGAATCGTGGCGATGTTCTCGGATTCATCGCTCTTGCCGTACCAGCTCGTCGCGCCCATGCCCATACAGCCCAGTGCAACCGGGAACACAGCGGGGCCGTTTGCGCCAAGCTTCACTTCAGGTTTCGTCGTCATAGGTTCGTCGTTTCGTGAGAGGGATGTCGACAAGATATCGATCGGAATGCAGACGCTCAAATCCGATCGCGTCGATCACTCATCGCATCGCGCCACGAACCTCGCGCCACTGTTTCGGCGTCTTGCCCTCCCAGACACGGAAAGCACGCGTGAAGGAATTCAGTTCCTCGAACCCCAGCAGAAACGCAATCTCGGCGATCTCGATGCGCGTCGTGCCGAGCAGGCGCCGCGCGGTGTGATGGCGCGTTTCGTCGAGCACCGCCTGGTAGGTTGTCCCGTGTGCCTGGAGGCGCCGCTGCAGCGTGCGCGCGCTGGTCGCAAGCTCATGAGCGACCTTATCGGCGGTGGGCCGCTCGCCTGACATGCATTTGGCAACGACTTCGCGAACTTCGTCGACGAAACCATTGCCGCGCTGTCTCGCTACCCGCGCGTCGAGGCTGGGGAGCAGCGTGCGGAGCAGGTCGGCGTTATGCGTGACAAAAGGCGTTTGCAGAATTGTTGCGTCGAAGACCAGCGCGTCCCTGCTCGCGCGAAACTTCAGCGGGCAGCCGAAGAAGCGCGCGAGCGTCGCTTCATCCGAACGCTCGCGTGTCAGCTCGAGGCGCTTGGGCACGAGCGCCTGGCCCGAGCCCCGCCGGAGCAGCACGAGCAGCGTTGCGGTCATGGCGTCGACGAGGCGCGGTGGCGGCGGCGTCGCAGCGTTCAACCAGACCGTCGAGACAACAACTTCCTTCGCAGAAAACGACAGGTCTAAGTCCTGCGGTCCACACAGACGCTTGTAGCGCGCGAGCTTTTCGAACACGGTTCGCACGTCGGGCGAGTGCAGCGCCGCGAGCAACGACAGATCGTACTCGTGCACTGTCGCCTCCGCGGCAAGTCGAATCCCGATGTCCGGCGGCGACGCCGCACCCAGCGCCTCCCAGAATGCGAAGTAGCGAGCGGTGTCCACTCCACCCGATGCAGGCACATGTGCTCTCGCCATCGCCTGGTCGACATTTGCCCCCAGGCGCAAGAGGCGCGACAGGACGGCGGGCCGCACATGAATGAGGTCGGGATTCATGCCCCGAGTGTACGGAAAAACGCTCCCCGCGCGCCAATCCGATTACGCCATTCGAAGCGGTGGTGAAGCTCAGAACCGATGTCGAATGCCCAACGTAGCCGCCACTTGGTTCTGATTGGACGATGCGGCCAATCCGTTGATATCGGCCACGGACAGCGCCGAGCCGGCCGCCGCGCCGTAAGCGTGGTGATAGACGCTCTCGAGATAGACGTCGGTGCGCTTGCTCAACGAGTAATCGGCCATCAACGTGAGTTGGTGCCACTTCCCTTGACTTTCATGGCTTCGCATTTAATGCGATGCGGTCGTGGAGGAAGATGAAAAACGAAAGAGGCCGAATTCGGCTTCGGGAAGCGCGCTCATGATAAGCGTCATGGCTTCATGCACGCGCCGCGCATGCAAAACGACCTGAAGACTGGCGCAGTCGCGCCGCTTGTCGATGACCGCGGTATAGACGTCCAAGCGCGGGCCCAACGCCTGGTGCAGCATGCGCCGCACCGTCGAAAGCTCGCTGCTCGCGATGCGAATCGTCATCGACACCGTGCGCGTTTCGGTCGCTTCATCGCCGACAACCGTGTTTCGCTGCGCCCGCTTCGCACGACCTGTCAATACGGTACCGGCAATTCCCGACGCAGCATTTTCATTCAATGATCTCATCGTACCGACGTCCGCCGTCGATCTCGCTTGGAGCCGTGGACGTTATCTGTCGAACACGCGATCAGTCTATGGTAAAGATTAAAAACGCCGAGCAAAAATACAAGCTAAGCGCGTTAAAAATCCATAAAACACCAACAAGAAGATTCGACGGCGATCAGCCGTGCATTCACGGCCTCATCGATGAAGCAACGGGTACGCCACGAGCCCGAAGAGCGCGGCCGCAGTGACGATAACCGGCTCCTGCAGCTTCTTGAAGCGCCACAACAGCAAGACCGTTGCGACGGCAAGAACAACGGTCGGAATGTCGACGATGGAGCGTTTCGCGATAACGAGCACGGAACCGGTGATCGCCCCGACCGCCGCCGCGGTGATGCCGTCCACGAACGCCTTCACGCTCGGCAGATGGCCGTATTTCTTTACATACGGTGCGGGGATGACGGTGAATAGATAACACGGCAGAAACGTGCCGAGCGCCGCGACGATCGCTCCGGGAAGCCCCGCCACGAGATAGCCGATAAAACCGACGGTGATAACGACGGGCCCCGGCGTAATCATCGCGACCGCGACGGCATCGACGAACTGCTTGTCGTTGAGCCAGTGATGCTCGGTGACGACGCCGCCATAAAGAAACGGCACGATCGCAAGTCCCGAACCGAACACGAAGGCACCGGCTTTCATGAAGAAAGCGCCGATCTGCACGAGTTGCGGCAGATCGATGCCGCTCAGCAGACCACTGGCGGCCGGCAGATTCGCGCCGGCCAGCACGTTCAATCCGTCCTTGTGCAGCCACTTGGGTGGCGCGCGCCAGAGCCAGCCGATGATCCCACCTGCGATGAACAGCCACGCGATTTCAGATTCCGTGACGAACGTGACGATCGCGAGCGCCAGGAAGATCGCCCAAAGCAGCTTATCGCGGCCGACCGTTTTCGTCGTCAGCTTGTAGGCGCTCATGGCGATGATGCCGACCACCGCGGCACCGACGCCATAAAAGACCGCCTGCATCCACGACAACCCGCCGAAGTGCGCGTATGCGAACCCCAGCGCGAGCACCATTAAGAACGACGGCAGGACGAATGCCAAGCCGACCAGCGTCGCGCCTAAAACGCGATAGTGAACGAAGCCCAGATAGATCGCGAGTTGGGCCGCCATCGGCCCCGGCGCGAGCTGGGCCAGCGTCAGACCTTCCTTGTAGTCGGCCTCGGTGATCCAGCCTCGGCGCTCGACCAGATCACGACGCATGTAACCCGCGAGCGCGACCGGGCCGCCGAAGCCGAGCGTGCCGAGGCGCAGCATATAGGCGACCAGTTGGCCCAGCGAATAGGTCGGCGCTTCTGCGGCAATGGCGGTAGTCATGACACTGCTCCGGTCTCGCCCTTTGCGGACGACGAAAAATGCGAGTACAAGGCGTCGAGCACGGCGCTCATCTGTTCGAGCAGTTGATCGTCGCTGTCCACGCGCTGACGCGTGCCCGCCATCACGGCTTCGAAACCGGCCGCTTCCGGTGCGGCGGCGCCGCCTATGTCGAGCGCGTGCACGATCTCGCCGAGCCGCATCAGCGCGGGGTCGCTCTCCAGTCCGAAGCTGGCCAGCAGCACCTCGAAGGTCACGCGTTCGCCGACGTGCGTGAAGGCTGCGCCATCGAAATCGAAGCCAAGCGCGTCGAGCGGACAATCCGACGGAGACGCGAGCCAGACGAAGTTCGCTCGCACGTCGATGAAACGGCGGATCAGCCACGCGCTGGCGACGCGATCGATCCACATCCGCCGGCGCGTCGCCCAGGTGCGGCCTTGGTATTCATCGATCGCCAACGGGCGGATCGCCCGCTCCGCGGCGTGCGGCTCGCCTGGCGACAGCACCGTATCGATCAGCGCCGTGAAGTCTTGCAGTTCGGCTTCAGCCCTCGTGGCGGAATCGCAGGGGAAATAGTCGATCGCGCGAATGGCGTCGAATTCCTTGCGCAGCCGGCGCAGTAGCCGGGCGAGTTCCGTGGCGTTCAGCCCCGCAAGCGTCTTGCGCGCGTCGGCTAGCGATCTCGTGAAGGCCGCGTAGTCGTCGGCCCGATCGAACAGTGCGCGAAATTCCTGTTCCTGCGATGGGTTCAAGCTCGGCGCGCGCAACAAATGGGCGGTGCCGCCGCTTTCGGTAATCGCGCCCGCGAACTCGCGCAGTGCCTCCTCGTGCGCCTCGGTGTAGGGGAGCAGGTAGACGCCGTCGCGCAAGACGGCGCAGCCCTTCGCCTTCAACGCGCGCCAGAACCGCATTCGGGCCGTCGCGTTTTCCGTAGGCAAGGTTAGGACGAGGATGGTCCAAGAGAGCTTTGAATCCATGTAGTGAATCCTACTTCATCGTAGCGATTACTACAAGGAAGCATGAACACGGTCTGCGAACTAATGCCGCCCGGGGCATGCGTGGATCTAAGGGCTCCGCTTTTCCGCGTCGTTGCCGGCATTGCGGTTCGGCAGAAGCGTCAATCGCAGGCGCAACGGCTGCAGCATGTCGCGCGGCGGCGCCGTCAGCGGACCGGAACCGGTCAAAAGGTGCCGCAATGCAGCGTCGGCGACCGGTTGGCCCAGCGTGTCGAATTCAACGTGCGTGACTGCACCGGTCGGATCGATCCATGCACGGACCACGATCTCCGGCCGCGGCGTATCGGCCGTCGCATTCTCCGCCCGATCCTCGAGATATGCGTGCAGCACGTTGGCCGCACGACTGTTGCCGTCGAGCCACCCCTGAAACTGACCGCCGGCCAATTGCGCGTAGCTCAGCCATGCCTCCGGTACCTCGTCCAATTGCGCGCTGGCGGGCGCCCCCGTCATGAACGCCCATGCGGCGAGAAGCGCCGTGACGGGCCCTGTTGCGCGATACCGCCGCTTTGTTTGCATCACCCTCTCCGTTCGTTGACCGTCCTCGCGGCCCGCCGTGCGCCGCCGAGTCCGATTCCGTATGGATATGTCATCGCGCGAGTGCGTGAGGATTGCCGCTCGACGCGCTGCCACTGTCGAATGCTCCGACCGTCACCGCCACATGCATCGCCCGTCCCGCTCGCCATACGAGCAGGTCCGCCGTGCGTCCCGGGCGGATGCCCGCCACGATGCCGAGCAGGTCGGCGGAATCGGCCACCGCATTGCCGTCGATCGCGCGCACGACGTCGCCGGGCTGCAAGCCGGCCGCCACGCCCGGGCCGCCGGGCTCGACCTGTGTGATCACCGCGCCATCCGCGTCGGGCAAGCCGAACGAACGCGCCAGCGCCTGATTCACTTCCTGCACGGCCACGCCGAGCCGGCCGCGCGTGACCTTGCCGGTACGCAGTAGCTGCTGCGTCACGTCGAGTGCGATGTCGATCGGAATAGCGAACGCGAGCCCTTGGTACCCGCCGGTCTTCGAGTAGATCATCGAATTGATCGCGATCACGCGGCCGTCCAGGTCGAATAGCGGCCCGCCCGAATTGCCGGGATTGATCGGCACGTCGGTCTGAATGAATGGGATATAGCTCTCGCCGGGCAACGAACGTGCTTTCGCGCTGACGTCGCGGTCATCGTCATCGCGGTAAGCGCGAAAAGCATCGCGAGCGCGGCGGCCATGCGTCTACCGTTCTCCGAGTTCGTCATCGGGTTCCCCGTTCGTGCGCGCAGTCGCCTCTACACACGCAGGTCGAGACGCACGCTATTGCGCTGCCGCCAATACCTTCCTGAGCGCGTCTTCGTTGATCGGCGCGTTGCCCCCGAGTTTGGCGAGGTACGCCTGGATGCCCTGCTGAGTACGCTGTGTGCGCAGCATCTCGCGTATCCGATCCTTCACCTCGGCCAGCGGGCGCGGCGCGGCGGCGCGCACGTCGATCAGCCTCACCACGTGGAAGCCGGCCGGCGTCTGGACCGGCTCCGACACCTGGCCGGGCTTCAGCGCATCGGCCACCTCGCGCACGGCCGGCAACAGCATCGCCTCGGGTACGAAGCCCATGTCGCCGCCGTTGGCCGCGCTGGCCTTGTCGTCGGAATTTGCCTTCGCGAGCGCGGCGAAGTCGCCGTTGCGTGCGCGGCTCGCGAGATCGGCGGCCTGCTTGCGTGCCTTCTCGATGGTCGCCGCATCCGCGTTCGGCGCGACGGCAACATAGATTTGTGCGATGTGCAGCGCGCGCGGCGCCGTGAATGCGGCGCGGTTTTGGTCGTAGGTTTCCTGAATTTGCGCATCCGAGGGGTAGTCTGCCGGCGGCGCATTGACCGCCGCGAGATAGCTGCGCACGATGATCTCGCGCCGCGCCTGTTCGATGGCCGTTTGAACGGCAGCCTGCTTGTCCCAACCCTTCGCGTTGGCTTCCGCGTATACGGCCTTCTGCGCCAAAGCCGCCCGTACGATCCGTTCCAACGCGGCGGGATCGGCCACGAGGCGCGTCCGTCCTTCATCGCCGATCGACTTCAACAGCGTCGCGATATCGGATCGCGTGACCGACGCCTGCCCGGCGTTTGCAATCACATCATCCTGCGCTGCCGCGGCGAGCGGCATACCGAGCATCAGGCTGCTTACGATCACTGCAAGGTTCTTCACGTTCTTTCCCGTTTGTGTCCGACTGTTGCCATCGATGACGGGCGCCGGCGGCGCGCCGGCCATCCATCCCTTATGGGCTAAGTCGGATCGAGGTCGCATAACCCGCACGAAGGTCCGTCATTTCGGATCGTCATACGAATTTGGGGCCCTGGCGGGTCAGGAAGTTTGCAGTTCGGAACGGGAGTTTTTCGGCGCTCGGGCCACCGCCATAGCACCGCGGAATGACGGCGATATGACTCGGCGCGAAGTCGCCATGCGCGCCCGCGGCTTCGTTCGATTTCAATGAATCATCGTGACCGGCGTCGAGCACAATCGCCACAATCGCGCGAAGATGGCCCAGCGTCGAAAGAATCCGAGACGCCCGGCGTCGAGCACCACGATATCCGCGCGATCCTGAGCCGCATGCTGGGCAATCGTACGTTCGGGCGGGCCGAACACACGCTTGAGCGTATACGGCACTCCGGCATCGTCCAAGATCGTTCGGGTGACCGTCAAGGCGTCGTGCATCGACGATGCTTCTCGGCGCCGCAAACTCCCCGGCGAGTGGAATGCCGCGGCACGCCCTTGATCGGCATCCGCTAGTACCTCGATCAGTTCGATTTGCGAGACACACCGCTCGGCAAACAGAAAGGCGGCGTGACGCGCAGCTTCGGGCGCACCGCCGCCGTTCAGTATCGGGATCATGAGCTTGAGCACTTGGCTGTCTCGCGGGTCGTTGTCGATAGTGACATTGCAGCAAATCAAGCGCAAAGATGCCGAAAAACTATTGAGTGACGGTATAAAAATCTCGTCAATATTTGGTGGCGGTGTCGCTTGCAGCGACTGGCTTCACCCGGAAGGCGACTCTAATCTCATTCAATCGATCGGTCACGCGGGCCGGGTAGCCTCTCGCCCCACCGCTATAGCGCATAAGCGCTCCGTTCAAGTCACCGTCCGCCGCCGTCAGATATTCGCGAAGGATTGAAGACCCGATACTCACGTTCGTATCCGTCTCCCAAAGCGCTGCCGGCTGCCGAATCTTCGACCGCCGCGGCCGTTGTGCTCTCGCCGAACGCAGGCACCGTCATAACAGCGCAAAGCGCCAACGCTTCACAAGAAAACATGCGACGGGCGCTATGCCGCTGCGGGCCCGATTGATCCGTCATAGTTATCACCGCCTTGCCGATGCGAGAGCTATCAACGGTATCCGAAGGCGGTAAAACTATGCTGCAAAATCGAGCGGCTAACTCATATAGATTCCGTAACGAAGTCGCCTTGGACGACTCAACCTCGCGACGGCGAGCCAGCGAAGTGTTGCTCGACCCTTCAATTGCATGGCGGGTTTCTCACTTGGTGGGAACGGGAAATAGCTCCCTGAATTTGGACAAGGCAGACATCGCGCTAGGCCAGCCGGCGTAGAAAGCAAGGTGGGTAATCGTCTCGATCAGTTCTTCGTGTGTAACGCCGTTCTCGATCGCGCGCGGGAAGTGGAAATTCATTTGCTCGGTCTTGCCCAGCGCGATGAGTGCAGCGCAAGTAATCAAACTACGGTCGCGCTTGGACAATTCGGGGCGCTCCCAAACGTCACCAAACAGCACTTCATCGCTGAGCTCGGCCAGCTTGGGTGCGACCGTGCCGAACGACTCCCGTGCGGCGGTTGGTTTTGTTGGCATCTCTTCGTCCTCATTGCGTAGGTTAGGTGAATAGCTTCCTAGTTTGCACAACGCGCTCGCGTCCGGCTAGCCGTAAAATTCGCAAAGACCTATGAATGGGGCTCATCAATGCTGCGTGAAAACGTCACAGACTTGCTTGCCTTCATCGCCGTGGCGCGCGAAGGCAGTTTCACCCGCGCCAGCGCCAAGCTCGGCGTAACGCAAAGTGCACTAAGCCATACGTTGCGCGCGCTCGAAGCGCGCATGGGTGTGCGGCTATTGAGCCGGACCACGCGTAGCGTGGCGCCGACCGCCGCCGGCGAGCGCCTTTTGAAAACCGTCGCACCGCGCTTCGAAGAGATCGAAAGCGAGTTGGCCGCGATCGTCGAGACGCGCGACAAACCGGCCGGAACGATACGAATCACGGCGACCGACTATGCCGCCGATACCGTGCTGTTGCCGCGTTTATCGAAAGTCTTGCCGGACTACCCCGACCTCAAGGTAGAGCTGGTCGTCGACTATGGACTGACCGACATCGTCGCCGATCGCTTCGATATCGGCGTGCGCTGGGGGGATCAAGTAGCGAAAGACACGATCGCCGTTCGGGTCGGGCCCGATGCGCGCCTTGCTGTCGTCGGCTCTCCCGCGTATCTCGAGCGGCATCCGGCACCGAAGCAGCCGAAAGACCTGATCGAGCACAATTGCATCAACCTACGCCTTCCCACACGCGGCGGCCTCTACGCGTGGGAGCTCAGGAAGGGAAAGAGGCAAATGCAAGTGCGCGTGGACGGGCAATTGACGTTCAACGGCACATACCAAATGCTGAACGCCGCGCTCGGCGGAATGGGCCTTGCGTTCATCCCCGAGGAGCTTGCCCGCCCTCATGTTGAGGCTGGCCGTCTTCGATGGGTCCTGGAAGATTGGTATCCGACTTTCCCAGGTCTACACATCTTCTACGCTAGCCGTCGCGAATACTCGAAAGCGTTATCGGTCGTCGTCGAGGCATTGCGCGACGGAGCGTGACGGCACATCGTTCAGTTCAAGTGGCTTTGAAAAAACTCCAGCACCTCTTCGTCGAACGCCTTGTGAAACGTGGCGCGGTCGAACGCTTTCGCATCGGCGCACAGATCGGGCGAAGCTTTCGCTAGTTGCTGCGAACACGGAGGCAGAAATGAGAAATGTCCCGCGTTGGACACGACGTGGAAATCGGGCTCGGTGGGAAGCACGTGCGCAAGAGCGGGCATCGTTTCGGGCAGCACGCCATCGCCGCCGTACTGAGAGGCCCACAGTTGAATCGGCGCTTTCACGTCTTTCAAGCTTTTCGCGGTCGGAAACTCATCCAGCGGGTCAGCAAGCACATACGCCTTGATTCGCGAATCATGCACGAATGGTTCGCGCACCGGCTGCTTGTTATGCCGTTGACGGCAAACCGGCAGGGTCAGGTCTGGACAAGGGACCGGCGCGTGCAGGTAGTCGGGATTGCCGCCCGCCAACACGAGGCCCGTATAGCCGCCGCGTGAGAAACCGAAAAAGCCGATCCTCTGCGGGTCGATTTTGCGTGCGTCCGGCGCGGCGTGGAGCATGTAATCGATAAGCCGCTTGATGTCCGCTGGCCGCTCGATGAAAACCGATATGTCCGCCGTGCGGCTCATATCCGAATAGTTATCGCCCGGATGATTGGTGGCCGCGACGATAAATCCCGCGTCGGCCAACTTTTCCGCCAGGTCGTAATGATTGAGCAACGATCCGCCATGACCATGCGAGATCACGACCAACGGGAGATGGTCTCCAACGGTTGGACAATCGGGCCGTGCTTTCAAGACGTAAGGCCCCAACGTTAGCGATTCCGGCGCTTCGGCGCACGGTGTCCATACCGCGACTTTCAATTCGGGGCCGTCGGCTCCGGCCGCAATTCGGGCGAACTTCAGTCCCGCCGCCTGTGCGATCGCAGTGCAAGCGCAAAGCAATACCGTCAAGACGAATTTCATGCCGCCTCCTCAGTGAACTCCACCATCGGTTTAAATTCATTCGACGCGCGCATGAGGTGACCGCGCGGGGTAATGCTCGATCCAATGTTCGAATGCAGCATACATGGCGGACAAGGAAGTGCCGCTATCGGCAATCCGTTCGCCGCCATGCACCAGCGAAATGAATGCATCGAGTTCGGTCGAAGGCTCGTCGTTGTTCCCTCGGCTGCTTTCGTCGAATGCGTGCATCGCTTGCTCCCAGGCCGCTTGTGGCGAGCGATTGCATTGTGCCGCTAGATAGGACGCGTTGAGCGGTTCGCCGGTCAACGCGATCAAGGTCTCGTCCAACGTGGCGCCATTACCCGGCGCCCAGCAGTGCTGGGCGAGCAACGGGCCCACTTTAGGGTTATCGACGATATAGCCGAACGCGTTCATAAAGTGTGCACGAACTTGCGCCGCGGCCATCTTCGCCATCAAGTAGCCTTGGTAGTAGACAGCCATGTCGTGATAAATCGGGTGCGGCGTTGCGAGCACATAATCGGTATGGCCGGGGATGCCGAGAATCCGGTGGGTCACCGATTTCGCCAACGATAGTAGCGAATCCGCCGTTCGCTCTCTGTCGTCCATGCCGTACATCGCCCACTCGAAGTATGTGGGGATAAGATCGCGGCGTTCGCTATACGCCAAGTACGCTTGGCGAGCCTCCATGAGTCGTCGGATCGCCTCATCGGGCATCGCGTTTCCGCCTGCGTCTTTCGCGTAGCGTTTCAACCAGCAAGGGTCTGTAGGGAAGGCATCGAAGAATTTTGCTTGCGTCTCTAGGAGAGCGGGGGAACTCGGTGGAAATTCTTGCGAAAAGCAAGGCGAGTTCATCTTCACATTGGCGAAGTGCGCGGCATGGCCGGCTTCGTGGAACAGCACTGTCAGCGCGCGCAAGCCCGCTCCGCTTTGGCCCAAGCCCGCGGTCGACGTGAACCTCACGTCCGCGGGTATCGGCCCCAGTAAGTCGTCGTCATAGCCGGGCGTCGGCGCGATACAAAAGCCCGTGGGGAATTTTCCCCGCCGTTCCATGAGATCGATCTCGATCCGCGCGCCCCGGTATGAGACCCCCATACGCCGGAACGACTCGGCCCAGCGCTCCGGTGCTTTACCGAGTGGGAAATAGACGTCCATCTCGCCCGCCGTCTCGCCCTGCATTGCGAACGCGAGGTTATGCGGCAACAACGCATCGCGGCCCTGTTCTTCTACTAAACGCGCCAGCGCGTTGTGATGAGCCTCGCGCGTGCTTCGCTCGAACTCGTCGAAAATTGAAAACAATTGCTCGGGCGTCAAGCCGCTGTTCGTCTTCAGTCGATACTCGAAGAAGTTGCGATATCCAAGCTCACGCGCGAGTGCATTACGTTTGCCGACGATCTCGACGAAGCCGTTCGATAAAACCCATTGTTCGAGGCCATGAAGCGCCTCGTGCGAACTCTTGCGCGCCGATTCGTCGGCGTTCGAGGCCAGGTTGTTACGCAACGCAGATGGGGATGCTTCTTCGCGCCGTCCCGCTGCGTTCACATGGCTCATTTTGTACGCTTGCCTTTTGGCGAAGAGCTCTGCGTCCAGCGTGGTCAGCTCGCTCAGTATCTGCGCGGCGCGGCCGTTACCGATCGCGCTTGCCTCGAGAACGCGAATCCACCCTCGAAGACCCGTTGCCAACGCGTCCCTCTCGCGCGACGGCTCGGCCGCCAAAACATACGCAAGATGCTCGCGCACGCCGGCGAGACGCGACGCGTCACCGGCAAATTTTTTCCGTTTTAGCGTTGCATGTGCCAGCGCATCATGTTCCGTGCTCAGACCGGTATAGACGGACCAGTACAACTCGCCCTCGGCCTTTAGAAGCTGCAAATACGTGTGATTGAGTCCATCGAAAAACGAGCGGGTGGATTCCATGAAGCGCGATCGAGAAAGGGAACGGGACGAGGGAAATTTTCGGTAGGTCGGTCCTGCGCTACGCCGGAGAGCAGAGGCATCATACCCGCCGGACGTAAACGCGGTGCGGCTACCGAGCAAAGCCCCCGAGATCCACGCCGGCGGCAGCCGGTATGATGATGTATTTTCGCCGGCCGGGGTTTCCGGCGCCCGAACCGCGCGCAACCGATCCACTCGCGACTAACAGGAGAAAGTCCGCCATGACGGCAGCAACGCAATTCGATCAAGTTTCCGTAGTCAAACGGGCCAATGTCTACTTCGACGGCAAATGCGTCTCGCACACCGTTCTGTTCGCGGACGGCAGCCGCAAGACGCTCGGCGTGATCCTGCCCGGCACGCTGAACTTCGGCACCGACGCGCCCGAACTCATGGAAGTGCAAGCCGGTCAGTGCCGCATCCGTCTCGAAGGAAGCGATCAATGGACGACGTACGGCGCGGGCCAGTCGTTCTCGATACCCGGCAAGAGCCGCTTCGACATCGACGTCATCGAAACGCTCGACTACGTTTGCAGCTACTTGTAAAGCACGCCACGCACAGGCAACGCGCGCAGCTTGCGCGCGTTCGCCCGCCTCCGGGATAAGACAGCAAGGACGCCCTTTTTTATCGGAAGAAGAACTGCACGCTGTGAAGCCCTGTCGGCGTAGTATGTCGTCATCCCAGGTCACGAGCCTGCGATCGAGCATACGATCAATCGATTCCGTACACGGAGGAGGTGCATCATGCTGGTGGGCGTTCCCAAAGAGATCAAAAATCAGGAATACCGCGTAGGCTTAACCCCCGCGGGCACCCGCGAGCTTGTCGGTCGCGGTCATCAAGTCCTCGTTCAAAAAGATGCCGGCGCCGCCGTCGGTCTTCCCGACGAAGCTTACGTGGCCGCGGGCGCCACGGTATGCGGCGACGCACAAGAAATCTTCGCGCGCGCCGACATGATCATCAAGGTCAAGGAGCCGCAAGCCGTCGAGCGGGCCATGTTGCGGCGCGGCCAGATTCTCTATACCTATCTGCACCTCGCTCCCGACCGCGAACAAGCAACCGATCTCATCGCCTCGGGCGCCGTCTGTATCGCCTACGAGACGATCACCGGGCCCGGCGGCGGGCTTCCGCTGCTCGCGCCGATGAGCGAAGTGGCGGGCCGCATGTCGATTCAAGTCGCGGCAGCGCATCTGGAAAAGCCCGCCGGTGGCATGGGATTGCTGCTGGCGGGGGTGCCCGGCGTCGCGCCGGGGCACGTCGTCGTGATCGGCGGCGGCACGGTCGGAACCAATGCGCTGCAAATGGCCGTCGGCATGGGCGCCCGCGTCACGATTCTCGATACCAACGTCGAACGCCTGCGACACCTCGATCTGATTTTCGGCAACCGCATCACAACGATGTTTTCGAGCGCGCATTCGCTCGAGCGATGCGTGGCGAGCGCCGATGCCGTGATCGGCGCCGTGCTGATACCGGGTGCCACGGCGCCTAAGCTCGTCACGCGCAACATGATCTCGACGATGAAAAAAGGCGCGGTCGTCGTCGACGTCGCGATCGATCAAGGCGGTTGCTTCGAAACATCCCACCCCACCACGCATGCGGAGCCCACGTTCGTGGTGGACGGCGTCGTTCACTATTGCGTCGCGAACATGCCGGGTGCTGTGGCGCGCACGTCCACCTTCGCTTTGACGAATGCCACGCTCGCACACGCGATCGCACTGGCGGGCAAGGGATGGAAGCGCGCGATGAGCGATGATCCGCATCTGCGCGCGGGCTTGAACGTATGCGAGGGACAGGTGACGCACGAGGCGGTCGCGAAAGCGTTGGGACATAAGTACGTGCACGCCGAGGAGTTGTTGGCGTAGCGGCCAAGCCTCGATAGAGAACGGCGTTGCGCGCGGGCAGCCGGCAACGGTGCGCAGCGCCTGCTCTTTCGACGAAAACGTAGTATGCGTGGGAGGCATCTATACTTACGGCTCGAACTCAGTCAATGAGCGCCCTGCCGAAGGTTTCCCTCCCCGATGCCCGCTACTATCCGCAACTCGTTATCCTGGATCCTCGACGCATTCGAACGCGATCCGACCTACGTCCGCAAGCGGATGTTCAGCATGGACGCCGCCTATATCGACGCTCGATTGTGCATCACCGCGGGCGATCGCCAAGAGCCTTGGAACGGCATGCTCGTATGCACCTCCCAGGAACACCACGCGACGCTTATCGAAGAGATGCCTGCCCTGCAAGTGCATCCGATAATCGGCAAGTGGCTCTACGTATCGCAGACTCACCCGGAGTTCGAGACGGTCGTCGCACGGATCGTCTCGATCGTGCTTGCACGCGATCCGCGGATAGGTGTCGAGCCTACATCGAAGCGCAGCCGCAAAGCCGCCTTACCGAAGGACTGGTGACACATCGCTACGCAACTCAGGCGGCGCTCAACGCGGCGATATCGCGACGCGGCGGCGCGCCGAACATTCGTGCGTACTCGCGGCTGAATTGCGAAGGACTTTCATAGCCCACCCGATACGCGGCCGCCTCGGCGTTCGCGGCGCCCGTCAGCATCAAATGACGCGCCTCGAGCAAGCGAAGCTGCTTTTGATATTGAAGCGGCGTCATCGAAGTCAATGCTTTGAACTGGCGATGAAATGCCGACAAACTCATTTGCGCGACCGATGCGAGTTCTTCGATCCGGACCGTCTCCGCGTATCGCGCCCGCAAGTCATGAATCGCGCTGACGACACGCTCCACGTGGCCATTGGCAAGAACGAGTTTGGCCACTTCGCCACCGTGCGGCCCGGCCAACAGCCAGTAGCAGATTTCCCGCATGATCATCGGCGCGATCACGGGTATCGCGTGCGGCGTATCGAGCAATCGCATCGTGCGCAATACGCAATCGGCCAGTGGACCGTCGAAGTCGGTGACGAACACACCATGCCCGAGTTCCCCTTCGGGCGTGGGAGGGCGATCGAGTTGCTCCATCACCTCGCGCATCACGCCGAGGTTGAACTCGATGACGACACACAGATAAGGTTCGTCGGGGCTCGCTTGGACAATCCGGCTCATCGCCGGCAATTCAACGCTGACCACCAGCGCTTGTCCCGCTCGATAGTCGTATCGTTTGTCGCCGAATGTCGTCCACTTCTCGCCTTGGACAACGACGCACAGCGCCGGCTTCATGACGAGGTGAGACGGATGCTTTTCATGATCGGAGCGCAGAATCGTCACACCGTCGATCGGTGTGACGAATGGGCTTTGCCCTCCTTGGCCCTCGGTATAGCGTTTGACGCTTTCCACTAACGTACGCGTCATGTGACCCCCATACTGACCCGAACCGCTATGTTACTGCGTATACTTCTTAATCGCCGTACAGTCGTCGTCCAAACGGAGACCCACTGAATATGAAAATAAAGGCCGGCGTTGTCCTCGAGCTTGTAGTCAACCTATTCTTGCCCTGGCTCGTCTATCGCCTGGCGCTGCCTTCGCTTGGGTCTCTAGGCGCGCTTTACGCCTCGGCGGTCCCGCCGTTGGCATGGAGCGCTGTCGAGTTCGCCAAGGTGCGCCGCGTCGACGCGCTCAGCGTCATCGTATTGGCCGGCATCGGCCTATCGATCGCGCTGATGGCGATCGGCGGCAGCCCGCGGATCTTGCTCGTGCGCGAATCGCTCGCCTCGGGTTTGATCGGCGTCGCGTTTCTTCTGTCGCTGCTACGCGAGCGGCCGCTCGTTTACTACCTTGGGAGAGCAACGGTCGCGCGTCAGCAAGCGGACGGCGCTAGCCGCTTCGACGCGCTCTGGAAGGAGCGGCCGAGCCTTCGTGCGAATCTGCGTATGATGACCGCCGCGTGGGGCGCCGCGCTGACCGGCGAGATGCTCGTGCGCTGTTGGCTCGCATGGCACTGGCCGGTCGAGCGATCGCTGGCGGTATTGCCGATCATCAGCTACGCCATTTACGGCGCGATGATGTTGTGGACGATCTGGATGCGCAAGCGCATGCGTGCGCGAGAAAGCACCGTATCGGCCGCGGGATCGACTCATATACCCACCTAAGCCCGGAACGCTCATGACCATCGACCCGTCCATCGTCAGCGCCTTTGCACCCACCGGCAAGCTGCGCGCCTCGATCAACCTCGGCAATCCGATCCTCGCCAACAAGGATCCGGCAACCGGCGAGCCCGGCGGCGTCTCCATCGAGCTCGCCCGAGGGTTCGCGAAGCGGCTCGGCGTCGAGTTGGAATTGGTCGTCTTCGACACGGCCGGCAAGTCCGTCGAAGCCGTGAGCGACGAACGCGCCGATATCGGCTTTTTTGCGATCGATCCGCTACGCGGTGAAAAAATCGAATTCACCGCGCCCTATGTATTGATCGAGGGCTTTTATCTCGTGAGAGACGATGCACCGATCCGCACCAACGGCGACGTCGATCAAGCCCACAACCGCGTCGTCGTCGGCAAAGGCAGCGCCTACGATCTGTATCTCTCGCGCGAACTGAAGGCGGCGCGGATCGTCCGCGCGCCGTCGTCACCGGCAGTCGTCTCCATGTTCCTCGAACAAAATCTCGAAGTCGCCGCAGGGGTCAAGCAGCAATTGGAAGCCGATGCGCGAATAACGCCTGGGCTCAGATTGCTCGACGAGCGATTCATGGTCATCCGGCAGGCCATGGGCACGCCCAAGCGCCGTGGCAGCGCGGCGGCCGGTGTCTTGCAGGCCTTCGTCGAAGAGATGAAGGCGTCGGGCTTCGTCGCCGAGGCGCTGCGCAGGCATGCAATCGCCGGCGCATCGGTAGCGCCGGCCGCCGAGCACGATTAGGCAAGAACGCGCCTGAATCCGGCATTCAGTTCGCTCCTGCGCGCCCCTAAGCTAGCTCACATCGAGCCTAACTTGGAGCGCAAACATGACTGTGGGATCCGTAGCAAGCAAGGCGAATAAAATCGCTATCGTGACGGGAGGCAGCCGCGGGCTGGGACGCAATACCGTCCTTCATCTCGCGGCCCGCGGCGTCGATTCGATCTTGACCTATCGTGTGAATCGAGCCGAAGCGCAGGCCGTGGTACGGCAAGTCGAGCAAGCCGGCCAACGCGCCCTCGCCATTGCACTCGATACCGGCAAGAACGCCACGTTCGATGCGTTCGTTGAACAAGTGCGCCGTTCGCTGTCGCAGTGGGGTGTCGAGCGCTTCGACTATCTCGTCAACAACGCGGGCATTTCGCATCATGCTCCGATCGAGGAAACGACCGAACAGGACTTCGACGATCTATACAACGTCCACTTCAAAGGCGTCTTCTTTCTCACGCAAAAGCTGCTGCCGCTCATCAACGACGGCGGCCGTATCGTCAACATCTCCTCCGGGCTCACACGCGTCGCGTTCCCTGGCAGCGCATCCTATGCATCGATGAAAGGCGCCGTCGAAGTGCTCACGCGCTACCTTGCGAAAGAACTCGGTCCGCGTCGCATAGCCGTCAACACCGTTGCACCCGGCGCGGTCGAAACCGACTTCAGCGGCGGCATGGTGCGCGACAATCCCGAGGTCAACCGCATGGTCGCCGGCGCGACCGCGCTGGGCCGCGCAGGCGTACCCGATGATATTGGTCCCATGATCGCCGCGCTGCTGGCCGAAGACAATCGATGGGTCAACGCGCAACGTATCGAGGTATCGGGCGGGATGGCCCTCTAAACCGCCGCTGTTTTTCCGGCTTGGAATTTCTTGCGATAGGCGGCGGGCGGCACTCCGACCCGCTGCTGAAACAATCTCCGAAACGAGTTGCTGTCTTCGTAGCCGACTTGCTGCGTGATGGCGTCGAAACTCATGCGCGTCGATTCGAGCAAGTGCTTCGCCTTTTCCAAGCGCAGCGTCTGCAAGTAGGCCAACGGCCCATAACCCGTCGAATCCTTAAAGCGCCGCTTGAAGTTGCGCACGCCGAACCCGAACCGTTGCGCGACATCGTCGATCAGCATCGGTTCTCCGTAATGGACGTCGAACCAGTCTTGTACGCGCAGCACCCGAGCATCGCCATGGCTCTTCGGCATCGACCACATTACGTAGGGACTTTGGTCGCTCCGCACGCTATCGATCAACATATACCGGCTGCATAGCTGCGCGAGCTCGAGCGAGGCGAAGCGCCGCACCAGATACAGCATCAAGTCCATCGCGGCGCTCGCGCCGCCGCTCGTGATGACGCCATCGTCTTCGCAAAGAATTTGCTTGGCATCCAGCCGGACGTCGGGATATCGCCGTTCGAAGAAATCCGCGAACGCCCAATGCGTGGTCGCGCGTAGGCCGCCGAGCAGGCCCGATTCCGCCAGCAGGAAGCTGCCCGTACACATCGACGCCATCACTGCGCCGCGCGCATGTTGGCGTCGCAGCCACTTGCCGTGGCGAGCGAAACCGGGCAATGCGTCACACAGCGTGAACATGAAGCCCGGAATCAAAACGAGGTCGGTGCGGGGGATATCGGCGAGCGCGGCATCGGGCTGCAAGCGTTGCCCGCCGAACGTCGGCACTTCAGCGCCATCGAGCGAGGCCGTGTTCACGTCGAACAACGGCCTGTCTCCGGCGGCAAAAATATTCGCGGCATGAAGCAACTCGAGCCCCATAGTGGCGCTCGTTGCCGAGCAATGGTCGGCAAGCAGTAACGTAACGTGCATGGTTCGGCCGTTTGCGGTTTTCGCATGTAGCGGGTGTCTTCCGCAATCAGCTTACCAGTTTCGCTTAGCGGCTACAGCCTCAGGCCCGATGCCCCGAAATCGGCCCTGCCTCGCCGGTCAGATTGAGTATGCTGTCCACCCAAGCAAGAAAGCTCGACAACGTGAAATCCGACCATTGCTGAGTGCGAAACGCCTTCATGACGGGCACGACGGCCGGGTCTTGCTGATTGAGCAAATCGGCGACGAAGTTGCCGACATCGGCATCGACGCCGTTCTCATGAATGCCGGACCCGGTGAAACTGACGGCTGTGACTTGGTGGTTATGCATGAAATCGCCTCTCGCCCACGGCATGTAGTAGCCGAAATTCGGCAGCGGATTGATCGTTTGCCTCAGAAGATTCAATTCGTCGCCGAACAGGGCGAGTGACAGCGCGTCCTTGCTCGCATCGTCCGGCGCCGCGATCACCGCTGGAACGAAATTTCGATAGTGATAAGCGGCGATGACCGCGTCGCGTTGATAGGTCGTGTAGCCGAATCGATCGTGAGGAAAGGTCTTCGCCAACGCGGCATAAGCACTGCCCATGTTGCCCCGGTCGAAGTAAGGCGAAAGCCGGCTGTTGATCGTGATCATGCCGTCGGGTCCATCCATGTCCCATTCCGTGCGCACTTTGTCGTATAGCCCTACGGACGGGTGCGCGGAAGCGTCGGCGCCGAACGGCGTGTTGAACACGGTGCCCGCGTCGTCGAGCATCGAGCTATGCGCCTGGGGCTGCAACGTGTTACGCAGCGTCGCGTAGTTGGCCAGCGCACCGTATCCTCCCGCGCTCGTCCCGTATACGAGCAATCGATTCGGCTGGGCGAAACCATGAACGACGAGCCATTGCGCGACGGCCTGCACGTTTTTCAGGCCGTTGTAGTGCTGGATACGCGCATCGCCCGCCGGCGAGGCGTAGCTGCGCACCGCGCTGCCCATGTGAATATCGCCCGTGCAATACGGCACGAAAACTTGCGTCCAATCCTGCGTCTCGACGCGAGGCTCGCCGATCAGAATATGCGCAAGATCCATCCGGACCATCAGCGGCGAGAGCAACGACGACATCAAGGTCTCGCTTGCCGTGCCGTTCATGTAGTTCTGCGGAATGCCATCGGGATTGAAGGCGCCGAGGCCCGCCTCGGGGCCGCTCGTCGCCGTCTCAGTGCAGGTCGCATAGTCCCAACATGCACCGCCGGGCTGCATCATGTAAAGCATGTCGTTCGATTGCGCACGGTTGATATAGAACCGCATCGGCGTACCGTTGCCGCACGACGCGCCGCTGCTTTCCGGCAGCACCACTTCGTACCACGAATAAAACGGAATCGACGGGTCCGGCAACACTGTATCGGACGCTTGCGCGTTCAACGTGGCGCACGTCAGCACGCCGCCCAAGCACAGGCCTTTGAGCCATTTCGATGCGAACATCTTCCCTCCCATTTCGATTGCACGAGGCAATATCGGCGCGCGCGGGTTGCGTGCGCCGTCACTTCAATGCTTCTCGGGTGAAGGTGCGCCGTCGAACAACCGCACGCGCAGGGCTTGCAAACGCTGGGCGATAACGGCTTGTCGTTGCCGAGGGTCGGGCACGGTAGATTGAACCTCGCGGAAGATCGCTTGGCTTTGCTGCGCGTAGGCTAAATACCGCGGGTCCTGCGCGGGCGATGGCCCGACGGCCTGACGCGCATAGGCGTCCCACTGGCGCCGCGAGGCTTCCAGCTCGGCGCTGCGCGTAACCGGGTCGGGGTCGGCGTCGATGAGCAACGCCGCGGTCATGGCCTGCGCTTGTACCGGCAACACCTCGTTGCGGGCAACGTGCTCGGGCAATTCGGCGATGATTTGCCGCGCCAGTCGCGCCCGCTCGGCGGCATTCATGCTTTGTTTGCCAGTGCCGTAGGCGGTGACTAAATCGCGAAAGCGCGCAAACGCGACGATGCGTTGCAGTTGTGCTTGCGCATCGGGGCGCTCCGCTAACGCCCGACGCAAGGCCGCAAGGTCGAGGGCTCGTTCGGCCGGCCCCATCGCGGGCGCATCGCTAGGCGACGCCTTTGCCTGCGCCGGCGCGGAGGACGGCGCGATCGGCGTCTCTCGTACTCGAGCGGACGGATCCGCCTCGGCCAGCGACAGCCGTTCGTAACGCCACACTGCCACGGCGATGGCAACCACCGCGAGCAGCACCGCTCGCCGCCAAAGCGCTTTCGTTGTTTTCACGCCGAGTCCTTGTGAGCCGCCGCGGATGAGGACTACGTTTTAGGTCGAAAGTCGCGCGTCGTCAAAATCGGCATTAAGTTTTGCCCTCTAATTTTTCTTGGAACGGCACACGCCTATGCGCGTCAAGCGATGGCCGCGCGGGAACAGGCGCACGGCGAATCGTTTTGCATATTTCGCATGAAATATGTCAGTTCCGCATCTACCGGATCATCGCGGCGTTCGATAGAGTCTTCGTCATCGACACCCGCCCCGATCTCATGAATCTCTGGTTTCGTCTCTTCTTTACGCTGCTGCGCCGCCCTTGGCGCAAGCGCGCACATCCATTCGAGACCACTCGTATTCGGATGCGCGTATGGCCGCTCGATCTCGACATGAACCGCCATGTGACGAACGGGCGCTACTTCACGCTCGCCGATGTCGGCCGCATGCATTACGTCCTACGTACCGGCGCGTTCCGCATCGCATGGCGTCATCGCGCCGTTCCGGTCGTCGGCGACACATGGGGCAAATTTCGGCGCGAGCTCAAGTTGTTCGAATCGTTCGAGATTCATACACGGATGCTGGGCTGGGACGCCAAATGGACATTCGTCGAGCATCGCTTCGTGCGCAAGGGCCGTGTCGTCGGGGTCGTCGTGATGCGGGGGTTGTTTAGGTCGCCGACGGGCACCGTGCCGCCCCATGAACTCGCCCGAGAGTTGGGGATCGAGCAGGCATCGCCTGAGATGCCATCGTGGTTGACGGCCTGGTCCGCAAGCTGCGACGAGATGAGCCGTCAGTTGCGCGAGGAGGAAGGACGCTCTACCGAGACGGCGGCGCACGTCTCGGCATAAGCGCGAAGGAACGGATTGCGGCTCCGTTCGATGTGGCGGCTTTTCAGCCTATCGGACTTATTGCGCGGCGTGCGCGCCGCCCTGGGCGTGCAGGCGCTTCTCCCAACCTGACAAGATACGTCGCTCCAACACGTCGTAACCGTGGTCGAAATGGTGTCCGCCCGCCGTGCGAATCACTTCCTGCGTCGCCGTCAATGCGGGACACAAGGTATCGGTTTCGTTCTCGCCGTAGAAGCACTGCACCAGTCCCGCGGGCAGGCGATCCACCGCCGGCTTCGCCTGCAAGGCTTTATCGCTCGGCGGCATGCCGAGCCAGCCGGTGACGCGCACTTGGAAATCCGCGGCGGGCGCAAACCCGAGCAGCGAGACGATCGACACTTGGTCGCGCAACGCGACAGGCAGCAAGTTGTAGGCGAACGGCATCACGTCCGCGCCGAACGAGTAACCGATCAGCGCGAACGACGTGGCATGCCAGCGTGCGCCGTAGGCGCGCAGAACGCGGGCCAAATCGCGGCTGACCTGCTCGGGGCTCTTCTCGCTCCAGAAGTAACGCAAGCTATCCCAACCCACGACCGACACGCCGTCCTTTTGCAATTGTTCGCCGATCGTCTTGTCGAGATCGCGCCAGCCGCCGTCGCCCGACATGACGATCGCCAGCATCGCGCGCGGATGCGCCGCGGGCAATTCGACGAGCGGCAAGTCGGAGACGTCTTGCTCGCCTCCCGTGTCGGCTTGCAGATGCGGTTTGATCAAGGCGACGAATCGATCCACGCTCGTCGTCCCGGCCGCGAACATGCGCGGCGATTTGGCCAGCAGGGGAGCGGCCAACCGGTCCGCATCCTTACCGAAATTGAATCCCGGCGAATCGGCGCCTTCCTTGACGGCCGAGCGCTCGGCCGATTGCATTGCCGCCACCGCGCCTTGCTTGGTCACCCCTACCTCGACGAACCCCGGCAATGCGCTGCCGCGGCTAATCGTCGGGTCGGGCGGACATTGCGCGAAATCCTGATCGAGCGTCGCGTCGGCATCGATGGCCGCCGCCCCCGCGATCGTATTCGCCGGCGCCTGTGCGAGCACGTGCAACGCAAGGGTCGCGCCTTGCCCCGTCCCGGCCATGATCGGAGCGAAGTACCGGTTCGACTTCAACTGACGTTCGAGTTGATGACTGACTGCTTCGGCATCGCCGTCCAAATGCCGGCAAGCCTTCCCGCTTGCCGCGAGATTGGCCGCATACCGTCCCGTATCCACGCCTACCGTCAACGCGCCTTGCTCGGCCAGTGCGTGCGCCGCTTGCGCATCGGCCGCGGTCCAGCCCTTGCCCGCCGAGAACAACACGACGAAACCTCGCATCTCGCCCTGCGGCCAATCGACGGTGACATCGCCGTAACGCCCGCCCGAAATATGCGATGTAGCCGCTTGCGCACCGGTGCAAACGCAGGCGGCGCTCGCCAGCAACGCAAGCGATATCAGTCTGTTCCGTACTGCGTGAAGTGTCATGAACGGCGGCCCCCCGCCAAAATCGAAAGATCGAGCAGCGTCAGCACCGCGCCCGCCCAGCCCGATACCGCGAGATAACGCGGTTCCCAGCGCGGCTGGAACTTGCCCTTGAATGCGCGCAGGCCTTGGAAGTTATAGAAGCGGCCGCCGAAACGCCACACGAGCGAGCCGAGCTGGTGAAGCGGCGAGCCCAAAGGCATCGGCCGCACGCCGGAGAACGGCGCCACCCCGAGACTCAAATGGCGATAGCCCTCGCGCTTCAAATGCATCGCGAGTTGCACGAACAAGTAATCCATCACGAACGGCGAGGCATCGGCCACATGGCGCATGACGCCCACAGTCGCCTCGACATTCAGGTCGGTCGTCATATACGTCGTGAACGCGACGGGCTCGCCGTTTTGCCGAACGAGCATGACCGATTGGGCCGCGAGATAGGCGTCGCTGAAAGCGGCCACCGAGAAGCTCTTTTCGCGCGCCGACCGGCTGTCGAGCCAACTGTCCGAGATGCGGCGCAAGATCTCGATGTGCTCGGGCATGGCTGCCGCGTCGATGACCTCCACCGTGCAGCCGTCGCGCTCGGCGCGGCGCATGGAGTAACGCAGCGCGGCGCGCTTGGGTCCGTTTAGATCGAATTGATCGAGCGCGAGCCGCGCCTCCTCGCCGAGTTTCATCAACGTCAGTCCCGAATCCAGATACAACGGCAGCGAGTCGGCCCGCACCTGATAAAACGCGGCGCGTCCCCCATGCTTATGCGCGAGCATGACGAACTTGCGAATCAACTCGGCCCATTCCTCCCGCGGGCCGACGGGATCGTGCAATGCGGCCCACGTGCGGCCGTGCTTCGCGAACATGAGGAACGCTTCGCGCGAATCGGAGAACAGGAAGCTCTTGTCGCCCATCATGGCCAGCCCGGCATCGCTACGCTCTTGCGAGCGAATGATCCTGATCGCGTCCGTCAAATCTTCGGCGCTAGGATGGACGAAGCGTCCGGCCGCCGGACGCAAGAGCTGCCATACGGCGAAGGCTGCCGCGAAGAGGCTGGAGGCGAGCATCGCGCGCAGCGAGCGCGAGGCGCGCGCATGAAACTCGAAGTCCCACCAAAGATCGGCCCGGTACGGGATGTTGCGATACGCGAAAAACATCACCCATGCCGAGCAGATCAGCACGATGGCCACGGAGATCAGCCAGCCCGGCGTGAACGGTTCAGCGAACAACGCCGCGCGCCGGTTGAAGCTGCCGTGCGTGCACAGCAGCAGAAGCAGCAACGTGGCGAGCACGCCGGCTTCCACGAACGCCAATCCCTTGATGACCGACAACACGAGGCTAACGGCGGTCAGCACGACGCTCAGCCACCACGCGGCATCGAGCCTGCGCAGCAGCCCGCGCGAGACGAACAGCAACAGCACGCCGAATACGCCGCTGACCAATTGCGAACCTTCGAGCGCCCAAAGCGGCACGAGTTCGCGCAGGACGGCGAGGCGATGGGCCAATGCCGGCGTGGCGCTCGACATGACCAGCATCGAGCCGACGACGAACGTGATCAAGCAAAGAAACAGCGGCGCGATGCGCCCCATGCTGCGCAGGGGCAAATGCTTGCGCAACGCCCTCGCTTCGTAGCCGATCAGCACGGCCGCCGACAACACGAGCGGCAAGCCGAAATAGACCGCGCGATAAGCCAGCAGCGCGGCTAACAGCGCCGGCGTGGCGATATCGCCGCGCAGCGCGAACACCATGACGGATTCGAATACGCCGACGCCGCCCGGCGTATGGCCGACGATACCGAGCAGCAAGGATGCAGAGTAGACGGCGATAAAGCTCACGAAACCGGCGGCGTGCATGCCGGGCAGAAACACCCACAAAGCCGCGCCCGCGCCGACGACGTCGACGACACCGAAGATGATCTGAGAAACGAGGCTCGCGCGCGACGGGATATCGAGCGTGATACCCGACCAGCGGGTAGGGATCCGTTTCGTCTTCGCCCCGCAGCACACGACGGCCAAGGCGAGGAGCGCGAGCACGATCACGCTGACGACGGTCAAGGCGCGCGGCGCAAGATGGGTCATCGCCGAAAGCGGGCCCGTATCCAATAGCGCGCCTAGCGCGCTGATCAACAGCGTGGCCAGCACGAGCGAGCCGCTCGTCAGCAACGTCAAGCGGCCGACTTGCGACGACGTGACACCGGCGGCGCCATAGACGCGGCAGCGCACGGCACCGCCCGTCAGCGCGCCGAAGCCGGCGATATTGCCGAGCGCGGAGGCCGCCGTCGCCCCGATCCATAGCAGCGAACGCGGCACCTTCGCATCGACGTGACGCAAGCCGATCTCGTCGCGCGCGACGAGGGCGACGAAGCTCAATGCGGTGGCGGCGAGTGCGGCGGCCCATTTGCCGGCGGGCATGTGGAACAGTTGCCGGCTGACCGAGTGGTAGTCGATGCTCTGCGAGATTTTCTGCAGCGCGAGCAACAGCAAAATGCAAATGACGAGCGCAACCGCGGGCGAAACGAGACGCCGATGGTTGATGCCGCGCGCTTTCGCGTAAAACGCGGCGACGACTCTCGAGGTACGGTCTCCGTTAGGGAGGTCTTGCATTTTCTGTAAATCGATCGTTCTCGGCGGCAACGGGGCGTTCGTGGCGGCGGCGTCGACGCGCCGATTATTTGTCAGGCCAGAATCGTGGGACCGCGCCGGGCGATCGATATCGCAACTTGTGGTCTCTTACAACGCGGGATGTGCCGATTCGGTTGACGCGAAAACCGCAAAAGAAGGCTGCGGCGCGCGGTCACACAATTACGCCAAGCACGCGCCAAGCCGGTATTTGCAGGATGGATGCCGTCAGATAAAGGGTTTTCCCTCAATTTGTTCGTAGACGACGGTCCCGTCATCGGCCTCGAATTTCTCGACGTAGTTGCGCGCGCCGCACATGGGGCAGCGGAACAGCAACCCCTGGCCTTCGTTTTTGATGACGACGTCGGCCAGGTCCCACTGCGCCTGACAGCTTTGATTCCTACAAGTCAACACTTTCATTCTCCTGGTGAGTCATGACCCCGGGTCAATCGACTCATTGTTCGTCGTTGCTTTCGATCGGCGCCTTGCGCGTGCGACTCGTCCGCGACGCGGACTTTCGCGGCGCCTTCGCCGGTTTGGTTTGATCGGAGGGCGCGGGCGCGGACTCTCCGGCCTGAGTTTCCGCTTGCACCGCGCGCGCGCCGTTGGTCCGGGTCTTCTTCGCAGCGGGCTTTCTCGCGCGGCGCGGCTTCTGCGCGGGCTCCGCCGCAGCCTCGCTCGGCATTGCCTCGTTCGCCGGTGCGGGCACCGGCGCTTCAGCCGTCACGATAGGTTCAAATTGAGCTTCCGGTGCGGCGTCAAGCGCCGCCTCCGGCTCGGCCGCGGCGGCGACTGCCGCCGGACCCGGTTCGCGCGTTTGTTTGCGCTCGCCCTTGCCCTTCTTCCGGCCCTTATGGCCGTTTGCTTCCGGCGTCGCGCCGTTTTCGGGCACGGCTTGCTGCTCACCCGGGTGCCTCGGCATGTCGGTCGCGGACGTTTGACTCGGCCGATACACGAACGCCCCGGACTTATCGTCGCGGCCGACTTCCAGCAAGCCGCGTGCTTGTGCTTCGTCGAGCAGATTGCCGAATGCGCGGAAGCCGTAATAGGACTCGCTGAAATCGGGCTTGCGCCGCTTGATGGCGCTTTTGAGCACCGACGCCCAGATCTTGCCGCTCTCGCCGCGCTCGGAGACGAGTGCGTCGAAGGTTTCGACGGCGATCGCGATCGCTTTCGCCTTGCGCGACTCCATTTCCGCCTTCGGCTGTTTGTCTTCGTCGGCCGCGCGCTTGGCCGCGATGCTTGCCTCGCGCGCTTCGCGCTTGGCGCTCGCACGCTGCTGCTCCCGCACGAGGTCGTCGTAAAAGATGAATTCGTCGCAGTTGGCGACCAATAGATCCGACGTCGAATTCTTCACGCCGACGCCGATCACTTTTTTCGCGTTTTCGCGCAGCTTCGACACGAGCGGCGAGAAATCCGAATCGCCGCTGATGATCACGAACGTATCGACGTGCGACTTCGTATAGCAAAGATCGAGCGCATCGACGACGAGCCGGATATCGGCCGAGTTCTTGCCCGATTGCCGCACGTGCGGGATTTCGATGAGCTCGAAACTGGCCTCGTGCATCGACGCCTTGAAGCCCTTGTAGCGATCCCAGTCGCAATAGGCTTTTTTAACGACGATGCTTCCTTTGAGCAGCAGCCGTTCGAGCACGGGCTTGATGTCGAATTTCTCGAACTTCGCATCGCGCACGCCGAGCGCGACGTTCTCGAAGTCGCAGAACAGCGCCATGCTGACGCTATCTTGTGGGGAAGCCATAGAGTTCTCCAGCCGACCAGGCGCATTGGCTCATGAGTTTGAATTGCGCACATGATAGCTGGTTGCGGGCGACGGGCGGACGCAAGCGACCGGGCGAGCGCCCGCCCCTCGATAAAACCGGCCTTTACTTCGCGGCAAACGGCATCGGCAATGCCGGATGGTGCAGCCCCGGCCAGCGCAATCGCTCCACGGTCACTTGCCGATGAGGTGCGTCGCGCACGAACGCATCGATCGCGTCACGAATGTCCGTGTCGATGAAATCGGCGCGCTCGGCGTCGATCAGCACCGTCGCTCGCTCGGGGATTTGCGCGAGACAGCGGGCGAGCATCGGCTTGGCGAAGAACGTCGCATCCTTGCGCACGGACAGCAAATAGTAATCGTCATGGCGCGTCAGCACGAACGTGCGCGAAAGGCTCGCCTGCATGGCAAACAAAGCGCTCGTGACGATACCGATGCCAATGCCGATCAGTAGATCGGTGGCCAGCACGCCGATGATCGTCGCGGCAAACGGCACGCATCGCCCAGCCCCTTCGCGGGCCATGTCGATAAACAACCGCGGTTTGGCGAGCTTGTAGCCCGTCTGAATCAAAATGGCCGCGAGGCTCGCGAGCGGAATCAGATTGAGCACCGAGGTCAGCACGAACACGCTCGCGAGCAGTAATACGCCATGAACGACGGCCGACAGGCGAGTCTGCGCGCCGGCATGGACGTTCGCCGAACTGCGCACGATGACGGCGGTCAACGGCAACCCGCCGAACAACGCGGCGACCATGTTGCCCACGCCTTGCGCCTTCAATTCGCGATCGGGCGATACGCGCCGGCGCTTCGGATCGATTCGCTCGAGCGCCTCCAAGCTCAGCAGCGTTTCGAGACTCGCGACGATCGCGAGCGTCATCGCCACACGCCAGACATCGGGACTGACCAACTGCGACAGATCGGGCATCGAGATCGAATTGAGCAGCGCCGCGGGCGATTCGAGCGCGGCGAGCGAGACGCGATGCTCGACGGGCACCGCGAGCGACGGCGCGAAACGCTCGAGCAACACTGTGACGCCGATGCCGAGCGCAACGACAGCGAGCGGACCCGGCACCGCGCGCACGAACGCATAGCGTTTCGCTTGCGGCGTTTCCCATGCGAACAACATCGCAACGGAAACCACGCACAACACGAGCGCGGCCGGAAGCAGGTCGCCAAGCGGCGTGGAAACCGCCGCGCGATGTGCGATGCCCGACTCGGCCTCGCCGATCAAGCCGGCGCCGAGCGGTATTTGCTTGAGGATCAATATGATGCCGATCGATGCGAGCATCCCCTTGATCACGGCCGCCGGCACGTAGCTCGCGATGCGCCCGGCACGCAACAAGCCGAAGCCGATTTGCAGCGCGCCGGCGATCAGTACCGCGGCCAGAAACGCGGAAAAGCTGCCGAGCGACGCGATCGCCGAGACGACGATGACGACGAGCCCCGCGGCGGGCCCGCTCACGCTCAAATGAGAGCCGCTCAACAAGGCGACGATCAAACCGCCGACGATGCCGGACACGAGACCGGCAAACGGCGGTACGCCCGATGCCGTGGCGATACCGAGGCACAGCGGCAATGCAACGAGAAATACGACGATGCCGGCGAAGACGTCGCTGCGCAAAGTGGAAAGCGGAGAAGCGGAATTCGATGCGGAAGAGAGTGCCATGGCTTTTCGAAAAACGAATAGTCGAGTGGCGTTGCGCCGCGCGGCTTACGCGGCGAACGAATCGAGAATCTTCAATAACGGCTGCGGCGGCGAGAAGGCGCGTCAAGCCTCCGCGATGGCTGCCGGTGCGGGATCCGGCATATCTTCGGGATCGGTGAGCGACGTCAGCAATCCCTCGCGCAATCCGAACACCCAGCCGTGCACCATCGGCTTGAGCGCAGCGCTCCGCACGATCGGCGATTCGCGCAACAGCCTGACTTGTTCGATGACGTTCAATTCCACCAAACGATCGACGCGCGCGTCGAAATCGCCGATGGCGCTCAGCGTGTCGCCGTGACGGTGCGCGAGTTGGCGCAAGCCCGCGATGCGCCGATTGACGGCGGGCAGCGCGCCGGACGGGGCGGAGAGCGCCGCGCGGACGCCGCCGCAGTGGTGATGTCCGCAAATGACGATGTGCTGGACGCCGAGCGCATGCACGGCGTATTCGACCACGCTCGATGTGTTGCCGTCATCGGACGTATAGAGATTGGCGATGTTGCGATGAACGAACAGTTCGCCGGGCTGAGCGTTCGTAATCCGTTCGGCGGGTACACGGCTATCCGAACAACCGATCCAGAGCACGCGCGGCTGTTGGCCTTGCGCGAGTCGTTCGAAAAAGCCTGGGTCTCGCGCGGTCACCTCTTGCGACCAGGCGCGATTCGCGAGCAGCAGCCGCTTCGCGTGATTCATCGATGTCCTCCTGCTGTAGTTCCGGATAAATCAGGAAACGAATCTTTCGATTCATTTCCAAATTCATTACCATAAGCTTACAGACAAGAGGTTCCAAAAAAAATTCAAAAAAATTGGCTGGATCATGCGCCGGGCATGAGCCGGTGGAATAACTTACTGGAATGCCACTTCCGCAAAACTGCGCAGTTTGCGACTGTGCAGACGGTCGAGGCCGTTCATCCTCAGCAACTCCATCGCCTTCACGCCGATCTGCAAGTGCTGATCGACTTGCGCGCGATAGAACTGATCGGCCATGCCCGGCAATTTGAGCTCGCCGTGCAACGGCTTATCCGAGACGCACAGCAACGTGCCGTACGGGACCCGGAAGCGGAATCCGTTCGCGGCGATTGTCGCGCTTTCCATATCGAGCGCGATGGCGCGGCTCTGCGAAAGCCGTTGAACGGGTTCGCGATGGTCGCGCAATTCCCAGTTGCGGTTGTCGACGCTCGCGACGGTGCCCGTGCGCATGACACGCTTGAGTTCCGCGCCCTCGAGCCGCGTCACATGCGCGACGGCACGCTCGAGCGCCACTTGCACTTCGGCCAGCGCCGGGATCGGCACCCATAACGGCAAGTCGGCATCGAGCACGTGGTCTTCGCGCACATAACCGTGCGCGAGCACGTAGTCGCCGAGCCGTTGCGTGTTGCGCAGCCCCGCGCAGTGCCCAAGCATGACCCACGCGTGCGGGCGCAGCACCGCGATGTGATCCGTGATCGTTTTCGCGTTGGAGGGCCCCACGCCGATATTGATCATCGTGATGCCGCTGCCGTCCGCGCGCTTCAAGTGATAAGCGGGCATCTGCGGCAAGCGGGCGGGCACCGTCCCCTCGTCGGGCTGCTCCCCCAAATTCGCGTTGTACGTAATCACGTCGCCCGGCTCGACGAACGACGTGTACTCGCTGCGATAGGCGCGCAACTCGGGATCGTCCGTATGCGCCATCAGTTGCCGGCCGAGCTTGGTGAACTCGTCGATATAGAACTGGTAGTTCGTATACAGAACGTAGTTTTGAAAATGCGTGGGCGACGTCGCCGTGTAGTGCTTCAGGCGATGCAACGAAAAATCGACGCGCGGCGCCGTGAACAATGCGAGCGGCAACGGTTCGCCGGGCAGGGGCTCGTACGTCCCGTTGACGATGCGATCGTCGAGCGCGGCGAGATCGGGCGTATCGAACACGTCGCGCATGGCCATCAAGCGCTCGCGCCCCAGATCGCCCTCGAGGTGGATGCCCTCGGCGAAGGCGAAGTGAATCGGGATGGGCTGCTGAGAGACGCCGACTTCGATCGCGACATGATGGTTTTTCGCGAGCAGGCGCAGTTGCTCGCGGTAGTAGTTGCCGAACAGGTCGGGACGCGTCACCGTGGTCTCGAATACGCCCGCCCCCGCGACGAAGCCGTACGAGCGGCGCGAATCGACATGCGTGTTGACCTCGGTCCGCACGCGGACGAACGGATAGCACGCCCGCACGCGTTCGTTCAGCGGCTCGTTGCGGCGGTAGCGCGCAAACGCGTCGCGCAGAAAAGCCGCGTTCGCTTCGTAGATCTCGGATAGGCGCGTGACGGCATCGGCGGCGTCCGCGAATGCCTCGGTGGGAAACTCCGTGGGATGCATCGTATGCGCGTGTTGTGTCAGATCGTTTTTCATCGTTCGTTTCGCCTCGTTCGTTGCAACGACATTACCACGAAGCACCGTCATCCGGCCCTACGCGCAGCCGTCGCGCGCCGCGCCTTCGCGGGATCGCGCACGGCGCGCGGGGCGCATTTGTTAGAATCGCAGGATCTTCCGGAGACCCATCATGAAGCCGTACTTTTCCGCCGCCGTTTGCGCGGCGCTGGCCGTCGCGAGTCTTGCCGCCGTACCGCGCCTCGCGTTCGCGGCTCAGGCCGACGATGCGCAAGCGCGCGAAGCGCAGCGCGCAGCCAACGAGGCGGCCGGCCTGCCCGACCTGACCCAGATCAATCGTCCGGCGGCCGAAGTGTCGTCCAAGGTCGATATCAACGACGTGCCGCGCACGCCGAGCTTCCACGAAAAGAGCCGCAACGGGACCGAGATCACCGAGTACCGCGATCGCGGCAAGCCCGTCGAAATCGACGTTCATTCGAACTTCGGCACGCGCTACCAAATGAGCGCCTCGCCCGATACGTCGCCCCAGGTTCATAGCAGCGGCCAACCCAGCACGCGGCTGCCGTCGATCAACCTGCACTACTGATCGCCTCCCTCGAACCGCCGCGGCCGCCCGAAGGTGCCGGCCGCAGGGCGGGCGAGCCGCGGCCCGCGCCGAGGCCGCGCCGCCTCCCGTTCAATCGCATTTGAAGCTTTTCGCATGGCCGTCTTTACCGTCGTCAACGAAACCGATCTCGCGCAATGGATGCGCTATTACGATCTCGGCGATGTCGTCGAATTTCGTGGCATTCCTTCGGGCATCGAAAACAGCAACTTCTTTCTGACGACCACGCGCGGCGCCTATGTGCTGACGATCTTCGAGAAGCTGACGGCGAAGGAGTTGCCGTTTTACCTCGAGTTGATGCGCCATCTCGCGCACCACGGCGTACCGGTGCCCGACCCGATGCCGCGTAGCGACGGCGCGCTGTTCGGGCTGCTGCACGGCAAGCCCGCGGCCATCGTCAGCAAGCTCCCCGGGCACTGCGAGCTCGCGCCCGGCGCCGAGCATTGCGCCGAGGTCGGCCAAATGCTCGCCCGCATGCATTTGGCCGGGCGCGATTTCAAACCTTATCTGCCGAACCTGCGCAGCCTGCCGTGGTGGCAAGAAACGGTGCCGCAGGTGTTGCCGTTCCTCGGTGACGCGCAACGCGCGTTGCTGACGACGGAACTCGCGCACCAAAGCACGTTTTTTGCGTCGGCCGACTATGCGGCGTTGCCGGGCGGCCCCTGCCATTGCGACTTGTTTCGCGATAACGTGCTGTTCGCGCCGGCCGCGGCCGGGACGAATCACACGGTGCGGCTTGGCGGATTCTTCGATTTCTATTTCGCCGGTTGCGACAAGTGGCTATTCGACGTGGCGGTGACCGTCAACGATTGGTGCGTCGATCTTGCCACGGGCCGGCTCGACGAGACGCGCGCCCATGCGCTGCTGCGCGCCTATCAAACGGTGCGGCCTTTCACGCCGGAGGAACGCCGCCACTGGGCGGATATGCTGCGAGCGGGCGCCTATCGCTTCTGGGTGTCGCGGCTCTATGACTTTTACTTGCCTCGCGCGGCGCAGATGCTCAAGCCGCACGACCCAACTCATTTCGAACGCATCTTGCGTGACCGCCTGGCCGGCGTCGCGCCTTTGGACGCGTCAAATACATGCAACTAATTGAAGTTTCCGCAAAGACCGGTTACGTCTGGTACCGGCAAGGTGTGTGGCTGTTTCGTCGCAATCCGCTCGGATTTCTGACGATCTTCTTCACTTACTTGCTGTCAATGTGGGCGATATCGTTGATTCCGGTCGTCGGCGCCGTGCTGCCGCTCGCGTTGATTCCCGGCGTGGCGGTGGGTTTCATGACCGCTTGCCGCGATACGGTTGCCGGCAAGATCGTCTTTCCGACCGTGCTCGTGGACGGGTTCCGGTCTTACGGCGCGCAGGGCGCGATGCGCTTGATCGAACTCGGCGGCATGTACCTGGCCGCCATCGCGCTCATTTTCGCGGCGTCCGCGCTCGCGGACGGCGGTGAACTGTTCAAACTGATGATGGGCACCCAGGCGGCCTCTCCCGAGACGCTGGCGGCGACGCCGCTGATGAAAGCGATTCTCGTCGCGCTCCTGTGCTACGTACCGGTGGCGATGCTGTTCTGGTTCGCACCGGTGCTGACGGCGTGGCACGGCGTGCCGCCCGTCAAGGCGATGTTTTTCAGCCTGGTCACGTGCTGGCGCAATCGCGGCGCCTTCATCGTCTATGGCCTGCTCTGGTTCGCCACGGCCATTGCCGTTTCCATCGGCCTGTCGCTGCTGATGAATGCGATCGGCGGAACCGAATATGCGTTCACCGTGCTGTTTCCTGCATCGATCACGTTGACGACGATGCTGTACTGCTCGTTTTATGCCACCTATCGCGGCTGCTACGGCGTGCAAGAACCTGCAGCCGATCGCGGAGCGGGGACGACGGGCATCTGAGCGCGCCGGCCGGGCGGCTTACTACTTAGCGCGCGGCTTGCCAGGACGGCTGAACCACGGCGGCTTCGCGGTCGAGCTTGCGCATGCGGAACTCGAGGTCGTACAGATCGGTGGCTTCGGCCAAATAGGCGTCGTTGCGCGCTTTTTGGCGCTCTTCGGCGGTTTGGGTCAGAAGAAGGAACAAGCGGCTAAGCAGGAACATGGTAGTGGCCTCGTGCGGTAATAGGTGTTAACACCTAAGCGATAACCCGAATTATAGGGAAAACCCTAGGGTTACGCCAGCACCATTTGCGGGTGTGGCTTTTCCGCATCAGCGCTGTCTCGGGCCTTCCCCGTTAGCGCACTGCCGCCCTGCGCATCGCGGCGGCCGGACGGCGCCGGTGCTCCCGGAAAAACGCCCAGATCAGCGCGCTCGCATCGGGCCCGGTCTCCGAATGGAAGGGAACGGCCTCGTCGCCGCCGGCCCAAGCGTGGCCGAGTCCGGCGACCCGGCAAACCGTCAGTAGGCGGCGCTGACTCACGAAATATTCGTGGATCCGCGCGGCGCCCTCGCGCGTTTCGCGCAAGGTACCGGTCAGCCATGTCCCGGCCCGGTCGATAAAACCGTTCAGGCGCAGGAATGCCAAACCGAGTTGCTCCGCGTTCTTCGGCGCGACGACGCGGTCCGCATCGCCATGCAAAACGATCGCGGGCATCCCCGGGTAGCTTGCGAGATCCACGATTTCATCGACGAGCGCGATCGGATCGCGACGCACGCCGCGCCGCATGACATCCATCGCCGTTATGCCGGAATTCGCCTCGCCCAACGCCGGCGCCGAATGCAGCGCAACGGCGGCGAATCGCTCGGGATAATAAAGCGCCAGCAGCGCGGCCAGTCCAGCCCCCGCGGACAAACCCGCGACATAGACGCGCTCGGGATCGATACCGTGGTGGGCGATCAACGAATCGACGAGCGAGACGACCGCGCGCGCTTCTCCCAAGCCCGCCGTGTCGCGGTCGTCATACCAGTGCCAACATCGGTGCGCGTGCGCGTGCTTCGATTGCTCCGGGTAGACGACCGCGAAGCCGTTGGCATCCGCCACCAGGTTCATGCGCGTGCCCATCGCGAATTCGTCGATCGTCTGCTTGCAGCCATGGAGCATGACGACGAGCGGGATCGGGCCCTTGGCCGCCGTCGGCGGAACATATAGGCCGTATGACAAATGATTGACGAGCCGGCCCGGAACCGGGGGCGCCGAGTGGTAGGAGCGGGTCCATTGTCCTTTGGTCCAGGCACCGGCGCGCGGGCGCACCCGGGAGTGATGCGCCTCCCGTGCGCCCGGTACGCCGCGCTCCGCCTTCTGCCGTTTCGGTTCGGCTCGAGGGCGGCGCTTCGGTTTCGCCGTCTGGCGCAAGTACTCGGCTTGAGCCGCCGGCACGCTCGCCATGATGCGTTTGAAACCTTGCAGCCAGAGTTTCGTCAAACTTTTGGTCATTGGACGTGGCTCGCTAAAAAGGGACTGGGCACGCGTGCGGCGCCGTTTTATGACGCAATGCACAATATACCCTCTTCGCGTTTCCGCGCTTGCCGGCAGTCGCATGAAATGGGATGCCGGTCACGTGCGTCATCGCACGCCGCATATCCACGTCGGGCTCTCGTGCTCGTTATACTGTGCCTTCACGTTACGCCTGTCGTCGTTCCGAGCGGCCCGCGCGTTAAGCAGATAGGAGCCGTGCGGTCGAGCCGCCCGGCGTAGGTCCGATATGTACGATTTGCCTGTCCATCTCTGGTTTTCGATCACGCGCCTCGGCGGCGCGGGGCTCACCTTGCCGCTTGCGCTCGCGATCGCGCTGTGGCTCGTGCTCGGCTATTCCGGGCGGTTGGCGCTGAGCTGGCTCGTCATCGTCGGTGCGGCGGCGGGGCTCGTCACGCTCACCAAGCTCGCGTTTTTGGGCTGGGGCGTCGGCATTCGCGAATGGGATTTCACGGGCGTGAGCGGACATGCGATGCTGTCCACGGCCGTCTATCCGGTCGCCCTGTTCTTGACGCTGTCGCGCGCGCGCCCGAGCTGGCGCGTGGCAGGCGTCGTGGTCGGCCTTGCGGCGGGTTTAGCCGTCGGTCTCTCGCGCGTCGTCTTGAGCGCGCACTCGCCGTCCGAGGCTGTAGCCGGGTGCATCGTCGGCGCACTGGCCGCGATCGTGTTCGTTTGGTGGGCATGGGACGCCAAGCCCACCACGCTGTCGGCCGTGCCGGTCGCCGTCAGTCTGCTCATGCTGGCTGCCGCCATGCACGACGTGCGCGTGCCCACTCAGTATTGGATTACCCACATCGCCTTGCATTTGTCCGGTCGCGACCGGCCGTACATTCGCGCGCGCTGGAAAGCGGGCAACCCGGCGCCACGCTCGGTTCCCGCGGCCCCGATGGGCCACAGCGCCGCGCTAGCCTCCCCTTTCGCCTGACCGCGTCGCATCGCTAACCGAGGCGGCGCCGAGATCCGCTCTTAACTGAGCTGTCTCGTTCCTTGGCTGTTCCGTTCTCATCGGCGCGGCCATATGTCCGGCATCGTATGATGCGTTATAACCTTCGCTATATTACGATGCTGGTTTGGACCTTTTTTCCTATCTTCATGAACGCTCCCGTGATCGCCGTCCGCCGCCAGTTCCGTGCGCTCGTACTCTGCGCCGGCGCGCTCGCCGCCTTCTCTGTCCAAAACGCGGCGCACGCAGGCGAACTCGTCGTCTCGGCCGCCGCCAGTTTGACCAACGCTTTCCGGGAAATCGCGACCGCCTTCGAAAAAGCCCACCCGGACACGAAGGTCGTTCTCAATTTCGGCGCATCCGACATCCTGCTGCAGCAAATCGTCAACGGCGCGCCGGCCGACGTCTTCGCTTCGGCCGACGAGACCGCGATGGACAAAGCCGCCGCCCAAAACGCCGTGGTACCGGGCACGCGGCACGACTTCGCGACGAACTCGCTCGTGATGATCGTACCTGCCGACAGTCGTCTACAGGTGCGCTCGGTCCGCGAAACCGTCGCGACGGCCGCGGTCAAACGCGTCGCGTTGGGCGACCCGGCCTCGGTACCCGTGGGGCGCTATACGAAAGCCGCGCTCGAGCGAGAGGGAAGCTGGGACGCGGTCAGCGCCAAAGCCGTGCTGGCCAATAATGTCCGTCAAGCGCTCGATTACGTCGCCCGCGGCGAGGTGGACGCGGGCTTCGTCTACGGCACCGATGCCGCGCTCATGCCGCAAAAGGTCAAGATCGCGATGAAGGTGCCGACCGAGACGCCCGTTGCCTATCCCATCGCGCTCGTGAAGGGCTCGACGCATGCCGCCGAAGCAGGGGCGTTCGCCGATCTAGTCCTCTCGCAGCAAGGCCGCGCGATCCTCGCCAAATACGGCTTCGAGCCGCCGGCGAGTCGTTGATATCGGCCGATGCCCTCCATGCAAGACGCTTGGATTCCGCTCGCGCTGTCGCTCAAAGTGGCCGGATGGGCCACCGCGCTCGATGCGCTGTTCGGCATTGCCGTGGGGCTCGCGCTCGCGCGTTGGCGTTCGCGAGCGCGCGATATCGTCGATGCGCTGCTGACGCTGCCGCTCGTCATGCCGCCGACGGTACTCGGGTACTACTTGCTCGTACTGCTGGGCCGGCGCGGCCCGATCGGCGCTTGGCTCGACACCTTCGGCATTCGCCTGGTGTTTACATGGCAGGGTGCCGTCATCGCGTCGACGATCGCGGCGTTTCCGCTCGTACTCAAAGCGGCGCGCTCGGCGTTCGAAGCCGTCGAGCCGCAATTCGAGCACGCGGCCCGAACGCTCGGTATCGGCGAAACCGCCTTGTTTTTTCGCGTGACGCTGCCGCTCGCGGCGCGCGGCATTCTCGGCGGGGCGCTGCTCGCGTTCGCTCGCGCGCTCGGCGAATTCGGCGCCACGCTGATGATTGCCGGCAATTTGCCCGGACGTACGCAGACGCTTTCCGTGGCCGTGTACTCGGCCGTGCAAGCCGGCGACGATCACACGGCCAACGTGCTCGTGCTCATTACGTCGGCGGTTTGCGTCGTCGTGTTGTTCCTAGCCGGCGGGCTCGTCCCGCAGCATAAGCTGCCGGGCTCCCGCTAAGGCCGCCGGATACCGCCATGACACTGACCGTCGATATCCGTAAAACGCTCGCCACGCACGAGCGCCGCTTCGAGCTATGCGTTTCGTTTACCGGCAGTTGTCAGCGCATCGTCCTATTCGGACCATCGGGCGCCGGCAAGACGTTGACCCTCCAAGCCGTGGCGGGTCTGCTCACGCCCGACGCGGGCACGATCACGCTCGGCGGCGAGCCGCTGTTCGACGCCGCTCGCGGCATCGACGTGCCCAGCCGCCTGCGGGCAGCCGCCTATCTGTTTCAGGACTATGCGCTGTTTCCGCACCTGAACGTGCGGCAGAACGTGGGTTTCTCGCTAAGACGCGGTTGGTTCAACCCGGGCGCGCGCGAAAGCGCACAAGAGGTGGAGTACTGGCTCGACGCATTCGAATTGAATGCCGTCGCGGGCAGCTACCCGGCGCAACTGTCGGGCGGCCAAAAGCAACGCGTGGCGCTCGCGCGCGCGCTCGTCGCCAAACCACGGATTTTGCTGCTGGACGAGCCGTTCGCCGCGCTCGATGCAGGCATGCGCGACCGGATGCGGCGCGAGCTGTCCGACTTGCAAACGCGCCTGGACATTCCGATGGTACTGATCACCCACGATGAAGCCGACGTCGCCGCATTCGGCGACCAGGTCGTTCAACTGGCGCATGGCAGCGTCCGGGAAGTGGCGCACTACGAGGGCATCGCCGCGCGCAACGCCCCGCGCTAACGGCTAAGCCGCGCGCGGCGGCACGCCGGCGAGGCAGCGCACAGCCCGCGTCTCGCTCAATCGGCCGTACCGAGAATCACGCTCGATGCTTTGAACACGGCCATCGCCCGCGTGCCGACGGCGAGCCCCAGCGTATCGACGCTTTCATTGGTCACGATCGCGGTAATTACGGTCGAATTGATATCGGGCGCGGCGCCCGTCGCGCCGTCGAGCGCGAGCGACACCTCTGCATTCACGGCTCCGCGCGTCACTTGCGTGATCGCGCCGCGCAGTTGGTTGCGGGCCGACAACCGCAGCGGCTGTCCGGCATCGGCATCGCTTGCCGCCAGCATGACCCACGACGCCTTCACGAGCGCGAACGCCGGTGCACCCACCGCTAGCCCGAGCGTTTCCGTGCTTTCGTGCGTGACGACGGCGACGATCGCCTGCCCGCCCGGAAGCGCAAGCGAAATCTCGTCGTTGACGCTGCCTCGCTTGACGGCCGAAACGGTCCCGTAAAGCTGGTTTCGAGCGCTCGTCTTCATCCCGATTCTCCCAATCAGTGCCCAATCGCCGGCAAAATGCTCGATGGCCGCGCTCGCGCGCTCGATAAATTTTCGATGCTCGCGCTCGACGGCATGGAACGTCTCGATGAGGCGGTGCGCTCGCGGCGTGAGCGTCGTGCCGCCGCCGCCCTTGCCTCCCACGGCTCGCATGACGAGCGGCTCGCCCGCGAGATTGTTCATGGCATCGACCGCATCCCACGCCGCCTTATAGCTGAGGCCGACCGCTTTGGCGGCCGACGTGATCGAGCCGGTATCGCGAATCGCGGCGAGCAGCGCGATCCGCGTGGCGCCGCCGAGCGTCCGCTCCCCCGAACGCAACCAAACCGAGCCGCCCAACTCGAGCGGCGTATGACCTGTGTCACTCGCGGGGGACTGAACCAAAGACGGGCGTTGATCGCTCATGAGCACACAGCAGGGCACGGGAAGCCGGAATTATAGGCGGCGAAGCTCGAATGCCGCCGTCGCTCCGGCGCGGCCCGTGCACGACGATCTACGACTCGCGAACGATCTTCGGCTTACCGAGTTCCCGCAGCAATCGTTCGCCCTCGATCGCCGACCAGCGATTCACCGCCTCGCACCAGCCTCGCGCGAAGCCGTGGACGTACGGCGGCACGTCGAGCGCTTCGAGGAAACGCAGGGCTGCCGTCGCATCGCTGCCGTCGCCGAGGATGCTTTGGATCCGGCCGAGTTGCTTCGAAAGCTTACGGCGTGTCTTATGCGACGTGAGCGACTCGAAGAACTCGAGCGTGTAACGCAGGCGCTTCGCTTCGATTCGTCGGCGATGCCGTTCGGCAGGCGTCAACGCGGTCAGCGCCGGCTTCGCGATCAAGCGCGCGTAGTGCTTGCGCACGCGTTTGGCCGCATAGCGCGCCAGAGGCTTGTCCGCCAACTCGGCGGGCCCCGCGCCATATCGTTGTGCCGCGAGCCATTGCAGCCATGCCAGCGAGAGCGCCGCGTAGCGGCGCGAGCGCAGCGCGGCGCGCACCTGCTCGCGCGCTTCGTGACGGCGGACGGCGGCGCGCGCTTGCAGCGACGTCCAGGTGTCCCGATCGACATCGGCGGCGGCCAGCGCGGGCAGCGTGGCATCGACGAATACGTCCAGGTCCCGCGCGCGTCCGAGCAAGCCCCCCAACCAATCGAGCTCGGGAGCGATGGTCCGCTCCCATCGCTCGTCCGCCCACTTCGGAAACGTCTTGAGCAACGTCTTCAGACGGCGCAATGCGACGCGCATCTGATGCACGAATTCCGTCTCGGTGCCGATACCGTCTCGTACCCCCGCTTCGTTGCCGAACCACTGCCGTGCGACGCCGGCCGCAACGGCGCTGAGCGCGCCGTGCGGGGTGCCGACATTCGACAAATTAGTGCGCGTGGCGCGCGTGGGTTCCCGGTTCAGGTCAGCCGCGCATGCGCGTTCGTACCCGGCTTCGAGAACGGGGAAAACCGGCAATGCATCGGCCAACGCGCCCGCCGCCGCGAATAGAGCCCGCACGGCCGTCGCCTCCGAGTGCGCTTGCCGGTATCGCGGCGAGGAGTTCTTCTCTTCTGTGTCGCGCGGCTCCAGTTCGACCGTGTCCGGATCGGTTGTCCGAGCGTCCAGAGCAATCGCGGCCAGCTCGCTCGACCGTAGTTGGGGCTGGGGTTCGGGCTCGATCCGAGAGACGAGCCGCAATTCGCAGAATGCGATCGGGCTATGCCCCGGTTCGTGGGAATCGGCCGCCCCCGGCTGCACGCCTTGCTCGGGGTCCGCTCGTGCGGAAGTCGCGGAGTCGATGCTGTCGAACAAGGAGCGCGCATCGCTCAGTTCGATATCGACGACGGCGCCGTCGGGACCGCTCCACCGCCAAGTGCCGTGCCGAACCGTTAGCGCCGGGGACGGTGCGAATTTGCCAGGCTTACCGAGCGCATCTTCGACTGCTTGCGGGAAGGCATCGCCGAGGGCCAGCGCCACGCCCGCCTCGAGCGGTTCATCGCATAAGGTCTCGCACCGCCAGACACCGGGCGAAAGCGCATGAGCACGCGCCGCGCGAATCCGGCGCGTGCCGTCGTCGGACGCTGCCAAGGCGACTCGCGACGCGCCGTCACGTTCGACGAACAGGCGCACGGTCGAGCGTTCGACAGCGCCGATCGGCTCGATTCCCGGCATTCTCCCGAGCGCGTCGGCGATTGCCGTGCCTGCGTCGTCACGCGCGCGCGGGCGGACACTCGTCCGGGCGGCACGTTTTCTCGCGGCGCTTGGGGCGGACGTATTGCGGCTTGCGACCGGTGCCGTGCGGCGTTTCGCGGGGCCCGCATCGTCCGCCTGCGCGGGACCTTCCATCCACTCTCTCGCCGCAATAGCCTCGAGCGCAAGCACGAGTTCGACGGTGTCCGGCATCCTGCTCCCCTCCCGGCTGCTGTGCAGCGTTCATGATATACACGCCTGCGCGTAAGGGGTTTGACCCAACGTCAGCCAACGCTCGTTCCGTCACCGGGCACGAGCGCTCGTGCCGTCAGTCCGGGACGTATTGCGCCTCGCCGTTGCCGAACGACCAGTTCTCGGGCAGCACCTCGACGAGGTTAATGAAGACGTCTTCCTTTCTGATCCCCGGGTTCTCCGACAACAACTCGACGATGCGGCGGTAGAGCGCCCTCTTTTTCTCGAGCGGCCTCGTATTGCTGACCGTCAGTTGAATCATGACGAAGCCGTCGCCGCGCTCGATGCCGAGATAGGTGCGGTTGTAAATCAAGTCCTCCGGCGCATGCTCGGTCAAGACCATGAATTGATCGTCCTTCGGCACGTTGAACGTTTCAACGAGCGCGCGCAATACGCCGTCGGCGAGCGCCTTTTTATATTGGGCCGTCCGGCCGGACGGAAGCGAGATACGAGCGAGCGGCATGGTGTCTCTCCGTTATCAATGAAGGTGTAGCGAGAATACGGTGATCCATCCATAATGAACAGAAATCAAACGATATTTCTTTCATTTTCAAAAGAAATGGATCTTCTCGATCTCGACGCCGTCAGGGCGTTCGTCCATGTCGCCGATTTGCGCAGTTTCACCCGCGCCGCCGATCTGCTCGGTACGACGCAGTCGGCCGTGAGCCTCAAGGTCAAGCGGCTCGAAGCGCATATCGGCAAACCGCTGTTCGAGCGCACGCCGCGCTCGGTGCGCCTCGCGCCGGCCGGCGGCGCGTTTTTGGATGCCGCGCGCGAGTTGCTGGAAGCCCATGAGCGCGCATTGGGCTCGCTCGGCACCGAGCGGCGGCGGCTGAAGATCGGCCTCAGCGAACAAGTGGCAGGGCCCAACCTCGCCCCCATCGTCGCCAGCTTGCATCGGCACGATCCGCGGCTCGTGATCGAAATGCATCTGGGCTCGTCGGCCATGCTGGTCGCTGATTACGACGATCGGCGCCTCGATGCCGCCATCGTGAGGCACGAGTCCGACGAGCTTCCGGGGCGTGCTATTCATCACGGCGGCGCTGCGGACGGCGAGACGCTATTCGTCGAACCGCTCGCCTGGCTCGCGGCTGCGAACTGGGCACCGCCGCCAGGCGCGCCGTTGCCGCTCGCGGTGCTCTCGGGACCTTGCGGCGTGCGCGTCGCCGCGCAGCGGGCGCTGGAGCGCGCATCGATCGAATGGGAGGAAACGTTCGTGGGCGGCGGAATCGCCGCGATCGGCGCCGCGCTCACGGCGGGCCTCGCCGTGTCGGCGCTGGCAAGGCGCGTTGCGCCGCCAGGCGTGGTCGACGTCGGGGAAAAATTCGGGCTGCCGCCGCTGCCCGACTCGCACGTCGTGCTCTACTCGCGCGTGCGCGATCCTCGCTCGGTGGATGCGGTGCGCACGCTGGCCAAGTCGCTGGGCTGAGCCTGAGCGGGCACCCGGCCGGCCGCTCGTATCCATCCGCTCAACGAATGTCGATACGGTATTGAACGAACTCGCTGCGCGGCGTGTAGCTGTCGTATAGGCCGCGGGCGCGGTAGTTGTTCTCCTTGGTCGTCCAATAGACGCGGGACCAGCCTTGGCGGCGCGCCTCCTCGAGCAACCAGTCGATCAATTGGCGCCCCACCCCTGCCGCCCGAACCGCCGGATCGACAAACAGATCTTGCAGATAGCAAACGGGTGTAAGCAGCGACGTGCTCTCATGGATGACGTAATTGGCGATGCCGATCACCACGCCTTCCCGCTCCGCGACGATGGCGTACACGGGCGCACCGTCATCGAGAATGCGCGACCAGGCATGCCGCGTCACCGGCTCCGAAGGCTCGCGTTCGTAAAAGCGCGTATAGCCGTCCCACAGCTCGCGCCAACGCGCTTCGTCGCGTGCCTGCACCCTACGTATCGTGGTGTTCATGGAGTCGCTTCCCCGTCGATGAAATAGACCAATGAGGCGCCAGCGGCGCGTGCCGTCAATCTACCTCAGCCGGAGGGCCCGCGCAGTGCAGGAAGCAAAACAACAGACCGGACATCTCGCATGCGCCGAACTTGCATTAATCTATAAATGGACTAACATCGGAATATGGTTCAAATAGAGATCGATCATGTCGCCTGCCGCCGCTCATCGTTTATCCGCCGCTCATGCGCACGCGCGCGGCGAGGCGCCTGTCGCCGCGCCGTCGATCGCACAGATGTCCGCGGCCGGCCTGCGGGCGTTTTTCAATATTGCCCGCGACTGGGGGCTCGGTATCGACGAACAGATCGTGTTGCTCGGGTCCCCCGGCCGTTCGACGTTTTTCAAATGGAAAGCCGCGCCCGATTCGGCACGGCTTTCGCGCGATACGCTGGAGCGGCTGTCGCTGCTGCTCGGCATCTACAAGGCGTTGCAGATCCTGCTGCCCGAGCCCACGGCGGCCGACGGCTGGGTGAAGCGCCCCAATAGCGCGCCCCCGTTCGGCGGTAGCAGCGCGCTCGACCGTATGCTGGCCGGCAACGTGAGCGACCTCGTCGCGGTGCGGCAATATCTCGACGCGATGCGAGGCGGCTGGGCGTGACGAAGGACGAACGCCGCACCCACCTCCCGCCGCTCACCCGGATCGATTGGACGCCGGCCTATCGGGTCATCCCCACGCGCTTTCCCGCCGTCAATCTGTTCGACCGCGTCGCCTCGTCCGAGGATTTCGAGGCGCTCTACGCACTAGAGGCGATGACCAACGATCGATTGCGCACCGAGGTGGGCGAACTCGATCTCGTCCCGCCCGAGGAGCGCTGCTTCGGGCCCGGCTGCGGACCGATCATGGCCGCATTCACGCATTTGAATCCGCTCGGCAGCCGGTTCTCGGACGGCAGCTACGGCGTGTTCTACTGCGCGCGCGAGGCGCGAACGGCCGTGGCCGAAACGCGGTATCACTCTGGCTTGTTCCTCACCGCGACGAAACAAGCGCCGTTGCGCCAGCAAATGCGGCTCTATACGGTGCTCGCGCGCGGCGAGGCGGTCGACTTGCGCAATGACACCACGCTCGATCCCGCCGTGCTCTCGCCGGTCGATTACTCGGCGGGCCAAGCGCTGGGGCGGCAACTTCGCCAAGCCGGCGCGGCGGGCATCGTCTATCCGTCGGTGCGAGATCCGTCGGGCGAATGCCTGGCCGCTTTCAGGACGACGCTGCTGCGCGACTGCCGCCATGCCGCGTATTTGGAATACAACTGGAACGGCAACGCAATCGACAGCGTGTTCGAGTTGAATCAGATCGGATGACCGGGGAAGCAAAAACGCGCGTCAGGCATCGAGTTACGGCAGCGACATTTGGTGCGCGCCCTCTTCCAGCGCCCGCGCAACGGAGATCGACCAGGCACGCGGGGTCAGCGCTTCGGTCACGGTCAACTTGCCCGTGGCGGCGAAGGCTCCCGTGTCGATGAAGATCTGCGCGCCGATCCGGCCGATTTCGCGCATCGGCGTATGCCCGCAATAGGTCGGCGACAATCCGGCCTGATCCTCCACCACACCGCTGCCGAGCGCGAGTTCTCGTCCCCAGAGCACTTGCTGGCGCTCGCGCTCGGTGAACAGGCCGCGATCGAGCGCGGCGTCGTCGCCGAAGAATTCCGCATGAATGACGTTGAAACGCCGCGCGCCGGTGCCGACCACGCGCACGAGCGGCAACGTCCGCAAGCGCCTCGCGTACGCGCGCAACGTCCGCTCGGGCAAGGCGCGCGCCCACTCGCCGCCGAGCCCATGCCAGGTGCTGGGCCGCATGGCGCCTTCCGCCACGAGACACAGCGCCTCCTCATGATTGCCGAGGACCGGGAAGAACCACGGTTTGTCGAGCAAGGCCAGCGCCTCTTCCGATTGACTGCCTCGATCGATGAGATCGCCGACCGAAAACAGCCGGTCGCAGGCCGGGTCGAACACGATCTCGCGCAACAAATAGCGCAGCGCGTCGACGCAGCCGTGCAGATCGCCGACGACGAAATCGCGGCCCGCGGTGTTGGCCGCGTGCCGGCAGACGATGGAGTAGGCCTCGGTTGTCATGTTCATGCGGCCAATCATAGTCCGGTGCGCCGCAGCCGTAGTGATCTTCGCGGTGTGCGGCGTCCAAACCGTCGTTCACCCGCTACTGCTGATTTCGACGCAGCTTCGCGATGTCTTGCGCGGTCACGGTCGCCTTGGGGTCGCCGAAATGCTGCGTCACGTAATTCGTGACTGCGGCGACTTGATCGTCGTTCAATTCCCCGCCGAAGCCCGGCATCATGACGTCGGCGTCTTTTGTCCGTCGCCGTACGCCGTGCAAAATGACCATGGCGAGATTGCCGGCATCCGAGGCGCCGACCGCGCTGTTATGAATCAGCGACGGATACGCGAGCGGTGCCGATGCGCCCACGCCTTGTCCCGTCCAGTTGTGGCAGGTCGCGCAATTCGCGATGAACAGTTGCGCGCCGTCCACGCCGACGATGCGGGTGCCGCGCAGGCGCGTCACGTCGTCGGCCGGATGGCCCCAAGTATCGCGCGCTCGCGTTTGGCCGCCCGCAACAGGCGGCAGCGAACGCAAATACACGGCGATCGAGCGCAAGTCGTCGCGCGTCAAATACTGCGTGCTGTTCTCGACCACGTCCGCCATGGGCCCCGCCGCGTTCGCCCGCCCGGGCACCGCGCCGGTGGCCAGGTAATCGACGATATCCCGCTCGCTCCAGTTGCCGATCCCGCCGGCCCGATCGGGCGTGATGTTGAACGCGCGCCAGCCCGCGAGCGCCTCGCCCGAGAACCGATCGCTCGAACGCAGACCTTGCGTGATGTTGCGCGGCGTATGGCATTCCTCGCAATGGGCAAGCCCTTCCACGAGATAAGCGCCGCGATTCCATTGCGGGCTTTGTTTCGGATCCGGAACGAAGCGGCCTTCGCGGAAATTGAACAGATTCCAAAACACCATCAGCCAGCGCTGATTGAACGGAAAGCCGAGTTCATTAGTCGGCGGCGTATAGCGGATCGGCGGCAGCGTATTCAAGTAGGCACGGATCGCGAGCAAGTCGCGCTCGGTCACCCGCGTGTATTCCGTGTACGGAAACGCCGGATACAAATGTTCGCCGCCCTTGCCGATCCCCTTTTGCATGGCGCGCAGGAATTCGGCGTCGGTCCAGCGGCCGATGCCCGTATCGGGGTCGGGGGTAATGTTCGGGGTATAGAGCGTGCCGAACGGCGTCCCCATCGGCAGACCGCCCGCGAAGGGCCGGCTCTTGTCGGCCGTGTGACACGCGATACAGTCGCCCGCCCGGGCGAGATATTCACCGCGTTTGGCGAGGTCGGTCATCGCCGCGCCCACGGCCGCGCCTGTACCGGCACTCGCACTCGGCCCGCCGGGGGCGCCGCCGGTTTCGGTCGCCGCGCCCGTGCCCGCCGTTGCCGGTGCGGAGCCGGCGGCGGAGGCGCTTGCATTCGCGAACGCCCCGCCGCTGGCAGCCGCTACGGCGCTAGCGGCGGAAGGCATTGGAGATGCCGGTGCGGACGCGCCCGCCGGCGCGACTTCGCTCGCGCCTTGCGCCTGCGCGGCGGACAGCGGCAACTCGTCGGCCGCCACGTTCTCGCCGCTGTTCGATGCGTGCCAAGCCAGATATAACGCGAAGACCGAAAAGGCGGCCGCAAAGCCCTTCATGCGGACCGGACGGCGCCGCGCGTCGCGCCGCACCGGGGCATGGCGCAGGTCGGTCGCATCGGAACGGAGTCGCGGATTCGTCATCGGAAGTCTCATGAAATCGTCGTGCGATCACAATTCATGCTTGAGCTTGTCGGCGAGCCGCAGCGCCAGCGCGGCGATCGTCAACGTGCAATTGACCGAGGCGGCCGTGGGCATCACGCCGCTCGTCGCGAGGAACAAGTTCGGATGATCGTGCGTCCGGCAATCGGCATCGACGACCGAATCTTGCGGATCGCTGCCCATGATCGTCGTGCCCATGATGTGGTTGTTCGGCGCGAAGCGATCGTCGAACGTAACCTCGGTGCCCCCGAACAGGCTCGCGATCTGTGCGTAGAGTTCGTGCGTATGGGCCGCGCTTTTTTTCACGTAGTCGTTGATCGAGTAGTAGATCTCGGGCTGAGGGATACCGAGCGCATCCTTGTGGTCGGCGGACGGCACGATGCGGTTGGCGGGCTCGGGCAAATGCTCGTGGAAGCTATTGATCGTCACGGTGCGCGCAGCCCTATCGCGGATCTGTCGATCGAGTTCGGCGCCGGTCAGTCCTTTGTCGATCAATGCCGACGTCACCGTCATCGTGGGAACGCCGTTGGAAACATGAAGCTTCTTCGAGGCATAGTCGGATCTGAACGTGCCGTCGCGAAAATTGACGACGGACGTCATCTCCATTGGTCCGCGTCCCGGCCATAGCACCTCATTGGCGAGGAAGCTCACGCCGGTGCCCGGGTGATCCATCAAATTGCGCCCGACTTGATCGGAGCGATTGCCGATACCGTGCGGAAACTGATCGGAAGTGGACATCAACATCAGCTTCGGCGTTTCGATGCCGTTCGCCGCGAGCACGAACAGCTTGCCCGCGACGCGCGTCGTGCCGCCCGACGGATCTTTGTAATGCACGGCCGTGATCAGTCCCTTGTCGTCGGCCTCGATGCGATAGACCACGGCTCGATCGATGAGCTTCGCCCCGGCCTTCTCCGCTTTCTCCGCGTGCACGATGCCGTTGTACATCGCGGCGATCGGGCAAATCGGCATGCAGTTGTTGTTGCCGCAGCATGTGGGGCGCGCATCGTAGGGGCGGCTGTTGCGCGCCACGGGCTCGGGCACGACCGAGAAGCCGTTGGCATTGAGCACGTCCGAAAACCTCGCGTCCATATACGACAGCGGCAATTGCGGCATCGGATACGGCTTCGAGCGCGGCGAGCCTAGGTCGACCGACGCATCGGGGCCGGAGACGCCGAGTTCGACCTCGGCCGCGTAGTACCACGGCTCCAACGCCTCGTAGGGAAACGGCCAATCGCGGCCCACGCCGTAGGTCGTCTTCAGTTTGAAATCGGAAGGCAACAAGCGCCAAGCGGCCGCCGCCCAGTGCCATGTCGTGCCGCCGACGAGCCGCAGGTACTGCGAGGCATACGGATAGTCGCCCTTTTGAATCAAATAGCCGTTCGGCGGGGCGTATTCGGGATGCGGCGCATAGGGCATCGACGGATAAGGCGTCGCGAAATCCGCCTTGGCCGGCGAATTGCGGAAGTTCTCGACGATCTGCCAGCGCGCAAGGCGCGGCCCAGCCTCGAGGATGATGACCGATGCGCCCGCCAACGCGAGCTGATGCGCGACGAGACCACCCGCCACGCCCGAGCCGACGATCACCACGTCGGCCGAAGGTGTGTTTGCCATGAGCGCTTCGCCTAATTCGTTTTTTTACGGTACCGCATGCGGGGATCGAGATGCTTCATGACGCGATTCGTTCAGATTTCATGCTTCAACGTATCGGCCACCCTCAACGCCAACGCGGCGATCGTGAGGGTGCAGTTGACGGAGCCGGCCGAGGGCATGACGCCGCTCGTCGCCAGGAAGAGATTCGGGTGATCGTGCGTCCGGCAATCGGCGTCCACGACGGAATCGTTCGGATTGCTGCCCATGATCGTCGTGCCCATGATGTGGCTGTTCGGACCCAAGCTGTCGCCGAACGTCACCTCGGTGCCGCCGAACAAATCCGCGATCTGCGCATAAAGCGCATGCGTGTGAACCGCGCTCTTTTTCACGTAATCGTCGATCGAGTACGACACCTCGGGCTGCGCAATTCCGAGCGCATCCTTGTGAGTGGCCGAAGGCACGATACGGTTCTCGGGATGCGGCAATTGCTCGTGAAAGCTGTTGACCGTCAGCCGGCGCGCGCTGCGTTCGCGAATCTGCCGGTCCAGTTCGGGTCCCGTCACCCCTTCGTCGAGCAACGCCTGCGTGTTGCCGATGGTGCCGTCGCCGTTCCACAGATGCAGCTTCTTCGCGGCGTACTCGGAACGGAACGCCCCGTCTCGAAAATTGACGACGGACGTCATTTCCATCGGTCCGCGTCCGGGCCACAAGGCCTCGTTCGCCATGAAGTGCACGAGAGTGCCGAGATGGTCCATCAAATTGCGTCCGACTTGATCGGAGCGATTACCGATGCCGTTCGGAAACTTGCTCGAAGTCGACATCAGCATCAGCTTCGGCGTTTCGATGGCGTTGGCCGCGAGAACGAAGTGCTTGCCGGCGACACGCGTCGCGGCGCCCGACGGGTCCTTGTAATGCACAGCCGCGATGCGGCCGGTGCCGTCCGCCTCGATCTGGTAGGCGACGGCGCGATCGATCAGCTTCGCGCCGGCCGCCTCCGCTTTGTCCGTATGAACGATGCCCGAATACATGGCGGCAATCGGACAAATGGGCATGCAGTTGTTGCTGCCGCAGCACGTCGGGCGCGCATCGTAAGGGCGGCTATTGCGGGCCATCGGTTCGGGCACGACCTTAAAGCCGTTCGCATTGAGCACGTCCGAGAACCTCGCGTCCATATAGGACAGCGGCAACTGCGCCATCGGGTACGGTTTCGTACGCGGCGAGCCGAGATCGATGGATAGGGCGGGCCCCGACACGCCCAGTTCGGCTTCGGCCGCGTCGTACCAAGGCGCCAGCGTTTGGTACGGAATCGGCCAATCGCGGCCGACGCCGTACGTCGTTTTCAGCTTGAAATCGGAAGGCAGCAAGCGCCAAGCAGCCGCGGCCCAGTGCCAGGTCGTGCCGCCCACGAGCCGCAGGTACTGCACGTTGTACGGCGTGGGCCCCTTTTGAATCAGGTACTGATTGGCGGGAGAATATTGCGGATGCGGCGCATAGGGCATCGATGGATACGGCGAGACGTAATCGCCTTTGGCCGGCGAATTGCGAAAGTTGCTCAGGATCTGCGAGCGCGCCAGACGCGGTCCCGCTTCGAGAACGATCACCGATGCGCCCGCCGATGCGAGTTGATGGGCGACGAGTCCCCCCGCCACGCCCGAGCCGACGATCACGACGTCGGCCGAAGAGTTGTTTGCCATGACGCTTCGCCTTTTCGGTTTTGCTCGGTGCCGCACGCGTTCGGCGCGCGAGCTCGCGCCCGCATCGCGCCTCGGATGGCCGTCTCACACGCCGGCCGGTTTCTGCGTCCAATAAAACGGCACGTCCCGGCAATACGAAGGGATCGTGAGTACGTCGCTCACCGGGTCGAACATCAGCGCGTGTTCGTAAGCGACCACTTGAACGGTCGGCATCTGGCCGACGAGCCCGAGATACCAGGCTCGCACAATATTGACGACGGCTTTGGCCAGGACCGGATCTTGGCTTTGCAGCACAGGCACGATTTGATCGCTCGGCACGCCGGCGTGCGTTTTGAGCCAAGTGTTCAGCGCGGCGACATTGGCGACGAATGCGCTATCGGACTTCGACAGCGCGTTATAGATGCGCGAGGCGAGCGTGGCGTCGAGCGTCGTGCGCCCCGTCAATTGCTTCGTCAGTGCCGTGAACGCGTCGAGACCGCCGCCGGCCGGGGGCGCGAAGGCAAACGCGCGCGACATCGTGAGCGGTAGCCCGACGGTCCCCGCGAGGGCGAGCGCTACCGCGGAGGCGCCGGCGCTCAGCAGAAAGTCCCTGCGAGCGGCAGCCGGCTGCGCCTCGCGCGGCCGGCCGGTTCGAGCTTCTGTCATGTGGGCTCCAGCATCGTGTTCATCGCGCCGCCGGCATTGGCCGACGATCTTGCCCCCGATTCCGGTCTGTTGCCGCCCTAGCCGTAGCGGTCTTTCTTATCCGTAGTAACCCTCAGGTGTCACCCATTGGCTGCGACTATAGCCGCGTCCCAGCATTTAGACAATCGGCATACGCAAGTGGATAGGTACCACATGGGGTCTGGAAACGATCTTGTCCGGAAATGGGGCGTCCGCTGTCTTTTATCTCTTATCTCTTGTCTGCCTAGGCACGAATTGGCAGACGCGCGCGGCACGTTTTGGGATCGACGCCGGCTCGCCGCTGTAAAAACGCGCCTGCATCTGTCACATTTACACCGCGCTGAACTGACGAATGCGCTACCCAGACTAGTCGATGACCGGCCCGGCGGCCGCTCGCACGACGCGAACGCAACACCCCATGCCGGGCTCATGCGGTGCGCGCATACTTACCCCCATCGACGCCTCCCGTTCGTCGAACGCGGACACCGCTTCGGACTCGGCGGCATGCATCGTGCTTCCCGCTTTCGCGCGCGCTCATGCCTACCGCCCATCCGGGTGCGAAGCCCGCGCCGGCGCGCGGGTCATCGAGCGCCGCCTGACACAAGCGATGCGATCGCACGTCCGACGTGCATCCACATCGCCGACGAACTGGAACGGACCGATGGAACACCGTCTCGCGTATGCGCCGCGTATCTATTTTCTTCATCCCTCGCTCATCGGGCCGCTCGAGGCTTGGCCCGCCCACTTCGAGCGAGCGGCAGCGCTAGGTTTCGATCATGTATTGATCGGCTCGCCGTTCGCCACGGGGCGAGCGGGACACTCGCAACTCGTCGCCGACCATGCTCGGCTACATTCGATATTTGGGACCTCGGGCGAGGCCGACGACGGTCTGCATCGACTGGCCGAACATGCGCACGCCGCGGGTCTCTCGCTGTTGATCGATCTCGTACTCGATCGCGTCGCGGCCGACGGCCAACTGCTGCAAGCCCATCCGGCGTGGTTTCATCCGTACGAGAGCGCGCACGTACGGCTCGATCCGCGCCACGCGGCGCAGGAAGACAACGCCGCTTACGCCAACTTCGCTGATCCGCACGCGGCCGCCCAATTGGGCGCCTGGTGGAGCAAGCGGCTCGTCGCGCTGACCGACGCGGGCGTGGACGGCTTTCGCTTCGATTCGCCGCACCGCGTGCCCATCGACATATGGCTCGAGTTGCGCGCGGCTGTGCGCGCGCGGCGCGATACGGTGCGCATGCTCGCTTCCACGCCGGGACTCTCGCGCGGCGACCTCACCGAACTTGCCCGCGCACGCTTCGATAGCGTCTTCTCCTCGGTGCGCTGGTGGGACTATCGCGAAGATTGGCTCGCGGACGAACATGCCGCGCTCGTGCGCGTAGGTGCACCGATCGCCTTTCCCGAAGCGCCGTACGGGGCCCGGCTCGTCAGCGAATTCGCCCACGCCGCCGATGCGGCGGTGATCGAACGCGCCTATCGCCGCGCGATCGCCACGAGCGCTTCGCTCGGCACCGGCTGGCTCGTCCCGATGGGCTTCGAATACGGCATTGCCGAGCCGCTCTCGTACCGGGCCACGGCAGGCAGCGCCGAGCGATATCGCCAAGCATGCGCCGCGGCGCGCTTGGACCTGAGCGAGAACATCAAACAAGCCAATAGGTTGCGCCAGCAGACACCCTTGCTGTCGAGTGTCGGCGAACTGCGCCAACTGTCGGCCGCCGGCGCCAACGTTGCCGCCGTATTGCGCGGCGAGTGCGGCGACCTGCGCGATGCGCGCGAAGCCGTCCTGCTGATCGCCAATCCCGATCTAACGCGGCCGGCGTTCGTCGCACCCGCTCGTTTTCTCGACGGCGTGCCGGGCAGCTTCATGGCCTTCAAACCGCTGGCGAGCCCCTGCAAGGAAGAAGCGGAGCCGTTGGCGCCGTTCACGCTCGCGCCCGGCGAGACGCTTCTCTACCGCGCGCGGCCCTGCCCGAAGGTCGCCGCACGGCAAACGACCAAGCGCGCCTCGGTGGCATCGGCCACCGAAGCGATTGCCGCACCGCGCATCGCGATCGAAAGCGTGACACCTAGCGTCGATGGCGGACGATTCGTTGCCAAACGCATCGTCGGCGAAGAGATCGACATCGAGGCGGCGATTTTCGCGGAAGGCCACGACAAGATCGCGGCCGCGGTGATCTGGCGCGCGACGGACGAGACGGCATGGCGCGAAGCACCGATGCAACCGGCCCAGCCGGCCGGCCTCGATCTGTGGCGCGCCTCGATCACGCTGACGCGCGTGGGTCGCTACGAGTTCACCGTCATTGCCTGGCGCGATGACTTCGCCTCGCTCGTCGACCACATCCGCAAGAAGCTCGACGCGAATCAATCGGTGGAACTCGAACTCGAAGAGGCCCGGCACCTGCTAGCCCGCGTCCTCGCCGAAGCCGAAACGGCCGACCAAACCGGCGCGCAGCAGCAGATTCATCAGGATCATCGCGAATACGCGGCCCAGCGCTCGGCCATCGCCGAATTGAAGGACATCGCCAAGCGCTTCTCGCACGCGAGCCACGCCGCGAGGATCGAAGCCATCCTATCGCCGCAAACGGCGGCCGTGGTCGCAAAGGCGCGCCATCGTCCGTTCCTCTCGCGGGACACGACGACCTATCGCATCGACGCCGAGCGCGCCGCGGCCCGTTTCGCGAGCTGGTATGAAATCTTCCCGCGCTCGATGAGCGGCGACGGCTCCCGTCACGGCACGTTCGACGATGTCATCGCCCAACTGCCGCGCATTCGGGACATGGGCTTCGACGTGCTCTACTTTCCGCCGATCCACCCGATCGGCAAGATCAATCGCAAGGGGCGCAACAACACGCTCAATGCGCAGCCGGGCGACGTCGGCAGTCCCTATGCGATCGGCAGTGACGAAGGCGGGCATACGGCCGTGCATCCCGAGCTCGGCACCCTCGAGGACTTCAAGCGCATGCTGGCGGCCGCGCACGCGCATGGGCTCGAAATCGCACTCGATTTCGCGATCCAATGCGCGCCCGATCACCCGTGGCTGACCGAACACGCGACCTGGTTCGCCTGGCGCCCGGACGGCACGCTGCGTTATGCCGAGAATCCGCCGAAGAAGTATCAGGACATCGTCAATCCCGAGTTCTATGCGCACGACGCGAAGCCCGCGCTCTGGATCGCGCTGCGCGACATCATCAGTTTTTGGATCGATGCCGGCGTGCGAATCTTTCGCGTCGATAATCCGCACACGAAGCCGTTGCCGTTTTGGGAGTGGATGATCGCCGATATCCGCTCGCGCGACCCCAACGTCATTTTTCTTTCCGAGGCGTTCACGCGCCCGCGGCTCATGTACCGCCTCGCGAAGATCGGCTTTTCGCAGTCGTACACGTATTTCACCTGGCGCGAATCGAAACGAGACTTCACCGAGTACCTGACCGAACTCACGCAAACGAACGTTCGCGAGTTCTTCCGGCCGAACTTCTTCGTCAATACGCCCGACATCAATCCGCGCCATTTGCAATCGCAAGGCCGGCCGGGATTCATGATCCGCGCCGCGCTGGCCGCGACGCTGTCGGGACTATGGGGCGTCTATAGCGGTTTCGAGCTGTGCGAATCCGCCGCGCTGCCCGGCAGCGAGGAGTACCTCGATTCGGAAAAGTATCAACTGCGCGCATGGGACTGGAATCGGCCCGGCAATATCGTCGGAATCGTCACCTTGCTCAACCGCATTCGCCGCGCAAACCCGGCCTTGCACTCGCATCTCGGCCTCACGTTCCTCACCGCGCACAACGATCGAATCCTGTTCTTCGAGAAGGCCACGCGTGCGAGAGAAAACGTCGTGCTGGTCGCCATCAGTCTCGATCCGTTCACGCCGCAAGAGGCCGATCTCGAACTGCCCGGACATCTATTCGAACATTGGCGTATGCAGGAATGGGACGCGCTGGCCGTGACCGATCTGGTCACCGGGCAGCGCCTCGAATGGCGAGGACGGCGCCAGCACGTGAGGATCGAACCGGATACACGCCCCTTCGCCATTTGGCGAGTCGCGCCCGCCGCGGGTTTGCCGCACGACGAACGCGCCCAGACATCACCGCACCGGCCCGGCGAGCAAAGCCGCCCCGGCCATGATCAACACGGCGGCTCGGAGAACAGCCATGAAGCGTGAGGACCAACCCTTGGACACGGCCTTGACGCAGTCGGAATCGAAGCAGCGTGCGAGCTCAGCTCGGCGCACCGCCAATTCGCATCTGTCGGACGACCCCCTCTGGTACAAAGACGCGATCATCTACCAGGTACACGTGAAGTCGTTTTTCGATGCCAACAACGATGGCGTCGGCGACTTTCCGGGCCTCATCGCGAAGCTCGATTACATCGCGGAACTCGGCGTCAATACGATCTGGCTGCTGCCGTTCTATCCGTCGCCGCGGCGCGACGACGGCTACGACATCGCCGATTACCGCAACGTGCACCCCGACTACGGCACGCTCGCAGATCTGCGCCGTTTCATCCAAGGCGCGCATGCGCGCGGAATGCGCGTCGTCACCGAACTCGTCATCAACCACACGTCGGACCAGCACCCGTGGTTCCAGCGCGCCCGCCGCGCGAAACCAGGTTCCAATCATCGCAACTACTACGTCTGGTCCGACACCGACAAGAAGTACGAAGGCACGCGCATCATCTTCATCGATACCGAGCCGTCGAACTGGACGCACGATCCCGTGGCCGGCGCCTACTATTGGCACCGCTTCTATTCGCACCAGCCCGATCTGAATTTCGACAATCCGTCGGTGCTGCGCGAGGTGCTGCAGGTCATGCGCTTCTGGCTCGACATGGGAATCGACGGATTACGGCTCGATGCCGTGCCCTACCTCGTCGAACGCGAAGGCACGAGCAACGAGAATCTGCCCGAAACGCACGCGATTCTGAAGCGCATCCGCGCCACGATCGACGCGGAGTATCCGAACCGGATGCTGCTGGCCGAAGCAAACCAATGGCCCGAAGACGTGCAAGAGTACTTCGGTCAGGAAGACGAATGCCACATGGCCTTCCACTTCCCGCTCATGCCGCGCATCTATATGGCGATCGCGAGCGAGGACCGCTTCCCGATCACCGACATCATGCGGCAAACGCCGGAGCTTCCGCCCTCGTGTCAATGGGCGATCTTCCTGCGCAACCACGATGAGCTCACGCTCGAGATGGTGACCGATTCCGAGCGCGACTATCTCTGGAACACCTATGCGAGCGACCGGCGCGCACGGCTCAATCTGGGCATTCGCCGCCGGCTCGCGCCGCTGATGGAACGCGACCGGCGCCGCATCGAACTGATCAATTCGCTGCTGCTATCGATGCCGGGTACCCCCGTCATCTATTACGGCGACGAACTCGGCATGGGCGATAACATCCACCTCGGCGATCGCGACGGCGTGCGCACGCCGATGCAATGGTCGTCCGACCGCAACGGCGGCTTTTCGCGCGCCGATCCCGAGCAACTCGTGCTGCCGCCCGTCATGGGCACGCTGTATGGCTTCGACGCCATCAACGTCGAGGCGCAAACGCGCGACCCGCATTCGCTGCTCAACTGGACCCGCCGCATGCTGGCGACGCGCCGCTCCAAACGCGCGTTCGGCCGCGGCACGATCCGCTTCCTGCGTCCTTCGAATCGAAAGATTCTGGCCTATCTGCGCGAGATGGAAGGCGAGGCGCCGATCCTTTGCGTCGCGAACTTGTCGCGTGCGCCGCAGGCCGTCGAGCTCGATCTCTCCGAGTTCGCCGGGCGCGTCCCGGTGGAAATGACCGCGGACTCGGTTTTCCCCGCGATCGGCCAATTGACCTACCTGCTGACGTTTCCTCCGTACGGGTTCCTGTGGTTCCTGCTGTGCAATCGCGAGGACCGGCCCAGTTGGGCGCAGCCGGGCTCGGAACAATTGCCGGAGTTCGTCACGATCGTTCTACGCGCGGGTCAAACGGGCCCCACGCCCGAGAACGTGCGGCTGCTCGAATCGGAGGTCCTGCCGTCGTACCTCACGCGCCGCCGCTGGTTCGCATCGAAAGATCAAAAGCTCCATTCGGTCCGCCTGGCCGCACTGACGACCATTCCCGACGCGGGCTTCGCCTTCACCGAGATCGAAGCCGATGTCGGCCGTCACACGGAACGCTACGTCTTGCCGCTCGCGATCACGTGGGGGACCGACACGACGGTGCCGCTCTTCATGCAATTAGCGCTGGCGCGCGTGCGCCGCGGCCGCAACATCGGCCATTTGACCGACGCCTTCTCGCTGCCGCTGTTCGCGCATGCCGTGTTGCACAAGCTGCGCGAGCAGGCCGTCATTCCCACGGTGCAAAAGAGCGAGATCCGGTTCGTGCCGACCGAGCGCTTCAGCGAACTCGACGACCTCGGCGACACGCCCGAAATCCGTTGGATCTCGGCCGAGCAAAGCAACAGCTCGCTGATCGTCGGCGAGCGCGCCGTGCTCAAGCTCGTGCGCCGCTTGATCGGCGGCATTCATCCCGAAGCGGAAATGAGCCGGCACCTGACCGAGATCGGCTATGCGAATACGGCGCCGCTCTTCGGCGAGGTCGTGCGCGTCGATCCGCAAGGCACCCCGCACACGCTCGCCCTGCTGCAAGGCTTTATCGACAATCAGGGCGATGCCTGGAATTGGGCGCTCGACTACCTGCGCCGCGTCATCGACGAGTTGGCGCTCGCCCCCGAAACGGACGAACCGGACGCCGAAAAATTCCAAGGCTACCGGGCCCTTGCGGGGACGATCGGCCGGCGCCTCGGGCAATTGCACGCGGCCCTGGCCGCGCCGTGCGACGATCCCGCGTTCGCCCCCGAAAAAGCCACGCGCGCCGATGTGCGCGGGTGGGTGGAAGGCGCTCGCACCATGCTCGAACAAGCGCTCGACGTGCTTGCGACCGAAGTGGCGAAATCCGAGACCGCGATCGACGACGAGACGCGCACGCTCGCCAAAACGCTCGTCGATCGGCGCGCCGCGCTCGTTGCCGCGCTCGAGAAGCACGTGCCGCATCAGCTCGACGCGCTGCGTATTCGCGTGCACGGCGACTTCCACCTCGGCCAAGTCTTGATCGCCCAAAGCGACGTCTATCTGATCGACTTCGAAGGCGAACCGGCCCGCCCGTTGGACGAACGGCGCATGAAACGCAGTCCGCTCGTGGACGTGGCGGGCATGCTGCGCTCGCTCTCCTACGCCAGCGCGGCGGCTCAGCCCGCATCGGAAAATGCGCCCGCGCCGACGGCCGACCGCAAGCGCGCGCTGTTCGACCGCTTCCGCGAGGAAGGGCAGCAAAGCTTCCTGGACGGCTATCGCGAAGCTGTTTCGCATGCGGTCCATCCGCTCGTCTCGCCGGAGGCCGAGGGTATTTTGCTCGACCTCTTCCTGATCGAGAAGGCGGCCTACGAGGTTCGCTACGAAGCCGCGAACCGTCCTACCTGGCTCGGGCTGCCGTTGCGGGGCCTCGCCGCGCTCGCATCGCGGCTGCTCGGTGAAACCGACTCGCGCGGCGCAGCATCCGCGCCCGCGCAAACGTGAGATTGCTTAGATGGGTTCCATGAACGATCAACCTTCACGCGTGAGCGAGATCGCAGACCGAGATCCCGCGGTGGGCATGCACCCCGTCGATATAGAAGCACTCGTCGACGGCCGGCATCCCGATCCTTTCTCGCAGCTCGGTCCGCATCGGACCGCCTCGGGACACGCCGTGCGCGCGATGTTGCCGGGCGCATCTAGCGTCGCGGTGCACTCGCGCGCGAACGGCGAGTGCCTCGGCAAGCTTTCGCCGATCGACGCACGCGGGCTCTTCGGCGGGCTCGTGACACGCGACGAGCCTTATCGCCTGCGCATCGATTGGCATGGCGTCGAGCAAGAAATCGAGGACACCTACTCGTTCGGGCCGGTGCTGTCCGAGGAGGCGCTCTCGCGCTTGGCACGCGCCGATCCCTATGCCGTGCTCGATTGCCTAGGCTCGCGACCCTGTACGTTCGAAGGCGTGCCGGGCGTGCGCTTCGCGGTGTGGGCGCCGAACGCGAAGCGCGTATCGGTCGTCGGCGACTTCAACTCGTGGGACGGCCGCCGTCATCCGATGCGCTTGCGCCATGTCGCGGGCGTTTGGGAGCTGTTCATACCGCGGCTCGCCGCCGGCGCGCGGTACAAGTACGAAATCGTCGCGCGCGAAGGACATACGCTGCCGCTGAAAGCCGATCCGTGCGCACTGCAAACGGAGCGGACCCCGGCGACGGCATCGGTGGTAGCCGATTGGCGCGAAATCGAGCAGTTCGCTTGGACGGACGGCGCTTGGATCGCCAACCGGGCCTCGCTGCAAAACGCGCGTGCGCCGATCTCCATCTACGAGGTTCATGCCGAGTCTTGGTTGCGCGTCGAGGAAGACGGCCGCCGCGGCCTCGATTGGTACGAACTTGCCGACCGCCTCATTCCCTACGCCCTCGGGATGGGCTTTACGCATGTCGAATTTCTACCCATCGCCGAGCACCCGTTCGGCGGATCGTGGGGCTATCAACCGCTGTCGCCGTTCGCGCCGTCGGCGCGTTTCGGCCCGCCCGAAGGCTTCGCGCATTTCGTCAATCGCGCGCACGAAGCGGGGCTCGGCGTGATTTTGGACTGGGTCAGCGCGCATTTTCCGAACGACGCGCACGGGCTCATTCAATTCGACGGCACGCCCCTTTACGAACATGCGGATCCGCGCGAGGGCTATCACCAAGACTGGAACACGATGATTTACAACCTCGGCCGCAACGAGGTCAGCGCGTTCCTGGTCGCATCCGCGCTCGCTTGGCTGATGCGCTATCACGTGGATGGGCTGCGGGTCGACGCCGTAGCCTCGATGCTCTATCGCGATTACTCGCGCGCCGAAGGCCAGTGGGTACCGAACATCTACGGCGGGCGCGAAAATCTCGAGGCAATCGCGTTCTTGAAGCGGGTCAACCACGAAGTCCGATACGCACCGGGCGTACCGGGCGCCATCACGATCGCCGAGGAATCGACCGCATGGCCCGGCGTCACGGCGCGTCCGGAGGACGGCGGTCTAGGCTTCGATTTCAAGTGGAACATGGGCTGGATGCATGACACGCTGCATTACATGCACGAGGACCCCGTCTATCGGCGCTATCACCATCACAACATGACGTTCGGGATGGTCTATGCGTATTCGGAGCGCTTCGTCCTGCCGCTCTCGCACGACGAGGTCGTACACGGCAAGGGCTCCCTGCTCGGCAAAATGCCCGGCGACCGCTGGCAGCAATTCGCGAATTTAAGGGCGTACTTCGGGTTCATGTGGTCGCACCCGGGCAAGAAGCTCCTGTTCATGGGCGGAGAACTCGCGCAGTACGCCGAATTCAATCACGATGCGTCCCCGCACTGGCATCTGCTCGACGAGCCGATGCACCACGGCGTGCAAACGCTCGTACGCGACCTGAACCGCCTCTATGCGAGCGAGCCCGCCCTGCATGCGCTCGATGCCGAGCCCGGCGGTTTCGAGTGGCTCGTCGGCGACGACAGCGCCAACAGCGTATTCGCCTATCGGCGTTGCGACGGCGCCGGGCGCGAAGTGGCGGTGATCTGCAATTTCACGCCGGTGCCGCGCCATGGCTACCGTATCGGCATGCAGCGCCCAGGCTGGTGGAGCGAAGTGCTCAACACCGACGCGGCGGTGTACGGCGGCTCGAACGTGGGCAACAACGGCGGCGTCGTGACCGAGGAGGTGCCGAGCCACGGCAAACCGCAATCGGTCGTATTGACGCTGCCGCCGCTCGCGACGATCGTGCTGCGCGCCGAGTGAACTCGGCCATGACGGCATCGCTTGGCCGGGTGGTTTCCGGCTGCGCTCATCGACAAAAATGGACTATAAGGACGCGGCATGGCGAATTCGTTACCCGATCGGCTCGAACCCGGCGCACCGTATCCGCTCGGCGCGACGTGGGACGGTCTCGGTGTGAATTTCGCCGTGTTCTCGGCCAATGCGCAGCAGATCGATCTATGTTTGTTCGATCCCGCGGGCCACAAGGAACTCGCGCGCCTGCCGCTGCCCGAATGCACCGATGAGGTTTGGCACGGCTACCTGCCTGGAGCGCATCCGGGCACGGTCTACGGTTTTCGCGCACACGGTCCTTATCAGCCGCAGTATGGCCATCGCTTCAATCCCGCGAAGCTATTGATCGATCCGTACGCGAAGAAATTGACGGGGCCGTTCCGCTGGGCCGATGCGCTGTTCGGTTATCGCGTGCATTCGAGCCGTCAGGACCTCTCATTCGATAAGCGCGATTCCGCGCCCGCCGTACCGAAGTGCGTGGTCATCGACGAAGCGTTCGATTGGTCGCGCGACGTGCGCCCCGATGTGCCGTGGCCCGAGACCATCATTTACGAAGCGCATCTGCGCGGCGTATCGATGCTCAACCCCGATATCCGTCCACACGATCGCGGCACGTTCGCCGCGCTCGCGTCGCCGCGCTTTATCGATCATCTCCATCGACTCGGCATCACCGCCATCGAACTGCTCCCGGTTCACGCGTTTCTCGACGAGCGCTTTTTGCTCGAACGCAACTTGACGAACTACTGGGGCTACAACACGGCTGCGTTTTTCGCGCCGCATGCGTCGTACCTCTCGACGCGGCGTTTGAACGAAATGCGCATTGCCGTGCGGCAATTGCACGCGGCCGGTATCGAAGTCATTCTCGACGTCGTCTACAACCACACCTGCGAAGGCAACGAGCTCGGTCCCACGGTGTCCTGGCGCGGGTTCGACAATGCGAGCTACTACCGGCTCATCCCGGGCGACGAGCGTCACTACATCAACGATACGGGCTGCGGCAACACGCTCAATCTGTCGCATCCGCGCGTGTTGCAAATGGTCATCGATTCGTTGCGCTATTGGGTCAACGCCTTCCATATCGACGGATTCCGCTTCGATCTGGGCGTCACGCTAGGGCGCGAGGGGACCGGATTCGATCCGGGCTCGGGCTTCTTCGACGTCATTCGCCAAGACCCGGTGCTGTCGCAACGCAAACTGATTTCGGAGCCGTGGGATGTCGGTCCGGGCGGCTATCAAGTCGGACGTCATCCGCCGGGCTTTGGCGAGTGGAACGATAAATTCCGCGATTGCATTCGACGCTTCTGGCGCGGCGACGAAGGGATGCGCGCCGAACTCGCCGCGCGTATCGCCGGCTCGGCCGAACTGTTCAATCACCGGTTCAGGCGGCCTTGGGCATCGGTCAATTACGTCGCCTCGCACGACGGCTTCACGCTGGCCGACGTCGTTTCATACGAACGCAAGCACAACGAAGCGAACGGCGAAAACAACGCCGACGGCCACAACGAGAATTGCAGCGCGAACTGGGGCGTGGAAGGTCCGACCGGCGACGCCTCGATCGCCGCGATGCGCGCGCGGGTTGCACGATCGATGCTTGCGAGTGTCTTCACGTCGCTCGGCACGCCGATGCTCGCGGCCGGCGACGAGTTCGGACGCAGTCAGCGCGGCAACAACAACGCTTATTGCCAGGATAACGCGCTCTCGTGGCTCGATTGGACGCTCGCGGAATCCGAGGAAGGCCAGGCGCTAACCGCCTTTACGTCGCGCCTGATCGCATTGCGCCGGCAACACCCGTTGCTGCGCGATACGCACTTTCTGCGCGGCGATGCCGACGTGCTGCCCGGGATCAAGGACGTCGCCTGGTTCGACGAGCGCGGCGAGGCGCTAACCGATGCCGCATGGCAGGCGCCGCAGGCGCGCGCGCTGACCTTGCGCCGCGCGGGCCCGGACCTCGAAGGGCATATCGAGGTGTTGCTCCTGATGCACAACGGCTCACACGAGGCAATTGCATTCGTGCCGCCGGCGCCGAGCCTGGAATGGATTGTGCTCGCCGACACCACTGACCCCGGAGCCGCGGAGCATCCGCTCGGTGGCGGCCAGCTACAAGTCGGCGCTCATGGGTTCGTACTGCTCGCCGCTAGGCCGGCGCCGACGAACGGCGCGATGACGTCCCCTGACGAGCGCATCGCGCACGATTGACGACTGACGATTGACGAGGGTCCTGCCTTTCCGACCAAGGAGCCGCTGTAATGTCTGATGACAAAACCGATTCGCACGATCGCCGCGCGCATCGGCTGACGTTCGGCGCCGAGTTGATTCGCGCCGGCGCGAACGAAGCATCGCGGACCCAGTTTCGGCTTTGGGCGCCGTCGTGCGCCGCCGTACGTGTGGAATACGAATATGACGGCAAGGCGGGCGTCGTCGACATGACGCCCGCCGGCGACGGCTGGTTCGAAGGCCAGGCCGAATGCGGGGCCGGCACGCTCTATCGCTATCGGCTCGACGGCGATTTGGCCGTACCCGATCCCGCATCGCGCTTTCAACCGGACGACGTGCATGGGCCGAGCGAAGTCGTCGATCCACTCGCTTATCGATGGCGGCATCCCGAGTGGCGCGGCCGGCCGTGGGAACAGATGGTCATCTACGAATTGCACGTCGGGGCGCTGGGCGGCTATGCGAACGTTGCTCGGCGCCTGCCTCATCTAGCGCAATTGGGCGTCACGGCCATCGAACTGATGCCGCTGAACGACTTCTCCGGCCTGCGCAACTGGGGCTACGACGGCGTGTTGCCTTTCGCACCCGATTCCGCGTATGGACACCCCGAAGACTTGAAAGCGCTGATCGACCAGGCGCACGAGTTAGGGCTCGCGGTGTTGATCGACGTGGTCTACAACCACTTCGGCGCGGACGGCAACTACTTGGCGCAATACGCGAAGGCGTTCTTCCGCGACGACGTGACGACGCCGTGGGGTCCCGCCATCGATTTCCGCCGCACCGAAGTGCGCGAATTCTTCATTCAGAACGCGCTCTATTGGCTGCACGAATACCGCTTCGACGGCTTGCGCCTGGACGCCGTCCATGCCATCGGCGACGACGGCTGGCTGCGCGAGCTGTCCGACCGCGTACGCGCCTCGACGGAGCGCGGACGGCATATCCATCTGGTGCTCGAAAACGAGCACAACACGGCGAGTCTCTTGCAGACGCATTTCGACGCGCAGTGGAACGACGATGCGCACAACACGCTGCACGTGCTGCTTACGGGCGAACACGAAGGGTACTACCGAGCCTACGCGGAGCGTCCCATCGCCAAGCTCGCACGCGTGCTATCGGAGGGTTTCGTCTACCAAGGCGATCCCTCGCCGATCCATGACGGCGCACCGCGCGGCGAGCCGAGCGCGGCGCTACGGCCTACGGCGTTCGTCATGTTCTTGCAGAACCACGACCAGATCGGCAACCGTGCGTTCGGCGAGCGCCTGCGCACCCTGTGCGCGCCGCAGGCGTTGCTCGCGGCCACGGCGCTGCTACTGCTCTCGCCGCAAATTCCAATGCTGTTCATGGAGGAAGAATTCGGCTCGACGCAGCCTTTCCTCTACTTCACCGATTACGCGGGCGAACTGTCCGAAGCCGTGCGCGAAGGCCGGCGGCGCGAATTCGCCAAGTTCTCCGCGTTCACGGATCCCGAGCGGCGCGCGCGCATCCCGGATCCGAACGCCGTCCAAACGTTCGCCCTGTCCTCCCCACCCACGGAGGAAGAGCCGAACGCCGCCCGCGGCGAACGCGACGCGTGGCTGCACTTCTACCGCTCGGCGCTGACCGTGCGCGCGAAATTGATCGCACCGCGCCTGAAAGGCACGCGCTCGGACGGCGTTTCGCTGTTGCGCACGGAAGTCGGCCACGACGCCAATGCGTTGCTCGCGCGCTGGCGGTTGGGCGACGGCGAGACGCTGACGATCGCGCTGAATTTGTCGTCCGACACGCTGCCATTCGATCAACGCCCCGACGGCCGGGTCATCTTCGAAACGCCGCCGCGCGCTCGCGACAGCATCGAGCTATACCACTTGCCCGGCTATTCGTGCGTCGCTTGGCTGACGGGCGACGTCAACGCCTTCGCACTCTCGCACGACGCACGCACTCCGGCATCGGGAGGGGGCACGGCATGAGCGGACCCGGAACGTCGTCGTCCCCGCTCGGCAAAGATGCGATCGAGAAGATCGCCACGCGCGTCGGCTTCGAAGTGCATTGGGAAGACGCGAACAAGCGTACTCAGCGCGTCAGGCCTGAAACGCTGGCGACGCTGCTGAACGCGCTGGGACTGCCCTGCGCGACGGCCGACGAAGCCCGGCAAACGCTGGCCATGCTCGATGCGGAGCGCGCCTCGCAGACGCTGCCACCGCTCGTGACGGCCGAATGCCATCGCGCCACCGCGATTCCCGTTTCCCCGAACCGGTCCGGCGTGGCCTATCGCATCGAGCTGGAGAACGGCGGTATCGTCGAAGGGCGTTTGGGCCTGCCCAAGGGAGAGACCGCACTGCTCGCGCCGATCGCCGAGCCCGGCTATCACACGCTCGAATTCGGCGATCAACGCGTTCGCTTGGCCGTCGCGCCGCAGCGCTGTTATACCGTGCAAGACGCCTGCCGCGATGCGGCGACGGCGAACGGCAAGCGCGCGCGCCGCAGCGATGCCGATGCGCCGCGCGCCGCGGCGATTTGGGGTATCGGCGCGCAGCTCTACGGTTTGCGCCGGGCCGGCGACGGCGGCATCGGCGACTTTACGGCGCTTGCGCAATTCGCGCGACGCAGCGCGGCCGAAGGCGCGGACGCCTTGGCGATCAGCCCCACGCACGCCATGTTCAGCGCGGATCCGCACAAATTCAGTCCGTACGCGCCGTCGTCCAGGCTGTTTCTGAACGTCGGCCATATCGATCCTTCAGCGGTCCTCGGACAACAGGCCTTCGAAGCGGCCCTGGATACGGTCTCGGCCGACGGCGGCGCTTCCCCTCGACAGCAATGGGCCGCGCTCGAGGCGCTGCCGCTCATCGATTGGCCCGGCGGGTTGCGGTTGCGGCTCACGCTGCTACGCGCGCTCTACGAGCAGTTCTGCCGTCACGAGCGCATCGCGGCGGCGCCGCTCGCGAAAGAGTTCGAGGCGTTCCGCACGCGAGGCGCGCGCGCGCTCGAGGACCATGCGCGTTTCGAAGCCATCGATGCGCTCCAGCGCGGCTCGCACGGCATCGGACACTGGCGGGACTGGCCCGCCGCGCTCACGGATCCGCGCCGGCCCGAGGTAGACGAATTCGCGCGCGAGCATCGTCACGAAGTCGATTTCCACGTGTTCTTACAGTGGCTCGCCGCCAAGGGATTGAGCGGCGCCCATCAGGCGGCGCGCGAGGGCGGCATGGCGATCGGGTTGGTGGCCGACCTCGCCGTCGGTTGCGACGGTGCCGGCAGCCATGCCTGGTCCTACCCGGACGACATGCTGCGTGGCGTTTCCGTCGGTGCGCCGCCCGATCTGTTCAACCAAGCCGGCCAAGCGTGGGGACTTACGACGTTCTCGCCGCGCGCCATGCGCATGCAAGGATTCAGTGCATTCATCGATATGCTGCGCGCGACGTTCGCCTATGGCGGCGGCTTGCGTATCGATCACGTCCTTGGCCTACAACGCTTATGGCTCGTCCCCGAAGGCGCAAGCGCGGCCGATGGCGCCTACCTGCGCTATCCGATCACCGATCTGCTGCGGCTCATCGCGCTCGAATCGGCGCGTCATCGCGCGATCGTCGTCGGGGAAGACCTCGGTACCGTTCCCGAGGGATTTCGCGAGCGTCTCGCGCGCCACGGGCTGCTCGGCATGAGCGTGCTTTGGTTCGAGCGCAGCGAGGACGGCGGCAGCTTCACGCCGCCCGCGCGCTGGAGCCGCACCTCGCTCGCCATGACGACGACGCACGACCTGCCGACCGTCGCCGGCTGGTGGAGCGGCCACGATATCGTCTGGCGCGACAAGATCGGCCAGACCGCCCCGCGCGCCGACGGCCGCGACCCCGTCGCGCTGGCCAATGCCGAACGCGCGGCCGATCGTCATGCGTTGTGGCGCGCGTTCCAGCAAGCGGGCGTCGCCCCTGCCGACGTGGGCGCGCCCCCGAAGGAGCAGGCGCCCGTGGATGAAGCGCTGGCCTTCGTCGCATCGACGCCGGCGCCGCTCGCCCTCTATCCGCTCGAGGACCTGCTGGGCCTCGCCGAACAACCCAACCTCCCGGGCTCCGTCGACGAGCACCCGAATTGGCGCCGGCGCCTCGCCGCGCCGATCGACGCACTGTTCGGCGGCGGCGCGCTGACCGATCGTTTGCTCGCCTTGGCGAGCAGGCGCACGAGCGCCGCGCGCCCTCGCAACGGCCCCGCCCCAGAACCGTCCCGCACGCCATGACCGTCCCGCGCTCCACGCTACGCCTTCAACTGCATCGAGGCTTCACGTTCGACGACGCGCTCGCGCACGTCGATTACTTCGCCGCGCTCGGCGTGAGCCACCTTTACTTGTCGCCGATCACCGTATCGGTGCCCGGCTCGATGCACGGCTACGACACGATCGACTACACGCGCGTGAACCCCGAACTCGGCGGCGAGCCCGGACTGCTGCGCTTGGCCGACGCGGTCCATGCGCGGCAGATGGGGCTCATCGCCGACATCGTGCCGAACCATATGGGCATCGCGGGCGGTCATAACGCATGGTGGCTCGACATTTTGGAATGGGGCCGGCATGCTACGCATGCCCGTTATTTCGATATCGATTGGCACTCGCCCGATCCGGCGCTGCGCGGCAAAGTCCTGGCGCCATGCTTGGGCGCGCCTTATGGCGAAGAACTCGCGGCAGGCCGTATCGTTCTCTCGTTCGATGCCGGCCAAGGCCGGTTCTTCGTCACCTACGGCGAGCATCGATTTCCGATTTGCCCCGTGGACTACCCGCTTATCTTGCGCGGTGCCGCGCATGCTCATCACCCCGAACTCACGGCGCTCGCCGAACACTTCGAGGGCTTGACGGTTCAGCCCGAGCAGCGCTCCCTCGCCCAAGCCGCGCGCGAAGCGCTGCGCGCTTTCGCATCGGCGCACGGATCGCAACCGTTCGACGCGGCCCTGGCCGCCTATGCGCCGAACGCGGCCGCCTCGCGCGAGCGCTTGCATCGATTGCTGGAACGCCAATTCTTTCGCCTCGCGTGGTGGCGGACGGCGGCCGACGAAGTCAATTGGCGCCGCTTTTTCGACATCGGCACGCTGGCGGCTATGCGCACCGAGCGAATGGAGGTGTTCGACGCGATGCATGCGCTCGTGTTGCGCCTATTCGCGCAAGGCGTGATCGATGGCGTACGGATCGATCACGTCGACGGCCTCGTCGACCCGCGCGAATATTGCCAACGGCTGCGCGAAAAGCTCGTCGAGCGCGAATCGGAACGGCCGCCGCAACTCGATGGGTCGCGCCCCTATGTCGTCGTCGAAAAGATCCTGGCACGCGGCGAGGCGCTGCCGAGCGATTGGGGCGTGGACGGCACCACCGGCTACGACTTCATGAACGACGTCGGCGCCCTGCTGCACGATCCGCGCGGCGAGCCGACGCTGACGGCGACGTGGAACGAGCTTTCCGGATCCAACGAACCTTACGCGGAACTCGTTTGCCAGGCGCGGCGCAAGATCCTCGCGGAAAATTTGTCCGCGGAACTGGACCGGGCGGCCCGCGGCATGCATCGTATCGCACGAGAGCAGCCGGCGAGCCGCGATTTCACCTACACGTCCATCCGCCGCGTACTGGCCGAATTGGCCGCGCACTTTCCGGTCTACCGGATGTATCCGTTAGGCGGCGCGCGCACGAGCGCCGACGAAGCGTATTTCCGTCAAGCGCTCGACGGCGCGCGCCGCTCGCTCGCTCGCGGCGACCACCCGGTACTAGCCTACGTCGCGGCATCGCTGAACGGCCCGAGCAGCGATAACCGCGTGGGCGACGCGAACGGAGCCGCGACCGCGGCTGCCAATGGGCTCGCGCACCGGGAGCGGCGCACGGCCGCGACGCTTTTCGCGCAAGTCACAGCACCCTTGGCGGCGAAGGCGCTGGAGGACACCGTCTTTTATCGTTATGGCCGCTTGCTCTCGCGCAACGAAGTCGGCGCCGACCCGGGCGAGTTCGCGCTCGACGTCGATGCGTTTCATGCCGCCAATCTCGAACGGGCTCAGCGCTTTGCGCATGCCCTGATCACGACCGCCACGCATGATCACAAGCGCGGAGAAGACGTGCGCGCGCGGCTCGCCGTGCTCAGCGAAATGGCGGAGGAATGGACCGCCACGTTGCGCGCTTGGTCGACGCTGAACGCTCCGCACCGTCGCGCGTTCGATGCCAAACAGGATCTCACCGGAACGGGCGGTGACGCGGAGAACGCCGAGGCCGACGCTGGTCGCGTAGCCGAAACGCCCGACGATACCGGACAGGCCGCATCGGCCGGTCTCTCGCTCGCGTGTACCCCGCTGCCCGGGACGCTTCCCGACTGGGCGCCGGGTCCGGCCGCCGAGGCCATGCTCTATCAAACGCTGGTGGGCGCCTGGCCTTACGGACTCGATCACGCGGACGAGCAAGGGGTGCAAGCCTTCGCGGAACGCATTGCGGTATGGCAATTGAAGGCCTCACGCGAAGCGAAGCTGCAAACGAGCTGGCATGCGAACGACGAAGCGTATGAAGCAGCGTCGCGGGCATTTCTGTTCGACATCCTGGCGCCGCAGCGGCGCGACGGTTTCCTGCGCGAACTGTCGTCGTTCGTGGGCAGGATCGCACGCGCGGGCGCGATCAATAGCCTGACGCAGACGCTCTTGCGCATGACATGCCCGGGGGTGCCCGACTTGTATCAAGGCACCGAGCTTTGGGATTTCAGCCTCGTCGATCCCGACAATCGCCGGCCCGTCGACTTCGGCGAACGCCACCGCCTGCTCGTCGACACGCCGCCGAGCGATCAATTACCGAACTGGCGCGACGGCCGCGTCAAGCTCGGCATCGTGCATCGCGCGCTGACCTTGCGCGCCGTGTCGCCGGCGCTGTTTCTGGAAGGCTCTTATATTCCGCTGACGGTAACGGGCCCGCGTGCACGCCATGCGATCGCGTTCGCGCGGCAGCACGGGGATGCGTATGCGATCGTCATCGCGACTCGGCTCGCATCCTCGCTGGTCTCGGCATCACGCGATGTTCCGCACGTCGATCCCGAGCAATGGGAAGATACGTCGATTGCACTGCCCGCGGCGCTTGCTGGGCGCGCGCTGTTCGACTGCCTCAGCCCGGCCGCGCCCAAAGCCGATGCGGCGGGCAAGCTCTATCTGCGCGACGCCTTGAGCGTACTGCCGGTCGCATTGCTCGTGGAAGAAGGCGTGCCGCGCGATTAGTTGGGGGCGCCCGCGACGGGGGCGGCGGCGCCCCCGCGCTTACTGGGCCGACAGCGGCACGCGCAGCACAAGCGTACTCGGCTCGCCGTCGCTCGTTGCGCCTTGCTCGAAGGTGCCGCCATGCGCCAATGCAACGCGCTGCACCAACGCCAATACCCAGGCAATACGGCCTGCTTCGCGCGGAGCCATCGCCTGCGTGCGCGCGAACGGCTCCAACGCATGGGGCGCATCCGCGTCGGCCAAAGCCGCGAAACTCGGCGTAAAGACGACTTCGCTGCGCCAAAAACCCGCCTCCACGGCCGTCTTCAGCGCAATCGTGCTCCCCGGCGCGCTCGCTTCCGAAGCGAATACGAGCATCGTCCAAAGCGCTTGCGCAAGACGCTCGCTGTCGCCGTCGCATCGTTCGGCATCCAGCGAGCCGTCCAATTCGGCGTGCGTGCGGCGCGCATCCAATAGCGCCCGGCGTGCATCGCCGATCGCTCGTTCGAGCGCGGCGCGGATCACGAAGGGCTCACGCGCCAACGGCAGCGATTTCGTTTCGGCGCGGGTTTTGTCCACTGCGTCCTCGAGCAGCTTCACCTGCTGCTCCACGCCCGAGCGGATGCCGGCCAACGCGCGCTGGGCCGAAGCATCGCAGGCGTCCAGTTTGCGCTCGAGCACGTAGGCCCAGCTATGAATGGCGTTGAGCGGACTACGGAGATCGTGCGATACGAGGGACAATACATGGTCGCGCATAAACAGCGCGACTTCCGCCCGCAGATGAGCGAGACGTTCGTCGGATGCGGCTGCGGCACTGGGAAACGTCGACACGGTCGGCCTCTCGGAAAGTCGCTCGGCTGCCCCGGCCAGAGCGCCGCAGCGAGCGGGCGAGTACCGCTTCTCGCTTGTGCGGCGGGCCAGTGACGCCGTAAGCATGTTGAGTAGACGAACATTATAGGCACCGCCGCGGGCGCAGCGCCTACAATGACGTTTTCTTCTGAAAAGGGAGCGTAACAATTATGACAATCGTCACGACCGACTCGGGTTTGAAGTATGAAGACTTGACTGAGGGCACGGGCGCGGAAGCCAAGGCCGGAACGACAGTCACCGTCCATTACACGGGCTGGCTCACCGACGGGCAGAAGTTCGATTCGAGCAAGGACCGCAACGATCCGTTCGCATTCGTGCTCGGTGGCGGCATGGTCATCAAGGGCTGGGACGAAGGCGTGCAAGGAATGAAGGTCGGCGGCGTGCGGCGCCTGACGATCCCGCCGCAGCTCGGCTACGGCCCGCGCGGCGCGGGCGGCGTGATTCCGCCGAACGCGACGCTCGTGTTCGAAGTCGAGTTGCTCCAGGCGTAAGCGGGCGAGACATTTCCCCCGTCACGCGATGAACGAGCCTACGATCGCCTCGCCAGCGCTGTCGCTGCGCCGCTACGGCGCGGTGAGCGCATGCGACGAGCATGCGTTCCACCAGATCGTGCTGGGCGTGGACGGGGCAATGGAGATGGCGGTGGACGGTGTCGGCCATCGCATCGATGCGCGACGGGCTTGGCTGATCCCGGCGGGTGCGCGGCATGAGTATGCGGGCGTCGGCGAGAACCGCCAGCTCGTGCTCGACGTGCCGTGTGCCTCGCTTGCCTTACCTGAACGCTTATTCGCGCGGGCGGTGCCGTTGACGATGAACGACGCGCTGGCGGGCGTGGTACGTGACGCAGCGCGATATGCCGAGCGCGCGGGCGATTCGACGGACGCGGCCCTTCATACGGAGACCGGCGGCGTATCCGCTCACGATGCGCCTCGCTCGGCCCAAATGGCTCGGCGCTTGGCGTGGGAGACGGCGGCGCGCTTGGCGCTCGTACTCGGCGAAAGCATCGGTATCGACATACCGGCGACGCGGCTCGATTACATGCGCATCGACAGATGGTTGCGCGCGCATCTATCGGAGCCGTTGCGCGTGGCGGACTTGGCCGCGCATTGCGGTTTGGGCGAACGCCGTTTTCATCAGCTTTTCGACGAAGCGTTCGGCACGACGCCGTATCGGTATCTGCAGCGGCTGCGCCTCGATGCCGCGCTGGGCATGCTCGGCGACGCCCGCTACACGCTGACCGACATAGCGTTGACGGTCGGGTTCGCCGATCAAAGCGCTTTTACCCACGCGTTCACACGACGTTTCGGACTCGCGCCCGGGCAATGGCGAGCAATGCGGATGCATTGACGCCGATGCCGCCCGGTAGCCTCGCCGCCCTGCGGCGGCGGCTACGCAGCGGCAAACCCGTGCCGGTCCGGCTAACGAGCCAACCCGTGAGCGAGATCCGCGCAAATATCGCCCGCATCCTCGAGCCCGATCGCCACACGAAGCAGCGCCTCGGTAATGCCGGCAGCGGCACGCGCCTCGGGCGTGATGCGGCTATGCGTCGTGGTGGCCGGGTGCGTGATCGTCGTACGCGTATCGCCCAGGTTGGCCGTGATCGAACACAGCTTGGTCGCATCGATCACGCGCCATGCATTCGCGCGCTGCGCCTCGGGCGTATCGCCGAGCACCTCGAAGGCGAGCACCGAGCCGCCCGAACGCTGCTGGCGCCGTGCAAGTTCGTACTGCGGATGCGATTCGAGCCCTGGGTAGTAGACGCGCTTCACGGCCGGGTTCGACTCCAGCCACCGGGCCACGGCGAGCGCGCTGGCCGAATGGCGTTCGGCACGCAACGAAAGCGTCTCGAGGCCCTTCAAAAGCACCCACGCGTTGAACGCCGATAGCGTCGGCCCCGCCGTGCGCACGAACGGAAACACCTTTTCCATGATGAACGCACGCGAGCCGACGAGCGCCCCGCCGAGCACCCGCCCTTGACCGTCGATGAGCTTCGTCGCCGAGTGCATGACGACATCGGCGCCCAGCTTCAACGGCTGCTGGACCGCCGGACTGCAAAACGAATTGTCGACGACGAAAAGCGCGCCCGCCGCTTTCGCGATCTTGCCGATCGCTTCGATATCGCAGAGTTCCGTGAGCGGATTCGAGGGCGTTTCGACGAACAAGAGCTTCGTCTCGGGCCGCACGGCCTCGCGCCACGCATCGAGATCGTTCGGATCGACATACGTCGTCGTGACGCCGAAGCGAGCGAAAATCTGCGAGAACATGCCGAGCGTCGAGCCGAACAGCGCGCGCGAGCTGACGATGTGATCGCCGGCTTGCGTCGCGGCCATCACCACGGACAGGATCGCGCTCATGCCCGACGCCGTCGCGATACAAGCCTCGCCGCCCTCGAGCGCGGCGAGGCGCTCTTGAAACATCGTGACGGTCGGGTTCGTAAAGCGCGAGTACGTGTAGTAGTCCTCGGAATGCTTGAAGCGCTCGGCCGCTTCGGCGGCGCTTTTAAAGCAAAAGCTCGATGTCAGAAAGAGCGCTTCCGAGTGCTCGTTGTATTCGGTGCGTACCGTGCCGGAGCGCACAGCCAACGTATCGAAATTCAGAGAATCGTCCATGGTCCTGATGCCCTATCCCTTAGGCGTTCGACGCCGTTTCCAAGGCCGCCGCAAAAACGGCAGCCAACAAAAAGCCCGCTTCGCGTCGGCAAAAGCGGGCTTCGTGTGCGGGGCCGGTTCGGCGTCGGACGGCAGGGCTGCCGTCTTTCGCTTTAGCTGTTTTGGGTTGCCCCGCGTCCGCAAGCTGAATTCAAATCGACGCTGAACCGCATGGTAGCACGTCCGAATGATCCGAGCTGCTCGGTACGCCGTGGAGTCTAATTCGGGGATATGACGACCCATGTCGGATATCCCAATCTCGCGTCTAGACGGCGGTTATGCGGCTGGCGAGGCTTCCGATGGTTCCATGAGTCTGATGAAGAGCTTGCCAGCCGAAAGCTCCTCTCCGTCGCAAATGACCAGCGCGTCGATTACCATTGGCCTTTCGATTGCCAACGGCTGGAGAAAAGCGTTTGCGCCGATCGAAAAGCTCTTGGGACGATCCGCACCGAGGTCGCGGTCCAGCATGGAATTCTGGCCAGCGTCCAGTTCGGCGGGCGACATTTCATGCCGAGCCAGAACCGCTGCCCCTTCCCGAATCTCGAATGCGAGCGTCGTCATCGGTCGATCGAAGGGCGTGCGCACGAACGTAACGACGGCGAGCCGAGGGAGTATCGTCGGCATCGCCGGCACCAGCAACTCGCCACCGTATATGCCCATCAACGACGTCTTGTTGCCTATCTCGATCCGGACATCATCGCAAAAGTGGCAATAAGCAAGGCGACTCATTGCACTTCCAAGATTCTCTGACTTGACGGTTGCTCAACAATCAATGCGCGCAGCGAGTCCAGCGTGATGTTGAGCGCGTCGGCCAGTTGCATTGCAGTTGAAAATTGGATCTGCACTTTCCCGGCTTCGATCTTCGCGATATGGGACTGGCTGGTGCCGATGGCCTCCCCGAGTTTCGCTTGGGAGAGACCTGCCCGCAGACGAGCCGCTGCTATCGAATCTGGTCTAGAAGCAAACATCGAGCGCGCGATTCGACCTCGCGCTGCAGCCATCCTCTCTTGAAATGCAGGGTCGCGACTCTCCCGTCGTTGGATCAGCGAACGTGGGCTGCGTGATGGCCTCGCCTGTGCTGCGCCATCGTCGATATGCTCCCCCACCATTTTCACTTGCAGGTCCGCTACCGGTGCCGACGCTGAGACAATGCTAGTGCCGGACTGCAAGGCCGAGACTCTGGTAGTCGTCGCGGATCCGAAGGGTAACAGGATGGTCAAGCTCATAGTTGTAAGCTTCGTCGCTAAGTTCCGGCGGGGTATCGCTCGTACGTTTCATAACAACCGCGAGGACGTGAAACACCTCGTCGTCGGGATCGGCCGCTGATTCATATGCGTAAAGGATGCGGTAGTACCGTTTTCCCCATTCCATCTCCAACGAATACATGCGATAGACGTTGAAGCCTTCCTGCTGCAAGGAGACGATCGCCTTGCAGTCGAACTGCGGGTCCTCGTGCGTCTGCCTATAGTGCCAACGGCAGAGACGGCCAATCAGCTCGTCACTGCCGTCCATGACTTCCAGGAAGGCCCATATGTCGTAGGCGTCATCCGGAGACCTGGCTTCGATTCGAGCTAGGTCAGCTTCTGAACTGTCGTGCATCTGAAGGCTCGCCACTATATCACGCAGTATATAAACGGGGTTGCGTCGGCTCAAGGACAAACTTGAGCGCGCAGTGACTGCGTCAAGGGGGAGGCATTGTATCCGGCACGGAGGCCCTAGCCTCGCTCAGCACTGCGCGCAAGGACCGGGGAGGATGCCGCATTGCGAGATAGGAAAACGAACGAACGCGTCAGGGCAGCGGCTACCGATTTTCTGGAATGCGAAGCGGGCGTGGCTCGGCTAGCCGGGACAGAAGAGAATGCGAGCTAATGACGGATTGGGGAACCAGCGCTTGCTGGTAACTCTTCGATTGAGCAGGCCGCCTAGGAGAGCGGACGGTCCCATTACAGCAGATGCTGCACGGCAAATATGACCGCGCGGCCCGCGAGAAGGCGGAGCCCGCCCTCCCGCCGATCCCGCGCTTACTCCACCGACAACTGCAAGTGCAGTTGCGAGCGCGTTACGGTGCCGTCCACCGCATCGCCGGCCGAATCGCGCTCCGACTGCGATTGCGGCGACAGGCGCGCGCGCTCGATCGCATCGAGATACTCGGTCGTCACGTCGCCCGTGATGTAATCGCCGTCGAAGCACGAAGCTTCGAAGCGCGACAACGCGGGGTTGATATCGTTGACGGCTTGCTTGAGCGCATCGACGTCCTGATAGACGAGGTGATCCGCGCCAATGATCTTGGCAACGTCCTCGTCCGAACGGCCGTGAGCGACGAGTTCGCTGCGCGTCGGCATATCGATGCCATAGACGTTGGGGAACTTCACGGGCGGCGCCGCCGACGCGAAGATCACGCTCTTGGCCCCCGCATCGCGCGCCATCTGCACGATCTCGTGCGAGGTCGTGCCGCGCACGATCGAGTCGTCGACGATCAACACGTTCTTGTCCTTGAACTCGATCGTCATCGCGTTCAGCTTCTGACGCACCGATTTCTTGCGCACCGCTTGGCCCGGCATGATGAACGTACGGCCGACGTAACGGTTCTTGAAGAATCCTTCGCGGTATTCCACGCCCAGCTTGGCCGCCACCTGCATCGCTGCCGGACGCGACGAATCGGGAATCGGCATGACGACGTCGATCGGCACGCCGGGCAACACGCGCTTGATCTTCTCGGCTAAGTAGTCGCCCATGCGCAAACGCACGTTGTAGACGGAAACGCCGTCCAGCACCGAATCCGGCCGCGCGAGATAGACGTATTCGAAAATGCAGGGATTCAGGCTCGGCGTGTCGGAACACTGCTGGCTATGCAGATGCCCGTCGTTGTCGATGAAGATCGCTTCGCCGGGCGCCACATCGCGAACGAATTCGAACCCGATGCCCTCTACCGCCACCGATTCCGACGCCACGATCCATTCGACGCCCTGCTCCGTCTCGTGCTTGCCGATACAAAGCGGACGAATGCCGAACGGATCGCGGAAGGCCAGCAGCCCGTAACCGGCGATCAGCGAGACGATCGCATACGAGCCGCGCACGCGGCGATGCACGCCGGCTACGGCCTTGAACACTGTAACGGGATCGAGTTGCAGCCCCGAGCTTGCCAGTTGCATTTCGTGCGCCAGCACGTTGAGCAGCACCTCGGTGTCCGAGTTCGTGTTCACGTGGCGGCGATCGATGCGGAACATCTCGTCTTTGAGCTGCTGCCAATTCGTCAGATTGCCGTTATGCGCGAGGATGATGCCGAACGGCGCGTTCACGTAGAACGGCTGCGCTTCCTCTTCGCTCGAGGCCGAGCCGGCCGTCGGATAGCGCACCTGGCCGATACCGGCCGTACCGGGCAAGCTGCGCATGTTGCGCGTGCGGAACACGTCGCGCACCATGCCGTTCGCCTTGTACATGTGGAAGGTGCTGCCGTTCGCGGTCGCGATGCCGGCTGCGTCCTGGCCGCGATGCTGCAAGAGCAACAGACTGTCGTAAATGAGCTGATTGACCGGGGAGTGGGAGACTACGCCTACGATGCCGCACATGGCAGGGTCCTTCAAAGATACGAAAACATTGGCACCGGCCAGGTGGCCGGCACAAGCGCCTCAGACGCGCACGTACGCCGCAAGCGCCGGGGGCAGCAGGGGCTTCAACTCGCGTACGCCTTGCTCGGCGTACGGCCGCAACAGCGCCTTGCGCCAAAACTCTTGCTTCGGCAGCTCGGTCAACCCCGCGAGGGCGACCAGCAGCAACACCAGCACCGCGCCCCGCACGAGGCCGAACAGCAAACCGAGCGATCGATCCACACCGCCGAGCCCTGTCACGGCGACGAGCCGCGCGATCAAAGCGTTGGCGACGCTCGCCACGAGCACCACGCCCAACATGATCGCCGCGAACGCCAGCAACCACTGCGTCAGTGCGCCGCCGGGCCAGTCGCTTGGAATATAGGGCACCAGGACCTGTACATAGTGGCAGGCAACGAAAAAAGCAACCACCCAGCCGATCAAACCGAAAATTTCCGACAAAATACCGCGCCATGCGCCGCGCAGCGCCGACAAACCGATCACGGCCAGCGCCGCATAGTCGAATGCAGTCAGCATCGGGCCGTCACTGTCCGGCATTCGCCGTCAAACCGGCGTCGCGCACTTTCGCAATCGCGGCGGACGCCGCCGCGCGATCCGCGAACGGACCGGCGCGCAGCAATGCCCGCGTCTTGCCGTCCGCTTGCTTGCGATGCTCGATATAAGCCGGCACACCCGCCGCCTTGAGCTTCGTTTCCCAAGCGCGAGCGCTCGCATCGTCGGAAAACACGCCCAATTGAACGGCAAAGCGCGCGCCCGGGGGCGCCGCGGGCGTACCCGAATCGGGTTCCGCCGGACTCGGCACCGCGGCGGCCGCAGCCTTGGCCGGCGCGGTAGCGTTCGAGCGCGTCGCGGGAGCCGACGATGCCATCGACGGCGCGGGCTTGGTCTTCGATTCCGCTTGAGTGGATTTAGCGTGAGAGGCAGCGGCCGCTGGCGCCGAAGCTACGCCGGAAGCGGCGGCAACGGCACCGGAGCCAGCCTCGGTATCACCCGTATCGGCACGATCGGGGGCGACGCCGGCTTGCGTGTCCGCGTCGTGGTCGTCGCTTGCGCGCGAAGGGACCGTGGCCGGGCGATTCGGGATGTCGATGGCGATATCGTCGGTGACGGGCTTCGGGTGAGAATCGAGCACCATCGGCAGGATGACGATCGCGGCGAGCACGAGCGCGATCGCACCGACGAGCCGCCGGCGCGCCCGCTGCTTTTCGGGCAACGTCGGATCGAGCAGCATCGCGTCGGCATCGCCCGCACGCTCGCCGCGGCGGCTGCGCCGCGTCTCGCGCCCTTCGAACGCCGCTCCGCTGCGCGCGGGTTTAGCGGCGGCACCCCGCCGGCGCGGTGCGTCGTCTTTCTTGCCGAACGAAAAAAATCCCATGAATCGCTGAGTTCGAGGGGGCGGCCCGTCTGGCACGCATCGGTCAATGTTGCCGAGACTTACGGTAGGCCATCACACCGGCAACCGTATAGAAACTGCCGAAAACCGCGATTCTATCATCCTCTGTCGCGCGGCTCAGTGCGTCTTGAAACGCCTCGGCGGGCGAAGCAAACCGTTTGACGCTGCTGTCGGGTCCGTCCTCGATGCCCGCCTCGCGTAGCACCGCCTCCAACTCCTTTGCGCTGGCCGCGCGCGCCAGCGGAAGATCGGTGAGGCACCAGTGATCCACCTCGCCTTTCAGATGCTTGACGACGCCCGCGATATCCTTGTCGCGCATCGCGCCGAACACCGCGTAGGTGTACCGGAAAAAGCCCATGCTGCCCAGATTTTGGGCGAGGACCGCCGCCGCATGCGGATTGTGGCCCACGTCATAGATGATCGATGGCCGGCCCGGCAGCACTTGAAAGCGCCCAGGCAATTCGACGTTGGCCAAGCCGAGCCGCACGTCTTGCGCCGACACCGGAAGGCGATCGCGCAGCGCCTCGAGCGCGGCAAGCGCCGCGGACGTATTGATCAGTTGATTCGCCCCGCGCAACGCGGGATAGGCGAGCGCCGAGCGCCGCATCGTCGGACCGACGTAGCTCCACTGTTGTCGTTCGCTGCCCGCCTGGCCTTCGTAGCGGAAATCACGCCCGAACAACCATAGCTGCGCGCCGATCGCTTGCGCATGATCGATCAGGGTCTGCGGCGCGGCGGGGTCGGCGCAGATGGCCGGCCGGCCGGGACGAAAAATGCCCGCTTTCTCGAACGCGATTTTCTCGCGCGTATCGCCGAGGTATTCCGTGTGATCGATGTCGATACTCGTCACGATCGCACAGTCGGCATCGATGATATTGACGGCGTCGAGCCGCCCGCCGAGCCCCACTTCCAGAATGACCGCGTCGAGGGGCAACGATGCATACAGATGCAAGATCGCGAGCGCCGTGAACTCGAAGTAAGTCAGCGAGACAGGTTCCGGCAAGCTCGTGCGCGCGGCCTCCACCGCCTCGAAGTGCGGAAGCAACTCGTCATCGGTGGCGTTACGGCCGTCGATACGCGCGCGCTCGTTGAATTCGAGCAGATGCGGAGACGTATGGCAGCCGACGCGATAACCGGCGGCGCGCAGGATCGATTCGAGCATCGCGCACGTCGAGCCCTTGCCGTTCGTGCCGCCCACCGTGATGACGGGACACCGCAGTTCGAGCCCGAGCGCATCCTTGACTTTCCGGATGCGCGTCAGGCCCATGTCGATGCCGACCGGATGCGCTGACTCGAGATGCGCGAGCCAGGCGTCGAGAGAAGAATAAGTGGTCATCGAAAACCGCGGGCCGCCCCGCGTTGAAACAACGTTGAAGTCTTAGGCGACGGCGTCCGCGGGCTGGCGTTGCAACAACGCGATGAGCTGCGCCAATTCTTCGCGCAGCTTGCGACGATCGACGATCATATCGATCGCCCCCTTTTGCAGCAGGAACTCGGCACGCTGGAAGCCTTCCGGCAGCTTCTCGCGAACCGTTTGCTCGATCACGCGCGGGCCGGCGAAGCCGATCAGCGCCTTGGGCTCCGCGATCACCACGTCGCCGAGGAACGCGAAGCTCGCCGATACGCCGCCCATGGTCGGATCCGTCAGCACGGAGATGAACGGCAGCTTGGCGTCGGCCAGCTTGGTCAACATGGCGGTGGTCTTGGCCATTTGCATCAGCGACAGCAAGCTTTCCTGCATCCGCGCGCCGCCCGAAGCCGTGAAGCAAATGAACGGCACCTGCTGTTCGAGCGCATTTTGCGCGCCACGGACGAAGCGTTCGCCGACGACCGAGCCCATCGAGCCGCCCATGAAGCTGAATTCGAAGCAAGACACGACGACGGGCAGCGTGTGAATCGCCCCGCCCATGACGACCATCGCGTCGGTCTCGCCCGTATCGTCCATTGCATCCTTGATGCGGTCCGGATATTTACGACTGTCTTTGAACTTCAGCGCGTCGACGGGGACGATCTCCTGACCGATCTCGTAGCGGCCTTCGGCATCGAGCAGCCCGTCGATACGCGCCCGGGCGCCGATGCGCATGTGGTGACTGCATTTGGGACAAACGTGCAGGTTGGCTTCGACGTCATTGCGGTACAGCACCGCCTCGCAAGCCGGACATTTGACCCACAGCCCCTCGGGGATGCCCTTGCGGCTTTTGGGGTCGGTCTGTTTGATCTTGGGCGGCAGCAGTTTGTCGAGCCAACTCATCGTCGTTCCTTCAAATGTTATTGATTCCGCGCGTGGCCGCGTTAAGCGGCGTCCAGCGCCTGCCGGATATCGGCCACGAAGCGCGTCAGCGCTTGCGCGGCCGTGTCGTGCGGCACTTCTTCGAGCAACTGCACCAGGCGGCTGCCGATGACGACCGCGTCGGCCGTTTGAGCCACGGCACGGGCCGTCGAGGCGTCCCGAATACCGAATCCGACCCCAACAGGCAACCGCACCTGCGACTTGATGGCCGGAATTCTACTCGCGATCGTGGAAACGTCCAGATTTGCCGCGCCGGTCACCCCTTTGAGCGAGACGTAATAGACGTAGCCGCTCGCCACTTTGCCGACAGCCGCGATCCGCTCGTCGGTGGACGTAGGCGCCAGCAGGAAGATCGGATCGATGCCGGCCGCGCGCAGGCGCCCCGCGAACTGTTCCGATTCCTCCGGCGGGTAATCCACCGTCAATACGCCATCGACGCCGGCATCCAGTGCCGCCGCCGCGAACGCATCGACGCCCATCCGCTCGATCGGATTGGCATAGCCCATCAGCACGACGGGTGTCTGCGCGTCTTGCTCGCGGAAGCGCTTGACGTCGGCCAGCACGTGCTTGAGCGTCACGCCCGCGGCGAGCGCGCGTTCCGAGGAGCGCTGGATCACCGGTCCGTCGGCCATCGGATCCGAAAACGGCACGCCGAGTTCGATGACGTCGGCGCCGCCGGCGACGAGCGCATGCATGAATTCGACCGTGCGCGCCGGGTCCGGATAACCGGCCGTGATGAACGGGATCAAGCCTTTCTTGTTCTGTGCGGCCAGTGCCGCGAACTTCTGTTCGATACGGGACATGATGTCTTCTCTACCGATAAGTGCGATCCGCCACGCCGCTTACGAGGCGACGGCGGGTGCGTCGGACGGTGCGCCGCTCAGTGCGGCGACGCGTTCGCGCGCGATCGCGCAGTAATTTTCGTTGATCTCATAGCCGACGAACGCACGCCCATGCCGCGCGCAAGCCACCGCCGTCGTCCCGCTGCCCATGAACGGATCGAGCACGCGCCCGCCCGGCGGGCAACTCGACAACACCATTCGCTCGACGATTTCCAGCGGCTTTTGCGTCGGATGGTCAACCCGTTCGGCATGTTGGCGATGCAACCGCGACACCGACCAGACATCCTTCGGGTTGTAGCCGACTTCTAGCCACTTGCTGCCTTCGAAGAGCTTGCGCGAACGCGCCTTCTTCGTAGCCGCGTCGTACGGAATCCGCACGGGGTCGAGATCGAAGTAATAGTCCTTCGATACCGCGAAAAAGCCGATGTTGTCGTGCACGGAGGTAAAGCGGCGCGTCGTGCCGCCCATGCTCGGTACGCGCCGGTCCCAGATGATCTCGTTGACCATGGTGAGCTTCGTCTTCAAGAATGAGAAGATTTCCGGCGCGTACTGCCAGGTGCAAAAGACGTAAAGCGAGCCGCTCGCCTTGAGCTTCGGGATCGCCAAATCGAGCCAGCCACGGGTCCAGGCGAGGAAATCCTCGCCCGAACGCCGGTCCGAATCGTTGCCGTAGTCCTTGCCGAGGCCGTAGGGCGGATCGGCGACGATCAAGTCGATCGAGCCGTCGGGCAACGCCTGCGCATCGGTCAGGAAATCGCGATTGTGCAGGTCGATAGGCAGCCGTGGCGCACCCGTACTCGGTGCACCGCCCGCTGCCGCCGGCTCCGGGGCGTCGAATTCGTCGATGAGATCGCGCATTGCCGATGTTGCTTAGAGCGCGAGCCCCGAGCGTTCGGCGACCGTGTGCATATCCTTATCGCCGCGGCCCGAGAGATTCACGAGCAGGTGCGTATCGCGCGATAGCGTAGGCGCGATCTTGGCCGCATAGGCCAGCGCGTGGCTCGATTCGAGCGCGGGGATGATGCCCTCGATCCGGCAGCAATCGTGGAATGCCTTGAGCGCTTCCTCATCGGTGATGCCGACGTATTGCGCGCGCCCGCTATCCTTGAGCCATGCGTGCTCGGGACCGACGCCGGGATAATCGAGGCCCGCCGAAATCGAGTGGGTTTCGATGATCTGGCCGTTCTCGTCCTGCAACAGATAGGTGCGGTTGCCGTGCAGCACGCCGGGGCTGCCGCCGATCAGCGATGCGGCGTGATGTCCCGTTTCGATTCCCTCGCCCGCCGCTTCGACGCCGACGAGTTTGACCGCCGTGTCGTCGATATAGGGATAAAAGATCCCCATGGCGTTGGAGCCGCCACCGACGCACGCGATCACCATGTCGGGCTGACGGCCCGTGAGTTCGGGCATCTGCACGCGGCATTCGTCGCCGATCACGCGCTGAAAATCGCGGACCATCATCGGATACGGGTGCGGACCGGCAACCGTGCCGATGATGTAAAAGGTCGTCTCGACGTTCGTCACCCAGTCGCGCATCGCCTCGTTCAGCGCATCCTTGAGCGTGCGCGAGCCCGATTCCACGGGTACGACCGTCGCACCGAGCAGCTTCATCCGATAGACGTTGGCTGCTTGCCGGCGCACGTCTTCCGCGCCCATATAGACGACGCACTCCATCCCGAAGCGGGCCGCGATCGTGGCCGTCGCCACGCCGTGCTGGCCCGCGCCGGTCTCGGCGATCACGCGCGGCTTCCCCATGCGCTTGGCCAGCAGGGCTTGGCCGATCACGTTGTTGACCTTGTGCGCGCCCGTGTGATTGAGGTCCTCGCGCTTCAGAAACAACTGCGCGCCGCCGAGCAATTCGCTCCAGCGCCGCGCGTGATAGACGGGCGACGGGCGGCCCACGAAATACTTCAGTTCGTGCTGGTACTCGGCGAGGAAATCGGGATCGGTGCTGTACTTCTCGTAAGCGAGACGCAGCTCGTCGAGGGCATGGACGAGCGTCTCGGCGACGAACGTGCCGCCGTACGGGCCGAAATGGCCTCGTTGATCAGGAAGGTTGTACATGGTTGTCACTCTTCGCAGCGGCGGCGAGGCACGTTGCCGCGCCGCCTTGCCTTATCACCCGGCATCCGCCTCGCGCACCGCGCGCACGAATGCCGCCATTCGGGCGGGATCCTTCACGCCCCTGGCGCCCGGCACTTCGATGCCGCTCGAGACATCGACCGCGTACGGGCGCACGCGGCGGATGGCGTCACCGACGTTTTGCGCGTTCAACCCACCACTCAAAACGGCCCGACGCGCGAGCTCTGCTGGGATAAGTGACCAATCGAATGTCTTCCCGCCGCCGCCATAGCCCTCGACTAGGGTGTCGAGTAGCAAGCCGCCGGCTGTCGAATAGTTAAGGGCAGATTCTACCAAATCGGCGGGACGCGCATCGGCGCCGATCCGCAGGGCCTTCAGCCACGGCAAGCCCGCGACGCTGGCGAGCTGCTCGCACTGCGCGTTCGTTTCGTCTCCGTGAAACTGCAGCATCGTCAACGGTACGTTGCTCGTGACCTCGCCGATCCAATCGGCCGTCGGATTGACGAATAGACCGACGACGGAAACGAACGGCGGCAGCGCGCAAGCCAAATCGATCGCTTCGGCCACGCCGACCGAACGGGGGCTCGGCGGATAAAAGACGAGACCGATCGCATCGGCGCCGAGCGCGACGGCCAACTCAACGTCGGCACGGCGCGACAAGCCGCACAACTTGATGCGCGTGCGCCCGGCGACGGTCGGGGCGGCGGACGAAACGGGAACAGCGTGGGTCATGGGCTCATTCGCTCCAAATGCCGCTCCAAGGGACGCTGCCGAGGGACGCGGGCGGCACCGCGAAGGCCTCGGGGTAGCCCACGTGGGCCAAATACAGACCCTCGGGCATGAACGTCGGCGCGGCGCGATCGCGATCGCGGCTCGCCAGCACATCGGCCATCCAAGACACCGGATAGCGCCCTCGGCCGACGGCGACGAGGCAGCCCATCAAGTTGCGCACCATGTGATGCAGGAACGCATTGGCCCGGAAGCGGAAATGGATCAAATCGCCGGCCCGGCGGATGTCGATTTGGTACAGATGCTTGACGGGCGTCTTCGCCTGGCATTCGGACGAGCGAAACGAGGAAAAGTCGTGTTCGCCGATCAGACAATTCGATGCGGCGCGCATCGCGTCCACGTCGAGCGGCGTATGGATCCAGCCGGCGCGGCCCGTGAGCATCGGAGATCGAACCGGGTTGACGTACAGGACGTAATAGTACGTCCGCTCGAACGCGGAAAAGCGCGCATGAAAATCGTCGGGCATCCGCTTGGCCCACATGACCGCCACCGTCGGGGGCAGGAAGGCGTTCGTACCGCGCACCCACGAAAAGTCCTCGCGATCGAGGTCCGTATCGAAATGCACGACCTGCCCGAGTCCGTGCACGCCCGTATCGGTGCGGCCGGCGACGACCGTATGCAGCGGCTTGCAAGCGAAGTCGGCCAGCGCGCGCTCGAGCGCGTCTTGCACGGTCTTGCCGTGCGGTTGGGACTGCCAGCCGCAAAACGCCGTGCCGTCGTATTGGATACCGAGAGCGATACGCATGGCCGAGCGCGTCAGGACAGCGGCGCGAGCGTCGCCAGCATCGCGTGCGCTTCGTCGTGCGTGGCCGCGTCGTTCGATTCGATCACCTCGTGAATCAGCGTGCGGGCGCCGCCCAAATCGCCGAGCGCGATGTACTCGGCGGCCAAATCCAGCTTGTTGCGCGCGATCCTCGCGAGCTGTTCGGGCGTGAATTGCGGCTGCGGTTCGGTCTGCTCTTGCGCATGCTCACCGGTTGCCGGCGCCCCGCCCGGCAGATCGAGATCGAAAGACAAATTCAAACGTCCGACCGGGGCGGCGCCGAGGCCGGTGACGGCCGGCGGGGCCGATGGCGCAGTCGGCATTTGAGCCGCCGGAGCGGCGTGCTCGCCGGCGTCTTCCTCGTGCTGGTCGTGTTCGTTGTGCTCATCGTGTTCGTGCGACGGCAGCGCGGCGGAAGCGGGGGCTGATTCGGCGCGATGCGGCTCTTCGTCGTCGGCTTCCGGCTCCCCTGGTTCGCTCGCTTGCGCGGCGATCCGCTCGGTATGTCCCTCCGGTTCCGGCGCGACGCGCGGCGGCAGACCGATATCGAGCGCGTCGAGCGCCGCGACCGCCTCCGGAGGAAGCGTCGGCTCGCCTTGCGACCCATGCTCCGTCGCAGGTTCCGACGGCCGCACCGGCTCAGGCTCAGGCTCGCTGGCCTGCGCCTGCTCGGCATGTGCTTGTTCGTCCGCGGACAGGCCCACGGCGGGATTCTCTTCGGCTACCGGCTCGATCGGGCGGGGGACTTCCGCTTCGGGTTCCGCAACCGGCGAGACTTGCGGCGGCGCTTCGCCCGCCTGCGCGGGCGGCACCGGCGGCGTCACAGGCTCGGCCAGCGGCGAGGCCGGGGGTTCGACGACCGTGGTGTCGCCCGACGCCGCCGCATCATCGTCGGAAGCCAAAACCGTTTCGTCCGTGGCTCCCGCTTCGAGCGCGAATAACGGGTTGTCGGGATCGAGTTGCCGTCCGATGGACGCAATGTGCGTCCAATTCGGGCCTCGTCCGCCCGACAAACGGTAGATGCGCTGCGCGATCTCGTCGAAACCTTGGACGTTCTTACGTTCCGCGTAGTGCGCCGCGAGCCCCATCAACGCACGCTTGCTAGCGGGCGTGCGGGCAAGGATCGCCAAGAATTCGGCCTCGATCGGGTCTTCCGGCGTCGTGACGGAACCGGCTGCCGGTTGCGCCGATTCCGTGTCGCGCGCGGAACGCGCATCGCTGGCGCCCGCGCCTTCGGCCGAACGAGCCGGCGCCGCGCCGTGGCGGCGCCGGCTGACGCCGAGCGCAATGAGAAGCACGAGCAACGCGGCGACGATTGCGGCCACGATCGCCGCGACGACCGGAATCTGGTTACGCTCCAACGTGAACCCGTATCCGCCGACACCGATGAAGCGCTGATTGGCGGCCGCCGCGGCCCGCGACTGTCCCGGCGCATGGATTCCAGTCGGGCCGGACGCCGGCGCGACGGCGAAGCCCGCCCCCCCCGCCGGCGCACCACCGGCTGCGGTCGGCTGAGATGCCGGCGACGCCCCGATCCCGTGCCGCTGCAACTCCATCAGGACGCGATTCTTGAGTGTGAGCAGTTGTTGGAGGCTCGACACCTTGGGATGAGAGGCGGCAACGGCCGGCGAGGCTGCGACGGGACCCGCCGCGGCCGGTTTCGGCGCACTGACCGGTGCGGGTGCGGAAACAGGCGCGGCGGCCGCCGCCGTGGCGCTCGCCGAGGACACCCCGGTTGCGGGAGCGGCGGACGCCGAAGCGGGCGGGACAGCCGATGCGGCGGCGCCGGAGGCTCCGACCGCGCTGACCGGCGCCTGCGCCGCGGCGCTAGCCGGCACAGGCGCCGGCTCGATCGCGCCCGACCAAGCATGCCCCCCGCTCG
>NZ_QUBS01000080.1 GCF_003390925.1 Trinickia diaoshuihuensis | reverse complement strand
GGCGGGCGGCGGCGCGTCGGCGGCGACCTCGGCCTATGCGCGCGCGGCCGCCGAGGCCGAGGCGCGCGAAGCCGCCAAGGACGTCTCCGACGTCGAGGTGCGCGAAGGCGGGCTGGACATCGGCGGCCCGTCGAGCGCGGAATCCGCGGCCCAGGCCAAGCGCGGCGCGCCCAATGCGGGGCCCGTGCCGTCGCCGATCGATCGTTTGTTCGACGATCCCTTCGAATGGAGCGGATCATGAGCCGGCGCGAGCGGCGCACGAGCGCGGCTGCCCTGGCTTACGACGCGAAAGGCGGCGATAAAGCGCCGCGCGTCGTCGCCAAGGGCTATGGGCTCGTGGCGGAGATGATCATCCAGCGGGCGCAGGAAGCGGGGCTCTACGTTCATCGCGCCCCGGAGATGGTGTCGCTGCTCATGCAAGTCGATCTCGACGCGCGCATTCCCCCCGAGCTTTACAAGGCCGTGGCCGAGTTGCTGGCCTGGCTGTATCGGCTGGAGAGCGGGGTGGCGGATGACGATGGAACAGCCGAAGCCGCCACCGCGACATCTTCCCGCGCGAGCGATCCCGGAGATTCGCCCATGCCGCCCGTCACTGGCGTTCCACTTTTGCCACGATGATCGGCCGACTGCCGGCCAGGTCGGCAAGCCGATCGAGCCGCTTTCAGCGCCCAGGCCTCGTCGCCCGGTGCTATGCGCCGCACGCGGCGCTCTCCCTTGCCGCCTTGGCCCCTTCCACCCGCAGCATCGTCGGTAGCGAGACGCCGTTTTTCGCGGCCGTCACCTCGGCCAGAATCGAAATCGCGATTTCGGGCGGCGTCCGGCTCCCGATATAGATACCCACCGGCCCATGCAATCTGGCGAGTTCGGCTTCGCTCAGATCGAACTCGCGTAGCCGTTCGCGCCGCGCCGCGTTATTGCGCCGCGAGCCGAGCGCGCCGACATAGAACGCCGGCGTCTTGAGCGCCTCCATCAGCGCGAGGTCGTCGAGCTTCGGGTCGTGCGTGAGCGCGACTACGGCCGAACGCGCATCGAGCTTCATCTCCAAGACGGCATCGTCGGGCATCGAGCGCACGACTTCGGTGCCCGGCACGTTCCATTCGTCCGTATATTCCTCGCGCGGATCGCAGACGGTCACGCGATAATCGAGCCCCACGGCCATCGACGCCAAGTAGTGCGACAACTGCCCGGCGCCGATGATCAGCATGCGATAGCGCGGCCCGTGAACGGTCACGAGCCGCTCGCCGTCGAATCGCACGCCGTCGGTCGCGGCGGCCGGGGCCAGCGACGCCCGCCCGGTGGTCATGTCGAGCGTACGAGCCAGCAGCGCGCCGTTCGCGAGCGCTTCGCACAGGGCGTCGATGCCGCTCGCCGGGCCGAGCGGTTCGAGCACGAGTTCGAGCGTGCCGCCGCAAGGCAGCCCGAAGCGATGCGCTTCCTCGGCCGCCACGCCGTAACGCGCCACGCTCGGCCGCGCGGTGTCGACGTGGCCGCGCTTGACGCGCTCGATCAGATCATCCTCGATGCACCCGCCCGACACCGAGCCGACGACGAGACCATCCCCCCGGATCGCGAGCATCGCGCCCTCGGGACGCGGCGACGAACCCCAGGTGCGCACGACGGTAGCGATCAGCACGCGCTGGCCCTCGGCCAGCCAACGTGCGCTTGTATTCAGGACCTCGAGGTCCATGCTTTCCACGACTTCCCTCCCTTGCCGGCAGGCGCCGACTCCAACACCGCCGCATGCTGCCCCGACAATCCGGCCCCTTGCGGCGCATCGCTCGGCAGCGGTTGATCGAACGCGTTCAAATGCGCCGTGAAGCGCTTAAAGAATTCGTCCGCGACCTGACGCACGGCCGAATCGGCGGGACTCGTCCCGTCGGCATGCAGCGTTTGCGCATAGGCCGTATAGAGTAGCGTGCTCGACGCATCCCCGTCGGCTTCTAGCCGGAGCCTTGCGCTCTGGGGGCCGCCGTTGCCCGCGCCCGCCGGCGAGTCGAGTTCGAACAGCAGCGTGCGGGCCCCCGGCGTATCGACTTCCGTCAGCCTGACTCGGCCCTTGAAACGAGTGCCGGCCCCGTCGGCGCCCAGATTGACCGCTAATCGGAAGCCGTTTTCCCCATCGGCCTGGATGTCTTCGCAACCGGGAATCGACGCGCGCAAGATAGCGGCGTCGGTCAGTGCTTCCCAGGCCCGTTGCGGCGGCACAGGCAGCGTATAGCTTTCCGTCAATTCCATTGCGTTGCTCCTCCTTCAATAGGGAAGGCCGGCGCCCGCAAGCGGACGCTGGTCGTTGTCAGCGGAACTCAATCATTATGGACCTCGTGGCGCGTGCAAGTTCACCGGGCCACATAGGCGCGAAGGCAGTGCATCGCCAGCAAGCCGTGTGCAAAGAAAAACGGCATCGCGGCTTGCGCCGGCGATGCCGTTCATAGAGAGGCGGGGTGTTCAGTGCTTCGTGCGAGCCAACAGCGAATGCTTGCGCGAGTAGCCGAAATAGACGGCCAGCCCGATCGCGAGCCAGACGACGAAGGCGATCCACGTGATCAATTGCAGATTCACCATCAGGAACACGCACGCGGCCACCGCGAGCAGCGGCACGACGGGCACGCCCGGGCAACGGAACGAGCGCGGCAGGTGCGGGTGCGTGCGGCGCAGCACGAGCACGGCGATCGACACCATCGAGAAGGCCGCCAACGTACCGATATTGATGAGTTCGGCCAGCACGTTCAGCGGGACCAACGCACCGATGAGGCCGAAAAAGATGCCGACGAGCCAAGTCGTCGTAACCGGCGTGGCGAATCGCGGATGCACGCGCGAGAGGACCTGGGGCAGCAGGCCGTCGCGCGACATCGCGAAGATGATCCGCGTCTGCCCGTAGCTCATGACGAGAATGACGGTGAGCATGCCGAGCACGGCGCCCAAATCGATGAAGCCGGCCACCCAGTTTTCACCGGCCACTTGCAGCGCATACGACACGGGGTGAGCGATGTTGTCGGCGAAACGCGGGGCGGGAACGATGCCGGTCACGACGGCGGCCACGGCCACGTAGAGCACGGCGCAGATCGCGAGCGACGCGATGATGCCGATCGGCAGGTCGCGTTTCGGATTTTTGACTTCCTCGGCCGCCGACGACACGGAATCGAAGCCGATGAACGCGAAGAACATGACGGCCGCGGCGCCGAACACGCCGTGCCAGCCGTGCGGCATGAACGGGTGCCAGTTCGCGGGCTGCACATGGAATACGCCCACCGCGATGACGGCGAGCACGACCAAGACCTTGATGCCGACCATGAGGTTGTTCACGCGCGTCGATTCGCGCACGCCCACGGACAACAGCGTCGTGATGACCATCATGACGAGGAACGCGGGCAGATTGAACAGCGTCGTCGCGCCGGGCACGGCGCCGGGCGCCGCGGTCAACGCCACGGGGAGTTTCAGCCCGAAGCCCGCGACGAGCGATTGCAAGTAGCCCGACCAGCCGACCGAGACGGCCGAGGTGGCCAGCCCGTACTCGAGCATCAAGTCCCAGCCGATGACCCACGCCGCCAATTCGCCGAGCGTCGCGTACGAATACGTGTAGATGGAGCCCGCGACCGGGATCGTCGAGGCGAATTCCGCGTACGCTAGACCGGCCAACGCGCACGCAACGGCGGCGATGAGAAAGGCGATCATCAAGGCCGGGCCCGCTTGCACGGCGCCCGTGCCCGTCAGCACGAAAATGCCGGTGCCGATGATCGCGCCGATACCGAGGAACGTGAGGTCTAGCGCGCCGAGCGCTTTTTTCAGGCCGGTGCGTTCGGCACCGGCGATCATCTGCTCGACGTTTTTCTTGCGGAAGAGGGACATAAGGCGAGGGTCTCCTAATGGTTGCACCCCATGGTGCAACTCTGTGCGGAAAAACCCAAGATTCTAGCCCATTCGGCAGGCGAAACCCGGTGCAACCTTCGGAATCGGAAAAGTCTAAGGAACGCCTGGTAAAGCCCTATTTTTCAGCCCGTCATGGCCGGATTCAGATCGACGAGCCGGTTGCTCATCACGTAGAACGTCAGCTCGGCGTTGTTGTTCAGCTTCATCTTCTCGAGCAGCCTGGCGCGGTAGACGCTGACCGTCTTCACCGAGAGCGAGAGAGCGTGCGCGATGTCGGTCAGCCGCTTGCCCGACGCAAGCATGCACAGCGTCTGGTACTCGCGGTCGGAGAGCTTTTCGTGCGGGAGCTGGTCGCTGTCGAACGAGACGTAATCGGCCAGGGCTTCGGCGAGCGCGGGGCTCACATACTTGCGGCCCGCCGCGACTTGTCGAATCGCCTCGATCATCTGCGCGGCCGTCACGGTCTTCGAGAGATAGCCGGACGCGCCCGCTTTGAGCGAGCGCACCGCGTATTGATCCTCGCGGTACATCGAAAACATCATGACCGGCGTGCGGGGTTGCCGGCGCTTGATCCGTTTGAGCACCTCCACGCCGTTAATATCGGGCAGCGAGATGTCGAGCAAGACGATATCGAACGGATCGACGTCGAGGCTGGCGAGGGCCTGTGCGCCGCTATCCGCCTCCACGACCTCGCGGGCGACGGCGTGGTTCAGCAAAAGCTGGCGAACGCCCTGCCGCACGATGGCATGGTCGTCGACGAGCAAAATTCTGAGCGTCATCGCCGGCCCCCGCGGCTGCCCGCCCGGGCCGCGAGCGCGTCGCGGCCGTGGACCATCGCCGCCCACAAAAAGTGAGCACGGACGGTCGTGCCCGAGCGCGCGGCCGGCGGACGTTCGTCGGCCGGCCCCGGCACGTGCCAAGGGGGCGTCGATTCGTCGCGCAGCCGCGAGGCGATACGCAGCGCGCCGCCGAAGCCCTCGCATCGAGCGCGCATGCCGGGCAGGCCGAAGCCGCGCGCGTTGATCGAATCGGGCGCACCGGCGCGGCGCGCGCGCGGCGGCATGCCGCGGCCGTCGTCCTCGATGATGAGGACCAAGCGCTTGGCATCGGTTTGGATCCGGACGTCGGCGCGGCGCGCATCGGCGTGCTTGGCCACGTTATTGAGCGCTTCTTGGGCGACGCGCATCACCGCGAGCGCGGCGTCGTCCGGCAACTGCGTGAGACGCACGTCCGCCGCGCAGACGAAGCTCGTCGCCAGACCCGTGCGCTCGGAAAATGCGCGCGTCCACTCGCCGAGCGCGGCGACGATGCCGCCTTCCACATTCGGTTCGTGCAGTTCTTGGACGAGACGGCGGCCCGCCTCGCAAGCGGCGTCGAGTGCTTGCTGCGCCACGGCGAGGGCGCTGGCGGCGGCAGCGATGTCCGCGCCGCGCGCGAGCGCCTGCTCCACGCCCGCCAGCGCGAAACGCGCGGCCGTCAGTTCGGCGCCTAGACCGTCGTGTAGTTCGCGGGCGAGGTGGCGCATCACTTCCTCGCGCGCCTCGGCCATATCGGCCGGATGCTCGCGCGTCGTTTGCCGCGGCCCCTCGCTCTTGCGTTCGGCGGCGAAGCCGGCCGGAGCAGGCTGAAAAGCCTGGAGGCGTTCGCCGCGCGGCCGCGGGTGCCGCGCCTCGCGTGCGGCCGCCGATATCGCACCGGCGACGAGCGGAACGACCGTCGAGACATCCGAAGGTGCCTGTTGCCGGGCGGAATTGGCCAGACGTTGACTCATCGCGAAGAACCGAACCTCACATTTTGTACACCGCGGCGCCGGAAAAGACGACGTTGCCGTGTAACGCAATTTACATCTGGTAACACGCGGCTACCGGTTGCCGAACCGTTTCCATTCGACCCTTCTTTGCGGCGGATCATATCTCAAAACTGGCGGAAATTCCCGGATGTTGAGCATTACAACGATTCGACATGCCCCGATTGACAGGGATGGCGTTTTTCGATGTAGGAAAAATTCCTACGAGGAAATGCGCATGACAGGCAGGTAAATGTAACCAGTACGTGGCCGCGACGGGCCGCGCAAAAGAAAAACCGGAGCGCAAGGGCTCCGGTTTGCGGGGCGGGCTCGCCGTGGCGCGGGCCCGCAACGTGGGATTCCGGGGCCGGGCCGCACGGCGGCGTCTTGCCCCGCGGTTCGTTTAGCCGACGAACGCCTTTTCGACGACGTAATGGCCCGGCTCGTTGTTGCTGCCTTCCTTGAAGCCGAGGCCGTCGAGCAGTTCGCGCGTGTCGCGCAGCATATGCGGGCTGCCGCACAGCATGACGCGGTCGTTCTCGATCGAGAACGGCGGCACGTTCAGGTCCTCGAACAGCTTCTTCGTATCGATGAGTTCGGTGATCCGGCCGCGGTTGTGGAACGTCTCGCGCGTGACCGTCGGGTAGTAGACGAGCTTTTCCCGCACGAGTTCGCCGATGTCCTCGTGGGCCGGCAAGTGTTCGGTGATGTATTCCTTGTATGCGAGCTCGTCCACGAAACGGCAGGTGTGCGTCAGCACGACCTTCTCGTAGCGGTCGTACACGCCCGGATCCTTGATGATCGACATGAACGGCGCGAGGCCCGTACCCGTCGAGAGCAGCCATAGCGTCTTGCCCGGCAGCAGGTTGTCGGCCATCAGCGTGCCCGTCGGCTTTTTGCCGATCAGCACTTGGTCGCCCACCTTCAAGTGTTGCAGGCGCGAGGTGAGCGGACCGTCGGGCACCTTGATGCTGAGGAATTCGAGATTTTCTTCGTAGTTCGCGCTCGCCATGCTATAGGCGCGAATCAGGGGCTTGCCGTCCACTTCCAGCCCGACCATCGTGAATTGCCCGTTTTCAAAGCGAAACGACGCGTCACGGGTGCAGGTGAAGCTGAACAGCGTGTCGGTCCAGTGATGGACGGAGAGGACGGTTTGCGGGTTCAGGTTGCTCATGGCTACATGAAAGGGCGAAGGGGTGGCACCAAAGCGCTCGGCACACGAACGCTCCGGCCGGCGGGGGCTAGGCTAGGGCGAAGGGCTGTCGCGGGCTGCGTCTGACGACGCTGAAAACCCGGCATTTTACCGCGCTTGCGACGCGCCGGTGACTTGTGGGGTTTTTGCGCCTCGATCCGGGATCGATCGAGGCATCCTTCAGGGCGATGCGCAAGCGCTGCGCGGGACTGCCGCGGCTCAGCGTTCGGCGACGAGTTTCGCGCCGAGCCCGACGAGCGCCGCGCCGCAAAACGCGTCGATCGGGCGGCGCAGCTTACGGTAGCCGCGCTGGGTGCGCTCCGTGGCGAACATGAACGCCATGCCGCAGTACCAACTGGCCGAGAGCGAACCGACCGTCGCGAACACGGCGCCGTAAAACCACATCGGCGGGTGCTTCGGGAACATCGCCGCGAACACGCTCGTCCAGAACGCGCACGATTTCGGGTTCGTCGCGCAAGTGACGAAGCCCGAGCGGTACGCGCGCAGCCATGCGGCCGCATCATGCGCAACGGGCTGCGCCGCCCGCGCGGAAGCGGTTGGGGCGAGGTCGCGGCGGGCGCTCGAGCGCAGCAGCTTGAGCCCGAAGTAAATCAGATACAGCGCGCCGGCCACGCGCACGCCCGTATCGATCCATTCCAAGCGCTGCAGCACGGCCGACAAACCGAGCATGGCGAGCGTCACCCAGAGCATGGAGGCCGTGCATACGCCGAGCGCGGAAGCCGCGCCCAATCCGCGCCGGCCGGCCAGCGACAACTGGGTCACCATAAAGAAATTCGGCCCCGGGCTCGCCGCCGCGACGAAATAGATGACGGCGATTTGGGCAAGGATCGGTAGGTAGTGCATCGCGTTGGCGCCCGTGGCGAAAGCGTCAAATCTAACGCAACTTCGCCGCTCAGTCCTGCAATTGAAGTCGAGCGATATAGGGCAAGTGGTCGGAAAGCCACGCCGTCTCTTGCGTGGGCGGCACGCAGGCGATCGGCTGCATGCCGCGCACGAACATCTTATCGAGCGCGAGCGCCGGCGAAAACGCCGGAAACGTGCGGGCAGGCTGCCCCAGGAGCGTCGCCACCTCCACGAGCCCGTGTTCGCCGAAGATCGGTACCGAGTCGTTGCGCCAATCGTTGAAGTCGCCGGCGAGCACGAGCGGCCCGTCCGGCGCCTCGCGCGCGATCCAATGAGCGATCCAATTCATCTGGCGCATGCGGGCCGAGCGCGTGAGCGCGAGGTGGGCGCATAGCAGCGTGACCGAGCGGCCCGCGAAGGCCGCGCGCGCCACGAGCAAACCGCGCCGCTCGAACCGGTGCGCCGAGATATCCCAGCGCCCGCCGAGATCGAGCGGATGCGGGGAAAGGATCGCATTGCCATGCCGCCAAGACGGCTTGAACACATTCGGACCGAGTGCGATGTCGAGGTCGAGCGCATGTGCAATCTCAGTGGCCTGGCACTCCCAGACATCGGCAAGCGGCTCGTGCACAGGCGCGCCGAAGCTCGTGGCCAGCACCGGACCCGGCATACGCCGCGCCATGGCTTCTTGCAGAAAGTAGACGTCGGCGTGCGTCGATTCGACCCAGCGCTGCATCGCCTTCCATGCCGTAAAGCCGAGCGGCGAGCGGCCTTTGTGCAGGTTCCAGCTCACCGCGATGAACTCTTTCTTATGCGGCCTTGCCGCCGTCAATTCTTCGGGGTTTCGCATGCAGCGTCGTTTCCGCTTCGTTGCAACCGTTAATGAGACGTGACGCTCGCATGCACGCGATAGACGAGCGCCGGATTCTTGTCGATCAACGTCCAATCGGCCGCTTGGCCGATTGGAACCAAGAGACCGGGGTGGCTCGCATTCACGCGCCGTGGCTGCGGCGGCAGCTTGCAGCCTTCGGGGGTCGTGGGTGCCGCGTCGTCTTCGATCGTTTCGTCGGCATCGACGGCGAGCGTCACCCCGCCGGGATCGGCGGCGATCGGCGAAACCGATACCGTTCGTGCAAGATCGATGCCGCCCGCGGGGTTGTCCTTGCATCCGACGCGATGTTGCATCGGGTGATGGTGCGTATCGCTGAATGTCTGCCCGACCATCGTCGTGGCTTCGAACGTATCGATCGGCTGCCCGTCGCGCAAAACGTCGAGTTTCCAACTGACGGCCGTGGGAGTGTCGTCGACCGGGCCGGCGGCGGGCGCGGACGAGGCCGCGTCCGCCGCGGCCGCCGCCTGGTTTGCGGCCAAGGCGCTTGCCAGCACAAGCGCCGCGAACGTGCCCGATATCCGGGCCAGGCGGCCGGCGAAGCCGGCGGCAATGCGGGTGGAACGCGTCATCGAACCCTTCTCCTTCGCGCGAAAACGGAGGCTGCCGCGCGAAACGACAAGCGTCCATCTTACGCCTTTCGATATGGCCGACGCACGAACGGTGCCGAGGCGCCGGTGCCGGCCGCTGGCGCGCCGCCGTCGCCCGCGCCGCTACGTTATTAGCAGCACGTTCGTCTCGCTGCTCGCTTTTCGCATGGAAATTGCTTGGCTACACTGAAATCGCAAAGTAGCGAACGATGCGCCGCCCGAGGCCGGACGCATGGCAACACCATGGGGTCGGGGCGCGCTCGGAGAGCACATGCGCTTGGCAATGGCATGAGAGGTGAGCGATGACGACAGCCGTGGTGAAACAGGAAATCGCAGTGGCGTCCTTCAGCAAGCTGTACGACCTCGAACGGGTCGAGACGGCACTGAACGAATTGACCGAAGGCGCGAACGAGGCGCTGCGCACGACCTACGAAAAAATGCTGAAGGTGGGCAATATGCGGTTCTGCGTGAAGCCGAACCGCATGCCCGCGATCGATGCCCTCATCGAGGCGCTGCCCAATTTCGCCGATCCGCTCGAGGACGTGCGCCGGCAGATGGCGCTTTGCGTCGAAACCGAAGACCGGCTCGAGCTGATGCCGATTCTGTTGCTCGGCGATCCCGGCATCGGCAAGACGCATTTCGCCAAAGCGCTCGCGCGCTTGCTCGGCACCTCGCATCAGTACGTCGCGATGAGTTCGCTGACGGCGGGGTGGATTTTGTCGGGCGCTTCCTCGCAATGGAAGAACGCCAAGCCCGGCAAGGTCTTCGAAACGCTGGTGAACGGCAGCTATGCGAACCCCGTGATCGTCGTGGACGAGATCGACAAAGCGAGCGCGGATTCGCAATACGACCCGCTCGGCGCGCTATACGCGCTGCTCGAACACGAGACGGCGCAGGCGTTCATCGACGAGTTCGCCGAAGTGCCGATCAACGCGGGCCAAGTCATTTGGATCGCGACGGCCAACGACGAGCGCGCGATTCCCGAGCCCATCTTGAGCCGCATGAGCGTCTACGAAATCGCGCCGCCCGATCGCGACGGCGCGCGCCGTATCGCTCAGACGATCTACGATGAAGTCCGTACCGCGCACGGCTGGGGCCGGCGCTTTCCGGAGCGATTGGGCGACGATGCTCTCGAAGCGCTCTCGCGCGCGTCGCCGCGCGATATGCGCCGCGCCATCCTGCACGCGTTCGGCGAGGCCCGCATCGACGGCCGGGACGTCGTGCGCGCCGACGACATCCGCCCGGAACGCGGCGCGCGACGCCGGCCGATCGGGTTCTGAGACCCGTTTGTTTCGGCCGTTACGACGGCGCTTTGCTCCGCTCGCGGGTTGGGAACGCCGCCCGGCGTCGTACAATGATCCATGATCCTTACGTCTCGTTAAGCGCGACGATGCGAGCGCCGGACATGCCGGCGCTCGCGAAGCAGTCCCACCTGAGTTGGAAGCGGACGGAGAAGCGCGGCCGAACGGGCCGCGACCACAAAACATGGATGAGATCGAATGTGTAGTGATCGGCGCGGGCGTGGTCGGTCTAGCGATCGCGCGCTCGCTCGCCGAGCGGGGCCGCGAGGTGATCGTGCTCGAGGCGAGCGAAGCCATCGGCACCGGCACGAGTTCGCGCAATAGCGAAGTCATACATGCGGGGCTCTACTATCCGCGTGGCTCGTTGAAAGCGACGCTTTGCGTGCGCGGGCGCGAAATGCTCTATGAATATTGCGCCGCGCGCGGCGTGCCGCATCAGCGTTGCGGCAAGCTGTTGGTCGCGACCGCGCGCAATCAATTGCCGCAGCTTGCCGCCATCGAGGCGCGCGGCAAAGAGAACGGCGTGCTCGATCTGATCCGGCTATCGGGCGCCGACGCGCAGGAGCTCGAGCCGGCCCTGCAATGCGAGGCCGCGGTGTTCTCCCCGCAAACGGGTATCGTCGACAGCCATCAGTTGCTGCTCGCGTTGCAAGGGGACGCCGAACGCGCGGGCGGCGTCTGCGCATTTCATTCGCCCGTGGAATCGGTGGAGGCCAGAGCCGGCCGCTTCGTCGTCACGGTCGGCGGCGAATCGCCTACCGCGCTCTCGGCCGCCTGCGTCATCAACAGCGCCGGCTTGCACGCGAACGCACTGGCCCGCAAGATCCGCGGGCTCGATGCGCGGCACGTGCCGCCGCTTTATCTTGCGCGCGGCAACTATTTCAGCGTGTCGGGGCGCGCGCCGTTCTCGCGTCTCATCTATCCGATGCCGAACGAAGCGGGGCTCGGCGTGCATTTGACGATCGACCTCGGCGGCCAAGCGCGCTTCGGCCCCGACGTGGAATGGGTCGATACGATCAATTACGACGTCGATCCGCGCCGCGCCGATTCGTTCTACGCGGCCATTCGCGAGTATTGGCCCGCGCTGCCCGACGGTGCGCTCCAGCCGGCGTATGCGGGGATCCGGCCGAAGCTGTCGGGGCCGGGCGAAAGCGCCGCCGATTTCGTGATCCAAGGTCCCGCCGCACACGGCGTGCGGGGGCTCGTCAACTTGTTCGGCATCGAATCTCCGGGGTTGACCGCATCGCTCGCGATCGCGCAGCGCGTGTGCGAGCTCGCGGGCCGGGCATAAGGAGACGCAGGCGACGGACCGGTGCGTCCGCTTATCCGCGACATAGGGTCAAGCCCGGTGCGCTATCGGCGCTTCGTTGCTATGCTTGCCCACTGCTGCCGCGAGAAGCAGCGCACAGTAGGATCATATAAAGGAGAGTCCCCCATGAAGTCGTCCCGCCGTACGTTTTTGATCACGAGTCTGGGCGCTGTGTCCGCGCTCGCATTGGCTTCGCGCGAGGCGCTGGCCGATGCCCCGAAAGTCGCGGAAAACGATCCGACCGCCGTTGCGCTCGGCTATAAGTTGGATGCGTCCAAAGTCGACAAGGCGAAGTATCCGAAGTACGCCGCGGGCGAAACGTGCAGCAACTGCCAGTTCTTCCAAGGCAAACCCGCCGACGCATTCGCACCTTGTCCCATGTTCGGGGGCAAGCAAGTCGCCGGCAAGGGCTGGTGCAGCGCGTATTCGAAGAAGGCCTGATCGAGCGGCCGCCCAAGACCATGCTCGACTGCGGCGCGGCCAGTCAGCCGCGCCGATCGTTCGACGCTTACAAGTTAGACGAGAGAAACTCGAGCGTGCGTCCGTGCGCGAGCGCCGAGGCGTGCTGATCGTAGGCGGAACGATCCGAGCAATTGAAGCCGTGCCCCACGCCCGGATACTCGTGGAACTGCGCGTTCGCGCGGCCCGCGAAGCTTTGCCGCACTTGAGCGACGGCTGCTTGCGGGATCGACGAGTCATGCTCCGCATAATGAAACAGCATCGGCACGCGGACGTTGGGCGCCTCGTCGAGCTTGTTTTGAATCCCGCCGCCATAGTAGGCGACGGCGGCATCGACGGTGCCGCGCGCCGCCATCAAATAAGCGAGTTGACCGCCGAAGCAAAAGCCGACCGCGCCCACTTTGCCTGCGGTTTCTGGCAGCGCGCGCAGCGCCTTCGCGGCCGCGCCGAGATCGGCCGCCGCCTGGTTGGCATCGATATTCTTTAGCAGCGCGAGCGCCTTGTCGCGGTCGGCGCCTTCGTAACCTAGCTCCACGCGGCGCTCGGCGCGCCAGAAGATATCGGGGGCGAGCGCGACGTAGCCCGCCAGCGCATATTGTTCGGCGACCGAACGGATATGCGCGTTCACGCCGAAAATCTCCTGCACGATGATGACGCCCGGGCCTTTGCCCGCGCGCGGCAGCGCCAGGTAGCCGTCATAGCGCTCGCCTGCGCCGGCGTCGATCTCGATCCATCGCGTTGTCACACTCATCGAAAACCTCTCGTCTGGCAATTCGGTAGGGGCCGCCAGTTTCGCATCGATTCGCGAGCTTTGCTGGAGGCGTGTATAGCCAGCGTAAGCGGCGGCGCTTTCCCAACTCGTTCACCGAACGGAAACGAAACGATCTCGATAATTCATTTTTCGGACGCAAGGCGGCGGCGTACAGTGACCGCATCGTCGGCGCGCCGATCCGACTTGACGCCAGGAGACTTCAAATGAGCACGAGAGCATCGAACCGTTACGCCACGCCGTTCGCCGAACGTTTCGATTTGCGTCTACCGCTCGTACAGGCGCCGATGGTCGGCGCGACGACGCCCGCGCTCGTCATCGCCGCGAGCAACGCCGGGGCGCTCGGCAGCCTCGGCGCCGGCGCGATGACACCCGATAAGCTCACGGCCGAAGTGGCTGAGATCCGAGCCGGGACCTCGCGCCCGTTCGGCGTCAACTTGTTCGTGCTCGACGAGCATACGCCCGACGAAGCGACGGTACGTCGCGCGCTGAGTGCGATCGATCCGCTGCGCGCCGAACTGGGACTGCCGCCGGGCCGTGCCCTCGAGCGCTATGCGCACGCGTTTCGCGCGCAACTGGATCGGCTCGTCGAACTGCGCGTGCCCGTGGTCAGTTTTACTTTCGGCGTGCTCGATGCGGCCGACGTGGCGCGCCTGAAGGCGGCGGGCAGCTATGTGATCGGCTCGGCGACGCACGTTGCCGAGGGCCTCGCTTGGCGCGATGCGGGCGCCGATGCGGTCTGCGCGCAGGGCGCCGAGGCCGGCGGACACCGCGGCACCTTCATAGACGCGGGCAAGAATCCGCTGGTCGGGACGATGGCGCTGGTGCCGCAACTCGCCGATGCGCTCGACATCCCGGTTCTCGCGGCGGGCGGGATCATGGACGGCCGGGGCATAGCGGCCGCGCTCGCGCTCGGTGCGCAGGCGGCGCAACTCGGGACCGTGTTCTTGCCTTGCGCGGAAAGCGCGATTGCCGAGGACTGGCGCCGGCGGCTCCTCGCGAGCCGCGATACGTCCACTTCGGTGACACGGGCCATTACGGGACGCTACGCCCGCGGCATACGCAATACGTTGATGGATCGGCTCGAAGCCGAGCCTTCCCTGGTCGCGCCTTACCCCGTGCAAAACGCGCTGACTCAGGAGTTGCGCCAAACGGCGGCGAAGGCCGACCGCGGCGATTACCTCTCGCTGTGGTCGGGCCAGGGCGCGCCGCTTTTGCGGGGACGGCCCGAGCGCGCCGGCGCCGCCGAACTCGTCGATGCGCTCGATACCGAATGGCGAGCCGCGGTGAACGCCCTTTCGCGCATCGGCGCGATCGAATAAAGACACTACGGATCGCCTCGGTAAAGCCGCGTTGTTCGCTCGATCGAATGGCGTTTGTATGTTTTTGTTAAGCGTTTTTTTGATTCCGCTCAAGCGCTTAGCACACCATTTTTGCAATTGAACGCGGCACTGTTGCGTCGCCGCCGCACTGCCGACTGCTCCAAAACCCGCATGCCTAGTGGGTTTGCGGGCGGTCGCGCCCATTCCCGCAAGCCTTTTTCGCTGCGCGCGCTATTAGTAGTCTTCCCACTTTCTCAAAAATATCCCCAACTTTAATTTGTTGCCCTACACTTGCGCGCAGCACGCAGGCAAGGCTTGTCACGAACTCGCCGGCCGGGGTGCACCAACAAGTGCATGACGATGCATCCGACGTAATTGCCCCTTCGACACAACAAGAGGGAAGGCGGGGATTCGGGCGATCACGTCGTTTTTGGGACCGAAACCGGAGACTTACATGAATATCAAGATGCAAAAACTGTTGCCGATCACCGCGGCTGCAATGTTGTTCGCGACGATGGCAACGGGTGCCGCGGCAGACGAGACCGTCAAGATCGGTCACGTTGCGCCGTTGACGGGCCAAATCGCTCACCTCGGCAAGGACAACGAAAACGGCGCTCGTCTGGCTGTCGAAGAAATCAACAAGAAGGGTCTCGTGATCGGCGGCCAAAAGGTCACGCTGCAACTGGACGCGCAAGACGACGCGGCCGACCCGCGTACGGCTACGCAAGTTGCGCAGAAGCTCGTCGACGACAAGGTCGTCGCCGTGGTTGGCCACTTGAACTCCGGTACGTCGATTCCGGCTTCGAAGATCTATAGCGATGCGGGCATCGTGCAGATCTCGCCGTCGGCGACGAACCCCCAATACACGCTGCAAGGCTTCAAGACGACGTTCCGCGTCGTGGCGACGGATGCGCAGCAAGGTCCCGCTCTCGCAAACTACGCAGCGAAGGATTTGAAGCTGAAGAAGGTCGCGATCGTCGACGACGCCACGGCCTACGGTCAAGGTTTGGCGAACGAATTCGAGAAGACGGCGAAGTCGCTCGGCATGCAAGTGCTCTCGCATGACGCGACGAACGACAAGGCTGTCGACTTCCGCGCGATTCTGACGAAGATCAAGGGCGAAGGCGCCGACGCGATCATGTACGGCGGCATGGACGCCACGGGCGGCCCGTTCGCCAAGCAAGCGAAGCAACTGGGCATCAAGGCGAAGGTCCTGGCGGGCGACGGCGTGTGTACCGACCAGCTCGCGCAGTTGGCCGGCGACGCGACCGACAACGTCGTGTGCTCGGAAGCGGGCCGCTCGCTCGAGAAGATGGGCAAGGCCGGCGAAGAGTTCCAAGCCAAGTACAAGGCCCGTTTCGGCGTGCCGATCCAGATCTACGCGCCGTTCACGTATGACGCGATCTACATCATCGTCGACGCGATGAAGCGCGCGAACTCGACCGATGCGGCGAAGATCCTCGCGGCAATGCCGTCGACGGATTACAAGGGCATCATCGGCGAGACGACGTTCGACGAGCACGGCGATCTGAAGCACGGCGTGATCTCGCTGTACCACTACGTGACCGGCAAGAAGACGCTGCTGAACGAAGTGAAGATGTAATCGACGCGAGCCTTCCCGATCGACGCCGCGCGACCGTATCGACGGTTAGCGCGGCCTGTAACGGAAGCATCGACGGGCGTGCATGCCAAACGCGTGCGCGCCTGTCGTTTTTTTGTGCGGGCGCTTTGCCGCGCTGCCGCTTAGACGCCGAGCCGCTTCAGCACGCGCGGGCCGATGACGGCGACGAGCGCGGCGCATAGCGCGACGACCGAGAGACCGATCGAGAGGTTGGTGGCTTGCGCCACGCCGCCGATGAGCACGGGCCCAAACAACAGGCCGACGTAGGCGATGCTCGCGACATGGGCGAGACCTTCCGCCGCGTGGATACCCTTGACGCGCATGGCCGCGGCGAACAGCACCGGCATCATGTTCGCGAGGCCGAGCCCCATCATGGCGAAGCCGGCAAGCGCGGTGATCGAGAACGGCAGCACCAGCGCGCCGACCATTCCGGCAAAAGCCAGCGACGCGCTGACGAATACCAGTTGAACAGCGCCGAAGCGCGCTCGAATCGCGTCGCCGGCGAAGCGTCCGGCCGCCATCGCGCCCGTAAAGGCCGCATAGCCGGCACTGGCGAAAGCGGGCGTCGAGTGCACGATATCGCGCATATAGACGGCGGCCCAGTCGTACATCGCGCCTTCGGCGATCAAGGCGATCAGCGCGACGGCGCCCAGGGCCCACAACACGGGCGAGCGCCAGCGGCTCGAACGCGTGCCGCCATGATGGCTCTCGGTGTGGGGCACGTGAGGCAGCACGACGGGGCAGGCCACGGCGAGCACGCCGGCGCAAACGAGTCCCGCCAACAGCATATGCACGGCGCTCGGCACCCCGTGACCCAAAGCCACCCCGCCGACCGCGGCGCCGATCATGCCGCCGATGCTGAACATGCCGTGCAGCGACGACATGATGGGGCGGCCCAGCGCCTCCTCGACCGCGCTGGCTTCGGCGTTCATCGCGACGTCCATCGTCGCCATGCCCGCGCCGAACGCCGCGAGCACGGGTAACATCAGCGCATAGGACGGTGCGACCAAGATCAGCGCCATACTGACCGACATCACGAGCCCGCCGACGAGACACGCTTTGCGCGTGCCGGCGCGCGCGATCCATTTAGCATTGCCCACCGTGGCCGCGATCGAACCGCCCGTCAGAACGAATAGCGCGAGCGAGAGCGCGGCCGGCTGGAGATCGAACTTGTCGCGCACCGTGGGGACGTGCACGCCCCACGAGGCGTACGCCATTCCCGCAATGAAAAAGAGCGCCATCGTGGCGTAGCGCGCGCGTTCGCGCGCGGCCGGAGCGAGGTGACGATGCACGGGGGATGCGGACGAGGAAGTGGTTTGAGACACTTGTGCCAGGCTGAAAAAAGGGCAGCAGCACACGAAAATCCGGGCATCCGGATCCGTGCGCAAACGCTACGATGAATGAGAATCGTCGATTCTAACGGACGCCTTTACATCTCGCTGACAGCTCATATCCGCCCCAAATGGGGCACGACACCATGAACCTATCCGCACATGCACCGCTGCATTTATTGCACCGTAAGCCCACGGGCGCGCTGGCGACGCACGCGCGCGAACCGCTCGGCTATCCGTATCCGACCGCGTTGCCGTTCGCGCCCGATGCTCGACATCGGCCGGTGGTGCTCGTGAGCCGTTTGGCCGAGCATTCGCGCAATCTCGAAGCCGACGCGCGAGCCGGTTTTCTCGTGGTGGACACGCCGCCGAACGACGACATACTCAGCGGCGAGCGTTTGACTTTACTGGGCCGTTTCATTCCCGGCGGACTCGAACCGCCGCTCGTCCGGCGTTACTTGCGCTATCACCCGGACGCCGAACGTTATCTCGCGCTGGGCGATTTTTCGTTTCGCGTGCTCGAAATCGAGCGAATGCGATACATCGGCGGATTCGGCGCAATGGGCTGGCTCGACGCCGAGGAACTCGACCCGCTCGAGCCTTTAACCGATGAAGACGAAACCGCCCTGATCGAATACTTCGATCGGCATGTGAGCCGTCCGGGGCTCGTCCGTTTGGCGGGCGTCGATCGCCACGGCGCCGATTTGAAAGTGGACGGCGAGCGCCGGCGCTATGCGTTCGATTCCCCGAAAGCCGATATGGCCGCGCTGGAACAGGCACTGGCGCGCTGCATCGCGGATCACGCCGATTAGCTCGCTTGTGAGGCTTAATAGGGAAAATGCGGATGCGGCCGGGAAAACACGCCGTAATCGCCTCGAAACCCGCGCCGGTGCGTGATCCTATCATTTCATGAAAGGTTTTTTGGCTCCATGCGGAATCGGTCTCATAATCTGAAAGTTATCAGGACGTTCAGTTCGCGATGCAGTGGAAATATGAGATGGAAGTTGCAATGGGTAAATTGAGATCGACTCGCAGATGACGAATGAGTGAAACAATTCAATGAAGTAATTTTAAGCGGATGGGCTTTTCGGGCTTTTCGTCCGCTTGTCTTTTGTGCTAATCTCGCTTCCGAAATATCCGAGGCACCCAGCATTGAGGTGGCTAAACCGGCATCAGACCGGCGCCATTTACTGAAACCACAAGGGAACATATGTCTTCTTACAAGGAACTTCTCGCCCAACGAGAGAAGCTGGAGAAGCAGATCGAAGAGGCGAAGGCACGTGAATACGCCGAAGTGCTGAACGAGATCAAACAGAAAATGGCTGACTACGGCATTACGCTCGCGGAACTGGGCGGCGGCCGTGGCAAGCACGCCAAGGCTGGCCGTCCGCGCGCCGGCGTTGCACCCAAATACCGTGATCCGGCAAGCGGCAATACCTGGTCGGGCCGTGGCAAGCCGCCCCGGTGGATTGCCGGTCAGGACCGCGATCAGTTCCTGATTCAAAAGTAATAGGCCTATCGGCATAGCAGTGGGCGCGTCTGCGCTATTGCGTGCGGCGGCCTAAATGAGAACCGCGTAACCCATTGGGGTGCGCGGTTTTTATTCGTCTAACGAATCCTTTCATTCACCTGGACAATCGATTCGAGAGTGGGCCGATAAAGCCTGTGTTCGACGCGGGGGCGAGACGCGAACAAGAATACGTCGCGTTCTCATAACCTCCTGATTGAAAAGGAAAAATCGATAAGACTGTCACAGCGCGGCCGCGCTGCGCGCGATACAATCGGCCCGTAAACACTCAAGCCGTTCAGCGCAACCGATGCACACTCACGCCCCCACAGAACTCCGCTCCGGAGAAAAACAAGCCGTCGCGCGTAAAAGCACGTTCGCGAGCGTCGTCGTCAATATCGTCCTAATGACCTTGCAGGTGGCGATAGGATTTTTCGCGCATTCGCAGGCGTTGATCGCCGATGGGATTCATTCGCTGGCCGATCTGATTTCGGACTTCATCGTGCTCATCGCCAATCGCGCGAGTGCCGAGAAACCCGACGCCGACCACAACTACGGCCATGCCCGTTATGAGACAGTGGCTTCGCTGTTTCTCGGCGCTCTGCTCGTGACGGTCGGGATCGGCATGCTTTGGCGCGCGGGCACGAGGCTGGCCGATTTGGAGAATATTCCGGCCGTCCATGTGAGCGCCTTGGTCGTCGCGGTGCTGGTGCTCGTGTGTAAGGAAGCGTTGTTCCGCTACATGCTGCGGCAAGCCGAGCGCGTGCGTTCTGCGATGCTGATCGCGAACGCGTGGCACGCCCGATCGGATGCGGCGTCCTCGCTCGTCGTTGCCGTCGGTATCGTGGGCAGCTTGTTCGGCGTGCGGCTGCTGGACCCGATCGCGGCCGCGATCGTCGGCTTCCTCGTGGCGAGGATGGGCTGGGTGTTCGGCTGGGATGCGCTGCAAGACCTCTCCGACAGAGCGCTCGACGAAGCTGCGACGGGCGATATCCGCAAGTTGCTGATGGCCACGCCCGGCGTGCTCGACGTGCATGAACTGCGTACGCGCAAGACCGGCGATCTAGCGCTCGTCGATGCGCATATCCTGGTCGATCCGCTGATTTCCGTCTCCGAAGGGCATTACATCGCCGAGTCGGCGCGCGCGCGGGTCATGACCGACAAGCGCGTGCTCGACGCATTGATTCACGTCGATCCCGAAAACGACGCCGTCGCCCATCCACCGACGCGCCTGCCCGCGCGCGCCACGGTGGCCTCGCTCGTCGATGCGGAGCTGGCGAAGTACGGGTTGCGCGCCTCGGCTTTGAATGTGCATTACCTGAGCACGGGGCTCGACTTGGACATCACGCTGGCGGCGGATGCGTTAAGCGATCGCGAACATGATGCGAATCTGGCGCAACGGCTCGATCTCAGCGTATTGAAATCGAAATTGGGGGCGCGCAAGGTGACGCTTCAGCGCGAGATCGGTACCGCGAAGGCGAGCGTGCCGGGACACGCATGACCGGTGCGCGGCGCGATTAGCCGCTCGAGCTAGATATCAAAGCGGGAGTTGCGTGTCGAACTTCACTTCACGCAATACGACGCTCGTCCGTACCTGCGCAACGGCCGGGATTTTGAAGATGCGATCGTGCAAGAAGGCGTCGTAGGCTTTGATATCGGGCGCCACGATCTTGAGGATGTAATCCGCTTCGCCCGTGGTGCTGTAGCACTCCGTCACTTCCGGGCAGGTGGAGATTTCCCGCTCGAATTGTTCGACGCCGCCTTCCGTGTGCCGCGTCAAGTGGATGTGGGCCAGTGCGCAGACGTGCAGCCCCAGTTTTTCGCGATCGAGCAGCGCTGTGTAGCGCTGAATGATGCCCGACTGCTCCATGTCTTTGATGCGTCGCCAACAAGGCGTGCTCGACAGCCCGACTTGATCGGAAATCTCCTGCACCGAACGTCGCGCATCGAGCTGCAAGAGGCGCAGGATTCTTTGGGAAAACGTGTCGAGCGCCATCCGCGCCTCCATTACGACAGCCACTGCGTCCGATATTAGTGGCGGAAGAAACAAAAGGCAATCGAATGGCGGATAAGCGAGGGATTTTCCCTAATTTGGCGGGCTCTCAGCGTCGTTTTGACCTAAGCCCTTGGCGGCCACTTCGGCATCGCGCGTTTTCGATTCGGCCACCGCGGCCGACGCTTGCTGAAGCACGCGTAAGTCTTTGAGCATGTTACAAAAAAGAGCGCCTTGCTCGATCGCGTCGTCGAGCGCGACATGGGTATGCGGATGGTCGTCGAACCAGTGCTTCGGCATGCGCGGCTTGATGCATTTGCGATAGGGCAGACCCGTCATCGCAAAGGCGAGCGTTTTGATGTCGAGGGCCGACCACGAGAACGGACAACGCCCCGTGAAGCGCATCATGTACCAGAACATGAAAGAGAAATCGAAGCCCGCCGGCATGCCGACGAAGACGGGCTTGCCCGGCAGTGCCTCGACCCACTCGACGTAGGCGACGAGTGCTTCCTCGGGGCGCCGCAGGTCCGAGCGGCAGGCGGCCCATGCTTCGGGCTGCGTTTTCCACCAGGCTTCTTGGACCGGGTGCGCTTGGGCGCCGGGCAGCGTTTCGAGATTGGCCGAGAACGTCGCGATCAACTGCTTGTCCTCGGTATAGGCAGCCGACGCGAAGCTCAGCATCGAATGGGGACCGGGAATCGGGCCGTCGGCCTCGATATCCGTGCTGACGTAGATTTCCGAGCTCACGCGCTGACTCCATCCGCAACGTACGGATTCGTGCGCCGCTCCTCGCCGAACGTCGAGGTGGGGCCGTGGCCGGGGACGAACGTGATGTCGTCTCCGAGCGGCCAGAGCTTCGTGCGAATCGAGCGAATCAGATCGCCGTGGTTGCCGCGCGGGAAATCGGTGCGCCCGATCGAGCCCGCGAACAAGACGTCGCCCACGAACGCGATCCGATGCTTGTCGCTGACAAAGACGACGTGGCCCGGCGTATGACCGGGGCAGTGATAGACATCCATTGTTTCCTCGCCGAATTGGACCGTGTCGCCGTCGTCGAGCCAGCGGTCGGGCTCGAACGCTTGTGCCGCCGGGAAACCGAAGCGCACGCTTTGATCGGGCAGTTGCTCGATCCAGAATCGCTCGTCGCGCTGCGGACCCTCGATCGGTACGCCGTAGCGGGTGGCGAGCGTTTTGGCGCCGGCGCAGTGATCGACGTGGCCGTGCGTGAGGAGGATTTTTTCGACCGTTGCGCCGTTTTCCGCCACGGCGCGCTCGATCACTTCGAGATCGCCGCCTGGGTCGACGATGGCCGCCCGCTGGGTAGCCTCGCAGATGATGAGCGAGCAGTTCTGCTGGAACGGCGTGACGGGGATGAGGAAGACCTTCATGGCGACGAGCCCGGACGGCAAAAAGGAAGATGGTACCAGCCGCCCGAGCCCGGCGTTGCTTGGCCTGATGGCTAGTACGCGATGCGCATTGTTGCAGTCATAGGCAGAATCAATCGGCGAAGGAGAGGGCCGGGCTGGATTGCTCGATCTTTCTGCTATAATGCCTCTGCTTTCGCGCGAGGTGAGCTCGCGCAGCTCTACCGGCGATCTGGCCCTTGCGTTGAACTTACGCCTGCCGATCGCAGTCAATTGAAGTCCGAAGCTGCGGTGTACGCGGCTTCACATCTGTGTCGACGAAGTTCGATGCACACGTCTTGCCCAGCCAGGCGCCGCGCGCCTGATACGGCCTCCGGCCGTTGCGTTGGGCAGGCCTACGCCGCCGTTCCTCGTGCCCTTGGGCGCGCAAGAACGTGGTTGCCATGTTCGATGGCGGCGTGTGGGGTCTGGTCAAGCTGAAGGGGACAGCCGCGCCAGACGTGAATACCAACCGGGCTGAACGCGGTCGTATCCGGCCGCAGCCGAGTGCCTTATTGCGACCCGTGCTTTGAGCACAGGTGGCGTCTTGCACTCGATCGCCCGAGCCGCATGCGCAGCGAAACGTTTGTTGCATCGGCTCGACAGATTGGCAAAACGTCATATGAAACATCGATTTCGTCGATCGCTGGGGTTCCTTTTTGTCTTCGGCGCCTTCACGGGTTGCGCGATGCAGCCGACTACGCAAACCGGGAGCGCAACGCGCGTTCCCGCCGTCGCCCAGGGCGCGAACGCGCCGGTCGCGTTCGGTGCCGGTTCCGCGCTGCCTGGCGCCGGCGACAAGTCCAAGTCGCTGGCGGATGCCAAGCCGCTCGACGACGGCACGCCCGACGTGTCCGATTTCAAGCAGGTCGGCCGCGCATCGTGGTACGGCGGCCGCTTTGCCGGCCGTCGCACGGCCAGCGGCGAGCGGTACAACATGCACGCGCTGACGGCCGCGCACAAGACGTTGCCGCTCGCCTCGTATGTGCGCGTGACGAATATGTCGAACAACAAGGCCGTCGTCGTGAAGATCAACGACCGCGGTCCTTATGTGCGCGGGCGGGTGATCGATTTGTCGTACGCGGCCGCGAAGCTGCTCGGCTTGCAGCATGCGGGTACCGCGCGCGTGCAGATCGAAGGATTGACGCAGGAACAAGCGCGTGCCGAGCGCGCGGAAATGCTGGCGAGCAACAATGCCACGTCGAAGGATGACGGCAACTGAGCCGAGCTTGGCTTAGCGGCTGAGCCGGATCACAGCGATCCGGCCATGAACGGCGCCTCCCAGGGCGCCGTTTTCGTATCGGTGAGGATATTCAGGAGTGCTAACTACTGTGGATCGATGAGACTCTATCCGGTCTCTCGTCCTCGCGAGCCTGCTCTCTCTGGTTTAACTTTCCCGCTTCGATAACTCCAGCGCTCTTGTATAGAGCGTATTGCGAGATGCGCCGGTGATAGCGGCGGCAAGCCGGGCGGCGGCACTGACAGACACTTCCTCGAGCAACATCGCCAGTAGCGCGTCGTGCGCCGCTTCGTCTTGCTGCGCCTCGCGGGGCGCGCCTTGCACGACCAGTACGAACTCCCCGCGTTGCCGATTCGGATCCGCCGCGAGCCACGTTGGCCCTTCGGCCAGGGTGCAACGATGAATCGCCTCATGTAGCTTCGTCAGTTCGCGTGCGATCAGCAACTGGCGCTCGCCGCCGAGTGTGTCGGCGAGTGCTTGCACGGTTTCGACGATTCGATGCGGCGCCTCGTAAAAGACCATCGCGAATGGGTGCGCGACTAGCGTTTGCAAGTGGGCCGCGCGCTGCTTGACTTTGGTCGGCAAGAAACCGAGGAACGAGAATTCGCCGACGAAATCGCCGGCAGCGGAAATGGCCGTCGTGACGGCGCTCGCGCCGGGTAGCGGAACGACGGCCAAGCCTGCATGGCGCACGGCGTCGACGAGTTTGGCGCCGGGGTCCGATATGCCGGGCGTGCCCGCATCGGACACGTAGGCGACGCGTTCACCGGCGCGCAGGCAATCGACGATCCGTTCGGCCGCTTCTCGTTCGTTGTGCTCGTGCACGGCGACGAGGGGCTTGGAGATGCCGTACAGCGCGAGTAGTTGGCCCGTGTTGCGCGTGTCCTCCGCCGCGATCCGATCGACGAGGCCGAGCACGTGCAGCGCGCGCAAGGTGATATCGGCGGCATTGCCGACCGGCGTCGCAATGACATACAGCGTGGCGGACGGGTACTGCTGCCGCTGCGCGAGATCGAGGAGGTTGGACATGAAGCGAGAGACGCGAACGAGCGAGGGAAGGCCGTCATTGTGCCACGCGCGGCGTGATGCGACGGCTGGGGCAGCGCGGCCAACGCGGGGTAGTCGACCGGTGGACAACTTTTCCGGACGGCGCGAGTCGAAACGCGTTGGGGCCGCGTTCGAAGAGCAGGCCTTGGCGTTTTTGCGTCGGCAACGCATGCGACTCGTCGCGCGCAACGTGACGTGCCGTGGCGGAGAGATCGATCTGGTGATGCGCGATGCCGACGGCGTGCTGGTTTTCGTGGAAGTGCGTGCGCGAGCCGGCAGCCGTTACGGCGGCGCGGCAGCGAGTATCGGCTTGCATAAGCGGCAGCGGATTTTGTTTGCCGCGCGGTACTTTTTGTCGGTGAGGGGCTCCGCCGTGGGGCCGTGCCGGTTCGACGCCGTGGTATTCGAGGGGCGGCGGCTGATTTGGCTGCGCGATGCTTTTAGAGAGGACGATGGCTGAAACGTACGGATGGGACGGGGGAGTGCGTTAAACTTGCGCGCTGACGAAACGGCCGCGGATAGGCGGGGCCGGTAGAGCAGGGAAACGATGTCAGTCGAACGAATTCAACAGCATTTTCGCGAAAGCGCGGCATTGAAACTCGAGGCGCTCGATGCCCTTTCCATGCCGATCGCGGCGGCCATCGATACGATGTTCGGCGCGCTTGCGAACGGCAACCGTATCTTCACGTGCGGCAACGGTGCGAGCGCGGCCGACGCGCAGCGCCTTGCGGCCCAGCTTACGGCCGGGTTCGAGCGCGAGCGGCCGAGCTTGCCCGCGATCGCGCTGACGGCCGATTCCACGGTGCTGACGGCGCTGAGTGCGGGCGGCGGGTTTGATTCCGTCTACGCCAAGCAGCTTCGCGCGTTGGGGCACGCCGGCGATGTGTTGATCGTGATCGCCTCGACGGGCGATGCGGCCAACTTGCTCGAAGTTATCGGCGAGGCGCATGAACGCGAGATGTTCGTGATTGCGCTGACGGGGAACGGCGGCGGCAAGGTGGGCGAAGCGCTCGTTGATACCGATATCCAGATTTGCGTGCCGTCGCAGCGGGCGGCGCGCGTTCATGAAGTGCACTTGTTGGCCATTCACTGCTTGTGCGACGGCATCGATGCCATGTTGCTCGGGGAAGATTGACTTCGAAGGGGAGTTCGTTGATGAGGGCAAATCGCGTCATGAAGACGCTTGTGCGAAGCACGCTGGCGGCGGCGACCGCGGCAGCATTGATCACGTCGTTGCAAGGGTGTGTGCTGGCGGTGGCCGGCGCGGCGGGCGGCGGTGCGCTGATGGCGACCGATCGACGCACGCTCGGCACGCAAACGGCCGACCGCGAAATCCAAGTGAAGGCGTACTCGCAGATTGCCAACCAGCTTGGGAATACGTCGCATGTGGATGTGACGGTGTTTAACCGGCGGGCGCTGTTGACGGGCGAGGTGCCGACCGATGCGGCCAAGCAGCAGGCGGAGCAAATCACTCGCGGTGTGGGCGATGTCGAGGCGATCATCAACGAGTTGAAGGTCGGGCCGATGACGGAGTTTTCGGATCGGGCTAATGACTCTTATCTCGTTACGCGTGTTAAGACGATGCTTATTGCCGAGAAGGGGATTTCGGCGAATGACTTCAAGGTCGTTGGTGAGGCTGGGAATATTTATTTGATGGGGCTCGTGACGGAGCATGAGGGGAACCTCGGGGCGGCTGTCGCGGCGAATGTTCCCGGCGTGAAGAGTGTCGTGAAAGTGTTCCAGTACGTGCAGCCGGAGCAGGCGCAGGCTGTTTCGGCGACGGCGTCGCAGGCGGCTAGCGCGCCGAGTTCGGCGCAGTCGGCGGATGCTCAGGCTACGGTTGGGGCGGTGCCTGTCGGCGGTGGGGTTACTGAGAAGCCGCTGGATTCGCAGACGCCCGCGCCTGTCAGTAATTCGACGCAGGTGCATCCCGGTAGTAGCGGGCAGGTGAAGTGATGACGGCTTGGCGGCGGGGTGTGGCGGCGGTTGTTTTTGCTGCGGGGGTTGTTGGTGCTGGTGGGTGGTCGAGTAGCGTCTTGGCTGCTTCGTCTTCGCCCGCCGGGTTCGAAATCGCTAAGCAGAATGCCTGCTTAGGATGCCATGCCGTCGATCGGAAACTCGTCGGGCCCGGGTTTCGGGACATCGCCAGTAAGTACAAAGGCGATGGCCAGGCGCAAGCCCGGCTGGAAAAGAAGGTCAAAGACGGTGGGTCCGGAGTCTGGGGCGTCATTCCCATGCCCTCCCACCCCAGGATGAGCGATGCCGATATTCATACCGTCGTCGCCTGGGTGCTCGCCGGCGCCGCAACCACAAGCGCCGCTAAGTAGCCGCAACCGTTAGGGATTTTCATGAGGATAGGGGCTTGTCAAACCCTAGATTCCCGTGACAGAATTGCAGCTTCGTTGGGGCGGTAGCTCAGCTGGGAGAGCGTCGCGTTCGCAATGCGAAGGTCGGGAGTTCGATCCTCCTCCGCTCCACCAATGGATTCAAGGGCTTGGCCGATGGGCTAGGCCCTTTTCATTTTGTAGATTCGATTTATTGCGCCAAGTTTGTGCCACTCGGGCTGCCGGAACCGTGGGCATAACATCAGAGGAGCGGTAGATGGCATCTATCGCCAGTCGTCGAGGGCACCGTCAGTGGCAGGCCCGTGTTCGACGCAAGGGCTACCCTGTCCAAATCAAAACGTTCAACAAGCGAGCGGAAGCCGAGGCCTGGGCTCGGCAGATCGAGTCCGAGATCGACCGCAGTGTCTTCGTCAGCCGAGCAGAGGTTGAGTCGACGACGCTTATCGAAGCGCTCGTCGGTCGCTACGAACTCGGGATCGCCTCGAGAAAGAAAGGGGTCGATCCAAGAAGCTTCCGCTCTACGTACGTGGAAGACGATGCGCGCCGGCCATGCTCTTTACTTTCCCCGTCAAATGCCGAGATGTCGCGCAGTGGTTCGCCTCACTCTACGCGGGGCTGTACAATCGAATGTGTATGAATATACAGTATCGATGGGCGCGTCCGTGTAAGCAAACTCCAAGCGAAACATACACTATGGTGGCACAATAGCGCGCGCGCGGCGCCTGCGTGCGAAGCGATGGGCCGTAGCCAATGAAAACTAATCTCAACGCTGTTGGGCGCAAATGAAGTCTTTCCGTTTCGTCGACTTGTTCGCAGGGCTCGGCGGCTTTCACCTGGCGCTTGAGCGCCTAGGCGGAACCTGTGTCTTCGCAGCCGAGTGGCAGGAGCACCTTCGTGACCTGTATGAGGTCAATTTCGGGCTAAGACCAGCAGGTGACATAACACAGATATCACCGAAGGACGTCCCGAAGCATGACGTGCTGACCGCGGGGTTCCCATGTCAGCCGTTTTCGAAAGCGGGCGACCAACTCGGCTTCGAATGTACGAAGCAGGGCAATCTGTTTTTCAACGTCGAGGCCATCTTGAAAGAGAAAATGCCTCGGTTTTTTATTCTGGAAAATGTCCCGAACCTGCTGAAACATGATGGCGGCCGGACATGGGAACAGATTCAGGAAAAACTAGGGCTTGATGGCTTAGGCTACCACATCAAGGCCGAAAAATTGTCGCCGCACAATTTCGGGATTCCCCAGATTCGAGAGCGAGTCTACATCGTAGGCTCGAGGGAGCCGCTGACTAGCTTCGAGTGGCCCGAAAGGGTTGCCGGGACGACGTCTATCGAAACCATCCTGGACGAAAATCCACACGACGCGAGGCGCTTGTCCGCGCAGGTCACCGAGTGCCTTGAGGTCTGGAATGACTTCTTGGTTCGTAGTCCGCTGAAAGTGGAACTGCCATCGTTTCCGCTATGGTCGATGGAATGGGGAGCAAGTTATCCCTTCGAAGAGTCAACGCCGTATGCCGCGCTTGTAGAGAAGGGAAAGCGCGGTCTGTTCGATATGCGCGGGTCGCATGGAGTTCGGTTGGGTGACTGGGAGTCTGTCGACGACCGCTGGTCAGCGTTGCCCAGCCATGCCCGGACGGAGCAGATGCAGTTTCCCAAGTGGAAGCGGGACTTTATTAGGCAAAACCGCAAGTTTTACGCCGATAACAGGGAGTGGATTAACCCTTGGCTCCCGAAGATTTTAAAATTCCCTTCTAGCCTGCAGAAGCTCGAATGGAACGTGAAGGGTGGGGAACGAAACATTTGGGATTACGTATTGCAATTCAGAGCATCAGGTGTTCGGGTAAAGCGTCGGACCACGGCCCCCAGCCTGATTGCAATGACAGACACCCAAGTGCCCATTATCGGCTGGGAGCAGCGGTACATGACGCCAAAGGAGTGCGCGCGACTTCAGAGCCTGGAGGGGCTGGAGCAGTTACCGGCTACCCCCACCAAAGCTTTCCACGCATTGGGGAACGCCGTAAATTCCAGAGTGGTCGAGTTTGTCGCAGAGGCGCTATTGAACGGCACCAGGCGTGCGAATCTGCCCATAGCTCGTGGTAGCCGTGCGGACCGCCGCCTAGCGGAGATACCGGCGTGACTGATGAGAGCTATGAGCATGTGAGGAAGGTCGGCATTCGTCCGAAGGTGTCGATGCTCTCGGTACTGTCGAGACTCAACTATAAAGCCTGGTTCGCCGTAGCTGAGTTCGTCGACAACAGCGTTCAAAGCTATTTCGCAAACCGGCAGCAGTTGCAGCGCCTGCATGGAGACAACTTCGTCCTTAAGGTTGTCATCCGGTTGGATGCCGCGAGTCGACTCATCGAAATTGCTGACAACGCTGCGGGGATTCTCGGCCGCGACTTCCCGCGCGCCTTCCGCCCCGCCGAAGTGCCGCCGGACCGCAGCGGACTGTCCGAATTCGGCATGGGCATGAAGACCGCCGCTTGCTGGTTCACGAATACGTGGAGCGTCCGGACGAAAGCTCTTGGTGAGCCAGTGGAGCGAACGGTCCGATTCGACATTCACGACATTCTCGAAGGAAATCTCAATGACTTGAACGTCCAAGAGACGACGGCGAATACCTCATCTCACTACACCGTGGTCCGCCTCGAAAATCTGGGCAAGAAATTCCCTCAGACAAAAACACAAAAGAAGTTGCGGGACCATCTCGCCAGCATCTATCGGGTCTACATTCGTACGGGGGAAGTCGAACTTTACTTCGGCGACGACAACGCGCGTTTGACGTATGAAGAGCCGGAGAGCCTCGTAGCACCCCCGCACAACGCCCCTAACTCGCTGCCTATGCAGTGGCGAAAGGACATCAACTTCGAGTTGCCGGGTGGCCGGAGCGTATGGGGCTTTGCAGCGCTGCGCCGTGAAGCATCCACATCATATGCCGGCTTCGCGCTGTTTCGTCGAAATCGATTGATAGTGGGCAGCGATGATGAGACCTACAGGCCGCACGAAGTCTTCGGGAATACAAATAGCTATCGCTATCAGCGGCTTTTTGGAGAACTCCACGTTGAGGGTTTCGAGGTCAGCCACACAAAGGACGGATTCAGCTGGGACGAGTATGAGGAGGAGTTCCTTGACAGGCTGCGAGACCATCTGGAAGCTGAGCCGCTGAATCTCTTGAGGCAAGCCGAGCAGTATCGCGCCCGTCCCTCCAAGACGGCACTGCAGCCTCTGCTCAACGCAGCATCGCGGTCATTGGCGCTCGATATGGAGCAGCGTGGCGGGCCAGCGCTTTCCGGCAACTCTGATTCCGAGGAGCAGTCAGGCGGGAACGGCACACAGGGTACGGGTTTCGCGGACGACGCGGCGGCTCCTCTCATCGCAACAGAAAAAGCATTCTCAGTCCTGGTCGACGGTGCCGTGTGGAATGTCGCCGTGCGAACGTTGGTTGACCCGTCCGTTACGGATTGGCTCAAGGTGGGGAAAACCGAGCGTTCCCAACTGGGGCAGTTGCCGGTCAACGATGTTGCAATTGACGTGTCGATGGCCCACCCGTTTGTGCAGCAGTTTATCGGCCCTAAGAACGAAAACGCCGAGCTTTTCCTTCGAATCGCGGTGGCCGTTGCCTTAGCGGCGGTAAAGGCCAATCGGGGAGGCTATCCGTCTGCGCCAATGGTGAACTGGATGAACCGGCTTTTGCGCGAATCGCTCACAGGGGACCACGAATGAGCATTGTCGTTAAAGAGTTGAAAGACGTGCGCCCGCCGCTGCTGTGGGAGCCGACGGTTGGCACTGAGACCGATGACTTCGTTAAACGCAAGCAGGCAAACGACCAAATCCCACCAGAGGCACTGCAGCGTGTGGTTTTCGAGGCTCAGCAAATCCTCGGGCGTTGCGTGGACCCCGACGAAGGGCCCGAGGGTGCGACTGGCCTCGCGGTCGGCTATGTTCAGAGTGGCAAGACTTTGTCGTTCACGACGTTGGCCGCGCTCGCTCGTGATAACGGCTACGGAATGGTCGTGCTGATCGCGGGCGTGCTCGATAACCTGCTGAAGCAGACGCTCACGCGCCTCACCGCGGACCTGAATCTTGCCGGAGGGCTCGCCCGGCCGTGGGTACTTATTGATAGGCCAACGCCTGGCAAAGCGTCCGAGACCCAGTTGCGGCAGCATCTTACGAAGTGGAGCGACCCGACCCTGTCGCCATTGAAGAAACGCACGGTGATGGTTGTCGTGCTGAAGAATCATAAGCGCATGGGGAATCTTCGGGAATGCCTGAAGGGCCTCGACTTAAGCGCAGTACCGACCCTAGTCATCGACGATGAGGCAGACCAAGCCAGCTTGAATAACTTCGCTTACGCGAACAGGCGTACCGGAAGCAATAAGAAGAGTTCGAACTACAGCGAAGTTACGGCACTGAAGGCGCTCCTGCCGCACCACACCTACGTTCAATACACAGCGACGCCCCAGGCGCCGCTGCTTGTCGGGCTTTCGGATGCGCTATCGCCGAGCTTCGCGGAGTTGTTAAGCCCGGGCGACGGTTACGTCGGGGGCAAAGTCCTCTTCGCACCGCTCGCGAAATATTCGCGGGCAATCCCTGACGTCGAAGCGGATGCTTCGCTCGCCACGTCGCCTGACGGACCGCCAAAGACACTCGTCGATGCGCTTCGGATTTTTCTGCTGGGCGCGTGTGCGGTCGAAGCATCGGGGAAGGTCGCCCACCGGACGATGATGATTCACCCGTCGCAGCAAACGGTGTTTCACAGCGACTACCAGGTCTGGATTACTGACCTCATGGATGCCTGGCGCTCCATGGCAGGCAACGATGCATTGAAAGACGACTTCTTCGAGGATTTTCGCAAGGCACACACTGACCTTGCCGAAACCGTTGGCAACGCGCTTCCCTCCTTGGAGGAACTCGTGGACCATATGCCGTACGTGTTGAAGGCGGTCAACTATCGGGAAGTAAACTCAACTGGACCGGGGTCCGAGCCAGTGGACTGGTCCGGGTGCGAATATTGGATTTTGGTCGGCGGCGCAAAGCTCGACCGGGGCTTCACTGTCGAGGGTCTTACTGTGACCTACATGCCCCGTCCGATTGGCACCGGCAATGCAGACAATCTTCAACAGCGTGCGCGGTTCTACGGCTATAAACAGAAATACATCGGGTACTGCCGGGTATATCTGCGGCGAGAGGTTAGGGACGCTTTTCGTAACTACGTCGAGCACGAAGAGGCGATACACGAAAGCCTGCGAAAGACCCGGGGCCAGCCGCTGAGCCAGTGGAATCGACAGTTCACGCTCGACCGCGCTATGAATCCGACCCGGAGAAATGTCATTGGCATTCCTTTGGATGAGGTTGTCGCGTCCAACTGGGTTCATCCGAAAGCGGCGTTTGTGGACCCGCAGTGTGTCGAGGACAATCGTCAAGTCTTCGGGCAGTTCATCGCCCAGTTGGGGGGGCTCGCCAGCGGAATGCCGGCCAACGATGCAGACCCCGACCGCTACATCGACAAGCGCTCGGGCAAGAAGAACATCCTGTTCGAGAATGTGCCGCTTGAGGCCGTCATCGACGGCCTACTTGAGCGGCTGCGAATGGGCGACGGCGATGACGCCGTGCTGAGGGTTGGCTGCGTTCTCGCATTGCGACAGCTCATCAAGGACGGGCAGACGCACGCCGATATCTTCATCATCGGCGAACTGTCGGCGCAAAATCGTAGTAAGAAGGCTGGCGCGATTAACCAAGTTTTCCAAGGCAAGAATCCTGACACGACGGACCGCTCTAAGTTGCTGTATGGCGGTGACCGAGACTTCGCGTCGGCAAGCCGGGTTTCTCTGCATCTCCGCGCTTTCAATCTGCTGAACGCGACTACGAAGGCGCCGGAAGAGCAGGACGTACCATGGTTCGCCATGCACGTGCCCGAATCGCTCAAGAAGCGGCTGCTGATACAGACGGAGGGCGTGTAAGTGCAGGTTTCAGTGTGGCAGCAGTTTCAGGCGCTTAAAAAATCGAACGAGGGCGAGGCATCGGGGACAATCCGGTGCGGTGTTGGACGTCGGCATCTCCTGCTGAAAGGCGAGCGCGACGAACCGATTCTTTTGCTGGCGACGGCGCGAAGGCGCTCGCCCAGAGCGCCTATTAAGCTTAAGCACGTCAGCATCCAATTCGATTCTCGTTATGAAGTGACCGCAACTGAGACAGGGCAGTCGTCGAGCGAATGGTTTTGCAAGATCGGGTGTGATGCGAGCAGTGCCTCGTTACATGGCTACTTTGTCGAACTCCTTGCCGCAACAGCGAATGCTCTGCCAGGTCCGCTCGACGACTCGGCGGTCGACGAGGCCATCGAGGCATTGATGGAGTTGTTCCGGAAAATGGAGGTCCCATCTCGCGCATCCATGACGGGGCTTTGGGGAGAACTGCTTCTTATCAATGCCTCATCGTCACCGCAAACGATGGTGGACGCGTGGCATGTTGTGCCGACCGACGATTTCGATTTCTCCACCGATGCTTTCCGGATTGACGTTAAATCGACGGCAAGCACGAATCGAGAGCATGAATTCTCGCTGCGGCAGGTTCGGTCCGGCCGGCCAGATGACTTCATAGCCAGTGTCGTACTTCGCAGCAGCGCAGACGGATTGTCAGTCTTGGACCTTGCCCGGCGCATCGCGCCGCAACTCACCGGTGCGGGGCAAGCAAAGCTGTGGCAACTGGTCATCGATACCTTGGGCGATGACGCAGAATCGACCGAGTGGCAGACCTTCGATGTGGCAGCTGCGACAGCGTCGATTATGCTGGTGCCAGCTATACACATTCCGGCTCCTTCAATCGCTCCGGGCGATGCACAAGTCGTGTCGGAAGTTCGCTTCAGGGCGCGGATTGCAGCTGTCTGCAGCCAACACGCTGTGCCTGTTTCAAATATCTTTTGAGTTCGTGAATCGTGCATGCGGCTCTAAAAGAGCTTTACGGTGCATGAGCCGACAGATGATACTGCTCGGTTTCTATTAACTCTCAACTGCCGGCGCGACCGGCCGCGCCCTAATACCATTCGCCGCAAGCAGCTTGCGAAGCCGATCGTTTTCCAGAAAGAGCTCAACGATGACGACGGTCATGATGAAGGGCCCGACCACTGCCCGGCATGCCGGTAGAAGCCCATGCGCGGAGCGCGCATGCAATGGCGGTCACATTAGCGCGATGCGATCGAATACCCTGTTCATGCGACAGCCACTAGCGTTGCAGATAGCATCATTGTTCTCTGAGCCCCTTTAGCCTCAAGCACAGCCGCTCCCACCGGTCGCTCGCCACCTTCGCCAATGGCTTACGCGGGACGATCCGCTTTAACACAAGCAGCAAACCCGTTTCCTGACGCGCAAGATACGCTTGGACATCTTCGACGACGGTCTCCCGCGCCCACCCTTCCATTTCGGGCACGGCGAGCGGAGAGAGATTCTTTCCAAACACCGGTGCCACCTCTTCCCGAAGTATGCGATCAAGCTCATCGATGGAATAGCCGGACTGACGCAACGTATCTGCAATGGCCGCGTAGTCGTATTCCTGCAATTCTCGACCAACGAATAGCTCTGATAGTGCCTCCCACACCGGCGCACGTCGTTGGACACCCATCGGTTCTGTCGCGGCCATCACTTACTCACGGCGCGGGGATATAGAGAATCCAAGCCGGCATCCGCGCCATAGGCTGCCAGTAACCCGCCAGCAAACACGATCGCTCCCACGCAAACCGGTGCAGTCGCCGCACATACACCCATCGCAACCGCAGCGCCGCCGGCAGCCCAGCCGCCGACCAGACCGGCGCCGGCCAAAGCGCCTTGGCGCACGACTTCCCTTGGCTTATCGTCGGACTCGGCAACCTCATAGACGGCGACTGCAAGCGACACAAGCAAGAGCCGACGGCCGACCCGATCCAATTGGCCTGCTAGCCGCATTACCGCTTCATCGGGCCTGCCAGCCGCCTGAATGATTTCCTTATAAACACTTGCCTGGCGCTGCTCCGATAGCGAAGAAAAATCGTCTTTGTACAGTCGTCGCGCGTACTTCTCGGAAAGATCCGCGATGCTGCGACCTTCGCGCTTTAGCCGCATCGCGTAAGCGCGAGCCGTCGGGCTGCTCTTGCGCCGAGTCAGTTCCATGATCTGGTTTCGCATTTCCACCGCGCGCGCGGTTGCCTCACGAACGGACATGCGCCCCTCGTCGATAGCGGCCTGTAGTTCGGTCGGGACCATCGAAATATCGCGGGCGTATTGGAGCCGTGCTCGGGCATCGTGAATGCATACGCTCCCGAATTGGGAGGCCGTCGCTTGGAGACTCTTGAGTGCTTCCTCGAACGCTCGCCGTTCGTCGGATGTCGCCGGGACGGTATTGGTATCGGCCATTGTTTTGATCTTATTCGTTAGTGCGGACTTAACGCTAGCATTCGGGCAGCCAGCCCATCAGGCGGCCTTTCGAAGACGCAAGATCGATTTGCACAGCGTTAAGCGCGATCGGCGTTCACTCTCTCACTGTGGACAACCGGACGCATCGTTTTGCGGGATTATAGCTACGTTCCGCAGCCTGGGCGCCGCGAAGTACGCCAACGTAGCAGATCTTCGCCTCAGGCCGAACGGCGCAGGCGAAAATCGGACGGAATCTACCCCCGCCGCATACTCCGAAAAACCAACGGCCGCTCCCCCTTGCCCCCCGCATCCCGAGCAAACGCCACAACCTTCTCCACTTCCGCGTGCTTCGGCGATTTCGAACAAACCGGATCCGCGGCCCTAGCATCCCCCGTCAGCGCATAAGCCTGACACCTGCACCCACCGTGATCCTTACCGCGCTCGTCACAACTCCGGCAGGGCTCCTGCATCCAATCCTCGCCACGAAACGCATTAAACCCGCCACTCTCATACCAAACCTGAGAAAGCGAAACATCCCGCACGTTCGGCAGATCCAGCCCCGGTATCGTCTTCGCGGCATGACAAGGCAACGCCGTCCCATCCGGCGCAACGCCAAGAAAAACCGACCCCCACCCATTCATACAGGCCTTGGGCCGACTCTCGAAATAATCCGGCACGACAAACAAAATCCGGCACCTGTCCCCAACCATCGCCCGATACCGATTCACCGTATCCTCAGCCTCCCGCAACGCCTGTTGCGTGGGCATCAACTGTTCGCGATTGAGCAACGCCCACCCGTAGTACTGCGTATTCGCCAGCTCCAGATATTCAGCCCCGATATCCAGCGCCATCTCGATGATCTGCCCAACGTGCGGCAGATTGAACCGATGCAGCACACAGTTGAGCACCATCGGATACCCGTGCCCCTTGATCAACTGCGCGACCCTCCGCTTCAGCTCAAACGTCTTCGTACTCGAAAGAAAGTCATTCAACTCCCGCGACGAGTCTTGAAACGAAAGTTGAATATGGTCTAACCCAGCCACCTTCAACGCGGCGATCCGCGACTCCGTGAGCCCGACGCCGGACGTAATCAGATTCGTATAAAACCCGAGCCCCCGCGCATGCGCCACGAGCATTTCCAGATCATCCCGCACGAGCGGCTCACCACCAGAAAACCCGATCTGCACAGCCCCTAACGCTCTAGCCTCACTGATCACACGAAGCCAATCCTCGGTATCAAGCTCAGCCCCATGCTTCTCGAGATCCACTGGGTTATAACAAAACGCGCAATGCAGCGGACACCGGTACGTCAGTTCCGCAAGCAACCAAAGCGGCGGCGACCCCGACCTCGAAGCCGACCGACCACCTGAACCCGAAGCAGACTCCCGAGCCAGAGCATCCATCTCAAGCCACCCACCCACGCTGGCGCGCGTGATCTAAAAACCGATAAACATCGGCCGCCAGATCTTGCGCATTGAATAGCTCTTCGAGCTCGCTGATGATGTCATCGAGTTCCCGAGTCCCATCGCATCGAACCAGTATCTGTCCGGCGCTGGGATTGAGTTTCACCATCCCTTCGGGATAGAGCAGTACATACGCATCCTGCTCCGTCTCCCATTGCAGCCTGAACATCGGCAATAGGCGGGGCCTTAGCGGCGCTCCGCTCGTGGCGTTGGCATAGGTCATTGCGAGTACGCCTTTTCGACGGCATCGAGCATCGACCACAAAATGTCGAGCTTGAACGTGAGAATCTCGAGCGCGCGCTGCTGCATCGCTCTCGTCCGAAAATAATCGAGCGTGACGGCGAGTCCGTGCTCCACGTCGCGCGTCGCCAGCGGAATCCTGCTGCGAAAATATCCAAGCCCTTTCTGCTCGATCCAAGGATAAAGAGAAGGCCATCCCGAGAGCCGATCCTTATGGATCTGCGGGGCGAACATCTCCGTCAGCGATGAGCACACGGCTTCTTGCCAAGGCACACGCCGCGCGAAATTGACGTAAGCATCGACAGCGAAGCGCACGCCCGGCACGACATGTTCGAGCGACCAAAGCTCGTCCCGCGACAAACCCACCGCATCGGCCAAGCAAGCCCATGCCTCGATACCGCCGGGATCGTCGCCGTACCCGTCATGATCGAGAATGCGTTGCACCCATAGGCGCCTTGTCTCGCGATCTTCGCAATTGGACAAAATCGCCGCATCCTTCAACGGAATATTGATTTGATAGTAGAAGCGGTTCGCCACCCACCCACGTATTTCCTCGGGCGAGCACTGTCCGCTATTGAGCCGGATGTTGAACGGATGGTGAATGTGATAGCGCACGCCGAGCGCACGCAACTGCGTTTCGAACTGCTCGCGCGTCCAGGGCACGTCATCCGAACGCTCAAAAGCCGAACCCGGCTTGGCGATGGCGGGGCTGAGAATAGCGCTCAAGGCTGCACCTCTAATTGCATTCCGTCTTCCGCGATCTCGATGCCGTGTTCGCGCAAGCTTGCATGCGCGTCGGAGCGAGGATCGATGATCGGGTTCGTGTTGTTGATATGAATGAGTATTTTGCGCGTGGCGCTCGGCAACGTATCGAGCAATGCAATCATGCCGGCGTTGCCGTTCGCGGAGCATTGAGCCAGATGCCCCATGTCGGCCGCACGCTTCTTCGACAGACCGAGATCGATCATCTCGGTGTCGGTCCAAAACGTCCCGTCCACGAGAACGAGTTGCGCCGAACGCATCGCCGATACGACGGCGTCCGGTGCGTGCGCCAGACCCGGTGCGTAAAACGCGCGGGCGCCGGTCGTCAGGCTTTCGATAACGAGCGCGATGTTGTCGCCGGGAACCGGCGAATTGCGATGCGGCGAGTAGGGCGGCGCCGCGCTATCGATCGCAATCGCCGTGAAGCGCACGCCAACCAGGCGTTCGATGGAAAACGGTTCGCCCAGCGCGATCGGATGCTGCTCGACACCGCAATAGTGGCCAAGCAAAGGAATCAACGGAAAGGCACTCGACAAATCGTCGATCACGGGGCGCGTCGCATAGAGCGGCAGCGGGCCCGTGCGTTCGCGCAGCATGAGCAACCCGGTCACGTGATCGATTTGCGCATCGCAGAGCATGACGGCGGCGATGCCGCTATCGCGCAACGCGCGCGCGGGTTGAAGTTCGGGATGCGCGCGTAGCTGAGTCAGTATGTCGGGCGACGCATTGATGAGCAGCCAGTCTTCGCCGTTCTCGCTCACCGCGATCGATGACTGTGTGCGCGGCTTGAAGCCGTCCGTGCCTGCTCGCGTGCGCATGCAATTGGCGCAGTTGCAGTTCCATTGCGGCAGGCCACCGCCTGCGCCTGAGCCGAGAACCTTGATCAACATGGCATGGCCTTGGTAGTGGCCGCGCACGAGGGGAGTCAACCTCGCGCACGGCGTTCACCGCCTGTTAGCGGTTGGCGATGTACATCGTGATTTCAAAACCGAAGCGCAAGTCGGTATAAGCGGGCGTCGTCCATTGCATGGCTGTCTCCTTCATTGAGTTAAACATCGGTGAAACTGCGTAACCGCGTCGGTTGATAAGCGGTCGAATCGTTAAAGCAAGGGCTATGCCGATCGAAATCCGCACTAGGCGGCACACGATGGAAGACGAAAGCGGGGAACGTGTGAAAGCACTATGTGAGCGAGTCCATCGACCATCGCTACGCGGCCCGAAAGGAAAATGGAGGGACAGCAATCGGTGCGGACAGTTCGTGCAACAGCCGGTGTTTCAACGAGCGACACCCCTGTCGCAATTTGCGACAGGGGTTGCAAGAAGGAGAGGGATCGAAAAAAGAGGTGACGTTACTCGTCGCTGTCGCTCTTGAGCGGAGCGATGGAGGGCATCTTGCGGTAGAGCGTGGCGCGCGACACGCCGAGCGCCCGCGCGGCGGCCGAGACGTTGCCGCCGTGCAGGGCCAGCGTCGCGGCGATCGCTTGCGCTTCGACGTCCTGCAATCGCGTCGCTTGCTGAGCGGGCGTTTCAGTCGCGGGACCGGGGCCGAGAGCGGGAGCCGGCGCGGCAGCGGCGGCCGGCGCATCGTTGGCCTTTTGCAGATCGTCGAAAAAGTCGTCGGGCAGGTGTTCGCGGCGTATCTCGCCGTCGTCCTCCACCATGGCGGCCGCGGTGCGCAGCAAATTGCCCAGTTGCCTAAAGTTGCCGGGCCAGGAGCAGCGCTCGAAGAGTGTCATCACTTCGGGGGCAACGGACAGGTGCTGCCCCGCGCCTCCCCGCAGCGCTTCGCGTTCTAGCATTTTGCCGATGACGACCGCCAGATCCTTGCGTTCGCGCAGCGGCGGCAACTTCACGACGAGGCCGTTCAGCCGGTAATACAAATCCTCGCGGAAGCGGTTTTGCGCAATCATCTCGCGCAAATCGCGGTGGGTGGCGCAGACGATGGCGATATCGACCGGTATGGTCTTCGTCGACCCGAGCGGGTTCACGATCCGCTCTTGCAGCACGCGCAGCAGCCGTACTTGCAAGGGGTAGGGCATGTCGCCGATTTCATCGAGGAAGAGCGTGCCGCCGTGCGCCTGCACGATCTTCCCGACGGCGCCCTTGCGGCGCGCCCCCGTGAATGCGCCTTCCTCATAGCCGAATAATTCGGACTCGATTAGCGTCTCGGGGATCGACGCACAATTGACTGCGACGAACGGCCCGGAGCGCCGCGGCGATTCGTTGTGGATGGCCTGCGCGAGCAGTTCCTTGCCGGTGCCGGTTTCTCCGGTGATCAGCAACGGAATGTCCTTGCCGATGACCTTGCGTACTTTCGTGATGACGGTCGAGACTTGCGGATCGCCGGTATCGAGCTGGTCGAGCCTTAACGTGCGCAACGTGGTCCGCACGGCTGGGGTCGCTCCGGCCTGGGCTTGGCCGCCCGTCTCGCGGCGGCCTTCCGCCTGCCAGCCGCTCGCCGTCTGCAATGCGCGCCGGAAGGTCACGCTCGCGCAGACGGTTGCGCCGTTATACAGGTTCAGCGAAAGGATGGGCTCGCGGCTCGCGCGCAGGCGGTCGACCAGCTCGGCGCTCGTCATGCCGAATAGCGACGACAGCGTATGGGCGCGCAGCGCGGCCAATGGCAAGCCGAGTTGGAACTGGGCGCTGCGATTCGCGGAAAGAAAGCGGCCATCGCCAGTGAAGGCGGCAATGCCCTCCATCAACGTGCCCAAAAACTCGGGGCGGGAATGGAAGCCGACTTGCAAGGTGTCGCGAAACGTCGCCGAGAACAGATGATTCTCGATCATCTGAACCGACATCTTGGCGAGCGCCATCGTGTGCTGATGATAGCTGCGGTAGTCGCCCGTCACGTCGAGTACGCCGATCACGTCGCCGTATGGATCGAAGATCGGCACGCTCGAACACGTCAGAAATCGATTGGCCTCGAGAAAATGCTGGTCGCCGTGCACGACGGTCGCGCTGCGTTCGGCCAGCGCGGTGCCGATGGCGTTCGTCCCCTGCCTGTCCTCCGACCATTGCGCGCCGGGGCGCAGAGCGACTTTCTCGGCGCGCGCGAGGAAATCGTCGTCGCCGATCGAATGCAAGATCAAACCCTGCGCATCGGTCAGCACGACCATGCTTTCGGTATTGACGATCTGGTCGCGCAGCGTCTCCATTACCGGCATCGCATGCGCGCAAAGGATGCGGTTTTGTTCGACCTTGAGCGCGAGTTCGGACGTCGGCAGGATGTCGTAGTCGGGGCGTGCGCCCGTCAATAGCCCATAGCCTTGGGAGCGTTCATGTGCTTTCTGAATACCTGGCGTGGGCCAACTCGACTCGCCACCCGCCACGGCGCGCCCGGGGCGATGTACGACGTTGCGCATTGTCTCCTCCTGATCGAGCGCCGGCTGCCGCCGAGACGCTTTTGCCTCCGACAAGAGCAAAAAATGCGCCAGCTAACAACCGCGTGCGATACCGTCCTCTCAAAGCGCAATCGATCGGCATCGATCCAATACGATGACGCCCGATCGCACAAAGGAGTATCGGGGGATATCCCAATCCTTGCAGGCGGATGCGCAATTTCAAAACGGCGGTCGCCGTTAGTCCCACGCGTATCGTACGCCTATCCAGGCTCCTCTCGGTGCTCCGGCGCCGACGAATTGCTCGTTCACCGGCGATTGTCCATTGAATGTATGGTTCGGGCCGTTAAAGAAATTCTGGCCCAGCACGCCGTAGCTCGCATAGCGCTTGTTCAACACGTTGGTCACCGTCGCAAACACGCGAAAGCGCTTGGTCACGTCGTAGGCGGTATCGAAGTCGATTAAGAAGTAGCCGGGGATTTTGCCGTTCACGTCTTGGTTGTTTTGGTCTCCTTGTGCATAGACGCCGTCGCGATACGTCAGGCTGGTGCCGATCGTCCATTTCGGCGTTGCCGCGTAGTCGAGTCGCAGCTTCACGGTATTGGCAGGGATCCCGGGTATGCGGTTGCCGGAGCGGACGCTGATGTTGCCGCTTGTGTCCGCACTCGAATTGCTCGGGCTGCTTGCGGTCCAACCGGAGCGATAGGTGGCGTCGGTGTAGCTATAGCTCGCCGTCACGCCGAGCTTGCCCCATTGCGTATGACCTGAAAGCTCGATCCCTTGGCGGCGCGTCTTGCCGACGTTCTGGAAAAATCCTTGTGCCGAGGTGGGCGCGCTGATGAATTCGATGTCGTCGAACAGCGTCGTGCGGTAGACGGCCGCGCTCCACGTGGTATGGCTGCCGATGCGGCCTCGTGCCCCCGCCTCCAAGGTCTTCGAGATGACGGGCGCCAGCGCGGGGTCCGAAACGAAGTCGTTGGGCAGCGAGCACGGCGCGGCAGGGTCGGCGCACGTCAGCTCGATCGCGGTCGGCGTGCGCATTCCCTCGTTGTAGCTGACGTAGGCGGTGAAGCCCGGCGTGGGATTCCAAGTGAGTCCGATCGCGGGATTCAGGCGAGAGAACACATGGCTGCCGTCGAGTTGCGGCTGCACGCCGCTTTCGTCGCCGATCTTGGCTTTCGCCCAGTCGTAGCGGCCCGAGAGCGTCAATGTCCATTGCTTCGTCAGCGATAGCGTGTCTTGCACGTAGGCGGCGAGGTTCGCGTCGCGCGTTCTCGCATCGACCTTGCGAGTGAAATCGCCGATGCCGATCGCCGCGCGTGAATCGGTGAAGGAGGCATCCTGCGTCGATTCGGTGTAATGCGAGTTCGCAAAGTCGGCTGCCACGCCGGCCACGAACTGGTTCTGCATCGCCCCGAGCTTGCCGAGTAACGTCAACTGTAGGCTCGCACCGTAGCTGTCGGTGCCGACCATCGATTTGACGTTGCTGCCTTGGAGCCTATCGATCGACCCGTCGGGGCCGACGGTGCCGTAATCGGTGTTGTTGTTGCTGCTGAGGTTCCTACTGACGAACCGGCGAAAGTAGACGTTCCCGCTCAATTCGGTGTAGTCGTTGAAGTAGTGCTGGCCCGACAGCGTCGCATAGCCGGCGCTGTTCAAATTCTGGTCGGGGTAGGTATAGGCCTGTCGATAGTTGTTCAGGAACGAGCGCGGAATCGTCTGCGTGCCTTGCAAGTCGTTGTCGGCACCGCCGGCCGAGAAGGAGATCGTGGTATCGGCATCGGTATAGCGCAGCTTGCCGAAGCCCTGGCGCACGCGGCTCGAATTGTGGTCGGCCCAGCCGTTGTCGTTTGCGACGTTGCCGGTCACGTAATAATCGAGGTTGTGACCGATTGTGCCGCCTTGTTCCAGTGCCACCGTTTTGCGGCCCCATGAGCCACCGGTGATCTCGATGTCGCCGCCCGGGTGCGTCTTGCCGTCTTTCGTCGAAATGGCCAAGGCGCCGCCGAGCGTGTTCAATCCGAACATCGGGCTCGAACCGGGCATGAGCTCGATGGTGTCGATGGCTTGCTGCGCAATCCAATCCCAGTTCACGACGTTGCCGAACGGCTCGTTGATGCGCACGCCGTCCATGAAGACGGAAAGACCTTCGGGCGTGCCGAGCAACGGCGAGGCGGTGAAGCCTCGGTAGTTGACGTTCGCTTGGTACGGGTTGCCCTGTGCGTCGTTGACGTCGATGCTCGGCAGGTTCTTCTCGAAGTAGTCGCTCAGCGTCTCGCGATGTTGCCGCTCGAGTTCCTTCGCGCGCACGACGAGCACGTTTGCCGCCACCTGCGTCATCGGCAAGCCGATGCCCGCGAGCGGCGTCGTGCCGACTACGACAACGGGCTCGAGCGTCGCGACGAGGGTAGCGGCGGCCGAGGTTGCGCGAGGCACCGCCCGCTCGGGCGCGCTCTGCGCGTGTGCGGGAAGTGCAAGCCCCGCAAGCGTGCTCGCGATGACGCGCACCGCGAAGCGCGTGACCGGTTGGGATGCATGGGGGCAATGGGGCAGCGTTCGATGGACATGAGCAGTACTCCTAATCATGCGGCCACCACTGCACCAGCTCGTCACCTATCGCGGACCGTCTCATCGTCTCCTCCAATCGTCTCGCTCGTCTCGTTGTGTACCTCTGGCGGGTGCGTTAAGGCGAGAACCATGCCAATGCCGGCCGCATCGATCGTTTGCTGAAGATCGCCCTATCGATAGCGCAGTCGCTACGAATGCCGATAGGGACCATTCGATGTCTCATCGGGCGCACGGTGTCTCGTTTCGCGACACCCCGATCGTCGAAGGTGTTTCAGTTTTTGACGGGCGCGAACGATGGACGGCTCGACGCTCATGCGGGGAAGCGGCCATTCACGCTTTGCGCGGGCCTCCCGCGCCGATGGCACACCCTTTGCGTTCAGCGTGGCCCGCGGCCATTCGTCGCGCGTCGAGCCTCCATCCTCGACGCCGTCGCGCCGCGATAAATCGACGAACCTAGCTTGGCATGGGACCGGCATTGGGCATTGAGTGAGACGCCCACTCCGGCCGACACAGGAGACACACATGAATCGAAGGTCCTCTTCGGCCGTTTGGCGGAAGGCGCTCGCAGCTTGCGCACTCGCCTCCATCGGCCTCGCCCCGCATCTCTCGAACGCAGCAGACGACTATCCCGCGGTCACTTTCGACCGCTTGACGAACGCGCAAAGCGATCCGGGCTGGCTTACCTACTATCGCACCTACGACGGGCAGTCTCATTCCCCGGCCAAGCAGATCGACACGAGCAACGTGAAGAAGCTCGGGCTCGCATGGAGCTATAAGTTCCCGGCCGATTTGCAGCAGGGTTTCGAGGCCACGCCGATCGTCAACGGCCGGTACATGTTCGTGACCACGCCGAAGGACAACGTCTACGCCTTCGATGCGGTGACGGGCAAGGCGCTCTGGAAGTACGAGCCGAACCTCGGTCCGGAAGCGTTCAAGAACGCATGCTGCGACGTCGTCAATCGCGGCGTCGCGCTGTACGGCAAGAATGCCTACATCGCGATGCTCAACGGCGAGATCGTCGCGCTCGACGCGCAATCGGGCGCCGTCGCGTGGAAGAAGCGGATGTTCGATCCGGGCACGGGTTACGCGTTCTCGCTCGCACCGCTTGCGATCGACGGCGCGATCGTCGTGGGCAACTCGGGCGGCGAGTACGGCGCGCGTGGTTTTATCGCGGCGCTCGATCCCGAGAACGGAAACTTGCTCTGGAAGCGCACGACGATCCCCGGCGCGAAAGAAAAGGGCGGCGATACTTGGCCCGACGGCATGCAAGAGCACGGCGGCGGCGCTTCGTGGCTGACGGGTACGTTCGATCCGGCAACGAAGACGCTCTTTTGGGGTGTCGGCAATCCGGGGCCGTGGCTCGCGTCGCTGCGTCCCGGCAACAACCTGTACAGCGATTCGCTGCTCGCCCTCGATCCAAAAACCGGCGAGATCAAATGGCACTACCAATACACGCGTAACGATACGTGGGACTACGACGGCGTGAATACGCCGATCCTCGCGAAGATCGAGCACGGCGGTAAGGACTACGACGCGATCATTCACGCGGACCGCAACGGCTTCTTCCACGCGATCGACCGTTCGACGGGCAAGCTCATCTATGCGAGCGCGTTCGTGAAAGCGACGTCGGTCACGGGGTACACGGCGGATGGCGAGCCGATCGAGGATCGCTCGAAGTTCCCGAACGTCGGCACGACGATCGATACGTGCCCGAGCTTCCTCGGCGGCAAGAACTGGTGGTCGGTCTCCTACGATCCGGAGAAGCACTTGGCCTTCGTGCCGTCGCTGCATGCGTGCATGAGCTTGTCGGGTAAGTCGGTGAGCTACATGGAGGGCCTGCCCTATCTCGGCGAAGGCTTCGAGATCAAGCCGGAACCGGGCAGCAAGGGCTACGGCGAGTTGCAAGCAATCGACGTGAACACCGGCAAGAAGGTGTGGAGCCACTGGAGCAAGATGCCCTGGAACGGCGGCGTGGCCAGCACGGCAGGCGGCCTTGCCTTCAGCGGTTCGCTCGACGGCCATCTCTACGCATTCGACGCGGCCACGGGCAAGGTGCTCTGGCAAAGCCCGAAGCTGGCGAGCGGCATCATCGCGCAACCGTCGGTGTTCGAGGCCGATGGGCAAGAGTACGTCGCGGTCCTCGCGGGCTATGGCGGCGCGAACCCGATCTGGGGCGGCCCGATGGCGAAGACGGCGGACAAGGTACCGCGCGGCGGCACGCTCTACGTGTTCGCGTTGCATCACGGCTGATCCGTTCGGCCTGCTTCGGCCTTCTTCGGCCTCGGTTAGTTAGCCTTATCCAAAGCGCTCGATTGTCGCGGCCGCCTGCCCAGCGCGGCGGCCGCGGCGCGGCACTCATCGGAAGTACGATCATGAATACGCATCTGAATCAGTTCGCGGCGGCGATCGCCGTTGCCGGTCTCGCCATCGCTTCGTCGTCCGCCGGCGCGGCGACGCCGATTCGCATTTGCACGTTTCCCGGCAGTCCGTCGGCCGCGCTCGACAAAGCCGTTGCGCAAGACGCGTTCAAAGCGGCGGGCATCGCCGCGACGGTCGTGGCGGGCGGCATCGACGGCGGCGATGACGACGGTGTCTCGTTGAAGGAGTTGCGCCGCACGCTCGGCCATGGCTGCGATGTCATCGCGGGCTTTCCGCGTTCTAGCGTGGCGGACGGCTCGGGCAGCGCCATGCTGTTTTCGCGCGGTTACTTGAAGGCGAACTACGTGAGCGTCGAGCCGAGCACGCGCACGCAAGCGAACAAGACCGATCAGGTGGTGGCGGCAACCTACGGCAGCCCGTCGCAGTTGATCGCCGTTCAAGAGCAGCACGCGCGCTTCGATCTCGAGAACACGCCCGAATTGACGGTCGAGGCCGTCGCTAGCGGCCGCGCGATGCGTGCGATCGTTTGGTATCCGGCTGTCGTCGCGTATCAGCAAGCGCATGGCCCGCAACAATTCGACGTGCGCAAGACGCGCTCGCCTTATTCCGATTGGCAACTCGTGTTTGCCTTCAGCACGAATGGAGCGGCGCTGCAGCGCAAGCTCGACGGCGCGCTCCAGGCGATGGCGGCCGACGGACGGCTAGCCTCGCTCACGCAAGCATGGACGTTGCCCGAGTCGAGCGAGGCGGCGCAAACGAAGCCGCACGCGTCGTTCGCTTACCTCGACGGTCCCGTCGCGGCGAAACGCCATGGCGCGCTGCGCGATGCGGGCTATGCGGCAAGCAACGCGGGACATGTCGTGAAGGTATCGGCCGACGGCGCCCCTGCCGCGGGTACGAGCGCGCCGTCGTTCGATCGCGCGCAAGTCGCGCACGGCAAAACGCTCTATGGCAGCGCCTGTGCGAAGTGCCATGGGGCCAACCTCCAAGGCATCACGGCGCCGGCGTTGAGCGGCCCGGCGTTCGCTCCGGTCTCGGGCTCGCATCTGACGATCGGCGGCATCTACACCTATATGTCGACGAATATGCCCGCGGACCGACCGGGCAAGCTCAAGGACGGGGAGTACGCCGACATCATGGCGTACCTCTTGAACGCGAACGGCTACGCACCCGGCAGCGCCAAAATGACGGCCGACGCCGCGCGCTCCTCGACCACGCTGCTCAACGCGGGGCCGCTCGGCGCGGGCCAGTCGGCCGCGGGCACGTCCACCGCATCGGCGAAGTGAGCGCGTAAGCGATGGGCATCCTGGCAAACGAGCAACAAGCGAGTCGCTCGACGCCGAACGACTCCGTCGCGCTGTTCTTGCGCGAGATGGCGGCAACGCCGCTGCTCACGCGCGACGAGGAACTCGTCTTCGCGCAGCGCATCGAGGCGGCGCGCGTTCTGGGCATGGCGCAGTTCACGCGCCATCCCGCGGCGCTGAGCGAACTGGCATCGATCAGGCGAGAGATCGAGGACGGCAAGGCGCCGCCGAGCAGTTACGTCTTCGGCTTCTCGCTCGATGAGCCCGATGCGGCCATGAGCGACGGCATGGCGACAGGCGGCGTCGTCGAAATGGAGGATTCGCCTGAGCGGCAATCGGCGCTCGTCGCTCAATTGGCCTATATCGAGCAAGGCGCCGCTACGCTGCGCGAAGCGATCGCGCGCGCCGGGTACGGCTCGCTGTCTTACCGGCGGGCGCGTCGTGAACTGCGAGCGAGATTGGCCGTCGTGCGCTTCACGGGGCGAACCATCGATCGCATGGCTCAGGCGTTCTCACGGTGTTGCGCGAGCTTATCGGCGCCGCGATCGCCAGCGAGCGTTCTTGCCCCCGCTACTGCCTATCCCCTTGCCGATGCGAAGCCCGTTGAAACGTTCCTCTTTCGTTTGGCGCGTTGTATCGTCGACCGGCTAGCGGCGATCGATCGGGGTGCGCAGCAGGCGCGCGTGTGCTTGCTCAAGGGCAATTTGCGTCTCGTCGTATCGATCGCACGGCGTTACACGGAACGCGGCCTTGCGCTGGCCGACCTCGTGCAGGAAGGCAATATCGGACTCATGAAGGCGATCGAGCGATACGATCCGGCGCGCGGTTTCAAGTTCTCGACTTATGCGACGTGGTGGATACGCCAGTCCGTGCTCTATGCGCTCGGCGACCAGGCGAGGCTGATCCGCGTGCCCGTGCACACGGCCGACTCGCTGAGCAAATTGAGCCGTGTGACGCTCGACCACGTGCATCGCGTGGGCGGCGTGCCGACGCCAGCGGCGTTGGCGAAGAAGATGGGGATGCCGATCGATAAGGTGCGCGACCTGACGAACATCGTACGCGATCCCGTCTCGATGGAGTCGCTCGCCGCGCCGGGGAGCGACGCGACGATCGGCGAGTTCATCGCGGACGAGGCCATGCCCACGCCGGAGGACGTCGTGACGGCGCATCGCATGCGGCACGCGGTGACGGCCGCGATCGATCAATTGCCCGCGCGCGAGGCGGACGTATTGAGGCTTCGGTTCGGTATCGGCGTCGAAGACGAGCATTCGCTGCGCGAGGTCGGGCGGCAGTTGAACTTGTCGGCTGAACGGGTGCGGCAGATCGAAGTGAGAGCGTTCGAGCGGCTAAGGGGCGAGCCCGGCTTCGCGCGTTTGAAGGCGTACGTGAGTGCGAGCGGGCATTGATGGAGGATAGCCACGGTGTGGCGAGGATCGACCCTTCAAGGCGAAACGCTCGGCGCCACCATGGCGGTGCGAGCGCAAGAGCAGGAGTTTCCAAGGCGGGGCGAGCATAAGCGGCTCGCCGCGATCGCGCTCGCCGTGCTTGCGCTTCACGGTGTTGCGGCAATCTCGTTGTCTCGCCGGGGCTTGGATACGCTGCCGGTTGCGGTCCCGCATCGTCTGCCGCTGCACGTGCATCTCTTGACGGAGAAAAGCGTTGCACCGGCAGTGGCCATAGTCGCAGCGGCCCGGCATCGAGACACGGCACAAGTCGCGCGCCACCGTGAGGCCGCGGCCAATCAGGCATCGAATCGCTCGAATACCCGTGCGGTATCCGAGCCTACCCCTACACCAGCGCGCAAACCGCTGGCCGCTACGAGCGCATCCGCAACGTCGTCCCGTGAGCCCGTTGCACAGCCCGCGACGGATACAGCATCTGCCTTACCGTCCGTGCAAGAGCGTCAGGAGGAACATCGAACACCCGAGCCGCCGGCGCACGACCCCGACACCGCTCCGCTATTCGACGCCGCCTACCTGCACAACCCCGCGCCCGAATATCCGGCGATCGCGCTGCAGCGTCGATGGGAGGGCACCGTGCTGCTGAACGTGCATGTGCTCACGAACGGTAGCGCGCGCGAGGTCACGGTGATCGCCTCGAGCGGCCACGATTCGCTCGATGCCGCGGCGATGCAAGCCGTGGCCGACTGGCACTTCGTCCCCGCGCATCGGGCGGGGCAGGCGATCGACGCATGGGTGAAAGTCCCTCTGATATTCAAGGCGGCTTGAGCGCGCGAACGCGTCAGCACGTCGGCCACGAAGCTGTTATGCCGACGTTTAGTTAAATCGGCCGTTGTCTAAATTTGAAACACGTCGACCGGGCGTCTATCGTTGTTGTGCCGAAATGAAACACCGGTATGCGGTTGCGCGCTCGCGGTTTGCCGGTTTTCAACGCTTCACCTTTGGCATGCTTGTTGCCTCATCCTGCCGACAGCCGATTGGCGCTGTGATTTCCATTTCAGAGAACGCAATCGAAAGGAGACATGCGATGGACCTGTTTGACCTCAAACAACTCGGCCTGGACGTCGAATACCCGTTCCGCAAGCAATACGACAACTATATCGGCGGCAAGTGGGTCGCCCCGGTCGGCGGCAACTACTTCGAGAACGTGTCGCCCATCAACGGCAAGCCGTTCTGCCGCATCCCGCGTTCGAGCGCCGAGGACATTGAGCTTGCCATCGATGCCGCTCACGCGGCGCGCCGCAAATGGGCCAAGACATCGACGACCGAGCGCGGCAATCTCCTGCTCGCGGTGGCGGACCGGATGGAGAAGAACCTGAAGCTGCTCGCGGTGGCCGAGACGATCGACAACGGCAAGCCGCTGCGCGAGACGATGGCCGCCGATCTGCCGCTCGCCGTCGATCACTTCCGCTATTTCGCGGGCTGCATTCGCGCGCAGGAAGGCGCGATTTCCGAAATCGACGACAACACGGTTGCTTACCATTTCCACGAGCCGATGGGCGTCGTCGGTCAAATCATTCCGTGGAATTTCCCGTTGCTGATGGCGGCATGGAAGCTGGCCCCCGCGCTCGCGGCCGGCTGCTGCGTCGTCATGAAACCGGCCGAACAAACGCCGGCCTCGGTGCTCGTGCTGATGGAGTTGATCGGCGATCTGTTCCCCGCGGGCGTCATCAACATCGTCAACGGCTTCGGCAAGGAAGCCGGCGAAGCGCTGGCGACGAGCAAGCGCATCGCGAAGATCGCCTTCACGGGTTCGACGCCGGTCGGCAAACATATCCTGCGCTCGGCCGCGGAAAACCTGATTCCGTCGACAGTCGAACTCGGCGGCAAGAGCCCGAACATCTTCTTCGCCGACGTGCTCGACCAAGACGATGCGTTCCTCGACAAGGCGCTCGAAGGCCTCGCGATGTTCGCCTTGAATCAGGGCGAAGTCTGCACGTGTCCCTCGCGCGTGCTGATTCAAGAATCGATTTACGACCGCTTCATCGAAAAAGCGATTGCCCGCGTCGGCAAGATCAAGTCCGGTCACCCGCTCGACATGCAGACGATGATCGGCGCGCAGGCGTCGCAGCAGCAGCTCGACAAGATCTTGTCGTACATCGATATCGGCCGCGGCGAGGGCGCGCAATGCCTGACCGGCGGTGCGCGCACGGCGCCGCTCGCCGAATTGGGCGACGGCTTCTACATTCAACCGACGATGCTGCTCGGTAACAACAAGATGCGCGTGTTCCAGGAGGAAATCTTCGGGCCCGTGGCGTCGGTGATGACGTTCAAGGACGAGCAAGAAGCGATCGAGTTGGCCAACGATACGTTCTACGGTCTCGGCGCGGGCGTATGGACGCGTAACGGCACGCGCGCCTATCGCATGGGTCGCGAGATCGAAGCGGGCCGCGTCTGGACCAACTGCTATCACCTGTACCCCGCGCACGCCGCGTTCGGCGGATACAAGCAATCGGGCATCGGCCGCGAAACGCATAAGAAGGCGCTCGAGAACTACCAGCAAACGAAGTGCTTGCTGGTCAGCTACCAAGCGGAAGCGCTCGGCTTCTTCTGATCGCCGGCCGCGACGGCTCGGGCACCGCGGCAACATGCGGTGCCCGAGCGAATGCTTTTAGAACGCGTGGCGCACGCCGATATTCGCGCCTACCGTCGTGCCCGACAGCCCATACAGCGTGTTGTCGCTGAGCCCGAAGCCGGTGTTCATCGCGCCGTGGTTGTTGACCACCGCGGCTTGCGCGTAAAGCTGCGTCTCTTTCGACAAGCTGTATACGCCGCCGAGCGCACCCATAATCGAGTGATTCTTCGTATCGTTGCGATCGCTCGTGAACCAGACGCCGCCGTTCAGATCCAGCGCCGGGGTGACTTGATAGTCCAAGCCGCCGTTATAGACGTTGTTGCTGAACGATCCCGCCACCTTGTAACTCGCGAACGACGCCTTGGCCGTCAGCGCGCCGAATTGATAGGCCGCGCCGAGCATGCGGCCGACGAACGCGACGGTGCTCGACAACGGCGTGATGGCCGTGCCGCCGCCGTTGCCGTCGTAGAACGCCGCATCGAGCATCAGGCCGCCGTTCTGATAGGCGAGGCTGCCCGAGTACTGCCGTCCCGCTTGGAAATTGCCCGCTTGGCCGCCGAGCGCGAGCATCGCGCTGGCGGTCAGACCCGCGAACGTCGGGCTCGTGTAGGAGATCGCGTTCGAGTTGAATAGGCCTGTGGCGAGGACGTTGTCGACATAGGTGATGAGGCCGCTGCCGAAGTGCGCGAAGTTGCGCGGATCGGCATTATCGATCGCCAATAGGAACGGTGAGAACTGCACGCCCGCCTTGGCCTCGCCGAATGCGCCGTCGAGCCCGACCCACGCTTGCCGTCCGAAGAAGTTGCCGTTCGAGTGGCTAAATCCCCCATTGGCCACGCTGATCCCGCTCTCGAGCTGGAATTTGGCCTTCAGGCCGCCGCCCAAGTCCTCGCTGCCCATCAACCCGATCGCCGAGGGCGTGAGGCCCGTATCCATGAACGAGAATTGATGCCCGGCGTTCGCGCCCGGGTTCGCACCGGGCGTGCGGTTCGTATAGACGAGGCCCGCATCCAGATCGCCGTACAGCGTCACGCTGCTCTGCGCGAAGCTAGGCGTGCTCGCGACGGCGCCGAGCAAGGCCGCCGACCACAACATTTTTTTACTGCGCATTGTCTACCTCCATGGGTTGGTATCGATTGATCGAATCGGCACTCCGGTTTAAATAGGAGTACTAATTAACGATCGAACGCTTTGAGAAGCGCGTGCGCGGCTCGGCCCTGTCGGGGCCGGTCGTGCAGGCGTGCAGCCGTCGTCGCCGGATGAGCGATACGATCGGAGCGGACCCGGGATGGACTTCGGCGCTTAGGCCGAGGCGGGGCTTGGATGCCGATACGCGCGGGTGGCGCGCATCGGCGAAGCGACGCGGGCCGGTTTAGACGGCCCGGCCGAGTTGATCCAGAATGTCGGGGTTTTCGAGCGTGGAGATGTCTTGCACGATCGCATCTCCCTTCGCGAGCGAGCGCAATAGGCGGCGCATGATCTTGCCCGAGCGCGTTTTCGGGAGGTTCTCGCCGAAGCGGATCTCCTTCGGTTTGGCGATGGGCCCGATTTCCTTGCCGACCCAGTCGCGCAGCGTCTTCGCGAGTTGCTCCGCTTCGTCGCCTTCGGGCAGCGCGCGCTTGAGCGTGACGAAGGCCACCACCGCTTCGCCGGTCGTCGCATCGGGCCGTCCCACGACGGCGGCTTCCGCGACGAGTTCGTGCGCGACGAGCGCGGATTCGATCTCCATCGTCCCAAGCCGGTGACCGGAGACGTTGAGTACGTCGTCGATCCGCCCCGTGATCGTGAAGTAGGCGGTTTCCCGGTCACGCACGGCGCCGTCGCCGGCAAGGTAGAGCGCCCCGCCGAGTTCGGCCGGGTAGTAGCTCGCCTTGAACCGCTCGGGGTCGCCCCAGATCGTCCGAACCATCGAGGGCCAGGGCCGTTTCACGACGAGTATGCCGCCCTGTCCGTCGGGTACGTCCTGACCCGTTTCGTCGACGACGGCGGCCATGATGCCGGGCAGCGGCAGCGTGCACGAACCGGGGACGGTCGCGACGGCGCCTGGGAGCGGCGCGATCATGTGTCCGCCCGTTTCGGTTTGCCACCATGTGTCGACGACAGGACAGCGCTCGCCGCCGACGTGCTTGCGATACCAGAGCCAAGCCTCGGGGTTGATCGGCTCGCCGACGGTGCCGATGATGCGCAGGCTCGTGAGGTCGTAGCGGTCGGGGTGCACGCTCTCGTCGGCATCGGCCGCTTTGATCAGCGAGCGGATTGCCGTAGGAGCCGTATAGAACAGCGAGACCTGGTGATCGGCGATCATCTTCCAGAACCGCCCGGCGTTCGGATAGGTCGGGACGCCCTCGAACACGACTTGCGTCGCCCCGAGCGCGAGCGGCCCGTAGGCGATATACGTATGGCCCGTGATCCAGCCGATATCGGCCGTGCACCAGAACACGTCTTCGCGCTTCCAGTCGAACGTCCACTTCATCGTCTGCACGGCCCAGAGCAGGTAGCCGCCCGTGCTGTGCTGCACGCCTTTCGGTTTGCCCGTCGAGCCGGACGTATAGAGAATGAAGAGCGGATGCTCGGCGCCGACCCATTCCGGCTCGCAGGTGTCCGGTTCGTGCTCGACGACCTCATGCATCCACAGATCGCGGCTGTCGTCCCACGCGATCTTGCCGCCGGTGCGGCGATAGACAATGACCGTACGCACGGCATCGCAATGGCCCATGGCGAGCGCTTCGTCGGCGATCTGCTTGAGCGGCAACGTTTTGCCGCCGCGCACTTGTTCGTCGGCGGTGATCAGCGCGACGGCGCCTACGTCGACGATCCGCTCATGCAACGATTTGGCCGAGAATCCGCCGAACACGACCGAGTGCGTCGCGCCGATGCGCGCGCACGCTTGCATGGCGACGATACCCTCGATCGACATCGGCATGTAGATGACGACGCGCTCGCCCCGCTTGATGCCGCGCCGCTTCAGGGCGTTGGCGAATCGTGCGACGCGCGACAGCAACTGGGCGTACGTGACGCGCGTGACGGTGCCGTCGTCGGCCTCGAAGACGATCGCGACGCGCTCGCCGTGGCCGGCGGCGACATGCCGGTCGAGGCAGTTGTGGGAAGCGTTCAGTTCGCCGTCTTCGAACCACGTATAGAAGGGGGCATTGGATGCGTCGAGTACCTTCGAGAACGGCTTGCGCCATTCGAGCGTCTCGCGCGCCAGGCGGCCCCAGAATCCTTCGTAATCGCGCTCGGCTTCAGCCACGAGCGCGCGATAGGCATCGATGCCGGCGACGTTCGCGCCGGATCGAATCTCGGCGGGCGGCTCGAATCGCTGCTTCTGACTGGGCAATTCCATCGAGGTGGTCACAGGTGTCTCCGCTAATGTCGTAGTAGGTCGATGCGGCGCGAGGGATGCAACATGTATGCCAATCGGTGCGGCGCCGGTCTGACGCGGATTGACGCGGATCGGCCTTCGGCTGGGGCTCCCGGGACGCCGGGTACTGCTTCAGATTGCGACGATGCGGTGTTTCAGGCCGCGACAGTGGGACGCATCGCGATGCTTGGAATAGGGCAGCTTCGTAAGCTCGGCGGCGATCGGCGTGGAACGTTTCATCCGCCCGGCCAAAAGCGCAAATCCGTTTCGCCCAAGCGTTCGCGCGAGAAAAATCAGCCCCGCCGGCTTCGACTACACTTAAGCACCTTAGCCAAAACGCCTATCTATCATGGCGCATTTGTTTTTCGCGGCCTCGATTCAACGGCACATCGCGATGCCGGAGCGCGATGTCGCCGCGCGCTCGGTGGACGAAGCGCTGTCGATCGTTTTCGCGGACGAGCCGCGTCTGCGCGGATACATCCTGGACGATCAGGGCGGGCTGCGCCGGCATTTGTCGGTATTCGTCGACGGCCGGCCCCTGCGCGATCGCCGCCGTTTGTCGGATCCGGTGGAGACTGACTCGCGTATTTATGTGGTGCAGGCACTATCGGGGGGCTGAAGGGCCAGGCCCGTGACGACAAAGACGGAGACATAGCGTGAACGACGACCGCTTGATCGTAGGTACCCGCAAAGGACTATTCATCTTCGAGCGGGACGATGTGAACCCTCGGCGTTGGCGGCAAGCGGCGCTTCACTTCATCGGCGAGCCTGTCACTTCGGCGCTTGCCGATCCGCGCGACGGCACCCTCTATGCCGCGCTCAATCTCGGTCACTTCGGCGTCAAGCTGCATCGTCTGCCCGCGGGCGCCGGCGAATGGGAGCCGTGCGCGGCACCCATGTACCCTCAGCAGCCTGACGCGCAAGCGGCGGCCGAACCTTCCGATTCGCAAAGCCCGGCGGCGAGCGAACCGTTATGGTCGCTGGAGCAGATTTGGACGCTCGAGCCCGGCGGGAATGACGAACCCGGCGCGCTCTGGGCGGGGACGATTCCGGGCGGGCTGTTTCGCTCGGACGACCGCGGGACGACATGGACATTGAACCGCGCGTTATGGGACCGCCCCGAGCGTCGCGAGTGGGGCGGCGGCGGGTACGACCATGCGGGCATCCATTCGGTACTGGTCGATCCACGCGACAGCCGGCACGTGACGATCGCGGTGTCGTCGGGCGGCGTCTGGCAAACGCATGACGGCGGCGGCACATGGCGTCCGTCGTCGAAAGGCATGCAAGCCGATTACATGCCGCCCGAGCGGCGCGAGGAAGAAAACGCGCAAGATCCTCATCGCGTCGTCCAGTGCCTGGCCGCGCCCGATATGCTCTGGACGCAACATCATTGCGCGATTTTCCGCTCGACCGACGGCGGCGAACGTTGGACGCGCGTCGAGGCCGAGCCGTCTAACTTCGGTTTTGCGGTGGCCGTTCATCCGCGCGATCCCGATACCGCCTGGTTCGTGCCCGCCGTCAGAGACGCCTGCCGCATTCCCGTGGACGGCCGGTTCGTCGTTACGCGCACGCGCGACGGGGGCCGTACGTTCGAGGCGTTCTCGGAGGGGCTGCCGCCGGCGCCTGCCTACGATTTGGTCTATCGCCACGGGCTCGCCATCGATTCGACGGGGAACCGCCTCGCGATGGGTTCGACGACGGGCGGGCTATGGGCATCCGACGACGCCGGCGAAAGCTGGCGGGAAATCTCGGCGCATCTGCCGCCTATCTATCACGTGAGTTTCGGGTAAACGCTCGGGATCGAGATCGCGTGTTAGCGCGCCTTGAGCGCCCACAGTGCGTCGAGTACGTGCCCGGTGGCGCGCTCGACGTTGCCGGTTCGATGCGCGATGCCCAGTTCGCGCCATAACGCGGGACGCAGCGGCCGCATGGCGATGCGAGGATCCGAGCGCGCGGCCCCGGCCTCGTGCGGCAGCAGCGTCGCGCCGTACCCTGCGGCCACGAGACTTTTGATCGCATCGTTGTAGTTCAACTCGATCCGCGCGGCCGGCCGATAGCCGCCGAGCGCGAACCATTCCGACGTCTGCCGCGAAAGCCGCGTGTTCGCGTCGTTCAGAATCAGCGGCTGTGCGGCGAGCCAAGCGGGCGTGACGCGCGCGGGCGGATTCCAATCGGCCGGCAGGAATGCCATGACGGGATCGCGCCGCCAAGGCCGTATCGCGAGCCCCGCCGCTGTCGATTGCGGCAAGGCGACGATGCCGACATCGAGCGTGCCCTGAGCGAGGCGCGCCAGCGTTTCTTGCGAGGTCAGCACGGCGATCTGGACGTCGATATCGGGGTGATGTTCGCGCAGTTGCGCGATCGCTTGCGGCAGTAGATGCGCGATTGCGCCCGTCGATGCACCGAGGCGGACGCGGCCCGCGAGGCCCTGCACTTGCCGGCTGACATCGTCGAGTGTCGATTCGACCTCGGCCAGCAGACGCCGCGCGCGCTCGACGAGCACGTCCCCGATCGGCGACGGGCGAACGTTGCCGCGCTTGCGTGAAAGCAGCGGTGCGCCGATTCGGCTTTCGAGTTCGGCGATGTGTAGGCTGACCGTCGGCGGCGCGAGATGGAGCACTTGCGCGGCGCCTGCGAACGAGCCGTGGTCCGCGATCGCCACGAGCGTGCGCAAACGGTCCAAGCTGATCTCGCGCATCGGCGGTCTCCATGAATATCGGTGATTCAGAAATCATGAATTACATCGTTATGAAATTCAACTTTTCATAGGTGAGGTGCTGGGCGCACGATACGGTCTCCATTTTCGAAAACCGCACCGAAGGAGGGCGATCGCATGCATGTTCCGACCGTTTTCATCGATGGCGACCAGGGCACGACCGGGTTGCAGATTCACGAGCGCCTACGCGGCAGAACGGACCTTCGTCTGGTCACGCTGCCCAGCGCCGAGCGCAAGGACCTGCAACGCCGAGGCGAGGCCATCAACGATTGCGACATCGCCATATTGTGTCTGCCCGATGCCGCCGCGCGCGAAGCGGTGGCCGCTATCCGTCGCCCCGAGGTGCGGGTGATCGATGCAAGCTCGGCCCATCGCACGCAGCCGCAATGGGTCTACGGATTACCTGAACTGGACGAGGGGCAAGCGCAACGTATCGCGCGCGCCGAGCGAGTGACGAACCCGGGTTGCTATCCGACTGGCGCGATCGCGCTGCTGCGTCCGCTGATCGAGGCAGGTCTGCTGCCGCGCGACTATCCGGTTGCGATCCATGCGGTCTCGGGCTATTCGGGCGGCGGGCGGGCCGCGATCGACGAATACGAGTCGGGCGAGGCGTCGCACGCCGCGCCGTTCAAGGTGTATGGACTGGCGCTCGAACATAAGCACACGCCCGAGATCGAGTTGCACGCGGGCTTGGCGCATCGTCCATTCTTCGTTCCCGCCTACGGCGCATTCAGGCAAGGCATCGTGTTGACGATCCCCATTGCGTTGCGCTTGCTCCCGGCCGGCACCGGCGGCGAACGGTTGCATGCGTGTCTGACCGAGCGCTATGCGGGCGCGCGGCACGTGCAGGTGATGCCGCTCGCCGATGCCCGTGCCGCAACGCATCTCGATCCGCAAGCGTTGAACGGGACGAACGACTTGCGGTTGGGCGTGTTCGTCAATGCGGACCGGGGGCAGGTACTGCTGTCGGCCGTATTCGACAACCTCGGCAAAGGCGCCTCCGGCGCAGCCGTGCAGAATCTCGATTTGATGCTTGGTGCGTAGATGCGACGTGGGCGCGCATCTTATAACAACATATGTTGTGTTAGTATTGTTTGTAACGTTGTATGTTGTTGGAATCGGAGTGCCCATGTCCTATGTTTTCCATCGGATGCCGAACAAGCCGTTGCCCATCGCCGTGGCCGGAGACGGCATCGAGATCGTCGACTCCACGGGCAAGCGCTATATCGACGCGAGCGGCGGCGCCGCCGTCTCGTGTCTCGGCCATAGCCACCGGCGCGTGATCGACGCCATCGAGAAGCAGGCCCGCCAACTGGCCTACGCGCACACGTCGTTTTTCACGACCGAGGCCGCGGAAGCATTGGCCGAGCGGCTCGTGTCGAAGGCGCCGCCTGGTGTCGGGCATGTGTACTTCGTTTCGGGCGGCTCGGAGGCGATCGAGGCCTCGCTGAAGCTCGCGCGCCAGTATTTCGTGGAAGTAGGCCAGCCCGCGCGCAAGCGTTTCATCGCGCGGCGCCAGAGCTATCACGGCAATACGCTCGGCGCGCTTGCGATCGGCGGCAACGCTTGGCGGCGCGAACCGTTCCTGCCGCTGCTGATCGAAGCGCATCACGTCAGCCCCTGTTATGCGTACCGCAATCAAGCGAGCGGCGAATCGGAGGCAGCCTACGCTCAGCGATTGGCGGACGAACTCGAACGCACGATCCTCGAACTCGGCCCGGATACTGTCGCCGGTTTCGTGGCCGAGACGGTGGTCGGTGCAACCGCGGGCGCGGTGCCGCCCGTGGCCGGATACTTCCGCAAGATCCGCGAGGTTTGCGACAAGTACGGCGTGCTCTTGATTCTCGATGAAGTGATGTGCGGAATGGGGCGCACCGGCTACCTCTATGCGTGCGAGGAAGAGGGCGTCTCCCCCGATTTGATGACGATCGCCAAGGGCCTCGGCGCCGGCTATCAGCCGATCGGCGCAATGCTCGTCGGCGACCGAGTCTACGACGCCATCGTGCGCGGTTCGGGTTTTTTCCAGCACGGCCATACTTACATGGGACATGCGACGGCCTGCGCCGCCGCGCTCGAAGTGCAGCGCGTGATCGAGGAGGACGATTTGCTCGCGAACGTGAAGACCCGCGGCGAGCAATTGCGCGCGATATTGCGCGAACGGTTCGCGCAGCATCCGCATGTCGGCGACATTCGCGGCCGGGGTCTGTTCGTCGGCGTCGAATTCGTGCTGGAGCGCGAGAGCAAAGCGCCGTTCGACCCACGATGCAAGCTCAATGCGCTCATCAAGCAGCAAGCGATGGCACGTGGCTTGATGGTGTACCCGATGGGCGGAACGATCGACGGCACGCGCGGCGACCACGTCCTCCTCGCGCCGCCGTTCATTTGTACCGCCGGCGATATCGAGCGTATCGCCGAGCGCTTGTGCGATGCTGTCGGTGCGGCGCTGACAGAAGCCGGTGCGGTGGCGCCAAGGTGATTCGCGCTTTGGGGCCCTCTAGTACGAACGACGGAGATGCGATGAACACGAAAGGAACCGAGGCCGGCCGCTTGCCGCCATTCGATCGGGCGGCGGCCACGCCCGCTCAATTGGCCGTATTGGACGAGATCTTGTCGGGGCCGCGCGGCAATCTTGCCGGTCCGTTTCTCGCCTGGATCGCGAGTCCCGAACTCGCCGAGAGGGCGCAGCGGCTCGGCGCGTTTTGCCGCTATCAAACCGGTCTGCCGTTACGCCTTTCCGAGCTTGCGATCTTGGTGACGGCGGCCCAGTGGCGCGCGCAGGCAGAATGGCAGATCCACTATCCGATCGCCCTCGAGGCGGGGCTGCCGTCCGATGTCGCGAAGGCGTTGCTCGAGGGGCGGCGCCCCGATTTCGCGGATGCGGACGACGCCTTGATTTACGACTTCGCGACAGAGTTGTACGACGCGAAGCGCGTGACGGATACGACATTCGACAAAGCCGTGCAGCGCTTCGGCCATGAAACGACGGTCAACCTCGTGGGCCTGCTCGGCTATTACGCTTTGGTCTCGATGACGCTCAACGTGTTCGGGATGCGAGTCGATGGCGATGCGCCGCTGCCGTTCGCCGAGTGACGGACCTAGGCAAGCGCCTTCGCCGCGACACGCACGATCATGAATACCCCCGTCGCCAGCAGCATCGGCATCCATGCCGCCGACATCGACCATCCACCGGGCATCGGACTCTCGCCCATCGCCGGCATCGAGCGGCACACCCAGAGGGTGGCGGCAACCGACAGGCCCCATGCAAAGCCAAGAGCCGCGTCGAACCTCGCACGGGCCGGCGCGCCGAACTCACCGATGCGCGTACTCATCGTGCCGCTTCCACCAGACGCCGGTCTCGTTACGGCCAAGCGGCGCGCGGTCGAGCCACTGGTACATGCCCCATAACGCGTCGAGCCCGCGGGCATAGGTCGAATACGTGTGATAGACCGTGCCGTCCTCGAGCACGAACGCGCTCATGCCGGGCCGGTCTCTCGCGTAGGTCTTCGTATCGGTCCCGCAGCTTTGCGCGAATTGTTCGACGGGGGCGGGCGCCGGGTCGGCGTCCATCGCATGGCGGCCACGCACGTAGTTGTATTCGACTTCGCCGTCGCGCTGCTGCATCTGCGTGAACGAGACGTTGAAATCGAAGTTGAAATCGTTGTCTCCGGAACTGGCCCACGGAAACGTCCACCCCATGCGCCGCTTGTAGGCTTGCAGCTTGTCGAGCGAGGCGCGCGAAACAGCGGTCAACGTGACGTCGTGCTGCGCGAGATGGACCGCGAAACCGTCGAGCGCGTCGGCGATCGAGGAACACGACGGGCAGCCGGCTTTGTAGTCGGGGCCGAACATGAAGTGATAAACGAGCAGTTGCGAGCGTCCCTCGAATAGGTCGGCCAGCGAGGCCGGGCCGTGCTCCGTTTCGAACCGGTAAGTCTTGTCCACCGGCACCCAGGGCAGCGCTTGGCGCTGCCGGGCGAGTTCGTCGCTGCGCCGAGTCAGCGCTTTTTCGGCTTCGAGCAACTGAAGCCGTGCGGCCAGCCACGCTTCGCGCGTGCCTATCGCATGGGTCGTCATCGTTTTCTCCTTCGAATGAGTGTCGGGCGGCCGCGCAGCGAGCGAGGCAGGGCAGCCATGGCGCCGGCAAGACGTGAACTTCTCTCGAGACGGCACGTGCTAGATTAGTGACCGGCACCCATCCGGGGGGAGTGACAAGTATGGCGGGATTCGCATGGACGCCCTGATTGCCGCCGCCGCGCGTGCCCTCGCGACGGGCGACGCGCTCGGCGCCCTGAACCGCGTCGCACTGCGCGACGACGCCCCCGCACTGGCGCTGCGCGGTATCGCCATGGCCCAACTGGGCGAGCTTGCGCGCGCGAAGGTATTGCTGCGCACCGCGGCGCGCGCCTTCGGCGGCAAGGCGCCGCTGGCTCGTGCGCGCTGCGTGGTGGCCGAAGCCGAGGTGGCGCTCGCCGCGCGCGATCTGAGCGGCCCGCGCAAGTCGCTCGGCGCGGCGCATGCGGCGCTCGAGGCGCACGGCGATCGGATCAATGCCGCGCACGCGCGTTGCCTCGAGGCGCGCTGTCTTTTGTTGACGGGGCTGCCCGACGAAGCCGAACGCGTGCTGGAAGCCGATTCGGCGCGCGCATTGCCGGCAGCGTTGCGGGCATCGCGCGCACTCGTCGCGGCAGGCATTGCGCTGCGACGGCTGCACGCCGCACAGGCACGCGATGCGCTGCGGCGAGCCGAACAAGCCGCGCGCGAATCGGGCATCGACGCGCTGATCGCCGAGGTCGAACGCGCGGCGCTCGCGCTGAGCGCGCCGGCAGCGCGCTTGATCGCGCAGGGCCGGACGCGGCCCGTTACGCTGGAGCAAGCGCAGGCGCTCGCCTCGCCGCGTCGCTTGATCGTCGATGCATGCCGTTACGCGGTTCGCGTGGCGGACACGAATATTTCGCTCACCTCCCGTCCCGTATTGTTCTCGCTGGTGTGCGAACTCGCGCAGGCGTGGCCCGAGGACGTGCCCAGAGAGGCGTTGATCGCGAGGGCCTTCCGCGCCAAGGCGATCGACGAGTCGCACCGCGCGCGGCTGCGCGTCGAGATCGGCCGCTTGCGCGCGTTGCTGCGGCCGGTGGCCGATGTCACGGCCACCAAGCGCGGCTTCGCGCTGATGCCGACGCTCGCCTCGGAGGTCGTCGTATTGGCGAGGCCCGTGGACGAGAAACATGCGGCTGTGCTCGCGCTGCTCGGCGACGGTGAGTCGTGGTCGAGTTCCGCGCTGGCGCTGGCGTTGGGCGCGAGTCAGCGTTCGGTGCAGCGAGCCCTCGACGCGCTGGCCGGCTCCGGCAAGATCCAATCGGTCGGAGCGGGGCGTGCGCGCCGTTGGATGCTCCCGAGCGTCATCGGATTCGCGACGGCTTTGTTACTCCCCACGCCGTGGGCAAACGAATAGGATGAGCGCCATGAAACGATCGAATGCCGAAATCTTGCATGAGTACGGGCCGTTGCCGGGCGTGGACAACGTGGCGGGCGTGACCTACGACGGTAGCCGGGTCTGGTTCGCCGCCGGCGACAAGCTGTGTGCCCTCGATCCCGCGAGCGGGCAACTGCGGCGCACGTTCGACGTACCCGCATCGGCGGGCACCGCCTTCGACGGCAAGCATCTGTTTCAATTGGCCGGCGATGTCATCCGCAAGCTCGACCCCGCCACGGGGCAAGTACTCGCGACGATCGAAGCGCCGCCGGGCGGCGGTCATTCGGGGCTCGCATGGGCGGAGGGGCGGCTTTGGATCGCGCAGTACAAGGCGCGCAAGATTCACCAAATCGATCCCGAGACGGGCGCCGTATTGCGCACGATCGAATCGAACCGGTTCGTGACGGGCGTCACGTGGGTGGACGGTGAACTGTGGCACGGCACCTGGGAAGACGAGCGCAGCGAAATCCGGCATGTCGATCCGCAATCGGGCGAGGTGATCGAGGCGCTTGCGATGCCCGATGGGATGATCGTGTCGGGGCTCGAATCGGACGGGGGCGATCGCTTTTTCTGCGGCGGCGGCACGAGCGCGAAGCTCAGAACCGTGCGCCGCCCCGCGCGCCGTGCCAAGGCCGAGAGCGGCGGGGCGGCCGCCGTCGATGCCCCCGGCGAAGGGGCCTGACTTACTTCCCGCCGCGGCTACTCATGACCCGCTCGACGAGTGCTTGGCGTTCGGCGCTCGGATCCTCGATCGTGTGCGTGTCCAGCGCAATCACTTGCCGCACGATCCCGTCGCGGCCGAGCCGCGCGGCGGGCCAATCGGGCGCCGCTTGCAGGTCCGGCACGCGCCCGATCTTCGTGAAGTTCGACTGCCTGTCGTAGCGGCCGTTCGGGTTGCCTGTTTTCACGAACTGCTCGATGTATCCCGAGAAGATCCGCGCGACGGTGCGATCGTCCTTCCTCCACGGGTAGCGACGGTCCTCGTCGAGCGTGCTCAACGCATAGACGATTTCCGACCGGTGTGGCGCGCCGGTAGCGGGTGCTGAGTCGTCATAGCCCGCGACGGCCGGCGGGCGGCGATGCGTGAACAAGTAGAAATAGACGGGGGCGCGGCCCGTTTGCCGATGCAAATCCATCCAACGCCAGACGCTATGGCTGATCGTGATGTCGTTCGTGAGCGTCGTCGCCGACTGCGCGATTTCGGCGGCGTTCCCTCCCGGATAGAATTTGCGCGCTTCCGGCAGTGCGTTGCCGAAGACGGCCTGCATGATGATGGACCAATTTTCCTCGGTCGGTTCCATGGGGCCATACACCGTTCGAGCGTGGCTTTCCGCCGAGTTCGAGCCGACGAGCAGCGGGACCGGCGCCTGAGCCCCCGCCTCGAAGATCGCAGCCGGCGTGTCGGTCAGAAAATGTCCGTCGATGGTTGGCCAAAACGACGGCGAGGGGGCCGAGTAAGTACCCATCGCCGCTTGCAGTTGCTCGGCCGATAGCTTGCGCAACGCTTGCAGCGATTCGGCGCCGGCCAGCGCCGCGAATCCTCGCGCCACACGCTCCGCTTTTTCGCGGCGCCAAAAGGCGTTGGGCGCAAACGCGCCGCCGCTCTCTCCGATCGCGCGCGCAAACAACCCGCGCGAGGTCGGCGATGCCATATGCGCGCTCACGGCGATCGCGCCGGCCGTTTCCCCCGCGATCGTGACCTGGGCGGGATTGCCGCCGAAGCGCGCGATGTTCTCGCGCACCCACCGCAACGCCGCTTGCTGATCGAGCAGCCCGTAATTGCCCGCGGTGCCGGCGCCGCCTTCTCCCGCCGCATCGGGATGCATCATGAAACCGAACGCGCCGAGCCGATAGTTGACCGTCACGACCACGATGCCGCGCGCCGCGAGATTCGCCCCGTCGTAGCGCGGCTCGGAGCCGTCGCCGACCGCGAAACCGCCGCCGTGAAAATAGACGAGCACGGGCATCGCTTCGTTCGGCTGTTGGACCGGCGCCCAGACGTTCAGATAAAGGCAATCTTCGCTCATCCGATCGGAGCGGAAGGTGAGGCCGGGCAGGTCCATTTGCATGCAGCGCGGGGCGAACTGCTTCGCCTCGCGCACGCCGCTCCAGCGGGCCGCCGGTTGCGGCGCGTGCCAGCGGTTCGAGTCCACCGGCGGCGCGGCGTACGGGATACCGCGAAAGACATTCAGTGGTTGAGCCCCGCTTATCGCGCGCTCGCCGGCGATCGCGCCGTCGGCGAGCTGGACTTGCGGTGACGGGAGCGCCGGCGGCGTGGCGGCGGCGAGCGAAAGCGAGCAGAGCAGCGACAGAGCCGATGCCGCGACGAAGGTTCGCGATGATGGCCTGATCGTGAATGAGCGATTCATGGTTTGCCCTTTCTGGGTGGATCGATAGGGATAGCACTTGCCCACGCGGAGCGCGGGCGGATCGATCTTGATCCCGGGTAGGGTCTAGCGCGCGGTGTTGGCGAAAAAGCAGGACGTATTGCTGTTTTGCCCTGGGACGCTACGCCGCCTTTTCTCGTTTGGGCAGCGATTGCAATTGTGCGTAGTGCTTTTCGGCCCATAGCCACACGCCGCAAAACGCAGCGCACAGGCTATGTCCGAGTTCGGTCAACTGATACTCGACGCGCGGGGGCACTTCGGGATAGACGGTGCGCGTAACGAAGCCGTCCTCTTCCAACTGACGCAGCGTCTTCGTCAGCATGCGCTGGCTAATGCCGCCGACGAGTTCGCCGATTCGCGTGAAGCGCAGCACGCCGTTTTGCGCGAGGACCTCGAGCACGCACATCGTCCATTTGTCGGCGATACGGCCGATGACCTCCATCACGACATCGTCGATCTCGGGCGTCGAGCGTTCGCCCGTCGGCGATTCGAAGACGACGGCGCGTCCGGCCGCGGATTCTTTTCGTTGGGGCATGGCCTTGATCTCGTCCAATACTTACTACCGTGTACGTATAGCACATTCCGGTGCCTACTTCCTGAATGAGAGTATTGCCGCTATCCTGCCCTCGGTCAATCGTCAATCGAAGGAGAGACACCATGCAAGTCACCGGAAATACGATTCTCATCACGGGCGGGGGCTCCGGCATCGGTCGCGCCCTGGCCGAGGCCTTTCATCGCCGCGGCAACGAGGTCATCATCGCGGGCCGTCGCGAGGACGCGCTGCGCAAGGTCGCCGAGGCGAACCCGGGTATGGAGACGGCGGTGCTCGACGTGCGCGACGCGAAGGGCATCGAAGCGTTTGCCGCGCATATGGCCGAGGCGTTCCCGAAGCTCAATGTCGTCGTCCACAACGCCGGCATCATGCAGCTCGAAAATTGGCGAGCCGATCAGGTCGACCTCACGACGGCCGAAGCGACGATCGCGACGAATCTGCTGGCCCCGATCCGTCTGTCGGCGGCGTTGCTGCCGCAGCTCAAGCGTCAGCCGCGCTCGACGATTGCGACGGTGACCTCGGGTTTGGCGTTCTTGACGCTGGCGCACACGCCGGCCTACAGCGCGACCAAGGCAGCCATCCACGCGTTCAGCGATGCACTGCGCTATCAATTGCGCGATACGAACGTCGATGTGATCGAGATCGCGCCGCCCTATGTGCAGACCGAGCTCATGGGCGAGCAGCAAGCGAACGATCCGCAAGCGATGCCGCTCGCGGAGTTCATCGACGAGGTGATGACGATTCTCGAGATCCAGCCCGATGCGCGCGAGGTGCTCGTCAAGCGCGTGCATCCGCTGCGGTTTGCGGCCGAGCAGGGGTACGAGAAGTACATGGCGCAGTTCCATGCGTTCAACGATCACTTCGGCGCGGCGCTCGAAGGCTGAGGACGCTCGGCGCAGCCGGCGTGGCGAATCACGATGCGCAGGCGCGTTCGGGCTGAACGGCGGTGTCGTGACGACCTTCGACGGCCGCCGCGCGCATCAGCGTCGCGGCATCGATTCCGAGCGTCTCGCGCAGCCAGGCTGCGCCTTTCGGTGTGACTTGTACGGCGCGCGATGTCTTCGACCGCAAGAGCCAGCCGTGCTCGCAGAACGCGGCGAGCACGTGGGCTCCGAGGGGCCCGGCGAGATGGTGCTCGCGCTCGGTCCAATCGAGGCATTGGCGCGCGATGCCGCGGCGGCCCGGTTTGATCGCTGCGATATCGAGCCCGAGCCGCGCGAACCACTCGACGCCCGAGGGCGTGACCTCGAAGCGCTTATCGGCTTGTCCATCCAGAAAGCCGCGCGCGAGCAGCGCCTGCGTCAGCGCCACGCCTAACCGTCCGGCGAGATGGTCGTAGCAGCACCGGGCAAACAGCAGCGGTTCGGCGCTTGCGCCGACGGGGCGCCGCCGCACCTCGGGCGCGGGGCCGATCGTCGCTAGGATTTCGAGCGCGTGCGCGACGTGGGGGCCGGCCAATCGGTAGTACCGATGCCGGCCTTGCGTCTCCACGCTCAGCAGCCCACCCGCCAGCAGCTTCGCTAGATGGGAACTGGCCGTCTGCGCCGTGATGCCGGCCGCGTAGGCGAGTTCGCCCGCCGGGCGCGCGCGTCCGTCGACGAGACTCATCAAGATCGCCGCGCGCGCGGGATCGGCGATCAGAAAGGCGGCGGAGGTGAGGTTCGGCTGCAAGGCCATGCGGCGCTCTCCATCGGATACGAGCGGGACCCAAGCACAATAGCAGCAATCGCGCGAAGCATGATTCGATCGCCGTCGAAGCATCGAGGCCCGCCGCGCGCATAGACTCGCCGCCATCTGACGGATCATGGATGGAGGCGAACGATGGGCAATCGAATACGCAACGAGGCGTCAGCAGCGAATGCCGCAACGGCGGCGCTTGCGGCGGCGCAGCGCCGGCGCGTGCTCGCGGCGACGAGTATCAGTTACTTCATCGTCATTCTCGATACGTCGATCGTCAACGTGGCGCTCGAACGGATCGCGACGGCGCTCTCGATGCGGATATCCGGTCTGCAGTGGGTGACCAACGCCTACACGCTCGTCTTTGCCGCGTTGTTGTTGACGGGCGGCACGCTCGGCGATCGGCTGGGCGCGCGAAACATCTACCTGGCCGGCTTGAGCGTGTTCACGCTTGCCTCTGCGGCCTGCGCGCTGTCGATGTCGTTGCCGATGCTCGTCGCCGCGCGCGCACTCCAAGGTATCGGCGCCGCGATGCTCGTTCCGTGTTCGCTCAAGCTGATCAATCAAGCGTGCCCGAGCCCTGAGGCGCGCGCCCGCGCGATCGGGCTCTGGGTCGGCTGCGGCGGCGTGGCCATGGCGGCCGGCCCGATCGCCGGAGGTGCGCTGATCCATTTGGCCGGATGGCGCAGCATCTTCTTCGTGAACGTCCCCGTCGGCCTCGCGGGCATCGCGATGACGTGCCGAGTCGCGCGCGATGCGCCCGCCATGGGCGCGCGCCGGTTCGATCCCATGGGACAACTGACCGCGATCGTCGCGCTCGCGGCGCTTGTCGGCGTGTTGATCGAAGGCGCGCCGCTGGGCTGGCACTCTCCCGCGATCGTCGCCGGTGCGATCGTGACCGTCTGCGCCTGGGCCGCGTTCGTCTTCGTCGAGTCGCGCAGCGCGGACGCGATGCTGCCCATGGCGCTCTTTCGCAGCGGCGTGTTCGCGGGCTCGACGTTTGTTTCGATGGCGTCGGCATTCGTCTTTTACGGCCTGCTATTCGTCGCGAGCTTGTATTACCAGCGCGTGCGCGCTTACACGCCGCTCACGACCGGCTTGTCCCTGCTGCCGATGACGGCGATGGTGGCGATCGGCGGGATCGCGTCGAATCGTTTGTCGCAGGTCATAGGCGCGCGCGCCTCGATGTCGCTCGCGTTCGCACTTTATGCGGCCGGCGCGCTCGCGCTGTTGGCGCTCCTGGCGGGCGCGCCGGCCTGGACGGCGATCGCACCGCTCGTCGCGATCGGCTTTGCCGCGGGCTATGTGACGCCAGCCGCGACGGCGCCCGCACTGGCCACGGTCGAGCACCGGTACGCCGGAGTGGCGGCGGGCGTGCTCAATTCGGCCCGCCAGTCGGGCTCGGCGCTCGGCGTGGCGGTGTTCGGTTCGTTGATCGGCTCCATTCCGGCGTTCGTCGGCGCGATGCGGATCGTCCTGGGCGCGGCCGCGGCCGTCGCGCTGGTCGCGGCGCTCGTCTGGTGGGCCGCGACAGCTCCCTACGCGAGCCGCGCCGCGCGTTCGCACGCCGATTCTTCTTATGGCTGATGCCGAACGCCCGCCGGCGGTCCCGTTGCGAGCCGGCATGCTTCATCCGGGGCCGTGGCACAGCCCTTGCGGTGCTGCAGCGAACTGCACCTTTGCGGCTCGTGTTCATTCATATGCCTAACCGTCGTTCATCGAAGCGCACGCAACAAGCCAAGCCGCCGGCGGACGACGAGTCCGCGGGCGCATGCGAGTCGCGGTCCGTACCTGTCGATTTGCCGAAAGACCTTCGATATGTGGACGATCGCGGTCCCGGCATCACGCGTAAGCTCGTGCGCGGACGCTTTGTCTACTTCGATCCGGACGGCCGGCGAATCACCGATGACGACGAACTCACTCGCATCCGCGCGCTCGCCGTTCCACCCGCGTACACCGACGTGTGGATTTGCCCCGATCCCCTCGGGCATTTGCAGGCCACGGGGCGAGATGCGCGCCGCCGCAAGCAGTATCGTTATCACCTTCGCTGGCGCGAGATTCGCGATGCGACGAAGTACGAGCGCATGGCCGCGTTCGGCGACGCGCTGCCGAAAATCCGCGCGCGCGTGGCGCGCGATCTGCGCGCGCCCGGCATGCCTTGGGAGAAGGTGGCCGCCACGGTGGTGCGCTTGCTCGATCTGACGCTCGTGCGCGTGGGCAGCGCGGAATATGCGCGCGAGAACGGCTCGTTCGGCCTGACCACGTTGCGCAAGCGTCACGCGGCCGTGCGCGGGGCGCACCTGCGCTTTCGCTTTCGCGGCAAGAGCGGGATCGAACACGACGTCGATGTCGACGATCCGCGCATTGCCCGCATCGTGCGCCAATGCATGGATTTGCCGGGACGAGAACTCTTCCAGTACATGGACGACGACGGCGAGCGCCGGCCCGTCGGATCGTCCGACATCAACGAATATCTGCGCGAGGCGAGCGGCGCCGACTTCACGGCCAAGGACTATCGAACGTGGGCCGGCAGCGTGTTCGCGTTGGCGGCGCTCAGGCGCGTCGAGCCTCGTACCGCGGCCGAGCGGCACAAGCACCTGCTCGAAACGGTCAAAACCGTCTCTTCCGCGTTGCGCAACACCCCCGCCGTTTGCCGGCGCTGCTACATCCATCCCGCTGTCGTCGAGGCATTCGAAGCGGGCACGCTCGGCGACTTGCCTAAGGTGAAGACGCGCCGCGGCCTGAAGGCCGATGAGGCTGCCTTCGCCACGCTGCTCGCGCGCGAAGCGAGACGCGTCAAACGCGAGGCGAGGGCAAGCGAAGCCCTGGCGAAACGAGCGGAGCGCGCGGGCAAGCGGGCGAACGGAAAATCACCGGCCCGCGAGCAAGCTCCCGGGACCGACGCTCTGCCTCGCGAGGACACGCGTCTCGTACGCTTGCTCGCGAAATCGCGGCGTGTGGCAAAACCGCGTGGGACGAAGGTTTCCCATACGTCCGGCACACGGTGACCCGCGAGGCCGCGCCTTAGCGCACGAGCCCGAACGTTTGCAGCAAGAGCACGACGTTCAGCGCGAGGATTGCGACCGTCGCCGCCCCGGCGGCGATGGCCACGCGCCGGCTGTTGACGAACGCACCCATGATCTCCCGCCGGCTCGTCACGATGACGAGCGCGATCATCGGTACGGGCAGCGCGAAGCTCAGCGCCACTTGGCTATAGAGCAGCGCGTCGGTCGCATTCACGCCGAGCGCCACGACGATGAACGCGGGGGCCATCGTCAGCAACCGGCGCACGCCGACCGGAATATGAAAGCCGACGAAGCCTTGCATGACCATCTGTCCGGCCATCGTGCCCACGACCGAGCTTGAAATACCGGAGGCCAGCAGCGAGACGAGGAAAACCGCCGCCGCGCCGGCGCCGAGCAGCGGCGTCAAACTGCGATAGGCCGTTTCGATCTCGGCGATGTCGGCGTGGCCGGCGTGAAACGCGCCGCTCGCCATGATCACCATCGCCACGTTGACGAGCCCGGCGACCGAAAGCGCGGCGACGACCTCGCGATTCGAAAAGCGCAACAGCTTGCGGCGCGCGCCATCGTTGCTGGCCGGTGCGCGGTTCTGCGTGAGGCCCGAATGCAAATAGATGGCATGCGGCATGACCGTGGCGCCGAGAATTCCCACGGCAACGGCAAGCGCGCCGGGGCCTTGCAACCGAGGCACGAGCGCGCCATGGGCCGCCGCGGACCAATCGACGTCGACGAGCATCAGTTCGACGACATAGGAGAGGGCCACAGTGCCGATCAGCGCCCCGACGATCAGCTCGAGCGGACGGAACCCCTGACGCTCGGCGGCGAGAATCGCGTAGGTGACGATGCCGGTCAAAACCATGCCGACCATGAGCGGCACGTGCAGCAGCAGCGATAACCCGAGCGCCCCGCCGAGGAACTCGGCGAGATCGGTCGCCATGGCCGCGATCTCGCTCACGCCCCACATCGCGTAGACGACGGGCAGCGGGAAGTGCGCCCGGCTGATCTCGGCAAGATTGCGGTTCGTCACGATCCCAAGCTTGGCCGAGAGCCCTTGGAACAGCATCGCGATGACGTTCGCCGCGACCACCACCCACAGCAGCGAGTAGCCGTACTTCGCGCCGGCCTGCAGGTTCGTGGCGAAGTTGCCCGGATCAACGTAGGCGATGGAGGCGATCACCGCCGGCCCCGCGAACAGCAGCGCCGAGCGCGTACGCGCAAACAGGCCGCGCCCGCCCTTGCCGGCCAGGGCTTCACCGATCGCGAGCGTCGTGCGTTCGCTCAATCCCAGTTGCATTTGCGCAGTCGTCATGGCGCACCTCGTCAGTGTTGCTGTTGGCGTCCATGATAAAAGCTATCGCAATGCGAATGATAATTGTTTTTATAAATCGACGCGATGCGACGAGGTAGTGCTGCTCGACGCGCTACGCGGCTTCGACGCTCCGCCACTGCGGCGCATATTCGACCTTGGACCAACGAAACGGAAGGGCGCCGGGGCTGCGAAGGACTTCGTCGACCGAGAATCGGACGAGCCGCTCGGCGCCGGGGAAGCCTTGCAGCGCTGTTTCGTCCCAGACGATCTCGGCATGCGCGGCCACGTAGAGCAAATCGCCGCACTCGAAGTCGATGAAGAGAAGGCCCGCGCGGGCATCGACGGCGAGATTGCCGAGCGTGTTGAAAAACAAGTTGCCGCGGTAATCGGGGGCGACGAAGGTGCGCTCGTCCTCGACGCGGACGAATCCCGGCAGCCCACCCCGGTGCGAGACGTCGGCGCCTTGGGCGGCGGCGTCCTCGCGCAGGCTGCTGCGCGTGGCGATGAAGTACGTATCGCTGCGCTCGATCAGCGCGCGCTCGGCCTGGCCCAAGGCTGCTGTTCGCGTTGCCGGCTCGCGCGTGGCGGCCGCATCCGGTCGTTCGATCCGCGTCGGCGTGCGGCTTTGGATGTACTTGGCGCAATTGCCGAAGCTTTGGCGCACGGCGATGGTCAGTGCATCGTCCTCGACGTGCGTGACCGTGCCGTTTACGCGATTCCTCCGGCGCGTCGGCAATTCGATGCCTAGCCCGCCGAGCGCCGAGCCTGGATGCCAGGCTCCGGCGAGCGGATCGTCCGGCAACGCTTCGCCGGCAATCCGTAACGTCCTCGCATCGGGCGAAGAGACGAACCCCGGCTCTCCCATGCGCAGCGTGGCCCACGGTTGCCCGCGCCCGTCGATTCCGCCGAGCACGATAAACGGCAGTTGCCCGAAGAACTGCCGGTGCTGCTCGGGCATGTAGCGCCGAATACCGCGCCGTCCGCCCACCTCGGCTTTCGCTTGAACGCCAGCCCGCGTCTGCACGGCTATCTCGCCGACGTGGAACGGCATCTCGTCCAGATCCCAACCGGTGGCTGGCGCGGCAGCGGCCGGCGCGGCAACGGCCGGCGCGGCACCGGACTGAGTAGAGGGCGCAGTACTCATGGGCTTGGCTCCTGGCGGAAAAGGGTTAGGCGGCCGTCGCGGGAAGCGGGGACGAGGGCATTGCGACGAAACCCGGCAGCGCTTCGATGCGGGCGAGCCAGGCACGAATGTTCGGATAGGGGGCGAGCGACACTCCGCCCTCGGGCGCATGCGCGATATAGCTATAGGCGGCGATATCGGCAATCGTCGGATGCGAGCCGACGGCGAACGGCGTTTTGCCGAGCGCGGGCTCGACGACGTCGAACAATCGCGTCGAGACGCGCACGGCGACGTCGTAATCGATCGGAATCCCGAACACCTTGACGAGCCGCGCGGCGCAGGGGCCATGCGCGATCGGGCCCGAGGCCATCGACAGCCACTGCTGGACGCGGGCCGCGCCGACCGGATCGTCGGGCAGCCACGACGGATCGCCGTAGCGCTTGGCCAAATAGACGAGGATTGCCGTCGAATCGAACAGGACCGTCTCGCCGTCGACGATTACGGGCACCTGACCGAACGGGCTCATCGCCAAGAATTCAGGGCTTTTCTGCTCGCCGGCGACCAAATCGACCTCGACTGTCTCGAAGGGCAGGCCAAGCAGGCTCAAACACAGCAGGGCGCGGTGCGCGTGGCCGGACAGACGCATCGCGTAAAGCCGAATCGGCTGCGCTGGACGGGAAAGCGACATGGCTCGTTCCTCGTGACGTGGACGTTGACATTGACGTGGCGTGGAGGGCGATGGCCGTATCCCGCCACTTCCTGGAACAGTCTATCGCTACGTGATTGAATCGATAAGATGGATAATCGGGCAATCAGAGTCCACTCAGAACGAACAATTGACCATGCCGGATCTGCGCGATCTCAATCTGAACCGCCTCGTCGTGTTTGCCGCCGTCGTGGAGGCGGGCTCGCTGAGCGCTGCCGCCGAGCGGCTCGGGCTCGCCAAGACGATGGTCAGCGCCCACCTGCGGCGGCTCGAAGCGGAGGTGGGCGTGACGCTCATCGTGCGCACGACGCGCCGCTCGAGCTTGACCGAGGCCGGGCGCACGCTTTACGAGGCGAGCCGCGAATGTCTGCGCGCCGCGAGCGATGCGCTCGAAGCGATCTCGGCTACGTCCGGGCCGTTGCGCGGCGTGGTCCGCGTGGCATCGCCGGTCGATTACGGCGAACTGGTGGTGGCGCCGGCCCTCGCCGCGCTGCAGCGCGCGCATCCGGAACTCGGGGTGGACTTGATCTGTGGCGAGGACTACGTCGATCTGGTTGCCGAGCGCATCGATGTCGCCGTCCGCCTGGGCAATTTGAAGGATTCGAGCTACCGGTCGGCGCGGCTCGGCCAATACTTGCGGTGGATCGTCGCGAGCCCCGCGTTTCTCGCGGGGCGGCCCTTGCCGAACTCGCCTAGCGAGCTCGGCGCCTGGCCGTTCGTCGGGTTGTCGACGCTTGCGCATCCCGACACGCTGTCGCTGCGCGACGCGAGCGGGCGGCGCGCGACGGTGCGCTGCAAACGGGCGTTCATCGCGAATACGGCTAGCGCGGGCCGTGCCGCGACCTTGGCGGGAGCGGGGTTCGGTTTGCTGACGGATTTCTCGATCGGCGACGATCTGGCGGCGGGGCGGCTCGTGCGGCTCCTCCCCGATTGGAGCGGCGAGCCCGCATCCATCCAGGCGGTCTTTCCCTCGACGCGTCAGCCTTCGGCAAAGGTGGCGGCCGTGATCGATGCGTTGCGTGCCTACTTGGCGCGCGCCGATCAAGCCCGTGTGAGCGCGCGGCGATAAGCGAGCGGCGAAGCCCCGACCGTCGCGCGAAAGCGATGACCGAAGTGGCTTGCGTTCGCATAGCCCGTGCGAGCCGCGATCTCATCGACCGCGAGCGTGGTCGTGCGCAGCAACTCGCGCGCGAGTTCGGCCCGCCGCTCGGCGATCCAAGCATGCGGCGGCATGCCGAACGACGTGCGGAACATCCGCGAAAGATGGAATTCCGAAAGACAAGCGACGTCAGAAAGGTCGCCCAGCGTGAGCTTATCGGCCAGATGCGTTTCGATGTAGTCGCGCAAGCGACGCCGGACGGCCGGCGCGAGCCCTCCCTTCAACGACGCATCCGCCCGGCGTGCCGATTGGCTGCGCAGCAGCAGGCTCAGGATTTCGTGAGCGGCCTCGTTCGCGCGCAAGCGCTCGTCCGGACCGTCCCACGGCAGCGCGGCGAGCCCGCGGCATAGCGTGGCGATGTGAGCGTCTTCGAAATAAGTGCGATCGGCCAGCGTGAGTTCGCGTGGCTCGCGATCGAGTTCGTGCACGGCACGCCGCGTGAAATGCTCGGGCAGGAAATAGAGGTGCACGAAATGCATGTGGCCGCGCACCCACCAGCGTGATTCGTGATCGCCGGGCAGCGCGCACAGCCGCTGCGGCGCGCCGTACTGCCCCGGCAGCTTTTGCCGCTCGGTGCGATAGCCGCCGTCCAAGTAGCACGAGAGCGTGTGATGGCCCGGTTGGTCGTACGCCGTTTCGTCCTCGACGATGTCGCGCCGCCAAACGGCGGCGGCGAGGCGGTCGCCGAGCCAGGCGAAACGCTCCAGCGTCGCATTGGCGTTGGCGAGCGTAACCCCCACCGAGTGCATGCCGAATGGCGGTGGTTCGGTGCACGAGGCGTCTGTGATAGCGGGGACGAAGGGGCTCGCGTTCACGGCTGCGGCGATGCGAAATGGGATGATGACGGGATGAGTATAAGGAAAGTGGGACCCGTACGCCCGGTGTTCGACGAAATAAAACCGCAAACTTAGACAACGCAAATGGGGGGCCGCGGTTGCATAGTGGATGGACAGGGGGCGAGCCGCACCGGTTCGCTCAACGTCGTTCGAGCCTCTTATGAATTTGCTGCTTTATCTCACCACCGTGCTCATCTGGGGCACCACCTGGATTGCGATCAAATGGCAAACCGGCGTGGTTGCCCCGCCCGTGTCGATCGCTTTCCGTTTCATGCTCGCGGCCATCGTCATGCTTGCACTCGTGCGGCTCACGCGCCGCCCGATGCGGCCGCCGCGCGCCGCGTGGCCGCTGCTGCTCGGCCAAGGGCTCGCGCTCTTTTGCTGCAATTTTCTGTGCTTCTATTACGCCGAGCAGATCGTGCCGAGCGGGCTCGTCGCCGTCGTTTTCTCCACGGCGCCGCTGTTCAACGCCGTGAACGGCCGTCTATTCATGGGGCGCGCATTGCAGCCCAGCGCGATCGTCGGCGCGGTGCTGGGGCTCGTCGGCATCTTGTGCCTGTTCGCCCCTGAAGTGGCGCAACACGCGGGCGATCGAACGATGTGGCTCGGCTTGGGCATCACGCTCGTGGGCACGATGTGCTTTTCCGTCGGCAATTTGCTGTCTAGCCGCATGCAATCGATGGGGCTGCATCCCACCGTCACGAACGGGTGGGCGATGCTGATCGGCGCCTGCGTGCTGACGATCGGCAGCCTCGTGGCCGGCTTCTCGTTCGAGCCCGAATGGACCCCGCGCTATCTGGGCGCGCTGATTTACTTAGCGGTGCCGGGTTCCGTCATCGGCTTCACGACCTATCTCATGCTCGTCGGGCGTATCGGGCCCGAACGCGCCGCCTATTGCACGGTGCTGTTTCCGTTCGTGGCACTGGCCGTATCGACCGTCTTCGAGGGATATCGATGGTCGGTGCCGGCGGGCGTCGGGCTCGCGCTCGTCGTGCTCGGCAATCTGATCGCATTCAACGTATTGCGGCAACTGCCGATTTTGCGCGCGCGCCAGCGCTCGCTCAGATAGTTTCGGTCCGGTCCGCGAATCGGCCCAAGCGGTTCGGGCCGGTCCGTGGTCCTTTTTTTAGGCGATAGGCCGCCGCGGCGAGGATCGAGCGTTACCTTCGGCGCTCGTTCGTGTCGCGCCTGCCGACGCATGGCGCGACGCTCGCACCGGAGGCCCGCCATGCTCGAGAATCACCCTTCGACCCACGCGTACGCGCTGTCCGACGCATGTATCCTCGTCGTCGACGATGACGCGCTCACCCGCTTCATTCTTGCCGACCAACTGGCCGCGCTGGGCTGCGGCCGCGTCGATACGGCGCCGGACGGCCCGATCGCGCTCGATTGGGCGCTCAGCCGCCCTTACCATCTCGTCATCACCGATCTTTGCATGCCGCATATGGGCGGCCAGGCGCTGCTCGCGGCCTTGCGCGCGCATGGTCTGGCGATGCCCGTCGTCGCCGGTACGGCGTGGCGCGAGCCGGCGTCGGCACGCGCGAGCGGCGCTCCGGCGGATGCATGGCCCTATAGAGCCGAGCCGCTTCCGGGATTCGCCGCCGTGCTGCGCAAGCCGTTTTCGATGACGCAGTTGCGCGCATTGCTGCACGCGCACCTCGGCAGCACGCCGCTTGACGCGGACGACCCGCGAGCGCAGAGCACCGCGCCCAGCGCGTTGCACGAGGCATTTGCCGCCGGCTGGCCCGACGACGAGCGCGCGTTACGCGCCGCGCTTGCCGTACCGGATGCCGATGCTTTCCTCGCGCGGCTTCATCGGCTGCACGGGGCGTTGGCCATCGTCAAGGCGGGGCGTGCACGCCTCGCTTGCGTGCGCTTGCAGCGTGACGTGCGTCGAGACGGTATCGACAAGAATGCACTACAAATCGAGCGCTTTTTGCTGCTTTGCGCGCGTATTGGCCGGCGCGCGAACGGCGCCTGACCGTGCCCGGCGGCATCGCGTGAACTCCCCAGGCGGCGAGCGGCACGCGGTTTGCTCGCCCGTCCTGACGTCCTGCGCGGTCGAACGCACATCGGCGGCAGCCTCGTGCCGCGCACACTGCACTGAACTCGAGCGTTGCGAGCGCGAGCCGTCGTGCGCCTCGCGGCCTTTTGCCTGAGGAGCCGGACGATGCCAACCGAGAACGTACTGCAATCCACCATCGACGCCATCGTCCAGGATGGCAAGGGCCTGCTTGCCGCGGACGAAAGCGGCGGCACGATCGCGAAGCGGTTCAAGACGATCGACGTCGAATCCACCGAGGAAAATCGCCGCGCTTGGCGCACCCTGCTACTGTCCACGCCCGGCCTCGGACAATACGTGAGCGGCGTCATTCTCTACGAGGAAACGCTCGCGCAGCAGGCCGACGACGGCGAGCCGTTGCCGAGCTTGGCCGCGCGTCACGGCATCGTGCCCGGGATCAAGGTCGATACGGGCAAAATCGCGCTCGCCCATGCGAGCGGCGACGAAATCACGCAGGGGCTCGATGGGCTTGCGGCCCGTTTGGAGAAATACAAGGCGCAAGGCGCGCGTTTCGCGAAGTGGCGCGCGGTATACAACGTGTCCGATACGCTGCCGAGCCGCTTGGCGATACAAGCCAACGCGGAATCGCTCGCGCGCTATGCGGCCATTTGTCAGGAGGCCGGCGTTGTGCCGATCGTCGAGCCGGAGGTGCTGATGGACGGCGGTCATTCGATCGACCGCTGCGCCGAGGTAACCGAGGCGGTGCTGCACGAGGTGTTTCATGCGTTGCACCGCCATGCCGTCGTGCTCGAACACATGCTGCTCAAACCCAGCATGGTGCTACCCGGCAAGGCGCACGGGCGGCAAGCAAGCGTCGAGGAAGTGGCCACGCGCACAGTGTCGGTGCTCGGCAGGACCGTCCCGCCAGCCGTCGCCGGGATCTACTTCCTATCGGGCGGACAAACGCCGCGGGAAGCGAGCGCTCACCTCGACGCGATCAATCGCACGGGACGGCGCCCCTGGCCGCTCAGTTTTTCCTATGGGCGGGCGTTGCAGGAGCCGCCGCTTGCCGCCTGGCGAGGCAAGCCGGAAAACGTGAAGGCGGCTCAACAGGCTTTGCTCGAACGAGCCCGCTTGAACAGCGCGGCCGCACGCGGCCGTTACGACGCGAAGGAAGAAACGCGCACGTAGGCGCCGGCCGGAGCGGGCGCCTCGGCGGTCGGTCAATGCTGCAACGCGAGTTGGACGACCTTCACGATCACAAGGCCGACCGCAACGACGAGATAACCGCGTAGCGCGCCCATCCACAAGCGTGTCGCAAAGGTCAGCTTCGGCTGTGCGAGTTCATCGAGCGGCGGCATGCGCCACGTGTCGCGCAAGGCACGATTCGCGGCGCGCGTCGCACTCGTCTCTTCCTCGGTCGTGGCGCTCGAGCGATCGCGGCGGCGCATGAATTCCGCACCGAGGTATCCGAGAGCGAACAAGCCGATGCCGCCGACGAGAATGCGCACGATCGTCTCGCCCGAGATGTCGGGGAAGACGGTCGCTGCCGTCAGGATGATCGAGAGGACGACGAGCACCGCGATGACCGCGCCCGTGAAGACGTTCAGGCGCTTCGAGTTGACCCACGGGCCGAGCACCGCCTTGTCGTTGCATAGCAGCAGCAGGAACACCGTCGCACTCGGCAACAGCACGCCGGCAAGCGTTTGCACGGCTTCGGTCAGGAGTCCCAGCGGACTGCCCGGCATCAACACGAGCGCGGCCGCGAGCGCGACGATGCCGAAGTAGACGAGGTAAAAACCCTTGGCGTCGAGCACGCTGCGATGCAGCGAATGGCGGATCTTGAAGACATCGCCGATCGCATAGGCCGTCGACAGCGAGACGGCCGCGGCGCCGATGATCGAGGCGTCGAGCAGCGCGACGGCGAAGATCGTTGCCGACGTTTCCCCGACGTATCTATGCAGCCCGGCGATGACGCCGCCGGCATCGGTGAACTGGCCGAACTCGGGGCGGCCGCCAAACAGCGCCGCGGTGAACGCCATCATCGCCACGGCGCCGACGATCACGAAGGCGATGCCGATCCACAAGTCGATCTTCTCGTACTTCATGAAGCGCGGCGTGATCCGCTTATCGATGACGTAGCTCTGTTGGAAGAACAACTGCCATGGCGCGACCGTCGTACCGACGATCCCGATGACGAGCAGCATGACATCGGACAGCTTCGAGCCGTGCGGCCAGGCCGGCATGAAAAAGTCGCGCGCGATCGTGCCCACGGGCGGATGGATCGATACGAGCACCGGCACGAGCAGCAAGCTCAGCAAGCAGAGCACGATGGCGAACCGCTCGAAACGCCGGAAATCGCCCGTACTGACCGCGGCCATCGTCAATACGGCGGCGATGCACACGCCGAGCACTTTCGATACGCCCAGGAAATCGAGGGCGAACGTGATGCCGATGAACTCCGTGACGATGGTCAGCGCGTTGAGCAGGAACAGGTCGATCACGCTGAATGCGCCCCAGAACTTGCCGAAACGCTGGAAGATCAGCCGCGCGTGGCCGACGCCGGTGACGGCGCCCAAGCGCAGCACCATCTCCTGATTGACGTAGAGCACGGGGATCAAGAGTGCGAGCGTCCACAGCAGCGTGGTGCCGTAGTTCTGGCCGGCTTGCGTATAAGTGCCGAAGGCGCCCGCATCGTTGTCGCCGACCATGACGATGAGTCCCGGGCCGAGGATGGCGAGTAGCGTGCGCAGCCGCGCGGCCCAGTTTCGGCGCGGCGCGGTGTCGTGATGGGCGATCGTTCCGAAAGCCCCTTTGATGTCGCCGGTGTGGGCGTCGTCGAGCACGGCGCTCCGTGCGGACGAGACGTTTGCAGGCGTGGACATTTTCGTTTTCCTTGGTATTGCTTCGATGTTTTATTTGCTGTTCGAGGCAGGCCGCCGGAGTTCCGACCGAGCGTTTGGGGGCAGCCCGCTTGTACCGATTGCCGATTGACTGCCGTTAAGCGGCGAGCCCGAATAGCGCTGCGATGCGTGCGAGGCAGCGCGCGGCGCGTTGCCGGACGCGGTGCGTCTGCGCGGCTCGCGCGAGCAGATCGGGGTAGTTGCCGTGTGCGTCGGCGGCGTGGGGCAGTTGCGAAACGAGAAGGGCGAAGTACATGGCGATTCCTTCGAGATCCAATGCGTGAAACCGGATAGGGCCTGAGACGAGGCCCGCCGGTCACGACTCGCTCATGCCGCGATCGCGCGGCTCATGAAGCGGGAAGGAACGCATGCGGCCTCGGCATCAGGCGATGCAGGCGGCATTCGCGGCGAGCGAACGCCTGATCGAAGATCGGCTAGGGTCGGGGTCGGTCACGGCAGACTCCTTTTTCGCGAAGCTCGGACGCGCTAGGCGCACGAACGTGTTCATCGGCGCGCAGGCGATGCGGCTTTAGGCAAGCGCAATGCCGGCGCGTACGTGTATCGCCGCGAGCGAACGCCGCTCGCGGCAACGCACCGCCCAGCGCGGCGAATGCGAACGAACGCAAGGCGGCGCCGAACGGCGTGGTGGCCATTCGAAATCGATGCGCGAAAAACGGGAAGAGACTGCGATGCGCACCGTCTGCCTGTTGGCATGACGGCGGCTAAAGGAAGAATTCAGCGGCGTCGTGCCGATCAGGCGGAAACACTGTTCGAAGGTCGACTACTGCAACTGTCCAAGGCATATGCCCCATTTGTGGAATTGATGAAATTTTAGTTGTCGCGCGGAACGAGCGTCAACCCGTAATTTCAGTCGCGCTTAAAAATTCGGTGTCCTTAAGTGTTCTTCCGCGCGCTTCGCCTTGCTCAGAGCTGAGGCGTGCGTCGTACGCCGCGCTTCGGCGGCGGTTTGCGCGCCGTCAGATTCGCGCAACAACGGCTGCTCATCATAGAGGTGAGCATCGGGTATCGACCGCAAATTCCGCTTGCGCCGTAAAAAGAGGTACGAATAGAATCCGCCCTGTTTTCAGTTCTCAGGAGAGTCCCTCGTGGACGCAAGCGGTAGTAGTCGATCTTGTTCGCCGGCCCGTGCCGGCAATTCGTTCGCAATCGCGCGTTAGCGACCTGGACTTTCCGTGCCGCTGACTCGCATTGCCGGGTCAGCGCGCTTCTAAGCCGAACGTCGGTGCGACGTTTTGTTCCGTAGCACGCTCCTATTTTTACGGCCCCCTTGCTCTGCTCTCGCTTGAGCACGCGTGGGGTGCCGCTCATGTATTTCGTTCGGCTCCCGGCCGGACGAACGGGGAGCTTTTATGCACGTCGAACGCTTCTTGCGCGTTTCGCGCGATTATCTTTGCGTACCGCGGGGCCCTCGCCCGAGCGAGTACGCTTACGCCTTTGCCATCAAAACAACGAATACAACCGATATGATTCGAGCCTCGATTTCAGCAGACATTCAGTCGACCGCCGTTGCGCCGGCTGTCCGCCGCGCACCCGCGCGCCTCGCGCCGGTTGCCGCCGCCGCGCTCCTAATGCTGGCGCTTGCGGGCGGCGCCTCGACGCAGGCGCATGCGCAAGGCGCTGCGCCCGCGGCCGATGCTTCGAACTCAACCGTCGATACGCAAGCGCAGCAAAGCGCCGCGGCGCCTAGCGGACTATGGGAGCGCACCACGCTGCTGGGCGACATGGGAGGATTGCGCACGCTGCTCGGCGCTCACGGCGTCACGTTCAGCGCGCAGGAAACGAGCGAGTTGTTCGGCAATTTTTCCGGCGGCACCCGGCGCGGTCTGGCGTACGACGGCGCGACCCAGTTCGGCTTGGCCGTCGATATGGATAAGGCGATCGGGCTGAAGGGCGGCCAGTTTTTCATCGATGCGTTGCAAATTCATGGCCACGGCATTACCGCCTCGCATTTGTCGACGCTGCAAAGCGCGAGCGGCGTCGAAGCCGAGGCGACGACGCGTCTGTGGGAACTCTGGTACCAGCAATCGTTCGGCGATGCGTTCGACCTGAAGATCGGTCAGCAAAGCCTCGACCAGGAATTCATCGTCAGCCAATACGCGAACACGTTTCTGAACGCGACGTTCGGCTGGCCCGTGCTGCCCGCTGCCGACTTGCCCGCGGGCGGGCCGGCGTATCCGCTGTCCTCGCTGGGCGTACGCGCGCGCTATAAGCTGAACGACGCCGTGACCGTGCTCGGCGGCGTCTTCGATGGCAATCCCGCTCCGGGCATCGGCGATGCGCAAAAGCTGAACGGCAGCGGCACGCGCTTCAATTTGCATAATGGCGCGCTCTTCATCGGCGAAGTGCAGTATGCGATCGGCCAACCGAGCGCGGGCGGCGCGCAGCAGGCCACGAGCGTCTTGCCCGGAACCTATAAATTGGGCTTCTGGTACAACAACGCGCGTTTCGCCGACCAGCGCGACGGCACGGACGGCCTTTCATTGGCCGATCCGGCTTCGAACGGCCAGCCGCGCATGCGTCACGGCAATTTCAGCGTCTATGCCGTCGCGGACCAAATGGTCTGGCGGGCGAGCGCCGATTCGGCGCGCTCGGTCGGCGTGTTCGCACGCGTGATGGGCGCACCGGGCGATCGCAACGCCGTCGATTTCAGCGCCAACGCGGGCGTCGTGCTGAAGGCGCCGTTCGCGGGCCGCGACAACGACTCGGTCGGCCTCGCCCTCGGCTACGCCGGTATCGGCTCGCACGCCGGCGCGTTCGATCGGGACACGGGAGCCGCGACGACGCCGGGCTACCCCGTGCGCAGCGCCGAGACGGTCGTGGAGGCGACCTATCAGTATCAAGTCGCGCCGTGGTGGCTCGTGCAGGCCGACTTCCAGTACTTCTTCCGCCCGGGCGGCGGGGTGCCGAATCCCGGCGCGGGCGGCGCTCGTATCGGCAACGAAGCCGTCGGGGGCGTCAGGACGGTGTTGACGTTCTGAGGTCTCGACCGTGCTCGGGCACGAGCGAATCGATCAGCGTGCGCATGCGGCGCCAGTGCGAGCCTTCCCAAAACACGCGCCGGCATACGTCGCACGTGACGAACTGCGAATGGCGCTCGAGCACGCCTTCCGGGGCGCGCCCGAGCGCCTGCGCTTTGTCGATGCGCCGCAGCGGGGCGTTGCATGCGAGGCAGAGCCGAAACGGGCGCACGCTGCCGGCCAGATCGAGGCGGTCGACGATCTCGCGCAATTGCGCTTGCGGCTTGAGCGCTCTGACGTAGCAGCCGTGCGTGATCGTGCGGCGCTTGAGCAACTCCCGATCGCGCGTGAGGACGATGCGCTCCTGCTCCATGGCGAGCGCTTCGATTTGCGCATCGGCAAAATGATTGTCGTAGAGCGTGTCGAAGCCGGCCAGGCGCAGCAGTTGCGCGAGCCCGCCCAAATGCGCATCGGCGACGAAGCGAACCGTACGCAGCGGGCGTTCTCGCACGCGTAGCAGCGGCGAGATGTCGAGCGCCTCGAACTTCGGATAGACGGCCACCCGATCGCCGTCTTCGAGCACGCGGTCGAAGCCGACCGATTCGCCGTTGACGATGATGAGTTCGACCTCGGTATGCGGCACGCCGAGCGCCTCGATCATATGTTTGGTCGTCGCGCAGTGCGCGCAGACGCAGCTAAAGGCGCGAGCGCGAAGCGGCCGGGCGAGAAAATCGTTCAGCTCTTCGTAAAACCGGAACGTGGCGGTGACGGTCGGCATGGCAAGAGTATGGCACCGCGGGCGGCAACGCGTGCGCGCCGCCGGGCACGTTCTCATCGATCGTGATTTACTTCCGCTCTTTGAGTGAAGGAGTCAGCAATGGATATCGGTTTTATCGGCCTAGGCAGCATGGGCCACGCGATCGTCGAAAACATCTTGAAAGCGGGGCATCGAGTGCGCGTCTGGAACCGCACGCGCGAGCGCGCGCAGCCGCTCGTGGCGCTGGGCGCGACCCTCGTCGACGCTCCCTCGGACGCCTTTGCCGGCGACGCCGTCTTTTCGATGCTCGCGGATGATGCGGCCGTCGCCGAGACGATCGATGCCGCGTTGCTCGGCGGGGCGCCGCGCGATCTCGTTCACGTCAACATGGCGACGATCTCCGTCGCATTGGCCGAGACGATGGCGCGCGATCACGCCGCGCGCGGGATCCACTACGTCGCCGCGCCCGTCATGGGTCGGCCCGACGTGGCGGCCGCCGGCAAGCTCACGATCATGGCGGCGGGCCCCGCCGAGGCCCTCGACCGCGTGCAGCCGATCTTCGATGTCGTCGGACAAAAGACGTGCCGCATCGGCTCGCTCCCCCAGCACGCGAACGTGATCAAACTCGCGGCCAATTTCACGCTCGCCTCGGCGATCGAAGCGCTCGGCGAGGCCGCCTCGCTGTTGGCCGGGTACGGCGTCGCGATGACCGACTACCTCGACGTCATCACGTCGAGCGCTTTCCCCGGCCCCGTTTATGCCGGTTACGGCAAGCTGATCGCGGAGCGCCGCTACGAGCCGGCGATGTTCAAGGCGCGGCTCGGACTGAAGGACGTGCGCCTGGCGATGGCGGCGGCCGAGGCAACTTCGACGCCGATGCCGCTCGCGAGCCTCGTGCGCGACAACCTCGTCGAGGTCATGGCGCGCGGCGAGGGCGAGCAGGACTTTGCCGTTCTCGGCGAAGTGGCGGCGCGGCGCGCGGGGCGCTAATACCGCGCCGAGTTCGTTGCGCCGCGGACATCCCACTACGAATCTCCGTACCAAAGGAGAGCGAGCATGCCCGCGGGACGCACGAACCGGAGATCGGGCGCATAATCGCCGGTTCACGTCCTTACCGGAGACTTCGCGTCATGAGTTTGCATACGTGGTGGCTGTTCGTCGCTACCGTTTTCGTCGTCAGCGCCATTCCCGGTCCGAATATGCTCGTCGTCATGACGGCAAGCGCCCAGCATTCGATTCGTCGGGCCGGGGCAACGATGGCCGGCTGCTTGTCGGCGCTCGTGCTCATGCTATCGATCTCCGCCGCGGGACTCGGCGTGTTTCTCAAGGCCTGGCCGACGATGTTCGACGCCTTGCGGCTCATCGGCGCGGCCTATTTGATTTATCTCGGCGTGAAGTCGTGGCGCGCCAAAGTCGATGACGACGCGAGTGCGGCGGCGCAAACCGCGCCCGGCGCCTCGGCCAAACCTTCGCGCTCGCTCGGCGCGCTCTATCGCAGCGGCTTTCTCGTTGCGAGCAGCAACCCGAAAGCGATCCTATTTGCCGCCGCGCTTTTGCCCCAATTCATCGACGCGTCCAAGCCGACGCTGCCGCAATTCGGCATCCTCGTCGCAACCTTCGCCGTGATCGAAGTGAGCTGGTATCTCGTCTACGCGGTCTGCGGGGCGCGGATCGGCACGACGCTCAGAAGCGGCCGCGTCGCTCGCGCATTCAACCGGCTCACGGGGGGCGTATTCGTCGGCTTCGGCGCGATGATGGCGCTCGTGCGGCACTGAACTCACCGCCATATGCGCCATATGGCGCGCTGGAACGAAAGAGGGGCGACGCAATCGATGCGTCGCCCCTTTTTGCCGGGCAGGTGCTTCCTCAGATCGACAGGCGGTCAATAGGCGAAATACGGCCCGGCCCCCGCCGGCGTGGGCTGTTGTTCGATCGCGGTGTAGACGCGGCGACCGTAAAAGAACGGCAAGCCCCAATCGAAGTCTTGCGACCCCACGAACGCGGGCCCGGCGAACAACGGCATCGCCGCCGCGCCGCCCGAGGCTTGCCAGATCTGCGCGGCATTGCCGACGCTGAACGTGACGCTGCTCGTCCGTCCGTCGGAGCCCGTGTTGACCGCACTGAACTGCTCTGTGCCGCTCGGGCAGTAATAGGCTTGATCGGGGCTAGCGCATGCCGACATCAAATTCGTTTCGAAAAACAGTCCCGTCGAGCCGCTGTCGATGAAGCCGCGCGTATAGGTCGTGCCGTTTTGCGCCGTCGTGAAGACGCCGCGGGCGGCATCGACGGCGATCACCTGCGCCGATGCCAGGCCGTTGTTGCTTTGCGTGCCGATCCCGAAAATCAACTCTCCGCTAACGCTGGCGGCGCCGGCGCCCGGGACGGCCGGCAGGCTGATGACGACGCCGTTGCCATCGGTGCCGAAATACGGCACGGGGTTCGCGACCTGCAACGATTCGGCCACGGCGGTCGGTGTGCAGTTAGTGCCTGAGCAAGTGTAATAAGTGCCTGCGATCGCTTGGCTTGCGCACGCCGCCCCGCAGTCGTGTTTGAACACGCCGATGCCCAGAATGCCATTGGCCGCGAGCGTGTTCGGCGTGTTGCGGGGCGCACCCACATTGGCGCACGTGCTCGGGACGGCGGCGTAATTGGGATCGATGAGTTGAATCGGCAGGGACCTGGCATGCTCGCCGCCGATCTGAACGTCGGCCGTGCGCACCGAGCCCCAGGTGTAGCCGTCGAAGAACTGCATGCATTCCGCGAGGGCGCCGCCGTTGCCGTTCGTCTGCTGCGGTAGCGCCACGGAAGCGGGCAATTCCGAGGCGAACACGCGCAGGCCCCAAGAGCCGGTATCGACGAGCACGTGGTCGATCGTCTGGCAGTTCGCGGTGCCGGGCGCGCAGACGGTGACGCTCACGAAGGGCATGTTCGGCACGCCGGCGACGCCGTGATCGACGGTGATCGCGGCGACATTGGCGGCCGGTGGCGCCGATGGCGACGCCGACGTATTGCTGATCGAGCCGGACGCGGAACCGGAGCTTGCGCCACCGCCGCCGCATGCCGCGATCGAACATGCGACGAACAGTGCCATCGCCCATTTGACGATTGTCGAGGTATCGAGTCGGAACATCGTTCGTACTCCTTAGCGAACGACGCCGGCATCGACACCGGCCGGTAGCGCATGGGGCAGATAGGCGCGTCCGGAGAAAGCGCGCAGGTGTCCGCCCGAATAGACGACGAGGTCGTCGGCCGACACGGCGAGCGGACTGCCTCCGCGCGTGGCGTTGGCCGTGGCGAAGCGGTCGAATGCCGCGCCCAGCGTCGTCTTCAGATCGGGGAGCGTGGGCCCTTCCCAGGCCACGCCGAACACGATCCCGTCGGCACCAACGTACTCGCGCACGAGCGTGCCGGATGGCAGCGAGATCGTATGGACGGCGTAAGCGCCTTGCACGATGCTTGCGTGCGCTATTGCCGTGAGGTGGGTGGCGTCGCTCGCGACGCTTTCGACATGCTGGCCGAGGGCGGCCCGAGCTTGCGGAGCGGCGAGGGTGCTTGCCGCGGCGAGCGCGACAGCCATTGCGCTCGAATAAAAATGCGATTTCACTGCGTTTCCTTCGTTCCAGATGCATCGGCGAGGCGCCTTCTTCTGCGTTGAACGGACGCGCGGCGCCGAACTTTAGGCTGAAGTAACGCATTCCCGCGGCGACGGGGCACAGACGGAGGGCAGTCGAGGCGAAAACTTCGGTGGAAGGCGCGTTTTAATGAGGGAGCGAGCGCGAGGCGAGGCGGCCGCGCGGGCTGGATCGAGGTGTTTCAATCGGACGAATGAAGCGTCTCGCCAGTCGGCGATCGAAAAAAATTTTTGCGTATGTCAGCAGAAACCCTTATTTTTAATCGAGCGCTGAAGTGAGTCTCCAAACGCTTGTTTGAATCGATGTGATCGGATCCGTGACAACGCGAAAGACCATAGGCGAGCCGAGCGCGAATCGCGCCGGCCTGCTCGATAGGCACTGTGCAACGAGGATGAAGCAATGAAATCCGATGGGTACGGCGCGCAAGCATCGCTCGCGAACGTAACGGACGAAAGTACGGAAAGACACGATTGGCATCGCCACTCGGACACAAGCGCGGCGCACGTGCCGTCCGCCGCCGCCCAGCATCGTAAGCGGGTGCTCATCGCGGATCGCGACGACACCGCCCGCACCATGCTGATCAACCTGGTCGAGAGTCTCGGTTACGAGGCGATCTCGGCGCGAGGTGTCGAGGAGGCGCTCGAGTTGGCGCGTCGCTCGCCGCCCGATGCGGCGTTGATCGATGTCGGCGCGCCGTTGCTGGACGGCTTGTCCGCGGCACGCACGATGCGGGAGCTGGTTGGGCAATCCGCATTGCTGCTAATTGCGCTGACGGGGTGGGGGCAGCCGCAGTACCGCGAGATGGCATTGGCCGCCGGCTTCGATGTCCATCTGGTGAAGCCGGTCGGCGTCGACCAGTTGGGCTTTCTGCTTTCGTTGACGCTCGTATGACGGGCGGGTTTTTGTCGCGATCTGTTGCGTGCGGGCAACGCGCGGGCGGTGCGTCAATAGGGTCTGTTGCATCGCATCAAACGGTTTGCTAGAGTGAAGTTGTCTCCTCCATGTCTCCTCTGATATGGATTCAGCCCGCCAGTTTGGCGGGCTTTTTTTTCGATGGGCGGTGCGATCGACAACCGTCGGTGAGTGCTGAGCTTCCTTGACCAGCCGTGCGAGCATCGCGCACAGTCTCAACTGAAAACTACGTACGAGCGAGTGCAAAAAACGTAGCGCCGCCCGGGAACCCGGGTCCCACCAGGAGTGGGAATTCCGCTGGAAGGTGGATAGAGAATCCCGCATGCGACGGCTGCCGAAAGGCAGCCGTTGGTCGTTGTGGGCTACTTCACCTAAAACTTATACGCCACCGCCACATAAGTGATGAGCGGGTCGGCCGTCAGTTGTGCCTTCGTTGTGCCGAGCAGCGTGCCGTCGGCCGCGCGCACATACACAGTCGAATTCGTCTTCAACGGAATGTAGGTGAGCGACGCGCTCACGCCCCAGTGCTCCGTGAAGTCGTACGAGGCCCCCACGTTGAATACCGGTGCCCACGACGGCGATGCCTTCGCCGATACGCTCGTCACCCCCGGTCTTGCCGCCCCGGCCGCCAGCACCGAGCCAAGATTGTTCTGCGTCGACGTGACGAAGTTAGGATTGAGCTCGATGTTCGTGAAGAAGTTGTACGACACGCCCACGCCGACGAACGGCCGGAATTTCGCGGTCGGCGCATTGAAGTAATACTGGATCATCATCGCCGGGCTCCATTGGCGCACGCTCTTGACGATCGGTTCGTTTGCCGGATCGTCGAGGTTCTCGGTGCCGAGCGCGGCCGCGGGTCCCGGCGGCACGATCGAGCCGCGCCCCTTCAGTTTGAACTTCGGCGGGACGCCGGCCACCGTGGTCATCGCGATATGGTCGGTCAGGAAATGACTGAAGACGAGTCCGAGCGTGTCCGCGTTCGTCGTCGATAGCCCCGTGCCCTGCGAGGTGAAGGCGCTCGGCAGCCGCAGCGGCGTATCGATCGGCTGCGGCGTGACGTACGTCGTCATCGGGGTGCTGGAGTCTTGCGGCATGATGTGAAACCAGCCCAGCGTGACGACGTTATCGCCCGCATGCTGCGCCTGCGCCGCACCGGCGAACGCGCCCAGCAACGCCGCGCACGCGGCGATTCGTGTTGTCTTATCCATGTTTCCTCCCTGTCTGCTTTTTTTATGTGGCCGTACTTCTCGCCTCACCTTGCGGGCAAGGCGAGCCGACGGCCGATGCCCAACGGTACGCGCTCGTTATTGGACGAACGCGTTGATCGTGAAGTAAGGCGATGTGTTCTCGTTGTAGAGATAGCCGAACACGCCGCCCGTGAAGACGAGCTTGCCCGTGGCCACATTCGACGATGCCTCATGAACGGCCGAGGTGACGACGCCCGGCACGAGGTTCGCGAAGCTCAGATCGAGCGGTGTCGCGAGCGAGGCGTTGGACGGCTGGTAGGGGTCGAGCATCGTCGCTTCCGTTCCTTCGAGCGCGGTCGCCCGATACGCGAACTGGCTATCCACGCCGATGTACTGGCCGTCTTGCGTGTCGACGGCAACCGGCGTTTGCGGCGCAAGGATGGAGATGCCCGATTCGTCGTCGGCTTGGAAGGTCGATGGATTCGCGTAGCCCGTGCGGATCAGGATCGGGACCAACTGATTGCGCAGCTTGCCGACGATCATGAAGCCCTTGCCGGCGGGCGTCACCGCGTTCGTCGCCTTGGCCTGGCTCTGAAACGCGTCCGTCTCGAAGGCGCCGCTGCCGTCGCTCGACAGCGCCCAGTTGGTCCCCGCCTGCTGCGTTTTGCCCGCGTTCACGCCGACGTTGTCGGTCTCGCTCCACGTACCGTCCGCATGGATCGTGATCGTCGCATCGACGGGCACGGTCGCGTAGTTCTGCGACGGAATGATGTGATAGCCGATCTGGTTGTAGCTTCCCGCGACGTTGGCGAGGTTCGTCTCGAGCGAAGAGAAGCCGATGAACGGGAAATACGGAAAGGACTTGTCGGGAACGGCGCCGAACCCGGCGATTCCGTTGTATTGGATTTCCTTGCCCGGAATCGTGCCGCCCAGCACGCCTTGGCCGACGAAGATGCGGGCGGGCTTGTTCGGATCGAGGCTCGCGCCTTGCAGGTAATACGCGCATTCGTTTTGCTTTTGCGTCGGCAGCAGCGTTTCGGCCGCCAGCGTGCCGCTTTGCGTCATGCCCGCGCGCGAGGGCGTGACGGTGCCGGTCGTGGCCGGGATCGCCGATTCGACGTAGGTCACCTGCCAGGTCATCTTCGTCGTATCGATCTGCATCTTCACGAGTTCGCCGTCGCCACCGCCGCCCGTGAAGACGGTGCCGTAGTCGAGCGAGGCGGGACAGAGCCGATCGGCGGCGGCAGCCGAACTGCCGGCCGCGCCGGTGGCGGCACTACCGCCGCCGCCACCTCCACCTCCGCACGCGGACAAGAAAGGCGCAATGAGCGCCAGCGCAAAAAGGGCGTTCCGGGTCATGACGTTCCTCCATTGGCTTTATCGTTATCGGGCGGCCGGCTCCCTGTCGGCCGCCGCTTCATTTAGTTTGTTCTCCTAACCGATCGTCGCTTGCGAGCGAACCTCCTTTACCTGGGTTTTGCGGCCGTCGTTGCGGGTGGCGATAGGCGTTATGCGGAGTAATTTCGTCGCGGATCTTTTCGCTGTCAATTGACAAAGGCGTCTAAAAAGCGCGATTCAAAAAACGCTATTCGAATGAGAACGAGAGGGGAAAAGGCGAGCAAGCCGATATTGAAACAAAAAACGCGTTTCAAGCGCTCGCATGCGGCGCGCGCGGTTGCGCGAGCCAGCACGATGTTTGCAAGGCGAGGCTCGGGACGATTATGTCGCTTGGACCCTCTATTGATCGGATGATTGCGGCAGCTATTGCATTTCGCTCGACCGGGCGATTAGCCGCTGACGGTGTCATTGCGACGGCATACGCGCGCGCCGTAAAGTATCAAAAGAAAAGCCGGCATTGCCGGCTTTCGTCTTGCATTCGATGGGGTGCCGCTCTATATCAACGCTGCAATCCCGTTTGTTCGTCCGCGCCGATGCTCAGGTTCATACATTGGATCGCGGCACCCGAGGCGCCCTTACCGAGATTGTCGAGCCGCGCGACGGTAACGAACCGCTCCTCGTTGCCGAACACGAACAAGTCGACGCGATTCGTGTCGTTGTTCGCTTGGACGTCGAAGAAACCCTCGTCGAGATTGTCTTGGGCATCGAACGGGGCAACGCGCACGAAGGCTTCGTCCGCATAGTATTCGGCGAAGAGCGCTTGCACGTCGCGCGGACCCACGCGTTTGCCGAGCTGCTCGGGCGTGAAGTAGGTCGTGACGGCGAGGCCCTTGTAGAAGGGACCGACGATCGGGGTGAAGATGGGGGCGGCCGCGAGACCCGTATGCGCCGCCATCTCGGGCAAATGCTTATGGCCGAGTGCGAGCGCGTAGGCGCGCGGGCTTTGGAGCTTGGGGTTCGGCTGCGCGGCTTCGTAGTCGGCGATCATCTTCTTGCCGCCGCCGCTGTAGCCCGTGATGGAGTAAGCGTGCGCGGCGAAATCGCGCGTGACGAAACCGGCGTCGACGAGCGGGCGCATGGCGAGCACGAAGGCCGACGCATGACAGCCCGGCACTGCGATGCGCTTGGCGCTGCGCAACCGTTCGCGCTGCGCCGGCGCGAGCTCGGGCAGCCCATAGGCCCAATCGGCGTGGGTACGAAAAGCGGTGCTTGCGTCGATGAGCACGGTGTTGCCGTTTTCGACGAGGCTCGCCGATTCGCGTGAGGCGACGTCGGGCAGACACAGGAACGTGACGTCCGATGCGTTGATGAGTCGGCGCCGCTCGTCCAAATCCTTGCGCTTCGCCTCCTCGATGCGGAGCACTTCGACGTCGGTTCGGCGCGACAGGTATTCGAAAATCTTCAGACCCGTCGTGCCTTCCTGTCCGTCGACAAAAACCTTCGTGCTCATTTCGATCTCGCTATGTGGCCGGTGAAAGCGCCGCCGCAACGGCGCCAAAGCCATGATTTTACGGGTTGTTAAGCGAAATTGCTGTGAAAATTCGATGCGGCGCGGCATCGCCGCGGGGCCGCGGCTCGCGCTTCGCGTTCAGCGTTGATACGTGACCGTGAGGCTGGCCTTGGCGAGCATCGCGGTATTGATCTCGTGATCGAACATCAGCGCGTGGCGCCCTGAACCGAGGCGCAGATCGGCCGTGTTCAGCGCGAACACGGTCACGATGTAACGATGCGGCTTGCCCGGCGGCGGACACGGACCGCCGTAGCCGGTGTCGCCCCAATCGTTGCGCGCTTGCATCGCTCCAATGGCATTCAAGTAGCCCGAGGCGCTCGCGTTTGCCGGCAACGTGGTCACGCTAGGCGGAATGGCGGCGACGGCCCAGTGCCACCAGCCGGGGCCGGGGGCGTCGATATCGAAGACGGTGACGGCAAAGCTCTTGGTCCCGGCCGGTGCGTTGCGCCAAGAAAGCTGCGGCGAAACGTTCTCGCCTTTGCAACCGCTGCGGTCATAAATCTGCGCCTTGCCGATCGCGGCTCCGTCTCGTAGGTCGCTGCTATGAAGAGAGAAGGTCCCTTGCGCCGCCGCCGTGCTCGCCCCGGCGGCCAGCACGACGGCGGAGACGACGAAGACGGACGCGGCGGCGGCCGCCCGGCCTCGGGACGAGAACATGAGCCAAACCGATGCGACGCGTTCGCGATAGTTGCGCATGAACCGATCTCTTCTTGGGCGGGAGGGACCTCGTTGCGGCCGAATATTCGCCGACATCGCGCTGCCTTGCGCTAGCCAGTCTAACATCGGCCGCTCGCCATCGTGGCGTCCGAATGCCCGCCGCGCGGGGCACCGGATGAGCGCGTGTCTCGTTATCCACGGCCGGGGCGATCGGCCAAACGTATCGGTATCGGTCTTATGAGCTCAACCGTCTCGCGTTTTACCCTTGGCGGCGCGCCTTCCATGCGCCGCACCCGAGTCGTCGCCGCCGACGACCATCCTGTCATCTTGCTCGGGGTGCGCCATGCGCTCGACGCGTTCGACGATATCGCGCTGCTCGCGCAAGCGCGGCAATCGACCGAGCTCGTTGAGTCGCTGCGTCGCATGCCGGTCGACGTCGTCGTCACCGATCTGGCGATGCCGTGCGGTCGCTACGGAGACGGTTTAACCCTGATCGGCTATTTGCGGCGGCATTTTCCGACCGTGCGCATCGTCGTTTTGACGATGCTCGGCAACGGCGCGCTGCTCAGAGGCTTGTTCGAGGCGGGCGTGGCCGCCGTGGTGGGCAAGGGCGACGATCTAGCTCATATCGGCCTTGCCGTGCGCCACGCGATGAAGGATGTCCGCTACGTCAGCCCTTCGCTGCGCGCGGTGCTCGAGCGCGGTGCGGCGCGCAACGGCCGGGCGAACGATCCCATCGCGTTGTCGCCGCGCGAGATCGAGGTGCTGCGTCTGTTCGCGTCGGGCCTGAGCGTCAGCGAAATCGCCGCTCGGCTCAATCGCAGCGTGAAGACGGTCAGTTCGCACAAGGTGGCCGCGCTGCGCAAGCTCGGCGTCGCGAGCGACGCCGAGCTCATCGAATATGCGCGGGCGAACGGCCTGGCGCATCGGGCCATGGACTATGGCGTCGCGTCGCACGAGGGCGAGGCGGGAAAGTTGGCCGTATGCGCGGGCGCATCGCCCGCGCATAGGTAGGTACCGAGCTACTCGTGCTAGCGTTATTGCGGCGTGGCCGTCGCGCCGCCGTGCGCGGCCGACCATTCGGCGGGCGCGTGCAGGAATTTCTCGACCTCGTCGAGCGTCTTCGTGTCGAAGTAGCCCGATGCCTTGGCCACGCGCAGCACATCCCACCAAGTCGCGAGCGCGTGCAGATCGACGTCGATGTCTTTCAGCACCGACACGCTTTCCTTGAAGATGTTGTAGTGGAACAGCACGAAGCAGTGATTCACGCTTGCGCCAGCCGTGCGCAGCGCATTGATGAAGTTGATCTTGCTGCGGCTGTCCGTGGTCAGGTCCTCGACGAGCAGCACGCGCGAGCCTTCCTCGAGATGCCCTTCGATTTGGGCGTTGCGGCCGAAACCCTTCGGCTTCTTACGCACGTATTGCATCGGCAGCATCATGCGGTCGGCGATCCAGGCGGCGAACGGGATCCCGGCTGTTTCGCCGCCCGCGACCGCGTCGATCTGCTCGAAGCCGACGTCGCGCAGGATCGTCGTCTCGGCCATCTCCATCAAGGCGCGGCGCACGCGCGGGTACGAAATGAGCTTGCGGCAGTCGATATAGACCGGGCTTGCCCAGCCGGACGTGAAGATGAACGGCTTCTCGGCGTTGAAGTGCACCGCCTGCACTTCGAGCAGGATCTTGGCGGTCGTGTCGGAGATCGTTTGGCGATCGTAGCCTGTCATGGGCAAATCCTTGGATGTAGAGCGTGAGGCGGGCGGGCTCGCCCTCGGGCAGCACTCTGGGCGGCTGCGCGCGTAGGCCGGTATTTTACCCGAGTTCCGCTGCCGCCCCGCTGGAAACGAAGATTAGGGGGTGTACACTAGGCGCCCCGCAAATCGCTCACGCGCCGTTTTAGCCCCGGCGCAGCGCCTACCCGGCGCGCAGAGCGGCCGCCGCAGTCGCTCACTTGCCGACTTGCCCGGCGCCGCATCCGGCGTGAGCGTGTCGGCCCCATTCAATAACAGCTCACTCAATTACATCTTTACATCTCGCAGGCTCGGATATGGACGAACAACTGAAGCAAAGCGCCCTCGCATACCATCAGAACCCCAAGCCCGGAAAGATCTCGGTTACGCCCACGAAGCCGTTGTCGAACCAGCTCGATCTTTCGCTGGCTTATTCGCCGGGCGTCGCCGCCGCGTGCGAGGCCATCCACGCCGATCCGCTCGACGCGCAAAAGTACACGTCGCGCGGCAATCTGGTCGGCGTGGTGACGAACGGCACCGCGGTGCTCGGCCTGGGCAATATCGGCCCGCTGGCCGCCAAGCCCGTGATGGAAGGCAAGGGTTGCTTGTTCAAGAAGTTCGCCGGCATCGACGTGTTCGACATCGAGTTGTCCGAGTCGGACCCCGACAAGCTCGTCGAGGCGATCGCGATGCTCGAGCCGACGCTCGGCGGCATCAACCTCGAAGACATCAAGGCGCCCGAGTGCTTCTATATCGAGCAAAAGCTGCGCGAGCGCATGAAGATTCCCGTCTTCCACGACGATCAGCACGGCACGGCGATCATCGCCTCGGCGGCCATCCTGAACGGCTTGAAGGTCGTCGGCAAGGAACTGTCGAAGGTCAAGCTCGTTTGCTCGGGCGCCGGCGCGGCCGCCATCGCGTGCCTCGATTTGCTCGTCAAGCTCGGTCTGTCGAAGGAAAACGTACTCGTCGCCGATTCCAAGGGCGTCATCTATGAAGGGCGCGGCAACCTCGATCCGTCGAAGGCACGCTATGCGGCCGTGACCGAGGCGCGCACGCTTGCCGACGCGATTCAATCGGCCGACGTGTTCCTCGGCTGTTCGAGCGCCGGCGTGCTCAAGCCCGAGATGGTCAAGACGATGGGCGACAAGCCGCTGATTCTCGCGCTGGCCAATCCCGAACCCGAGATCCGCCCCGAGGATGCGAAGGCCGCACGCCCCGACGCGATCATCGCGACGGGCCGCTCGGACTATCCGAATCAGGTCAACAACGTCCTGTGCTTCCCGTTCATCTTCCGCGGCGCGCTCGACGTCGGTGCGACCACGATCACGGAAGAAATGAAGCTCGCCTGCGTGCGCGCGATCGCCGAACTGGCCGAGGAAACGGACCAGGGCGACGAAGTGGCCAAGGCTTACGAGGGACATTCGCTCGAGTTCGGTCCGGAGTATCTGATTCCGAAGCCCTTCGATCCGCGTCTGATCATCAAGATCGCCCCCGCCGTCGCGCAAGCGGCGATGGATTCGGGCGTCGCGACGCGCCCGATCCAAGATATGGATGCCTACCGCGAGCAACTGGGCGCAACGGTCTATCGCACGGGCATGGTCATGCGGCCCGTGTTCGCATCGGCCAAGAAGAAGGCGGCGCGCATCGTCTTCGCCGAGGGCGAGGACGAGCGCGTGCTGCGTGCCGCGCAGTTCGTGCTGATGGAGAAGATCGCCAAGCCGATCATCGTCGGGCGGCCGGCCGTGGTCGAGATGCGGCTCAAGAAGATGGGCTCGAAGCTGCGCGTGGGCGAGGATGTCGAGATCGTCAATCCCGAAGACGATCCGCGCTTTACGCAAAGCTGGCAGCTCTATCACGAGATCGGTGCGCGCGACGGCGTGACGCCCGAGATCGCCAAAGCCGCGATGCGCAAGTTCAATACGCTGATCGGCGCGATTCTGATTCGCTTGGGTCATGCCGACGGCATGATCTGCGGCATGATCGACACGTACCACAGCCACTTGAAATACGTCGAACAGGTGCTGGGCCGCGCGCCGCAAGCCGAGCACTACGCGGCGATGAACTTGCTGATGCTGCCGGGCCGGAACCTGTTCATCTGCGATACCTACGTGAACGAAGTGCCGAGCGCCGAGCAACTGGCCGACATGGCGATCTTGGCCGCGCGCGAAATCGAGCGTTTCGGCATCGTGCCGAAGGTCGCGCTGTTGTCGAATTCGAACTTCGGCAGCGCGCCGTCGGCATCGTCGCAGCGCATGGCGGCCGCGCGCAAGCTCATCAACGAGCGCGCGCCGCAACTCGAAGTCGACGGCGAAATGCACGGTGACGCGGCACTGTCCGAGGTCATTCGCAAGCAGTCGTTCCCCGGCACGACGCTGACGGGCGAGGCGAATCTGCTCTTGATGCCGAACGTCGAGGCCGCGAACATCACGTACAACCTGCTCAAGATGATCGGCGGGGACGGCGTGACGGTGGGACCGTTCCTGCTCGGCGCGGCCAAGCCCGTGCATATCCTCACGCCCGCGGCGACGGTGCGACGCATCATCAATATGACGGCGGTGGCCGCGGCGAACGCCGGCGTGGAATAACGCGCGTAGGCGCTTGACCTGAGTTAGGTGCGCTGCTCCCGCAACGGGGGCAGCGCGACGGGGCCTCCCGTCGCTTCGATGGCAGCATCGTTCTCATACCACTCTCTTTTTATCCCAGCGAAGAATCGAAGAATTCGTCACATCGATATGACGAACGATCGTTGGACGCTCGATTGCCGCCGCTTTTAAATTCGGACTTCCGCATAACTATGCCGAACGAATGAAAAGCGGGGATCGAACTCCGCTCGATAAAAACGATGAGCCTCGAGATAAAAACTATTGGCGCCTTGTCAAAGGCGTTCCTATCGCTTGCGCTTTCGGTGGTCTTGGCGATAGGCGCGAATTGGGCGTGGGCCGAACCCACGGCGGACGCCGGTGCTGTCGGCGCCTCGGCGCCCGCGGGTGCGAGCGGCCCCGTGGGACTGAAGAAAATCGTCGTCACCGGTTCGCGCATCCCGCGCTCGGAAAAAGAAGGCACGACGAGCGTCACCGTCATTACGAGCAAGGATCTCGAAACTAAAGGCTATCGTAATGTATTCGATGCGATCAGCCAGCAGACGCAAAACACCGGTTTTACGCAAGGCGCCGATTACGGCAATACATTTACGCCCGCCGCCAATGCGATCAGTTTGCGCGGATTAGGACCGAACCATACGCTCGTATTGGTGGACGGCCGGCGCGTGGCCGATTACCCGGTGGCTTACGACGGCAATGTCAACTTCGTCAATTTGGCGAACGTGCCCTCGGCGATGATCGACCGGATCGAGATTCTGAACGGGCCGGGCTCCGCGGTCTACGGTTCGGATGCGATCGCGGGCGTCGTCAATATCATCACGAAGAAGCACATCGACGGGATCGAGGTGAACGTCAAGGGCGGGACGACCGAGCAAGGCGGCGGGGCCAACGGCCGTCTCCAGATTACGGGCGGCAAAGAGTTCGGCAATCTCAGCACGGTCTTCGGCATCGAATTGAGCAAGACCAATCCCGTTTGGTCCGACCAGCGCGACTTCATGTCCTCGACGACGCTCGAGGGCGAGTCGCCCACCTCGATCTGGTCGCGCCGCAATCTCGATTCCGGCAGTTACCTCGGCGGCCCCGGCGCCTGCGGTTCGCTCTCGGGCATTGGGGCGTTCGGCGGCAGCGTGTCCGCGGTCGATACCGGCCACGGTATCTTTTGCGGCAGCGGCAAGGCCAAGCCGACGTTTTGGACGACGCAAACGAACAACGCCAGCGAGAACCTGTATGCCGGCGTCGAATATCGCTTGAGCGATAAGACGACGCTGTTCGGGTCCGTCTGGGCGTCATGGGATCAGACGAAGAACAACACGCGCGGCCCGAATTGGACCTCCGCCGCGGCGAGCACGAACTTCTTCTTCAATCAAACGACGGGCGCCGACGAGCAGTGGAGCAAGCGCTTCTCGCCCGAGGAGATCGGCGGCGCGTCCGTGTGGGACAAAGAATGGAACGACGCGTTCGGCAACGTCACCATCGGGGTGCGCGGCAAGATCGGCGACAGTAGCTGGAACTACGAGGCGGCCTACAACGCATCGGGCTACGAGAGCCGCGCCACCGTGCCGCGCTTGTTCTCCAGCGTCGACAACTATTACCTGGGCCCGCAATTGGGCGTCACGGCGGACGGCACGCCGATCTACGCGCCGAACCCGACGCGTTTCGCGACGCCACTCACGCCGGCGCAATTCGCCGGCCTCTACGGTGAATCGGCGAGCCAGAACGATACGTGGACGCAGAACTTCACGCTTAGCGCGAACGGCGATTTGTTCCGGCTGCCGGCGGGGATGGTCAGGGCGGCGGGCGCGCTCGAGTTCGGCATGCAAGGCTTCAAGAACACCCCCGATCCGCTGATCGATCAGGGCGCCTACTACAATCAGAGCGACGCCCAAGCGGCCGGAGGTACGCGCAAACGCTATGCGGCCGCGCTCGAACTGGACGTACCGATCTTTCATCAATTGAACGCGACGCTGGCGGGCCGTTACGACGATTACGCATTCAGCGGCAAGAACGCGGGGCAGTTCACCTATAACCTGGGCCTGGAATACCGCCCGCTCCGAAGCTTGCTTGCCCGCGGCTATTACGGCACGAGCTTTCGGGCGCCGGACATGAACTACCTCTATCAGTCGAAGACGAAAGGCTACTTCGAGAGCACGACCGATTACTATCGATGCAGCCAAGCGGGCCAACCGATCAGCAACTGCTCCTACGCGAACGTCTCGCCGGGCTCGAACTACGTGCAAACGGGCAACGATGCGTTGAAGCCCGAGAATGCGAAATCATGGGGCTACGGCTTCGTGTTCTCACCCACGGCCGATCTCGACGTCTCGGCGGACTATTACGACATTCGCATCGACAATCTCGTCACCGTCATCGATCAGGACAACCTGCTGCATACCGAGGCCGCATGCCGCACGGGCCAACTCGACGTGAACTCGGCCGATTGCCAGGATGCGTTGCGCCGCGTATTGCGCAATCCGATGACGGCGGTGCTCGACCCCGGCGCGATCAACACGATCTTCGTGAATCCGATCAACGCGGCCGTCGAGCACACGAGCGGGTTCGACGTGGGCGGGAAATGGCGTTGGCGCACGCATGGGTTCGGTTCGTTCCTCTGGACCGTCAACTACACGAAGGTGCTGAGCCACACGTATCAACAATTCGCGAATGGTCCCACCCAGGATCTGCTCCACTCCTTGCAGAACCCGACCGGCAATCCGGAGTGGCCCGACAAGCTGGCCGTGAGTTTGACCTGGTCGATTCCGAAATGGACGTCTACGATACAAGTCGAGCGCTACGGCAAGGTGCCGAACGCGGCGCAAACAGCCTATTTGTCGCCCACGGCGCTAGCGAATCTAAGCGTTTCACATGATTTCACGAAGCACTCGTCGCTGACGCTCGTCGTCAACAACCTGATGAACACGATCAAGCACGACGACTCCGCCGGTTGGCCCTACTACACGGTGGGGTACTACATGCCGTACGGCCGCACGTTCTGGCTGGAGTTCGATCATCGCTTCGATTGACGCATCCGGAGACGAAGCGCAATACCCGATACCTATTGGCCCATCCATCAACGTCGATCGTGTGTCGATCGACCCATTGAGAGCATGACACTATGAAGATGCGATCTCGTACGATTGCGCAGGTTGTATCGATTTCCGTCTCGGCACTCGTCATCGCCGCCGCAGGCGCATTGCCGAATATTGCGGCGGCGGCGCCGGAGCAGCATTTGCCGCCCGGTATCGCCTGGCAGCAAGGCGACGTGAATGCGGCGTTCGCGTTGGCCAAAGCATCGAACAAACCGTTGCTGCTTTATTGGGGCGCCGTATGGTGCCCGTCGTGCAACCAAGTCAAGGCGACGATCTTCAGCCGTCAGGCGTTCAAGGAGCGCTCGGCGTTGTTCGTACCGGTCTATCTGGACGGCGATACGGCAAGCGCGCAACAGATCGGCGAGCGCTTCAAGGTGCACGGCTATCCGACGATGATCCTGTTCCGGCCCGACGGTACCGAGATCACGCGACTGCCCGGCGAGGCGGACGTCGATCGATATATGCAGGCGCTCTCGCTCGGCTTGAGCGCGACGCATCCTGTAAGACAGACGTTGACGAATGCGCTGAACGGCGGGGCGCACCTCGATCGCGACGACTGGCGCCTATTGGCCGATTACTCGTGGGATACCGATGGCGACCTGCCCGTGGCGAGCGATCGCATCGGCCAGACGCTGGAGAAGCTCGCGGCGCGCGCGCAAGCCGAACATGCGGACGATGAGTCGCTGCGACTGGAGTTGAAGGCGCTCGTCGTCGAAGTGTCGAACGATCCGAAGCAAAGCGGCACGCTCGACAAGACGAAGGCGCTGGCCGCGCTCGATCAGGTCTTGCACGACGCCAAGCGCAGCCGCCTCTATTCCGATCTGCTCGTGGCCGATCCCGCGAGCGTGACGGCCTACCTGTCGGCGGCCGGGACGCAAGAGCGCAAACGGTTGGTGGAAGCATTCAGCACGACGCTTGCGCGGCTCGAGCAAGATGCGTCGCTCTCGAGCATCGACCGGCTCTCCGCATTGCAAGGCAGAGTGGACCTTGCCAAGCTCGATGCGCCCAAGGGGACGCCGCTTCCGAAGGCGCTCGTCGAGGACGTGCGCCGCACGGTGGCCGATGCCCACAAGGCCGCGAGCAACGCGTTCGAGCGGGAGGTGGTGGTCACGGAGGGCGCGGAACTGCTGACCGACGCGGGTCTCGTCGACGAATCCGATGCGCTGTTGAAGGCGTCGCTGGCGAGTTCGCCGACGCCTTACTACCTCATGTCGAAACTGGCGCTCAACGCGAAGTCGCGCGGCGACAAGGCGGGCGCGCTGGCCTGGTACAAACAGGCCTACGATGCCTCGACGGGGCCGGCCACGCGGCTGCGCTGGGGGGCTTCGTATGTCAGCGGCGTGATCGATCTGGCGCCGAACGACGCGGCGCGGGTGCAAGAGATCGCGTCGAACGTCCTGACGCAAGCGGCGCAAACGCCGAACGCATTTTACGGCGCCAACCGGCGTGCCTTGGGCCGAGTCGTTGCGCGGCTCGCGCAATGGAACAAGGACGGGGCGCATGAATCGACCGTCAAGGCGCTCGCGCGGCAATTGGAGCAAACGTGCGGCAAGCTGCCCGCCGGCGATCCGCAGGCGGCGACCTGCAAGGCGCTCGTGCAGCCGATCGGCGTTTAGCCGACAGCGCGGCGGCGCCCCAAAAACAAAACCCCACGCCGGCAACACGCCGGCGTGGGGTTTTTTCTCGGCCGGCCCTTACCGGCTCACCGTAGGTTATGCCGCGTGCCGCGTCGCTCCGCCCGGCGTGCGCCACTTCGCCAGCAACTCGTTCCACTTCACGCGCACGGCCTTCAGATTGTTCTCCTTCACGTGGCCGTAGCCGCGGATGCCGTCCGGAAGATTCGCAAGCTGAATCGCGAGTTCGAGGTTGCCCGCCGTCAGCCCCGACACGATTTCACGCACGAGCGCTTCGTATTCGCCGATCAGCGCACGCTCGGTGCGGCGCTCCTCGGTCTTACCGAATACGTCGAAGGCCGAGCCGCGCAAGAACTTCATCTTCGCGATCAGCTTGAACGCCGTGAGCATCCACGGGCCGTACTGCTTCTTCACGAGATGGCCCTTGGCATCTTTCTTCGCGGTCATCGGCGGCGCCAGGTGGAAGTTCAATTTCCAATCGCCTTCGAATTGCTCGCGCAGCTTGGCGAGGAACGCAGGATCCGTTTGCAGACGCGCGACTTCGTACTCGTCCTTGTACGCCATCAGCTTGTACAGATTGCGCGCGACGGCTTCGGTCAGCGGCTCGCTTGCGGCCGTGCCGTCGGCCAGCGCCCGTTCGGCGCCGCGTACTTGCGTCACAAGCGTTTCGTAGCGCTTCGCGTAAGCCGCGTCTTGATAGGCGGTCAGCAGCTCGACGCGTTTGGCGATCAGCGCATCGACCGACTTCTTCGTATGCAGCGAGATCACCGTGGCGCCGGCTTCTTGCGAGCCCGCGGCAGGCTTCGCCGCGAGTTCGACGCTGGCGAGGTCGTGCGCGGCGCGACGGCCCCACTCGAAGGCGGCGAGGTTCTTCTCCACTTGCACGCCGTTCAGCTCGATCGCGCGGACGAGCGAGCGATGCTCGAGCGGCAACCACCCGCGCTGCCATGCGTAGCCGAGTACGAACGGGTTCGTGAAGATGGCGTCGCCGAGCAGGGCGACGGTGAGCCGGTTCGCATCGACGAGATCCACATGCTCGCCGGCCGCCGCGCGCACGTCCTGCTCCGTGCTCGTGCCCGGAAACGTCCAGTTCGGGTTTTTGATGAACTCGGCCGTCGGCGTCTTCGAGCTATTGATCACGACGCGCGTCTGGCCCAGCTTCATCCGCGACGTGCATTCGTCGCCGGCGGTCACGATCGCGTCGCAGCCGATCACGAGATTGGCCTCGCCCATCGCGATGCGCGTCGCGTGGATGTCGGTCGGCGCGTTCGCGATCTGCACGTGGCTCATCACGGCGCCGCCCTTTTGCGCGAGGCCCGTGACGTCGAGCACGGTCACGCCCTTTTGCTCGAGGTGCGCGGCCATCCCGAGCAGCGCGCCGATCGTCACGACGCCCGTGCCGCCCACGCCCGTGACGAGCACGCCGTACGGGCGCTGGATTTCGGGCAGAGCGGGTTCGGGGATCGCGGGCAGCGCGTCGCTCGACTTCGCGCCGAGCGGCTTCGGCTTGCGCAGTTGCCCGCCTTCGACCGTCACGAAGCTCGGGCAGAAGCCCTTCAAGCACGAGAAATCTTTGTTGCAGCTCGATTGGTTGATCTGGCGCTTCGTGCCCAGTTCGGTTTCGAGCGGCTCGACCGACAGACAATTCGACTGGACCGAGCAGTCGCCGCACCCTTCGCAGACGGCTTCGTTGATGACGACGCGGCGCGCCGGATCGGGGAATTCGCCTTTCTTGCGGCGGCGCCGTTTCTCGGTCGCGCAGGTCTGGTCGTAGATGAGGATCGTCGTGCCCTCGATCTCGCGCAATTCGCGCTGCACGTCATCGAGCTGATCGCGATGGTGAATCGTCACGCCCGGCGCGAGCAGCGTCGTGCCGCTGTATTTCTGCGGTTCGTCGGTGACGATGACGATCTTCTTTGCTCCCTCGGCCGCGAGCTGATGCGTGATTTGCGGCACCGTCAGCACGCCGTCGACGGGCTGGCCGCCCGTCATCGCCACGGCGTCGTTGTAGAGGATCTTGTAGGTGATGTTCGCTTTGGCGGCGATTGCCGCGCGAATCGCGAGCAAGCCCGAATGGAAGTAGGTGCCGTCGCCGAGGTTCGCGAACACGTGCTTTTCGTTCGTGAACGGCGCCTGCCCCGTCCACGCCACGCCTTCGCCGCCCATCTGGCTAAACGTGCTCGTGTTGCGATCCATCCAGACCGTCATGTAGTGGCAACCGATACCGGCCATCGCGCGGGAGCCGTCGGGTACGTTCGTCGAGGTATTGTGCGGACAGCCCGAGCAGAACCAGGGCTTGCGCTCGGCCGTGACGCGTGGCTTGGCGAGCGCCTTCTCCTTCGCTTCGATGACGGCGATGCGCGCGGCGATGCGCTCGCGCACGTCGGACGGCAACTCGAACTTCTCGAGCCGCGTCGCGATCGCCTTGGCGATCAGCGCCGGCGAGAGTTCGTAATGCGCGGGCAGCAGCCAGTTGCCCATCGGCACCGACCATTCGCCGCCGGCACCGTCTTTTTCGTCGAACTTGCCGAACACGCGCGGACGCTGGCCGTCGGGCCAGTTATACAGCTCCTCCTTGATCGCGTATTCGAGGATCTGGCGCTTTTCCTCGACGACGAGAATTTCGTCCAAGCCGCGCGCGAACGCTTGCGCGCCTTGCGCTTCGAGCGGCCAGACGCAGCCGACCTTATAGAGACGAATACCGATGCGCGAGCACGTTTCGTCGTCTAGCCCGAGGTCGACGAGCGCTTGGCGCACGTCCAGGTAGGCTTTGCCGCCCGTGATGATGCCGAAGCGCGCATGCGGCGAATCGATTTCGACGCGGTCGAGCTTGTTCGCGCGCACATAGGCGAGCGCCGCGTACCACTTGTAGTCGAGCAGACGCGCTTCTTGCACGAGCGGCGGATCGGGCCAGCGGATGTTCAGACCGCCCTCGGGCATGGCGAAGTCGGTCGGCAGGACGATCTGCGTGCGGTGCGGATCGATATCGACCGAAGCCGACGATTCCACCACGTCGGTCACGCACTTCATCGCGACCCACAGGCCCGAGTAACGGCTCATCGCCCAGCCGTGCAGGCCGAAGTCGAGGTATTCCTGGACGTTCGACGGGAAGAGGACGGGCAGGCCGCAGGCCTTGAAGATATGTTCGGATTGATGCGCGAGCGTGGACGACTTGCAGGCGTGGTCGTCGCCGGCCAGCACGAGCACGCCGCCGTGCTGGGACGAACCGGCCGAATTGCCGTGCTTGAGCACGTCGCCCGAGCGATCGACGCCCGGCCCCTTGCCGTACCACATCGAAAACACCCCGTCGTACTTCGCGCCGGGGTAGAGATTGACCTGTTGCGTGCCCCACACGGCCGTGGCGGCGAGATCTTCGTTGATCCCGGGCTGGAATACGACCTGATTCGAGGCGAGGTGCTTCTTGGCCTTCCAAAGGGCGAGGTCGAGCCCGCCGAGGGGGGAGCCGCGATAGCCGGAGATGAACCCGGCGGTATTGAGCCCGGCGGCTTGATCGCGTGCGTGTTGCAGCATCGGCAGGCGCACGAGCGCCTGAATGCCGCTCATGTACGCGCGGCCGCGTTCAAGCGTGTATTTGTCGTCGAGCGTGACGGACGATAGCGCAGCTTCCAGCGAGGCTCGCTGACCTGCGTCTAGCGGGGCATTCATTATGTTGACTCCTCAACCCTGTTTGGGATCACCAAAACGTCTCGGCCTCGAGCATCTTGTGGACGCTTCGGCCGGGGCCGCCATATTGACGGTTTTTTTGCGATGGTAGCACTGGTAAAAACCCGCCGCAGATGTCAAAAATAGTGCCATCGCAAGAGGAATAAGCCTCTGCCGATCCCACGTTATCTCGAATAGGCACGCTCGTATCCGTCTGTAACCACCGTAACGTGTTGTTTTAAGGCTGGAACGCGGGCAGTCGGGCTGGTCTAATTTGCGGACCGTTCAGTTTGGCGGGCATGCAACCCGGGGCCAGGCCGGTGCATCCGGGAGCGTGAAGCGCCAAGCGCGCGCAATATAAGGAGTACAGATGGAAAAACGACACATTCAAACCTTCTTGACCGTGTCCGCCGTATTTTTCGCGATGAGCTTGCCCGCGCGCCAGGCGCAGGCCGGCATGGTCGCGACGGCGGTGTCTCGCACGATCGCCAAGGCCGGTATCGGTGCCGGTCCGGCCGAACGGTGGGCCGCCGCGATGGGCGATGCGCCGGCTCGGCGCACGCCGATCGCGCACGCGAGCCGCAAACATCTCTCGACGATCGAAACGGCATCGGCGAAGGCGGCTCGGACGAGCGAGGACGCGACTGAGGCGAACAGCGTGAATGCCGCGCCGTTCTCGCTGATGTAGCGTCGAGTCGGTTCTAAGCGAAGCGCGGCCCCAGGGGCCGCGCTTCGGTCTTGCGTCAGGCCTTGTCCTGCACGACCCCACGCCGAATCTGATCGAGTTCGATCGATTCGAACAGCGCCTTGAAGTTGCCTTCCCCGAAACCTTGATTGCCCTTGCGCTGGATGATCTCGAAGAAGATCGGGCCGATTTGGTTCTCGGTGAAGATCTGCAAAAGCAGATCGTCTTTCGCGCCGTCGATGAGAATCTTGCGCTTTTTCAGTTCGTCGAGCGGCTCGGTGTGCCCGGGGATGCGGCGATTCACGAGTTCGTAGTACGTGTCGATGGTGTCGAGCAGCTTGATGCCCGAGGCGCGCAGGCCGTCCACGGTGCCGTAGATATCGGTCGAGCCCAAGGCGATGTGCTGAATGCCTTCGCCGTGATAGGCATCGAGGTATTCCTGGATTTGGCCTGCCGTCTCCGATCCTTCCTCGTTGATCGGAATGCGGATCTTGCCGCACGGCGAGGTCATCGCCTTCGATTTCACGCCCGTCACCTTGCCTTCGATGTCGAAGTAGCGGATTTCGCGGAAATTGAATAGCCGCTCGTAGAACGCCGCCCATTCCTGCATGCGGCCGCGATGAACGTTGTGCGTGAGATGGTCGATATAGGTTAGGCCATGGCCGACCGGATGCGGATCGGCTCCGGCAATCGGTTCGAAGTCGACGTCGTAGATGTCGATGTCTCCCACGCTGCCTGCCTGCGCGCCGTTCTTGCCGCGCCAGCGATCGACGAAATAGATCAGCGAATCGCCGATGCCCTTGATGGCCGGAATGTTCAGCTCCATCGGGCCCGTTTTGTTATCGAAGCCCCAAGCGCCGAGGTCGAGCGCGTGCTTGTAGGCCTTCGCCGCATCCTGGACGCGAAATGCGATCGCGCAAATCGACGGGCCGTGCAAGCGCGCGAAGCGTTGCGCAAACGAATCGGGCTCGCCGTTGACGATGAAGTTGATCTCGCCTTGCCGGTAGAGCGTCACATCCTTGTGGCGATGGCGCGCGATAGCGGTGAAACCCATCTGCTCGAACAGTTTGCCGAGCGCTTTCGGGTCGGGTGCCGTGTACTCGATGAACTCGAACCCGTCGGTGCCGACGGGGTTATCCCACGTTTGAACCTGCATACCTGTCTCCTGTCGATATCACCGCGGCCAACCGCCGCACGCCGCCGATAGACGCAAGTGTATAGCCGCCGTCCGGGCAAAAATTTGCGATCTTGGTCGGCTGGCACTACGATTGCGCAATTTTGTGTCTCTTGCGAACCGGAGGGAGTGAGAATATGGCCGATATCGAGCTCGATGCCGTCGACAGACGTATCCTCGCGTTTTTGCAGGAGAACGGCCGCGCGTCGAACCAGGACATCGCCGAGCGCGTGAATTTATCGCCGAGTCCTTGCCTGAGGCGTATTCGGCGTCTGGAAGAGGCCGGGATCATTCGCGGTTACGTCGCGCTGCTCGATCCGCAAAAGCTGGGCCTCGGGCTCTTGGCGTACGTCAACGTCCGGTTGGAAAAGCGCGGCGGCGCCACGGGGCATGCCGGGACCACGCACGCGGAACTCTTTCGCGCCGCGGTGCAGTCGTGGCCGGAAGTCGTCGCCTGTCATGCGATGACGGGTGAGATGGATTACCTGCTGCGCGTGCAGGTGAAAGACATGGTGCACTTTTCGCGCTTCGTGCAGGATCAACTGCTGCACCATCCCTCGGTGATCGACGTCAAAACGAGCTTCGCGCTCGAATCGTTCAAGGAGACGACGGCGCTGCCGATTCTTTGAGGCGCGATTGCGGGGCCGCAAAAGAGACGAGGCGGCGCAAGGCCGCCTCGTCGCGCGTGCCGCACAGGGGAGGGCGGCGCGCGGGGGGGACGAAAAACTTAGGCTAGCGCCTCTGCCGGCACCATCGCCTCGATGATGCGGGCCGTGTTGCGCGCTTGACGCTTGATCGCGTAATCGAACACGGCGGCCTGTTCTTGCAGCATTTCGCTGATGATGCTGGCCTGATCGGCAGGCGGGAGCGTCAGATACGCATCGGCGCTGCCGTACGCGTACTCGATCTTCATCCCGGCCTTCTTGGCGATGTGCATCATCGTCGTATTGCGCGAGAGGCAATACATATACAGCGTCGTGACGCGCGAGTTGCGACCGTGGATGGCGGCGCGCTCGAACAGCTTCGAGCCGACGCCCATGCCGCGCGAGCGTTCGAGCACCGACACGCCGAGTTCAGCCGTGCGTCCGTCGCCGTCGGCCGGCAGGTACGCCAGATGGCCCACGCCGACGAGATCCAGTTCGTGATCGAAAACGCCGAATACTTTGTCGCGCGAGAAATCGATCGAACGCACGTAGTTTTCGATCACATGGTCGGGCGCGGCCTGGCCGAAGCGAAGTAGACGATCGTCGTCGCCGAGCGCGAGAAAATGCGCAAGCAGTTGCTCGCGGTCTCCGGCCGTCAATTCGCGCACGAGAACCGGGGCACGATAAGCCTCTTGCGAGGCGCGCTCGGAAAGCTCGATCGAGGCGGCGGCGCTAGCGGGGGCGTAAAAATTCATCGCGGGTTCTCCTTTCGTCATGCGCACTTGTTGCGGCGCAATGCGAATTCTACCCGATAGGCATATCCCCTAATAGGGAAAACCCGAATTCGATGCTGAGGACCCCCTCTATTGCCGCCATGAAACGGCCTAACTTACTGATTTTTAGAAGGAATGGCGGTGTTGTAGATGTGCAATGCGTCGTTTCGACCGATCAAACGGCCGTTTGATCGATGCTGCGTTGCGGCGAAAGCATCCCCGTGCCGACGTGGCGGCGTCTAGTTCGCGAGGCCCTTTTCGAGCACGTCGATCACCTCGTCCGCGAACTCGCGGTAGCCGAGCCGGCCCCCCGGCTTGAGCCACGTGAAGGTCCAGTTGATCATCCCGAACACCATCATCGTGAGGGCAGTCTGCTTTTCTTTCGAGACGCGGCCCGGATAGGCGCGCGCGAGCTGGCGCGCGAACGCGGCAACGATATCGCGCTGGCGATCGAGGATGATCTCGCGCTGGGTGTCGACGAGGTATTTCACGTCGTTCAATAGGGCGACGTGCCGGCTGTGCGAGGTTTCATATTCGGCGAGGAATGCGCGCACCAGCTCGGCGAAGGTCTCCCGCTCACTCAGTCCGCGCCGTTGGCTCGAGCCTTCGACTTCGGCGATGATCAGCATCAACCGCTTCGTATAGCGGTCGAGCAGGTCGAAGAGAATCGCTTCCTTGCTCTCGTAATAATGATAGAGGCGCGCTTTGGAGGTGCCGCTCGCGCTGGCGAGTTCGGCCATCGACGTGCTGGGGTAGCTCGTTTGCGCGAAGGCGGCGGCGGCGAGCTCGAGGATCTGCTCGCGTTGGGTTTCGTGATCGGGTGCTCGGGTACGGGCCATGATGTCGTCGTCGTTTCGGGCCGGCTGGCGCGCGATCGACGCAAGTCATCATCATCGCCGTGCACCGGGGCCGCCGCGGCGCTAGTGTAAGCGAAGTCAAGCGAAGCGCGGCCCCGCTCAGTCAGCGTTCGTCGTAACTCACGACAACCCGCTCGCTGACCGGATGGCATTGACACGTCAAGACGAAGCCGTCGGCGATCTCTTGCGGCTCGAGCGTGTAGTTCTTGTCCATCTTCACTTCGCCCTCCAGCACTTTGGCCCGGCAAGTGCAGCACACGCCCCCCTTGCAAGCGTACGGCAAGGCAAGACCGGCGTGCAGACCGACGTCGAGCAGGCTCGCGCCTTCATACGGCAGGCGCATCTTGCGGCGGTTGCCGTCGATGATGATTTCGAGATCGGCGGCCGGCGTCTCGTCGGTGATCTCGACGACGGGCGCGCCCGCTTGCGGCAGCGGCGTGCCGAACCGTTCGACGTGTACCTTCGACTCGGCGACGCCCGCCGCCTTGAGCGCCGCTTCCGCCGCATCCATCATCGGCGCGGGACCGCAGATGAACGCTTCGTCGATCGAATCGGGCGAGACGAGCGCATCGAGGAATGCGGCGCACTTGTCGCGATCGAGCACACCGTTGAAGAGATCGACGTCCTGCATGTCGTCCGACAGCACGTTGTACAGAACGAACCGGTTCATGTAGCGATTCTTCAGGTCCTCGAGTTCCTCGGCGAACATGATCGCGTCGACGCTGCGATTGCCATAGATCAGCGTGAACGTGCTGCGCGGCTCCAGTTCGAGCGTCGTTTTGACGATGGCCAGCACCGGCGTGATACCCGAGCCGCCCGCGAAAGCGACGTACTGTTTGCCTTGTTCGGCATTCAGGTGCGTGAAGAAGCGCCCATCGGGCGTCATGACCTCGATCGTATGGCCGGCTTGCAGCGTGTCGAACGCGAAGTTCGAGAAGCGGCCGCCGCGCACGCGCTTGATGCCGATGCGCAATTCGCCGTCGCGATCGTAATCGGTCACGCCGACGCAAATCGAATACGAGCGCCGCGTTTCCTCGCCGTCGACGTGCGCTTTCAGCGTCACGAATTGCCCCTGCGTGAAACGATATTGCTCGCGCAGCTCGGGCGGGACTTCGAACGAAACGGAAACCGCGTCGGCGGTTTCGGGCCGCACCTCGCGGATGCGCAGCGAATGAAATTGCGGGGTCGCCATAGTCACACAGTCAGTAAGGTTTGAAGTAATCGAAGGGTTCGCGGCAGTCCAAGCATCGATAGAGCGCCTTGCATGCCGTCGAACCGAACTGCGAGAGGCGTTCGGTGTGGGCCGAGCCGCAGCGCGGGCACGCCGGCGAGCCGGCCGAGCGAGCCACGAAACGGATCGCCTGCTCGGAGCCGCCTGCCGGCGTGCCGGCACAGCGCCCGCCGGGCGGCGCGATGCCGTACGCTCGTAGCTTCTCGCGCGCTTCGTCGGTGATCCAGTCGGTGGTCCACGCGGGGGCGAGAACCGTCTTGATTCGATGCGGCGTCAAGCCGGCCCGCTCGAGCGCGTGCGCGATGTCCTCGGCGATGTGCGCCATGGCCGGGCATCCCGAATAGGTCGGCGTGATCACGACCTCAAGCGTGCCGTCATCGGCTTGCTCGACGCTGCGCAAGATGCCGAGTTCACGGATCGAGACGACCGGAATTTCGGGATCGGGCACCGATTCGAGCACCGACCATGCGCGCGCGAGCGCGTCGGCGCCGCGTGCGGAGTGGGGGACGCTTGTCATGTCGAACACCTCGCGCGTGGGACGTGGGCGCGCCGATCACCAGCTTGCGCCGGGATGCTGACGAGCGAGACTTTGCATTTCCGCGAGCAAGAAGCCCATGTGCTCCGAGTGCTCGCCGTGCTTGCCCGTCGTCACATGCACGGCGGGCGGGGGTAGCGTCAGCGTCGCTTCGTCCAAGGCAGCATGGACGTCGGCGAGCCAAGCCGCTTCGAACGCCACGGTGCGCACGCCGATACCGGCGGCGGCCACCGCGTCTTCGAGCGCATCGGGCGCAAACCATTCGCGTGTGTAGGGCATCAAGTATTCGAGCGCCGCTTGCATGCGGCGGTGCGACTCTTCGGTACCGTCGCCCAGGCGCACGAGCCAATCGCGCGCATGCTGCAACTGATAGCGCGTCTCCTTGATCGACTTCGATGCGATCGCGGCCAGTTGTGCGTCCTTCGAGCCTTCGAGTGCCGTCCAAACATGCGCCATCAACGCCGTGTACAAATAGTTGCGCACGATCGTGACCGCATAGTCTCGATCGCCTCGCGCCGTGCCGCTGAGGGGGCCGCCATGCGGCAACTCGAGCAGCGTGTAGTTTTTGAACTCGCGCTCGGCGCGGAAATACGCGTAATCGTCCTCGGTCTTGTTCGCGCCGGTGAGCGCGTGCTCGAGCGTCGCCGCGTGCGAGTAGAGCATGCGCGCCTGGCCGATGAGATCGAGGCTCATGTTGGCGAGTGCGATGTCTTCTTCGAGCACCGGACCGTGACCGCACCACTCGGCGTTGCGCTGACCGAGGATCAGCGCGTTATCGGCGAGGCGCAGGACGTACGAAAGATGTTCGGGCGTGGTCGTCATGACACTCTTACATATGGTTGACTGCGTCGGGCAGCGTATAGAACGTCGGGTGGCGATAGATCTTGTCGCCGGCCGGCTCGAACAGATCGGCTTTCTCGTTCGGATCGGAGGCTGTGATGGCCGCCGCGGGCACGACCCAAATGCTGACGCCTTCCTGGCGGCGCGTGTAGACGTCGCGCGCCATGCGCAGCGCCATCGACGCATCGGCGGCGTGCAAGCTGCCGCAGTGCTTGTGGTCGAGCCCTTGCTTGCTGCGCACGAACACTTCCCAGATCGGCCATTCCTTGTTCATGAACTCACTCCTGAATGCGTGGCGATGCTAAACGCTGGTTAATCGGTGACGAAGGCAAGGCGGCGGTTCAAGCCGCTTCTTGCTGTGCGCGCAAGCGCACCTTCTCGGCGTGGGCGAGGGCCGCTTCGCGGACCCAGGCACCGTCGTCGTGCGCCTTCACGCGCGTGGCGAGGCGCTCCTTGTTGCAGGGACCGTCGCCGTTCACGACGCGCCAAAATTCGTCCCAATCGATCGAGCCGTAGTCGTAATGACCGCGCGCCTCGTTCCACTTCAAATCGGGATCGGGCAGCGTCACGCCCAGCACCTTCGCTTGCTCGACGGTGGCATCGACGAATTTCTGGCGCAGATCGTCGTTCGAGATCCGCTTGATGCCCCACTTGGCCGATTGGTTGCTATGGACCGAGTCCTTGTCGCTCGGGCCGAACATCATCAATACCGGCCACCACCAGCGATCGACCGCTTGCTGAACGAGTTCGCGCTGCGCCTCGGTGCCCTTCATCATCGCCAGCAGCGCATCGAAGCCTTGGCGCTGGTGGAACGACTCTTCCTTGCAGATGCGGATCATGGCGCGCGCATAGGGCCCGTACGTGCAGCGGCACAGCGGTATCTGATTCATGATCGCCGCGCCGTCCACGAGCCAGCCGATCACGCCGACGTCGGCCCAGGTCGGCGTCGGGTAATTGAAAATGCTCGAATACTTGGCCCGGCCGCTGTGCAGCGCGGCGACGAGATCGTCGCGCGACACGCCCAGCGTTTCCGCGGCGCTATACAGATAGAGCCCGTGGCCGCCTTCGTCTTGCACCTTGGCCAGCAGGATCGCCTTGCGCTTCAGGCTCGGCGCGCGGGAGATCCAATTGCCCTCGGGCAGCATGCCGACGATTTCCGAATGGGCGTGCTGCGAGATTTGCCGCACGAGCGTTTTCCGGTAGGCGTCGGGCATCCAGTCTTGCGGCTCGACCTTGCCGTCCGCTGCGATCACCGCGTCGAAGCGTGCTTGCTCGGGCGTTTGAGCGCCGGCGTCGAGCGCCGCCACATTGCCCGGAATGTCGAGGGATTGCGTATACATGGGGAACGATCTCGTCCTGGGTTGTACGTTGTGGCGAGTATAAACCAACCGACCGGTCGGTTAATAAATAATTTTTAGGGCGGGATCCGTGGCGACTGGACGGCCGCGCGGACCGAAAAAAGGGCGGGCTCCGGCATGGCGGGCGGCTGCTAGACTGAAGGCACCGCCTATATCCAGCAACGCGATCATGACGACCGTCTATTTCGTGAAAACCGGCGAGCAGTATCTCTGTCCGGGAGAGGATGGCGACGTCGGGTTGACGCCGTCGTTCGAGGAAGCCGAGCACTTCCTGTCGTATGAGGAAGCCGAGCGCGCCGCGCGCAGCAATGCCGGCTCCGGCTACGAGATCATCGTCCGGCAGCAAGGCTGAGCGCCCGAAGGCGCTCGTTCAGCTTATTTGTCCATGCCCCACGAGGCGAGCACGGCGTGGATGCTGCGCGCGTATCCATCGCGCAGCGACGGCGTTTCCGAGTGATAGGCGCCGATCGCATGCCAGGTGTTGCCGTAGCGAATCATCTTTTGCTTGAGCATCCAGGCGGCCACGTAGGTGTTGACGCACGCATCCTTGAGCGCACCGGGCGGCACCCCGTAGCGGCGCAATTCGGCGAAATGGACCGAATTGATTTGGGCCTGGCCCACGTCGATGCTTCCGTCCGCATTGCGGTGCACCGCATTGGGGTTGCCCTTCGATTCGTACCAGGCGATCGCGCGCAAGACGAGTGGGTTCACGCCTTGGTAAGCCCCGGCGCGAGCGAAACAGTCTTCATCGGCGCGCGCACTGTTCGCACCGGTAAGCAGGCATGCGACGGCGGCTAGCGCCGCGCCGAGGCGGGCGGCGAGCCGAGGATTGCGGACGGACGATGCGATCATTGCCGACGACTCCTACGTTTGGGTTGGGCCGCCGGCCTTATCGGGTCCAGGCCACGGAAACCGTGTCGGCGCCGCCATGGGCCGAGCGGGCCGAGGCGTGCAAGATATCGTCGAGCTTGCGATCGACTTGCGTCAGGTAGAGCTGCGACTCGTCGGAGACCACCACGCGAACGACCGGTTCGGCCGCGCTTTTGCGCGATGCGCTCTTGTGGCCCTTCTTGCCGGTCCGGCGTCCGCCGTTCGCCGGCGCCGCGTCTTCCACTTGCTCGGCGGCCGACGGCGGCAGCGAAGCGAGCGAGGGCAGCGGCGGGAACAACTGGCCAGGACCCGCGCTTTCGCCGGACAGCTTGGAGGCCGCGCCGGCAAGCGCATTGGTTTCGGCGTGGGCCGGGAGCGTGCCGGCGGCGAGTAGTGCGCCGGCCAGCGCGAGAGCGGAACGGGAAATCATGATCGTCTCCGGTGGCTATTCGATGGGTACGACTTGAATGCTGTAGGGATGGCAACTGCCGACGGAGAGGTTTTCGATCTGAACCGAACCGCCGCGCGCCGACGCGATGCCCCGCTTGACCGATTGATTTAAATAAGGAAAGTCCTGCGGGAGCGCGGCAATGACGATGCGAGCGCTCTGCTGCTTGGATGCGACCGCGCCCACTTTGACGAGGACTTCGGTGAGGTGGGGATCGTGCGCGCCGAGTGCGTCCGCGGGGATCGCGATGTCGACGAGTTTGGCGGGACCCTGCGCGCTTGCGGCCGAAGCCGATTGCTGACCGTCGTTCGATCGCAGAGCTTGCATTTGCGCGCACCCGGTTAGGGCTGCCGCGGCAAGGAGGGTGATGAAGGCTTTCACGATTATCTCCAACGCTGAGAAGTGCGTTATCGGCAGCTAGGGCCCGATGATTAAAACCGACGAAAGCCAAACGAGGGAAAACCTCTATACGGGGAAGAGACCCGAGCAACGGCTGCGCACCCGCCTTTATGGCCGGGGCGCCGTTGAGGCACAATCGCCGCTTGTCCTATCCGCTTCGATTTGCGTATCCATGCTTTCTTCTTCTATTTCGCCGGTGTTGCGAGCAATGACGGCTGCCGCGGTCATCGCCGTCGCTTTCGCGGCGAACGCCGCGCAGCCGGCGACGAGCGCCGCGGAGCAAGGTTGGGTTAGTGCTTGGGCGACCGCGCTGCAGGCGATCCCAGACGTCCCCGATCCACCGCCGCTGTATCGGACGCCCGACGTCGCCGGACGCACGGTCAGACAGATCGTCTACCCGACCGTGTCGGGACGTGGCGTGCGTATTCGCGTCAGCAATGCTTACGGCCGTGCGCCGCTTACGTTGACGGATGTAGTGCTGGCGCGCTCGGCGGGCGGCGCGGCCACGCAACCGGGCACGTCCATGCAAGTGACGTTCGGCGGCAAGAGCGCGATCACGCTGCAACCGGGAGAGGAGATCGATAGCGATGCGATCCCCGCTAGCGTAACGGCCGGCGAACCGTATGCGATCAGCCTCGCGGCGGGGTCGCGGCAGACGCTGACCGCTTGGCATCGCGTGGCGAACCAAGTCAACTATGTCTCGACGCCGGGCGATCATGCCGCCGATGCGGACGCAGGCGCATACCCGCGCAAGTTCACCGAATCGGCGTGGGTGAGCGGCCTGGACGTGCGTGCGCGCGACGCGTCGGCGATCGTCGCGATCGGCGATTCGATCACGGACGGCTTGCGTTCGAGCCTGAATCGGAACCACCGCTGGCCGGATGTTTTCGCGCGCCGGCTCGACGAGGGCGGGGCGGCGGGTTGGTCGGTGCTCAATCTCGGCATCAGCGGCAATCGTCTGCTGAGCGCCTCTCCTTGTTATGGGGAAGCGCTCGAGCGGCGGTTCGAGCGCGACGCCCTGCGACATCCCGCCGTGCGCGCGGTGATCGTGATGATCGGCATCAACGACATCAACTTCGCGGCGATGCCGCCGCGCGCCGGGCTCGACTGCGACTTTCCGCATACGGCCGTGACGGCGCGCGAGCTGACCGACGGCTATCGCCGCTTGATCGAGCTCGCTCACCGAAGCGGGATCCGCATATACGGCGCGACGTTGACCCCGGCGACGCTGCCGCCCGCGCGCGAAGCGATGCGCGCATCGGTCAACGAATGGATTCGTACGAGCGGCGCGTTCGACGGCGTCGTCGATTTCGATGCCGCGCTACGGGACCCTTCGCATCCGGCGCAACTGCAGCGCCGCTTCGATAGCGGGGACCACATTCACCCGAACGACGAGGGATATGCGGCGATGGCGGCGGCGGTGCCGCTCGCGACGATCGCCGATGCCGCGCGGCGCTGAAAAAAATTTGCGTCACACCCTTGTCATGGGATGTGTGTTTGACCTACTATTCGCATCCTCATTTGATGAGGGGCGACGAAACGGCGCCGACGGCAACAGGTTTTAAGCGATGTGCTAAAAAAACTGTTGACGAGATGCAAAAGGTTCTGCATAATCTCGTTTCTCTGCTGCTGACGCAGCAACGCAAGACGGGCGGTACT
>NZ_QUBS01000079.1 GCF_003390925.1 Trinickia diaoshuihuensis | reverse complement strand
GGAGGCGGCCTGGGCGGCTCGGGCGGAGCGGGCGGCGGGCCGCCCGGCGGTGCGGCATCCGCATGCCGATGGTCCCGCGCCGGCGAAGCCGATGGCGGCGCTGCGCCCACTCCCGCGTCTGTTTCACGCGGCGCCCCCGGGGGGCCATCCCATCTCTGCCATGAATCGATATCGCCGGCTGCCTGCGAGGCTTGCCGCTCGCGCGGGGTATCGGGCTGGCCGCTCGCGCGACGGCGCCTGAAAAGCTTGAACATGGCGTTCTCCGCTAGGCTCGGTCGGACGCGTCAAGGCGTCGTGCTCGCCGGTTGCGGCTGTGCGCCGGCCGCGCCCGGCGCCGCGCCGTCGCTCTTCTGGCCGACGAGCGTGCCGTCGGTCGGCGTCGGCGGCAGGGCCTTCGGGGATTTGGATTTGTCTTCCGTCACCACGGGCTTGGTCGCGGCATCGGTCAAAAAATCGATGACACGCATCAGCGCTTCGGGCGGCGGCTGGCGGCGCACCTGCGTATGGATCGAGTATTTGGCGCGCGTATCGGTGCTGCGCGTTTGCTCGGACTTGTGCGACACGCGCCCCGAAATACTGACGCTCACCGGGCCCCACCCGAGCTTCGCCTGAATCTCGCCGCCGGCTTCCGTCGACGACGACGATTTCTCCGATTGCGTGATCTCGAGCTCGAAGTCGATGGTCCCTTCTTCGATCGCAATGATCGGATGCACGATCGCGGCCAGAAGCGGAATGCGCATCGTTTTTTGAACGATGCCCTTGGACACGCCGTTTTCATCGACGAGCGATTCGTCGTAATCGAACTGCACGGCGACGGCTTTGCCGTCTTGAATGCAAACCTGCATCAGAAAGTCGGCGTAGCTTTTGGCCGCTTGTGTTTGCGCAGTAATCATCGCTTTCAAGGGGCCGGCAATCATTTGGTCCATCGGCAATGCGTTGATGACCGACCCGATAAAATTCGCGTCCATAACAAAAAACCCTCCGTGTTGGAAATAGCGCAGCGCGGGTACGCTGACGAGGTTCAGATTACGGGGTTCGAGTAAATGAACGAAGGGGCCGCTGGTCATGGCCGGAGACCCAGGACCGATGCGCCGCGCTGGGCCGCGCTGCCACGGGCCTTTAGGATTAGTACGACGGTCATGGACCTTCGGTGCTAGTGCGCACCGAAGAAAACGGCGGTAAAAAGCAACCGAATGAGATGTGTTAGGCGTCGTTAATAGAACATCTCGCTACCGAGGGAAGCGCATAAATGAACGTCCTGATGATCGATAGTCTGCCCCTTTTCGTAGCCGGAGTAGCCGATGCACTCCTTAAGCTCGATAAAGATTGGCAAGTGTGGTCCGCTGAAAATCCCGAGGATGTTTATCGGGTGCGTGGCGAATTAGTCGGCGATGGTATCGATGCCATCACGCTCGAATGGGACGAGGAGGCGGCCCGCGTGGGATGGCCGCAAATATTGCCCAATGTCTTTGGTGCGGTGCCTTGGCTCTTTGTCGTGAGAAACGGGGGACGGCATGCGATCGCGGATGCGCTGCTGGCGGGGGCGGCAGGCGTGGTCGAGCGGCACGCGACCGCCGAGGAGTTCGCGTTGGCGCTCAAGCAGGTCGCCTCGGGCGCCATCTACGTGCCGTCGCGGTATCGCGACGACGGCGAGGCCGGGGCTCGGACGCCATCGAACCTCGGCGAGCGGCGGCTCGATCGCCTGACGCCCCGTCAACTGGAGGTGCTGAGGTTGCTGGCGGAAGGCAAGTCGAACAAGCAGATCTGTCGTGCGCTGAACGTGGCCGAGGGGACGATAAAAAATCATCTTTATGCGCTGTTTCGGCAAATCGGCGTCAGCAACCGAACGGAAGCCGCATTGTGGCTCGCGCGCCGCATTTCGGGCGAAACGGCACGGCTCCCGCTGCCGCGCGCGGCCTTCGCGGGCGCCGAATGAAGCAAGGACGTTGCGACTTACCGAGACGTCGTCTCTTTCGGTGTCGAAAGGTTCGACGACGGCGGGAGCGCAGCGCCGGAACGGATGGGCTCGGCACCGAGCATCGTGCGCGTCAGCGCGGCTAGGCGCCGCTTTACGTCGTCGGCCGAAACGGTATCGTCGAGCGTCTGCTGGAGCTCGACCAGGCTCGCGGCGATCTCGCTTTGCATCTGCGTGCGCGTCTGCGCGGTTTGCGCTCGTTCGGCGTTGCGCATCGCGGCGATACCGCCGGCCGGATCTCCTTTGACGAGCGCATCGAGCGTATCGACGAGTCGTTGCAAGAGTCGATGCACGGCCGTGGCCGAGAAACCGCCGAGCATCGCGAGGGCAGGTTTGCCGAAGCTGCGCATCCCCCCGCTTTCGAAGAGATCGCGCGGGAGCATTTCCACGAGGATCAAACCGGCGATGACGCCGAGGATCAGCCGGGCGCCGTACGAGGCGTCGTAGCGCGGATCGTAGGTGGCATCCGCTATATAACGATGGGCTTGAAACAGCGCGGCGAACGATGCGCCCAGTCCCGCGCAAAATATGAGAAACAACGTATTCCAGAGCAAACTCGTGCCGCTCGCGGTTAGGAAACCTTGTTCGATGTTGGCCGCCGACACGTCGGGCGAAAGGCCGGTTGCAATGACGGCGATGAGGAAGGCGATGGCCGCGACGCTCAGTAATCGGATCAACGGTACGGGGCCGAGCCAAGCAAGCGGGTGCGCGCGCCGGTAGTGCGAGTCGAGCAGCAACACCGCATGCGGCGTGGCCGGCGCGATCGCGGCGGCGAGCTTGCCATGCAGCACGGCGAGCGTGCGCCGAGCGTCGATAGCCTCCGTCGTGCCCGAGCCATCCGAAATCAAGCGGGCGAGTTCGGCGATCGATTCAGGCGGAACCGGCAAGCCGTGACGCAACGCGAAGCGCGCCATGGCGTCGCATTCGTTGCGCAGTTGGGCGTCGAGCGTATCGCCCGCGTCGGCCGATTGAATCGCCGTGGGCAGCGATACGCCGCGAGCGCGCGAGCGGATGGGAAACCAGGGCAGGTGCATGACGTTTCTTCCTCGACAGAGAACCGAAGGGGCCGGCGACGGTCGGCATCGGCTGCACTGTGCGCCCGGGAGAAGGGCGCGAACAATACGACGGAAGTCATGCAAGCGGGAAGGGGAGAAATGCGCCGTGACGGCCGAAGCACCGCCTCGACGAACGGCGGTGCCATCGGGGCCGCCCGCGAGGCACGGCCTGCGCCCCGCGCGTTCCGATCACGTTCCCCCGCGACGCTTCACCGGCCGCCAAGCGACGCGGCGGAACCGCTCCTTCTTCTGCTCTTCCTCGAAGTGCATGCGCGACGGTTTGACGAGGTCGCTGCGCGAGACGATGCCCACGAGTTTCATCGAGTCGCGATCGGCCACGACCGCCATGCGCTCGAGTCCATGCACGGCGAGGCGTGCCGCGACCAATTTGCACGTTTCGCCGGGCAGGGCGACGGTGACCGAGTTCGCCGCGAGGGCGTCGCCGATTCGCGTTTCGCTGGGGGCCTCGCCGGCCGCATCGACCAATGCGGCGAGCGTCGCGCGATCGGCCATACCGGCAAGCCGGTCGCCGCGCACGACCGGGTAGGCGCGATGCGTTTGGCTCGGGCCGAAAAAGGTGGACAAGGCTTCGCTTACCGGCACGTCGGCATCGATGGTCTCGACCGCGCGCGTCATCACTTCGTCGACATGATGACGCTCGAGCGGATCGACGCCGTATTCGCGATAGATGTGGTATCCGCGCCGAGCGATCTTTTCGGTCATGATCGAGCGTCGCATGACGACGGTGGTGAACCCGTGCGCGACGAGCGTGGCTGCCAGTAACGGCAGAAGCGCGTTCGCGTCGTGCGTGAGACCGAACGCGAAGACGATCGCGGTGAGCGGCGCGCCGAGCGTTGCGCCGAGCGTCGCCGCCATCGCCACGAGCGGCCACAGGGCTGCTTCATGTCCCGGCAGGAGCGGTCCCATCACGATACCGAGGCCGGCGCCGAGCATCAGCAACGGCGCGAGCACGCCGCCCGAAGTGCCGGAACCGAGCGCGATCACCCAGATAATCGCTTTCACGACGAGGATCGCAACGGCGACCTTGACGGCGAGTTGCTGATGGAGCAAGTCGCCGATGACGTCGTAGCCGACCCCGAGTACGCGCGGCTCGATCCAGCCGCCGATACCGACGGCGAGGCCGCCGATCGCCGGCCACCACATCCAGTGCAGCGGCAGTTTGCCGAACAAGTCTTCGGTGGCGTACAGCGCGACCGACAGTCCCGACGCGAGCGCGCCGCTCGCCACGCCCAAGATCAGGCACGACAGTAGCGAAATGGCGCCCGGCGGCGCGGTTTCGAGCGGAAACAACGGGCCCACCCCGAACCAAATGGCGCGCAGAAATCCCGCGACGGCGCAGGCCAGCGCCACAGGCAGGAAGCTGCGGGGGCGCCATTCGAACAGCAGCAACTCGACGGCGAGCAGCACGGCCGCGACGGGCGTGCCGAACACGGCGGTCATGCCGGCGGCCGCGCCGGCGACGAGCAGCGTTTTGCGTTCGGCCGCCGTCACCTTCACGCACTGCGCGAGCAGCGAGCCCAATGCGCCGCCCGTCATGATGATCGGACCTTCGGCGCCGAACGGCCCGCCGCTGCCGATCACGACCCCCGACGAAAGCGGTTTGAGCACGGCGACTTTCGGCGACATGCGGCTTTTGCCGAACAAAATAGCTTCGATCGCTTCGGGAATGCCGTGGCCGCGAATCTTCTCGGAGCCGAAGCGGGCGATGAGCCCCACGATGAGCCCGCCCAGCGCGGGCACGAGCACGACCCAGGGGCCGAGTTTGTTCACGGCCGGGGAATGATTCGCAAACGAGAACGTGCCGAAAAAGAACACGTTCGTGAACAGGTAGATAAGCTTGAGCAGTACCACCGCCGCGAGGGTGCCGAGTACGCCGATGACGGCGGCCAAGGCGCAGATTCCGGGTAGCCGTGCGTTGGCGGAAAAGTCCCGCTTGTTTGGATCGAGATGGTCGGTGCTCATAGCGTCATCAAGGTCATAAATCGATTTGCGGCACCGCGAACGCCCCCTTGAGCGATTTAAGCTCGGCGCGGTGCAATGCCGCCAGTCTTGCCAATACCGTTTCGCCTGCTTTGAGCAGGTGCACTTCCACTTGCCGCCTATCCGTTTCGCTCACTTTGCGTCTGACGAGATCGAGCGCCTCGCAGCGCGATACCAGGGCCACGACGCCGTGATGCTGCGCCTGCAAACGCTCGGCCAACTCGCCGATCGTGGCCCACTCGCGGCCTGGATACCCTTTCACGTGCAACAGCAGCAAGTACTGCAGCGGCGTGATGCCTTCGCCTTGCGCCGCGCGTTCGGAGAAGCGTTCGAAGCGCCGCATCTGGTAACGGAACTCCGACAGTTGCTCGAAATCGCTTTTGGCGAGCGTGCTGGGGGCGGCAGTCTTCATAGGGATCGAGGGAGAGGACGAAACCTGGAATTATATCATCATGTGATATAAATGCCCGCGCGATGCCGTGGATCAAGGATTTCGACACTAGCACTGCTTACCATGTGGGCGCGGCGGTAAAGCCGTGTCCGTTCGGAGCCGCGTGCTGCTCTTCTCGCCTTCTAGACCTAGGCCGTCCTAAGCTGACGCGTTTGCGTTTGCCGATGCAGACCGCCGATCAGATCCGACTGCGTAATCATGCCGATGAGCCGACGGGCGCCGTCCACGACCGGGATATGGTGGTGTCCGTAATGGGCGAACACCGGGATCAACTCGGCAACGGGCAAGTCCGGATCCACCGTGCGCACGTTCGGCGTCATCAGATCCTCGACGCGGTACCGTTCGCCCGTGCTGCGCCAGATCGCCCAGCGCTTGCCGCGCGGACCGCGCAGCCCGAATGCCGTGCGTCCGACGAAATCGGTGCGCGTGACGATGCCGACGACGCGGCGGGTTCTATCGATGACGGGCAGCGCCTTGATGCGGTGGCGTTCGAGTAGTCGCCAAGCGGCGGCGGCCGAGGTCTCGCTCGTCACGCTCACGGCATCGCGCGACATGATGCCGGCGCAAGTCAATTCGCGGAAACTGCGCGCATAGGCGAGCAGTTGCGCTTCATGCACGAGCGATTCGAGATCGTCGGAGGCGACGTCGAGCAGCTCGCCGCGTTCGCGCACGATCGCTTCGAGATCGGCGCGCGTCACACCCGCGATGCCCGGCGTGCTTTGCGCGGCGGGGCGGCTGACGTGCGGATAGCGATGCCCGGTGATCGTGTGATAGACGATGGCCGACATGAGCAGCGCGACCGATTGCAGCGCGACCGGTTCGATGACGAAGCGCAGGCCCAACGCATGAATAGCGGGGCCGCCGAGCACGGCGGTTAGCGCGACGGCACCCGAGGGCGGGTGGATGCAACGCAGCGCGAACATCACGCCGACGGCCGCGGCAAGCGCGACGGCGGCGGCGAGGACAGGATTGTCGATCCACGTGGCGCTGAGCACGCCGAGCGTCGCCGCGACGAGGTTGCCGCCGACGAACGACCAGGGCTGGGCCAGCGGACTCGCCGGCACGGCGAAGAGAAGCACGGCCGATGCGCCCATCGGCGCGATCAAAAACGGGACTTGCGCTTGCGGACCCAGCAGCCAGTGCATCGACGCGCCCGTTGCCGCGATCCCCAACAATGCGCCGAGGCAGGCGCGTAAGCGCTCGCGCCAAGAAACGGCGATCGGTTGCGGGGTAAAGCTGGCGAACCAGCGCAAGGCGGCTTGACTAGGCACGGCGTATTTTTTCTATCACATGATCGATAAGCGCGGCGGAAGGTTGCATTGCCGCCCCGGCGAGCCTGAGATTGTATCTCAATGTGATATATGCGTGCCAACGCAAGCGTGCAACCGTTGCGGCCGCACCGCAAACTACCGCCAAGCCTCCCCATCGCAAAAGGTATCGACCTGCGTTTCGTTCGTAGCAGGCGCGGGTACCCCGGCTAAGGCGGCGGCTTCGCTGTATAGCTGCGTTTGATTGATCGAGGCGGCGATCGCATCGTCGGCGGCGGCCTCGGTACTGGACGGCCGCCACAATCCCCAGCGACGGTATTGCGCTAGGAACCAACGGCCTTCCGCGACGCGCGGATAGTTGACGCGGCCGCCGTCGAAGAATGCGACGCCGAGCGGCGCGCGCGCATAACGCTTGCCGCCTTCGCGTCCCGTGAGGCGCGGTGCGATCAGTTCGTGCGGCACATCGAGCGCGTCGGGTTTCGCGAGCCATGCGGAAATCTCTTCGCGATGCTCGGGGGTATCGACCCACCGGCACGCTTCGAGCATCGTGCGCACGAGCGCGCGCGCCGTGGCCGGGTAGCGATGCACGAACTCGCGCCGGCACGCCAAGACTTTCTCCGGATGATTCGGCCAAATCTCGCTCGTCGTCACGACGGTCTCACCGGCCCCGCGCGCTTCGGCTACCGCATGCCACGGCTCGCCCGCGCAAAAACCGTCCAACATGCCTCGCTCCAGCGCATCGACCATGCGCGGCGGCGGAATGACGACGCTTTCGATGTCGTCGCGCGGATGCATGCCGTGCGTGGCGAGCCAATAGTAGAGCCACAGCGCATGGGTGCCGGTCGGGAACGTTTGCGCGAAGACCGGCGTCCTTCCGAGCGTGGCGAGCGCGGCCTTCAGATTGCCCTCGCGGTCCAGCGCGCGGGCAAGCTGCGTGGACAGCGTAATGGCTTGGCCGTTGCGGTTGAGCACCATCAGAATGGCCATTTCGTCGCGCGGCCCCCCGATGCCAAGCTCGATGCCGTAGACGAGGCCGTACAGCGCATGCGCGCAGTCGATTTCACCGGCGAGCAGCTTGTCGCGCACGGCCGCCCAAGACGGCTGCCGGCAAAGCTCGAGCGTGAGGCCATGCCGATGCCCGAACTCGAGCACCTTGGCCGCGACGAGCGGGGCAGCGTCGGAAAGGGCGACGAAGCCGATGCGCAGATGGGTTTTCTCTAGTGCGCCTTCGTTCGGCGTTGCGATGTCCATGGCGTTGCTACCTCGAAGAGTCGGCCGCCTCGAGCACGCGGCGTGCGATGTCGGCCAGACGGACGCCCGCATCCATCGCGCGTTTGCGCAACGTGGCGTAGGCATCGTGTTCGGAGAGTTTGCCGCGCTCCATCAATAGCCGCTTCGCCCGATCGATCGTCTTGCGGTCTTCGAGTTCGCTTTCCGCCTTCGCCAGCCGCCGCCGCAGTTTTTCCTCGTGCGCGAACCGCGCGAGCGCGACTTCTAGGATCGGCGCAAGCTTGTCCGCGGTCAGCCCCTCGGTCATGTATGCGGTCACGCCGGCATCGACGGCGCGGCGGATCAACTGCTGGTTGGCGTCGTGGCTGAACATCAGCACGGGACGCGGCGCGGTTTCGTTCATCACCGCCAGATGCTCGAGCGTATCGCGCGAAGGCGATTCGGTATCGATGATGACGACGTCCGGCCGTTCGCGTTCGACGACCTTGGGTAGCCTATGCGGTGCGGCGGCTTCGGGCAGCATCTCGTAGCCGAGGCGTGCCAGCGCCTCGCGCAATTCGCCGATCGGTTTGTCGGTATCAGTGACGAGCAAAATACGCAACATCTAAGCGGGTGTCGTCGCGGTCAGTAAGCGCCTGATTTCAGGAACGCAAGAGCCGCAGACAGTGCCACAGCCCAGCGTCGATTTCAACTCGTCCAGCGCGGCGCCATTCGCAATCGCTTGCTCGATCTGCGATTGCTTCACTTGCTTGCAATTGCAGAGCACGCGGTCGCGCGGCGCGCGCGGGCGTTGCTGCGGCGTGTCGCCGCCGAGCAGCACGATCGCATGGCGTGGTCCTTCCCACGGCGTCTCGCTTCGAATTTGCTCGATCAACGCCGCGGCCGCCGTGGTGTCGCCGGTCAGCAAGAAGCCATCGACGCATTGTGCGTGCCAAGCGACGCGCTGCGCGCGGCCGCGGCGCGGATCGCGGTATTCGAGCAGGTCGTCGCCACGCGCCAATCCTAGCGCATCGTGCAAGCGTTCGGTCCAATCGTCGTCGGCATCGGTATCGGCGGCGGTCACGACGATCAATTCGTCGGCCTCGATGCGAATCGAGGCGTAGCGTCGCTCGACGAGCAGCGGCTGGACGGCCGAGCGCAACGCGAGTACATCGCCGCGCTTGGCGGCGGCGAGGCGCCAAGGCAGTTTGGCGGGCTCGACGCGCACGGCCGCATGCTTCAGCTCGGGCTGCTTCGAGTCGGGGTCGACGGCGCCGATCGTTGCTTCGTTGATACCTCCGCTAGCGAGGAATTGACCGCTCCAATGCATGGCCGCGAACACGGTGCCGGGCGCTACGTCATCGCTCAGTTCGAGCGGCAGCACGAGCCGGCCGCGGCGGCTCGCGACCGTCACGAGGTCGCCTTCCTTGAGGCCGCGACGCGCCGCGTCCGCGCGGCGCATCGATAACGTGGCCTGCGCGGCGTGGTTGAACAGCACGCCCGCGCGGCCCGTGCGGCTCATGCCGTGCCACTGATCGCGCAGACGCCCGGTTAGCAGCCGGAACGGATAGCGTGCATCGACACTCTCGGCCACCGGCAGATAACGCGGCGCATGAAAGCGAGCCCGGCCGTCGGCGGTGGCGAAGCGGCCGTCGGTATAACGGCGTGCGTCGCCGCGTTCGGCGCCCGCCGGAAACGGCCATTGCTGCGGGCCGTTTCGTTCGAGCAGCCCGTAAGAGATTCCTCCGATGTCTAGGTCGCGTCCGATCGTGAGGGCGCGGTGTTCGTCGAATACCTCTTGCGGCGACGCATAGGGGAACAGTTCCGGTTGGCTCGGCGCGAGCCGCGCCTGTAGCCGGCGGGCGACTTCGTTCACGATCCACCAGTCGGGACGGGCCTCGGCGGGCGGCTCGACGGCCGCGCGCACGCGAGAAATCCGCCGCTCGGAATTGGTGACGGTGCCCGACTTTTCTCCCCAACTGGCCGCGGGCAGCAATACATCGGCGTAGGGCACCGTGTCCGTCTGTTCGAACGCTTCTTGGACGACGACGAATTCGGCCGTGCGCAGCGCCCGGCGAACGCGCTCGATGTCGGGCATCGAGTGAACCGGATTCGTGCAGGCGATCCAGATGGCCTTGATCTTGCCCTCGGCGACGGCGTCGAACATCTCGACGGCCGGCAAGCCGGGGCGGGCCGATAAGCCGGTGACGCCCCACAACGATTCCACTTGCGATCGATGCTCGGCATTGCCGATCTCGCGATGCGCGGCGAGCATCGTGGCCATGCCGCCGACTTCGCGGCCGCCCATCGCATTGGGTTGGCCCGTCAGCGAAAACGGACCCGCGCCGGGCTTGCCGATCTGCCCGGTGGCCAAATGCAGGTTGATCAGCGCGAGGTTTTTGTCGGTGCCGTGACTCGACTGGTTCAGTCCCATGCAATAGAGCGAGAGCGCGGCGGGGCTGGCGGCGAACCATTGGGCCGCCGTCAGCAGATCGGATTCGGCGATGCCGCAGATCTCGGCGGCCATGCCGGGCGTGTAGCCGCGCACGAGCGACTTCAGTTCGTCGAACCCGCTGGTGTGCGCCGCGATGTAGGCGGGATCGATCGCCCCTTCCCAGATCATGTGGTGCAGCATGCCGTTGAAGAGCGCGACGTCGGTGCCCGGTACGATCGCGAGATGCAGATCGGCCAGCGCGGCCAAATCGGTGCGGCGCGGATCGACGACGATCCATTTGATCGAGGGGTCCTTCGCTTTCGCTTCTTCCAAGCGCCGAAACAACACAGGGTGCGCATAGGGCATGTTGCTGCCGGCGAACAGGACGGTATGTGCGAGTTCGAGGTCTTCGTAGCAGGTCGGCGGACCGTCGGCGCCTAGCGCCTTCTTATAGGCGCTGACCGCGCTCGACATGCACAAGCGCGAATTCGTATCGATGTTGTTGGTGCGGATGAGCCCCTTGGCGAGCTTGTTGAAGACGTAGTAGTCCTCGGTCAGCAGTTGCCCCGAAATATAGAAGGCGACCGCGTCCGGACCGTCGCGCTCGATGATGTCGGCAAAGCGCGCGGCGACATGATCGAGCGCGATGCTCCAATCGGCCGGCTCGCGCGGCGCTTCGCGCGAGCGCCGTAGCTGCGGACGCAGGGCCCGGCCCGCGTGATCGGCCACGGTCTGGGGCAGCGTCCGCCCCTTCGTGCAGAGCTTGCCGGAATTGGCGGGATGATCGGGATCGCCGGCGATGCCCGTGATGCGGCCATCCTCGGCTTCGATCAGCACGCCGCATCCTACGCCGCAGTAGCAACAGGTGGAGCGCGTGACGGTCTTCATCGCGGCGAGATCCTTATCAGGCGAAGCGAATGAACACGGCGTCGCCGTCCACTTTCACGGCGAAACGCAGCGTGCAGCCTTCATCGGGCGCGCACGCTTCGCCCGTTTCGAGCGCGATGTTCCAGCTATGGAGCGGGCACGTCACGGTCTTGCCGTGCACGATGCCTTGCGAGAGCGCGCCGCCTTTGTGCGGGCAGCGATCGTGCAGCGCGAAAACCGCGTCGTCGGCCGTGCGAAATAGCGCGATGTCGCCGTCCTCGCGCTTGAGCACGCGGCTGCCCAGTCGCGGGATATCGGCGATGCTGCAAACGTGCGTCCACGTCGAGGAGATAGTCGTATCCATTTCCAAATCCATATCGATGTCCATTCGTTCCGTTCGATGCGTTTCGATGGGCTCCGATGCCCCTAGGCGATGACCTTGAGCGGAATGTATTCGCGCTCGTGCTGTCCGCCGATACGCGCTTGCCACGGGTCGGGCAACCCGTCGAGCGCGTAAAGGAGCCGTTCGTATAGCGCGCGGCGATTGGCGGCATCGTCCACGATTTTTTGCTTGACGTAGTCGAGGCCGACGCGAGCGATGTAATGGACCGTGCGGTCGAGGTAGTGCGCCTCCTCGCGATACAGTTGCAGGAACGCGCCCGTGTATTCCTTCACTTCCTCGGCCGTCTTCACCTTGACCAGGAACTGAGCGACTTCGGTCTTGATGCCGCCGTTGCCGCCGACGTAAAGCTCCCAGCCGCTATCGACGGCGATGACGCCGACATCCTTGATCCCCGCCTCGGCGCAATTGCGCGGGCATCCGGAGACGGCGAGCTTGACCTTGTGGGGCGACCACATGTTCGCTAGCATGGTCTCGAGATCGATGCCCATTTGCGTGCTGTTTTGCGTACCGAACCGGCAAAACTCGCTGCCGACGCAGGTCTTCACGGTACGGATCGATTTGCCGTACGCATGGCCCGACTGCATGCCGAGGTCTTTCCACACGTGGACCAAGTCTTCCTTCTTCACGCCGAGCAAATCGATGCGCTGACCGCCGGTGACCTTGACCATCGGAATCTTGTATTTGTCGGCCACGTCGGCGATGCGGCGCAGTTCGTCGGGCGTCGTGACGCCGCCCTTCATTTGCGGCACGACCGAGAACGTATTGTCCTTTTGAATGTTCGCGTGCACGCGTTCGTTGACGAAGCGGCTTTGCGGATCGTCGACGGCCTCGTGCGGCCACGTGGAGATCAGGTAATAGTTGACGGCCGGGCGGCACGTGGCGCATCCGTTCGGCGTGCGCCATTCGAGGAAGTCATAGACGGCGCGATGCGTAAGCAGCTTGTGCTCGCGCACGGCTTTGCGCACTTCGTCGTGCGTGCGATCCGTGCAGCCGCACATCGCTTTCGTCTTCGGCGTTTCTTGGAAGCTCGTGCCGACCGTGCTCATCAAGATTTGTTCGACGAGGCCCGAGCACGAGCCGCATGAACTGGACGCCTTCGTGTGCTTCTTGACTTCATCGAGCGTAAAGAGCCCCTTTTCGGTGATGGCTTTGACGATCGTGCCCTTGCACACGCCGTTGCAACCGCAGACTTCATCCGAATCGGCAAGGGCGGCGGCGCGATTGTGCCCTTGCACGCCTGCGTCGCCGATGCTCGATTCGCCGAACATCAAGCGATCGCGCAACTCGCCGAGCTTGCGGCCTTCGCGCAGGAGTTTGAAATACCAGGCGCCGTCGGCCGTATCGCCGTAGAGGCACGCGCCCACCAAGCGGTCGTCTTCGATGACGAGTTTCTTGTAGACGCCGCTCGCCGGATCCGAGAGGACGATTTGTTCGGTGTTTTCGCCGCCGACGAAATCGCCCGCCGAGAACAAATCGATTCCCGTGACCTTGAGTTTGGTCGATAGCACGGAGCCTTTGTAGCTGCCGATCCCCATCAGCGCGAGGTGATTCGCGCACACCTTGGCTTGCTCGAATAGCGGCGCGACGAGCCCATAGGCGACGCCGCGGTGGCTCACGCATTCCCCGACGGCGTAGATGCGGGGATCGTACGTTTGCAGCGTGTCGTTGACGACGATGCCGCGATCGCAATGCAGTCCGGCCGCTTCGGCGAGCGTGGTATTGGGGCGGATGCCCGCGGCCATGACGACGAGGTCGGCTTCGATTTCGTCGCCGTCCTTGAAACGCACGCCCGCGACTTCGCCGGCTTCGTTGCCGATGATTTCGCTCGTCGCTTTCGCGAGCAGGAACTGCAAGCCACGGGCCTCGAGCGAGCGTTGCAGCAGACGGCCCGCGTTTTCGTCGAGCTGGCGCTCGAGCAGCGTCGATGCAAGGTGGACGACCGTCACTTCCATGCCGCGCAGCTTCAATCCGTTGGCGGCCTCGAGCCCGAGGAGCCCGCCGCCGATGACGACGGCGCGCCGCTTGACGTTGGCCGCATCGATCATCGCTTGCGTGTCGCCGATATCGCGGTACGTAATCACGCCTTTGAGTCCGGCGCCGGGCACCGGCAAGATAAACGGTTGCGATCCCGTGGCGATGAGCAGGCGGTCGTACGGCGCCTCGGTGCCGTCGTCGGCCACGACGATGCGGCGCTTGCGGTCGATCCTCGACACGCTCTTACCCAAATGAAGGCGAATGCCGTTTTCCTCGTACCACTCGAGCGGATTGAGCACGATGTCTTTGAACGTCTGCTCGCCGGCGAGCACGGGCGAAAGCAAGATCCGGTTGTAGTTCGGATGCGGCTCGGCGCCGAAGACGGTGATCTCGTAGTGATTCGGGGCGAGCGCGAGCAATTCTTCGATCGTGCGAATACCGGCCATGCCGTTGCCGATTACGACGAGTCGGGGCGCGTTCATCGTTGCATACTCCTTGAATCGTTGAGGTCGCAGCGTCATTGCACGACGGGGAAAGACAGAAATTGGTTTCGTGGCATGCACCAACGAAAACGGCGTCCGCTCGTGCGGGTGCACGAGGGGACGCCGTTGTCCTTGAAGCGTGAGCGATGCACAGGAGAAGGCGTGCCGAGACTTCAACCGAGGTCGTGCCGCCGTCGCTGCGCAATCGCGTTGCGTTGCATGCATCCCGGCGCCGTTGCCGGGTACGCGCGATTACTATGCAAAGGGTATGCCAATTGATGCGAAGCCAGGATGCACAAGGCTTTGCGGCGATGGACGCGCGACGCTAGCGAGCCGATGCACCAACTTGCCGCACTGCAGCAGTGCAGCGCACCGCGCGCGCCGCACCCGTTCGGCGCGAGGCCGTCCGCTTCGGTGCGTCATTGGCCGATGCAGCGGCGCATCGGGGACTATAATTCTGAGCCTCACTTGAAACTCATCCCGCGAGGTCCGCCCGGGGCATGGAGTGGGCGGCAGCGGATCTTAGTGCTTGCCAACGTAATCAACCGAGGAGGTTCGATATGACCATCCGCATCGGCGACGTCGCACCCGATTTCACCGCCGAAACCACCGAAGGCACGATCAAGTTTCATGAGTGGATCGGCGATCACTGGGCCATTTTGTTTTCGCATCCGAAGGATTTCACGCCCGTTTGCACGACCGAACTCGGGACCGTCGCGCGCTTGAAGCCGGAATTCGATAAGCGCAATACCAAGGTCATCGGCCTGAGCGTCGATCCCGTCAGCGATCACGAGAAGTGGGTCGGCGATATTGCCGAGACGCAAGGGCACGCCGTCAACTTCCCGGTGATCGGCGATCACGACCTCACCGTGTCGAAGCTGTACGACATGATTCACCCGAACGCGAGCGGCGGTGCGCGCACGGCGAACGACAATGCCACGATTCGTTCTATCTTTATCGTGGGCCCGGATAAGAAGGTTAAGGCGATGCTCGTCTACCCGATGAGCGCCGGCCGCAACTTCGATGAGGTCCTGCGCTTGCTCGACGCCTTGCAAGTCAATGCGCAGCACTCGGTGGCGACGCCCGCGAATTGGCGTCCGGGCGACGACGTCATCATCCCCACGTCGGTGTCCGACGAGGAAGCCAAGAAGAAGTACCCGCAAGGGTTCAAGACGCTCAAGCCGTATCTGCGCACGGTCGCGCAGCCGAAGTAACGGCCGCGCCGAACGTGGGACGCTGCGTCCTCGTTCGGCTTTAGCCCGCCCAAACGGCGGTACCGGCCCCTGCCAGCGCGCATAGCGTGACGACCGCGAGCGGGGGCGTTTTCCATCTGACGAGTAAAACGAAGCCGGCGGCGGCGATCGCGAAATCGATCGGTGCGTGGACGGCGCTCGTCCATACCGGCGAATAAAGCGCGGTGGCCAGCAAACCGACGACGGCCGCATTGACGCCCGCAAACATAGTCGCGGTGGAGCGGCGCGCGCGCAATGCTTGCCAATGCGGGAGCGCGGCTACCACGAGCAGCAGCCCCGGTAGGAAAATTGCGACCGTGGCGAGCGCGGCACCCTCGATACGTCCGCCGGCGCCCGGCATCATCCAGCCGAGATAGGCGGCGAAGCTGAACAGCGGGCCCGGCACGGCTTGCGCGGCACCATATCCGGCCAACAGCTCGTTGGGTTCCACCGTCGCGTGAATGAGCGGCTGCTGCTGCAGCAAAGGCAGCACGACATGGCCCCCGCCGAAGACGAGGGCTCCCGAGCGAAAGAAGGCGTCGAACGATCCGAGCGTTTGCGCGGCGGTGCCGCCTAGCATCGGCGAAAAACGCAGCAAGACCGGGAGTCCGGCCAACAACGCGCAAAAGGAAACGAGCGCGACGACGCCGGCCGTGTGCGAAACGCGCCGTTGCAGCGCTTGCGTGGTAATCGGGAGACCGCGTGCATCGAACTCGATATCGTTCCGATAAAGCGCGAGCCCGGCGAGCGCCCCCAATGCAATGACGACCAACTGGGCATAGACGGTGTGCATCGTACTGAGCAGCGCAATCGCGGCCAGAGCGATCGCGCTGCGCCGCCTGTCGGGGCACAGCCGCCGTCCCATATCCCATACCGCTTGCGCGACGACGGCGACGGCCGTTAGCTTCAGGCCGTGCACGAGCCCTTGGCCGATGGTGCCGCTCAGGTCGGGAGCCAAGGCGGCGAACGCCAGCAGCATGGCGACGGACGGCAGCGTGAAGCCGCACCACGCGGCAAGCGCACCGAGCCACCCGGCTCTGAGCAGGCCGACGGAGAACCCGACTTGGCTGCTGGCGGGCCCGGGCAGGAATTGGCAAAGGGCGACGAGATCCCCGTAGGCCGCTTCGTCGAGCCAGCGGCGGCGTTCGACGAATTCGCGGTGGAAGTAGCCCAGGTGTGCGACAGGTCCACCGAAAGAAGTCAGCCCCAGCTTCAGGAAAACGCCGAGGACTTCGAACGCGCCACGCCCGCGGGCGGGCGTGGTGGAGGTTACGGTGAGCGGTTTAATAATCTAACCTTTTCATCGTTTCGGATTCCATCGCGGCGTGCCATTCCTCGGAGGCTTCGAACGGATTGGTTTCGTCTTCCACCGAAAACTGAGCGCGTTCGGCCGCGGTACGCGCATTGCCGAAACCCGTATCGAAGTCGTCTTCGCCGCCATCGTCGCCCGGCGGCTCCAACATGTCGCGCAGCATCGCTTCGAGCTCGGGCGTGTCCCAAGGCTTGCCATGCTGCTTGCGAACCTTGATGTAATGCCGGATTTCCGCGTCCTGTTCCGGAGTGAGCGGCAGCCCACGGAAGGTCCGCTGGGGATCGAGGTCGGTCATGATGGCGCTCCGCGGGGAGAGAGGTCCCAGTGTAGCGCCGTTGCATGCCGACGCGCCATACGGGAGACATCGGATAACGTGGCTCCCCGCTCCATGCGAGCGCGTTTCGCCGCTTGGCCTGAACTATCGCACGGCCTCCAGCGTCGACTCGATCAAGCGCTGCGTCGATTCGAATACGTCGCGCGCATGCCGCTCCGGGTCTTTGACACCGGTCATCGGCACGGCCAGCGAAATCGCGGTGCCCTCGGGAAGCTCGGCCAACAGTTCCGGCAGCGGCAGCGTGCCTTTGCCGGGCACGAGCCGACCGGAGCGGTTCTCGGTGATGCGCGCATGCATCGACGCCGGGGCGAACGGGCCCGCGTCGCATAACTGGACCGAGCGGACGGTGCCGGGCGGCGCCGCGCATACGTCGAGCGCGCTGCCGCCCGAACGCCATAGGTGCAACGCGTCGACGAGTACCGAGCCATTCGACTGGGCCGCCGCGATGACGATGTCGAGCGCATCGTCGAACGAGGCCACTTGTCGCCAGGGCATGAATTGGAGTTCCACGCCGAGCGCGAACGGCATGGCAAGTTCGCACACGCGAGCGAAGTTTTCGGTGAGGCGATAGGCATCCGGGTCGTCTCCCAAAACGGTCAGGCTTTTTGCACCCACCACCGATCCTGCCTCGAGCAGCGGCTCGATCTGGGAAACATCGAAATTTCGGCCGATCCCGACGGACTCGATACTGCGCACTTCGATGCCCTCGTTGCGCAGATGCGAGACTGTTTGACGCGAGGCGGGCGAACCCGCGGCGAGCTGGTAATGGGTCGAGCCAGGGAACGGGGGATGGAGGCGCAGATCGATACTCGTGTAGCCGATCGTCGAGGCAAGCGTCGCTAGGTCGAGTGGCGTTGTTTCCAAAATCGTCGAGTGCGCTAGCGTCAATTCCGGCGAGGTGCGGAAATTCATCGCTTCATCACCTTATTCGTTCGAGGTTTAATCGGGAATGAGCGATACGGACACAGCCTAGCATTCGAGTTATTCCGAGCCCAATGGAGTTCTAATCGATTTTTTAAAAAGCTGGGATTTTTGATAGGCGCAAAAAACGCTAATCGTCAGACTGTGGGATTCGAGTGACGCCGGCACATTTCGGTGAACAGGTCAGTGAACAGCTCGTGCGCGAAAAGCTGCCCGAAGGTGCCAAACGTGCCGAATGCCTGCAATAAGACGGCGCGGCTGATATGATCGTCGATTGCCGATCGTCGGCAAGCAAACTTTATTCGTTGGGACTCGCATGCTCCTGTACGCCAACTCCGAATCGGGCCATTCGTATAAAGCCAGGTCCTTCTTGTTGCTCGCGAATGTTGCGCACGAGTACCGCTGGATCGACCTGAATACGCCGAGAAGCGAGCGCCCCGCGGAATTTGTCGCTGTAGCCAAGTTCGGCGAGGTGCCCGTTCTCGTGGATGACGGGCGAGCGCTGTGTCAGTCCAACGCGATTCTGATCTACCTCGCGCAGAAGTTCGGTGTCTTGCGCGGGGAGCCTTCGGAATGGCAGTCCGTGTTGGAATGGCTCTCGTGGGAGACGAACCGCATTGGTTTCAGCGTTCCGAATTTGCGGTTTTCCTTGCGATGGGACAAACAGCCGGCCGATGTCTTGTCGTATCTTCGAGGCCGAGCCATGGTGGATTTACGTACGCTGGATGCGTTTCTTTCGTCATCCGACTATCTGCTGAAATCCGGGCCGTCGATCGCCGACATCAGTTGTTCGGCGTATCTTTTCTGGCTCTCGCAGGCGGGCATCGCCGAAGCCGAGTTTCCGAACGTTCAGCGTTGGCTGTCTTCGTTGAGCAAGTTGCGAGGCTGGCTTCATCCGGACGATGCGCTGGCAAAACCCGCGCAGCGATGAGGCGTGGGTGTGACGTTGCGCGTGTAACCGGCCGCGCGCCGCGAAGGCCGCCATCCGCCTGTCCGCCGAAACCGTTCGTCTCTACAATGAGTGGGCATCACAAGACGAACAACGAACGTTCGCCGGGGGGAAACTTACGGGATGGATACGAGGCAAAGGGCCAGCTTGATGGTGGAGCGGATCCGCGCGTTGATGCGTCAGCAAGGTATGAACGATGCCGATCTGGCGCGCAAGACGGGAGTGTCGCCCGCGACGCTTAGTCGCGTGCTTTCGATGGCGACAGAGGATCCGCGGATCAGCACCATTTTGGCGGTTGCCGATGCGCTCGGATCCACGGTGGGCTATCTACTGCAAAGCGAGCGCGCCTATCCCATTCCGATTCTCGGTTGGGACGAGGTCCTCGAGTTCGCGCGCGGTCAGCGCGACGTTGCGCGCAAAACGCAGTGGCTGACGGTCGACACGCCGCGTCGGCCCGGTACGTTCGCTGTCCGTACCACGCCGTCGATGGCGCCGCGCTTTCGTGAGGGATCGATCGTGGTGGTCGAGCCGGGCATCGCGCTTCGCGATGCGCAGGTAGCCGCTGCCGCGGTTCACGGCGGCTCGCCTGCTTTGCATCGCGTAGTGGTGGACGGGACGTTCGCCTGGCTCAAAAGCCTGGACCCGAAGCGCGCGGAAACGGTCAATGCGCTGAGCGATGCCGTGACGTTGCTGGGCATCGTCACGGAGTCGCGCTTGATCAATCCCTGAACGAGAAGGGATTGAAGTTCGTGTGATAGTCGTAGTAGTCGACTTTGTCGATTCTCTTCAGTCGGATCGACACGGTCGTCACGGCAGGCAGCAGCACGAGCTCGTAAATCAGCTTCACGAATATTTGAATACCGATCATCGTGAACACGACGTTTTGCGGCAGTCTGCCCCAGAACAAAATCATGCAGAACAAGGTGCTGTCGATCACGATCGCAACGAACGTACTGCAGACGACGCGGGCCCATAGATAGCTGCCCGCGGTCGCGATCTTCAGCTTGGCAAGGAATGTCGTATTGATGAACTCGCCGCAAAAATACGCGACCGTGGAGGCCACGAACGTACGGGCGAATTCGAGGGCAAGCGCCGGATAGGCCGCGGCCAGCGTCGGGTTTTGCGCCTCCCAGCTCGGCAATCCAGGCGGCAGCGACAGCAGCCAGGTGCCGATCACGAACATCAGATTGACCGCGAGGCCACCCCAAATCACCATGCGGCTCACGCGATATCCATACACCTCGGTAATAATCGTGCTGAACGCGTAGGTCATCGGAAAGGCGATCAACGCAGCCGGGATGCCGACCGCGGTAGGTCCGGCGAACGGCAACCAATCGAGTTTGACTTCGATGACGCGCGCGCCGGTGACGTTCGACAGCATGAGAAAGCCGACGTAGACGAGCGCGAGCAGCAGTACAGCCGGCGTTAGCTGATGCTTGCGGACCGGGAAGTACGAGAGCGGAACGAGTTGGTCCGTGTAGGTTGCCGCGTTCAAAAAACCGATGTGCGCGACGTCCTCGCGCGAGAACTTCTCGAGCCAACTCTTTTTATTGAGTTCGCGCGGAGACACCTTGAAGGTGGTCCCCGAGTCGCGCACGCGCACGAGGACCAGCGGCTCCGCGTTTTCCGCCGACGGCTCGATAACGGCCTCGATTTCGTGTGAAGCGTTTTCCATGGTGGGGTCGCTCGCGGCGTTCATTGTCGGATCAAGCGGGAATTCGACACCTGTTGCACGGGCTCGCTGCCGCGGATCGGATTGATGTCGATTCCACCGCGGCGCGTATAGCGCGCCGAAACCGTCAGCCGCGCCGGCTTGCAGAACGTTTGGATGTCCTTGAAGATTCGCTCGACGCACTGTTCGTGGAATTCCTCGTGATCTCGGAACGACACGACATACTTCAGCAGTCCCGCACGATCGATACGCGGGCCTTCATATGCGACGCAAACGGTACCCCAATCGGGTTGTCCGGTCACCAAACAGTTCGATTTCAATAAGTTCGAGTAGAGCGTTTCGCTGACACGGTCCTCATGCGTCGTGAGTACCTGCGGATCGACGGTGAATTGGTCGATGGTGACGTCTTGTTCATCGATCGAGAGGCCTTCCGGCTGGCTGATCCGTAGCGCGGAGGCGCGTTCCAACGGCTCCAGCGTGACCGAGACGGGGGCGCCCGCGCAACGCGACAAATCGACCGCCGCAATGCGTTCGACTTCCGCTTGGCTCTCGAAGCGCGTGTTGTTGAACGTATTGAAGTAAAGCTTCATCGACTTCGATTCGATCACGTTCGGCGAGGCGCACGGCACGACGATCGTGGCGACGGCGACACGCGGTACGCCGCGCGGCGTAAGCCACGATACCTCGTAATGATTCCATACGTCGACGCCGAAAAACGGCAGGTCGCCGGTAATCCCGATTTCCGCCCGCTTGATGGAGCGGGGTATGGCAAAAAGCTTGTCGGGATTATAGGTGGATTCGTACTTCGATTGTTTCCCCAATTCCATTGGGGCTGGGTTCGATATCGAATTCATATTTTCGATTTGGGACTTTTGGTATTTACTCTTCGAACGAAGGAGATCGAATGACGAGGCAGACGAACGCTTCATACGAGCCACGCTGTGTGGCTATCCTCGGAAGCAGCCTAGCGATGATACTTCATGTGAGGCGCTGTCCGTATCCAATCGTTTGCAAGAAGCGCACGAAAACAGACTCGTCGGTATCTCTCGTCAGAGCCGGTTCCAACGAACCTAACAAAGTTGATAGTTTCATTCAGTCTGATCTTTCGGTATTCTGCGATTTAACGCTAGTCGTTGCATATTTGCAATACATCGACCGGCACCCTCTATCGCTTTCTTGACCGAAAGCGTACGAGCTCTCACGACACGGATCGCCCAATGCCGTGTCCCCGCCTGCGTGGTATGGAATTCGTCCTCGGATGCAGGCGGTCTCGCCGCGCCTTCTCGCGTTCGGTCGCGGGGCGCGGCTTCTTTCCCCTATCGACTTCCAAAACCCGCCGGTGCCGCCGAGCCCCGCAGCCCTCGACGTCGTGGCCATGAGTCGTTTTCTGGCAGACTTGTCCGGCTACCTTTTTCGCATATCGTGACAGCGCTTCGCTAGTTACTTCAGGGGGTCATACTCGGACCGTACCTTGGCCCGGACGCAAACCGCTCGGAGAGCGAACGCCATGGACAGGACGAGTCGGGCGGCCGGTATGTCGCCGCACGAACATTGGGAATTGGAAACACTCGGCGAGACCGCGGCAGCGGCGGCGCCAAGCGCGCCGGCAACAGGGCAGCAGCGCGATGCGACCCGCTTCGGCGATGGCTTGAAACGGTTGCCGGACAAACTGCGCGATATCGGCACGCGTGACTTCGAGGTCACCAGCCCGTTTTACAGTGGCCGCCGTTTCGGTAAGGCATTCGTTACGCCGAACTCGAGCGCGACCGCGACGATCTCGGCGAGCGCATCCTCGGTGACGGCGCCGGCGTCCGGTCGTGAGACGGTTCAAAGCGCCGCCACGTCTTCTCGGCGTACCGATGCCGATATGGGACGTGCCATCGATGCGTTCGGTCCCACGGAGCGCACGACGATCGCCGATGCGGCGCATGCGCGCGCGCGGGCCGCATTGGGTACCGAGGCGGCCTATTTTGCCGAGGCATCGAAACGATTCAAAACCACCGGCTCGAACGGCGCCCCGTCCGCCGAGGGGGCGGCGAATGCGCGGGCGCTGGCGCTGCGGATTGCACAAACGTTTGGTGTTCCGGCTCCGGCTGCGGCGCCGAGCGCCGGTCCCGGCGAACTCGCCTATTCCGACGCGCTCACATGCGCCGAGGCAATTGCATCGGCAACGGGCGGGGATGTCGCCTTGGCCAATGACGTGCTGGACCGTCTCCAACAAGGTCTAGATCTCGCCAATCCGGCATCCGGGTCCGCATCGACTCCAAGGTCGCAGGACATCGAACGCGGCGCTTGGCGAGCGGCGCAGGTCATGGCCCAAACGACCAACGGCTATGAAGCGTTACGCCGCGTGGCCGGTTCGGCATGGCCGCAAGGCGAGGGCGTCAAGTATGCGCCGCGGGTATGGTTGCGCGCGGGCGACGCGATCGCCCGGGCTTCGGGCCGGGGCGCGCGTCCGATCGAAACGATGCGGCAGGCCCATCGCTGGCTGACCGACCCTGCCGCCGATCCGACCCAGCGCCATTTGGGCACGATGGCTTTGGCCGCGGCCAAGCTATGGCGCGCGGACAACCTCGCGGCGCTTACGCCGGCCGAAACGGGCGCCGTATTCGCGGGCCGCAACGACTACATGACCGATGGCCCGGGAACCGCATTCGCGAAGGTGAAGTCGCGCTTGTTCAAGACGATCGAGACGTCGATTCCTCGTGCGTCGGGCTCGCGCTGGAAGACGGCGCTGCCGCGAGTAATAGGCAAACAAAAGACCGCGTTCGCCGCGTTGGACAAGGGCATTCATAGCGCCCACCTCGACATTGTCGAGAAGGAACGCGCCGCCTTGCAGGCGTCGACACGAGGCGTCCTCGACGCACTGGCGGCCGAGCAGGGCACGGACGGCTCCGAGGCCGATCGCACGCGCTCGCTCGATGCGATCGTCGCTCGAATGCGGGAAACCGGCGGGGATGCGGTATCCGTCTTGGTGGAGCGCGCGGAGATCGGGCATTGGGCGAATCGGCCTGACGCCGCCTACGGAGATAAGCTCGGCGACGCCGATTTCGACGCGATTGCGCGCAGCGTCCGACACACGTTCGCACGGCTGCCGATCCCGTCCGGCGCGGCGCCCCCCGAGCAGCGCGAGGCGTGGGTGGCGTTGCGGCGCTTCGCGGCTACCCTGAGGCGCGCCGGCGAGCGCGGCGGCAAGCGCGCATGGGTGCCATTGCGCGAACGGTTGGCGAACGGCGGGGCGGCGCTGGACATCGACAAGCTCGAGGCCCTGGCGGGGCATCTGCCGCATGCGAAGCAGGTTGCCGCGGGAGACTGGAAGAGCCTCGAGCGCATTGCGCGCGCGGCGCCGATCAAGCCGAACGGTCTCGCCCCGGAAGCGCAAAAGGCGGCGCTGGACGAACTGGCCGATACGATGAAGTCCGGGGGCAAAGTCGTACTGGTCGATGGCGGCCAAGTCGGCTTCAGCACGGCGGGTCTTTCCGCCAATGTCGGCAAACTGTTGCACGCGGGCGGCATCGTGGTTTCGCCGCGCCTGAACCTGCGCGTGCGCGGTGGACGTCAAGCATTCGCCGAATATGGCCGGCGCACGGCCTGCTTTTATTTCACGGCCGGCTCGCAGGATCGCGTTGCGTTCGATGCGGGGGCCGGGATACAGGTCGGCGGCGACTATCTGATCGTTCGAGCCGGCGTGACGGCCAATGTCGTCGCTTATCAAACCGACCGGTTGAATCGCAATGCTTTCTCGCTGATCGTCGCGCGTCGGATGAAAGCGGACGGAAGCGGCTTCGACGACAAACGGTTGCAGGAGGGCATGCATGCGGTCAACACCTTTATGTTCGATCACGCGCGCGATGGCGATCTCCCCGACGAGGACGCGGCGTGGCAAGCACTGGCGCAACGCTTCCTGGAAAACGACGATTTCTCGGTGGTGTGGAACGAACAGCACCAAAACGAGCGGCGGCACGGCGTGAACGTGTCGGGCGGCGTTAGCTTGAAAGTCTCGGCGGGCGAGATGTCGGCGCGGCTGGGACCGCAATTCGGCTATGCGTACGACTACGCGACGAAGAACGTCGCGGACAGCGTGGATACAGGCGGCACGACGGCCGTGGAAAGCCACCGAAGCGGACGGGGCGGTCGGCATATCGCAAGCGGCGGGCTCAGTACGAGCCTGGGCAATTCGCCGAATGCGACGAAGGATGTCGTAAGTTTCGGCCTGCTGTCGAGCGACTTTCCGATGGTGCGTTACCGGATCCGCGACCGGCAGCACGTCGCGAAGATGTCGCTCGTGCGGGAAGAGGGGAAGCTCGTGCATCGGGTGTCGTATGCCGATACCGAGTTCGCGCATTTCGACGACTATGCGCACGCGATTCGCAACGACGAGCGCTGGGCGCTCATGTTCGGCCTAGACCCGGATAATCCGTCGATGCCGAGCGGTGCCGAGCGCGAAGCCGTCCTGGCCCGCGGACGCGAGCGGATCGAAGCGCACTTGGCCGAGGTGAAGGCCGATCATAAGGACAACCAAATGCTGTTTCATCGATTTCGCCTGCGCGAACACGCCGCGAAACGACTCGACGCCTATGCCGATCGCGCCGCAGCCCTGCGAGCGAACGGCGCGGGCGAGCAGGAAATCGCGCAGTGGGAACGCGACTACGCGGACGTGCTCGCTCGGCCCGATTCGTGGCTGCCCGTCGAATTCAAGGTCTACGAGCGAGTGGGACGGCAAAGCAGCCCGGGTATCAACTTCGGGGTGCGTGCGACCGTCGAAAACAGTGCGACGGCCGAGCGTGAATTGGTTTCGATGATTCACAAGCCGCTTCAGATCGACGCGATCGATCGGATTTGGCCGCGCGAGGAGCCGCATCGCTGATGACGATGCGATACCGCGCGTAGCGAGACACCGGCCCTATGGCTGTCCTTTTCCGCCCATCGCCCCGTAGATTTGGCCGGTGATGTAGCTCGCTTCGCTAGAGGCGAGCAGCACATAAACCGGCGCGAGTTCGGCCGGCTGGCCGGGGCGTTTCATCGGCACTTGCTCACCGAACTTTTGCACGTTTTCGGTGGTTTGACCGCCGGTGACTTGCAACGGCGTCCAGAACGGTCCGGGCGCTACCGCGTTGACGCGAATGCCGCGATCGACCATTTGCGTCGCGAGGCACTTCGTGAAGTTCGCGATGGCGGCCTTCGTCATCGCGTAGTCGAGCAGGTTGACCGACGGCTCGTAGGCATTCACGGAAGTGGTGTTGATGATCGCGGAGCCGGGCGGGAGATGCGGGATCGCTGCCTGCGTAATCCAAAACGTCCCATACAGATTCGTGCGCAGCGTCCAATCGAATTGTTCGGTCGTGATATCGAGAATCGAGTTGTGACTTTGCTGGCGTGCGGCGTTGTTGACGAGGATGTCGAGGCCGCCGAGCTTGCGTACCGCATCGTTGACGAGTTGGCGGCAAAACGACTCGTCGCGGATATCGCCGGGTAGCGCAACGGCCTTGCGGCCGGCCGCCTCGATCAACTGCATGACTTCGCGCGCATCGGCCTCCTCGGCCGGCAGATAGCAGATGGCGACGTCGGCGCCTTCGCGGGCATAGGCGATCGCGGCGGCGCGTCCGATGCCGGAGTCGCCGCCCGTGATCAGCGCGCGGCGGCCCGCCAGCTTGCCGGAGCCGCGATAGCTCGTTTCGCCGTGGTCCGGGCGCGGCGTCATTTTGCCGGCGAGACCGGGCCAGGGTTGCGATTGCGCGGGGAAGGGCGGATGCGGGTACAGGCTGCGCGGATCGGGAGGAGTGCCCGTTTCGCCGCGCGGCGCGCCTATCGGCCCATTGGCGCCGGATTGCGCCATCGCATGCCCGGCCATCGCGGTCATCAGGCCGGCGGTCGCGCCCTGCACGAGTTTGCGGCGGGTGGAAGAAATGTCATCGGTCGGCACGATCGATCTCCTATTGCGGATGTCGGCTGACAGCGCCGAGGGTTGTCTCTGGTGCCCTGCAGCAAGGCGAGTGCCCCGTTCGTCGCGCGCTCAGTTCGCCGGGATCGTGACGATCGGCGCTTTGGCGCTCGTATCGGCTTCCGCCAGCGCCATGAGGTCCTGCACGACCGTGAATGCATATTTCGAATCGAAATCATTGCGATCGATCCAATAGGCGGTTCCGTCATATGGGATGGCGACATAGGCGTCGTCGGGCGCCGCCGGTCCGGAATGGACGACGATGGTGGGCCGCGTTTCGCCGCCGATGAGGCCGACTGTCGGCTTCGTGGCGCCGTTTGCGACGCTGGCCGCGGGCACGTCGATTTGCGCGCCGAGATCGGTCAGGATGCCGAGGACGGAACGCGTGAGCAATGCTATGCGTCCCGAAGGGGCGGATTGCCCGTACGTCACTTCATAGCTGCCTGTGTCGCGTGGCAAGTGCAGGAGCTGTTGCAGTAAGCGGCGATCGGATGCCGCGCCGGCGGGCTCGCTGCTATCGTTGGATACGGTGACGACTAGAAACACGTGGTTCGCGCCGTTTTCGTTTCGGAGTTCGACGTTGAGTTCGCCCGCGAGTTGCAGACGGCGCGCTGCATGCAGCAGCTCGAAGAAGCCGGGCGTGCCCGCGCCGCGCGAGCCGCCGAGGGCGGTGCCGTTGAGCAGTCCATTGACCGATTGGGCCGAGATACGGAGCAGCAAATCGATGGGTATGCCGCCTTGCGCTAGCGGTAGTACGAGTGCGGGGGCGAGCGGGCGAATGTAGGCCGCCGCGAACGCATCGCCGGTGGTCGGCGTGAACGTGAACGTCGGGTGATTCGAATATGACATCGAGCCGTTGGCGAGCGCGTAATTCGGCTGCGAGCCGGAGCCCGCGTTCAACGTGGCGCCGGCCGAGGCGTCGAACGTATAGGCCGCGATGATCTGGCTGACGGTTAGGAAGGAGGGGGCGTCCGCGAAGCGGAGCTGCACCATCGAGTCGAGAATGGCGCGTTTTTTTGCCATGCCCAGTGCGCGCGTGTAGTCGACCTGGTCGGCTTTCAGGCGCGCGGGGCCCATATGCGCGCAGGCGGTCAGGAAGCAGGCCGTGAATACGGCAAGTAGGAAGCGGGGATAGAGAGTCATTCCGGATGCGGGCGGGAATGGAGGCAACGCGGGGCGGCGCAGGATATGTGCCTGGCGGCGGTCATCACTTATGGTCACGCGAGCGCCTGCCCCGGTCAGCTCTTGCTTTTCTGATCTCCTTACCTTAAAGTAAGGAAATTAGGAGGTATCGCCATGACCACAGCAACCATTACTTCCAAGGGCCAGGTCACCATCCCGGTGGACGTGCGCAATCAGCTTGGCGTCCAATCGGGCGACCGGATCGAATTCAGCTTCAACGAGGCGACCGGCCGGTATGAACTCTATCCGGCCACGCGCTCGCTTGCATCGCTCAGGGGCATCGTGAAGAAGCCACGGAAACCGGTGTCCATCGAGGACATGAACCGGGCCATCGCCGAACAGGGGGCGGCCGCGCGATGATCGGACTAGATACAAACGTCTTGGTCCGTTATTTCGCGCAGGATGACGCCGCGCAGTCCAAAAAGGCGACGGCGCTGATCGAATCGCTGTCGGCCGAACGGCCGGGGTACGTTTCGCAGGTCGCGCTGATCGAAGTCGTATGGGTGCTCGGGCGCTGCTACGACGTTGAGCGTGAGCAGATCAAGGACATCATCGACTCGATGATCGGCACGAAGGAATTGGTCGTTGAAGCTGCCGACACGGTTCGAAAGGCGCTTCGTGTTTTCGCGGCGTCAGCGAAGGCCGATTTCGCGGACTGCCTGATCGAGCGTTCGGGGCATGTCGCGCAATGTGAGTACACGGCGACTTTTGACGCGACTGCCTCGAAAGTGGCAGGGATGCAGTTGATTAAGTAGATCGGGGCGAAAGCCGATAAGTTTAAGTTCGTATAGGCCGGATAACCATCCAAAACGAATATGACCCATCCAAATGCGGCGCTGATCGAGCGGTTTTACGAAGCGTTCCAGCGGCGCGACGCGGAGACGATGGCGTCGTGCTACGCGCCGGACATCGTTTTCAGCGACCCGGTATTCGGCGAACTCCATGGCGACGAAGTCCGCGATATGTGGCGCATGCTCGTGTCCCGCGCCCAAGAATTTGCCTTGACCTATAGCGGCGTAAGCGCCGACCAAAACGGCGGTAGCGCACGCTGGATCGCAAGCTACCTCTTTGGCCAGACGGGTAAGAAAGTGGTCAACCGAATCGAAGCGCGGTTCGTCTTTCGCGACGGACTGATCGTCGAGCATCGCGACCGGTTCGACTTATGGCGATGGGCCGCGCAGGCTTTGGGAGCGAAGGGCACATTGTTGGGCTGGACGCCCTTCGTTCAGAACGCAATTCGCGCGCAAGCCAAGCGCGGGCTCTCCGCCTGGAGAGCCAAGGCGACATAGCGAACATTAAGCGATTGCAGAACGGGCTGTAATCCGAGAATATAGGGCGTGGAAACAAAAAAAGACATCATGGCCATTCCGGGGCAGTTTCGTATTGCCGGCATCGTTGTTGCCGTTTTCCTCGCACTTGCCGTTATCCGTGGCTGTTTCGTGACAGTGGGGCCGGGGCAGCGGGGCGTCCTGATGACGTGGGGCGCAGTCGAGCCCGGTGTGCTCGATCCCGGGTTGCATTTGAAGGCGCCGCTCGTGCAGTCTGTCGCGAAGATGGACGTACAGGTGCAAAACTCTCAGGACGCGGAAACCGCGGCCAGCCTCGATCTACAAGACGTAACGACCACCGTCGCAACGAACTGGCACATCCTGCCGGCTGATGCGGAATGGGTCTATCAACACATCGGGAACGAAGCCGCGCTGGTCGTCAAGATCATCAAGCCCGCGATCAGCAACTCGGTGAAGGCGGTGACGGCTCACTACAACGCGGAAGATTTGATCACGCATCGCGATCAAGTGCGGGGGCAAATCGAGGCGCAAATTACGAGCGAACTCAAACCTTATCGGCTGGTCGTGGATTCGGTGAATATCACCGATTTCCATTTCAGTTCACAGTTCGCGCAAGCCATCGAGCAAAAGCAGGTTGCGCAGCAGCGCGCGCAACAAGCGCAATACGAACTGCAAAAGGCCAAGGTGGTCGCCGAGCAACGGATCGTCGAAGCAAACGCACAGGCGCAAGCGCAAAAGCTGCTTCAGCAGACGATCACGCCCGAGATCATTCAGCAGCAAGCAGTCGCGAAGTGGGATGGCCACTTGCCGGAGGTAATCGGGAGCAATGGGGTGCTCCCGATGCTGGGCAACCTTGCGCTGGGACGCGGCAGCGAGAGCAAGAGCCGCGAGTGAGTGCGTTCACGCTTCGCGCGGTTTTCCGGTTTCCCGGTCAGTGATGTTTAAACATCGAGCGCGACGGCATCGCATTCGAGGTCATGCCGCCGCCCGATTGCATCGTACCATCCGCGCCGCCGCCGAATCCGCTATTGGGTGCGCCCGCGGCGCCGTTGCCGTCTTGCGCGGCACGCCGGGCTTGCGCCGACTGAATATCGGCAGGATAGTGAATCGTGCTCGGTCTATAGCCGTCTTGTCTCAGTTGCGTGAGTTGGTTCATGACTTGCTCGTGCGTCGGCGGCTCGTTCGATGTTTGGGCGAACGCCGCGGCGGGTATGAGCGTGAACGCGACAGCAAGGGTTCGAAACGAGGACTTCATGATCGGCACCTCCTTTACATGGGTAGCTGTCGGCATCGATTGCCTACAGCCTTCATGAGGAGTCTGCTCGACCAAGCTTAAGAATGGGTTAACCGGTGCACGCGATCGAAGCCGCGGGTTGTAAAAGGCTGTAACCGGAAACAACGCGGCCGCGCGATGCATGGCCGCGCGGCCGCGAGAAACTACAGCGTGTCGTATCGCTTCAAGCCGGCGTCAGCGACTCGCCGACCACGCGCACATGTTCGCCCGGCTCGAACTGCGGCTGCGTCGCGTACGTGAAGTTGCGGTAGCTGCCGTCTTGCATCCGCACTTGGACTTGATACGAGGTCGCCTTACGCACTTCGTGCTCGATGCCGTTGCCCGCGAGGCCGCCTCCGACGGCGCCCGCAATCGTCGCGAGCGTGCGGCCGCGGCCGTTGCCGATTTGATTACCGAGCAGGCCGCCGGCAATGGCGCCGCCGACGGCGCCGATACCGGTCGTCGGCTCCGGCGCTTGCGTTGCATTGACGGCGACGACCTCCCCGGCGTTCGGATCGTATGCAGGGCTGCGCGAAGCCGTGGAGCGATAAGAATTATCGGCATCGCGGTAGCCGGCTTCCTGCGACGGCGCCGTTCTTTCGATACGATGATGCGGCCTCGGCTCGTTGGCAACGCGATCGCTTTCGGTATGCGGCGCGCGATAAACAGGTGCAGTAGTTGACGGGGCGCTCGCCACTTGCCCGATTTGCATGGCGGCGGATGCGCCTTGCTCGGGCGGCGCCGAAACGGCATGCGACGTCGGGAGCCATCCGGTAATGGCGGCGATTCCGGTTGCGCTGACGAGGATGACGGCGACGGCTGCGCCGGCGATCAACGGATGGATGCGGTTGCTTTGCGGATTCGACGGCAGGTTGGCATTCATAGCAAACTCCTTACGAGGATGTCCCCAAAAACGCGACCGGGCCCCTCGCGGTGGACAGCGTATTGGTGACATTTGTAAGGAGATGTAGTGCGGGGCTGCGTACGCAGGCTGCTTGATTGGCCGCGGTGCGGCAAGCCGGTCGCGCGTCAGCTCACGGATTGATGGGCTTCGGCCAATTCGATCCGATTGCGCCCCGCCGCTTTAGCGCGATACAACGCGATGTCGGCCGCATGCGAGAGTTCGTCCGGCGCGAGCGTTTCATCGCGCGTCATCGCGGCACAACCGGCGCTGATGGTCACGCGCCCGGAAGGGGCCGGTGTCTCGAGGTCCAAACGCAGTACGGCTTGGCGCGCTCGCTCGGCGACTTCCAGTGCGCCGCGCAAGTCCGTGTCCGGCAGAACGATCACAAACTCTTCGCCGCCGTACCGTGCGACGAAGCTGGCCGGAGACGGCAGTATGCCCTCCAGCGCGCGCGTCACGGCGATCAAGCACGTATCGCCCTTCAAGTGTCCGAAGGCGTCGTTGTACTGCTTGAAATGGTCGACGTCCACGATGACGAGCGACAGTGACTGGTTCGTCTGTTTTGCGCGATCGAATTCCTTCGGATACTGGGTGTCGAAATATAGGCGGTTATAAACCCCCGTCAACCCGTCATGCACCGACGTTTGCAGTAACGATGTGTGGGCGTCGAACAGCCGCCGGTAAAGCAGGCAAACCTCCCAAACAAGCAGGCCGACGACAGCTCCCGGAGCGAGCATGCTAAAGATTCGGGCGACATACCAACCGACGCTAAATTGCGCCATGCTCATGAAATTGAGCGTGGTATCGACTAGGCACGCCAGCATCGCGATCAACAGCCATTGATCGAGCAGGGCACGCATCCGCCCGGACAGTACGACCGTCAGCAACGCCAAGACGTTAAGCACCCATGTAATCAACGCGGTGGAGCCGTGCGCAAACACTTGCCCTCGCGAGAGCGGGTGAAACGCCGGCGGCAGCCCTGCGTAGAGCGCCACGAGGCACAGGCCGGCGCCGAGGGCAATCGGGCCCCCGACGAGCCACCATGTCCAGGGTCCGGCTTGCGCGGAGTCAACCGATGCCGGCCCCCAAACGCGACGCAGCAATGCCGCCTCCATGACGAAGAGCGCAAACCCAGCGTGCCAAAACGTCCACATCCATGCGGAGGTATGCGGCCCCGCACCCAAGAGTCCGGTTGCCGTAAACACACCGGGGAACGTCAACAATTGCACGGCCACCGCCAGCGCAACGAACGCGTATGCGCCGGCCAACGCGGCCAAGGCCGGTTGCCGTGTAGCGGTAAATTGGGCGGTCAGCAGAAACGCTGCGATCGCCGCGGTCGTAAAGACCGTCAGCGCGCACATGGGCATAAACGGGCCGACGGCGCGAAGCGGCGCGCTAGCCTGCGGCGCCGCGACGACGAAGACAAGCAAAATCAGCACTGCCGATAGCCCGACTACGACGGTTTGTCTTCGCGTGGCCCGTTGCGTGAGGAGACTATCCATGAATCGTTACCTGCATGTCGTTATTCGTAAGAATAAACAAGATAGTATCGATCGCGGCGCAATACATAGTGTTTCCGGCGGCAAGACCCGCGGTTCCGTGGCCGCGCGAGTCGTGGGCGCGCTCAGTAGCGTAAATAGCGCGCGCGTGTCGGCGCGAAGCGCGCGGTGGTTTCGCTTTCTATCGTTTCGACGGCCCCGAGACCGGCGCCCGAGTTCACCGCGTCCCAAACGGCATCCGAGCCGATCGACGCGCGCGTCGCCGCTAAATCGAACTGACTGCGGTATAGCGCATGCAGCGTGACGAGCAATGCGACCCCAAGCCGCCCGGGCGCCGGCGGCATGTCCGCGCGCGATATCGCGATGCCGTGGCATTGCTGCCCTCGATAGGCCGATTCGGTCGGGACGAAATCGATCGGCGCGATGCGCACGCCCAAGTGCAACGCGTCGAGCGCCGCCGCGAGTTGCGGACCGTCGATCCAAGGCGCACCGATCCATTCGAAGGGATGCGTCGTCCCGCGGCCGACGCTTAAATTCGCCCCTTCGATCATTCCCACGTCGGGATACAAATCGAGTTGCGCCTCGGTCCGTAAGTTGGGCGAGGGCGGCACCCATCCGAGTCCCGTATCGGCGAAGCGCATCGAGCGCGAATAGCCTTGCATCGCAACGACCCGCAAGTCGGCCTGAAGTCGCCGCTCGCCGTTAAAAAGCGATGCCAACTCGCCGACGCTCATCCCCGGCACCAACGGCAGCGGGAAATACCCCGTGAACGACTCGCGGCCGGGGTCGAGCAGTGGGCCGCCGAACCGATCGCCGCCGAGCGGGTTGGGCCGATCGAGTACGAACAGAGGGATACCCTTGCGGGCGGCCGCCTCGAGCGCATAGCCCAGCGTGGTTTCGTACGTGAAAAACCGCACGCCGGCGTCTTGTAGGTCGAATAGGAGGGCGTCGAGGCCATCGAGCGAATCGGCTGGAAAGCGCTGCGTCGCGCCATATAGACTGCGAACGGCGATACCCGTTGCCGGGTCGATGGAATCGCCGAGCGGCGCGTCGAGATCCGTGCCGAGCCCATGTTCGGGCGCAAAGATTCCGGCCAGATGCACGCCGGGCGCATTCGCCAATACATCGATCGTCCGACGTCCATTCGCATCGAATCCCGAGCGATTCGTCACGAGCCCGACGCGAAGCCCCGCGATAGGAGCGAACCTCTGCGCCTCGAGTACGTCGATCCCGGTGCGAACGGGGCCGGCGGCGAGCGGCAGCCGCAGCCCGGCCGTGACGGCAGGCTCGATGCCCGGTAACGTCGCAGTCATCTCCCGCACGGACAGCGCCGTATGCTGGCTCGCGAACCACGCAACGACTTGCGCGCGCAGCGGCTTTGCATCGCCGCGATCGTCGGGATGGACGCGATTCGTGAGAACGACGATGAATCGCTTCGATACCAGATCGATCCACAGCGCGGTCCCGGTATAGCCCGTATGCGTCAGCGTGCCGTACGCCGGTAAGCGATCGCGGTTGGACACGAGCGGCGCATCGAGCGCCCAGCCGAGTCCTCGTTCCTGCTCGGGCGGCGAGCGAACGAGAGCGGGCACCGCGAGCGAAGCGACGGTCTCCGATTTCAAAATGCGCCTTCCGTCCAGATCACCATCGTTCAGCAGCATGCGCGCGAACCGGGCAAGATCGTCGCCCGTCGAGAACAGTCCCGCATTGCCGGACACGCCGCCCATGCGCTCGGCCGTCGGATCGTGCACCCGGCCTCGGCGCATCCCGCTGCGATCGGGCGTCGTGGGTGCGGTGCGCGCCATACGCGACAGGTCGAGCCGGAATCGCGTGTCGCGCATGTGGAGCGGGGCGAACAGGTGGGCTTCGCAGTAGCCGTCCAGCGATTCGTGCGAGACGCGGCGGATCAACTCGCCGAGCACGACGAAGTTGATGTCGCTATAGATGACGCGCTCCCCCGGCGGCGCACGTAACGGCTCGGCGATGACCTCCGCCAGGACGCCCGCGCGCGTTTGCGCGCGCTTTCCCAGCGGCAGGTCGGGCGCGAAGCCCGAGGTATGCGTCAAGAGCTCGCGCACTGTCACCGTCGACTTGCCGTTCGCCGCGAACGCGGGCCAGTAGCGCATGACCGGTGCGTCGAGCGCGATCCGATGCGTTTCGGCGAGCTGCATGATCGCGGTCGTCGTGGCGACGACCTTGGTCAACGAGGCAACGTCGAACTCGGTATCGATCGCCATCGGTTCGGCGACCGGCGTGACCGCGCGGCTACCGAATGCTTGCCGGTAGGAGACGCCGTCCCTATCGCCCGCGACGATGAGGGCCCCCGAGATGCGCCTTGAGGCGATTTCACCGTCGACGATCCGCGTCAATTCATGGTTCGCCGACGAACGCTCCGGGTCCGCGAGCTCGGCGCCCGCGCAGACTGCGCTGCCTGCCAGCAGGATGCTCGCGTAGAGGCGAACGATGATTAACGCGGCAAGTCGGCCGCGTCGTATCGGTTGCGCGGATTCCATAGCATCCACCCATCGGTGCCCGCTTCGTCGGCTGCCTTGGTCTGTGCCCGAATGGCGGTGGCATCGAATTCGCGTCGATCGAAGGCGTAATCGCGAAACGCCTGCAACCAAGGACGAAAACGCACGCCGGGCAGCCCCGTCCTTTGCTTCGCTTCATGCAACGAGCGGCGCACGATCTGTTCCGGATCGGCGACAGGATTCGTGCAGCCCGGTAGTCCCCACGTAAAGCCGGACGGATAAAGCATCGGTGAAATATAGTCCAACGGCGCGCTCAGCGTTTCGAGTTGCTGCCCGATCGCGGTATCGTCGAGATTCCAGCAGACGTACCCGAAGATATCGGCCGAGACGAATACGTTATACGGTGCCAGTCGCGCCCGCGCCGCGTGGAGGAACCCGACGATCGCGGCTGTCCGGTTCTCGCGCGTGTTCGGCTGAGAAAACCGCAAGCCGCCGGCGTCGGGGAAGCGAACGTAATCGAATTGGATTTCGTCGAAGCCGGCACGAGCGGCTTCTTGCGCGACTTCGATATTATGCCGCCAGACGTCCTGCGAGAACGGATCCATCCATTGCAGGTTTTCGCGATCGTGCCACGGGTGGCCCGTCGCGTCGCGCACGGTCCACTCGGGATGCGCCAACGCGAGCGGGTCGTCCTTGAAGACCACGATGCGGGCGATCAAATACAGGCGCCGCCGATGAAGCGCGTCGACGATCGCCTGAAAATCCTTGACCGACGGGGCGTGCTCGCCGACATGCGCGGAGGCGCCGATCGTATCGCGCGCGGCGCTTCGGTAGGGCGTCATGCCGCGATCGCCTTTCATGTCGATGACGAGCGCATTGACGGCGGTGTGATCGGTCAACGCGACCGCGGCATCGCGTAGCGCCGTGTTCGTCACACCGTAGGCGGAAAGATAAACGGCTCGCGGACGGAACGGCGTCAACGCGATCTTGAGCGCCCCGTCCGGCGCGACGGAAGCGGTGGTGCGCAAATAGCCGGGCGCCCTCACCGCGACGGTGGCGGCGCCGTCGTCAAGCGAGAATCGGCCGGCCTCGTCCGCGTGGTGGACGCCTTGCGCGTCCGTGACGATCGCGTGCGCAACGGGGGCGAGCGTTTGCGCATCGACCACGACCCCCGACGTCGATCGCGCCGCGAAGGCGAAGGCGCAGAGGACCAGCATCCCCAACGATACGACAAGACGACTGCATTTCAAGGCTGATTCTCCGGCAGGTGAACGTCGAGATCGGCTTGCACCGGTTCGCCGAGCAAGCGTGCAAGGACCGCCGGCGTGTCGCTATCGACGACCAAAAAACGGGGCAACCGGAAACGCGGGGCATCGCGATCGATCATGCGGCCGCCCAGTTCGAAGGCCGCGCGATATCCGGCAGCGCTTGCCATTCGAACGAGTTCGTCGTCGACGATCCCGAACGGCCACGCGAGTACATCCACATGCGTTCCAAGATGCGTTTCGAGGCTGGCGCGCGATTTGCGCAATTGCATCGTCGCGAATGCTTCGAAGGCGTCATGCGACAAGCGGGCGCGCTCGGTGTTGAAGTTCGGATGCCAAAACGTATGCGATTGCACGTCGAACGAACCGGTCGTCTGTAGCGCTTGCAATTGGTCCCAGGTCAGCGCGTACGAGGCGTTGGAAATCGCCGACGGATAGATAAATAGCGTGATCGGCAAACGCTCGCGTAGTGCGATCGGCTGCAGCGTGTCGAATACGCTCCGATGTCCGTCGTCGACCGTCAACGCGATCGCCTTCGGCGGCAAGCTGGCTCGTTCGCCGTCGAGCCAATCGAGAACGTCGCGCAGCGCCACGAAGCGGTAACCGTGCGCCCGAAGCATGCTCAATTGCGCCTCGAACGTTTCGACGCGAACCGTCATCGAATCGGCGGCGGTGAGTCCAAAGCGGTGATAAACGAGTATGGCCACGCGCGGTACCGCGTCGCTTGCGATGGCCGGCAGGGCCCAGGCGGCAAACCATGCAAGCGCAAGGGCGAGCGCTGCGCGACGCAACGCCTGCGGGAAAGTTTTTGGGCACATATTGTTCGGCATTGGCTACGTCGCAAGGTAGGCGGCCCTTTTATCTTCTCGCATGGGCCCGATCCGTCGTCTGACATCGATCAAGCGAGGCGGCCTGCCATCGCCGCGCCCCATTGACGTGCGTCAACGCGTGAGGGCTCGAGCGATGCTCTACTGCGGCGAACAACGCTCGTCATCGAACCTTCCCGGCTATGACCGATATCGTCACGCTCACCTTGAATCCGGCCGTCGATTTGTCGTTTTGCGTCGATCGTTTGGTTCATACGCGCAAGCTGCGCTGCAACGAAGTCCGCCGGGATCCAGGCGGAGGCGGCATCAACGTCGCTCGCGTCGTGCGGCGGTTGGGCGCCGATTGCACGGCCCTATATCTCGCCGGCGGCCGTGCGGGGCGAACGCTGGCCGACTTGCTGAAGACGGAGCGCGTGAGTATCGATTGCGTGCCGATCGCACAAGAGACGCGCGAGAACGTCGCGGTCAGGGAAACGTCGACGGGGCACGAATACCGCTTTGTCGCCCCCGGTCCGGAGGTTTCGCCCATGGAGGCGCAAGCGTGCTTCGATCGGTTGATCTCGCTCGATCCCGTGCCGCGCTGGCTTGTCGTCAGTGGTAGCTTGCCGCCGGGCATTCCCGCGGACTTCTACGCGCGTATTGCGCGCGCGGCGAGAGCGAGGGGGACGCGCGTGATCCTCGATACGTCGGGCGATGCGCTCGAGGCCGCGCTCGACGAAGGCGTCTACGCGGTCAAGCCGAGCATAGACGAGCTACGCGAACTGACGGGCGAGCCGCTCGAAACGCAAGGCGAATGGAGCGAGCAAGCGCGGCGCCTCGTGTGCCGCGGCAACGCGCAAATCGTCTTGCTGACGTTGGGGGAGCGTGGGGCTTTGATGGCCACCGAGGGTCGCGTCGAACAAGTCGACGGGGCGGGGGTACCCGTCGTCAGCGCGGTTGGCGCGGGGGATAGTTTCTTGGCCGCTTTCGTCTGGGCGATAGACCGAGGCCTGCCGGCGAAAGAGGCGCTGCGCTACGGGGTGGCCGCAGGCACCTCGGCCGTGCTGCGCGCGGGCACCGTGCTGGCGCAGCCGGACGAAATCGAGCGGTATTACCAAGCGTCGGCTATGGCCGACGCGGCCCCAACCCGCCAGGCGGGTTAGTCGACGAGACGAATGCCGAACACCGTGGCTTGCGACAGACGAACGCGCTCGGCTTCGCGATGACGCGCTTCGAACGAATAGTCGGAGTCGAGCGGCAGATGCGGCGAAGCGAAGAAATCGCTGATCTTTTGAATGAGGGCGAAAACGTAGCTCATGGCAACTCCCGGTTAAATGCGTCTTAGGGTTATCCCTTAAGACTGCATTCTAGGGTTTTCCCTAGCCAAAAGCTAGTGCGTTGCACAAAAATTTTCGAAAAAGCCCCGTGTATCGGTCAAGAGCGGGTATGTTGCGTTGCGTCATTACAACGCAGGCATCGCTGAGCCTGGCGGTTAGCGGTCTTCGCTTGCTGCTGGTACCAGGATCAGCAGATGCTGTTGCGGCCCCGGGAGCAGCGGCGCGGGCCGGCCGTGAACCCAGTCTTCGTGGCCGGCCAGAAAGTAAGCGCTGAACGGATGGCCGCTTTGCCCACCCGGCATATTGAAGATCCCGTGGTCCTCATGACTGGGCGACACGACCATTCGCTCCGATTGCCCGAACGCCGGCGCGGCCACGCGCGGCATATTACCGTCGCCCGGCAGCGGGTCGGCCGGCGCGGCAAGCCATCGCGATAGCACAGGCATCGCGGAAGCCATCGGGTGCTCGAAGTGCGACGTGTTTCGGCGCCCCCAGGTCGCGCCGGCGAGCGGAACGGACTGCGCCGTCAATTGCGCGATGGTCCGGTCGACGGCGGCAAGTTTCACCGCTCGCCAACTGTCTTGTCCCTTCGGCAGCCAGCCGGGCGGCTCCTCGTCGACGAGGCGCGCTACGACTACCGGCCATCGCGGCGTTGCTTGCGCAATGCTCGCATTCGGGTCGAGCTTGCGCATTTGCACATCGGCGGCACCGAAGAGCGCTCCGTAGAGGTTGTGCAAAAAGCCGCGCGTCAGGCGGTACCCGACGGAGTCGATGCAGGCACATCCTTCTTCATCGTGGAGCAGCAATCGCTTGAACTCGGCGCGCTGCGGGTGGCCCGCCAGCGCTTGCTCGTCCAGTACGCGCAACGCGCGCCGGCGCCACGGCGCTAGGAACAGTGCCCGATCGTCGAGGCTCGGCGCATAAGCGTCGCGCTCATCGAAAGTACGGCGCGCCGCGAGGTCGTCACGGATCTGCCGCGCACGCGCACCCAAATCGGCGCCGCCGTCACCGATCAGATCGTAGCCGCCCCCGGCCAATTGGCGCGCATTCGCGGACCACAACTGCCCAGACGGCGGATTGACGATGGACGGGTGCTCACGCGCCGGCAGCAAGCCGTCGAAGCCCAGGCCGCGGGCATCGGACGGATAAGGGAGCGTATCGCTCCATCGCGAATGCCGGTTGGGCATCGCTCCGGCGATGGTCCAGCCGATGTTGCCGGCGGCATCGCCCGCGATCAGATTCTGAGCCGGAATGCCTGCCGCCGCCCCGGTCGCCAGCGCTTCGGCCACGCTTTCGACAGCCTCCATGCGCAGCAGGGAAACATCCACCGCGCCAGGATCGTTGGCGACCCATTTGACGGCGTACCGTTTGCCGCCTACCTCCCAAACCGGCCCGAGCGCGGTCTCGGCGACACGCAGCGTTTCGGCGGGGCCGCCCTTGACTTCCAGTATTTCGTTCTCGAACTCGATCGGCGCCCAGCCGCCGGCGGTTCGGTAAGCGTTCGGATGCCGCGGGTCCGACTGCAATTCGACGAGGTCGAGGTCGTTGCCGTAGCCGTTGGTGAACCCCCAAGCGACGGCGCCGTTGCTGCCGGCCACCGCCGCGGGCGTGCCCGGCAGCGTCACGCCGACGATACGCCGCATCGCGCCCGCCGCCTCCGGGTACTCGAACACGACGCGATACCAGATATTTGGCAGGCGCAGATTCAAGTGCATGTCGTTCGAGACGATGGCGCTACCGGTGGCCGTACGCGTGCCCGCTAGCGCCCAGTTGTTGCTGCCGATCTCGGTGCCGAACGACACCTGCCCGAGCGTTTGCGGCGACGGGCCGCCGAGCCAGTTCGGCGCAAGCTTGCCGATAGGCGGAGCATCGCAGGCAACGGATGGCGCGTCGAGCGGTGCATCCCATTCGCTGCATCCGGGCAATAGCACCGCTAAAGCTTGCGCATCCGTATGCGCCCGCAGCCAAGCTCGCGCGAACTTATAGTGACGCTGACTTTCCTGCAGGTCGAAATACATCGCCCAAACCACGAGCAAGCTGTCCTGTGGACGCCAGGCGAGCGGCTTCGTGCCCAGCGCTAGATATTCGAACGGGCGCACGCTGAGCGCCGCCAGTCCGGCATTCACGCCCGCGGCGTAGTGGTCGAGAATGGTCTTATCGGCCGGGGACAATGCCGTCAACGCCTTACCGGCGACCGAGTCGAATCGATAGATTCTGTGCGCACGGTCAAGCGGGAGGGCGGCAGGACCGATCAAGGCCGCGAGCGTTCCGGCGGCCGAGCGGCGCAATAGATCCATTTGGAAGAAGCGTTCTTGCGCATGCACGAAGCCCGTCGCGTAAGCCAAGTCCGCGCGCGTGCCGCCGGCGAGCGTAGGGACGCCCTGAGCGTCGCGCGCAACGGATACCCGCGATTGCAATCGAGGCTCGACGCGAGTGCCGTCGAGAACCGGCATGCTGAGCGCGATCGCTGCAACGGCCGCCAGCAACGCGAGTATGCAAGCGGTAACGATGAGCGCGATGCATCTTGTAAGCCAGCGCCAAGCGTTGTGTCGTTTCGGAAGAGCGATTTCCATTGGGCATCGATGCGCTGCGGTTGCGGATGGGAAGCACGATAGGAAGCAGCTTCGCTTCGGATAGACGGCGCCATGACGCCTGCGCGGCCGCGGTGCGTTTCTTTGCTAATCTATGCGCCGCTGCGTCGAGGCGCACTCGAACCGACCTTTAGGATACACAATGAAATTCGACGCCATCGTGCTAGGCGCGGGCATTGTCGGCGTATCTGTCGCCGATCATTTGCAACAGATGGGTTTGGCTGTCGCCCTCGTGGACCGGAAAGCGCCCGGCACCGAGACGTCGTTTGGCAATGCCGGACTGATTCAGCGAGAGGGCGTTTATCCGTATGCCTTTCCGCGAGCGTTGAGCGATTTACTGCGCTATGCGCGCAACACCGCGCTAGACGTACGCTATCACGCCGATGCGCTTCGCGAACTCGCGCCGTTCCTTTGGCGCTACTGGCGTAACTCCGATCCGGCTCGGCATGCCGAGATCGCGCGTTACTATGCGACGTTGATCGAGCACTGCGTGAGCGAACATCGGGCCCTGGCGGTGCAAGCCGGCGCGAGCGATCTGCTACGAGCCTCCGGATGGATCAAAGTATTCCGGACAGAGGCCAAGCTGGAACGCGAGACTTCCATCGTCGAGCGGTGGCAACGCGAATACGGTATCGAATTCGAGGCACTCGATCCCGCGCGCCTGAAGCAACTCGAACCCGACCTCGCCGATTCGTTGACCGGCGGTTTGCGTTTTACCGCGGCCGAATCGGTCAGCGATCCGGGTGCGCTCGTCGCGGCCTATGCACGGCATTTCGCGTCCATCGGCGGGCAGGTTGTGCCCGGGGACGCGGCCACGTTGCGCGAGGGGTGGTCCGTCGAAACGCAAAACGGCCGCATCGAATCGAAGCGTGTCGTGCTCGCATTGGGGCCCTGGTCCGGGCCGATGGCGGCTCGGCTCGGGTACCACCTGCCGCTAGGCATCAAACGCGGCTATCACATGCATTACCAAGCAAACGGGCAGGCGCGCCTTCGTCACCCGGTACTCGATGTCGAGAACGGATACCTCATCGCGCCTATGATGCGCGGCATCCGGTTGACGACCGGAGCGGAATTGGCCCGATGCGATGCGCCGAAGACGCCCGTGCAACTCGACGCGGTCGAGCCGATCGCGCGCGGTTTGTTTCCGCTCGGTACGCGTCTCGACCCCGAGCCGTGGATGGGCCGGCGCCCATGTACGCCCGACATGCTGCCGATCATCGGGCCCGCGCCGCGACACGAGGGGATGTGGTTCGCTTTCGGACACGCGCATCACGGATTGACGCTCGGGCCCGTGACGGGCCGGTTGCTCGCGCAAATGATGCTGGGCAAGGAGACGATCGTCGACCCCGCGCCATTCCGGGTCGAGCGGCGGTTTTGAGCGCGGGGCGCCGCCGCGGCCCGCGCCGCCCCGAACTCACGGCCGCGGCATAGGCGGCCGGTTCATCACTTCGATAGCTTGAACGTCGAGACGGCGCCGTCCAAATCCGCCGCTTGGGCCTCGAGCGTGCGAGCCACGTCGGCGGCCGCTTCGATAAGCGCGGCGTTTTGCTGTGTGGCTTCGCCGATCTGGGCGATTGCGATGCCCACCTGCTCGATGCCGGCCGACTGCTGCCGCGAGGCGACGGCAATCTCGGCGATGATCGACCGCACCTCGTTCACGCGAGCCGTGATCCCACGCATGGCTTCGCTCGCTTCTTCCGCGACCCGATAGCCGCCTTGCACCATGGTGGTCGATTCGGCAATGACGGCATCGATCTCTTTCGCCGCCGCGGCGCTGCGTTGCGCGAGCGCACGTACTTCAGCCGCGACGACGGCGAAGCCTTTGCCGTGCTCCCCGGCGCGAGCGGCTTCCACGGCCGCGTTCAGCGCGAGAATGTTGGTTTGAAAGGCGATGCCTTCGATGACGCTCGTGATATCGGCGATGCGCTGCGACGAACCGTTGATCGCACTCATCGTCGAGACCACGCGCTCGACCGCGTCGCCGCCGCCGGCGGCAGCGGTCGCCGCCGCATCGACGACGCTGCTCGCCCGCGCCGCGTGGTCGGCGTTTTGCTGCACGGTGGTCGTGATTTCCTCCATGCTCGCGGCGGTTTGTTCGACGCTCGCTGCTTGCGAGGCGACCCTTGCGGCGATATCCCCGCTGCTCGTGGAGATGCGCGCCGTGCCGTCGGTGACGCCCGCGCACGCCTCGCGTACGTGCGCGACGATGCGTGCCAGCCCCTCGCCGACCCCGTCGACCGCATCGACGAGACGCCCGATTTCATCTTCGCCGATACGTGCCTCGGCGCCGGATCCGTTTTTGGCGCTAAGCCGTACGCTCAGATCGCCCGCCGCCAATTGCCCGGCGGCCACGGCCACTTGCTCCAGCGGGCGGCTCACGAGACGACGCACGACGATCAAAAAGACGAGGGCGAAGGCTACGAGCAGACCGAGTGCGATCGCCGCGAAGCGATTGCGGATCGACGTAACCTCCGACATCACCTCGTCGTTGACGGCGACACCGCCGATCAGCCACTGCCATTCGGGCACGGTCACAAAGGAAACGGTCTTCTCGCGCTCGCTCGTTTCACCGAGCGTCGAATCGGCGGAAGCGTAGTCGATACGGCCTTTCTTCGTATCGAGCATTTGCGAATACGGACCGTTTCGGTCGTCGAAATGCTCGCCCGGAGAACCTGGATGGACGATGAACTTGCCGCGCTCGGCGCCGTTCGATGCGTTGACGACGAAGTAGTAGCCGCTCGACCCTACCTTCAGCGCGCGAATCTGTTCTTGAAGCGCCTGGATTTGCTCGTCGACGTCCACCCCGACGAACAGTGCCCCGATGATGCGGCCCGATGCATCGGAGACGCTCTTGTACTGCGTGATGTACCGCTTGCCGAATAGCGTCGCCAGTCCCGTATACGTACGGCCCGCCATGACAGGCCCGTAGGCGGGGCCCTTGCGATCGAGCAAGGTTCCGATCGCGCGCGAGCCGTCTTGCTTCTTCAGCGAGGTGGTCACGCGGACGAAGTCGTCCCCGCTGCGAGCGAATACCGTTGCGATGGCGCCGCTGCGCGCCAGGAATTGGTCGGGCACGGCGAAGTCGAGGTTCAACACATGGTCGCCCGCTTTGAACGTCGGCGTGGCCGTCCCGTTGATATCGACTTTGCTCGTCTCGTCGAGCGAGAATCCTCCCGGCAGGAAGCTTTCGAACAGCGTCATCGTACGGCCTACTTCAGCCGATAGCGAATGGTCGATAACGGCAATCGTTTGCGCGATCGAATTGTTCTTTTCGTCGATTCGCTTCATGACTTGCTCGCGCACCTGGCCACCGGCTGCGTGGGTCAGTGCCCACGAAAAAGCGATAAAAATCAACGCGACAAGCACGCAAGAAAAAGCGACGAGCCGCGCGCCGATACTTAGGCCACGCCGACGAGTTATAGTCATTGAAAATCCCAGATATTGAATAAATGGCTATTGGCATGGCGCGTAAAGGCAATAGTGTTGCTTCGCGCTTACCCTCGACTGCTCCCTAGAACCTAAGAGCAGTCATGGTTAACGGCAGTTGTTCGGCGAACTTGAGGGACGATCGGACAAGGCGGGGTGGCGGCTGCCATTGGCAGCCGTCGAATTCAATCCGGATGGCCTTTATCGACGGGTACGTCGATCCAGCGTTCGAGCCAAGACACGAGTCTGCTTAGCATGTCCAGGCGCTGGCGCGGATGGCCGCGCTCGAAGAAGTGGTGATCTCCTTCGGGATATAAAATCATTTCCGCGGGCGTATGGGTTTGCGTCGCGATGGCGGTGTAAAGCTCCTCCGATTGACAGCGGGGACAACGTTGATCGTCTTCCCCCTGAAGAATCAAGGTGGGCGTCCTAATGTTCTCCGCATAGGTCAATGGAGAAAGCTCGCGCATGACATCGCGCCTAACCTTCGGTTCGCCATACATGGAGTGGGCGTCCGCGTAATAGCCGCTATCGGAAACCGCGTAATGGTTTTCGAGGCTCGTGACGGGGGCGGAGACGATCGCCGCGCGAAATGCGGTGCTGTTGCAAATGGCCCAAGCCGTTAGAAAGCCTCCGTACGACTTCCCGGTAATGGCCAATCGTTCATCGGTTAGCCCTTCTTTACGAAGCCGCTCGACGGCCGCTAGGTGCTGATCGAGGTCGAGTTTGCCCCATTTTTGCCGCAATCGTTCACTGAAGTTGCAGCCGTAGCTGCTGGAGCCGACCGCGTTGAGCGCGAGAATGGACCATCCATGGCTGGCCAGCAGATACCAGTACACGTGCCAATTGAAAGAGAATACGACATAGCTTGCCGGGCCGCCGTGTACATCGACGAGCAGCGGACTCGCGCTATGGCAGCCGAGAGGCCGTATCAGCCAGCCCTCGATCGATTCAGTGCCGCCGTTGCCGTCGGGTACGTCGAACATCCTCGCCTCTACGTGCGGCAAACGCCGATCGTTCCACCAAGCATTGAGTGCGGTGAGCTGAACCTCGCCGCCGCCGTCCAGGCCGCACGCGTAGACGTTGCAGGGGTTGCCGATGTCCTCGCTGGCGAAAACAAGACGGTCGCCGGCCAGGGAGAGCGAACTCAACTGACGATCGCCCGCAACCACAGTCGTATAGCCGCCGTCCAAGGTCAGGCGAACGGCGTGCTGGCGGCCTCGGCACGACGCCAAAAAGATGAGGGCGTTCGAATCGCCATCCCATGAGAGGCTGTCGCTCGACGCGATCTCGACATCGTCCTCGCCTAGTCGTCGAATGTTCTGCGTGGCGAGTTCGAACAGCCAGAGGCGCTCGATCGAATCGCCATCGGCGCGGCTGCCGCAGAAGGCGATCGATCGACCATCGGGCGACCAGCGCGGGTCGCTGACGCTCGCGATGTCGCGGGTGATTTGGCGCATATGGCTGCCGTCGGCGTTCATGATCCACAAATCGGTGCGGTGCGCGAGACGTCCCTCGCGCGTGCGGCTGAACACGATCTGCGCGGCATCGGGAGACCAAGCGGCGCTCTCGACCTCGTAGCTTCCGCGCGTCAATTGATGCGATTCGCCAGTGCCGACATCGATACCGAATAGATGGACCGTGGCATCGAGCGTATAACCGACGCCATCCAACTTGTAGGGCAACCGCCAAACGATTCGCGGCGGGGGCGGCGCATTCTGGGCAGGGTCTTTCGGCAGCTTCGAAGGCTGGCTCAAACATTGGGGTTCGAGTTCGACCGTCGATAATGCTAGGAGGTGCCTACCGTCCGCAGACCATTCGAACGACATGACACCCGTGGGGACATGACAAAGCTCGAATGCTTCGCCGCCGTCTATATCGATCTGGTGAACTTGGGGGCCTCCGCCGCGGCTCGATACGAACGTCAACGAACGCGACCCCGGTCTCCATCGCGGGTGGCGGTCCGACTGGCCGTTCGTTAATCGGTATGCGTCCGCTCCGTTAAGCGGCACGAGCCAGATGCGACGGACTGTGCTTTGAGTCGCCTCGTCGACGCTCGAGACTTGACACGCGGCGATCTCGGCCGACGGCGAATACCGCAGTTCCGACGCCACCTCATAGCGATAGAGGTCTTCAGGGACGAATGGCTTTTTCATGATCGTTTTACTGGCGGCGCCCGCATTGGTTTGATGCCGGGCACGCGTGAGCCGCACGTGCCCGGGCGAGGTGACGCTATAGTCGCTTAGCGTTCGCGCTTTTCTTCGCTGCGCTCTTGTTCACTACGCTTTTCTTCTCGACGCTCTTCGCGGTTTTCTTCTCTATTTTCTTCGCGACGGTTCTCGTCGGCCTTCTGGTCGCGCTGCTGGGAGGATTGGTTCGCAGCCATGATGAGTACTCCTATGAAGGTGAGGTCGCCGATATCCGGCTCCCTTCTTGAGCACCGCACATGCCATGCGGCGGCGGTCTATGGCGACCTCGATGCGGCCGATACCAGGCCACATCGCGTTTCGAGCGCGTCGCCGCCACCGATTGAAAGAATCTGCCGCGGGCAGCGGGTGGGCATCGGTTTCAGGCGTTGCCATAGAACCGATCGAGTCGACGCGGGGCGGCATCATATAAAACAAATCCGTGGCCAGGACATACCGGAGACCATCGAAATAATTGTTCGGCAAGAGCAAAATGTCGCCGAAAGTGGCCGCGCTCGAACCGCTCGCCCGCTGGTCGGAGGAGGCGTCGGAGCAAGGCGGCGTTGTCCGCCGGAAAATATCGGTGCGGGATGAAGCCGGAGGGCAGAGCGCGAGCAGGGCCGAACGGGTTCAGGGAGATCTCGCGGTCGGTTAATAAATTACTAATAGACCTTGATGTTTAGCCCCCCGGTGCGGGCGCAACCGATGCTCCGGCTCCTCGCCGAACCGCTTTTTTCCGCCCGTATACGGGAATGTACTAGGGCCCAGCGTTAGTAATAATAAATAATATTATATCCGCCGACACCCGCTCCTCCACCGCAGGACAGCCTGCAAGCCGCGCCACGGGGCGCGCGAGCTGAGTTCGAGGGCCGGCTTTTCCATGCAAACCGGCGATGGCGCCGGTCATTCCTAGATGGTCGTACCTGTCCGGTAACGGCTACCTGTCGATTGTTTAGTTGTCCTGAATGATTTTCATGTAATCCGATACGCGTCTATTGGAGGGATCATGACGTTTAGAGCATCTGGGCTGGTTTCATTGATGTTGTCGGCCGCCGTTGCGTTGACGGCGTGTAACGGCGACTCATCGGGCGGCGGAACATCGGCGAGCGTGGCCAATGCGGCGATCGCGCCCTCGAGTACCGCGGTCTCGAGCGTGAGCGCAGTAGCCGAGGTAGGCGCCGCACAGCCGTTGCCGTGCGACGCGGCGGCCGACGCAGGCACGCCGTGTTCGGCCGCGCATAGCGTGACGCGCCTTTTGACGAAACACTACGCGGGACCGCTGTTCCGGCTCATCCGAGCCTCCGACGGCGCTTCGAAAGACATCTATCCCTATACGTCGCTGACATTGCCGCACGGTTCGACGCGCTCGACGATCGGCACGACCAATCTGAAGAGCGTTCAGTCGTTCTGCAATAAGACCTCGTGCGCGGTGTCGTACATCTACGACCAGGTCGATCTCGTCGCTTCGATCAAGGGCGGTGCCTTCGGCAATGTGCCCGCGACGCTGAGGTTGAACCAGGACGGCACGCAATCGTTGACGCTGCCCAGTAGCGGTCCAGGTTCGCAACATCCCGTCACGGTCCCGGTGTTGAACGGCTTCGCCACGATCACGCTGCCGGGGACCCAGGGGCAACTGAAGGTGCAGTTGCAGCAGCCGCCCGCCGCGCTGACCGCTCAGTCGCCGACCTTGCAACTCGCGGTCGGCAACGATCTGCCGGCAGTGGGCAGCGCGCCCGCGAAACTGTCGTTCGTCTCGTCCGGCACAGGGCAAGTGCCGGCGCTCTCGACGTTGGCGGGCCAGGCGTACCGCAACCGGTTCGGCACCGTGAATCAGTCGATCGGCGACAGCGACATCGCGGAGTATATGGTGGCGGGCGCGCAGTACGACCAGTCCTCCACCTGCTGCGGAACATACGGCAACATGGAGAGCAGCGCGGATCCGAGCACGTACGTGCACGGCGAAATCGAGGGCGAGATGTTTGCGCTGGCGTTTTCCGACGGCGCCGCGGCGGTGTTCGGGTATTGCCAGGGGGATTCGAACCAAGCGCCGAACGTGAAGGATCCGGTCTGTAACGGACTCAATGTGAACTGGCCGGGCGTGGATGCCGAAGCGGGCGTCTATCTCTACGGCCCGCAACAGCCGTCGAACGAAAAGTTCGTCACGGTGCTATCGAAGTATTCGCCTATCACCGGCTCGAACGTCTTTGCCGTGAAAGGCGGGTCGGCATCGCAGGGCGTGCTGACCGCGCTATACGACGGCGTCCCGCCGCAGGCCTATATCTTCGGCAACAATGCGGGCCACGCCTTCAACGGTCAGTGGCAAGGCGGCCTCTCGCTGGGCGAGGGCGGCGACGGCAGTCCGGCACCCGTGCAATTCTTCGAGGGCGCGATCATCACGAAGGCCACCTTGAGCACGACGGACGATGCGATCCAATCGAGTATCGCGGGCTTCTACGGTCCCTCGAGGGATCCGCACGGCGATGCGTGTTATGCGGGCAATCTGGTTAATTTGCCGCTGAGTCTGACTGAACCCGAGGCTTGGAGCCAGAGCAACGGCGGCACGGCTCAGCCGGCCACGGACATTTACGGTTCGAGCCAGCGCGCGGCGCTCGTCACGGCCACGAACGGGTCGCCGGTCGCGAATATTCATGAAATCATCCGCGTTCAAGGCGGACAGAGCTATACCTTCAGCGACTACGTTCAGGCGACGACCAACGCGACGGTGTTCCCCGGGGGCTCGATTCAAACCGACGACCCGAGCGGTACCGAATTCGCTTGGGCGCTCGACACGAACACGGGCGCGATCGTGCGTGGAACGTGGGGAGCAGGGCAGCCAACCGCGCTGAGCGCGGTGAAGACCGGCAATTGGTGGAAGATCACGATGACGTTCACGGCCCCTGCGGGGTCGAATAACGCATCGATCTTTATCGATCCGCCCACGGCGAACGCAGCCGGCGTCCGCTCGCAGCAAACGCCTTACCTCAGCGCGACGCATTACTGTCCGAGCTTGTCGATGATCGCGGCGTCCACTATGTAGCGGGTGCCGGGTACCCATCGCCGCGTGGCTTTTTCCGGCGGCGATGCTTTCGCGCGCGGCGCGCTTTCGATCCGGTTTGTCGACGCTCATTGCGCGGTCGGGTACCATATTCGGCCGGACGCGCGGCGAGCTGAGCCAATCGGCGCGTTCCGGCTTAATCGAAAGCGAAAGCGAAAGCGAAAGGAATCGAAGGAATGTCGAAGGTTCGTATGACGATACTGGTTTTGCTCGGTGCGCTGTTCGTACTGACGGGCTGCAATACGATCGCGGGAGTCGGTCAAGACATCTCCGGATCGGCGCGTGCCGTGCAACACGCGTTGTAAGGACGCATAAGGCCACCATGGGACAAGCCAAACAGCGCGGCACGAAAGAGCAACGTGTCGCTCAAGCACAAGCGAAAGCGGACGCGCTGCGTCCCGAAAAATTGACCTGCGGTTCTTGCAAGACCGGGTTCACCGACTTCGAATCGCTCGATACGAGAAGAATGAACGGGATTCATGCCGCGTTCGGCGGCATCTGTCCGTCATGCGGGGAAACGGTACTCGCGTTCAGTGGCGAGAAGGAGGCCGTGGCGAATGCCATGATCGCTTGGCAGGATGCCATGGAAAGCGAAGGCAAGCTCGGCAGGCAATCGCGCGACGGCGAACACGAGGCATTCGAGTCGTAGAGAAATGCGTGAACGGCAACTGACGCCGTAAGGTCCGCCAAGCGGCGATGCCGGATGGAATAGCCCGGGCGGGCCCATCCCCGGTATCGCCGTCGCCGGCCTCATTGCCGGTGCGTTTAGCCTCGCGCGTAAATGCTGTCGAAGATGCCGCCGTCGGCAAAGTGCCGCTTTTGCGCGGCACGCCATCCGCCGAATTCACCATCGACCGTATAGAGCTTCAGGCTCGGGAAACGCTGCGTGAGCGAGGCGGGGACATTCTTCGAGCGGGGCCGATAGAAATGCTCGGCAGCGATTCGCTGTCCGTCGTCGCTATAGAGGCCTTCCAGGTACGCCTTGGCAAGCTTGAGGCTACCGTGCTGGTCGACGACTTTGTCGACCCAGGCGACGGGCGGCTCGCACAGAATGCTCGAGGACGGTACGACGATTTCGAACTGGTCCGCCCCGAACTCCTTCAGCGAGAGGAACGCTTCGTTCTCCCAAGCGATGAGGACGTCGCCTTGGCCTCGCTGCACGAATGAGAGCGTGGCGCCGCGCGCGCCCGAGTTCAAGACCGAGACGTTTTTAAAGAGCGCCGCGACGAAGGCTTTGGCTTTCGCCTCGTTGCCGCCCGGTTGATGCTCGGCATAACCCCATGCGGCGAGATAGTTCCAGCGCGCGCCGCCCGAGGTCTTCGGATTCGGCGTGATCACGTTGACGCCGGCGCGGGTGAGATCCTCCCAGTCGTGGATTCGCTTCGGGTTACCCTTACGGACGAGGAATACGATCGTCGACGTATAGGGGCTCGAATTGTCGGGCAAGCGTTTTTGCCAGTCTTGCGCGATGAGGCCGCGATCGGCGATCGCATCGATATCGTAGGCGAGGGCGAGCGTCACGACGTCGGCGGGCAGGCCATCGATCACTGCGCGCGCTTGACTGCCCGAACCGCCGTGCGACTGCTCGAACCGTGCGGCAGTGCCCGTTTGCGCCTGCCATTTGCCGCCGAATGCGGCGTTGTAGTCTCGATAGAATTCGCGAGTCGGGTCATAGGATACATTCAGCAGCGAGTTGCCTTGCGCGGCGTACGCCCCGCGCGCGAGGCCCAGCGACGAAACGGCGGCGACCGTCAGGCCGGCGAGAAAGGTACGCCGCGACGGCGAGACCAATGGGGTATCGGATTGCATCATGACTCCGTAGCGTGGTTTTAGCGAACCCAGTTTTAGTATGTCAATGCCGTCGATCGACCGGCGCGGGCCTCAGGCGATAGCCCGCAAAATCGTTCAGTGCGCCGGATGCCAGATGGCTGATCCGACGTCGATCTGTTTGGGAATCAGCTTGAGATTGAAGAAGGTATCGGCTATACGCTGCTGGCTGCGCACGACGTCGGCGTCGAGCGCTTTCACGCCGTACGCGCCATGGCTCAGCGAATTGGCGGCGATCGCGGGCGTGAGTCCGATTTGCGGCGCGACGATTTGCGCGGCCTCTTGTTCGTGCCCGCCGATCCAAAGGCTTTCCTCGTTGATCCTCGCGAGGGCGAATTGGAGCGCTTCGGTGTGCGCGTCGGCGTAACCGCGCGATGCGATATAGAACTGGTGATTGTCGGCCACGCCGCCGCGCCCGTCGGCTAGAATCCGCGCGCCCGATTGAGCGACCGCCGCCGCCGCATAGGGGTCCCAGATCACCCATGCGTCCACGTCGCCTTTCTCGAACGCCGCGTAGGCGTCCGACGGTTTCAGGTAGGAAACCTTGATGTCGTCATAACCGAGATTGGCCTTTTGCAGGAGGCGCACGAGCAGATAGTGCACGTTCGAGCCGCGGTTCAAGACGACGCGCTTGCCCTTGAGTTCCGCAACCGTTTTGATCGGCGAGGACTTCGGCACCAGAAGGGCCTCGCCCTCCGGCGCGGGCGGCTCCACCCCCACATAAACGAGATTGGCGTTCGCCGCTTGGGCGAAGACGGGCGGCGTCTCACCGACGCAACCAAGGTCGATGCTGCCGATATTGAGCGCTTCCAGCATTTGCGGCCCGGCGGGGAACTCCAGCCAGCGAACGGTAATGCCGTGTTGCGTCAGTGCATGCTCGAGCGAACCGCGGGCCTTCATGATGGCAAGGTCGCTTCCCTTCTGCCAACCGATGCGGATCTCGGTCTCGTCCGCGTGGACAGGCGTTTGAAATAAAGAAAGGAGCAGAGCGGCGAGGGCGGCAAGCGCGCGTGCCGCGCCGTTGTATTTCAGAGTGTGGATCATCGAAAAAACCCGGGAAAGGACGTAAACACGAAACGTTCTTGCGTCCCTAAGCGACGCGACGATGGTCCGCGCAGAGTGGCTGATTTAAGACGATAGTGTCCGTTACAGTGTATGCGGACCGGCATGCCGCGCGAACGAACGAATTGCGATTTCGATATCAGAACGAATGCGTTGGCGCTAGCGCTTGGCCGATGCCTCGTCCGGGTGTGGGCTGAGCAAGCGTGACAGCACGGCATCCTCCAGCGAGGTAAAACCCACGGACGTTCGGGTTCGCGGCCGGGCTAGATCCACCGGCTGATCGAGCGCAACGCGGCCCGCATCGAGCAGCAAGATGCGGTCGCCAAGTGCGACGGCTTCCTGGACGTCGTGCGTCACCAACAACGCGGTGAACCGATATTCTTCCCAGAGCCGGCCGATAAGCGCATGCATTTCGATGCGGGTCAATGCATCTAGGGCGCCGAGCGGTTCGTCGAGCAGCAGAAGTTGCGGCCGGTGCACGAGCGCGCGTGCCAAAGCCACGCGTTGCCGTTGACCACCCGAAAGTTCGGCCGGCCAATCGCCGGCGCGAGCGAGGAGGCCGACGTCATCCAGCACCGCGCGGGCGTGGTCGCGCGCCTGCTTGCCCAGCCCGAGCGTGACGTTCTCCAAGACGGTTTTCCACGGCAGCAGCCGTGCGTCCTGGTACATGATCCGCGTATCGAGCGCGCCGCCCTTCGTATCTTGCTTGACGAGCGTACCGGCGCTGGGTTGCTCGAGCGCGGCAACGAGCCGTAGCAAGGTGGACTTGCCGCAGCCGCTGCGTCCGACGATCGACACGAAGCTGCCGTGCGCGATCGACAGATCGATGCGGTCGAGGACGAGCCGCTCGCCGTAGCGTTTGCTCACGCCGCGCAGCGAGACGACCGGCGCCCCTTGCGCACGCGGCAGCGGCCGGGGCGCCGGTTCGCCATGCGCCCCTCGCGCCGCCGGTGTACTGTCGCGGCGTGGCGAAGCCGTCAGTTCCGCTTCGAGGTCGGTACCCGAGATCGCGCCGAAAGATGCGGTCAGTATCGTTCCGCTCATGTTTTTGCTCCTGATCGATACGCGGGATGCCAGGGTAGCAGGGCGCGCTCGAGCCCTTTCGCGAGCAAGTCGGCGAGCTTGCCTAGCACGGCATAGAGCAAAATGCCGACGACCACGACGTCGGTCTGAAGAAACTCGCGGGCATTCATCGTCATGTAGCCGATACCCGACTGGGCCGAGACCGTTTCCGCCACGATCAGCATGACCCAGGTCAGTCCCAGCGCGAAGCGCACGCCGACGAGAATCGACGGCAACGCGCCGGGCATGACGACGTCGCGGTAGAGCGCGAACCCCTTCAAGCCGTAGCTCTTGGCCATCTCCACGAGTCCCGCGTCGACCGAGCGCACACCGTGGTATGTGTTGACGTAGACGGGAAAGAACACACCGAGCGCGACCAGAAAGAGTTTTGCGCTTTCGTCGATGCCGAACCAGAGAATCACGAGCGGGATCAACGCGAGGGCCGGGATGTTGCGGATCATTTGAATCGTCGAGTCGAGCGCGACGTCGGCGATTTTCGACAACCCGGTCAACAAGCCGAGCGCGAACCCGATTCCGCCGCCGAGCGCGAAACCGGCCGCCGCGCGCCAGGCGCTGACCTTGACGTCGGTCCACATCTCGCCCGATTGCACGAGCGCCCATGCCGCGCGGACCACGGCGAGCGGCTCGGGCAAGACGCGAGCCGACAGCGTGCCGCTGCGAGCCGCCATCTCCCAGGCGACGAGCAGCGCAACCGGGACGAGCCATGGCGTCAATGCGCGCAGCACGGCTCGGCGATCGGGCGAGACAAAACGGTTACGAGCCGATCGGATCGTGCGCATGATGCGTGCCTCCGTCAGCTTTGGCTGGCCTGCGGTAGGTAATGGTTGGCGACGACTTCGCCGAACGGCCCCGACAACGGTCCGGTGCGACCCGGTTTGCCAGGTTTGACATCGATGAGCGGAAATACGAGTTCGGCGAACCGGTACGACTCCTCGAGATGCGGATAGCCCGAGAGGATGAACGTTTCGATGCCGAGGTCCGAGTATTCGCGCATCCTGGCGGCGACTTGCTCCGCGCTGCCGACGAGCGCGGTACCCGCGCCGCCGCGCACGAGGCCGACGCCCGCCCACAGGTTGGGGTAGACCTCCAGCGTCTCGCGCGAGCCGCGCCGGCCGCCATGCAAGGCGGCCATCCGGCGCTGCCCTTCGGAGTCCATTTTGGCGAAGGCCTGCTGCGCACGCGCGATCGTCTCGTCGTCGAGCCGGCTGATCAGGCGCTCCGCGTCTTGCCACGCTTCTTCTTCGGTTTCGCGCACGATCACGTGCAGGCGAATGCCGAACTTCACTTCGCGGCCGCGTTCGGCGGCCTTCGCACGCACGTCGGCGATCTTCTTGGCGACGTCGGCCGGCGGCTCGCCCCAAGTGAGATAGGTATCGATATGATCGGCCGCGATCTTGTGGGCGGCGGCGGAAGAGCCGCCGAACCACAGCGGCGGATGCGGGCGCTGCACGCTCGGGTACAGCAGCTTGCCGCCCTTCGTGCTCAGATGCTGGCCGTCGCGATCGATACTGCGGCCATCGTGAGACGCGGCAATCAATTCGCGCCAGATATGCAGGAATTCGTCGGTGATCTCGTAGCGCGTGTCGTGATCGACGAACACGCCGTCGCCCGCGAGCTCCGCGGCATCGCCGCCCGTCACGACGTTGATCAGCAAACGGCCGCCGGAGAGCCGGTCGAAGGTCGCGGCCATCCGCGCCGATAGCGCGGGCGAAGTCAATCCGGGGCGAATCGCGACGAGAAACTTCAAGCGCTCGGTGGCCGGAATCAAGCTCGATGCAACGACCCACGCGTCCTCGCACGAACGGCCCGTCGGCAGCAGCACGCCTTCATACCCGAGCGTGTCGGCGGCCACGGCGATTTGCCGAAAGTAATCGTAGGTCGCGGCGCGCGCGCCCTCCGCCGTACCGAGATACCGGCTATCGCCGTGCGTGGGAATGAACCAAAACACTTGCATGGCTGCTCCTGCGGATCAATGCGTGAGAAATCGATGCAGTCTAAAGGCGGCAAGGCGGTTTTCGAACGAATGCTTTCTGCTTTGATTTGCACGGCGCGTGATGAGCGGCGGGCATGGGCGAGCGGGGCTCATGACGGGATGCTTAGCAGAATTCGATATATGTGAATGAGCAACCGTTGGTTTTTCATATCGCCCGGCGTCGTTAGACTCGCGTTGAATGTTTCGAGCCGCGTTGGGTGACTAATTAGTATGAGCACGTTCGTTTTTCGCAAGCCCAGTGCGTTGCCCGGGTTCCGGATGACCCTTTCGATCACGGTCGGCTATCTGAGCCTCGTGGTTCTGATCCCGCTTGCGTTCGCCTTCCTGAAGGTTTCCACGCTCTCTTGGGATCAGTTTCTTGCGGCCGTCGCATCGCCGCGCGTGCTTGCCTCGTACCGGCTCACGTTCTTCGCGGCGCTGATCGGCGCACTCATCAATGCCGTCTTTGGCCTGCTCGTCGCGTGGGTGCTCGCGCGTTATTCGTTTCCGTTCAAACGCATCGTCGACGCGGCGGTCGATCTGCCGTTCGCGTTGCCTACCTCGGTGGCCGGTATCGCGCTGGCAGCCGTCTATTCGACCAACGGCTGGATCGGTTCGCTCTTCGCCCCCTTCGGTGTTCAGATCGCCTATACGCCGCTCGGCGTATTCGTGGCGCTGACGTTCATCGGGCTGCCGTTCGTCGTGCGCACGGTGCAGCCGGTGCTGGAGGATTTCGAGCGTGAACAAGAGGAGGCGGCAGCTAGCCTCGGCGCATCGCGCTGGCGCGTTTTCGCGCGCGTGGTGCTGCCGGCGGTTATGCCCGCGCTGCTCACGGGTTTCGCGCTCGCGTTCGCACGGGCGCTCGGCGAATACGGCTCGGTAATATTCATCGCCGGAAACGTGCCGATGAAATCGGAGATTACTTCGCTCGTGATCGTGACGAAGCTCGAGCAATACGACTACGCGGGCGCGACGGCGGTCGCGATGGTCATGCTCGCGGCCTCGTTCGCGCTCCTGTTGCTCGTCAATACCTTGCAATGGAGGCTGCAGCGCCGTACCAGCCGCGTTGCACGCGCCAGGCCGGCGCAGGCGGGGGCGCAATGAGCGAACGAACCTATTCGGTCCCCTTGGCCGCGACTCGCCGTCGCCCGGCGCGGCGGGCCGATCCGGTCGCCGAGCCGCGTGTGGTGCGCGTCCTGCTGGTCGTTGCGGCGCTATTGTTTCTCGCGCTATTCCTCGTCCTTCCGCTCGTGGCCGTGTTCGCGCAGGCCTTCAGCAAGGGAATCGGCGTCTACGTCGCCGCGCTGATCGATCCCGACGCGAGGGCTGCGATTCGATTGACCTTGACCGTCGCCGCGATCGCGGTACCGCTCAATCTGGCATTCGGCGTGTGCGCGTCGTGGGCGATCGCGAAATTCGAATTCCGCGGCAAGGCGCTGCTCACGACGCTGATCGATCTTCCTTTTTCGATATCGCCTGTCATTTCGGGGATGCTCTATGTCCTCCTGTTCGGCGCGCAAGGCTGGTTCGGCCCATGGCTCGATGCGCATGGCGTCCAAATCGTCTTTGCGGTACCCGGGATTGTGCTGGCGACGATTTTCGTCACGTTCCCGTTCGTCGCGCGCGAACTGATTCCCTTGATGCAGGCGCAAGGCAGCGACGAAGAGCAGGCCGCGCGCGTGTTGGGCGCCTCGGGCTGGCAGATCTTTCGCCGCGTCACCTTGCCGAACGTGAGGTGGGGGCTGCTGTACGGCGTGATTCTGTGCAACGCGCGCGCGATGGGCGAGTTCGGTGCCGTGTCGGTGGTGTCGGGCCACATACGCGGGCGGACCGACTCGATGCCTTTGCACGTGGAGGCGCTGTACAACGATTACAACGTGCCGGCGGCATTCGCGGTCGCTTCGCTGCTTGCGATGCTCGCGCTCGTGACGCTCGCCGTGAAATTGATCGCCGAGCGGCGCGTCGCTGCCGAGTTGGCAGCCGCGCGCAATGCGCGCGCCTTGCCCGCGGCGCAATCTTGATTGACGAGGCGAGAAAACGATGGGTATTACCGTACGTCACCTGCAAAAGCGGTTCGGCGATTTTTCCGCGCTCGACGATGTTTCGCTCGATTTCCCGGCGGGCGAGCTCGTGGCGCTTGTCGGGCCGTCCGGCTGCGGCAAGACCACGCTATTGCGCGTGATCGCCGGGCTCGAGCATGCGGATGAGGGGCACGTTTTCCTTCATGGCGAGGATGTGGCCGATGTCGATGCGCGCGAACGGCAGGTGGGCTTCGTGTTTCAACACTACGCGCTGTTTCGCCACATGACGGTTTTCGAGAACGTCGCATTCGGCCTGCGTGCCAGGCCTCGCCGGTCGCGGCCGAGCGAGGCGGCGATTCGCGAGAAGGTGCATACGCTGCTGAACCTCGTGCAGTTGGACTGGCTCGCGGCATCGTACCCGGCGGAACTCTCGGGCGGACAGCGGCAGCGGATTGCGCTTGCCCGAGCGCTTGCCGTCGAGCCGAAGGTCCTGTTGCTCGACGAGCCGTTCGGCGCGCTCGACGCGAAAGTCCGCAAGGAACTGCGCGCTTGGCTGCGGCGCTTGCATGACGATCTGCGCATCTCGACGATTTTCGTCACGCACGACCAGGAAGAGGCGCTCGACGTCGCCGACCGCATCGTCATCATGAATCGCGGCCGGGTGGAGCAAGCGGGCAGCCCGCAGGCGGTCTACGATCACCCGGCGAACGCATTCGTATGCTCGTTCCTCGGCGCGGCGAATCGGGTGCCGGGCGCCGTTCTCGGCGATGGTTTCGTGGCCGAGGGAGCGACGCGGCCCGTTACCGTTGCCGCCGATTTCTCGGGCCCCGCGCTGGCGTATATCCGCCCGCACGACCTCGCGCTCGAGCCGGCGAACAGCAGGCAGCACGGCGGCATCGCGGTGGACGTGCGACGCGTCGTTCCGCTCGGCGCCACGGTGCGCGTGGAGTTGGCAACGCGCGACGGCGAGCCGCTCGAAGCGCAAATCGAACGCGACGCATGGCGCGCGCTTGCATTGCAAGCGGGCGATGCGGCCGTTGCCGTGCCGCGTGCCGCGCGCGTGTTCCCGCGCGGCTAAGCGGTTTGCGGCTGCTCCACGTGCGCGAGAAGGTGCGCGATGAAATGCGTGAGCTTCGGCAACGGCCGCCGGTCTTGCCGATAGACGATATGGATCGGGCGCGGGTCGGGCGAATAAGCGTGCAGCACTTGCACCAACGTTCCGCGCGCGAGATCGTCGGCGACCAGCACCTCGGGTTGCAACAGCAATCCCGCACCGGCGATGGCGGCCATCCGCAGGCCGTTGCCGTCGTTACAGGTAAAGTCGGGCTCGTTCCAATGCCGCGGTCCTTCCGCGCTCTTGAGCATCCAGCCGTTTCGGTTGTTCCATACCGAGTGGGCCAGGCAGCGATGCGCGCCTAGGTCCTTCGGCGTCTGCGGATGCCCGTGCAGAGCCAGATAGCCGGGCGACGCGCAAATCACCATGCGGTATTGCGCCAAAGGCTTGGCAATTAGATCGGCGTCGCCCAGTTCGCCGATACGGATGGCTAAATCGAACCCTTCGTCGATGAGATCGACGACCCGGTTGCTCAATTCCAATTCGACACGCACGCGCGGATGCCGCTGCTGAAAGGTCGCCGCCAATGGGGCGACGACATAGGCGCCGAAGGTCGTGGGGGCGCTGACGCGCAAGGTGCCGGACGGCGACGCGCGCAACCGTTCGACCGAGGTCTCGGCCAGCCTCACTTGCTCGAGCGCCCGCTTGGCATCCTCGTAAAAGACACGCCCCGCATCGGTCAAGCTTTGACGGCGCGTGGTGCGCTCCAGCAAGCGTACGCCGAGCCGCTCCTCGAGTTCGCGGACGTATTTGCCGACCATCACGGCCGACATCTCCAGCCGCTCGGCCGCCTCGGTGAAATTGCCTTCCTCGACGACGGCGACGAAGGTTTCCAGGCCACGAAGTTTGTCCACATTACGAACCATGAGTTAGGAGTATTCGAAATTACAGCACATATATCGACTCCACGGTTCGTAGAAGAATGGAGGCCTTCCAACCGGATGCGAAAAGGAGCACCTCATGAAGATCGTCGTAATCGGCGCGAGCGGGACAGTCGGTCGTTCCGTCGCGGACGAACTGAGCCGTGACGGCAAACACGAAATCATCCGCGTAGGGCGCACGCGCGGGGACCACCAGGTCGACATCGCGAGCCAGGACAGCGTCGCGGCGTTGTTCGAGAAAATCGGCCGCGTGAACGCCATCGTTTCGGCGGCGGGCAGTATCTTTTTCGGGGCAGTCTCGGATATGACGGCGGCGGACTTCAACGTCGGCTTGCAAGACAAACTGCTCGGGCAAGTGCGTCTGGCGCTGGTGGGCCAGCATTATCTGCACGATGGCGGCTCGATTACGCTGACCACGGGCATCGCGGTGGACGAGCCGATCGCACAAGGCGCGAACGCGGCGGCGGTGAATGCCGGGATCGAAGGCTTTGTCCGCGCGGCCGCGTTCGAACTGAAACGGGGTATCCGCATCAACGCCGTGAGCCCGACCGTGCTGACCGAGTCGTTGGACGTCTTCGGTCCGTTCTTTCCCGGCTTCGAAAGCGTCCCGGCAGCGCGCGTGGCGATGGCTTATCGACGCAGCGTCGAGGGAATACAGACGGGCCGCGTGTATCGCGTCGGCCACTAAAAGGCGCCGGCCCGCACGCTGTCAAGGCGGTGCGGGCGAATCGATCAATCGGCGCTATGCGTACGTAAGCCGGCTGCGGTTTACGCGAGATTGCCCTGGCACAAGTACTTGATCGACAGATAATCGTCGAGTCCGTATTTCGAACCTTCCCGGCCGTAGCCCGATTCCTTGATGCCGCCGAACGGCGCCGCCTCGCTTGAGATCGCCCCTTCGTTGATGCCGACGATGCCTGCCTCCAGCGCGCGCGAGACGCGCTCGATTCGCTTGATGTCGTTCGTATAGAAGTACGAAGCGAGGCCATAGGGCGTCGCGTTCGCCGCGTCGATCACCTCTTGCTCGTCCTCGAAGCGAAACAGCGGCGCGACGGGGCCGAACGTTTCCTCGGCACATAGCAACATACCGGCGTTCGCTTGCGCGAGGACCGTCGGCGCAAAGAAATTCGGCCCGAGTCCGGGAAGACGTTTGCCGCCCGTGAGAACGCGCGCACCGCGCGTGACGGCATCGTCTACGTGCCGTGCGATCTTGTCGACCGCGCGTGCATTGATCATGGGCCCGATTTGCGCATCGGGCTGGCTCGCGGGCCCGACCTTCAGCGCGGCCACTCGCTGCGCGAGCAAGTCGGCGAACCGTTCATAGGTGCCGGCTTGCACATAGACACGGTTGGGGCTAACGCAGGTCTGTCCGCCATTACGGAATTTCGAGGCCATGAGGCCGGTCACGGCCGCTTCGAGGTCCGCATCGTCGAATACGATGAACGGTGCGTTTCCGCCGAGTTCGAGCGAGACCTTCTTGAGCGTACCGGCCGATTCACGCGCCAAATATTTGCCGACCGCCGTCGATCCCGTAAACGTGATCTTGCGCACGCGCGAATCATGGAGCCAATCGGCAACGGCCTCGATGCCGCGATCGCGCGATGCCGTGATCAAATTCAGGACGCCGGCCGGCACGCCGGCTTCATGCGCCAGCAGCACGAGCGCGCTGGCCGTGAGCGGTGTGTCTTCGGCCGGCTTGCCCACGACCGTGCAGCCGGCGGCCAGCGCCGGCGCGATCTTGCGTGCGATCATCGCGAGCGGAAAGTTCCACGGCGTGATCGCGGCGACTACGCCGATGGGCTCCTTCACCGCGCTCATGCGCTTGCCGCGCTGCTGCTGCGCGAGCAAGTCGCCGTCGATGCGCGTGGCTTCCTCGGCAAACCAAGCGACGTAAGCCGCGCCGTAAGCCACCTCGCCGCGTCCTTCGGCGAGCGGCTTGCCTTGCTCGCGCGAGATGAGCGCGGCTAACTGCGCTTCATGCTCGACGATCAGTGCATGCCAGCGGCGCAGAATCGCGGCGCGTTCCTTCGGCAACGTTTCGCGCCAAGCGGGCAGGGCGGCCGCGGCGGCATCGGTCGCCGCGCGTGCGTCGGCCGCCGCGCTATCGGCGATTTCGGCGATGCATGCGCCGTCCGCGGGATCGACGACTGCGAAGCGCGCACCGCTCGATGCCGGCACCCAGCGCCCACCGATGAAATTTTCCGTACGAACGAGTTGGTCCGTGTCGAACTTGCGTGTCATCGCGATTCCTTGTTCCGTTTTGTCGATACTTGCCGATACCGTCTGCACCATGGACCGCTCGCGCGGCGTCAATCGCCGGCCACGCGCGCGGCAATGGCTTGTCCCACTTCCTTTGTCGCGGCCTCGCCGCCGAGGTCGCCCGTATGCGGCCCTTCCTTCAGCGTTGTTTCGATCGCCGCGAGGATGGCGTCGTGCGCCTCGCGCTCCTTGCCTCCGTGATGGCCGAGGAAGTCGAGCATCATCGCGGCGGACCAAATCATCGCAATCGGGTTGGCGATGTTTTTACCGGCGATATCGGGCGCCGACCCGTGCACGGGCTCGAACAGCGAGGGGAATGCGCGCTCCGGGTTCAGGTTGGCCGACGGCGCGAGGCCGATCGTCCCCGTACAGGCGGGGCCGAGGTCGGAGAGGATGTCGCCGAACAGATTGGTTGCCACCACCACGTCGAAGCGATCCGGGCTCAGCACGAAGCGCGCGCATAGGATGTCGATGTGCTGTTTGTCCCAGGCCACATCCGGGTAGCGCGCGGCCATTTCCTCGGCGCGCTTGTCCCACCATGGCATGCTGATCGCAATGCCGTTGCTCTTGGTCGCGACCGTCAGCTTTTTGCGCGCGCGCCGCTGCGCGAGATCGAATGCGTACTTGAGCACGCGCTCGCTGCCCCGCCGCGTGAAGATCGACTCTTGCGTGACGAACTCGTGCTCGGTGCCTTCGAACATCACTCCACCCACCGACGAATATTCGCCCTCGGTGTTCTCTCGCACGATCCAAAAATCGATGTCGCCGGGCCCTCGTCCCGCGAGCGGCGAAGGCACGCCTTCGAAGAGCCGCGCGGGGCGCAGATTGACGTATTGATCGAACTCGCGCCGGAATTTCAGAAGCGAGCCCCATAGCGAAACATGGTCGGGCACCTTCGCCGGCCAGCCGACGGCGCCGAACAAAATGGCATCGCAGCGCAGCAGTTGCGTTTTCCAATCGGCCGGCATCATCCGGCCGTGCTTTTCGTAGTAGTCGCAGCTCGCCCACTCGATGTGCTCGTATTCGAGATCGATACCGAAGCGGCGGCTGGCCGCGTCCAAGACGCGCAATCCTTCGGGCATGACCTCCGTGCCGATGCCGTCGCCCGGGATGACCGCGATGCGATATGGTCCAGCCATGGCTGGGTACCTCCTATGGATAGATCAATACAACATGAGCCGTCCGTGCCCCGCGGCGGCGCCTCGCAGGCGATCGCGCGCCGCGAAGCCGCCCGATCACGAGTGCGGAAAGAGCACTTCGAGCGGATAGTGCGTTTTGACGAAAGGCGATTTGATGATGACGTAGCTGAAATACTTTTCGATGCCGATTTCGCGTTCTAGCAAGCCTTCGATCACGCTTTGATAATGACTCACACTGCGCGTGACGAACTTGAGCAGGTAGTCGTAGCCGCCGCTCGCCAAGTGACACTCGACGATTTCGTCGACGTCGCGGATCGCGGAGACGAAGCGATTGAAATCCTCGCGGCGATGATCGGCCAGCGTGACTTCGGTGAAGACGATTTGCACGTCGCCGAGCTTTTCGAGCTGGATTTGGGCGCCGTACCCGACGATATAGCCGGCCTTCTCGAGACGCTTGACGCGCGTCAGGCAAGGGCTCGGCGATAACCCCACGGCATCGGCAAGTTCGACGTTCGTGATACGTCCTCGCTTCTGCAGTTGCGAGAGGATTCGTAGATCGATCCGGTCAAGCTTGCAATCGTCGCTCATCGTGCTTGGCTCGCGCGTTCCTGAAAAGTCGTGACCTACTTTAGCATGCACCCACGCGAACGCCGCTATCGAGTGCGGCCCTGACGTCGCGCTCGGCAAGGATGTCGTCCAGCGTTCTCCGCAGACGTTCGAAGAGCAAATCGAACTCATCGGCCGTGTACGAGAGCGCCGGGGCGAAGCCCAGGATGTGATCGCCGAATGCGCGAAAGATCAGACCATTTCGATAGGCAAGCGCGGCGATACGCTCGGGCAGCTTGAGCGAGGCGTCGAACGGCGTTTTGCGCGTCTTGTCGGCGACGAGTTCGAGCGCGCCGAGCAGGCCCCGATGGCGCGAATCACCCACGAGCGGATGATCGAGCAGCGCGTCGAGCCCAAGCGCAAAGCGCGGCGCGAGCGCCTGCGCGTTCGCGAGCAGCCCGCCCTCATGGTAGAGCCGCATGACTTCAAGGCCGATCGCGGCGCTGACGGGATGGGCGGAGTAGGTGTAGCCGTGGCCGATCGCGGCGCCGCCCGCACCGTCGGCCAGGCCGCGATAGACCTCGTCCGACATCAAGACGGCGCCCATCGGCGCGTAGCCGGCCGTCAAGCCTTTGGCGACCGTCATCAGATCCGGCTCGACGTCCTCGGCCTCGCAGGCGAAGAGCGGGCCTGTACGGCCGAATCCGGTAATGACCTCATCGGCCACGAACAGAATCCCGAGCCGGCGGCAGGCCTCGCGCATCGCCTTGAGCCAGCCGGCGGGGGGCACGATGACGCCGCCCGAACCTTGAACGGGTTCGCAGAAGAACGCCGCCACGTTCTCGGCGCCGAGCGCGGCGACCTTCGCTTCGAGGGCGGCCACCGAGGCGGCGATCAGTGCGGCATCGCCGGGGTGCGAGCTGCGATACGGGTAAGGCGAGGGGATGTGATGCTGGTTCGCGAGCGGCAGGTCGAAGTGGCGATGGAACGCGGCGAGGGCCGTCAGACCCGAGCCGAACGAGGACGAGCCGTGATAGCCGCGCTCGAGCGCGATGAATTGCTTCTTGCTCGGGCGGCCCGTCGCGTTGAAGTAGTGCGTGATGAAGCGCACGGCCGAATCGACGGCATCGGAGCCGCCCAGCGTGAAGTAGACGTGCTGCAGCGAGGCGGGCGTACGCGCAACGAGTTGCTCGGCGAGTTCGATCGCCGGCGCGCTGCCGAAGTGAAAGTATCCCGTGGCGTAGGGGAGCTTCTTCATTTGCTCCGTGGCCGCATCGACGATGCTTTGGCGGCCGTATCCGACGTTGACGCACCACAATCCCGCGAATGCATCGAGCAGGACGTTGCCGGCGGCATCGCGCAGGAACGCGCCGTCCCCGGATTCGAGGAGGGTGACGCCTCGCGCCTCATGCTCGCGGTAGTTGACGACGGGATGGATGAGATGCTTGCGGTCGGCTTCGATGAGCGAGGAAATCGACATGGTGACGTACCTGGGCGGGTAGGAACGAAGATGACTCATGGTACCGACGAGGCCCTTCGCTTCGCGCCGCGAAATCGATCGACGAATAGCGCACGCCGAGCGTTTTGAGGCATACGGGCGGCATTTTCTGCCGGAGCACGGCCGCCGCCGTGACGGCCGGTGCGCTCGCGAGGGGTTAGTACCCGCGCTCCCGATCGACTTCGCCAATCATGCGCTCGCCAGCGGCGTGCCGTTTCAGGTTCTCGAGGACGGCGTCGACAGCCGTTTCCGGCCGTGTGGCGCTGGCGATATGCGGCGTGATGCGCACGCGCGGATGCTGCCAGAGGGGATGTCCGATGGGCAGCGGCTCGGGAGTCGTCACATCGAGCAGTGCGTAACGAAGATGGCCTTCGTCCAGCAGCGCGAGCAAGTCGTCTTGCGCCAAATGTGCCCCACGCCCCGTCTGCACGAGCGATGCACCGGGCGGCAACTTGCGTAGTAGGCGCGCATCGAGCATACCTTCGGTGGCTGGGGTCAGCGGCAATAGGCAAACGAGAACGTCGGTGCGGGCAAGGAACGGATCGAGTTCGTCCGCGCCCGCGTAACAGCGCACGCCTTCGATCCGATGCGGCGAGCGGCTCCAACCGGCACAGGCATAGCCGAAGACGTTCAAGCGCTCGAGCACGGCTGTGCCGAGCATCCCGAGGCCGAGCACGCCGACGCGGCACGTCGATGCCGCCCGCACGGGCAACGCCTGCCAGCGCCGTGCTTGCTGCCGGTGCGCGTAATCGAGGAAATCGCGGTGCAGGGTCAGCACGGCATGCGTCACATATTCGATCATCCCCTCGACGATGCCGGGCTCGATCATGCGCACGACAGGAATATGCGAGGGGATGGTCGATAGATCGAACTGATCGATTCCGGCGCCCACGGAAAACAGCACTTCGAGGTTCGGCAGCGTGCGCGCCAGATCCTCGGGCGGCTCCCACGCCGCTAGATAGCGGACTTCCGAAGCATCGCCGTGCTCGGGCCAGATTCGAAACGGCAACCGCGGGGCGCGCTCGGCGAAGCGCTGCGCCCATATTGCGCCGCGGGCGGGATCGGCTTTATAGAGAAAGGCCATGGTCGTGCGTGCGCTGCGACGGGTCGGTTGCGATCAACCGATCGCTTGATTGACGATACCGTACTGTGCGAACCCACCGTCTTGCGGCGGCAAGCGTTCGGCGTGGCGCGCCATTCTGACGACGGTATCCACGCGCTGCAGCCCCTGGCTTTCGAGCCATCCGGTCAGGCCGCTTGCGCTCGGCACATCGATCCGGATGAACGTCCCTGGGTTGAGCGCGAGCCAGTGTCCGATGAGCGCCTTGGCGCGCACTTGCTCCACATCGGGCGGCGCGACGACCGGGCCGATCGCGCGGCCGCGGCCGAAGCGGCGCAGCAGCGCGAAGCCGATCAATTCGCCGTCGCGGTCGAGGCCGATGCCGTCGGCGCATTCGAAAAGTTTCGCGATCACGTTCGCCCGCCCAAGGCCGCTTGCGCGCGTGGCCAGTTCGATCAGACGCGGGAGATCGTTGACGCCGAGCGGGCGCAACCGCTCGCGCGCCGGCAATTGCGCGAGTGGCGGCTGCAAGGCCTGGCCTTGGTGCTGATCGAGCATGCCGATGGGAACGAAGCCCAATTTCTCGTAGAGCGGGCGCCCGGCCGGCGTGGCGTGCAACACCGTGGCGCTGTTCTCCACTTGCGCGAGCGCCAGCTCCGTCAAGCGTCTACCGATGCCCAGACCCTGCATGGCGGGCGAGACGATCACCATACCGATCGACGCGGTGCGCTCGTCGTGCTGCCAGCAAAGCGCCGTGCCGGCGAGCTGGCCGCCGCGCACGGCGGCGAACCCCATACCGAGCTCGGCGACGAACTGCCAATCCTCCGCGCGGTGCGGCCACTTCAGTTCGACGGTCAGCTCATGAGCCGCTTCGATGTCGGCGGCGTTGAAGCGCCTGTATTCAATGTTGTCGGACACGCGTACCCCCTAGCGATCTTGACTGATGCGAACTGTGTCACGGTCCGCGCCGGCTGACTAGGACGATCCTTTTATCGAGGACCATCGCGCGTTGCCCGGTTGCGGCGCAGCAGACCGACCGCATAGTCTGCCGCCCGCCTGCCGCAAAACGCGCGCTTTATGTCGCGGGCGCCGGTCAAATCGGAAGCATTTGGATTTTTGCGTTGATTAAATGTAGCCATACCGCGGGCATTCCAAACGATCGCAACGAGCCTGCGGCCTGCTGAAAGGCCTATCCTGAGGACGCATTGACATGATCGACTTTGAGCCCAAATACATTACGTTCGACTGCTATGGCACGCTGATTCGCTTCCGCATGGCCGAGACGGCGCGCGACCTTTATCGTGACCGGCTCGATGCGGCGACACTCGAAAAACTGGTTCGTTTTTTTGCCGGTTACCGCCTCGACGAAGTCTTGGGTGCGTGGAAACCCTATCGCGACGTCGTCGTCAATGCGTTTCGCCGCGCTTGCGAGCGTGTGGACGCGCCGTACGACGAGGACGAAGCGCAGAGCATCTACGATGCGGTGCCGACTTGGGGCCCGCACCCGGACGTGCCCGAAGGCCTCGCACGCCTGGCCAAGAAATACAAGCTCGTGGCGCTCACTAATGCATCGGACGATCAGATCATGAGCAACGTCGAGAAGCTCGGTGCGCCGTTCCATGCCGTCATTACGGCGCAGCAAGCGCAAGCGTACAAGCCGCGCATGCAAGGCTTCGAATACATGTTCAAGCAGCTCGGCTGCAAGCCGGAGGACGTGCTGCACGTGTCGTCGAGTTTCCGCTACGACCTCATGACGGCTCACGATCTCGGGATCACGCACAAAGCGTTCGTTCAGCGCGGGCATGAGCCTTCCACGCCTTACTACGAGTGCACCGAAGTGTCGAGCATCGGCCATTTGGCGTCGCTGCTGGGCTTGTAAGTAAGGATGCCGGCGATGAAACTGGAATCCTATTGGCTCGATACCGCGCCCGCCGTCCCGCTCGACGAAGCGGGGGACGTGGAGGGCCGCGCGGATGTCGCCATCGTCGGCGGCGGCTTTACGGGGCTTTCCGCTGCACAGGCACTCGGGCGGCGCGGCGCGAGCGTCGTGCTTCTCGATGCGGGGCGGATCGGCGGCGGCGCCTCGGGGCGCAACGGCGGGCAGGTCAACACGGGCGTGGCGCAGGACTTCGGCGCGCTCACGGGCCAACTGGGACTCGAGCGCGCCCGCCGTTGCTACCTCGCCTATGCCTCTGCCGTGGACAGCGTGGAGCGGCTCATTCGCGAGGAGGGTATCGAGTGCGACTACGTCGCCTCGGGCAAGCTCAAGCTCGCGGCGAAGCCGCAGCATTACGCGCATCTCGCGCAAACGGCCGAACTCATTCGGCGCGAAGTCGACCCGAACATCGAATTGATCGACGGCGGCCGGATACGTGACGAGGTGCAATCGGATCGCTTTTACGGGGGGCTCTTGCAACGTCATGGCGGGCAGATGCATATGGGCAAATTCGCCGTCGGGCTTGCGCAGGCCGCCCGCCGCCGTGGTGCCCGGCTTTACGAGCATGCGCCGGTGACGGACATCGTCAAGCTCCCCGCGGGCGGCTACCGCGTCGTCTCCACCCGCGGGGAAGTGACGGCGGCGAACGTATTGATTGCGACGGGGCCGTCGAAGCATGGGCCGTTCGCTTGGTACCGTCGGCGAATCGCGCCGATCGGCTCGTTCATCATCGTCACCGAGCCCCTCGGCGCGGACGTCGTTGCGCGCACATTCCCGAACCGCCGCGCGTTCACGACGACGCGCCTCATGCACAACTACTTTCGCGTGACGGCCGATACGCGGCTCGTATTCGGCGGACGCGCGCGCTTCACGGCGTCGGAACAACCGTCGGACGAGCGGAGCGGGAGCATCTTGCAACGCTCGCTGGCAGAACTCTTTCCGCAGTTTGCTAAGACGCGCATCGATTACTGCTGGGGCGGGCTCGTCGACATGACCGCCGATCGCCTCCCGCGCGCGGGCCAGCACGACGGACTTTATTTTTCGCTTGGGTACAGCGGCCACGGCACGCAGATGTCGACGCATATGGGGCAGATCATGGCCGAGGTGATCGACGGCCGCGAAGAGGCCAATCCATGGCGCGATTTCACGTGGCCCGCGATCCCGGGCCATACGGGAAAACCTTGGTTCTTGCCGATCGTGGGCGCGTATTACCGAATCAAGGACGTTTTTTATTGAATTCGATTCGCGATCGCGGCGCATATGCGCTGGACGAATCGGCCGAAGCGCTTATCGGACAAAGCCGGTCGCAATCAGCTATCCGTCAACCCCATGGCCAGGCTTGGCTTACTCGCGGAGAAGTGCAATGAGAAAGGACCCCTCACAATACGGTGCTGCAGGCGTCGAGACCACGCTCGAGCAATTGACCGCGAAGGGCGCCTCGCGCCGGGACGCGTTGCGCATGCTGGCGGCGGCGGGCCTAGCGAGCGTGACGGCCGGCGGCTTGCTCGTGGCGAGCACGGCGGCGCGCGCGCAGACTCAAGGCACACCCCGGCAGGGCGGCAAGATTCGCGTCGCCACGCAGTCGTCCTCGACGGCCGATACGCTCGATCCGGCGAAGGGCGCGCTCGCAACGGACTACGTGCGCTGCAACATGATCTATAACGGGCTCACCGAGTTCGACGAGCACCTCGGCGCGAAGATGGCGCTGGCCACCGCGCTCGATACGCAGGACGCCAAGGTCTGGGTGGTCAAGTTGCGCGGTGGCGTGCAATTTCACGACGGCAAGGCGTTGACTCCGGCCGACGTCGTCTATTCCCTGCTGCGCCATAAGGACCCGGCCACGGCGTCGAAGGCGAAGACGCTGGCCGATCAAATCAGCGACGCGAAGTCCACCGGGCCGAACGAAGTGACGATCACGCTGACCGGCCCCAATGCCGATTTGCCCATGATCTTGGCCGATGCGCACTTCTTGATCGTCAAGGACGGCACGAAAGACTTCGCGAAAACGGCGATCGGAACCGGTCCGTTCAAACTCAAGGAGTTCACGCCGGGCGTGCATACGGTCGTCGTCAAGAACGAACGCTATTGGAAGCCGGGACTGCCGCATCTCGATGAAATCGAGTTGATCGGCATCGGCGACGAGTCGGCGCGCGTGAACGCGCTGTTGTCGGGCGACGTGCAACTGATCAATCAGCTCAGCCCCCAATCGACGGGCCGCATCAAAAGTACGCCCGGCTATACCGTGCTGGAAACGAAGACGGGCCAATACACCGACCTGATCATGCGCGGCGACGGCGGTATTACCGGCAATCAGGATTTCCGTCTCGGACTCATGCACTTGCAAGACCGCGATCAGATGCGCCAGGCCGTGTTTCAAGGCTACGGCACGATCGGCAACGACCAGCCGATCGATCCGACGAATAAGTACTACTTCGCCGGCTTGCCGCAGCGTAAGTTCGATCCGGACAAGGCCAAGTTCTATTTCAAGAAGGCCGGCGTCGGCGGCTCGCCGATGCAATTGTTCGCATCGCCGGCTGCCGACGGCTCGGTGGATATGGCGATGCTGCTTCAACAAGCCGCGCCGCTCGCCGGGCTCAATCTGCAAGTGATGCGGGTGCCTTCGGACGGCTATTGGTCCAACCATTGGATGAAACACCCGCTCAGCTACGGCAACATCAACGCTCGGCCGACGGCGGACATGCTGTTCACTCAATTTTTCAAGTCCGATGCGCCTTGGAACGAAGCCAACTGGAAGGACCCCCAGTTCGATCAAATGCTGCTCGCGGCGCGCGGTGAGCCGGATGACGCCAAGCGCAAAAAGATCTACGGTGACATGCAGGTGCTCGTGCATGAGAAGGGCGGTATCGGCATCCCCATGTTCCTGAGCTCGCTCGACGCGCATACGACGAAGCTGCAAGGGCTCGGCTCGATTCCGCTCGCGGGGTTGATGGGCTTCGCGTTTGCCGAGCACGTCTGGCTCGCGGCATAAGCGGTACCCGTCACGCGGCACCGCAGGCAAACGATCGCCGTACCCGGCGCAGGCGAAGGAGGTGACTCTCGATGAAATTTCAAGCTTATAGGCTCATTGCCGTACGCCTGGGTCTTGCGTTGCTCACTTTGCTGATCGTGTCGGCCTTGGTGTTCGCGATGACGGGCCTGCTGCCGGGCGATGCCGCGCAAGAGGCGCTCGGCCAGGCCGCGACGCCCGAGGCGGTGGCGGCGCTGCGGCATCAGTTCGGGCTCGATCAGCCGGCGCTGCTGCGTTACGGCGAGTGGCTCGCACATGCCGTGAGGGGCGATTTCGGCATGTCGTTGGCCAACTCGCTGCCCGTGAGGGAGCTTATCGCCACGCGTCTGCCGAACTCGCTGACGCTGGCGGGATTGACGACGCTCGTGTCGGTGCCGGTCGCGCTCGCCATCGGCATCGTCTCGGCGATGTACCGCGGCTCGCTGCTCGATCGCGCGCTCAATATCGTCACGCTCTCGACGGTCGCCGTGCCCGAGTTTCTCGTCGCGACGATCGCCGTGCTGGTGTTCGCGGTCAAGCTGCATTGGCTGCCGGCGCTTTCGTATCTCTCGTCGGTGTCTTCGTTCGGCGATCTGATGCGGATCTATGCGATGCCGGTCATGACGCTGCTGTGCGTGCTCGTGGCGCAAATGGCCCGCATGACGCGAGCGGCGGTGCTCGATCAACTGAACGCGGGCTATGTCGAGATGGCGACGCTCAAAGGCGCGTCGCAGGCGCGCATCGTCTTGCGGCATGTGCTGCCGAACGCGATCGGCCCTATCGCCAATGCCGTTGCATTGAGCTTGTCCTATTTGTTCGGCGGGGTCGTTATCGTCGAATCGATCTTCAACTACCCCGGACTCGCGAGCTTGATGGTGGATGCCGTGTCGAATCGCGACATGCCGCTCGTTCAGGGCTGCGTCATGGTGTTTTGCGCGGCGTATCTCGCACTCGTTTTGATGGCCGACCTATGTCAGATCGTATCGAATCCGAGGCTTCGTCAACGATGAACCGCTCCGTCCAGCCTTCCATCCCGCATCCGGGCACGCAGATTTACGACGAACCGGGCACGGGCGGACAGTGCACGGTAGAGGGCGGCGAGCCGGCATCCGCCGCCGTGGGGCACCGCTTGCGAGTGAGTCTCGCGCGCCTATCGTGGCTCGGCAGGATCGGCTTGTTCATCGTCTGCTTTTGGCTCGTCATGGCCATCGTGGGACCGATGCTCGCGCCCTACAACCAGGGCACGCTTGCTTCGCCGTTCAGTTTCGCGAGCTACAGCATGCAGCATCCGTTCGGCACCGACTATCTCGGCCGCGACATGCTGAGCCGGATCCTTAACGGAGCGCGCTATACGGTGGGGCTGGCGCTCGCGGCCGCCGTGCTCGCGAGCGGCATCGGTACCTGCCTGGGGCTCCTAACGGCAGCCGCGCCGCGCTGGGTCGACGAAGCGATGAGCCGGTTCTTCGACGCATTGATTTCGATCCCGAGCAAGGTGCTGGCGCTCGTCGCGATCGCCGCCTTCGGCTCGTCGGTGCCGATGCTGACCGCGGTCGCCGCGGTGGCCTACGTTCCCGGTGCCTTTCGCATCTCACGCTCGCTCGCGATCAACCTGATGACGCTCGAATACGTGCAGGTCGCGCGGGCACGCGGGGAGGGCTGGCTCTACATCGCGCGCGTGGAGTTGCTGCCGAACATGATCCATCCGGTGTTGGCCGACTTCGGGCTGCGTTTCGTCTTCATCGTGCTGCTGCTGAGTGGGCTGAGCTTTCTAGGGTTGGGCGTGCAACCGCCCAATGCCGATTGGGGCTCGCTCGTGCGAGAGAACATCGGCGGGTTGTCGCAGGCGGCGCCCGCCGTGTTGATGCCCTCCGTCGCGATCGCGACGCTGACCGTCGGCATGAACTTGCTGATCGACAGCTTGCGGCGCCACGGCGGCTTCGCGCAAGGAGGAGTGAAATGACTGACGGCCGGAACATGATCGAAGTCGCGGGCCTTCGGATCGTCGCGCGTTCGGCGGCCGGCGCCGAGGTGGAGATCGTCAAGGGCGTCGACTTCGCGGTGAAGGAAGGGGAAGTCGTTGCGCTGATCGGCGAATCGGGATCGGGCAAGACGACGATCGCGCTGTCCCTGCTCGGTTATGCTCGGCCCGGTTGCGTGTTCGCGGGCGGAAGCGTGCGCGTGGGCGGTGTCGAGGTGCTCGCCCTCGACGATGCCGGTCGCCGCGCGTTGCGCGCGCGGGACGTGGCGTACGTGGCGCAAAGCGCGGCCGCCGGCTTCAATCCGGCCCGCGTACTGATGGATCAGGTGATCGAACCGGCGTTGCTACACGGGCTGATGACGCGCGAAGCCGCGCGCGCGAAGGCAATCGAACTCTTTCGCGCCCTTGCGTTGCCGTCGCCGGAAACCATCGGCGATCGCTATCCGCACCAGGTTTCCGGCGGCCAGTTGCAGCGGTTGATGGCGGCCATGGCGTTGATCACGGATCCGGCGGTCGTCGTATTCGACGAACCCACCACCGCGCTCGACGTCACCACGCAAATCGAAGTGCTCGTGGCGTTCAAGCGCGTCATCAAGGAACTCGGCACCACGGCCGTCTACGTCTCGCACGACCTGGCCGTGGTGGCTCAGATGGCCGACCGCATCGTCGTTCTCAACGGCGGCGAGGTTCAGGAAAACGGCCTGGTCGATCAGGTGCTCGATGCGCCCGCGCATCCTTATACGCGTGCGCTGCTCGACGCATCGGCGCGGCGCGGCAGCACGTCGGGCCGGGCTCGGGAAGGCGGCGCGGCAGACCTCACGGCGGCGCCGCTTTTGGAGGTGCGCGGTCTCTCGGCCGGCTATGGACGCATCGGCCGCGATGGACGGCCGGCCGTTTGTGTGCTGGACGACGTGAGTCTTTCGATTGCGCGCGGCAGCGCACTCGGTATTATCGGCGAATCGGGTTCCGGCAAGACGACCCTCGCGCGCGTCGTGGCCGGGCTCGTCGAAGGTTCGGGCGGATCCGTCCTGTTCGAAGGCAAGCCCTTGCCTACGCAATTGGCCAAACGGACGCCGGATCAATTTCGACGGATTCAACTCGTCTTCCAGAATGCCGACACGGCCTTGAATCCGAGCCGGACGGTGGAAGACATTCTCGGGCGCCCGCTCGCCTTTTATCACGGCATGCGCGGCGCGGCGGCGCAGCGGCGTATCGCCGAGCTGCTCGATCTCGTGAAGCTGCCGGCGGCGACCGCCGGGCGTCAACCGGGCGGCCTATCGGGCGGGCAGAAGCAGCGCGTCAATCTCGCGCGGGCGCTGGCGGCCGACCCCGCGTTGATCTTGTGCGACGAGGTCACCTCGGCGCTCGATACCGTCGTGGGCGCGGCCATCCTCGATCTGCTTTGTGAGCTGCGCCGCGAACTCGGCGTGTCGTATATGTTCATCAGCCACGACATCTCCACCGTCCGCGCGATTTGCGACGAGGTCGTGGTCCTTTACGCCGGCAAGCGTGTGGAGGCCGGGCAGCCCCAGGTGCTGGGCCAACCGCCGCATCATCCGTATACGAGCTTGCTCGTCGATTCGGTCCCCGCGTTGAAGCGGGGCTGGCTCGATGCGAGGCGCGATTTGGCGGCGGCAGCGTTGCCGCCGCTCTCGGAGCGGACGAGCGCGGCACATCTGTGCCCGTTCATGACGCGTTGCACCGTGCGGATCGAAGGCCGGTGCAACGTCGCCCCGGCACCGGTTCGGGTGCTGCCGTCGGGCGCGCAGGTACTCTGCCACCGCTCGGCCGAGGAGCTGGCGCGGTTTCAGCCTTTGCGGGGCGCGGCATGAGCGCGGGAATGGCGTGCGATCGGGCAGGTGTGTCATGACGCGATCGCAAGGACTGGACGAGGCCCGGGCCTTTATCGAGGCTCACTTCAACGAGCCGCTCACGCTCGAGCAGATGGCCGCGCGGGCCAAGCTCAGCATCTCGCGGTTTGCGACGGCGTTTCGCCAGCGTTTCGGTTCGTCTCCGTATCGATATTTGTGCGCCGTTCGAATCGAACGCGCGCAGTCGCTGCTGCTAAAGGGCGTACCGAGCGTCGAGGTGGCGGCGGAAGTGGGATTTTTCGATCAGAGCCATTTCGGCCGGCACTTCAAGCGATGGTGCGGTATGACGCCCACGACCTTCGTGGCGCGCTCGCGCGGCACGTTGCCTCCCACACCCAGGACGATCCAACCATGAGCGAGCAAGCCTATCCGATCGAAATCGACTTTCCGGACATCACGGTCCATGCGGGGGGCACTAGCGGCGTCGATTACGTCCATACGTTCGATTCGGGCGTGCCCGGCCCGCACGCGATGGTCAATGCGCTGACGCACGGCAACGAGGTGTGCGGGGCGATCGTCGTCGATGCGCTGTTGCGTCACGGCATACGCCCGCGCCGGGGGCGACTCACGCTCTCGTTCGCGAACGTCGAGGCTTATTCACGTTTCGATCGCCGTGCTCCGGACCGGTCGCGCTTCGTCGATGAGGATTTCAATCGCGTGTGGACCGCCGCGGTACTCGATGATGCTTCGCGCCGATCGGTCGAACTCGATCGCGCGCGAGCAATGCGGCCTATCGTCGATACCGTCGACCTGCTGCTCGATCTGCACTCGATGCATGAGAGAAGCGAGCCGCTGATCGTGGCCGGACCGCTTCGCAAAGGCGCGAAGCTTGCCGTCGACGTAGGGGCGCCGGCTACCGTCGTCTGCGACGAAGGCCACCCCGAAGGCAAACGCATGCGTGACTATGGCGGGTTCGGCGAAGCTTCCGATGCCAAGAATGCCCTGCTGATCGAGTGCGGTCAGCATTGGGAGAAGCGCGCCGTGCGCGTGGCGCGCGATAGCACGGCGCGCTTCTTGTTGCATGCCGGGGTCATCGCCGAAGCCGACTTGCCCGAGGGCTGGCTTGCGCCGCTGCCGCCGTCGATGACCGTCGTGCGTGTCACCGAACCCGTGGTGGCGCGAAGCATGGATTTTCGGTTCGCCGGTCCCTACACCGGGCTCGAAGTGTTCGAGAAAGCGGGCACCGTGATCGGCTGGTCCGACGGCGAACCCGTCGTCACGCCCTACGACGAGTGCATGCTCATCATGCCGTCGTTGCGGCAGTTGAGGCCCGGCGTGACCGTGGTGCGCTTCGGCCGAATCCAAAGAGAGGATGAATCAGTGGTTTCACCCGTCCAAGCATCGATCGAACGAGCCTAATCATGTCTCCTCCGTTGCAGCACATCCAGACTTCGCCGACGCCGCCGGCCGCCGCTGACGTGGTGGTCATCGGCGGCGGCATCATCGGCGTCTTCGCCGCCTACTACATGGCCCGGCGCGGCGTATCGGTCGCCTTGGTCGAGAAAGGGCGGATCGGGGCGGAACAATCGAGCCGCAATTGGGGCTGGTGCCGGCAGCAAAACCGCGACGCGCGCGAATTGCCGATGGCCAGTAAGAGCCTCGATCTTTGGGAGCGATTCGCCGTCGAATCGGGCGAGGATACGGGTTTCCATCGCTGCGGGCTGTTGTACCTCAGTAACGACGAAGCCGAGCTGTCGCGCTGGGCGAGTTGGGGCGATTTTGCCAAGACCGCCGGCGTGAGGACCTATATGCTCGATGGCCGCCAGGCGACGCAGCGAGGACAGGCGACCGGCCGGGCTTGGAAGGGCGGCGTCTTTTCGCCGACCGACGGCACCGCCGACCCCGCGAAGGCCGCGCCGGCCGTCGCAGCGGCATTGATGAAGCTCGGCGGCAGCGTCGTTCAATCGTGCGCGGCCCGCGGCATCGAATTGGAGGGCGGGCGTGTGAGCGGCGTCGTCACGGAAGCCGGCGTCATCAAGACGCGCACGGTCGTCCTTGCCGGCGGCGCTTGGGCGTCCTCGTTCTGCCGGCAACTCGGCATTCGTTTTCCTCAAGCGTCGATTCGACAATCGATCCTTAGTGTTGCTCCGGTACGGCATCGCTTGCCGGATGCGATGTTTACGACGGGCGTGTCGGTGACCCGCCGCAACGACGGGCGTTACGCGTTGGCGATCAGCGGGCGCGCACGCGTCGATATGACGCCGCAGTTCGTGCGATTCGCGCCGCAGTTCGTGCCTATGTTCGCCAAGCGCTGGCGCAGCCTTCTGCCGGGTGGCCTGGAGGGCGTTCGCGGCGGTCACGAAACGTTGAAGCGGTGGCGGCTCGATATGCCGACGCCTATGGAGCAAATGCGCATTCTCGATCCGAAGCCCGATGGGCCCACGATCAAGGAAACGCATCGGCGCGCGGTCGAACTGTTGCCCGAACTGCGCGAAGCGCAAATCACGCATGCCTGGGCCGGTTTCGTGGATAGCACGCCCGACGGCGTTCCCGGTATCGGCGAAGTGCCTGGCGTGCCGGGATTGATCTTGGCGGCCGGGTTTTCGGGGCACGGCTTCGGCATCGGGCCCGGCGCCGGGCATTTGATTGCGGACCTCGCAACCGGTGCCGAGCCGATCGTGGACCCGATGCCCTATCGACCGAGCCGCTTTTCCGAGTCCGCATGGGGCAAAGTCGCGGATTTCTAGCCGGAGGTCTCATGGATCAGAACGAACAAGGTGCGCCGAACCCGCGCACGATGAACCCCACGGGGCTAGCCACGCCCGGTGGCCACTATAGCCACGTCTCGATCGCGAATGGTCTCGTTTTTGTATCGGGGCAACTTCCGATCGATGCGACCGGCCGGAAACTCACCGACGAGCCCTTCGAGGCACAGGCCGAACAAGCTTTGGCCAACGTCGCGCAAGCGCTTTCCGGCGCGGGCAGCGGCGTGACGAAACTCGCCCAGGTCCGTGTCTATATCGTCGACGTGGCGCACTGGCCGAGCTTCAACGAGATCTACGCGCGCTGGGCCGGCGATGCCAAGCCCGCGCGTGCCGTCGTGCCGGTCCCGGCCCTGCACTTCGGCCTGAAGATAGAGATCGAGGCGATCGCGGTGCTATAGCGCCGAGCGCTCGTGCACCGGCTGGCTTATCGACCCAAGGACACGCTGCAATGACTTCACCTGTTCGTCACCTGGCGCAAGGCGGCCGGCTGGATCGTTTTTACATCGACGGCGAATGGATCGCCCCCGAGAGTACCGATCGAGTCGCTGTCGTTTCGCCGTCCACCGAGGACGCCGTCTGCGAAATCGTCCTCGGCAACGCACGCGACGCCGACCGAGCCGTGCAGGCCGCGCGTGAGGCTTTCGCGGGCTGGTCGGCCATGCCGCCGCACGAGCGCGCGGCGCTGCTCGACCGGGTGCATCGCTTGATGCTGGAGCGAGCCGAACTATTCGCCACGGCGCTCACCACGGAGATGGGCGCCCCGATCGGCTATGCGCGGGCCGCGCATGTTCCCCTCGCGGCGGAGCATATCCGGGTCGCCCGCGACAACTTGATTCGCTACGCGTTCGAGACGCGGCGGGGGACGACCGCGGTCGTCCGCGAGCCGATCGGCGTCTGTGCGTTGATCACCCCCTGGAATTGGCCTATCTATCAAATCACGGCGAAGGTCGGCCCGGCCCTCGCGGCGGGTTGCACGGTAGTGCTCAAACCCAGTGAGCTGTCTGCGCTCAGCGCGCTGCTGTTCGCGGAAGTCGTCGCGGACGCGGGCGTTCCCGCTGGCGTGTTCAACTTAGTATGCGGCACAGGCACCGAAGTCGGGACGGTGCTGGCGTCGCATCCGCAAGTCGATATGGTGTCGATCACCGGTTCGACGCGCGCCGGTGTGCTGGTGGCGCAAGCAGCGGCCCCCACAGTCAAGCGCGTGGCGCAGGAGCTTGGCGGCAAATCGCCCAACATCGTCTTACCCGATGCCGATCTGCCGCGTGCGGTCTCTCTCGGCGTGGCGGCCGCGTTTCGGAATATGGGCCAGTCGTGTAGCGCGCCGACGCGTTTGATCGTGCCGCGCGGCCAGTTGCACTCGGTCGAGGAATTGGCGGTGGCAGCCGCGCGGCAGATGATCGTCGGCGATCCTTTCGTCGAGACGACGACCCACGGCCCGCTGGCCAATCGCGCGCAGTTCGACAGGGTGCGCGCGATGATCGAAGCCGGCATCGACGAACGCGCCAAGCTCATTGCGGGCGGACCGGGAAGTCCCGCTGGACTCGATAAGGGGTTCTACGTACGGCCCACGATTTTTTCCGATGTCCGCACGGACATGACGATCGCCCGGGAAGAAATCTTCGGACCCGTCCTCGCCATCCTTGCCTACGACTCCGTGGAAGAAGCAATCGCGATCGCCAACGATACGGTGTATGGGCTCGGCGCGCATGTGCAAGGCACGGATAAGGCGCTTACGCGCGCCGTCGCGGCGCAAATCCGGTCCGGCCAGGTGCACCTGAACTATCCGGCGTGGGATCCGCAAGCGCCCTTCGGCGGGTACAAGCAATCGGGCAACGGCCGCGAATACGGCATCGAAGGAATGGAAGAGTACATGGAGGTGAAGTCGATCCTCGGGTATTACGACGCTTGAAGCAGCGGCGGGGCTCGACGCGATAACGGCGCTCATTCGATCAATCGAGGACAACACAATATGCCCACATCAGAGCAAGCAGCGCTCGAACAGCGCAACGTACGATCGTTTGTAGACCTGCGCAAGTTCGCTTCGGACGAAAGTCGACGCAACGAGCCGAACCACTCGGGCGATGTCGATGGCTTCCTTTCCAGCCGCCGATTTCTGGATTGGCCGGCCGGCCCATTGAGCGCGGGTGTGCTAACGCTCGACGCGGGCAGCGGTTTTGTGCCGCCGCAGCCGGTAGATGAATTCCTCATCGTGGCGGAAGGTGAAATCGCGTTGAAGCAGGAGGGGGCGCGCGAGTTGACGATGCGGCCGGGGGACAGCGCGGTACTGGGGTGCGGCGTGGCGTTTTCTTGGTCGGCTAAAGGCCCGGTTTCGATCGTCTTCATGCGTTACCAGCGCGGCCGGTGCGCCACGGGTCGGATCGTTCCGATAGAACCTGCGCCGAACTTGGAGCCGTCGGGCACGCCGCCCGCGGAGTTGCTGCTTTCACCCGTACCCGCCTGCCGCAACTTTACCGACTACCGCTCCGACGATGGCGCATTCGTTTGCGGCACTTGGGACTCGACGGCCTATCAGCGTAGTGCGCTGTTTTACGGCCATTGCGAGCTGATGTACCTGCTGGAAGGCAGGGTGACATTCGTCGACGAATCCGGCCGCACGGCCACGTTCGAGCGCGGGGACATCTTTCTGATCGAGCAGGGCGCCCGGTGCAGTTGGGACAGTCGCGAGCACGTCGCAAAGGTCTACGCGATTTTTCGGCCGGCGTGATGCCGCCCATCGCCGGCGAAGCCATTGAGTCCCGAGATCGCAAGGGGCCGGCGCGTTGATGCGTGCCGGCCCCTTCTCGTACCGTCGATTCAGCCGGATACGATAGCCGGCCTTATCGTGCGGATCGCTGGATCAAGATCTCAAGGCGTTTGCGTAAAGTCGAACGCGTTCGTGAGATCGCCGGTGGCCGGGCGGAATCCGGCCAATGGCTTCAGGTTGAAACGCTTCGTGATGAACTTGAGGATCGACGCCGTATCGTAGTAGGTGTGATCGACGTAGCCCTTCTTTGCATAGGGCGAGATGACGACGGCGGGGATTCGCGAGCCGGGGCCCCAGCGGTCACCCGCGGGCGGTGCGACGTGATCGAAGAAGCCGCCGAATTCGTCCGTGGTTACGACGATCGCCATATGCGCCCATTGCGGGCTCTTTTGCAGCGTATTGAGCACGTTGGCGAGATCGGCATCGGCGCTTTCCACATCCGAGTAGCCGGGGTGGGCATTCAGATTGCCGGCGGGCTTATAGAACGAAACCGGCGGCAACGTCCCGTTTGCCGCGTCGCTCAGCATGTTCGTCGCGTCTTGCAGGTGGTTTGCGCGCTCGGTTTGTCCCTGCGTCGTCGTCGGGTCGAAGCGACTGTAGTAGTTGAACGGCTGATGATGCGGCTCGAAGTCGGGTTGGCCCGGGGTTTCCGTCCAGATCAGCTTGTAGTTCTTGCTGTCGCGTACGGTCAGACCTTCGACGAGCGCATTGTTCCATTCACCCGCATACCATTTCCAATTGACGCCGGCCGCCGTGAGCGTATCGCCGATGGTCGTGAATTTGCTGGAGTCGATCGGCGGCAGGACGGCCGAACCTTCATAGGCGTCGCCGGCGGGGTTCGCCAGCCGCACGTCCTGCCCGGGGGCCGACGGCGCCGCGCTCGGCTGGTACGGCGGCAGGATCGTGTTGATCGCATAGCCGTCCGGAGTGACAGAGCCGTCATGGACGAACTTGACTTGCCCTTGGTTCGCGCTGGCCGGCGAAGTCGGATCGATCTGCAGCGCCTTGCCGCTCGCGTCGACCGTGGCGATCTCGCTGGCCGGCGCGTTGGGGTAGGTGGGGGCACAGGCGCAGACGAGATATTGGTGATTCAGGAAAGAGCCGCCGAATGCGCCTTGGAAGAAGTTGTCGGCCAACGTGTATTGCTTGGCGAGCTTATAGAGGTTCAAGCCCGAACCGTCGTAGTAGCCCATGACGTAGCCGCCTCGGTTCGAGTAGGCCGCGAACATGTTGTTGGCGCCGCCGTTGATCTGCATCTGGTGCTGATAGAAGCGATGCACGAGGTCCGGCCCGGCGACGCTCATCGTGCTGTTGATGGGCGCCGCATCGAGGCGGTACGGCGCATTGGGCAGCGTGCTGACCAGACCGAGCGACGGATCCGTCTCGCTGCCCCACACGGCCGGCAGCTTCGTCAGCACGGTTTTGCCGTCGAAATCGACTTGGGCGTTGGCCGCCGTGACGTTAGCAATGCCGTTTGCACCGGGGAAGTTGCCGAACAGGTTGTCGAACGAGCGGTTTTCCAAATAAATGACCACCACGTTTTGGACCTTGCTGATATCACCTGTTGCGGCAGCCGGCGTGCTATTGCTGGAGCCGCAGCCGGCAAGAGAGACGACCAGGACCGCGCCGGCAAGAGCGCCGCGCAGCGCAACCGTAATCGGTCGCAAACGGTTTGCTTCCATGTTTTATACCTTGTTTTAAGAAAATTAAAGAGCAACGCAAAACGGCCGTTACTCACGCCACCCCAAAACACCCGGCGAAGATTCCAGGTTCCGCGAAGAACAGATCGATCAGTCGCGGCGACAGAGCCTAAGCGCCGATCGTGACAATTTCATAAAAATAATTAGGGAAATACGGACAAATATGCGCTCGCCCCCTGTGGCCGCCTGGCCCGGCGGGGAGGCTCGAAAAAAATCTGATACTAGTATCGGCGTTCTTCGGTTAACGGAAGTTTTGTAATTGAGTTATTCTGAAGAATGATTAATTATCGAATCGAATATGTCTAAAAGAAGCGATACGGCTATACCGGGTCGCCGCAGTGGGCGACATTTGCGAGGAATGCGGCCATGAGCCGGGTCCCGGCGCGCGCTTCGAGGTAGTACAGGTACTCGCCGATCGACGGCATATCGTCGATGATCGCGACCGCGCACAAATCCGGACAGGCGCCTACTTCGCCGCTCGGCATCAGCGTGCAACCCATCTCGCACCGAACGGCTTCGCGAACCGCTTCACGGCTGCCGAGTTCGATGGTGTTCGAGGGCAGTTGCACGCCCGCTTGCGAAAGCACGTGTTCCATCAGCACGCGCGTGCGTGAGCCCGATTCACGCATGAGCAGTGTGTGCCCGGTCAAGTCCGCGAGCGAGACGGTATCGCGCGAAGCGAGCGGATGCGCGCGGTGCACGACGGCGACGAGCCGATCGTTGGCTATCGTATGGCGTACGAAGCGAGGGTCTTCGTTTTGTTGCGACGACACGGCGACATCCACGCGAAAATCCACGAGCGCATCGAGCACCTGTTGCGAGTTGCCGATTTCCACGTTGATCCTGACGGCCGGATACTGGCGTCGAAAGGCGGCGATCGCGGGCAGGATGTAGAAGGGGCCCGTGGTGCCGACGCGGAGCGTACCAGTGCGTAGTTCCTGCTCGTTGCGTAAAGCGAAATCAATATCGTTTTCGATTTGCAGCATCTCGCCGACGAGCGGCATGAGCGAAGCGCCTGCGTCGCTGAGGTCGAGGCGATTCCCGCGGCGATGGAAAAGCTCGACGCCGTAATGACGTTCGAGCTGCTGGATTCGCGCGGTGATGGTGGGTTGGCTGACCTCGAGCCGCTTGGCCGCGGCGGTGACGCTGCCTTGGCGAGCGGTTTCGTAAAAGGCGGCGGCAAGCAGGGCGAGCATGGTGAGGCCGGAGGAAGAATACGGGGATAGTGCCGTGGGTAGATGACAGGCTGGTGTCGGGGCAATGTAAGGAAGGCTTATATCGATCGCGCTAAAGGAGATGCTGAATGAAAAAAGCAATGCTGGTACGCGCTTTCGTGGTCGTTCTCTTCCTCAGTTTCGCGGCGCTCGCACGAAGTGAGACCGCCCTGACTCCATCGTGCGGCGCGTGCCTTCACATTCGCGTTGGGCTTGCGCATATGGTGCGCGGTCCGGCGGCGGATATTGCCGACAACCGCTTTACCGAGATCGAGTTGCCGGGCGGGGGCTTCCGGGGCTTCGACGCGCATGGGCAAACCACGGCGATCGACGGCAAGACGCCCCTTGATATGGGCGGGCCGGGGCGTATCGTCCTGACACCCGGAGCACCGGGAAGTTATAGCGCTTGCGGTCAGTGGCTCAATCACGCCGAGCGCATCGGTGCAACCGTTCTCGGGTTCGTCCATACGGAGACGGCTTGCGACTACGCGGCGGGCCAAACCCACAAATCCATGGCGCTCGCCACTTCGACCGACGACGGACTGACTTGGCGCAGCCTCGGCCAGTTCATAACCGGAACGGATTTGCCGACACCGGGCAGGAACACCGGCGAGGGCGATTGCACGGCTGTCGATGGCCGCGACGGGTACCTCTACGCCTACTGCTTTCGGCCGCGCGATAGCGGCCTGATCGTCGCGCGGGCCCCTAGCGGGGACCCGTCGCCTCGCAACTGGCGAAAATACTTTCAGGGTGGTTGGGATCAACCCGGGCTCGGCGGTAATGCGACGCGACTGATGGCCGGGGCGGGAGCGAGCATCGCGCGCTGGAATTTGGTGTTCCGCGAGATCGACGTTGAGCCGAGGCGTTCGGCCGATGCACCGCAGGTCGTGGAGATGCTGGCGCGCTGGTTCGATCCGGTACATCGCGATCGCTGGCCCACCACCGCGCCGGTTCCCGCGCCATACAGGCAAGACGGGCAGACCGGATATCTGTCGACTAGCCCGCTTCCCACGACAGATAGCGTCGAGCTCGAGGATTGCGATAGCGATAGATCGGGCCATCGCGAGCACCTTCTCGCGGAGAAAGGCTTTTGCGAGGCGCATGGCTACCGGCGGTTGCGCACGGCCGGATGGGCCTACGCGAAGCCGCGGAGCAACACGGTTCCGGTGTACCGCTGCTATGACGCGACGGAGAAATCCCACTTCGCGTCGAATGAACCGAATTGCGAGGGGCTCGGAGAAAACGAACGCTTGCTGGGCTACGCGTTGTCGACCATGTAACGAATCCCGGCCACCCCTCCAAATTCTTCCGGCCGCCTTCCTTTCCTCCAAATATCGAGCGTCGCCCCCGGCACCGTCCGGCCTGACGGCGCGTCCGCGCACATCATGGTTGCAAATTGAGACTGCTTCGATTAGCATTCAGTCGGTTTCAAATTAAAACCACATCGACGGGAGTCGACGATGTCCATCCGGACCCAGCCTCACGCCGCATCTCGTCGAACTGCGGCTCGAGATGCCTCGCATAGCTGCCTTGCGTTGTTCTCGAGTGCCCATTGCGCGGATCGCCTTTTCGTTATCCGTTTTGTCGCTGGTTATCAATCGCTGCACGCCATGGCGCACTGCCGGCCGATGGCACAACCGGCCCGTTAACATCGAATTGGGAAAAACGACCCATGGACATTTCCTACACTCGCTCCAGTAGAAACACCATAGCGTTGGCGGCTATCTGCCTGGCGCAGCTAATGTTCGCGTTGGAAATATCGAGCGTGCCGGTGATCTTGGCGACGCTCGAGAAGCTGTTGCACGCGGATTTCAAAGATCTGCAATGGATCATGAATGCCTACACGATCGCCTGCACCACCGTCTTGATGGCGGCTGGGACACTTGCCGACCGTTACGGCAGAAAGCTGATGTTCATCATCAGCTTGTCGGTGTTCGGCGCGGCCTCGCTGATTTGCGGCCTCACACATAGCACGCCGCTCTTGATCGCGGCTCGGTTTGTTCAAGGGATGGGCGGCGGATCGATGTTCATTTGCATCATCGCCATCTTGTCGAATCAATTCAAGGAAGGCGCGGAGCGCGTCAAAGCTTTCGGCATCTGGGGCATCTTCCTGGGCTTCGGCCTTGGCTTCGGGCCGATGATCGGCGGGGCGATCGCCGCGCTCTCAGGCTGGCAATGGGTGTTTTTGATTCACGTTCCGCTTGCCGTATTGACGCTGTTCCTCGCGCTCGGCAGCGTGGAGGAATCGAGCGACCCCGATGCCAAAAAGCTCGACATTCTCGGTATCGTCACGCTTTCGCTCGCGGTGTTCGGGTTGACGTACTACATCACGCAAGGCTCCGAACTCGGCTTCACGAGCCGCACGGCGCTCTACATCATCGGCGCGACGATCGTCAGCTTCGTCGTGTTCGTGATCGTCGAGCAAATCAACTCGCATCCGATGTTCGATTTCTCGGTGTTCCGCATTCGCCGCTTCTCCGGTGCGATCATGGGCTCGGTCGGCATGAATTTCAGCTTCTGGCCGTTCATCATTTTCTTGCCGATCTTCTACCAAACGGGACTTCACTACGATGTCGTCACCGCGGGCCTTTCGCTGCTGGCCTACACGCTGCCGACGCTCGTCATTCCGCCCGTCGCGGAAAAGCTCTCGCATCGGTACCAGCCGGGCGTCATCATTCCGCTCGGTATGTTCACGATCGGCCTCGGCTTCATCTTGATGCGCTTCGGCGCGACCTCGGCCATTGCAAGCGGTTGGACGATGCTGCCGGGTTCGTTGGTCGCGGGCATCGGCCTTGGGCTCACCAATACGCCGACGACGAATACGACCACGGGCTCAGTGCCCTCCAATCGTGCAGGGATGGCATCGGGCATGGACATCAGCGCGCGCTTGATCAGCCTTGCCATCAATATCGCCGTGATGGGCTTCGTGCTCGTGGCGGGTATCGTCGACCATCTGCAGAACGCCTTGCCGAACACGGTCAGCGCAGCCGATCTCCAAACGCTGGCTGAGCGGATCGCCAGCGGCGGCAGCACCGAGTCGCTGAGCCAGCACTTCCCGGTGCTCACGCAAGCCGATCCGACCGGATCGATCTTGCACGGCGCGCTCGTGGAAGGGTTCAGTTGGCTGATGCTGTACGGCGGGTTCAGCGTCTGGGTGTTGGGCGCAATCAGCTTCCTCATTTTCGCGCCGAAAAGCTCGAGCCAACAAGTGCGGACCTGATCGACCGACTTCGGTATCGCGCCGACGATGAGGCGCGATACCGATCCTGCCTCCCTACGCAGAGGAACGACGTATGAACGATCTCTTGAGCAAAGTGCTCGACGCTCACGGTGGACTCGAACGCTGGAATTCGTTCAGCGAGTTGGCCGTGAAGAGCGCAACGGGGGGACCCTTCTGGCCTTCGAAGGGGATTCCCGAAAACCATGGTTGGGGCAACGTCACGATCAAGACGGCGGAAGAATGGACGAGCATCGCCCCGTACGATGCGCCCAATCACCGCATGACCTTTACCCCGAGCCGCGTGGCAATCGAGGACTACGATCACCAACTCGTCGAGGAACTGCTTGACCCGCGCGCCGCGTTCGCCGGATACGGACCCCACACGTACTGGGATATCTCGCACCGAGCTTATTTCAACGGCTACGCCCTGTGGACGTATTTGGCGACTCCGTTCCTGCTTGCGCTGCCGGGAGTGCAAGTCGAGGAGACCGCCCCCTGGTACGAGGACGGCGAGATCTGGCGCGTATTGAACGTCGTGCTGCCCGATACGTTGGCAAGCCACAGCGCCACGCAGCGCTTTTACTTCGGTCCGGATTTCCTGCTGCGGCGCCAAGACTACGAGCTCGATGTTTCGAGCAAGGCGCAAGTCGCGCACTACGTCTCCGACTACGTCGAAGCGCAAGGGCTTCGTTTTCCCACACGGCGTCATGCATACGCGCGCAACGCCGATGGGCAGCCCGATCGGAATCGCTTGCTCGTATGGATCCGCTTCGAGGACTTTCGTCTTCGCGAGCGCTGAGCAAGTAAGCGGGGGCGTGCGGCGATACCGGCCGCATGAATGCGGCGCAACCTCATTTGTCGTGCCGCGCAACGAGTTTTATAATGGAACTAGTTGCCCTGCGGTTTCGCACGACCTCGTTGTACGAAGTTGCGGTGCGTTCATGGTCTGGCGATTCGATCAGGATCGAAACATGATGCCCGAGAATGCGTCCACCCGACGTATGCGATCGAAGCAGGCCCGACCCGTGTGTTCACATGAAACTGGAGGGCCGCGATGGTAAAGCGAACGAGTCACAAGGGAACGTCTTGCCCGATCGCGAGACCCTTGGACGCGATTGGAGACTGGTGGTCGCTTCTCATCGTTCGTGATGCCTTCGACGGCCTTCAGCGCTTCGGCGAATTCCAGAAGAACCTGGGGCTCGCCAAGAATATCCTGACTACGCGGCTGCGTAACCTAGTCAATCACGGCATTCTCGAAACGGTGCCGGCTTCCGACGGCAGCGCCTACCAGAAGTATGTGCTGACCGAGAAAGGCAAGGGGCTGTTCCCGTTGCTCGTCGCCTTGAGGCAGTGGGGCGAAGCGTATTTCTTCGAGCCCGGCGAATGCCACGTGTGCCTCGTCGATGCGCAACAGGGGTTGCCTGTCAAGCGCCTCGAACTACGGTCTCAAGACGGGCGGCTGCTCGGCCCCGACGACACCATGGTCAAATCGGCCGTGGAAATCACCGAGGCCACAGCCGACGCGTCATCGAAAGCCGGTCTTCGCGAAACGCACTAGCCGTAGGGGCGCGCGACGCCGCGCCCGTGAACCGGAAGCGCCCCCAGCTCGAAAAAGTTCTCCGCGGCAGCGCTTCGGCATAGTCGTCTGAACAACTATACCGACTGTCTTCGAACACATGACAGCGTGCGCGTCCGTCCCGCTATCGCGCGGATGCGTGATTTAAGCGCATAGGGAATTTGCTAATTCCAGATTCAGATATCTATTTATCAAATCAGAATAGCGGGTGCATGGAGATATAAAAGTTGCCTTGACGGCGCCAGTTATCGTCTTATTTTTGGCGCGCCCCGAATTAAGCGCTGAAATAATACTTATAATTAAGCCATCTCTTTGTTCTGATCCGTATAAACCATTATAGCGTTCGAATATTGTCTTCCCTCTGGTGGGTCCTGCATTAAGCGCTCAAATAACAATGGCGGTTAAGTGATCTTCTTATACAGGGTTGTATAAACAAATCACGGAAAATTCATAAAAGAACTAGTTGCAAATTGAAACTCAGTGCTCTATAGTTACCCGCAACGCATAACCCGCCGGTGAGAAGCGGGTGCGGGTTTCACGTTCTCCGCTTTTCTACCGTCGAGAAGAAACTCAATTTGGAGCAGCCATGCCAACGGTAAAGCTCATGCCTCAGAGCGTGGAGGTGGTATTGCCGGATGGAAGTCCATTGACCGAGCTTGAATTCGAGTTATATGGGCAGGAATCCATCCCATTCGGCTGCAAGGCCGGTGTGTGCGGTGCCTGCGTAATTGAGATATTAAACGGCATCGATTATCTGGGCAACAAGAGCCGAGAGGAGAAGGATTTTTTGGAGACGCTCGGGTATCCGGGTGACTCATTCAGGTTGGCATGTCAGTGCCATGTCGGAGGAGCGGTAACGATTCAAGTCGTTTCGTAGTAGTTTAAATCTGGCTGGTTTGTCGATTAGGGTTTTCGCGCAGTCGATTCTTCTCATTCACCAAGGAAGGAATTATGGGCAATCGCGTTAAAAATACTGGCTTGGGCAACCGCACTCCGTTTCTCAATGCCCAACGGTCGCTTGAAGTGCGCAAAGAAATCGATTCGATTATCGATGCGCAAATCGATAACTGGTACGAAACCGTGCCTTATGCGGCGCACCTCGAAGGCAAGAAAATCGATTCCGATTATTACAAACGGCATCTGATCGAAACGGCTTGGCGCATTAGGCTCTTGCGCGTATCGGAATCGAAGGCGCTCGCCGAAGTCGCCAAGCGAAGCCCCGAAGCTGCGCAGATCTGGGCCAACTACGAGCGCGAGGAAATGCTGCACGACGAGTTGTTCATTCAGGACCTCGAGCGTGCCGGGGTATCGCGCGAGCAGTTCCTCGATACGGAGCCGTACCTGTCGACCAAGCTGCTCACGGGTTACTTCTCGTACCTGCTCGACCATGAAGGCCCGCTCGGGGTGATCGCCTACTCGTATCTCGTCGAGTACGTCAACGTGAAGCTCGAGCCGCGCAAGCTGAAGGCGCTCAAGGAGTCGGTGGGCGAGACGAATATCGTCGGCCAGATCGCACATTCGCACACCGACATCAACGATGACCACCCGGGCGAGGTATGGGCGGCGATCCGGCACTTGATCGGCAGCGACGACGACATCGACGCGCTCAAACGCTATCTGCGTGAGCATCAAACGGTGCTGGCGCTCTACTTCAAGGAGCTTTACGAAGACAAGATCGAGCCGGCTCTGAAGGCCGCGGCCTGACGATCCGAGAGGAGACATGGCGATGGCGAATAGCGGCGTTCTTATTTTGAGTCATTGCGGTTTCTCGTTCGCGGAGGACCTGATCGCAGCGATCAAGGCCCGCGGCCTGCAACCGTTCGTGCTCAGCTCTCTTCCGCTGCCCGAGCATGGAGAGCAAAGGCTGCAGAAGCTGCGAGGCATGGCGCGAGTGGTGCTTTCGAGCGACTCGCATGTGCTGAATATCGAGGGCGTCGAACGCGCCATCGCCTCGTTGCGCGCGTCGGGGCGCACCATCAGCGCGTGCATCAGTGTTTGGGAAGGCTACCGCGCGTTGATGGCGCATGCGAATCAACGTCTGGGCGCCAGCGATCTGCCGGCACAGCGGATCGACTTTCTGCGCAACAAGTTCGCGGTTCGAAGCGAGCTATACGGCGCCGGCTTGTCGAGGGTTGCCGCGCGCATACTGACGCCCGACGTGCTCGATGCATTGAAGCGCGAAGGCGGCCGCTACTTCATTAAGCCGGCGCGAGGAATCGCCTCGTACGGAGCGTTCCGCCTCGCGGCCGATACGAGTTGGGCACAACTTGCCGCGATCGTCGAGCAGGCGCGCGACGACACGGTGTATGGATCGGCGCTCGGCGAGGACGTCTCGTTCGTCGCCGAAGACTATCTCGAGGGCACGGAGTTCAGTTTCGAGGTGCTTGCAGCGCAAGGGGAGGTACATGTCGTGGGCGTGCACGAGAAGTGCGAGCTCACCGAAACCAACGGCACCGTGCTCGAGGACAGTTGCACGAGCCCGCCGGCCTCGCTGTCGACGCGGCAGATCGCGGTGGGGCTCGTCTGGCTGAGGTCGGTCTTTGCGCAATTGCAGCTCGATTGGGGTTGCTTTCACGTCGAGGCCCGGTTCGACGGGAAGCACTGGGATCTGATCGAGATCAATCCGCGGGTCGGCGGCAGCCTCATTTCTCACAGCGTGAAGGCGCTGAACGCGGAAGCCAGTTTGCTGGACCTTTGGCTAGCGCTGCTGCTCGAGCAGACCAACGGAGCGCCTTACGCGGGACTGTCCGCGATGTTGCGGCGTCTTTCGTATCGAACGGACGGCTCGGCACCCACGGCGCTGGCGACCTTCTTCCGCGTGTATTTCGCCGCGCCGGGGCAAATCGAAAGCATCGAGCTGCGCGGCGGCGGGCGGCGCCCGGCCATCGAGCAGATCCTGCTCAAACCAGGCGACGTGGTGGACGACACCCCGCGCGAATCCTTTCTCGGCCAACTGCTGTGGCGGATGACGCGTGACGAGCGCGATGCAACGCTGAACGACCTGCTGGTCGAATCGGCAAGCGCCATCGACGTGCGCTACCGCAACCCATCGCTTGCATTGGAGACACAATCGTGAACGGCAACCGACCCATGCTGTTGATCATCGACTACAACCTCACTCGTGTGTCCGACGTCGCGCATATCGCATCTTATGCGCGCGAGCGGCACGGGGCCGAGACCATTCTGATTCGCGCGAACCCCACGGAGCGCGATCTACAACTGTGTCAAGCGGCGATCGATCTCGACCCGCTCGCCGACGATTTCGTCGAGCAGGCGGTGTTTTACCTGAAGCCTTGGCGCGATCGTTTGCGCGCCGGTATGGTGTTCTCCGACAATGCCGTCCAAAGCGGTGCCGCCTTGCTCGAACGTCTCGGGCTGCGCGTCGACTCGGCGGTGCTTGCCGGCAATGCGTACAGCAAGCGGGACTATCGCGTCAGCGAAACCGCCGTGCGCAATTTGCTCGAAGCTCAGAACGTGATGGTCCCCGACTGCGTCGAGGTATTCGGCGTCGAGGACCTGCGCCGGTTCGCGGACGCGCATCCCGACGGGTTCGTCGTCAAGCCTTCCTGTGAAGGCAACAACCGCGGCGTCGTGATCGTCAAAGCCGGCGACAGTCTCGAGGCCGCATTTGCCGCGGTGGCGCCTTATCTGTCACGCGGCGCGATCTGCGAAACGCTGATCCCGTTTGCTCGCGAATTTTCATTCGACGGTGTGGGGACGACCGAGTTCGTAACGGAGAAGGTTAGTGCCAACGGGCGCTATCCCGTCGAGGTCGCGCAGATTCTTCCCGCGCGCATCACGGCCACGGAGCGCGCGACGTTGACGCGCGCGGGGCGGCTCGCGAACGTGCTCGTCGGCCAGCAAAAAGGCCCGTTTCACAACGAAATCAAGCTCGACGACGCGGGGCTGCGCGCGGCCGTGGTCGAGCCGAATCGCCGGCCCGCCGGCATGAAGATCTGGACGATCGCGCAGTACGTGTACGGCATCGATTTCTATGGTCTCTGGGTCGATGCGGCATTCGGCGCGGCCCGCGAGCCGCTGCTTTCGGCGTCGGAACGGCGAGCCGCGACGGTCATGCTGGGCGTACCCGCCGACGGACTCCTCACGGTACCGTCGCAGGAGGACGGCGAGCAACTGTTCGACCGGACGCTCGCACGCGCCGCTTCGCTGCTGGGCGTGGACTCGATGCGACGGCTCGAATTCGGCTGGCTGGGGGAGGGGACGCGCCACATCCCGGCATTGCCGCACGACAATGCCGACTTCGCCGCGCAAGCCTGCTTCGCCGCCGATAGCGAGGCGCTCGACATGCGCAGCGCCGTCGCCACCGTGCGCGCGATTTGGCTTTCGGTGCTCGGTGAAGCGCGCGAATTCTTCGAGCCCGAGCGCAGCAGCATCGATGCGCGGGCCTCGTTGGCCGCGGCTTGACGGGAGCGCGACATGAACATTCTTGTTTTGCACCGCGTGCCTTACCCGCGCATCGAATACGCGCGCGGCATCGACCATGACCGGCATGACGTGACGTATTTCGGCGTTCCGGATTTGCTGGCCACGCTGCCTGCCGGGTTGCGTTGCGAGCGCGTGCAGCGTCCCGGTCGCGCGGGCACGTTCGATGAAGCGCAGGCGTGGCTCAGTCAAGCGCCTCGTTCGTTCGATCGTGTGATTGCCCTGTCGGAATACGACTTGCTCGACGCGGCGAAGCTGCGTGCTTGGCTCGGCACGCCGGGCGCCACTTTCGACGAAGTGCGTCTCGTCCGCGACAAGGTCGCGATGAAGGACGCCGTGCGCAAAGCAGGGCTGCGCGTGCCGAAGTTCGTCAGCCTCGGCGCGCTCATGGCTTCCACCGCTTCGGCGCAATGGCTGGGCCGCACCGTCCTGAAGCCGCTGAGCGGCGCATCGAGCGAGGACGTCGTCATCTTCGAGACGCCCGAAGCGGCAGCCGTGGCGATTCGCGAGCGCCGCTCGGGCGTCGCCCGGCTCGATGCCGATGCACAGGCCATCGACGACTACGAAGTCGAGGAATTCGTCACCGGCGACATCCTGCATTTCGACGGTCTCGTCTCGAACGGCGAAGTGCTGACGATTACGGCCAGCCGCTACATCGGCACATGCCTCGCGTTCGCGAATGGCAGGCCGCTCGGCTCGTATCACTTCCCCGTCTCGACGCAAGCGGGAGCTTGGGCGGCGTCCGCGCTGGCCGCCGTCGGCATTGAGCAGGGCAGCTTCCACCTCGAAGCCATCGAGCACGGCAAAACGCTTGTGTTTCTCGAAGTCGGCAATCGCGTGGGGGGAGCCGATGTCGTCGCGACGTTCGAGTATGCAACCGGCGTGCACCTTCCTTCGGAGGAACTGCGCCTGCTGCTCGACGGGCGTCCCTCGCGCGCGCTCCCCCGAACGCAAGCGCAGCCTCGCTGGCACGGGTGGTTCGTGTTCCCGGGACACACCCTCGACACGGATGCTTACGAAGGGATCGCCGGCATCGACGCCTTTCGCGGCGATCCCGCGCTCGTGCGTTGGATCGAATTGCCGGCGGGCGCGCCGATCAAGCGAAGGATCACCTATTCGGCCCACGAAGCGCCGCTTGCCGGAATCGTCGCACATGAGAACTGGGAGCAGACGAGAGACTGGATCAGCGCGCTCTTTGCGGCAGGCGATGCCGCAAGAGAGACCGCCGCGTCGAGGCTGCGCTCGCGCCCGGACCTGCCGCACGCCGCATTGCGCCACGCAGCGCCGCACCGAGAAATGCACCTAGTCAATACCGACCGCTGAGAGGAGAGACGACAGTGAGTACGCAACTGAAATTGCAGCCGCAAGCGCTAGACGTCGAGCATGACTGCAACACGCTCGCCGGGCAGATGAAGTTGAATGCGTTCTATTTGCGTGAGCTTGCGCCGCCGAGCGCGCCGGAAACCGTGCCGTTGGCGGAAGACTACGCACGCATTCACGCGCTCGAGACGCAGTGGAGCGACTATGAGGCGGCGCGCATCGAGCGAGGCGCGTTTCCGACCGATGCCGAGCAATTCGAAGAATGGTATGTCGCATTGCGCCACAAGCATCGCCAGGAAGTCTCTCCGTTTTTCGATTTTCTCGCCGAGGAAGCGTCGCTACCGCAGCTCTCGCTGTTCGTTGCACTCGAGGCTCAAGTCGATGGCCGTTTCGACGACATCATCGCGCTGTCGCAGCTCGGTATGGACGGCGACATGAAACTCGCACTGGCGGAGAACTTCTGGGACGAGATGGGTCTCGGTGAACTCGATGAAATGCACACACGCACGTTCATGCGAGCCGCGCCTTATTTCAAGTCGCAACTAGGCGATCTCGATCTGGAAGTGGACATGCCCGTCGCGGCGCTCAAGAACGGCAATCTGTTGCTCATGTACGCGCTGCGCCGTCAACATGTCGCGCGATTGCTCGGTGCCTTGACGTTGCTCGAACAAACCGTGCCCTATCGATTTACGCGGATGCTCAAGGGCATGCAGCGGCATAACGTGCCGAAGGAATTCCGCTACTACCACGAGCTTCACGTGCCCGTGGATGCCAATCACGGCAAGCAACTGGTCGCCCGCGTGCTGTTGCCGCTCGCGCGTAAGAACCCGCACATCATTCGCGACCTATGCGAAGGCTGCCTGATTCGTTATCAGATCGAGAAGGAGTATTACGCCGGCGCGCGCGAGGTGATGGATCGTCGCCTGCATTGAGGCCGAGCATGCCGGGCACCCGGGAACGCCCGGCGCTCGATCCCTACCGTCACTCCAACCACGACTCGACTATGCATCCGACACTGTCATCCGATCTCGCGAACATCGATTCGTTGCTTGAACGTACCCGCCGTCACGCCGTCGAGGCCTTGGCCAGTCTCGATGACCGTCCGGCCGCGCTCGCGCCGCCGCCCGCCTCGATCGAACCGCTGCCGGAGCGGGGCGCGGGGCTCGACGGCGCACTCGCGCAATTCGCCGAACGCTGGGCTCCGGGTTTTTCGGGCAGCGCGGGGCCGCGCTATTTGGGCTTCGTCACGGGCGGCTCGACGCCGGCGTCGCTGGCGGGAGATTGGCTCACCGGCGTCTACGATCAGAACCCGACCGCCGGCATCGACAGTGCCGCTCCGGACCTCGAGCGGGAGACGGTTGCACGGCTGCGCGAACTGTTCGGCTTGAGTGAGGCGCAGCAGGGCGTGTTCGTCACGGGCGCCACCATGTCGAACTTCGTCGGACTCGCGCTTGGTCGCGAGTGGCTCGGCGAGCGCAAAAGCGTTCGCGTCTTCGAGCAAGGCGTGGCAGCACTCGGCCCGGTGCACGTGTTGTCCGCGGTGCCGCATTCGAGTATCTATAAGTCGCTTTCGATGCTCGGTATCGGCCGCAACGCGGTGCGGAAAGTCGCCACGCTGCCCGGGCGCGAAGCGGTCGATATCGCTGCGCTCGAAGACGCGCTTGCCGCGCTCAACGGTGAACCGTCGATCGTCGTCGCCAGCGCGGGCACCGTCAACACCGTCGACTTCGACGATCTGCAGGCGATTTACGCGCTCAAGGCTCGCCATTCCTTCTGGTTGCATGTGGATGCGGCATTCGGCGCATTCGCGGCGCTCGACCCTAAGCATGCGCATCTCGTGGCGGGGCTCGATCTCGCGGATTCGATCTGCATCGACTTGCACAAGTGGCTCAACGTCCCCTATGACGCCGCGGTCCAATTTACGCGCCGCCGCGATCTGCAGGTGCGCATATTCCAAAACAGCGCGGCGTATTTGGGAGCGCCGGCCGACAACCCCGATTTCGTGCATCTGACGCCGGAGAACTCGCGCCGGCTACGCGCGCTCGCGACTTGGTTTTCGCTTGCCGCGTATGGGCGCGCAGGCCATGCGGAAATCGTCACACGCAACATAGCGCTGGCACAGGCGCTGGGCAGGCGAATCGGCGAGCAGGCGGGATTGCGCTTGCTCGCGCCGACGCGCCTGAACGTCGTCTGCTTCACGCTCGAACATCGACCCGACGAGGCACGCATCAACGCATACGTGCGTGCCGTGCGCGATCTCGGGGATGTGTTCATCACGAGCACGGTTTACGAGGGCACCTGGGGATTGCGCGTCGCTTTCACGAATTGGCGTACCAGTGAAGGCGACATTCCCCGGATATTCGAGTCGTTGAAACGGGCCCTCGATGCGGTGGCGCGCTGACAGCTACGCCTCTTCCAATTCTTCGTTCAAAACCTGAGACTGGTGAAATCATGAGCATAATCGTTGGCGTATCCGCGCACTATCATGACTCGTCTTGCTGCATCCTGAAGGACGGCAAACTCATCGCCGCCGCAGAGGAAGAACGCTTTTCCAAAGTGAAGCACGACAACAGCATTCCTACCGGTGCGTTTCGCTACTGCTTGCGCGAGGCGAACGTGACGATCAAGGATGTCGATTGCGTGGCCTACTACGAAGATCCCTACAAGAAGGCTTCGCGCCAAATCGCGACGAACCTGAGAGACCTGATTCACAACCCGCGCCGCCGCTTCAAGATCGATCCCAAGCGTGCCGAACGCGACATTCGGCAAAGTCTGGGTTTCGACGGACCGATCGAATACGTCGATCACCACTTGTCCCATGCGGCGAGTTCGTTCTTCTATTCGGGCTTCTCCGAAGCGGCCTTATTGACGGTCGATGGCGTCGGCGAATGGGCTACGACGACTTACGGTCGCGCCAAGGACGAGAAGATCGAACTCTTCGAGGAGGTCGCCTTTCCCGATTCGATCGGCTTGCTTTACAGCACGATCACGGCGTATCTGGGCTTCGATGTGAACGACGCCGAATACAAAGTCATGGGCCTGGCGCCCTATGGCAAGCCGCTCTACGTCGAACAGGTCAAACGTCTGCTCGAATTGAAGGAGGGCGGGCAATACCGGCTCAACATGGAGTATTTCGACTTCCTCAACGGCGACCGGATGTACTCCGACCGCCTGCCCGAGCTATTCGGCGAGGCGCCGCGCGAGCCCGAATCGGAACTCGATACGTTTCATAAGGATCTGGCCGCCAGCCTGCAACGCACGCTGGAAGACATCCTGCTTTCGAAGGCGCAATATCTGCACGACGCGCATCCGGTGGACAATCTTTGCATGGCCGGCGGCGTGGCGCTCAATTGCGTCGCGAACGGGAGGATCTTGCGTGACGGGCCGTTCAAGAAGCTGTTCGTGCAACCGGCCGCGAGCGACGCGGGCGGCTCGCTCGGCGCGGCTGCCGTGGCCCATACGCGCTTGACGGGGCGGCGTCCCGAACTGAAGGCGCTCCCGCACGTCTACCTCGGACCGAGCTTTTCGAATCGCGAGATTCATCAAACCGTGAGCGCGATTTTCCCCTCGACGTCGATCGTGGATTGCTCCGACCGTCCGGACGAGCTCGTCAAAGAGACGGCGCAGCGTCTCGCAGAGGGCAAAGTCATCGGCTGGTTCCAAGGGCGTATGGAGTTCGGGCCGCGCGCACTCGGCTCGCGCTCCATCATCGCCGACCCGCGCCGTCACGACATGCGCGATCGGATCAATGCCCTCGTCAAAATGCGCGAGGCGTTTCGGCCGTTCGCACCGGCGGTGCTCGAATCGAAAGCGGCCGAACATTTCGATCTCGACCATTCGTCGCCGTTCATGCTCGAAACATGCGACGTGATCTCTCCGCTGTCGTTGCCGGCCATCACGCACGTGGACGGCTCCGCGCGCGTGCAGACGGTGAGCGAAAACAGCAATCCGCGCTTTCATGCTTTGCTGACCGAGTTCGATCGGTTGACCGGCTGCCCGATCTTGCTGAACACCTCGTTTAACATGCGCGGCGACGCGATCGTGCTCGATCCGATCGATGCCATCTGGTGCTTCGTGGTGTCGGACATCGATGCGCTCGTGATCGGCGACTACATCGTGGATCGTGGGTTCAAGCTGGAGACCTGGGGCAAGCTGAAGGAGATCTTCAGTGCGCGTTCCGCAAAAAAGCGCGCCGCGCCCGAATCCGTCAACGTTTATACGTTCCTCTGATCCGACGGAGCGTCCATCATGGACCACGCGATTGCCAGATCGAGCGACCTGTCCGTTCGTATTCCGGTGCACGCTCGATCCTGGGTCATCCGGCAGACCCTGTGCTTCGATAGCGCCGGCTATGCGTTTCGGCAGCGCGACATCGAGATCAGCGGATCGCGTATCAGTGCATTGCTGCCGGCCGGGACGTCCACGCTTGCCGACGGGGTGGACGGCTCATCCTTCGTCTGCACCCCGGGTGTCGTGGGAATAGAGACGGCGATGCCACGCCCTCGCGGTGCGACGTCCGTCGTATCGCGGCCCGGCTGCGTGACTTGCATTGCGCTGCATTGCACGAGCATGCGCGAGCTGACCGAGAGCGAACAAGTGGGCCCGATGAGGACTGTCGCATTGCTCGAATTCAGCGGCAACTACCTCGAGCAAGTGAACGGTTTCCTCGAGTGGTTCTTATCGGCGTCGCGCGGCCGCTTCGGCGCGCAAGCCGATCCGCCGCTCAGCGTCATGCCGGTTTTGGCGAGCGCGAGGCTATTGTCGGCCTCGGAAGTCATCGAGTTTGCGAAGTTCGCCAAGACGATGGGGACGCGAATCGGCGTGCGCTTATCGTCGAACGCGGACGACGCGCTGGAATTCCGAAGCCGGTTCTATTGCTCGGAAAGCGCGTTGATGGCGTATCTGCTGGCGCACGAATCGAATTTGACGATGTTCAACGCCTCGCGGATCGATCGACGCGAAGCCTCGCTGCTGACGCGGATGAACTGCGCGGTTTCGCTGGACGAACTCGGGTCTCCGCACGATCTCACGGATCTTTGGAAGGCACACAGCCCGCTGTTCTTGCAAGCTCGTGCCGCGTTGCATGTGCGCACGAGCTACGCGCAGGGACTGCTGTCGCGCGTGGCGGGTGGAACGCCGTCGTCGAGACTGGATCGATATGCGGACGCGTTGACACGGTCGGCAGCGCTCGCGGTCGGCTTGTCCGACGTCGGTGTGCTGGCCCCCGGTATGAAGGCGGATTTTTGTGTATTCGACCGTGACCGCGGCGACGACTATGGAGCGGGCAGCGCCACGTTGCTGTCGCTATTGGCGACACGCGAGCCGGCGTTCACGGTCGTCGACGGACGAGCACTGGGAGGCGGGGCGACGGCGAGCGCCGCGGTCCCAGCCGAGCTTGCTCACGCCTAGTGAGATCGGAACCGTTTCAAACGCATCGCTGCTGACTGAAAGTTTTAGAACGTTCATGCAACTTACTGGAGCACACACCATGACAGATAAGTCTTTGCGGCAGGAACTGAGCAGCCGGTTCGCGGCGTTGCTCAAGGACGACAACGCGGCTTTCTCCGTCCTGCAACTACTCGGCGAGGACACCCGGTATGTGGATTCGAACAGCGGCGATCATTGGTCGGGCCCGTTCGCCGCGCTGGCGGAGGATTTCGCGAGTTTGAAGGGACAAACCCAGAGCAAGCGGTCAGTCGGCATCTGGGAAGAAGAGGAGGGGACGGGGGATTTCGTTCGCTCGCGCAAGCATATCGATTTGTGGCGTTTCTGCGCCGATGTCGAGCGTATCGGCAAGAAGGGGGAGAAGAAACGCATCGTGCTGCTTGGCGAATCGGTCGCGCGCGGCTTCTTTTTCGATCCCGTCTACAGTCCCGCGAAGGTGCTACGCGAACAGCTATCGGCGTTCTCCGAGCCGGTCGAAGTCGTCGATCTCGCCCAGAGCAATTGCGATCCGTGGTGGCTGTCGAAGATTGCGGCTTCCGTGCCGCTCCTCGAGCCCGATGCCGTTGTGGTGTTCGCGGGCAACAACTGGCGGGTGGGCTCGCTCGCCAACACGTCGGCAGAGACGTTCAAGAGCGATGGCGACTTGATCGAAGAAGACGGCGGCTTTTCGAAGCTGCTCGGCAAACAGCTACAGCGCTTGGAACGATTCGCGGGACAGGTGGTGACGAAGCTGGCATCGTCATTGACGCCGCTTGGCGTGCCGGTGGTGTTCGTCATCCCCGAAATCAACGTGGCCGACTGGACGAGTGCGCCGGTCAGTGCGTTCGATACGCCGCTGATGTCGAGCGAGGACACCCGAAGCTGGGTGTCGGCCTATGAGGCGGCGAAACAGGCGCTCGATGCAGGCGAGTTTGACGCGGCCGAAGAATCCGTGCGGCGCGCGATCGAACTCGACGGCGGGACCTCGTCGTCGAGCCTCGAACTGCTGGCACGCATTCAACGCGGCCTAGGCAAGCGCAGCCGGGATATCTACGAAACGCTGCGCAAAAGCCGCGACATCATCGAGGATACGCGGGTGGTGCCGGGCGTCTTCGTTACCGTGGCCGAGACCATTCGGCGCGTTGCGCCGGAGGTTGGGGCGACGATCGTCGATTTGCCGCAGCTCTTCGGCGATCGTTATGAGCACGAGATCCCAGGCCGTCGGCTGTACTTGGACTTTTGCCACCACACTTCGGAAGGTATGCGCGTGTCGATGGCCGCCGTCGCGCAAAAGCTCCTGCCCGCTCTTTTCAAGCGGGAAGCGCACCTCGAAGACTTGATCGATGCGGCATCGAAGCCCGCGCCCGAACATGAAGCGTGGGCCCATTTGCTGGCGGGCATCCATAACGCGCACTGGGGGCAGGACCCGGAAGTTTGTGCCTTCCACTTCCGGCGCGCGCGCGAATACGATCCCAAGATCGCGACGACGGGCATTGCGCTCGTGTACGATGCCTATCGCCGCAAGACGCCCCAGGTGCTGCTGCCCGAGTTCGATCAGTTGGTGAAGAACGAGATCGCGGAAGTGTGCTTGGTCGGTTATAGCCCGCTTGCCCGCGGCATCATCAAGGAGCAGGCACTGCTCGATGCCATCGCCTCCGCTTTCCCGGAAATCGTTTCGGCATCGGAGGGGCCCGAGCTGTCGTTGGGCAACGTCGACGAGATTGATTTGCTGCAGTCGCATTCGACGGAGCTGACGGATCGCAATCGTTGGTATCGCCGCGCGTATTCGGCCGCTTACGGGACAACGAGCAAGTACACGTTCTCCTCGCAATCCGCGCAAGATTTATCGATCAGCGTGACGTCGCGCATACCGGAAGCCGTGCAAGCCGGCGAGATCGTCGTTGAACTGAACGGCAAGCCCATTGCGCAGGCGACACTCAAGGACCAATGGGTGGCGTTGCGGACGCGGGCGAGCGCCGGCGTCGTCAAGGCTGGGCTCAACGAGTTGACGATCCGGTGGCCGAATGTGCCGCGCAACGATATCCGCGCCAGGCTGCGGAAAGACTTCGAAGCCGGTCAGAAGGTGGATATCCGTAGGCAGTTCGGCCAGCTTCATGATTTGACGGTCGCTGCGGTTGCTTGACTTTGCGATTGGCCGAGTCCAAGGGCGGAGTTTGACGGTTCGATTCGATGATTGGGTTTGACGTTTTGCGACGCCGCATGCCTCGTGGATGCGGCGTCGCCGTTCTAGGAGTGTGGGGATGACTGAACGAATTTGCCTAGTAACCGGTGTCGGCGGCGCAACGGGTGCTTCGATCGTTCGCCGATTTGCGCGGGACGGTTATCGCGTGGCGATGATGGCTCGCAATCGCGAGCGACTGGAACGACTCGAAAGAGAAATAGAAGGCAGCAAGGCCTACGTTTGTGACGTGGGGGATCTCGATGCGCTGCACGCTTGCATCGAGGCGATCCAGCGGGAGATGGGTCACCCCGCCGTGGTGGTTCACAACGCAGTATCCGAGACGTTTGCCACCTTTATGGAAGGGGACCCGGCAGCGCTCGAGCGCAACTTTCGGGTCAATACGACCGCGCTGCTGCACTTGGCGCGAGCGTGCGCGCCGGCGATGGTGGAAGCGGGCGGTGGTGCGATCGTCGTCACCGGCAACACGGCGTCTCTGCGGGGTAAGCCAAACTACGCGTTGTTTGCGCCCACCAAGGCGGCTCAACGCGTGCTGGCCGAAGCCTTGGCTCGCGATCTCGGACCTAAGCGCGTTCATGTGGCCTACTTGATGATCGATGCCGTGATCGACGCCGCATGGCTTAGCGAGAGCGGACGCACGCGCCCCGCGTGGGCCGAGCCGCCAGCGGGCTGGCAGTTTTCGAGGGACGAATATTTCGCGCATCCCGATGCCATCGCGGATGAAGTCTTTCATCTCGCTCATCAACATCCGTCCGCGTGGACGTTCGATTACACGATTCGGCCGTTTGCGGAGCGGTGGTGAAGAGATCGCCCCTGAACGGGCCTCCATGGCGTCCCGATGGCTTCTACGGTGGCGGGTGTCGTCCGGTGCGCGCCCTGTTGGGTCGGATCACTCGCTGGACTTAGGACTCCTTCGACTCGCGAGGATCCCGCGCGACGGCCGGCGCACCATTCGCTTGGGGCGCTGCAGCCGCAGCCGCAGGCGATTGCAGGATCGATATCGCAGCCGCCGCAGGCAGCCGCGGCGGCTCACGCCATGCGGTTGCAGCGGCGGCAGCCGCCTCCACGCGTGCCCGAAACGCGGCCGGGTCCTCCACAGCAGGCGAAGACGTGGTCGCCGTGGGCAACGGTAAGGGCGCGGCCGGCAGGGGCAATGGCAAAAGCACGGTGGTCGACGAAGCCGCGGTCGTTGCTGGTCTCATTTTTTTGAAGACTATTCCGTGTTCGTGCGCACCCGCCGCTACGGTCCATGCGGCGGGTGGGGCTGCTCTTTTCGAGGAGGACGATGAGGACGACGAGGATGCGGCAGACGACGAGGATGCGGCAGACGACGAGGATGCGGCAGACGAGGAGGATGCGGCGGACGAGGAGGATGCGGCGGACGAGGAGGATGCGGCAGACGAGGAGGATGTGGCAGATGCGGCTGAACGCGGGTTGAATCCAGGTGAGCCCGGATAGCTATACGTGCCAAGCGCTTCGAGCCATTCCGGCGCCCCATGGGGATACGCCTTGTCCAGCAATGGGTTCCACCAACCCGTCAGCGGTGGCTTTCCCGGTAGCCGAACGAGGATAGTGTGAATGTGATTCGACGCTTTCGAGAGGCCTCCCCGTTCGATGCCCAAATCATTCAATAATTGCCAACAAAATGGACAAACATCGATATTTGCCACAATGCGCGCCGCGCTGCCCGCGACCGCAAAGCGGCGGTTCAAATGACGAACGGTGAGGTTGGCTCTTTCGAAATCGGCAAGGCGTACGTTCTTGGGCTTGGGATCGGCTCGCCCCGTGGCGACGGCGGCGAGATGTCTGGTCGCGAGGGTAAGGCGATAACTCAGCATGCCCGAGAGCACCAACATTTCGGCGTGCGCCGAAGGAGTACCGCGGCCCGTTGTCATCCACATTCGTGACTCATCCCCGTGCTCGTCCACCGATGCATATGCACGTGCGTCGACGATCCTCGGGGCGGGGCCACCGGTCACCTCCATACAGGCCTTCTTGAGAGCCGCTTGTGTGTCGGTCGAGATGGGGCCGTTCTGACGGGCCACGAACAGCGTGTGCCAATTGTCTCTCCAGCCAAGCGCCACGGTTGGCGCTTGCTGGCCGTTTGCGCCGCCACGCACGCCAAACACTATCGCCGCTACTTGCGCCAGTTGCTCAAGCGTCATCGTCCATTCTCTCTTTCAATAAAATTGATCGATCGGCGTCGAGGCAGTCGCGGCCACCGTGCCCATCCGGCGCGCTCCCTTTGGGAACCGGCCGCGATTCGCCTTTATGCTAGGCATCGCAGAAACTGACGGGCGACAAAACGGAAACAAAGAAGGCCGAAATGGCAATCAACGAGCAAGCGAAGCGTCTCGCCCCGACGGGACAAACCCTACGTGTGCTTTTCTTAACGTGCGGGCCTGCGCGCTTTTCCGAACTGCCCACAGGTCATAACGAATCATGACGGCATCTTTGTTGGCGAAGTGTGCCACATTGAGGCGCCTGAGAAAGGGAGCAGCGCTTCAATTCGAACAGGGCAAACGAAGTCCGGCACCAAGCGGCGAATCTATGCTCGTGTGCGGCACACAGTGCAAACCAACGGGAAACGCGCCTGACCTTGCCATCGCCAATCTCGGCTACACCCGACGGCTTTCCCGACGCCAACGAACTCGCCGCGCTGCGAGCCTGGTATGCCGGGCTGTCCGTGCGCAAGGCCGTCGAGCACTACCTGTCCGCCCATGTTGGTGAAGGACATTCGGCGCGAGGCATCCTCGGACAGATGCGGCGTCAGTTGATCGCAGTCGCGCGTCAGGTACACCGCGACGATTTGGCGGCCTTGTTCGCACATCCGGCTTCGGAGCGCCATTGCCAGGCGAACGCGGCGGGCGAGGCCATCGAAGCGCTTCGGTACGCACGTGCGCCCGAGCCCCATATCGGCGACGACGTCGGCACCTGGTTGCCCGCTCGAGCCGTGGCGGCCCTTCGCGCGCACTGCATCGACACGCAGGCGGATCTGACCGTGTGCATTCCGCGCCGGCGTCAGTGGTGGAGGGCCGTGCCCGGGCTCGGCGCTGCGGGGGCTCGGTCCATCGAAGCGTTTTTCGCAAATCACCCGGTGCTGACCGAGCGGACGAGGGCGTTGATCGCGGCGCAACCTCAAGCAGAGGTCGTCCCCTGGGAAAGCCTGTGCTTGCCCCACGAGGTCGACGGCTCGGCCGGCTCGTTCCGCGCGCCGCGGCCGACGTGTGCGCTCGATGCCAACAATGACTACGAAGCCGTACAAGCGTGGCTATCGCTCCACGAGTCTCCCGCGACGCAACGAACGTATCGAAAGGATTCCGAAAGGTTGATCATTTGGTCGATCCTCGAACGAGGCCGCGCACTGTCGTCTCTCACCACGGAGGATGCCATTGCCTACCGAGCGTTCTTGCGACGTCCGGTGCCGAGCGAACGGTGGATCGGCCCAATTCGCTCGCGCTCGTCGCTAGAGTGGCGGCCATTCACAGAGGCGCTATCGGCGCGCTCGACGGCACACGCGCTGTCGGTGCCCTGGGCGATGTTTCGGTGGCTTGTCGAGCAGCGCTACGTCCTGGCTAACCCGTTTGCTGGGGTGAAAGTCCGAGGTGGAGGTCGTGGAGTGGCACTCGATGCGTCACACGCCTTCTCAGAAGGCGAATGGCAACTCGTCCGCACGCTTGCCGACGGACTCGAGTACTCCGAGGGTTGGGCGCTTCCTGCGGCTCAGCGGCTGCGGTTTGTGCTGGACTTAGCCTATGCGACGGGCCTGCGTGCCAGTGAACTCGTGAACGCCACGCTCCGCCATGTCGTCACTGACGAGCGCGGCGATCATTGGCTCAACCTTGTGGGGAAGGGGCACAAGGTGGGGAAAGCGGCGATGCCGCCGCTCGCACGGGCAGCGTTGACCCGCCATCTTCTGGAACGACGGCTTCCGGTGACATCGTCGAGATGGCAGCCTGAAACGCCCCTGATAGCAACCCTGGACGAGGAGGGCGAAGTCGGCATCACCGCAGTTCGGCTATGGGGGATATTGCGGCGTTTCTTTCGTGGTGCGGCGATGGCGATTGAAAGCGACCATCCCGCCCTTGCAGGCAAGCTTCGGCGGGCGAGCCCGCACTGGATGCGGCACACGCACGCTACCCACGCGCTCGTGCGCGGCGCAGAACTGACAACGGTGCGCGATAACTTGCGTCACTCATCAATCTCGACCACGTCGATTTACCTCCACAGCGACGAGGTGAGGCCCGCGCAGCAGATGGCGGGCGTTTTTGGCGCAGGCAAATGAAAGCTTGGAGCAGGATCGTGCGCATGCGCGATATTAAGCGCGTCGGGACGAGTGACATTTACGTGCGGACGCTCACCCGAGTTTTTCCGAGGAAGCGAGGCTTCGCGCGGGTTTACACTGGAAAGGAGCGCCAAGCGCTTTTTCTCTCGTAACAGGCTCAATTTTCGAGCGCATTACGAGATAGGGAAGCATGGAGCCCAAGCACGCCAAAGTCCTCACCCCCGCGAAATTCCGCCACCTACTGCGCGTTACCGAAGCGACCAGTCGCTTTCCCGAACGCGACACCTTGATCCTGTTGCTCGGCATCACGTGCGGTATGCGCGTGACCGAGATTGCGCGACTTGAAGTCCATCATGTGCTGTTGAAGTCGGGCACAAGGAACGAAGAAATCGGGCTGCCAGGCTCGATCACCAAGGGCTGTCGGCCGCGCTGCGTCTTCCTCTCGTACGCGGGGACCGTTGCGGCCTTTGATCGCTATGCCGAGTGGCGCTATCGTCGCGGCCATGGCGCGTCGCTAGACCGTCGCGAGTACAGAGGTCTGATGCCTCGCACCAGGCTTGTCCTCACTCAGAAGGGCGGCGCATTCGAGTTGAGCACGAAGCGGCGCGTGAACTCAGCAGGCGAAACGGTCGAGTATCTGGCCGCCGACAGCCTTCAGAACTATGTGACGGCCCTGTATCGTGCCGCTGGACTTGGGGACGGTTACAGTAGCCACACCGGCCGAAGGACATTCGCAAGCCGCTTACTGGCGAACGGGCATTCGCTCGAAACCGTGCAGATCCTATTGGGACACGCTCACCTCGATCACGTCTCGCCGTATTTAGACGTATCCGCGCGCGATCGGCGTGAGGCTGTCGCCGCAATTGATCTCGGCGAGTGACGAGCGAGGCAACCCACGATGTCGTTTGCCGCTGACGAAAGCGCTTGACCGACCAAAAGACGGGTCTATAATGTACATACCATGTGCATGTACATTAGGAGTGAAAATGGCAGCAGCAACGGAGCGTATCGTCGTGCAGGTAACGGCCGCTCAGAAAAAGGCGATCGCGGGCACGGCCAAGCGGCTCGGCTTGAACGTCAGTGAACTCATGCGTCAGTCAGCCCAAGGGTTCACGCCGTCGGAGGACGAGCAGGAGATTCTCGCGCTCGTCGAGCGGGTAAACGCCTCCACGAAGGAAGCGAACAATGCGCTTGATGATGCGCTGTCGTTCGTGGCCGAGTCGAACAAGCGTATCGCCGAGATGACCGGGGGTAAGTCGTAATGGGCGTGACCGACAAGGTTTGGGATGCCCTCACGACGGTCATCAAAATGAACGACAAGGTAGTTTCACTGGCTGGCACGGTCAAGGAGCAGCAAGTCAAGATCGAGGGGCTAACGGAGCGCGTGATTCGCCTGGAAGCAACTCTTGAACTCCTGATGCGCGGCAGCGGCGGAGGCGTCGCGAAGAAGCTGCCGCGTCAGTAACGGAAAACGAGAATTGGAGAGGCCGATGAGCGCAACCCCTACCTCGCGCGTTGATGCGCAGCTGGTGATGGCAGATGGAACCACGGCGAGTGTCAAAGCTGCGGAGTTCTTTGGTGGTCACGGCATGCTTTGGCTTCGCGGACAAGTCTTCGAGTCGGGCAGCATTGTCGAGGTCGAAATCGACGGGCATCGACGCTCGGTGCGGAGCATCGAGAACAAAGAACAAGTATGCGAAATCCGCCTCGAGCGGGAATAGCCACGGCAACGGAAAACCGTTTGGCGCGCGAGTGCCCCGCACCGGCCGGTGGCCGGACAAGGAATGAAATCGTGAGCTGGCAAAGCAAGGTAGCTGTCGACGTTACGCTCGACGTCACGGACGAGTCCGAACCGGTAACTGTGGCGACCATCGTGGCAGTGCGCGACGCTCTTGGTCAAGATCGGGCGGATCTCTTCCGCGCCTTCGCGGATCAAGAGGGCTTTGATCTCACCCGCCCGGATCAAGTGCCGACGGCTGCGCACAAGTTCGCCGTGAAATACGCTTCCATTCTCCCCTAGGAAAATGAGAACAATGAGAACCGCCGCATACATCGTTGCGCTCGTTGTGGTGATCGCTTGTGGGTGCAGCCAGCATCAAGCGTCCGGCGACTCCAAAGAGTCGCAGTTGTCGGCCGCTCGTGCCGCGAACGAACAGATTCAGATGGCGATCGCAGAGAGCAAATGCGGCGACTCGGAAGGGCCACACGGCTTGTGTGCGCACTTGAAGCAAGCGCAGGCAGACGTTGACAACACGATATATCGCATAAATGGCGGTCACGAATAAGCGGAGCGGAAAACGCAATGCGCAAGCTCTCTGACGTTGCAGCGGAGATAAGGAAGGACTGGCGCGCAATCAGGAATGGCGCCGCAGCGTCCGCTCTCGACGCGATGGCGACGATGGGCGTGGTCCCGGAGCCGTATGGCCTTGACCCGAATGGTTACGGCGTGATCGGTCAGTTCCTTACCGGCGCTAAAGGTTGGCGCGGGCCAACTGCTCGACGCGTGAAGGCCGAACTGCGTGCAATGTGCAAGCGATAGGAAAATGCCGGCACCGCCGGCTCGATCAGAGAAGAGGGCGAATATGACTCGCGACGAAATCAATGTGGCGGTAAACAAGGCGTTTGGTGTGGGTGTATGGGCGGTTGTTGGATTTTGGACGATTAACATCGAAACAGAACCGAAGAGGCAACTCGTCTTGGGCGATGCGCTCGTGGAACAGCTACGGGGTGGCGCGATTAGCCCCGCGAAATTCGATGCCATGCTCAGCGATGCACGAGACGCCGTGTGGACGCAGAACAAGGATGGCTCGCTGATCTATCTATTGAACGGTTGATATCGGCAGCAAAACGCCGGGTATGCCGGCAGACAAACGGGACAAAGACCATGGCACACATTGAACTATCGGTAGCAGACGAGGACAGCCCGGATTTGCGTCGGGCTTGCACTAAGCATGGCGTAACTGCTACGCCGAATCCCGAGCGGGAAGACTCTGTGCTTTTCTCTGGTACGCACGAAGCGCTTGCGATGCTGATCCGTGAAGAATTCGACAGCGGCGAGGAAGGTGGTGTCGAGTATCTGATCAGTGAGATCCAGCCGGATTAGACAACGGAAAACAATTGGTGCTTGGCCACTCATGAAATACTCGATCAAAAGCCTCTCAGCACAGCATAAGCGGGTTAAGGCGAAACAAGTGACGCTTTTCGAGAAAGCTCACGAACTCTCGGCGGCTCTGAACGAAGAGTTTGGCGCTAGCATCTACGCGAGCGGTGCAGATACGATGCTCAATCCGACGGGGCCAGGAGAAGGCACCTATGGCCGTCTTGCGTACGACGGCGAAGAACTCAGGGTGATCTACCGTACGACCGATGAGGACTTGCACGACGCCGCCAACGGTGTCCCCGAGGACGAAAAGGGTTATCACGTCAGACCACTGTCCAGCTGTTCCTCGAAATGGCTCGATCGTTTGCTGGCAGCGGACTCTGTGGACTCATTGTTCGCGAACATTAGCACTCTGCTGAATGAACGGGAGGCGCGAGTCGATCAGTCGCTTGCGGCACTCGACAAGATCCTCGCGGCCGAATCGGCGGGGATCGAGGCGCAGATGGCCGCCAGCTTGGCCGAGTTTAACAACGACACGTTGAACCACAACTGGGCTGCCGTGCTCGATGCGACCCATCTTGAAACCGCCGATGCGCTTACCCGTAGCAGCCGCATGCTCGAGGCCGTCTGTACGGCCATCTTAAACGGGCAAAGTGTCGCGTTGCCGGCCGACAAGTCGTTGTCGCCTCTGCTCAAAGCCTGCATGAAATGTCTGCAATGGCCAGCGGCAAAAGAGGCGCAGGAAGACGTGAAGCAACTGACCTCAGGTGTGCAGTCGATCTGTAACGCAGTAGGTACGCTGCGAACTCACTTCGGTACCGCACACGGTGCATCCAGTCATCTGCCGCCGCTCGATCCCGAGTTCGGGATCTTGGCGAAAAATGCCTGCGCCACCGCGGCGATCTTCTTGCTAAGCCGCCACAAACAATCGGGGACCACGACAGACGACGCAGCGGCAACCTGACGCGGCCGCTGCTGTGGCCACGATGAGCACGCCATACACAACGGAAATCAGGACACAGAAATGACAGTGCGTAACATCGAGAGCTACAAGATTGAAAGCGAAGATGAGGCAGATGCCTATCTGAAAGATCTTTTCAGCGACCCGCAGCGTCGGTCGATGGCTGAGGCGGCTGCACGGGCAGACAAGTACATCACCAGCGAGCACATCCGGAATTACTTCTTGTCGCAAGCTAAAAAATCGCTCTCGACGTCCGACAGCGAAGGCTGAAACGGAAAACGGAACTGTCACGCAGCAGGAGATGAAATGAGCGATCACTATAAGGCCGGCCGTACCGTGCGTCACAAGCTGACGATGGCGATCTGGAAGATCGTGGGGGTGGGGCCCGACTGGCTCGATTGTGAAAAGAAAATCGGGCGAAAAGTATTGAAGAAACGCTTTCAGCTGGATGAGGTGGAACCCTACGTTGCAAGCGGTGCTGTCGGAATAACAATCTATCGATGAGCCTGGCGGCCAGGCCGGCATAGGAAAACGCACTAGCGGGGGACAACGTTGAGCGTCAGCTTTTTGGGCTTGGATAAAGAGCATTGGGACCTGATCAACTCGTTCGCGAACTGGGTTTCCGCGTTCGGGACTGTCGCAGCTGTCTCGGTTTCTTTGTGGCTAGCTTTCCGGCAGGACCGGATATCGTTGGGAGTCGCCGCCGGCGTGCGAGTCGTGGTTGCTGTCGGCGTCAAAGCCCCGCAAGTACGGTACATCACGATTAGCGCGGTCAATCGCGGCAAGCGCTTGGCTAAGATACAGAGCATAGGCTGGTCGTATCGCGAAAACCGGTGGAAAAAGCGACGCTATCTGTTCCAAGGCGCAGGTGATCAAACGGATGGAATGTCGAGTCCGGTTCCGATAGTCTTAGACGACGGCCAACAGGCGCAATGGATGTTCGAGAAGGCTCGATGGCTGGGCCAACTCGAGAAGTTACACATCCCGAAGTGGAATCGAATCGTTGACACCTTCACCGTTGAGATCTACACGTCCGTCGGCAAGACCTTTCGTGCGCCCGCCGAACAGTCGTTAAAGGATGCCCTAGCCGAAACATTCAAGGAAATCGATCGGCGACGGGCCGCTGAAGCGCGAACCGAAGCCTAGGAAAACGGGGAGAGGCACGTGCATCCGGCACCGACAGTCCAAGCTCTGCTACGGAGCGCCTATGAACCGTGCGTGGGCTTCGCGGATGCCTGTAGGTCAGCAAAGTGGAACCCGGCCGAAGGGCACGTGCCTCGGGGCTTTTGCGGAGCCATAGGCGAACCGGAGGAGGTTCGCCTGGTGCTCGTGTGTGCCGAACCCGGAGACCCGCACGCGTCGGAGTCACACGTTGGCGATGGGTCGCCCGCTGGGCGGCTCTCGTCGGTAAGCAGTTATACGTGGGCATGCTTCGCTCACGGCAAGGACCAGTTTCACAGGAATATTCGGGAACTGCTCAATCTCTGCTGGCCGAGGCTGATGTTCGAGCAACAGATGCGGAAGACATGGATTACGGATTCCGTTCTATGCTCGGCGTCGAGAGAATGCGGCCCGGTGGGACGGCGCATGGAGCAAGAATGCGCGAAGCGCTATCTCGCACCTCAGGTGCGCAAGTTTCAAGGTGCGCTAGTTGTCGCGCTGGGAAGAAAGGCAGACGAACGCCTGCGTCGTGCCGGCATCACTGGCGTCGAATATGCCTACTCGGTCGCGCCCCCGGGATGCAATCTTAGACCGGCGCGAGACTCGTGGGCGCGAATTGCTGGCTTGGTTCGCGACCGCTTTAGCGATGAATAGGAAAATAGAGCTATGACCAATTCAAATATTGCAGCTGAGACATGGGTTGTAATCCACGCGCCGGGTCGCCTTCCTTCTCCGTTTGCAGCTCTCCGATACGCAGATGGCCGCACCTATGGGTACGCTTTGGAAGGAGCGACCTATGAGCTAGTCCGCCAGCAGCTTCCGCAGGGGGGTGTCCGACGAGAGCGTATGGGCACTGACGACCCAACAATTGTCGAGTTTTGGGACTATCTGGACGAGCAGCAAATGACGCTCGAAGGGTACACGTACACCCGCGATCATCCGTTCGTGCCGACGGTCGGCCTTTCGTACGAGCTTCACTACGGCTACGTCACGATAGCCAGTGGATCTGGCTTCGCAACGGCGCTGATCCGCGCTGACGGCCTTGATTCGTCCCAATGGATCGACTTGGACACAGATAAGCCGCTGGAGCCCGCTTTTCGCGCGCTCGTTGTCCAAGCGTACAAACCGCTGTAGGCGGAAAACAAGCAGCGCAGGCGTTTTACGCTCGGATGAAGCGAACAAGGAACCGAAATGGGCCAGGCGAAAGCACGGGGAAGCCGCGAGGATCGAATTGCGCAAGCCATCGAACGGCGACGAACGGTTGAACAGGATGTCTTGGCTATCTGGCGCGGTCGAGCGCGGGAAATCGCTGCGCACTGGCACAACGGCGAATCACTGCTTAAAGCATACGATGTTGTGCTTTCGTTTATTTGGGAAGAGCGCTACGAAGGCGCATGCCACGATACGTCAGCGGTGATGTTTATGCTGATGTCTGAACTAGGCTTGAGTCCTGAGTTGTGCATCGGGGAGGTACGGTCCGAAGCGGGCACATTTGATCACTCATGGGTTGAATGTGGGGGGGGGATTTTCGATGCGGCAGTGTGTTTGCCCCGAGAAGGTGGTACGTGGGTTGGTGGGCCGATTTTTGGGTCGCACGACCTTGCGTCTGCGGCGCCGACGACGCTGACCTTCGGCGTAGCTAGCCCAGCTGGACTCGACGAAAATACTAGAGCAATTGTTGAACTATCTCTCGCTGAGTACGCGAAGATTCAACCACAGCCGAACATCTGGACTCTGCTTGTCGCGTTCGCGGGAAGGATCGGACTCAATAGGACAATGATCGACCTTGAGCGGCGTTATGGAACGCATCGTAGGTCTCGTCGACCCTTTTATCTACACGCGTAGGAAAACGGGAATGGCCGAATTCATTCCACCGCAAGAAGGGATCGGACGACCAGGACATCTGCCCAACGTCCCTGCTACGCTGGTCGAGTTGCATCGGCTGGTTGCTATCTTCTTGGCGAGCAAAGGGTTTGCGGAACTCTTGGAAGCTGGCGCCGGACATGCCGCTGAGATTCGTGCTCCTCTGTGGCAACTGCAGGAGGTGGAGGAAGACGAAATCACGCGTATCTTGCTGACCCTGGCGATCACCGCGCGCGTGGTCGACGACGCGAATCATCGTGCGCTGGACTTGGTCGCAGGACCCTGCGGCACTCTCGTACAAGACATTCAGAACCCTGACGGATCCCGGTCACTGGAACTCCGCGAGGCGTGCAACAAACTGATTCATGCTGAGCGGCGGCGATTTGACATCGAGCAGACCGATGGCGGCCGCCCGTATTTGACGCCAACGCTTTATCTGTACGGCTCGCAGGGACGCTTTGAATGGAAGGCAACCCTTGATGTGATCGCCTTCGCGAAAGAATATACGTCGTGCGTTACCGCTTTGTAGCGACAGGAAAACATCATGAATGACGCACGAGCGGCCCTTGTTAGAGAAAAGGTGGAGCGGCTCCGCCAGGAACTGGCCGAGATGGGATTGGAAACAGCCTTCTTCTAATCGCGCACCAGGCTCCGTGAAGGCTCCTGTGGGCTTTCTGTTGATCGGGGAGACGGGGAGCGACGTGGAAGATGCGCGCAACGCGTAGGAAAAAGGGGATGACGCGAACGTTCAAGGTCATCGGTGAGCAGCTTGTGGATCTCACGATCGACGAGGTGGCGGAAGAGATCGAAACGCTCGCGCATGAGCCTTCGCGGCGTGCGGGATCGTGCGACGCGCGAGCAACTTACGAGCACCATCATGCACTTGGCCGCAGATATTTGGATGTCGGCCGGGGCGGACTAGGGAAATCATATGGACCGCGAACTGACCGAAGACGAAATCATCGCCGCTGCAAACGAAGTACTCACCGAGTTCGCGGAGGACTGGGCGGCTAGCCGATGCGACTTCGGAGAAGATATCGTCGAGGATTTGGCTGTTGCCTGTCAGATCCTTTGGCAGGCGGCCGGAAAGCCAACGGGCACGGAATGGTTGCCGCTTTTTCGTATGCTCTTCGAAGGGAAAGGGGTCATCTTCTCTGTGCTGGCGCAACAAGTGCCGCGGTTTCAAGCAGCGATGAATGCTGCGTTGACAGCGCGCAACGAATGCTCCGGGGCTGCACCGGCAGGCGCACACGAGCAGACAGATTTCGACTTGTTCTGAAGGACAGGAAAACGAGGGTAAGAATGGACGAGACGAGAGCATGCAAAGGCGCAGAAACACGTCCGTGTCGAATGTCGGACATGGGGCATGGCCAGCGGTGCCGGAGTTGCGGTGTGCAGGTAAGAGACGATCTGGTCGATCATCAGTTCTTCGGGTTCTCGGCCGGTTGTGTCGGCTCGACGTCCTTCGAGTCGATTTCAACCAATCTCGCTGGATAGGCCGGAAAACGCGATGAGTTTGACACCGAAATGTGGCCAGAAGCCAAGACGCGTTCATCTTGCGACCGAAAGCGGTGGGCGGTCTGAGTGCCGATATTCGTCGCGGCCTAGCCGGCGTGTGGTGCAGAGGCCTCTCGCGGAATTTTTGGAGTTGCCGACGGAAGCGCAATGCTCCGAGTGTGCGAAGGCGGTCGCAGAGCGAACCGCCGCGGCGGCCGCGAACTGAAAATGCATCCGCATGTTACGCATCTCCAAGGGCAAGGCCGACTTTGAGAGCTTTGCCTTTGGAGATTCGATATGGAACTGTTATCGGTGACAGCAGGAGTCGTCCGGGCCGTTGGCGTGTTGGGGTTCCTTCTGGCCGCCGTCAGAAGGAGTAGCGGGTGGTTGGCTATCGGGACCGTCGCCCTGGTGGTTGCAGCCGGAATCATGTGGGTGAGGTAACCCGGAGCCGGGGGGCGGCAGTCCCCTGGCCCACACAAAGGAAAACGGGGTGAACCATGAAAAATGCTATTGCTGCAATCAATGTCCTCGGAGCTGTTGCCGCGCTTATCGCTGCTTGGTGGTGGTTTCGAGCGTCCCGCACGAACTTGCCAAAAATCGACATGGTGACCCTCAAGCCGGCGGCTCCGGTAGGCATGTTGGAAATGGCCAATGATATGGTCGTCGCTGCGCGATTGAATAGAATCGCCGCGTCTTGGAGCGGGGTCGCGGCCATTCTTGGCGCCATCTCGATTGCGCTGAGTTCGTTCTGACAGCGCACGGAAGGCTGGAAGCTCCCGCGTGAAGAGCCGCGAGCATAGCAAACGGAAAACTGGCACACACAACTCAATCGGGGGCCATACATGTTGAATCCGCACTACGTCATTTTCGAGGTCGCACCGGACCACTGGGCGATCAACTGTGTTGGCAGCGGCCATGCGGGAGCGGGGCGAAGCACCTATCCGACAGCGCAAGTGGCTCAAGAGGAGGCGCTTCGTAGAAACGCCAATGCGACAACTGAGGTCTATATCCGTGCATCCGATCAACGGATTCCTGATCTCGTACGAGGCACCCTTGTTGCCCTCGCGGCTACAGGGTTCTGCCAAGCTGGAACCGAGTACCACTTGACGCACCGCCAGCTCGGCGCGATGGGGCTAACTCACGACGACATAACTCGACTGAGCGGTGTGCGTATCCCGTACCTTGGGGCGACCCCGGCGCAGATGACCGGGCAGAATGTTCCCGCGCCGGGTGATGCCAAGTACACGCTGCGCGTGACCCTCAGGGCGGACTGATCGGAAAACGCCGGGAGGCCTCATCGTTGCCGCTGACGGCGGCAACGATGAGTCATCCGACTCATCAACAACACGAAGGGAAAAAATGAGCGCTCATAAGGAACTGTACGATTTTGTCGAGTTTTGGCACGGCAAGGAAGGGTTTGAAGTCCACCCAAACGGTAACTGCGAATTTCTTGGGCAGGTTACATTCGAAGCAGCCAACGAAACGGAGGCTGACACGACTACGGTTCGCCTGATTCGCAACGGATACAATGATGGGAAGGTGAGTCTTGCTGAGACCGACGTCCTATCGGCAGCGCGGTTTCACCTAGATTTCTCGCCGGATTATCAGGCCTACGAGTTTCGGTCCGCGGACGGTGCACTCGTCATTTCGGGTAAATCGTCAAAGATGGGCGGCGCATATTGCGTTACGTTGCTTCCTGCCGCTTAATCAGGGAAACCGAAAATGCCGCGCGCCACGTTGTCGATCGATGACTGGAAGTGTCCCTGGTGCAAGGAGCATCATCGATTTGAAAGCGCCACAGCGGGCGCATGCCATGAGGGCGATCTGTCGGGCTTCGTTGACCGGCTCACGTGCCCGTCGTGCGGCAAGGATTCGATGGTTTCGCTCAGCATTCAGTTTCGAGCCGAAGCCGTCACCGATTGACCAAGGAAAACTGCCTCGTGGACGCGTTTGTTTCCATTCTCAAGTCCGTCACGGCGGACGAATTTAACAAAGTTGTTCTCGGCGTTGTTGCCCTCGTCAGCCTTGTTTTGGGGCCCTTCATGCAGTGGACGATTGCCAGGAAGCAGGCAACCTTGCAAGAGCAGATCGCTATTCGGCAGTCAGAGCTTCAAGAGCGAATCGCAAAGCGTCAGGCAGCGGATAATATCTCCACTAAGCGGCAGGTATGGATTGACGAGTTGCGCAAGGACGTGGCTGAGTACCTGACGCTCTTTGCTCGATTGGAAGAGCTTCGTCGGCCCGCTTCTGGTCTTTCGCCGGAAGATGAGCGACTGAACTTCAACGAATTCGCTGATGCGAACAAACGTGCAACAGAGCTAGGTATTCGAATCAAGCTCCGATTGAATCCGAAAGAGGACGAGCACAACGAATTTGTACGTCTGCTAGGAGCGTTAGCAACGGTTTGTACGGACCCACCGCCAAACGAAACGCCAGAACAGAAGATCGAAGCTCAAAGACGGTTTGGCGAGGCGCGGGACGAGCTAACGTCAATAGTGGTGTATGAACAAATTGACGGCGATCGATTTCAAGCGGCGAGTTTCTGCTGAACCGGCCGATCGTCTT
>NZ_QUBS01000078.1 GCF_003390925.1 Trinickia diaoshuihuensis | reverse complement strand
GCCGGGTGACAACGTCGCCATCACGGTGAAGCTGATCGCCCCGATCGCCATGGAAGAAGGTCTGCGCTTCGCCATCCGCGAAGGCGGCCGTACCGTCGGCGCAGGTGTCGTTGCGAAGATCATCGAGTAAAATCGCTGGTTTCGCGGTTCGCGCGGCGCAAGCCGTCGCGAGCCGCCGCTGAAGTATCGCTGTACCGCAGTAAAACGTGCCCGGGTCCGGGCGCTCCGCTTCCCGGCGGACGGCCGAACCCACGCTCTTTTCCTAATTCGGCGGCGCAAAGCTGCCTCGCTCTTTCGAAGGAATCGTCATGCAAAACCAGAAAATCCGCATTCGCCTCAAAGCATTCGACTATCGTCTGATCGATCAATCGGCAGCCGAGATCGTCGACACGGCGAAGCGGACTGGTGCGATCGTTCGCGGTCCGGTACCCCTGCCGACCCGCATTCAACGCTTCGACATCCTGCGTTCGCCGCACGTCAACAAGACGTCGCGCGATCAGCTCGAAATCCGCACGCACCAACGCCTGATGGACATCGTCGATCCGACGGACAAGACCGTCGACGCGCTGATGAAGCTGGATCTCCCGGCCGGCGTGGACGTGGAAATCAAGCTGCAATAAGGTTTGCGGCGCCACGGCTTCCGGGCCGTGGCGGTAAGTCTTTGATTGCTTGCGAAAAACGGAAAGCCTCGCTATAATGCAAGGCTTTTCGCGTATTTGCGTAAAAAGTCGGTGTCAGTTTGTGCGCGGCGATGCGGCACAAACGGCCGTAAAAAGCCTAGCGGCACGTTGCAAGAACGTTGCAAACGCGCCTCCTGGTACCGGCATTTTGTAAATTAGCCCCGGCCAATCGCAGTCGGGAATGGAGAAAACGATGAGCCTTGGACTCGTAGGTCGCAAGGTTGGCATGACCCGTATCTTCACGGCGGATGGGGACTCGATTCCCGTCACCGTGCTGGACGTGTCCGACAACCGCGTGGCGCAGATCAAGACCGTTGAAACGGATGGCTACACCGCCGTTCAAGTGGCATTCGGTACGCGCCGTCCCTCGCGTGTGACGAAGCCGCTGGCAGGTCACCTCGCCAAAGCCGGCGTGCAAGCCGGTGAAATTCTCAAGGAATTCAAGATCGATGCCGCAAAGGCTGCCGAGCTGTCCGCCGGCGCCGTGATCGGTGTCGACCTGTTCGAAGTCGGCCAAAAGATTGACGTGCAAGGCGTGTCGATCGGTAAGGGCTACGCCGGCACGATCAAGCGCTACAACTTCAGCTCGGGCCGCGCAACGCACGGTAACTCGCGTTCGCACAACGTCCCGGGTTCGATCGGTATGGCGCAAGATCCGGGTCGCGTGTTCCCCGGCAAGCGCATGACGGGTCACATGGGTGACGAGACCGTCACGGTGCAAAACCTCGAAATCGCTCGTATCGACGCCGATCGCAAGCTGCTGCTCGTCAAGGGTGCAGTGCCTGGCGCGAAGGGCGGCAAAGTTTTCGTGACGCCGGCAGTGAAGACGCGTGCCGCGAAAGGAGCGAAATAATGGAACTGAAGCTCCTCAATGCTAACGGTCAAGAAGGCGCAGGCGTGAACGCGTCGGACGTCGTGTTCGGCCGTGACTACAACGAAGCGCTGATTCACCAAGTCGTGGTGGCTTATCAAGCCAACGCCCGTAGCGGCAACCGCGCGCAGAAGGATCGCGAACAAGTCAAGCACACGACGAAGAAGCCGTGGCGTCAGAAGGGTACGGGCCGCGCTCGTGCCGGTATGTCGTCGAGCCCGTTGTGGCGTGGCGGTGGTCGGATTTTCCCGAACTCGCCCGAAGAGAACTTCTCGCACAAGGTCAACAAGAAGATGCATCGCGCAGGCCTCTGCTCGATCTTCTCGCAGCTCGCCCGCGAAGGCCGTCTGTCGGTTGTCGAGGACATCGTTCTCGAAGCGCCGAAGACGAAGCTGCTGGCCGAAAAATTCAAGGCCATGGGCCTCGACTCCGTGCTGGTGATCACCGACACGGTCGACGAGAACCTGTACCTCGCGTCGCGCAACCTGGCCCACGTGGCCGTTGTCGAGCCGCGTTACGCCGATCCGTTGTCGCTGATCTACTTCAAGAAAGTGCTGATCACGAAGGCAGCGGTCGCCCAGATCGAGGAGTTGCTGTCATGAGCGAGATTCGCAAAAACGATCATCGTTTGATGCAGGTCCTGCTCGCGCCGGTGATCTCCGAAAAGGCGACGCTGGTGGCCGACAAGAACGAGCAGGTCGTGTTCGAAGTCGCCCCGGATGCGACGAAGCAGGAAGTGAAGGCCGCCGTTGAGCTGCTGTTCAAGGTGGAAGTCGATTCCGTCAATGTGCTGAACGTGAAGGGCAAGGCCAAGCGCTTTGGCCGTTTCATGGGCAAGCGCAAGGACGTGAGGAAGGCCTACGTCTGCTTGAAGCCCGGCCAGGAAATCAACTTTGAAGCGGAGGCCAAGTAATCATGGCAATCGTGAAAGTTAAACCGACCTCGCCGGGTCGCCGCGCGATGGTCAAGGTGGTCAACAAGGATCTGCATAAGGGCAAGCCGCACGCAGCGCTGCTCGAGCCGCAGAGCAAGGCCGCCGGTCGTAACAACAACGGCCATGTGACGACGCGCCACCAAGGCGGCGGTCACAAGCAACACTACCGCGTTATCGATTTCCGTCGCACGAAGGATGGCATTCCGGCGAAGGTCGAACGTCTCGAGTACGACCCGAACCGTAGCGCGAACATCGCGCTCGTGCTGTACGCAGACGGCGAACGCCGCTACATCATCGCCTCGAAGGGCATGACGGTCGGTCAAACGCTGATGTCGGGCTCCGAAGCGCCGATCCGCGCAGGCAACACGCTGCCGATCCGCAACATCCCGGTCGGTACGACGATCCACTGCATCGAGATGCTGCCGGGCAAGGGTGCGCAAATCGCGCGTTCGGCCGGTACGTCGGCCATGCTGCTCGCTCGTGAAGGCACGTACGCGCAGGTTCGTCTGCGTTCGGGCGAAATCCGCCGCGTGCATATCGAGTGCCGCGCGACGATCGGCGAGGTGGGCAACGAAGAGCACAGCCTGCGCCAAATCGGTAAGGCCGGCGCGAACCGCTGGCGCGGTATCCGCCCGACGGTGCGTGGTGTCGCGATGAACCCGGTCGATCACCCGCACGGCGGTGGTGAAGGCCGTACGGCTGCAGGCCGCCACCCGGTCAGCCCGTGGGGCCAGCAGACGAAGGGCTATCGCACCCGTCGCAACAAGCGCACGACGACGATGATCGTCCAGCGCCGTCACAAGCGTTAAGGAGTAGGCAATGGCACGTTCTGTTAAAAAAGGTCCGTTCTGCGACGCCCATTTGCTGAAGAAAGTTGAGGCGGCAGCAGCTTCGCGCGACAAGAAGCCGATCAAGACCTGGTCGCGTCGCTCGACGATCCTCCCGGATTTCATCGGCCTGACGATCGCCGTTCATAACGGCCGTCAACACGTTCCGGTGTACATCTCGGAAAACATGGTCGGCCACAAGCTTGGCGAGTTCGCATTGACCCGGACGTTCAAGGGTCACGCGGCCGACAAGAAGGCCAAGAAATAAGGGGCAATCAAGATGGAAGTGAAAGCAATTCATCGCGGTGCCCGCATCTCGGCGCAGAAAACGCGCCTTGTGGCTGACCAGATCCGCGGTTTGCCGGTCGACAAGGCGCTGAACGTCCTGACGTTCTCGCCGAAGAAGGCGGCTGGCATCGTGAAGAAGGTCGTGCTGTCGGCGATCGCGAATGCGGAGCACAACGAGGGCGCCGACATCGACGAGCTCAAGATCAAGAGCATCTACGTCGACAAGGCTGCCTCGCTGAAGCGGTTTACCGCGCGCGCCAAGGGCCGCGGCAATCGCATCGAGAAGCAATCCTGTCACATCACTGTGACGGTCGGGAATTAAGGGGTCATACGATGGGACAGAAAATTCATCCGACTGGCTTCCGTCTGGCCGTCAGCCGCAATTGGGCTTCGCGTTGGTACGCGAGCAACAACAATTTCGCGGCGATGCTGCAGGAAGACATCGGTGTTCGTGAATACCTGAAGAAGAAGCTGAAGAACGCTTCGGTCGGCCGCGTCGTCATCGAGCGTCCGGCGAAGAACGCGCGCATCACGATTTTCAGCTCGCGTCCTGGTGTCGTGATCGGCAAGAAGGGCGAGGACATCGAACTCTTGAAGTCCGAGCTGCAAAAGCGCATGGGCGTGCCCGTGCACGTGAACATCGAGGAAATCCGCAAGCCGGAAACCGATGCGCAGTTGATCGCCGATTCGATCACGCAACAGCTCGAGCGCCGGATCATGTTCCGCCGCGCGATGAAGCGTGCAATGCAAAACGCGATGCGTCTGGGCGCGCAAGGCATCAAGATCATGAGCGCCGGCCGTCTGAACGGTATCGAAATCGCCCGTACGGAGTGGTATCGCGAAGGTCGCGTGCCCCTGCACACGCTGCGTGCCGATATCGACTACGCAACGTCGGAAGCGAAGACGACGTACGGCATCATCGGCGTGAAGGTGTGGGTCTATAAGGGCGACACGCTGGGCCGCAACGATGCGCCGGTCGTCGAGGAAGCGCCGGAAGAAAAGCGTCCGCGCCGCAACGCGCGTCCGGGCGATCGCCGTCCCCGTCGCGACGGTGAAGGTGGCGCGCCGGCAGGTGCACGTCGTGGCGCGCCGCGTCGCGGCGGCGCCGGCGGCGACGGCAAGACTGGAGAATAACGATGCTGCAACCGAAACGCAGGAAGTATCGCAAAGAGCAGAAGGGTCGTAACACCGGTATCGCGACGCGCGGCAACGCCGTGTCGTTCGGTGAGTTCGGCCTGAAGGCTATCGGTCGCGGCCGTTTGACCGCGCGTCAAATCGAAGCGGCGCGTCGTGCCATGACGCGTCACATCAAGCGCGGCGGCCGCATCTGGATTCGCATTTTCCCGGACAAGCCGATCTCGCAAAAGCCGGCTGAAGTGCGGATGGGTAACGGTAAGGGTAACCCCGAGTACTACGTCGCCGAGATCCAGCCGGGCAAGATGCTGTACGAAATGGATGGCGTATCCGAAGAACTGGCACGTGAAGCGTTCCGTCTGGCAGCAGCCAAGCTGCCGCTGAAGACGACGTTCATCGTTCGTCAGCTCGGCGCTTAAGGAGCAAACGATGAAGGCGTCTGAACTTCACCAAAAAGACACGGCCGCGCTCAACAAAGAGCTGACGGACCTGTTGAAAGCGCAATTCGGCCTGCGCATGCAACTCGCGACGCAGCAGCTCACGAACACGAGCCAGCTAAAGAAGGTTCGTCGCGACATCGCACGTGTGCGGACCGTCCTGACTGAGAAGGCGAACCAGAAATGAACGATAGCGTAAAAACCTCGCTCAAGCGGACGCTGATCGGCAAGGTCGTCAGCAACAAGATGGACAAGACGGTCACCGTGCTCGTCGAGCACCGCGTGAAGCACCCGATCTACGGCAAGTACGTCGTGCGCTCGAAGAAGTACCACGCGCATGACGACGCGAACACGTACAACGAGGGCGACCTCGTCGAAATCCAGGAAACGCGTCCGATCTCGAAGACGAAAGCCTGGACCGTGTCCCGCCTTGTGGAAGCCGCGCGCGTGATCTAAGCGGTACGTAGTAGAAGTCGTTGAAATCGCTGTAGATTTCGCTTGCAAGACCGAGGTTATTTGATATAATCTCGGTCTTCCCTCTTTATGGGATCCGTTACGGACGCCGTAGAGGGGAAGCGGAAGGGCGCCCAAGCCCGCTCCGCAGGAATCACTCGATTGCGATGGCGGTTTCGTTGCCGTCGCTGCTGTTCTAACCCAAGCAGCCGATTGGCTGACGGGACCAAGACTGACCGACTGAACCATGGTGGTGCAGGCGGATTAAGTTGGGAAAGATAAACCATGATCCAGACCGAATCTCGGCTTGAAGTGGCCGACAACACGGGTGCGCGTGAAGTCATGTGCATCAAGGTGCTCGGCGGCTCGAAGCGTCGTTATGCCAACATCGGCGACATCATCAAGGTGAGCGTCAAAGAGGCAACGCCGCGCGGGCGCGTGAAGAAAGGCGAAATCTATAACGCCGTGGTGGTTCGCACCGCCAAGGGTGTTCGTCGCCAAGACGGCTCGCTGATCAAGTTCGACGGCAATGCAGCCGTCTTGTTGAATACCAAGCTCGAGCCCATCGGCACCCGCATTTTCGGGCCGGTCACGCGTGAGTTGCGTAGCGAACGGTTCATGAAGATCGTTTCGCTCGCGCCGGAAGTGCTGTAAGGAGTCGCGATGAACAAGATTCGCAAGGGTGACGAAGTCGTCGTCATCACCGGCAAGGACAAGGGCAAGCGTGGTGTGGTGCTGGCCGTCGGTGAAGATCGCGTGACGGTGGAAGGCATCAACCTCGTTAAGAAGCACGTCAAGCCGAACCCGATGAAGGGTACGACGGGTGGCGTGGAAGCGAAGACGATGCCGCTGCACATTTCGAACGTCGCGCTCGTCGACGCGAACGGCAAAGCCTCGCGTGTGGGCATCAAGGTCGAGGACGGCAAGAAGGTGCGCTTCCTGAAGACGACCGGTGCCGTGCTGAGCGCCTGACGCTGCGGAGTATAAAAAATGGCTCGTTTGCAAGAGTTTTACAAAGAGAAGGTCGTTCCCGGCCTTATCGAGAAGTTCGGCTACAAGTCGGTCATGGAAGTGCCGCGCATCACCAAGATCACCCTGAACATGGGTCTTGGCGAAGCCGTCGCTGACAAGAAGATCATCGAAAACGCCGTGGGCGATCTGACGAAGATCGCAGGTCAAAAGCCGGTCGTGACGAAGGCTCGCAAGGCAATCGCGGGCTTCAAGATCCGTCAAGGCTACCCGATCGGCGCGATGGTCACGCTGCGTGGTCAAGCGATGTACGAATTCCTGGATCGTTTCGTGACGGTGGCGCTGCCCCGCGTGCGTGACTTCCGTGGTGTGTCGGGTCGGGCGTTCGACGGTCGCGGCAACTACAACATCGGTGTGAAAGAGCAGATCATTTTCCCCGAAATCGACTACGACAAAATCGACGCGCTGCGTGGGCTGAACATCAGCATCACCACGACCGCGAAGACCGACGAAGAAGCCAAGGCACTGCTCGCCAGCTTCAAGTTCCCGTTCAGAAACTGAGGTTACCGTGGCTAAACTGGCACTGATCGAACGTGAAAAGAAGCGCGCCCGCCTGGCGGCGAAGTTCGCCCCGAAGCGCGAAGCGCTGAAGGCGATCATCGACGACCAATCGAAGTCGGAAGAAGAGCGCTATGCAGCTCGCCTCGAGCTGCAACAACTGCCCCGCAACGCCAACCCGACGCGCAAGCGCAATCGCTGCGCGATCACGGGTCGTCCGCGCGGCACGTTCCGCAAGTTCGGACTTGCGCGTAACAAGATTCGCGAAATCGCATTCCGCGGCGAGATCCCCGGCCTGACCAAGGCGAGCTGGTAATAGGAGAAACATAAATGAGCATGAGTGATCCTATCGCCGATATGCTGACTCGCATCCGCAACGCGCAGATGGTCGAGAAGGTTTCGGTGGCAATGCCCTCGTCGAAAGTTAAGGTGGCGATTGCGCAAGTCCTGAAGGACGAAGGTTATATCGACGACTTCGCCGTGAAGTCGGAAGGCGCGAAGTCGGAATTGAACATCGCGTTGAAGTACTACGCTGGCCGTCCGGTCATCGAGCGCCTCGAGCGCGTCTCGAAGCCTGGTCTGCGCGTGTACCGCGGTCGCAATGACATCCCGCAGGTCATGAACGGCCTCGGCGTCGCGATCGTTTCGACGCCCAAGGGTGTGATGACCGACCGCAAGGCCCGCGCCAATGGCGTCGGCGGCGAAGTCATCTGCTACGTCGCTTAACGCCGAAAGAGGAGAAGAAACATGTCTCGAGTAGGTAAAAGCCCGGTTGCGCTGAACGGCGCCGAAGTGAAGGTCGAAGGCGGCCTCATTACGGTCAAGGGCGCGCTCGGCACGATTTCGCAAGCTGAAAACAAGCTCGTGAAGGTCGTCGTCGACGGCGCCGTCCTGAAGTTCGAGCCGGTTGACGAAAGCCGCGAAGCGAATGCGATGTCGGGCACGATGCGCGCGATCGTCGCGAACATGGTGCACGGCGCGACGAAGGGTTTCGAGCGCAAGCTCACCCTCGTCGGCGTGGGTTATCGTGCGCAAGCGCAAGGCGACAAGCTGAATCTGTCGCTGGGTTTCTCGCACCCCGTGGTGCACCAAATGCCGGAAGGCGTGAAGGCTGAAACCCCGTCGCAAACGGAAATCGTGATCAAGGGGATCGACAAGCAGAAAGTCGGCCAAGTCGCTGCCGAAGTGCGCGGCTATCGCCCGCCTGAGCCCTACAAGGGCAAGGGTGTGCGCTACGCCGACGAGGTGGTGATCCTCAAAGAAACGAAGAAGAAGTAAGGGTGCGCAATCATGGATAAGACTCAATCTCGCCTGCGCCGCGCTCGTCAGACGCGTATCAAGATCGCCGAATTGCAGGTCGCGCGCCTTGCTGTGCATCGCACGAACACGCATATCTATGCGCAAGTGTTCTCGCCCTGCGGCACCAAGGTGCTCGCCAGCGCGTCGACGCTCGAAGCTGAAGTGCGTGCGCAATTGGCCGACCAATCGGGCAAGGGCGGCAACATCGCCGCCGCCACGCTGATCGGCAAGCGTATCGCTGAAAAAGCCAAGGCCGCCGGCGTCGAATCCGTCGCCTTCGATCGCTCGGGCTTTCGCTACCACGGCCGCGTGAAGGCGCTGGCCGATGCGGCGCGCGAAGCCGGGCTCAAGTTCTAAGGGAAGGAATTCGTCATGGCAAAGATGCAAGCGAAAGTTCAGGCTGACGAACGCGACGACGGCCTTCGCGAAAAGATGATCTCGGTCAACCGCGTGACCAAGGTGGTGAAGGGCGGCCGGATTCTCGGCTTCGCCGCACTGACCGTGGTCGGCGACGGTGACGGCCGCGTCGGCATGGGCAAGGGCAAGGCGAAGGAAGTGCCGGTTGCCGTGCAAAAGGCAATGGAACAGGCCCGCCGCAACATGTTCAAGGTGCCGCTCAAGAACGGCACGCTGCAGCACGAAGTGCACGGCAAGCATGGCGCGTCGGTTGTTCTGCTCGCTCCGGCGAAGGACGGTACCGGCGTGATCGCCGGCGGCCCGATGCGCGCGGTGTTCGACGTGATGGGCGTGCAAAACGTCGTTGCGAAGAGCCACGGTTCGACGAACCCGTACAACCTCGTGCGTGCCACGCTCGACGGTCTGCGCAAGCAGTCGACGCCGGGCGACATCGCTGCGAAGCGCGGCAAGTCGGTCGAAGAAATTTTGGGCTAATGCCTAGGTGGTCACCATGTCTGATAAAACTGTCAAGGTTCAGCTCGTCAAGAGCCTGATTGGGACCCGCGAATCGCACCGTGCCACGGTGCGCGGCCTGGGCCTGCGCCGACTCAACTCGGTCAGCGAACTGCAAGACACGCCCGCCGTGCGCGGCATGATCAACAAGGTCTCGTACCTTGTTAAGGTCATCGCTTAAACGCGGTCAGGGACTCGAGGAGTTGAATATGGAATTGAACAACCTGAAGCCCGCCGCGGGCGCCAAGCACGCCAAGCGTCGCGTCGGCCGTGGTATCGGCTCCGGCCTCGGTAAGACGGCCGGCCGTGGTCACAAAGGTCAGAAATCGCGTTCGGGCGGCTTTCACAAGGTCGGCTTCGAAGGCGGTCAAATGCCGCTGCAACGTCGCCTGCCGAAGCGCGGGTTCACGTCGCTGACGAAGGAATTCGTCGGTGAAGTGCGCCTGGGCGATCTGCAAGCCCTGCCCGTCGACGAAATCGACTTGCTCGCACTGAAGCAAGCCGGCCTCGTCGGTGAGCTGACGAAGAGCGCCAAGATCATCGCCACGGGCGAGATCTCGCGCAAGATCGTCGTGAAGGGCCTGGGTGCGACGAAGGGTGCGCGTGCCGCGATCGAAGCGGCCGGCGGCTCGTTCGCCGAGTAATTGGCTTTCGATCGCGTGATAAGCCGATTGCCGTCAATGACATTTGCATCGGAGAAGGTACTTGGCTAACAGCCCGAGTCTCGCAAAAACCGGTCGAAGCACGGCGAAGTTCGGCGATCTGCGCCGGCGAGCAATGTTCTTGCTCCTGGCGCTGATCGTCTATCGCATCGGCGCGCACATTCCGGTGCCGGGGATCGACCCGGACCAGTTGGCGAAGCTGTTCCAGAGCCAGTCGGGCGGCATCCTGGGCATGTTCAACATGTTCTCGGGCGGTGCGCTGTCGCGGTTCACGATTTTCGCGTTGGGGATCATGCCGTACATCTCCTCCTCGATCATCATGCAACTGCTCGCAATCGTGTCGCCGCAGCTCGAAGCGCTGAAGAAGGAAGGCCAGGCAGGGCAGCGCAAGATCACGCAATACACGCGGATTTTCACTGTGCTGCTGGCGACGTTCCAAGCGTTCGGCATCGCCGTGGCGCTCGAGAACCAGCCGGGCCTCGTGATCGATCCGGGTATGGTGTTTCGCCTGACGACGGTCGTGACGCTCGTGACCGGCACGATGTTCTTGATGTGGCTCGGTGAGCAGATCACCGAACGCGGTCTGGGCAACGGGATCTCGATCATCATCTTCGGCGGTATCGCCGCGGGTTTTCCGAATGCGGTGGGCGGTCTCGTGTCGCTCGTGCAGTCGGGTTCGATGTATCCGTTCACGGCGATTGTCGTGGTGGCGTTGATCGGTGCCGTGACCTACCTCGTGGTGTTCATCGAGCGTGGTCAGCGCAAGATCCTCGTGAACTACGCGAAGCGCCAGGTCGGTAACAAGATTTACGGCGGACAGTCGTCGCATCTGCCGCTCAAGCTGAACATGTCGGGCGTGATTCCGCCGATCTTCGCATCGTCGATCATCTTGTTCCCGGCAACGATCCTGAATTGGTTCAGCTCGGGTACGCGCGGCAACTGGCTCACCGATACGCTGCACAACGTCGCCGAGGCCCTGAAGCCCGGTCAGCCTGTGTACGTGTTGCTGTATGCGTTGGCGATCGTGTTCTTCTGCTTCTTCTACACCGCGTTGGTGTTCAACAGCAGAGAGACGGCCGACAACCTGAAGAAAAGCGGCGCATTCGTTCCGGGCATCCGTCCGGGCGACCAGACCGCACGGTATATCGACCGCATCCTCACGCGTCTGACGCTGGCCGGTGCGATCTACATCGTGTTCGTCTGCTTGCTACCCGAGTTTCTGGTGCTGCGCTGGAACGTACCGTTTTATTTTGGTGGAACGTCGCTGCTGATCATTGTCGTCGTCACGATGGACTTCATGGCGCAGGTGCAGTCGTACGTTATGTCGCAACAGTATGAGTCGTTGCTCAAGAAGGCGAACTTCAAGGGCGGCGGCAACATCCCGATGCGTTGAAAGGACTTATGGCCAAAGACGATGTAATCCAGATGCAGGGCGAGGTCATCGAGAACCTGCCTAATGCTACCTTCCGCGTGAAGCTGGAAAACGGTCATGTCGTGTTGGGGCATATCTCCGGCAAGATGCGGATGCACTACATCCGTATCCTGCCCGGCGACAAAGTGACAGTTGAGTTGACGCCTTACGATTTGTCGCGTGCGCGGATCGTGTTCCGGGCGAAGTGATTTGAAAAAAGGGTAATATCATGAAAGTGATGGCATCGGTTAAGCGCATTTGCCGCAATTGCAAGATCATCAAGCGCAAAGGTGTCGTGCGCGTGATTTGCAGCTCTGATCCGCGCCACAAACAGCGCCAAGGCTGAACGCCGCGCTTTTGCTTGCGCTTTTTGTTTGAGGAAAAACAATGGCTCGTATTGCAGGGGTGAACATCCCGAACCACCAGCACACCGTGATCGGCCTGACGGCGATCTACGGGATCGGTCGCACGCGTTCGCAACAAATTTGCGAAACGGCTGGCGTCGCAGTGAACAAGAAGGTCAAGGACCTGACGGACGCTGATCTCGAAAAGCTGCGTGAAGAAGTCGGCAAGTTCGTTGTCGAAGGCGACCTGCGCCGTGAAGTGACGATGAACATCAAGCGTCTGATGGACCTCGGCTGCTACCGCGGCGTCCGTCATCGCAAGGGTCTGCCCCTGCGTGGCCAACGTACGCGCACGAACGCCCGTACGCGCAAGGGTCCGCGCCGCGCTGCCCAATCGCTGAAGAAATAAGCGCGACTGACAGTTACAGGAAAACGTAATGGCTAAGGCTTCGAACAACACCGCGGCGCAACGCGTTCGCAAGAAGGTCAAGAAGAACGTCGCCGAGGGCGTGGTTCACGTTCACGCGTCGTTCAACAACACCATCATCACGATCACCGACCGTCAAGGCAACGCGCTTGCCTGGGCAACGTCGGGTGGCCAGGGCTTCAAGGGCTCGCGCAAGTCGACGCCGTTCGCGGCGCAGGTTGCTGCGGAGTCGGCCGGTCGCGTGGCGATGGAATACGGCGTGAAGAACCTCGAAGTGCGGATCAAGGGCCCCGGCCCCGGCCGCGAATCGGCGGTGCGCGCTCTGCATGGTCTTGGCATCAAGATCACGGCGATCTCCGACGTTACGCCCGTTCCGCACAACGGCTGCCGTCCGCCGAAGCGTCGTCGTATCTAAGACGCGCGCCTGTATGACGCCTGTTGGCGCTGACCCGCGCCAACAGGCTATTTGCGCATTGTCCGCGCATCGTTTGTGTTTGACTAAGCCCACCGTTCGTCCCCTCCGGGGAACGGACTAGCGCAGACGAAAGTTTGCGTGACTAAACCAGAAGGAAAGCAAAGTGGCACGCTATACCGGCCCTAAAGCCAAGTTGTCCCGCCGTGAAGGCACTGACCTGTTCCTGAAGAGCGCGCGCCGCTCGCTCGCCGACAAGTGCAAGCTCGATAGCAAGCCGGGCCAGCACGGCCGCACGTCGGGCGCCCGTACGTCCGACTACGGCACGCAGCTTCGCGAAAAGCAAAAAGTGAAGCGCATCTACGGCGTGCTCGAGCGCCAATTCCGCCGTTACTTCGCCGAAGCCGACCGCCGCAAGGGCAACACGGGTGAAAACCTGCTGCAATTGCTCGAGTCGCGTCTCGACAACGTCGTCTATCGCATGGGCTTCGGCTCGACGCGCGCCGAAGCACGCCAGCTCGTGAGCCACAAGGCGATCACGGTGAACGGCGTCGTGGCGAACATTCCGTCGCTGCAAGTGAAGGCGGGCGACGTGATCGCCGTTCGCGAGCAAGCCAAGAAGCAAGCCCGTATTCTCGAAGCGCTGTCGCTCGCCGAGCAAAGCGGTATCGCGAGCTGGGTTGCGGTCGATGCGAAGAAGTTCGAAGGCACGTTCAAGCAGATGCCGGAACGTAGCGATATCGCCGGCGACATCAACGAAAGCCTGATCGTCGAATTGTATTCGCGCTAATCGGATTTACGGCCGGGGTACCTCGATTGCGTTGCGCAAGGGGGAACCTCGGCTGTTTATTTTCAGGGTGTGACCGGTCAGCCTTATCGGTGTAACGAGCCGAGGGTATTGAAAAGGAAAACCTATGCAAACCAGTTTGTTGAAGCCCAAGATCATCGCTGTGGAATCGCTGGGCGAGAGCCACGCGAAAGTGGTCATGGAACCGTTTGAACGCGGTTACGGCCACACGTTGGGCAACGCGCTTCGGCGCGTGCTGCTGTCGTCGATGGTCGGCTATGCGCCGACGGAAGTGACGATCGCAGGCGTGGTGCACGAGTACTCGACGATCGACGGCGTGCAAGAAGACGTCGTCAACCTGCTCTTGAACATGAAGGGCATCGTCTTCAAGCTGCACAACCGTGACGAAGTGACGGTCACGCTGCGCAAGGAAGGCGAAGGTGTCGTGACGGCTCGCGACATCGAGTTGCCGCACGATTGCGAAGTGATCAACCCCGATCACGTCGTGGCGCATCTGTCGAAGGGCGGCAAGCTCGACGTGCAGATCAAGGTCGAGAAGGGCCGCGGCTATGTGCCCGGCAACGTGCGCCGCTACGGCGAGGAAACGGCCAAGATCATCGGCCGCATCGTGCTGGACGCGTCGTTCTCGCCGGTTCGCCGCGTGAGCTACGCCGTGGAAAGCGCCCGCGTCGAACAGCGTACCGACCTCGATAAGCTCGTGATGAACATCGAGACCAACGGCGTGATTTCGCCGGAGGAAGCGATTCGTCAATCGGCTCGTATTCTGGTCGACCAGTTGGCCGTTTTCGCGGCGCTGGAAGGCACGGAAGCCGCAGCCGAAGCCCCGTCGCGCGCGCCGCAGATCGACCCGATCCTGCTGCGTCCGGTGGACGATCTCGAGTTGACGGTGCGCTCGGCCAACTGCTTGAAGGCCGAGAACATCTACTACATCGGCGATCTGATCCAGCGCACGGAAAACGAGCTGCTCAAGACGCCGAACCTGGGCCGCAAGTCGCTGAACGAGATCAAGGAAGTGCTCGCGTCGCGCGGCTTGACGCTCGGCATGAAGCTCGAAAACTGGCCGCCGGCTGGTCTCGACAAGTAATGTATCGGGGCGCGTGCGCCCCACGTCTGGCAAAGACGCGGATTTTCCTTTAAAATCCGCGTCTTGTCTTTTTTCTTACCGGCCCGTGTCCGCACCGCTTGCTTCATTCGGCGGGGACGATAGAAGAGCTGGATCAAAACTTCGAACGAAGGAACTGAAATGCGTCACCGTCATGGTCTGCGGAAACTGAACCGCACGAGCAGCCACCGTCTGGCAATGCTCCGTAACATGTCCAACTCGCTGATCGAGCACGAAGTCATCAAGACGACGCTGCCGAAGGCGAAGGAACTCCGCAAGGTTGTCGAGCCGCTCATCACGCTCGGCAAGAAGCCCTCGCTCGCGAACCGTCGTCTGGCGTTCAACCGCCTGCGCGATCGCGACTCCGTCACGAAGCTGTTCGACGTGCTCGGTCCGCGTTTCGCGAACCGTCCGGGCGGCTATCTGCGCATCCTGAAGTTCGGTTTCCGCGTGGGCGACAACGCTCCGATGGCATTGGTCGAATTGCTCGATCGCCCGGAACCGGTGGAAGCGGAAGAAGTGCAAGAAGCTGAATAAAGACCGGGGCAAGCCGCACGGCTTGCCTTCGAGTGATTCGGCACAAGGGGTCAAGCGTGAGCTTGGCCCTTTTTGTTTGCGCATCGGATTTCAGGGAAGAACGGCGCCCGCGCGGCCAAGTGACGCGGCTCGCCCAGGCTGAGCGGGCCGAGAGGGCGAAAGCGCGGGCGGTGATACGATAGCGGCGTGTTGGATCGCTTCTAGGAAGACGCCTTGTCCTTGCCTGTGGTGCTCGTGTTGACGACGGTTCCCGATGACGAGTCGGCGCAAAAGCTCGCGCATGCCGCGCTGGAGTTGCGCTTGGCTGCGTGCGTGACGGAATTGGGCAAGGTGCGCTCTCGCTACCGATGGAAGGGCGAGATGGAAACCGCGGACGAAATCCAATTGCTGTTCAAAACCAGCGCCGCGCGCTCGCTCGAGCTCGAGCGATTCATTGCGGCGAATCACCCTTACGAGACCCCCGAATTGCTGACGTGGCAAGCCAATGCATCGGCCGCATACGGGGCCTGGGTGGTGACCGAGACCGATCGACCGACCCATGTTTAAGCCGCTTTCCAACTTCTCGCGCGTGCTCGCACGCGCCATGGTGTTTCTCATTGCATGCGCCGCGCTCGGGGCTGGGCTCGCCGGCGTGGCGCACGCGGACGATTTTCTCGATCCATCGGTCGCGTTCCGCTTCAGCGCCGAAGAAAAGCCGCGAGAAGTCGATGTCCACTTCAAGGTCGCCGATGGCTATTACCTGTATCGCGAGCGCTTTCAGTTCGCGGTGAAAAACGGCACGGCCACGCTCGGCGCGGCGCAAATGCCGGCGGGTCACGTCAAATTCGATCCGACGTTCGAGAAGAACGTCGAAACCTATCGCGGCGATCTGACCGTTCGCGTGCCGGTTCAGACCGCCTCGGGTCCGTTCGACCTCGTCGTCACGTCGCAAGGGTGTGCCGACGGCGGCATCTGTTATCCGCCTGCCGACCATGTCTATCACGTCAAAGGCGCCGCGTTGAACGCCGATGCGGGCGGTGCCGCGCCAACCGGAGGGGCCGCGACGCAGCAGGCCTCTTGGTACGAGCGGGCGACGAGCGCCGATTACGCGCAATCGCTATTGCAGGGCGGTAGTTTCGCCGCCACCGTGGGTTTGTATTTCTTGGCTGGGCTGGTATTGAGCCTGCTGCCGTGCTCGTATCCGATGATCCCGATCGTTTCGGCAATCATCATCGGGCAAGGCACGCAAGTCACGCGCGCGCGCGGGTTCGCCCTGTCGCTTGCCTATGTCGTCGGCATGGCGCTCGTCTATACGGCACTGGGGATCGCGGCCGCACTCGTCGGGCAGTCGCTCGGGGCCTGGCTGCAGAATCCCTGGGTCCTCGGGTTTTTTGGCGTGCTGTTGACCGCCTTCGCGTTGACGCTGATCGCCGGCGTCGATCTCGTGCTGCCGCAGCGCTGGCAAGACGGCGTATCGCAGGCGTCGAGCCGGCGTTCGGGCGGCACCTTCGCGGCCGTGGCCGTCATGGGGGCGCTCTCGGCGCTCGTCGTCGGCGCTTGTATGACGGCGCCGCTGTTCGCGGTGCTTGCCTTTATCGCGCATACGGGCAATGCCGTTCTCGGCGGCACGGCATTGTTTTCGATGGGACTCGGCCTCGGTGTCCCGCTGCTCATCATCGGGTTGGGCGCCGGCACGCTGCTGCCGCGCGCGGGCGCCTGGATGGATGGCGTCAAGGTGTTCTTCGGCGTCGTGTTGCTCGCCGCCGCGCTCTGGATCGTCTGGCCCGTATTGTCGTCGGCGGCGCAAATGGTGCTCGGCGCGCTATGGCTGTTGATCGCGGCGGCGGCGTTGGGACTCTTCACGCCCAATGCGGGCGGCCCCTCGGTCTGGCGCCGGTTGGGTCGCGGCCTCGGCGCGGCGCTCGCGATTTGGGCGGCGGCACTGCTCGTCGGCTTGGCGGCGGGTTCGGGCGATCCGGTGCACCCACTCCAGGTGCTGGCCGCGCGCGCAGCCGGTGGGCCGCAAGGCACGAGCGGTACCGTGCAGCCCGAAGCGAAATTTGCCCCGATTCAGTCGAGCGAGAAGCTCGATGCCGTGCTGAAGACCGATACGCGCCCCGCGATGCTCGACTTTTACGCGGACTGGTGCGTAAGCTGCAAGGAAATGGAGCGCTTCACGTTCTCGGACAAGCGCGTACAGGCGCGGCTTGCCGAGTTGCAGTTGCTGCGAGCGGACGTCACGGCGAACAATGTCGACGACCAAGCCTTGCTCAAACGCTTCGATCTATTCGGTCCGCCCGGGATCATCTTCTTCGACCGCACGGGCAAGGAAGTGCTGCGCGTCGTCGGCTACGAGTCGCCCGATAAGTTCTTGCGTAGTCTCGATCGCGTCGCGCCCGCATTGCAGTCTTGAGGCAAGCGGTGCGGGGCGGGCGCCGCTACCCGCTCCGATTGAGCGATCCCTCGGCCGCATGCTTGCAACCGCGAGGATCGCCCCGCGAAGGCGCTGCGATCGTTACTTCTGTGCCCGCAGCAGACGCGCCGCATCGAGCGCAAAGTAGGTCAGCACGCCATCCGCACCTGCGCGCTTGAATGCGAGCAACGACTCGAGCACGACCTTGTCGTGATCGAGCCAGCCGTTTTGCGCCGCGGCCTTGAGCATCGCGTATTCGCCGCTCACCTGATAGACGTAGGTCGGAAAGCGAAACTCGTCCTTCACGCGGCGCACGATATCGAGGTACGGCATGCCGGGCTTGACCATCACCATGTCGGCGCCTTCGTCGATATCCATGCGCACCTCGCGCAGCGCTTCATCCGAATTGGCCGGATCCATCTGGTAAGTCATCTTGTTGCTCTTGCCCAGATTCGTCGCGGAGCCTACCGCGTCGCGGAACGGACCATAAAACGCCGAGGCGTACTTGGCTGCGTACGCCATGATGCGCGTGTAGATGTGCCCCTCGCTTTCGAGCATTTCGCGCAGGGCGCCGATGCGCCCGTCCATCATGTCCGACGGCGCGACGATGTCGACGCCGGCCTCGGCCTGGGCGCGCGCTTGCTCGACGAGGATCTCGACCGTTTCGTCGTTCAGCACGTAGCCCGCTTCGTCGAGCACGCCGTCTTGCCCGTGGCTCGTGTAAGGATCGAGCGCGACGTCGGTCAACACGCCGAGTTCCGGAAAGCGCTTTTTCAACTCGCGCACGGCGCGCGGAATCAATCCCTCGGGGTTCGCCGCCTCGCGGCCATCGGGGGTCTTCAGCGCCGGCTCGATCGCCGGAAACAGCGAGAGCACCGGTACGCCGAGCGCCACGCATTGCTCTGCCACGCCCATCAACAGATCGACCGAGACGCGCTCGACACCCGGCATCGAGGCGACGGGTTGACGGACGTTATTGCCGTCGACGATGAACACGGGGTAGATCAAGTCGTTCGTCGTCAGCGTGTTTTCGCGCATAAGCCGGCGAGAAAAATCGTCACGACGCATGCGGCGAGGGCGGTGATGCGGATAGAAGCTCATAGGGGCGAAATCGCTATCGGTGAGTGAAAGCGCCGGCCTGGCCGGCACAAAAACTTTTGCAAACAATGGTATATGATAGCGATCGAGCGAAGCCCGTGCCTCCCAGTGAGCGCACGTCGCGGATCTCCCCGCTTCTCCTCCCTGAGCGGGTGCCTGTCGTTTTTTCGATTAGGCTGTTCAACCCGCCGGCATTCGGCGGGTTTTTTTATGGGCATTCGTCGTAGGTTTGGCAAGCATCTGCCGCGACTACATGTCGCGGGCGGCACCCTCGCCGGCTAGCCAGCCTTCGAGCCGCGCGTGGGCTTCGTCGAGGCCGACGCGCTTGAGCGCCGAGAACAACTGCGCCGAGAGTTCGCCCTTGAACCCGGCGGCCCGATACTCGGCGAAACCTTTCTCGGTCGCGCGCAGGGCATTGACGCTTTCTTGGCGCGTCAGTTTGTCGCACTTGGTCAAGAGCGCATGGATCGGCTTGCCCGTGGGCGCGAACCATTCGATCATGCGCCGGTCGAGTTCGGTCAACGGGCGCCGCGAGTCCATCATCAGCACCATCCCGCGAAGCTGGGCGCGGCTTTGCAGGTAGCTCGAGAGCAGCGCTTCCCAATGCGCCTTGGCCGCGCCGGGCACTTCAGCGTAGCCGTAGCCGGGCAAGTCCACGAGATAACCCGCGGGCTCGGCTTCGGGCCCGACGCTGAAGTAGTTGATATGCTGCGTGCGGCCGGGCGTTTTACTCGCGAAAGCGAGCCGCTTTTGGTTGCACAAAATGTTGATCGCCGTCGATTTTCCGGCGTTCGAGCGTCCGGCGAAGGCGATCTCGGGCTGGACCGTCGCGGGCAGGTCGCGCAGATGATTGACGGTCGTATAGAAGCGGGCTTGGTGCAACAAGAAGGCCATGGCGAGACAGGAAGGAGAGTGCGGGAATGCGCCCGAAGAACGGCGCGGACGAGGCGGGGGCTTGCCCGACTGGCGTCTTGGCGAATAGCGAGTTATTGTACAATACGACGGTTTACTGGAGACCGATCGAGGTGTTTGTCAAGCTTTTGTCAAGCGCTTCGTCACTTATGGCCGTGCGACTTTTGGCGGTGATCGGTTGCTGTCGTTTTTGCTTCAACCTCTCGGGAAAACGCCGGGCCGCTTGGCGATCCCGCCGTCCGCAAGGGCGGCGTCCGAATTCGGGCGCTAGAGGACACTCTATTCTCACAAGACGAAACCGGGTGTGCGAATGAATCGACTGTGCAAGTCTTTGAAGGTGCTTGAGGTCGTTGCAGCAGCGGGTTTGTTGAGTTTGGCGGCACAAACGAGAGCGGCGGATTCTCCGAAGCCGGATTTGAATCGAGGGCAGGCGATCGCGACGCAGGTATGCGCCGCGTGTCATGGAGCGGACGGCAACAGCGCGAGCGGATCGTTTCCGAAATTGGCGGGGCAGCAGCAGGCTTACCTCGTCAAGCAGTTGAAAGACTTCAAAGTGCAAGCGGGCGCGAAAGCGGCCGCGCGCAAGAACGACATCATGGCCGGCATGGCGGGTGCGCTAAACGACCAGGACATGATCAACGTGTCCGCGTATTTCGCGAGCCAAACGCCGAAGCCCGGGTTCGCGCACGATCCGGCCGCGGTGCAGGAAGGGCAGAAGATTTACCGTGGCGGCATCGCCGAGAAGAACGTGCCGGCGTGCGCCGCTTGCCACGGGCCGACGGGGACGGGTATCCCCGTGCAGTACCCGCGCTTGTCGTGGCAGTGGGCCGACTACACGGTGACGCAGTTGCACGCGTTCCAGCAGGGTCCGGGGGCGCGTAACAACAGCGACGTAATGCACGCGATCGCCTCGCGGCTCTCGGATAACGAGATCAAGGCGGTTGCCGATTACATCGCCGGCCTGCACTGAGCACCACCGGGAACGAACGAAGCGCCGGGTCTCCCGGCAAGAACAACAAGGGTGGGAGCGCCACCGCCTCCGGCGGTCGGCCCTCACCCTTTTTTGCTGTAACGAGATGGATAGCGCCGGGCCGTCGCTCAACGACGGCCGGCCGATCGAAGGATGAGACCTGGGTGGCCCTCGATGCGCTCGCCCCGGTCCACGGGAGTTTGAATGAGCGTCAGTACGTCGGGTTTTGAGTTGAAGTCGGACCGCCGGGTCCTCACGCATGTCATCGAGCTTTTGAGTTCGATGCGCTTCGCCATCGCGCTGCTCGTCGTGTTGGCGATCGCGAGCATCGTGGGGACCGTGCTGACGCAAGACGACCCTTACCCCAACTACGTCAATCAGTTCGGTCCATTCTGGGCCGACATCTTCCGCGCGGCCGGTCTGTTCACGGTGTATAGCGCGTGGTGGTTCATGCTGATTCTCGGCTTTCTGATCGTGTCGATCTCGCTGTGCGTGATACGCAATGCGCCGAAGATGATCGCCGACATGAAGAGCTGGAAGGACAAAGTGCGCGAAGGCAGCTTGCGCGCTTTCCACCATAAGGCCGAGTACGCCGCCGGCGCGGCGCGCGCCGATACGGCGCAGCGTTTGTCGGCGCTCGCGGGCAAGCTCGGTTACCGGTATGTCGTGCGCGAAACGGAAGGCGCGACGCTCGTGGCGGCCAAGCGCGGCGCGCTCTCGAAGATCGGTTATATCTTTGCGCACTTGGCGATCGTCGTGATCTGTATCGGCGGGCTGATGGACAGCAACTTGCCGATCAAATTCCAAATGTGGCTGTTCGGCAAATCGCCGATCTCCACGAGCGCGGTCATCAACGACATTTCGGGGGCGCACCGGCTTTCGCCGTCCAACCCGACATTTCGGGGCTACGCCTGGGTGCCGGAGGGGCAGCACGTGTCCACCGCGATCCTCAATCAGCCGAACGGCTCGTTGATTCAGGACCTGCCGTTCTCCATCGAGCTCCAGAAGTTCATCGTCGACTATTACTCGACGGGCATGCCCAAGCTGTTCGCAAGCGATATCGTCGTCGTCGATCATCAAACGGGCAAACGCATCCCGGCGCGCGTCGAAGTGAACAAGCCGTTCGAATACGACGGCGTTTCGATCTATCAATCGAGCTTCCAAGACGGCGGCTCGCAAATGTCGATGACGGCTTGGCCGATGACGGGCGATACGACGAAGACGGTGCCGGTCTCCGGAACGATCGGCAGCGCGGCGCCGCTTGCGGCCTCGATGCCCGGCGTCAACGGTCAAACCGTGGAGTTCGCCGATTTCCGCGCGATCAACGTGGAGAACATCACAAACGGCAGCGGCCAGACCGATGCGCGCGGGGTCGTCGTCCATCATTCCGTCGAGCAGATGCTCGACGCCAGGCTCGGCTCGGGCGCCAAGTCGTCCAAGCAAATGGATCTGCAAAACGTCGGGCCGTCGGTTCAGTACAAGATTCGCGGCACCGATGGGCAGGCACGCGAGTTCAATAACTACATGCTGCCGATCGAGGTCGAGGGGGCGCGCTACTTCCTCGCCGGTATGCGCACGACGCCCAACGATCCGTTCCGCTATCTGCGCATCCCCGCCGACGAGCAAGGCGGCCTGACGCAATGGATGCGGCTGCGTGCCGCGCTGGCCGACCCGGGCCTGCGCGCACAGGCCGCGCATCGGTTCGCCGAGCGCTCGGTGGCCGATGCGAATCCGGAACTGCGGACCCATCTCGAGGAAAGCGCCGCGCGCGTACTCAACCTGTTCGCGGGCGCCGACGACAGCGTGACGAAAATGGCGCCGGGCATGGCACCGGGCGGGTTCCAATCGATCGCCGCGTTTATCGACCACTCGGTGCCGAAGGGCGAGCAAGAAAAGGCGGCGTCGCTGCTACTGCGTATGCTCGAAGGTTCGACCTGGGATTTGTGGCAACTCGCGCGCGAACGCGCGGGCGAGCCCGACGCCAAGGCCACGCCGAGCGCCAGCCGTTTCGTGCAGAATTCGATCAACGCCCTTTCCGACAGCTTCTTGTACGGATCTCCTGTCTATTTGCAGCTTGATTCGTTCAAACAGGTGCAGGCGTCGGTGTTCCAGCTCACGCGCGCGCCCGGCACGAAAGTGGTGTATCTTGGCAGCTTGCTGCTCGTCGCGGGCATCTTCTCGATGTTCTACGTGCGCGAGCGGCGGCTCTGGTTCTGGCTCAAAGACGCGGCGACGGGCACGACCGTGGTGATGGCGATGTCGACGGCACGTAAAACGCTCGACTTCGACAAGGAATTCGCAACGGTGCGCGACGCGGTCGGCGCCGTGCTCGGCGCGGCGCCGCACGACGCGCCGCCATCGATCCATCATCCCCGCGCGCAAGACGGCGCGCAGTTGCCGGCGCTCGAATCGTCCTCCGGCTCGCAAGACTGACACTCGATATTCATCATGGACCTGACTCACGCTTCTCGATCCGGCCCGGCCGCGGATTCGGCCGCCGGTGCGCTCGACGAACGTTCGTTCCTGCGCCGCCTCGGCATCATCGATTGGGTGTTCGCGGCGCTCGTCGCCGGCGGGGCCGGCTTCGCGCTGTCCCGCTATCACGCCTACATGAACTATTACGACAAGCTCGTGCTCGTGTGCACGGTGCCCGCGCTCCTCGTGCTCGGCTGGCGCTGGAAGCCGGTTCGACTGCTCGCGGCCGGTATCGCCGCGTTCTCGTTGCTGTCGTTGCAGATTTATCACGGCGATTTGGCGCGCGCCGATTCAGCCTTCTTCTTGAAGTACTTCTTGTCGAGCCAGTCGGCGATCCTGTGGATGAGCGCATTGTTCGTCCTCGCCACGTTGTTCTATTGGATCGGACTGCTGTCGCGCTCGCCGTCGGGCGCCGCGATCGGTTCGAAGCTCACTTGGTTTGCCGTGTTGATGGGCTTCACGGGCATGATGGTGCGTTGGTATGAGTCGTACTTGATCGGAAGCGACGTCGGCCATATCCCGATCTCGAACCTCTACGAAGTGTTCGTCCTCTTTTGCCTGATTACGGCGCTGTTTTATCTGTATTACGAGCGGCACTACGCGACGCGTTCGCTTGGTGCGTTCGTGCTGCTCATCATCAGCGCGGCCGTCGGCTTCCTCATGTGGTACTCGGTTGCGCGCGACGCTCAGCAGATTCAGCCGCTCGTCCCCGCGCTGCAGAGCTGGTGGATGAAGATTCACGTGCCGGCCAACTTCATCGGCTACGGTTCGTTCGCGCTCTCGGCCATGGTCGCCGTGGCGTATTTGCTCAGCGAGCGCGGGATCTTGGCCGACCGCCTGCCTTCACTCGTCGTGCTCGACGATGTCATGTACAAGTCGATCGCCGTCGGGTTTGCCTTCTTTACCGTGGCGACGATTCTCGGCGCGCTGTGGGCCGCCGAAGCATGGGGCGGCTATTGGAGTTGGGACCCGAAGGAAACCTGGGCGCTCATCGTATGGCTCAACTATGCCGCCTGGTTGCATATGCGCTTGATGAAGGGCCTGCGCGGCACGGCGGCGGCTTGGTGGGCGCTGACCGGCCTCATCGTGACGACGTTTGCGTTCCTCGGCGTGAACATGTTCCTGTCGGGGCTGCATAGCTACGGCAAGCTGTAAGGACGCGCCTGCGCCGATTTCGATCGCGCTCCGTCACGAAGAAACCGCCGCAGGTTTGCTCTTGCGGCGGCTTTTTTTTTGTTCGTCGGCGCAATTCGGTGCATCCGAACGGTGTTTGCGCCGGTATATACGGCAGTGGGGCGTCATCGAGCAGCGGCCCGGTTTCTTTCATCAGGAGCAGCATCGTGTTGATCAAACGAGAGCAGCGGATCTTACTGGCCGGCGAGGACATCGCCGCGAGCGACATTACCGCGCGTGCGGTATTCGACAATCGGCGGCGCGTTTTGCAAGCAGCGGGCGCTGCGGGCTTGGCCGTCGCCGGTGGTGCGCTAGGGTTCGGCCGCGCCGCGTTCGGGGCCTATGCGTCGCCCGATGCCAAAGCGCACAAACTAGTCGCGGCGACCAACGCCAAGTTCGTCGTCGACGAAAAGGTCACGCCGTATCAAGACGTGACGACGTATAACAATTTCTACGAGTTCGGCACCGGCAAGAGCGATCCGTCCCAAAACGCGGGCACATTGCGTCCCCACCCGTGGCGCATCAGCGTCGAGGGCGAGATCAAGAACCCGAAGGTGTACGACATCGACGAGTTGCTGAAGCTCGCGCCGCTCGAAGAGCGCGTCTACCGGCATCGATGCGTGGAAGGATGGTCGATGGTCATTCCATGGGTGGGCTACCCCCTCGCGGAGCTGATCAAGCGCGCGCAGCCGACGAACAATGCGAAATTCGTGCAATTCATCACGCTTGCCGACCCGTCCCAGATGCCTGGAATCGCCGATCCGATCCTCAATTGGCCGTATTCCGAAGGATTGCGGATGGACGAAGCGCTCAACCCGCTGACGCTGCTCACCATGGGCGTGTACGGGCAGGTGTTGCCGAATCAAAACGGCGCCCCCATCCGCGTCGTTTTACCGTGGAAGTACGGCTTCAAAAGCGCGAAATCGATCGTCAAGATCCGCTTCGTCGAGCAACAACCGCCCACGAGTTGGAATACCTACGCGCCGCATGAATACGGGTTTTATTCGAACGTGAACCCGAACGTGGACCATCCGCGCTGGAGCCAAGCCACCGAGCGGCGGATCGGCGAAGACGGCTTTTTCAAGCCGAAGCGCAAAACGCTGATGTTCAACGGGTACGGGCCGCTCGTCGCCTCGATGTATCAGGGCATGGATCTGCGCAAATACTTTTAAGCCGACGAGGAGCGCCGCATGTCAGTCGAGAGCCAAACGTTGAGACGCGGCGAGCCGCCCGCGGGGCGCGTTTCGCCGAGCGCGCGCGCGGCGGGCACCGCCGGCCGCCGAGCCGGGGGCGAGCGTTGGCTCGCACCGGCCAAGATCGCCGTCTTCATCGCCGCCCTATATCCACTGGCCCGCATCGTGTTCTTCGGCCTGACCGATCGGCTCGGAGCGAACCCCATCGAGTTCATCACGCGCTCGAGCGGGCTGTGGACCCTCGTGTTCTTGTGCATCACACTCGCCGTCACGCCGGTGCGCCGGCTCACGGGCATCAACGCATTGCTGCGATTCAGACGAATGCTAGGCCTGTACGCATTCTTTTATGCGGTGCTGCATCTGACGACCTATGTGTGGTTCGATAAGTGGTTCGACGTCGCGGACATGCTGAAGGACATCGGAAAGCGTCCGTTTATTACGGTCGGATTTCTGGCTTTCGTCTTGTTGATTCCGCTGGCGGCAACCTCGCCGCGAGCGGCCGCGCGCAAGCTGGGGCGACGCTGGCAAACGCTGCATCGCGCGATTTATCCTATCGCCGTGCTTGCGATTTTGCATTTCTGGTGGATGAGGGCGGGCAAGCACGACCTGATCTTGCCGAAGACCTACGGTGCGATCGTTCTCATCTTGCTGGGCTGGCGCTTGGCGACGTGGGGCGCCGGCAAACTCACCGCGACCAAGCGCGCTTGAGTTGCATCGAAATAAATGCAAAGGGCCGCCGCGTGGCGGCGGCCCTTATGGGCGGTCAGCGCTAAGTAGTAGTGCGTACGGTTAGCGCGGCAGAATCGATTCGCCGGCGAAGAGTTCGGGCACGGTCTCGCGAGCGCGAACCAGATGGACTTCGCCGCCGTCGACCATGACTTCGGCGGCGCGCGGTCGCGTGTTGTAGTTCGAACTCATGGCGAACGAGTAGGCGCCGGCCGAGCGGATCGCCAGCAAGTCGCCCGGCTCGATCGCCAGCGCACGCTCGCGGCCGAGCCAATCGCCGCTCTCGCAGACGGGGCCGACGACGTCGTAGACGTGCGGTGCGTCTTGGCGCGGCACGACGGGATCGATCGCATGATAGGCCTGGTACATCGCGGGCCGCGCGAGATCGTTCATCGCGGCATCGACGATCGCGAAATTCTTCTCGGCCCCGGGCTTCAGGAACTCGACGCGCGTCAGCAAAATACCGGCGTTGCCCGTTACCGAGCGCCCCGGTTCGAAGAAAACCTCACGATGGCCGTGGCCCCGCGCCTCGATGCGCGCGAGCAGCGTGCGCACGAATAGGCCCGTCTCCGGCGGCGTTTCGGTCGAGTAGGTGATGCCGAGACCGCCGCCGACATCGATGTGACGAATGCGAGCGCCGTCCGCTTCGATTTGCGTGACGAGATCGAGCAGCTTATCGAGTGCGTCGATGTACGGCGCGATCTCGGTGATCTGCGAACCGATATGGCAGTCGATGCCGACCACCTCGAGATGTTCGAGCGCCGCGGCCGCGCGGTAAGCCGAGCGCGCTTCGTCGAAAGCCACGCCGAACTTGTTCGCCTTGAGCCCCGTCGAGATATACGGGTGTGTCTTCGGATCGACGTCGGGATTGACGCGCAACGAGATCGGCGCCTTCTTGCCGCGTTGTCCCGCCACGGCATTGAGGCGATCGAGTTCGGCGATCGATTCGACGTTAAAGCATTTCACGCCGGCGTCGAGTGCCTGGCGCATTTCGTCCTCGCTCTTGCCGACGCCCGAAAACACGATGTCTTTCGCTTGACCGCCCGCGGCCAGCACGCGCGCGAGTTCGCCGCCCGAGACGATATCGAAGCCCGCGCCCAGGCGTGCGAACACGTTGAGCACGGCCAGGTTTCCGTTGGCTTTGACGGCGACGTGCACGCATGCCCGGTGTCCTTCGCAGGCTTTCGCGTAGGCTTGGTAGGCCTCGGTCAACGCGGCGCGCGAGTAGACGAAAAGGGGCGTGCCGAAGCGTTCGGCAAGCGTGACGGCGCTGACGCCTTCGGCGTGCAGCACGCCGTCGACATAGGCAAAGGCGGAGTGAGACATGCGAAAGTCCTGCGTTATTGATCGGGGGCGGCGCTCGATGCGGCCGCCGGCGCGGCCTGGCTACCGGCGTGCGGCGTGCTGCCTAGTGAATCGGCCGGTGCCAGCGTGAGCGGCGCATGGGCGTCGTTGCCGGACGAGTCGATCTCGCCCTGGGAGCCCGTGCTGCCCGCCGGCGCTTCAGGCGCGGTGCGAATGACGGGTTTCTCAGGCAGCGGAGGAACGCTCGGCAGGTAAAGCGGCCCGCGTTGACCGCATCCGGTCAGCGCCGCGCTTGTCGCAACGGCCAAAGCCGCTACAATCGCGCTCATCCTGAAAACGACTCGCATGACTGTGTCTAATGAGCTGTGAGTTCAACCGGCGGAGTTTAGCATGACCGACAGCGACTACCTTTCCCGTGCGGAGGCCGTACTCTCGAGCATCGAGGAGGCCGTCGACGATAACAGCGCCGACATCGAACTCGATCGCAGCGGCAACGTATTGACGCTCGAATTCGAGAACGGCTCCAAGATCATCGTCAATCTGCAGCCCCCCATGGAAGAAATCTGGATCGCCGCGAAATCCGGCGGATTTCACTTCAAATTCGTCGACGGACGCTGGCTCGATACGCGCAGCGGCCGCGAGTTTTTCGAGGCGCTTTCCGATTACGCGACGCAGCAGGCCGGCGAGAGCGTGACGTTCTCGGCCTAATGCACCCGCCGCGCTAGGACGCTCTCGGCGGCCTCGCGGCGGTGCAAGACGCGTGGGCTCGCCACGATTACTGCGCGCCGCCGGGTTGCGACGCGGCGGGAGGCTCATCGTAGTGCCCGCCCGTCGCGGATTGCTCGGTCTCGCCGTCCGAACCGGTTTGCGGCTCGCCTGCGTGCAAGGCCGCTTCGCTGATGCCGACGGTCGAGACGAATCCTTGGCCCGGCAAGAACGAATCGAAATACAGTTCGCCGCCGATCGTGGCGACGTCCGGCGGCATCGGCATTTGATACTCGGGCACGCCCTTCAGCGCTCGGCCCATATAGTCCATCCAGACCGGCAACGCAAGGCCGCCCCCGGTTTCGCGATCGCCGAGGCTGCGCGGTGCGTCGTAGCCGATCCATGCGATCGCCGTCAGCGTGTGCTGGTAGCCCGCGAACCATGCATCGCGTGAATCGTTCGTCGTCCCCGTCTTGCCGGCCAGGTCTTTACGTCCGAGTGCGTTCGATTTTGCTCCGGTGCCGCGCTGCGCGACGCTTTGCAGCAAGCTCGTCATCACATAGTCGTTGCGCGCATCGATGACGCGCGGCGCATCGCGTTCGGCCACGATCGGCTGCGCACGCGCGAGCACGGTGCCGTCCAGATCGGTGACCTCGGAGATCAGGTAAGGATTGACGCGATAGCCGCCGTTCGCGAAAACGGAGTAGGCGCCGGCCATCTGTAACGGCGTGACGAGCCCCGCGCCGAGCGCCATCGGCAGGTAAGCCGGGTGCTTATCGGCGTCGAACCCGAAGCGTGTGATGTATTGCTGGGCGTAGTGGGTGCCGATATGCGACAGGATCCGGATCGACACCAAGTTGCGCGACTTTTGGAGTGCCGTGCGCATCGTCATCGGGCCGTCGAAGCCGCCGCCGTAGTTTTTTGGTTCCCAGGGGCGTCCGCCTGTCTCGCCCGCGCTGAAGTAGAGCGGGGCGTCGTTGATGATGGTGGCGGGGCCCAGTCCTTTATCGAGCGAGGCCGAATAGATGAACGGCTTAAAGCTCGAGCCGGGCTGACGCCACGCTTGCGTTACGTGGTTGAACTTGTTCTTCCCGAAATCGAACCCGCCGACGAGCGCGCGGATCGCGCCGTCGCGCGGCACCATCGATACGAACGCGCCCTCCACCTGCGGCAATTGGACGATCGACCAAGCACCGGTACTGTCTTCGGCCAGGCGGACGATCGCGCCGGGACGCATGCGCGCGGCGCTTTTCCCGCGCGCGCCGAGCGCGGCTGCGGCGAAGCGCAGACCCTCGCCGCTCACGACCGCCTCCGTGCCGTCGGCCAGCACCGCGCGCACTTGCGCCGCATCGGCCGCGACCACCACACCGGCGACGATGTCTCCGTCGTCGGGATACTTCTCGAGCGCCGCGGCGATCGCGTCGGCGCGTTTGCCCGGATCGGACGGAAGTTCGACGTACGCCTCGGGACCGCGGTAGCCATGGCGAGCGTCGTAACCGAGCAGGCCTTCGCGCAGCGCCCGATAGGCGCTGTCCTGATCGCCCGAGTCGATCGTCGTGACGACGCTCAGGCCGCGCGTGTAGGCCTCATCGTGATATTGCGCGACCATCGCTTGCCGGACCATCTCGGCCACGTATTCGGCATGCACGCTGAATTGCTGCGCCGGGGCCGCCGCGACGGTGAGCGGCTCGGCGACGGCCGCGTCGTACTGCGCGCGCGTGATGTCGTGCAAGGCCAGCATGCGCTGCAGGATGTATTGCTGACGCAGCTTCGCGCGCGACGGATTGACGACGGGATTGTAGGCCGACGGCGCTTTCGGCAGCCCTGCCAGCATCGCCGCCTGCGCCAGCGTAATGTGCGAAATGTCCTTGCCGAAGTAAATCCGGGCGGCGGAGGCGAAGCCGTAAGCGCGCTGCCCGAGAAAGATCTGATTCATGTAAACCTCGAGAATCTGATCTTTCGTCAACTCGCGTTCGATCTTGTACGCGAGCAGCATCTCGTAAATCTTGCGCGTGTAGGTCTTCTCGCTCGACAAAAAGAAATTGCGCGCGACTTGCATCGTGATCGTGCTCGCGCCTTGCGTGGCATGGCCGTTGGTCAGCGCGGCGACGCCCGCCCGCACGACCCCGGCCAAATCCACCCCGCCGTGCTCGTAGAAGCGCGCATCCTCGATCGCCAGGATGGCCTGCTTGAGATACGCCGGTACTTCGCCGATATGCACCACGTCGCGCCGTTCTTCGCCGAACTCGCCGATCAGGACGTGATCGGCGGTGTACACGCGCATGGGCACCTTGGGCCGATAGTCGGTGAGCGCGTTGAGCGACGGTAGACGCGGCGCGGCGATGACCAGCGCATAAAACAGTACGAGCGCGCACGAGATGGACACGAACGCGACCGTGCCCAAGCACCAAAGCGCAAGACGCGTGTACCAGCGGCGACGCCTAGGGGGCGCGGGCGGCGGGGGCGGGGGTGACGACGGGAGGGGAAGCGGCTGCGAATCCATAACGAAACTGACGTGCGATGGCCGCGATTATAGCGGCGCCGGGTGAAGCTTTCGGTTGGCTTAATGGCCAATGCGCATTTCGATGCCGTCGCGGCGCCTCGGAATCGCATTGGCCATCCGGACGAATGTCCGCGTGAGCCGGCGCTGCGCACAATTGCCCGCAATCGGCCGATGCCGCCGCTCATCCCGAGGGGCCGGCCGTCCGCGAGGAATTGCCATGCAGATCAGAGATACCCTTTGCCCGATACGGCGCTTCGCAGCCGGCATCGACGTCGGTCCGCGCGAGGTGCGCCTAGTCATTGCCAGCCGCGCTCGGCGCGGCAGGCGGCCGGTCGGGGTCGATTGGACCGGGTTCGCCCCGCTCGCGCCCGGCGCCGTGCGCGGCGTTCACCTCGTCGATCGAGCTGCGCTCGTCGAGGCTTTATCCGCGTTGCGAGCGCGCATGCCGCGCCGGCGAGCCATGCGCGGCATGCCGTGCGCGATGGCGATACCCGCGGCGGTCGCGGGCGATCCGACGGTGCCGGCGAACCCTCATCTGCAAGCGCGCATCGAAATAGCGGCAGCCGCGGGTATCGCGCTGGCCGCCGTCGATAGCGAGCCGTCGGCCGCGTTGCGCGCGCTAGCCCATGCGGCGCACTGCACGTTGCGTCCGGATGCGCGATTCGTCGCGCTCTGGGCGGGCTATGACGGATTGCACGGTTGGCGTGTTGTCGACGATAGGGTGCAAGCCAGCATTCGTTTTCCGGGCGGCGAGCACGCCGATCCCGAGTCCGCGCTGAGGGCGTTGGCGGGCGCCGAGGCGCTCGACCGTGCGCTCGTCGGCGGCGACGTTCACTTGCTCGAGCGCGCCGGGCTCGCTTTGGCGGATATCGGCGAATGCGTCGGTTGTACGGTTGTTCCGTTCGAGTGTGATTCGTTCGATTCCGGCGGTGGCGTGCTCGCCCGGCATGGCGATTGGCGCCGGGCAGCGGGCTTCGCCGTCGCGTTCGGCTTGGCGTTGAGCGGGGTGTCCGAATGAGTTCGGTTGCCATGGATTCGCCTGCTTGGGCGCATGGCGGGCCCGATGCGCTTCCCGGTTTAAGCCGCACGCAGCCCCGGCGCGGCATTGCTCGGCATTGGATCGAAGGCGTGGCGGCGGTGCTCGCCGGGGCGTTGATCGCAATGGGCTGTGCGGGCATGCGCTCGAGCGACGACGGGGCGAGCGCGCGGCGCGTGTCGCTCGAGCGGGAACTTTCCGAATTGTCATCGCCGCTTGCCGAATTGGCGCGCTTGGAAAGAGCGAGCCACCTCTCCCACGAGAGCGCGGCGTCGGCCGCGGCTCGGGCGCGACCCTACCTCGAACTGCGTGCGCTGCTCGATACGTTGAGCCGCGAAGCGGCCACGGGCGTGACAGTCAGCCGTTTGCGGCAGACCCGCGAGGGATTCGAATTGCGCATCGTGGGCGAGGATAGTGCCGTCTGCGCGTCGTGGGTCGCCCGCCTAGCGCGCCGGGCCGAGTGGAAGAGCGCGCAGATCGTCGAATTCAAGTTCGCCGCCGCGCCCATTGACGCGAATGCCAGCCGCGCGGTCGAGGCTACCGTACGGCTGCCGATGGATCTCTCGGCCGCGGGGCCGGAGACCGCGCAAAGACAGCCAATCGGCGGGTCGGACGAGCCGGCGTTGCGGAGGGAACGATGAACGTCGCGCGGCTTCGTCGAACGATTCGTCGGATGCGTCGAGCGATCTCGCGTCCCGTGCTCATCGTGCGGCCGGCTCGTGTACGACGATGTCCTGCGCGACGCTGGGACGTAAAACGGCGGCTCATGGCCTGCACGGCCGCGGCGTCGGGCTCGTTCGTGGCCGCGACCTATGCCTGGCGTGCATTGGACGCCGATAGTCGGGCGGCGAGCGCGGCGGCGATCGAGACCATGCAAGCTCGCCTGCATGAGAGCCGGGCCACGCTTGCCCGGTTGCCGGAGGCGCGGCGCAGGGCGCGTGAGGCGGCGCCGGCGGCCTCGGCGAGCCATGCGGCCGGCGCGCAGTGGCATGCCGTCGCCGAACTCGCGTCGCGCACCGGCGTGAGACTGCGCACGCTCGCGCCCGCCTCCGGAGCGAGCGGCCAACGCGTGTCGAAAGGGAGCGGCGCGCCGCGGACCTTGCGCGTCGACGGCGAGGCCGGCTTCTCGCAGTTATTTGCCTTTTTCACGGGGCTTTCGTCGCTGCCGATGCTGGTCGTGCCTGAGGCCGTCGATATCAAGCACGACAAAGGCAGTCTTGCCCTAGGCGCGACGTTCGGCCTATTCGATAAGCCGCCGATGCCGATCGCGCCAACCGGCGAGGCAAGCGCGGCGGACCGGGACGCCGCGCTCGCGAGCGCGAGTCTCCCGGCGAACGATCCGTTCGGGCCCGGCGAGCCCACGGCTTACGCCGGCGCTCGAGCGGGGCGGTTGGTCGGTGTCATGCGCGGCGCTGGGCGGGCGCTGGCTTTATGGGAGGCGCCGGGCGGATCTCACGCGCTCGCCGCCGAGCCCGGCGAGACGGTGGGGATGGACCGGCTCGTGTCGATCGATGCCGCCGGTGTGACGCTCGCGGGCAGCGGGCAGCCGCGCAGAGTCTCGATGTCGGAGAACAAGCCGTGAATCCGGATCGCAAAACCGTGCTTGTTCGCGTTGCCGTCCGGATGATGCCGGCGTTGCTCGCGGCTTTGTTCGCATCGGCGCACGCGTCGGCGGATATCGCGCGGACGCCGCCGCTGCCCCCGTTGCCGCCTTTGCCGGCCGCAATCGGTGACGACGACCGCGCGGCGCCGTGGCCCAGCGTGGGCGAGCCGCCGCTCGAGCCCGATGCGATGCCCGAAGACGTGGATGCGGCCGAACAAGCGTGGGACGCCAACGAGCCGACGGCACAGCCGGCCAAGGGGGCGCGGGCCGAGTCCGGCGGCGAGCCAGGCGTCGCGGTAAGCACAGCGATAAGCGCAGGGGCGCAGTTGCCGCCAGGCCTCGAGGGGCCGCCCGTGCCGCTGGCACCGGCTGCGCGCATGAGCGATGGCGAGCATGAGCGCTCCGCCGGGAGTCCCGACGACGACAAGCCGCTTACGATGCGCTTCAAGCATGCGGAGCTGGCGGACGTGCTCGATGCGTTTTCCCGTTTCACGGGGCTGAATATCGTCGCGAGCGAGCGCGTGCGTGGGCGCGTCTCGCTAAGCTTGACCGGCGTTCCGTGGCGCGTGGCGTTCGATACCTTGCTCGATGCGCACGGCCTCGCGATGTCGCGGCGCGGGAACGTCATCTGGGTCGCGCCGCTCGCGGAACTGGCGGCCCGCGAGCGGCAACGGTTCGAGACGCACGCGCGGGCGGCCGATCTCGAACCGTTGGCGAGCCGCACGTTCGCGCTCAGCTACCCGCGCGCCGAAGAGGTGCAGCGGCTGTTGACGGCGCCGGGCACCCAGCGCGTCTTGTCCAAGCGCGGCGCGGCGATGGCCGACGCGCGCACGAATCTGCTGTTCGTAACGGACTTGAAGGCACGTTTGGAGCAGGTGGCCGAACTGATCGAAACGATCGACCAGCCGAACCGCCAGGTGCTGATCGAGGCGCGCATCGTCGAGGGAGAGCGCGGTTTCACCCGTGAACTGGGCGCGCGCCTGTCGTTGCGTTCGGCCGGCGGTGATGCGTCTGACGCGCTCGCCCTAACACGAGGCCTGACGAGCGGCGCGGGAGGCCATATCCACGATTTGGCGGCGCGCACGATCGCGGGCTTCGAGGCAGCCACGGCGGGGCTGACGCTTTTCGCGGCGGGCGCCACGCGCTGGGTGACGGCGGAGCTGTCCGCGCTCGAGGCGCAGGGACGCGGGCAAATCGTATCGAGTCCACGCGTCGTAACGGCGGATAGGACGAAGGCACTCGTCGAGCAAGGCACCGAACTGCCTTACCAAGCCAAGGTGCGCAACGGCGTATCGGGCGTGCAGTTTCGCCGCGCGAGCCTGAAACTGGAGGTCGAGCCGCGGATCACGCCGCGCGGCCGCGTCATCCTCGATCTCGACATCGCCAAGGATAGCGTCGGCAAATCGACGGCCGGCGGGCCTGCCATCGATACGAAGCACGTACGCACGCGGGTGGAGGTGGAGGACGGCGGGACGGTCTCGATCGGCGGCATTTACGAGAGTCAAGACCGCGACGATGTGACGCGCGTTCCACTGTTGGGCAAAATACCGCTGTTAGGGGCGCTTTTTCGCCATCGGGCGGTGCGCGAGCAGCGCAGCGAACTCGTCGTTTTCATCACGCCGAAAATCGTGCCCATCGATTGAGCGGCACGCCTGGCGAGGCCGCGCGCGCGGGCCGCCGGGCTCGACAAGGCGGCGGCTTTGCCAGTAAGCTGCGCCACGAACCATAGCCGATTGAACAGAGGATACCTTGCAAGAGCGGGGCGCCAACACCAACATTTTTTTCGTGGGGCTCATGGGCGCCGGTAAGACGACCGTCGGCCGCGCCGTGGCCCGCCGGCTTGGGCGGCCATTCTTCGATAGCGACCACGAAATCGAGGCGCGTACGGGCGCCCGCATCCCCGTCATCTTCGAGCTCGAGGGCGAGGCGCGGTTTCGCGAACGCGAGGCGCAAGTGATCGCCGAGCTCGCCGCCCGCGATTCGATCGTGCTCGCAACGGGCGGCGGCGCGGTCTTGCGTCCGGAAAATCGCGCGGTGCTGCGCGAGCGCGGTCTCGTCGTTTATCTTCGAGCCAATCCGCACGATCTCTGGCTGCGCACGCGCAAAGACAAGAATCGGCCCTTGCTGCAAATCGAAGATCCGAAGGCCAAACTCGAGGCACTCTACAGCGAGCGCGATCCGCTTTATCGCGAATGCGCGCACTTCATCGTCGAAACCGGGCGGCCGTCCGTCAATGGGCTCGTGAACATGGTGCTCATGCAACTCGAGCTGGCCGGCATCACCAAACAGATACAGCCATGATTACCGTCAACGTCGACCTCGGCGATCGTTCGTACCCGATTCGCATCGGCGCCGAGCTGATCGGCCAAACCGAATTGTTCGCGCCGCACATCGCGGGTTCGTCCGTCACGATCGTGACGAACGAAACCGTGGAGCCGCTTTACGGCGAGCCGCTGCGGGCAGCGCTTGCCCCGCTCGGCAAGCACGTCTCGACCGTCGTGTTGCCCGACGGCGAGGCCTACAAGAACTGGGAAACGCTAAACACGATTTTCGATGCGCTGCTGGGCGCGCAAGCCGACCGCAAGACGACGCTGATCGCGCTGGGCGGCGGCGTAATCGGCGACATGACGGGCTTCGCGGCAGCCTGCTACATGCGCGGGGTACCGTTCATCCAAGTCCCCACGACGCTGCTTTCGCAAGTCGATTCGTCGGTGGGCGGCAAGACGGGCATCAATCATCCGCTCGGCAAGAATATGATCGGCGCGTTCTACCAGCCGCAAGCGGTGATCGCCGATATCGCCGCGCTGCGCACGCTGCCCGAGCGAGAGCTGGCGGCCGGCTTGGCCGAGATCATCAAGACGGCTGCGATCGCCGACGCCGCTTTCTTCGAATGGCTCGAACAAAACATCGAGGCGCTCAATCGCCGTGAACCGGCGGCGCTCGTGCATGCCGTGAAGCGCTCCTGCGAAGTGAAGGCATCGGTCGTGGCGGCCGACGAACGCGAGGGCGGTCTGCGCGCGATTCTCAATTTCGGCCACACGTTCGGGCATGCCATCGAAGCGGGCCTCGGGTACGGCGAATGGCTGCACGGAGAGGCAGTCGGGTGCGGCATGGTCATGGCGGCCGATCTGTCGGTGCGGCTCGGGCTGCTCGACGAAGCGGTGCGCCGCCGGCTCGTCGCCTTGATCGAAGCGGCGCGGCTGCCCACGCGCGCGCCGGCGCTCGGCGATGCGCGCTATATCGAACTCATGAAGGTCGATAAGAAAACCGAGGCCGGCACGATCAAATTCATCTTGCTCAAAAAACTCGGCGAAACGCTGATCACGGACGCTGCCGAGCCGGCATTGCGCGCGACGCTCGCCGCGAGCCTTTGAGCCAATAGCTGCCAACGCACCGCGCAGCACGCATGCGGGAGGGAAACGATGAGCGCAGGGGCTGACCGAATGCGGCAACCGGCGACGACCGGCACGCCGAAAGGTGACGTGCATACGGCACTCGTCGAGCCGCCGACGCTCGCGATGCTGGAGGCGCATCTTGCGCCCTACGCCGCGCATTCCGTCACGTCGCGCGGACGTCGATTTCCGGAGGCGCCGCCGTCGGCGCGCACCGAATTTCAGCGCGACCGCGACCGGATCGTCCATTCGACGGCATTCAGGCGGCTCGAATACAAGACGCAGGTTTTTGTCAACCACGAGGGCGATCTGTTCCGAACGCGACTGACGCATAGCTTGGAAGTCGCGCAAATCGCGCGGTCGGTGGCCCGCAATCTGCGCCTGAACGAAGACCTCGTCGAAGCCATTTCGCTCGCGCACGATTTGGGCCATACGCCCTTCGGCCATGCCGGGCAAGATGCGCTGAACGAATGCATGCGCGACCATGGCGGCTTCGAGCACAACCTGCAAAGCCTGGCTGTCGTCGACGAACTCGAGGAGCACTACGGCGGTTTCAACGGACTGAACTTGTGCTTCGAAACGCGCGAGGGCATTTTGAAGCACTGCTCGCGCGAGAATGCGCTGAAGCTAGGCGATCTCGGCGAGCGTTTTCTGTCGGGCAAACGCCCGTCGCTCGAAGCGCAAATCGCCAACATCGCCGACGAAATCGCCTATAACAATCACGATGTCGACGATGGTCTACGCTCCGGACTCCTGACCATCGAACAACTCGCGCAAGTCGAACTCTGGCAGACGCATTACGAGCAAGCCCAGCGCGAATACAAGCAACTGGACGGCCGCCGGATGGTGCATGAGACCGTACGCCGGATGATCAATACGCTCATCGTCGATCTGATCGAAACGACACGGCGAAACCTGGCCGCGCATGCACCGGGATCGCTCGATGCGGTGCGCTCGGCGCCGCCGCTCGTCGCGCATAGCGGCGCCGTCGCGGCGCAGGCCACCGAACTCAAGCAGTTTCTGTTCAAGAATTTGTACCGGCATTACCGCGTGATGCGCATGGCGAGCAAGGCGCGGCGCGTCATTCGCGGCTTGTTCGATGCGTTCAGCGAAGACCCGCGCCTGTTGCCGCCGGCGTACTTCGCAAACGACGATGCGGCGCAGCCGCGCTTGATCGCGCATTACATCGCGGGCATGACCGACCGCTATGCGCTCAAGGAGTACCAACGTTTGTTTGTCATCAACGATAACTAAAATGCCGCCCCGGCACGGCGCGCGAAGACCGCGTGCGGGGCGATCGTGGTTTGGAGAGGGTTTACCTTAGGAGAACTAAATGAGCAAGGGTTGCAAGACGGTGGTCCGGTCGCTCGTACTGGGCGCCGCGCTCGTCGGGGCGAGTCACGCGGCATTGGCCGCGACGGAGATTCAGTTTTGGCATGCGATGGAGGCCGCGCTCGGCGAGCGCTTGACCGATATCGCGAACGATTTCAATCAGTCGCAAGGCGACTACAAGATCGTCCCGGTCTTCAAGGGCACATACGATCAAACGCTCGCGGCGGGCATCGCGGCCTATCGTAGCGGCAATGCGCCGGCGATCTTGCAAGTCTATGAAGTCGGCACGGCGACCATGATGGCGGCCAAGAAGGCCGTGCTACCGGTGACGGACGTATTCAAGCAGGCCGGCGTGCCGCTTGACCAGAAGGCGTTCGTGCCGACGATCGCCAGCTACTACACCGATGCGAAAACCGGCGAACTCGTGGCCATGCCGTTCAACAGTTCCACGCCGGTGCTCTACTACAACAAGGAAGCCTTCAAGAAGGCGGGCCTCGATCCGAACCAGCCTCCGAAGACGTGGGACGACGTGCGCGCCGATGCCAAAAAGCTGAAGGCAGCGGGCATGTCGTGCGGCTTCACCACGGGTTGGCAAGGCTGGATTCAACTCGAAAACTATAGCGCTTGGCACGGCGTGCCCTACGCGTCGGAGAACAACGGCTTCGACGGCCTCGGCGCGAAGCTCGAATTCAACAAGCCGCAGCAGATCGCCCATATCCAGTTCCTGCAAGATATGGCCAAGGACGGTTCGTTCACCTACGTCGGCCGCAAGGACGAAGCGGTCTCGAAGTTCTATAGCGGCGATTGCGGGATTCTGACGAACTCGTCCGGTTCGCTCGCCACGATCCGCAAGTACGCGAAGTTCGATTTCGGTACGGGCATGATGCCGTACGACGCCAATGTGAAGGGCGCGCCGCAAAACGCGATCATCGGCGGCGCCAGCCTTTGGGTGCTCGCGGGCAAGGATCCGAACGTCTATAAGGGCGTCGCCAAGTTCCTGACGTATTTGTCGTCGCCGGCCGTGGCCGCCAAGTGGCATGAGGATACGGGCTACTTGCCCGTGACGACGGCCGCCTACGACCTCGCTCGCAGCCAGGGCTTTTATGCGAAAAATCCCGGGGCCGATACGGCGATCAAACAGATGCTGAACAAGCCGCCGCTGCCTTACACGAAGGGCCTGCGTTTGGGCAACATGCCGCAGATTCGCACCATCGTCGACGAGGAACTGGAACAGGTGTGGGCCGGCAAGAAGTCGCCCAAGGACGCGCTCGACTCCGCGGCCGCCCGCGGCGACGAACTTTTGCGCCGCTTTCAGCAAGCGGGTCAGTAAGATCCGAGCACGCGGGCCGCGCACGCCGGAGAACGGCTTGCGCGCCGCCCGTGCGATTGGAAGCGCTCCAGTTCTCTTTGAGATTCGCCGCGCCGCCGGCGTCCGGCGCGTCGCTTATTCGGCGACGCGAACGGGCGAGGCCGCGGCATCGACTGATTCATCGTCCATCGGCCATCGTCCATGCAAGAACGTTCTCGTTTCGCCGCGAGCGCATTGCCCTATCTGCTGGTCGCGCCGCAACTCGCCATTACCGGCTTGTTCTTTCTCTGGCCCGCCGGGGTGGCGCTGTGGCAATCGACCCAAACGCAAGATGCGTTCGGTACTTCGAGCGAGTTCGTCGGTCTCGCGAACTTCGCTCATCTGTTCGCCGATCCGCTCTATCTCGATTCGTTCAAGACGACGCTCGTCTTTAGCGCGCTCGTCACGGTGTGCGGTCTCGTGATCGCCTTGCTGTTGGCGGCATGCGCGGACCGCGTGACCCGGGGCGCCAAACTCTACCGCACGCTGCTCATTTGGCCGTATGCGGTTGCTCCGGCCATCGCCGCGGTGCTCTGGGCATTCCTCTTCAATCCGAGCATCGGCATCGTGACCTATGCGCTCGCGAAAGGCGGGATCGTCTGGAACCACGCGTTGAACGGCACCCAGGCGATGGCGCTGGTCGTGCTCGCCTCGGTTTGGAAGCAGGTCAGCTACAACTTCTTGTTCTTCTACGCCGGATTGCAGGCGATTCCGCGTTCGCTGATCGAGGCCGCGGCGATCGACGGCGCAGGGCCCGCTCGGCGTTTCTTCGGTATCGCGTTGCCGCTGCTGTCGCCGACGACCTTTTTCTTGCTGGTCGTCAACGTCGTCTATGCGTTCTTCGACACGTTTCCCGTCATCGACGCGGCCACGGGCGGCGGGCCGGCGCAAGCCACGAAGACGTTGATCTACAAAATCTTCGCGGAAGGTTTTCAAGGTCTCGACATCGGAAGTTCGGGCGCGCAATCGGTCGTGCTGATGCTGATCGTCGTCGGTCTGACCGTCGTTCAATTCCGCTTCATCGAACGCAAGGTGCAATACACATGATCGAAAATCGCAGGGGCTTCGATCTCTTTTGCCACGCCGTGTTGATCGCCGGCGTGGCGCTCGTCGCGTTTCCCGTCTATGTCGCGTTTTGCGCGGCGACGATGAGCGAGCACGAGGTCTTCACCGTACCGCTCTCGCTCGTACCCAGTACGCATCTGCTCGAGAACGTCGCGGCCATCTGGTCGCACGGTTCGGGTAACGCGGCGAGTCCGTTCGGCCGCATGCTGCTCAATAGCCTGGTGATGGCGCTCGCGATTGCCATCGGCAAGATCGCGGTCTCGATCATCTCGGCCTACGCCATCGTCTTTTTCCGCTTCCCTTTGCGCAACACCGCGTTTTGGCTGATTTTCGTCACGCTGATGCTGCCCGTGGAAGTGCGGATCTTCCCGACCGTGCAAGTGGTCTCGTCGATGCATCTGACCAACACCTATGCGGGACTGACGCTGCCGTTGATCGCTTCCGCGACGGCGACATTCCTATTCCGCCAGTTTTTCATGACGCTTCCCGACGAACTCGTCGAAGCCGCGCGCATCGACGGCGCCGGCGCGCTGCGTTTTTTCTACGACATCGTGCTGCCGCTGTCGAAAACCAATGTCGCGGCGCTGTTCGTCATCACGTTCATTTACGGCTGGAATCAGTATCTGTGGCCGATCCTGATCACCAACGAACAGTCGCTCACGACCGCCGTCGTCGGTATCAAGACGATGATCGCGAGCGGAGACACGGCGACCGAGTGGCACCTCGTGATGGCCGCGACGCTGCTGGCGATGCTGCCGCCGCTCGTCGTCGTGCTGGCGATGCAGCGCTGGTTCGTGCGCGGGCTGGTCGACGCGGAAAAATAATCAAGGGGATCATCGAGCATGTCAGGCTTGACTTTGAAGGGCGTGCGCAAGACGTACGACGGCAAGCAATTCGTATTGCACGGCATCGACGTCGAGGTGGGCGACGGTGAGTTCGTGGTATTGGTCGGACCGTCGGGCTGCGGGAAGTCGACGTTGTTACGGATGGTGGCGGGGCTCGAAAGCGTGTCCGAAGGCGAGATTGCGATCGGTGGGCGCGTCGTCAATCGGCTCGAGCCGAAGGACCGAGATATCGCGATGGTGTTTCAGAACTACGCGCTCTATCCGCATATGAGCGTGAAGGAAAACATGTCGTACGGGCTGAAAATTCGCGGGATCGCTCGGGAGACGATCGAGGCGCGCGTCGCGGCGGCCGCGAAGATTCTCGAACTCGAGCCGCTGCTCGCGCGCCGCCCTCGCGAACTGTCGGGCGGCCAGCGTCAGCGCGTGGCGATGGGGCGCGCGATCGTGCGGGAGCCGTCGGTATTCTTGTTCGACGAGCCGCTCTCGAACCTCGACGCGAAACTGCGCGTTCAGATGCGCTTGGAGATTCAGCGGTTGCATGCGCGACTCGCGACGACGAGCTTGTACGTCACACACGATCAGATCGAGGCCATGACGCTGGCGCAACGCGTGATCGTCATGAATCGCGGGCATGCGGAGCAAATCGGCGCGCCGACCGAGGTCTACGAGCGGCCGGCCACGGTATTCGTTGCGAGTTTCATCGGTTCGCCGGCGATGAATCTGCTTTCCGGTACGCTGAGCGCGGACGGCGCAACGTTCGAGGTGGCGGGCGGCGGGCCGGCGCTGCCGATCGCGGGGGCGCCCGGCTTGGGGCGTGAGATTGCCGTCGGGCGAGAGTGGGTTCTCGGCATCCGTCCCGAGCATATGACGCCGCGAGCCGATTGCGCGCGCGCGCCGCTCACGGTCGAATCATGCGAACTGCTCGGCGCGGATAATCTGGTTCATGGCCGTTGGGGATCGCACGACGTCACCGTGCGGCTGCCTCACGCGGATCGGCCCGGCAGCGGGGAGGTCGTGCCGGCCGCGTTGCCGCTCGAACATCTGCATTTCTTCGACCCGGCCACCGGCAAACGCGCGTTTTGAACCAGCGGATACGAGCCCGGCGGTGCATTCGCCATTCGGAAAAGATATGACTTCAAGCACGAACCACCTCTCATCGGCTGCTCCTAGTGCGAGCTGGCCGTACCCGCGGATCGTCGCCCATCGCGGCGGCGGTTCGCTCGCGCCCGAGAATACGCTGGCCGCGATCGATGCCGGTGCGGCCCTTGGGCTTGAGATGATCGAGTTCGATGCGAAACTCTCGAGCGACGACGTCGTGTTCCTATTGCACGACGACACCGTCGAGCGCACGTCGAATGGACGCGGCGCGGCGGCGCGCATGGCCTACGCGGAACTGGCGACGCTCGATGCCGGCGGATGGTTCGACGCGCGGTTTCGCGGCGAGCCCATGCCGACGCTCGAGCGAGTGCATGAGCGATGCGTCGCGCACGGTTTGGCTGCCAATATCGAAATCAAACCGTGCGCGGGCCGCGAGCTAGCGACGGGCCGACGCGTGGCGCAAGAAGCCGCTCGGCTCTGGGCGAAGACGGACCCGGCGCGTTCGCCGCTGCCGCTGCTCTCATCGTTTTCGTTCGAGGCGCTGGCGGCCGCCCGCGATGCGCAGCCGGAATTGCCGCGGGGGCTCCTGTTCGGTGCCGTGCCGAAGGATTGGCGCGCGCAGACCGATGCGCTCGCTTGCCTATCGCTGCATGCGGATCACCGCCGGCTCGATGCGCGGCTGGTCGGCGAGATCAAGGCGGCCGGGCTGTTTATCCTGGCCTATACCGTCAACGATCCCGAGCGCGCGCGAACGCTTGCGCACTGGGGCGTCGATGCGATCTGCACCGATCGCATCGATTTGATCGGGGCGGACTTCCTCTCCTGAGCCGTGAGGGCCGAGCCCTGAGCCCAGCGATGCGCTCGCCGTCGTTCGAGCGGTTCGAGCGGCAAGCGAGCGCAACCGCGATCAGCGGCTACGCGCGAGCAGCCAGCCCGTCAGCAGCGCCACGCCGCCGACGACCGCTACCGTCTCCCAAGGGTTTTCTCGAATGTACCCTTGCGCGTCGCTAAGCGTCGCGGCCGCGCGATCGCGCAGCGTATCGCGGGCGCCGTCCAGGCGAGCCCGTGCCGCTTCGAGGCGCTTTTTCATTTGCTCGCGCAAAACGGCGGCGTCGGCCTGAGTGCCGTCGCCGAGCGTTTGCTCCAACTCCGAGAGCAGCTCGCGCATTTCGACGCCGATGTCCTCGGCTGCGTGGCGGCCGTGCCTTGCAATGCGGCGAGCGTGCCGGCCGGCACTATTCCACGATGTTTCGAGTGCGTCTCGCGTATTCGGTAGGGCGGTCATGGTCGCTCCGTCAGTGATTATTAACGGGATGAACGAACCCGCGAATCCGATGCGGGGAAGACCTACCGAGCCGCAACTTCGATGCCCGGGTGGGCAGCCGCATCGCGTGGGGTAACTTCCAAGTCTATGCGAGAGCAAGCAAGGATCAAGGCGGACGGAGAGACGAGCAGGGATGCGCTCGAAGGCGCGACGAAACGCAGGAAGAATCGACGAACGTACGCGGAAAGAATCGCCGCGAGAAACACCCGAAGAAACGGTAGGAGTGCGACTTACCGGTGGTTGAAATTACAACGCCGCCCCATCGGGGCGGCGTCGGATAGGCATGCGGCGATTTTCGGCCTAGGCTTTAGAAGGCGTAGCCGACCTTGGCGAACGTGACGATCGGGTTGAGCCTGATCTTTGCTTGGGATTGAACCGTCAAGCCGAACGGGCCGGCGTTCGTTGTTGTCAAGTTGGCAGTGACGCCGACCGGAATGTATGAAATCGACAAACCGGCGAACCAATGCTTATTGAACGAGTAGTTGAAACCCGCGTTGAAGACAGGCGCCCAGGAACGATCCGTCGAGACGGAGGTCGGACCATGCAACACGCCGGCTGCGAACGCGCCGTTCGTGATCTCCGCGTTCGTGAACCACACGCGCGTGACGCCGATACCGACGTACGGCCGGAATTTGTCCGTGGGGCTCAGGAAGTTCCACTTAAAGAGCAACGCAGGCGACCAAAGCTTCGCGCTGCCGAGCTTGCCGAACTGGGAAAGCTGGCCAGACCCGTCGATATCGAACTTCGGCGGGATCCCGAGTTCCAACTCCGTGGAGATGTGATCGGTCACGAAGTAGCCGATGCTCAAACCGATCGTGTCGGAGTTGTCGATTCTCGCGCCGGTGTTGGCTTGGTAGGCGTTGATGGGCGTGCCGCCGACGCTGAGTTCCTCGAGCGGGTCGCTACTGCTCTGAGGCGCGAAGTGGAACCACCCCGACGTCACGTAAAACGTCCCGGCCGTTTGGGCATGGGCTGCTTGTGCGCACACGAGCGCAACCGCGGCCCCTGTGATGGCCTGTTTTAATTTCATCTATGTGCTCCTCCATGAAAGGCCCGCCTATTATGAGTAGAAGGTTTGAAACAAACCAAGCGCGCATGCTAGAGCATTCTCCCTAAGCTGCGCCTGGGTTCACGAAAAGCCGCGCGCGTCTTTGCAAACGCTTGCCGAGCGCCGCATCGCCCTTGGGGTAATTACCAACGTACTAAACGGAATCCAGCATGGCACGGCTCGCACGTCTTTACGTTCCGAAACAGCCGCAGCACGTCATCCTGCGCGGACTCGATCAGCAGCCCGCCTTCGTCGACGAGCAGGATTACGAGCTTTTCGTCGATTGCTTGAAAGCCGCCTCGCGCGATCATCACCTCGACATCCACGCTTATGTCCTCATGCCCGGCGCGGTGCAACTGCTCGTCACGCCCAGCGACGAGACGAGCTTGCCGAAGGCGATGCAGGCGGTGGGCAGGCGCTACGTCGCGCACTTCAATCGCCGCTATGCCCGGCGCGGCACGCTCTGGGAAGGGCGCTACCGCGCAACGGTCATCGAGGGCGAGCGCTACTTTTTGCTCGCGAGCCGCGTCATCGAGTTGTGTCCGGTGCGGGCGCAGCTCGTCGGCGTTCCCGAGGACTACCGATGGTCGAGCTATCGGCACCATATCGGGCTAACCGTCGATAGCCTCGTGACCGACCATCCGCTCTATTGGTCGCTCGGCAACACGCCGTTCGAGCGTCAGCGCGCTTACAAGGAGCTGTGCGAGCAGCCCCTCGACGAACGCGAAGCCAACGAGCTGCAGCAAGCCACGCTCAAAGGCTGGGTGCTCGGGGGCGACTCGTACCGCGAGTGGGCGGCTCGGGCTGCCAACCGGCGCGTGTCGCCTTTGCCGCGCGGACGGCCTAAGAAGGTGCGGGAGACGCCGCAGACGCCCCAAACGCCGCAGCAACAGTAGCCGCGGCGCCCGGCGGATGCTCGCCGGACGACGTCTTCCTGCGGCGAGCGCGCTGTTCGCGGCGACGAATACCATGTCGAAACGGCCGCGTCGAAAACGGCACCCAAGGGTGTCGTTTTTGTTTGCCCCATTATGATGCGGCCCCAATAAATAGGCACCAACTCGATGCAGCTATTTTAATGGTGTCAGATCATCATGTTTTGTTTGCTATTTGATTGATTCGTCGCGTATATTCCGATTTCGGCGAGTGTCGGTGCCATAAGCACGGCCCGCCACGCGGCGCCTCCCCACCCCCGGTCATCCGCGACAAGTGCCCGTGTTTCGCCCCGGCCATCGCCGGCGGGCGGCGAACGCGAAGCGCGCATCCCCAGCGAACGGCCGCTATGGCCTCTGATAGACGGTGTCCCCCATGAACGACCAACAACCGATCCACTCGGTACCCGCCGCCCAAGGTCTGTACGACCCGAGCAACGAGCACGACGCCTGCGGCGTCGGTTTCGTCGCGCATATAAAGGGCCAGAAGAGCCATGACATCGTTCAGCAAGGCTTGAAGATTCTGGAGAACCTCGATCACCGGGGCGCCGTCGGCGCCGACCCGCTGATGGGCGACGGCGCGGGTATCCTGATTCAGATTCCGGATGCGTTCTATCGCGAGGAAATGGCGCGCCAAGGGGTGACGCTGCCGCCGGCCGGCGAGTACGGCGTGGGGATGATTTTCTTGCCGAAGGAACATGCGTCGCGCCTGGCCTGCGAGCAGGAACTGGAGCGCACGGTGAAGGCGGAAGGGCAAGTGGTGCTCGGCTGGCGCGACGTGCCGGTCGATCACGCCATGCCGATCTCCCCGGCAGTAAAGGCGACCGAGCCCGTGATCCGCCAGATCTTCATCGGCCGCGGGCGCGACATCATGGTGACCGATGCGCTCGAGCGCAAGCTGTACGTCATCCGCAAGACTGCGAGCCACCGTATCCAGGCCCTCAAGCTCAAGCACGGCAAGGAGTACTTCGTGCCGTCGATGTCGGCGCGCACGGTGGTCTACAAGGGCCTGCTCTTGGCCGGGCAAGTCGGCGTGTACTACCGCGATCTGCAAGACGAGCGCGTCGTGTCGGCGCTCGCGCTCGTGCACCAGCGTTTCTCCACGAACACGTTCCCGGCCTGGGAACTCGCGCACCCATACCGGATGATCGCCCACAATGGCGAAATCAACACGGTGAAGGGCAACGTCAACTGGCTCAACGCGCGTACCGGCGCGATCGCGAGCGCCGTGTTGGGCGAGGACCTGCCCAAGCTATGGCCGCTGATCTACCCGGGCCAGTCCGATACCGCTTCGTTCGACAACTGCCTCGAGTTGCTCGTCATGGCGGGCTACCCGCTCGTGCACGCGGTCATGATGATGATTCCCGAAGCGTGGGAGCAGCACACGCTGATGGACGAGAACCGTCGCGCGTTCTACGAATACCATGCCGCGATGATGGAGCCGTGGGACGGTCCCGCCGCGATCGCATTCACCGACGGCCGTCAGATCGGCGCGACGCTCGACCGCAACGGGCTGCGTCCGGCGCGTTACATCATCACCGACGACGATCTCGTCATCATGGCCTCGGAAGCCGGCGTGCTGCCGATTCCCGAATCGAAGATCGTCAAGAAGTGGCGCCTGCAGCCGGGCAAGATGTTCCTCATCGATATGGAGCACGGCCGCATCATCGGCGACAAGGAACTCAAGGACAACCTCGCCAACGCCAAGCCCTACAAGAGCTGGATCGACGCGGTCCGGATCAAGCTCGACGAAATCGAGCCGAACCCGCAGGACGTCGCGACCGAGCGGCGCGAGGCGGCGGCGCTGCTCGATCGCCAGCAAGCGTTCGGCTATACGCAAGAAGACCTGAAGTTCTTGATGGCGCCGATGGCGCTGCAAGGCGAGGAAGCGATCGGCTCGATGGGCAACGATTCGCCGCTCGCCGTCATGTCGAACAAGAACAAGACGCTCTATCACTACTTCAAGCAACTGTTCGCCCAGGTCACGAACCCGCCGATCGATCCGATCCGCGAGAACATGGTGATGTCGCTCGTCTCGTTCGTCGGCCCGAAGCCGAACCTGCTCGATACGAACAACATCAATCCGCCGATGCGGCTCGAAGTTTCGCAGCCGGTGCTCGATTTCAAGGACATCGCCAAGATCCGCGCCATCGATCAATACACGGGCGGCAAGTTCAGTTCGTACGAGTTGAACATCTGCTATCCCGTTGCTTGGGGCAAGGAAGGGATCGAGGCGCGGCTCGCCTCGCTGTGCGCGGAAGCCGTGGATGCGGTCAAGTCCGGCTACAACATGCTGATCGTGTCCGACCGCCGCACCGATCGCGACAACGTCGCCATTCCGGCGCTGCTCGCGACGGCGGCGATCCACACGCATCTCGTTTCGCAAGGTTTGCGCACGAGCACGGGTCTCGTCGTCGAGACCGGCTCGGCGCGCGAAGTGCACCATTTCGCGCTCTTGGCCGGCTATGGCGCGGAGGCCGTCCATCCGTATCTCGCGATGGAAACGCTGGCCCAGATGGCGCAGGGCCTGAAGGGCGACCTCTCGCCCGAGAAGGCCGTCTACAACTTCACGAAGGCGGTCGGCAAGGGCTTGCAAAAGGTGATGTCCAAGATGGGCATCTCGACCTATATGTCTTACACGGGCGCGCAGATTTTCGAGGCCGTCGGCCTGGCGGGGGACTTGGTCGAGAAGTACTTCAAGGGCACGGCGTCGAAGGTGGGCGGCATTGGTCTGTTCGATGTGGCCGAGGAAGCGATTCGCTTGCACCGCGAAGCGTTCGGCGATAACCCGGTTCTGGCGAACATGCTCGACGCGGGCGGCGAGTACGCTTACCGCGTGCGCGGCGAAGACCACATGTGGACGCCCGACGCGATCGCCAAGCTCCAGCATTCGACGCGCAGCAACTCGTACCAGACGTACAAGGAATACGCGCATCTGATCAACGATCAGACACGCCGCCATATGACGTTCCGCGGTTTGTTCGAGTTCAAGGTCGAACCGACGAAGGCCATCCCGCTGGACGAAGTCGAGCCGGCCAAGGAAATCGTTAAGCGCTTCGCGACGGGGGCGATGTCGCTCGGCTCGATCAGCACCGAGGCGCATGCCACGCTGGCCATCGCGATGAACCGGATCGGCGGCAAGTCGAACACGGGCGAAGGCGGCGAGGACGACTCGCGCTACCGCAACGAGTTGCGCGGCATCCCGATCAAGAACGGCGATACGCTCGCCTCCGTCATCGGCAGCGAAATCGTGCGCGATATTCCGCTCAAGGACGGCGATTCGCTGCGCTCGAAGATCAAGCAGGTCGCATCGGGCCGCTTCGGCGTGACGGCCGAGTATCTGGCGTCGGCCGATCAGATCCAGATCAAGATGGCGCAAGGCGCGAAGCCCGGCGAAGGCGGTCAACTGCCTGGCCATAAGGTGTCCGAGTACATCGGCAAGCTGCGTTATTCGGTGCCCGGCGTGGGCCTCATTTCGCCGCCGCCGCACCACGACATCTATTCGATCGAGGACTTGGCGCAGCTCATCCACGATTTGAAGAACGTCAATCCGGCCGCGAGCATCTCGGTGAAGCTCGTGTCGGAGGTGGGCGTCGGCACGGTGGCGGCGGGTGTCGCGAAGGCCAAGGCGGATCACGTCGTGATCGCGGGTCATGACGGCGGCACCGGCGCTTCGCCGCTGTCGTCGGTCAAGCATGCCGGCACGCCGTGGGAACTCGGTCTGGCCGAAACCCAGCAAACGCTCGTGCTGAACCGCCTGCGCGGACGTATCCGCGTGCAAGCCGACGGTCAGATGAAGACGGGCCGGGACGTCGTGATCGGCGCGCTGCTTGGCGCCGACGAGTTCGGCTTCGCGACGGCACCGCTCGTCGTCGAAGGCTGCATCATGATGCGCAAGTGCCATCTGAATACGTGCCCGGTCGGCGTCGCCACGCAAGATCCGGTGCTGCGCGCGAAGTTCCAGGGCCAGCCCGAGCATGTGGTGAACTACTTCTTCTTCGTCGCCGAGGAAGTGCGCGAAATCATGGCGCAACTGGGCATTCGCAAGTTCGAGGATCTCATCGGCCGCTCCGAACTGCTCGATATGAAGAAGGGCGTCGAGCACTGGAAGGCCAAGGGCCTCGACTTCACGAACGTCTTCTATCAGCCGGCGGTGCCGAGCGAGGTCGCGCGCAAGCATGTCGAGGAGCAGGATCACGGTCTGGCCCGCGCGCTCGATCACACGCTGATCGAAAAGGCGCGTGCGGCGATCGAAAGCGGCGAGCACGTCTCGTTCATTCAGCCGGTGCGCAACGTCAATCGCAGCGTCGGCGCGATGCTCTCGGGCGTGATCGCGAAGAAGCACGGCCACGACGGCCTGCCCGACGACTCGATCCATATCCAGTTGAAGGGCACGGCGGGGCAAAGCTTCGGTGCGTTCCTCGCGCGCGGGGTCACGCTCGATCTCGTCGGCGACGGCAACGACTATGTCGGCAAGGGGCTCTCGGGCGGACGCATCATCATCCGTCCGACCAACGACTTCCGCGGCAAGTCGGAAGAAAACATCATCTGCGGCAACACGGTGATGTACGGGGCGCTCGAAGGCGAGGCGTACCTGCGCGGCGTGGCCGGAGAGCGTTTCTGCGTGCGTAACTCGGGGGCGAGCGCCGTCGTCGAGGGCACGGGCGATCATGGCTGCGAGTACATGACGGGCGGCACGGTCGTGGTGCTCGGCGAGACGGGCCGCAACTTCGCCGCGGGGATGTCGGGCGGCGTGGCTTTCGTCTATGACGCCGATGGCTCGTTCGCGAGCAAGTGCAACAAGGCGATGGTTGCGCTGGAGCCGGTTCTGCAACAGGCCGAGCAAGAGCGCACGGTCGATCGCGGGCTGTGGCACGCGGGCGAGACCGACGAAGCGTTGCTCAAGGGCCTCATCGAGCGGCACTTCCAGTTCACCGGTTCGCCGCGCGCGAAGGCGCTGCTCGAGAACTGGGACGCGTCGCGCCGGCAGTTCGTGAAGGTCTTCCCGACCGAATACAAGCGTGCGCTCGGCGAATTGGCCGCGAAAAAGGCGGCCAAGGAGGCGATGGCCGCGTAAGCGACCGACGCAATCGACGCGGGCGCGAAGCGCGCCCGTTAAAAGACCCGAGCGGCCGGCGGAAACGGCTGCGCGCCTCGATGCCGAATCGAGCCGAGCGCGTGGCCTTCGCCGGCCCACCCCGATACCGACGATTTTGGAAAGAAGAGCACCCTATGGGCAAGGCAACCGGTTTTCTCGAGTTTGAGCGCCGCCACGAGCATTACGAAGCCCCGCTTGCGCGCGTGAAGCACTACAAGGAGTTCGTCCTCGCGCTCTCCGACGACGACGCGAAAGTGCAAGGCGCGCGTTGCATGGACTGCGGCATCCCGTTTTGCAACAACGGCTGCCCCGTCAACAACATCATTCCCGATTTCAACGACCTCGTTTATCACCAAGATTGGCAGCATGCGATCGAGGTCCTGCATTCGACGAACAACTTCCCCGAGTTCACGGGCCGCATCTGCCCCGCGCCGTGCGAGGCCGCTTGCACGCTAGGCATCAACGCGGAGCCGGTCGGCATCAAGTCGATCGAGCACGCGATCATCGACAAGGCCTGGAGCCAAGGGTGGGTCGCGCCTCAGCCGCCCAAGAAGAAGACGGGCAAGAAGGTCGCCGTCGTCGGCTCCGGCCCCGCCGGGCTCGCAGCCGCCCAGCAACTCGCACGCGCGGGCCATGAGGTGTCCGTCTTCGAGAAGAACGATCGCATCGGCGGGCTGCTGCGCTACGGCATCCCCGATTTCAAGCTCGAGAAATGGCTCATCGACCGGCGCATGCGCCAGATGGAAGCCGAGGGCGTGACGTTCCGCACGAACGTGTTCATCGGCCAAGAGCCGCTGGCGCCGCATATCGGCAATACGGCGAAGGAAACCATCACGCCGGAAACGCTGAAAGAGCAATTCGACGCGGTCGTGATCGCGGGCGGCGCGGAGACCCCGCGCGATCTCCCGGTCCCGGGCCGGGAGCTTGCCGGCGTGCATTACGCGATGGAGTTCTTGCCGCAGCAAAACAAGGTCAACGCGGGCGACAAGCTCGCCGATCAACTGCTCGCGAAAGGCAAGCACGTCATCGTGATCGGCGGTGGCGATACGGGCTCCGATTGCGTCGGCACCTCGAATCGGCACGGCGCGAAGAGCGTGACGCAGTTCGAACTCCTGCCGCAGCCGCCCGAGGAAGAAAACAAGCCGCTCGTCTGGCCGTACTGGCCGGTCAAGCTGCGCACGTCGTCCTCGCACGAGGAAGGCTGCAGCCGCGATTGGTCGGTAGCGACCAAGCGCTTCGAAGGCAAGAACGGCAAGGTCGAAAAGCTGATCGCCGCGCGCGTCGAATGGAAGGACGGCAAGATGCAGGAAGTGCCGGGTTCCGAGTTCGAGATGAAGGCCGACCTCGTGCTGCTTGCGATGGGCTTCACGCAACCGGCGGCACCGGTGCTCGACGCATTCCGCGTGGACAAGGATGCGCGCGGCAACGTGCGCGCATCGACGGAAGGCGAGCGCGCCTATTACACGTCCGTCGACAAGGTGTTCGCGGCGGGCGATATGCGCCGCGGCCAGTCGCTCGTCGTTTGGGCGATTCGCGAAGGCCGTCAATGCGCGCGCGCCGTCGATGCCTATCTGATGGGCAGCTCGGAGTTGCCGCGCTGATCGATATGGGGGAGCGGGGCGCCGTCGACGACGATTGGCATCGCTGCTTCATCGCGCTCGAGCCCGACGCGGCCACGCGCGATGCGCTCGCGGCATTGGCTGTCGGCCCGAGCGCCCGGCGCGTGCCGATCGATCAGTTGCATATGACGATGGCGTTCCTGGGGAGCGTCGCCCCCGAAAAGGGCGCCGCGCTCGCGCAGCGTTTGAGTTCCGTTGCGACCCCGCTCCCGCCGCAGCGCGCCGAGCGCAGCGAGTATTGGCCGAGCGCCGCGCGCCCGCGGCTCGTCGTGGTCCCGTTCGGCCCGGCGCACGGGCTGGCCGAAATCGAGGCGCGTATCCGCGCACTCTTAGCGGCGCTCGGTTTGCCCGTCGACACGCATCGTCCCTTCCGCCCTCACGTCACGCTTGCCCGCTTCGCTCGCTCGACCCATTTGGCCGGTCCTGCACGAGAAGCCGCCGCGGGCCGCGCTTTTCCCCAAACGAATTTGCCGCCCGGCGGCGCGATGCTCGAAGTCGTTCCGCGCTTCGAGGCGCTCACGCTCTATTCGAGCACGCTCGCCCGGCACGGGGCGCGCTATCGCTCACTCGCCTCCGTACCGGTGCCGCACGCTTGAGGGCTGCGCGCGTTCACGCCCGGTCTACGCCGCCGCCCGCTCGTCGGCCCGCGAGATGTCGAGGACGTGCTCGTGCATCGCGGCCAGCGATTCGCGGTGCGCGACGCTGACGAGCGCGGTGCCCGGCAGCCGGTCGGCCAACAAGCGATAGAGGTGCGATTCGTTTTCGGGATCGAGCGCGCTCGTCGCTTCGTCCAGGAACAGCAAATCGGGCTTGTGCAGCAGCACGCGCGCGGCGGCAAGGCGCTGCTGCTCGCCCGGCGACAGCACGCGCGTCCAATGCGCCGATTCGGACAGCCGTTGCACGTAGCCTTCTAGCCGGCATGCGCGCAGGACGTCGGCGCAGGCGTCGTCGGAGAAGCTGTCGGCCGGCGACGGATAGGCGAGCGCCGCCTTGAGCGTGCCGATCGGCAGGTAGCTTTGCTGCGGCACGAACATCGAGCGGGCGCCGACGGGCGCATCGATCGCGCCGTCGCCGAACGGCCAGAGGCCGGCGAACGCGCGCAGCAGCGTGCTCTTGCCCGCCCCCGACGCGCCGCGCACGAGCCAGCGCGAACCCGGTTTCACGGTGATGTCGGGAATCGCGGCGAGCGGGGTGCCGTTGGGCAACGCCAAGCGCAAGTCGCGCGTGGTGAGCGTCTGCGCATCGACATAGTGCAAATTGATGCCGCCGTGCTCCGTGGCGGGCGACACCGATTCGCGCAGATGCGTGCTATGGATGACGCGGCTGAATTCGCGCAGACGATTGACGGTGGCCCGCCATTCGACGAGCGACGAGTAATTGTTGATGAACCAGGAGAACGAGCCGCTGACGGTGCTGAAGGCATCCGATATCTGCATGAGCACGCCGAACGAGAAGGCCCCGGCGAAATAGCGCGGGGAAGCGACGAGCGTCGGGAAGATAATCGCGGCCTGCGAATAAAAGATCGACGCGAAATTCAGGCGGCGGGTGTACTTCATCACGCGCCACCAGTTGTCGCGAATCCGCCCGAACACGTTGAGCGCATTGCCCTCTTCGGTCCGCATGCCGTCATATAGCGCGATCTGCTCGGAGTTTTCGCGCAGACGGATGAGCCCGAAACGGAAGTCGGCCTCGACGCGCTGTTGCTGGTACGTGATCGAGACGAGCGGATGGCCGACCTTGTGAATGACATAGGAGCCGGCGATCGCGTAGATCGCGGCCGCCCACACCATGTAGCCGGGAATCGTCCAAGTCGTGCCGCTAAGCTGGAAGGTCAGCGGCCCCGCGATGCGCCAAAGAATAAGAATGAACGAGAACAGCGTGACGACCGTCGACAAGATGCCGAGGGAGAGCGAGAGCGTATTCGAGGCGAACGATTGCAGATCGTCGGTAATCCGCTGGTCGGGATTGTCGGCCAGCCGGTCGCGCTCGATCCGGTAAAAGGCGCGTTCGCCGAGCCACTCGCGCAGATAGCGGTTCGTCAGCCATTGGCGCCAGCGGAATTCGAGCATCTGGCGCAAATAGACGCGATAGACCGCTAGCGTAATGAATACGAACGCGACGACGGTGAACAGCATGATTTGGCGCCAGAACTGCGGAACGTCCTTGGATACGAGCGCATTGTTGAACGTCGCGGACCATTGATTGAACCAGACGTTGATCGCGACGATGATCAAGTTGATCGCGACGATCGACAGCAGCAGGCCCCACGCGGCTTTCCAGTCTTCCGACACCCAGTAAGGCTTGATAAGCCCCCAGGCCGTGGCCGAGACGGGGGTGGCTGAGGAGTTTTCGCGCTCGGGGACGGGAGTGAGGGACGCAGTCATATATGTTCCGAACGGTGTTTCCGAATCAGTTGCGCGGATTTGTTGCTCGGCCGCCCGAGCCGTGATGCCGGACGAGGCGCCGATGGCCGCGGATTGTTGCGCGAGCCTCTTAAAAGAGTCTTAACGGATGTGCGCAGCGGCGCCGGCGCAGACTCCGTGCCGAGCGGGCTTCGCATGCCGTGCCGGTCATTGTGCCAGAGCCCGCCTGCGCGCTCTGCCGTCGAATCCCGACGAGCGTAAAAAAGGGCGCGGTCGGGCCGCTGCGTCAGTGTGTCCGGTTTGCTGCGGCTTAGCCTTTTATGGTCTAATTGCCGACGACGAAACAGGGGTGCTTTGCGCGTTTCAGGTGGTGTGTACGGCAAGTTTGCCGTCCGTGCGCGAGGCTGAGAGAGACCCTTCGCACCCGATCCGGATAATACCGGCGCGGGAAGTTTCGGGAACGCTTTGCGTGGGACGTCCGCTCGCGGCCGTCCATCCCCGCCGGGCCGCGTCCGCTTTGCAGACCGCGCCGCTTGCCCGGCCGGCCCCACCGGCCGGTTTCGTCCTGATGTACGCGTTTTCGCCGTACGCAAAGGATGATCCGATGACCGCTCAATCTTCAGTCGTTTCGACGGGTGCGCTGCCCGACTTCGCCGTGCTCGGCGGCGGCCTGTGCGGCCGCCTCGTCGCATGGCGGCTGGCGGGCGCGGGCCACCGGGTGGCGCTCTACGAACGCGGCGACGCGGCCGGCTCGTCGTCGGCCGCCTGGGTCGCGGCGGCGATGCTCGCGCCGCTTGCCGAGGCGGCGGTCGCCGAACCGCTGATCGTCGAACTCGGTGCCGCTTCGCTCGAGGAGTGGCCTCGCATCATCGCGCAACTGCCCGAACCCGTCTTCTTTCAACGCAACGGCACGCTCGTGGTTTGGCACCACGGCGATCGGGCCGAGGCGTCGCTGTTCGAGCGGCGTGTGCGCGCCAATGCGCCGGCCGCGCTGCTCGCCGATGGCGGTCTTGCGCGCGTCGACGGCGCGGCGCTCGCCGCCGTCGAGCCCACGCTGGCCGGGCGTTTCGCGACCGGCTGGTTTATGCCGCGCGAAGGCCAGCTCGACAATCGCCAAGTTTTGCGCGCGCTGGCGGCAGGCCTTGCCGAACGCGGCGTCGCGACCCATTGGAACACGGTGGTCGAGGAGCACGCGCGGCCGCTCGCCCAGGTGACGATCGATTGCCGCGGGCTCGGCGCGAAGCCCGTGCTGCCCTCGCTGCGCGGCATTCGCGGCGAGGTGGCGCGCGTGAAGGCGCCCGGGATCGGGCTCACGCGTCCGGTGAGGCTGCTTCATCCGCGTTATCCGATCTACTTGGCGCCGAAAGAAGACGATGTCTACGTCGTGGGGGCGACGGAGATCGAGGGCGAGGATATGTCGCCCGTTAGCGTGCGTTCGGCGCTCGAATTATTGAGTGCGGCCTTTGCCGTGCACCCCGGCTTCGGCGAGGCGCGCATTTTGGAGCTCAATACGCAGTGCCGGCCGACGCTGCCCGATCATCGCCCCGCCATTTCGTGGGACGGCGGCCGGACGCTCACCGTCAATGGGTTGTACCGTCACGGATATATGATCGCGCCCGAAGTGTCGCGCGCCGCGGCGGATTTGGCCGGCGCGCTGCTTGCGGGGCGCATCGGCGATATCGACGCTTTCTGCGCGCAGCGCGAGACGTCGCCGTGGGCGCCGATGCTCCATTGCCCGGAGCCGCGCTTGCACCGAGCGCCGCCGGTCCGCGCATAAAGGCACGCTCATTCGGAACGCTGATTCGAATCGCTCAACGTATCAACCGTATTGCTGATCATGGACATACAAGTGAATCAAACGCCGCTGTCGGTGCCCGAGCGCTCGACGCTCGCCGACGCGCTGTCGCTCTTCGGCGCCCGTCCGCCGTTCGCGGTCGCGGTCAACGGCGAATTCGTCGCGCGCGGCCAACACGCGGTGCGCGCCTTGCAACCGGGCGACAAGATCGACGTCGTCCAGCCCGTTGCGGGCGGTTGAGCACCGCCGCCAGCCGGCGCAAGCCTTTGACCCGCTGCGCACCTTTCGCGTCGTTTCGCCTCCGGCCATTTCAGGACATCCGATGAACTCCGCCACCGACCCCGTCTCCCTTGCCGCCGATACGCTGACGCTGTATGGCACGCCTTTCTCGAGTCGCGTGCTGCTCGGTACGTCGCGCTATCCCTCGTTGCAGTCGCTGGCCGACTCGATCGACGCCGCGCGTCCCGGTATGGTGACCGTCGCTCTGCGCCGGCAGATGAATGCGCAAACGGCCGAGGCCGGCTTCTTCGATCTGCTCAAGGCGCGCTCCGTGCCGCTGTTGCCGAATACGGCTGGCTGCCAAAGCGTGGCCGAAGCCGTTACGACGGCGCATATGGCCCGCGAGGTTTTCGAAACCGATTGGATCAAGCTCGAACTGATCGGCGACGACTACACGCTGCAGCCCGATCCGATCGGTCTCATCGAGGCCGCGGAGCGGCTCGTCAAGGACGGATTCAAGGTGCTGCCGTACTGTACGGAGGACCTGGTCGTCGGGCGCAGGCTGCTCGATGCCGGTTGCGAGGCGTTGATGCCGTGGGGCGCGCCGATCGGCACCGGCAAGGGCGTCGTCAATCCGTACGGTTTGCGCGTTTTGCGCGAGCGGCTGCCCGACGTGCCGCTGATCGTCGATGCGGGCCTCGGCGTGCCGTCGCACGCATGCCAGGTGATGGAATGGGGATTCGACGGCGTGCTGCTGAATACGGCTGTTTCCCAAGCGACGCATCCGGCCGCGATGGCGCGGGCGTTTGCGCGGGCGGTCGAAGCCGGGCGCGAGGCCTATATGGCCGGCCCGATGGCCGAGCGCGACAGCGCGCAGGCGAGCACGCCCGTCGTCGGCATGCCGTTTTGGCATCAGGACGGGCAATGAACGCGGCGCGCGCGGGGCACCTGCCATGGAAACGCTGAAGCTGACCGATCGCGGCTGGTTCTGGCCGCCCGTCGACGAGCTGAGCGAGGCCGCGGAGCGTATTCGCGCGCGGCTCGGCGATTGGCCGCGCACGAGCCGGGCCTGGCGCATTTGCCTTGCCGCCCCCGAGGCGGCGGGGCCGAACGATTTGATCGTCGTGATCGGACGCGAGGTGCCGGACGGCGAAGTCGCGGCCTGGCGCGGGGATGGGGCGGCCGTGGTGCAAGCCAGTGCGGGCGGCGCGACGCTGATGGCGCCGGGCGGCGAGCGCTTTTCCCTCGAAGGGGCGCTCGCCGAGGATTGGCTCGCCGCCTTGGCGGCTTTTCTCGACTGCGGTTTCGATGCGCAAGATGCGCTCGTACTGGCGCTGGCGTGGCGCGACGGCGACGAGATGCGGAGCGAGGACGCGTGGCCCGTCGAGCTGTCGCGCTTTCCGCGTGTGGCGCAATTGCCCCCCGCGCCGGTGCTGGCTTTCCCGGCTTGCCCGCCGCGGCTCGGCCTCTATCCCGTCCTGCCGAGCGCGCAATGGGTCGAGCGCGTGCTCGCGATGGGCGTGAAGACGGTCCAATTGCGCGTGAAGGATGCGGATGCGCTCCCTAGCGGGTTGGAAGACGACATCGCGCGCGCCGTGGCCGCCGGGCGCCGATACGATGCCCGCGTGTTCATCAACGACCACTGGCGGGAGGCCGCGCAAGCGGGCGCGTACGGCGTGCATTTGGGGCAGGAAGACCTCGACACGGCCGACCTCGAAGCCATTGCGCGAGCGGGCATGCGCTTGGGCTTATCGACGCACGGCTATTACGAAATGCTGCGGGCGCTGCATTACCGGCCTAGCTACCTGGCGTTCGGCGCAGTGTTTCCGACAGGGACGAAAACCGTCGCGACCGCGCCGCAAGGCATCACGCGGCTGGCCCGCTATGTGCGGCTGCTCGATGGACACGTGCCGCTCGTGGCGATCGGCGGAATCGACGCCTCGCGGCTTGCGGCTGTGCTGGCCACGGGCGTGGGCAGCGCCGCGCTCGTGAGCGCGGTGACGGCGGCCGCGGACCCGGCCGCCGCCGTCGCGCGGTTACAACAGGCTTTCCAGGCATAGGACGGCCCCGCGCGGGCGGACAGGCGGGGCGGCCGCCCGCAACGCACCGTTGCGGGCCCGGCAATAGCGGTGTCAACACAGGGTAATCGCTGAGGCCCTATAATTCCGCTTCCGCGTAATAGGAAAGTCCGCTTCGTGCCGCCTTCATCCTCCGAGCCTATCCTCGAACTTCGCAACGTCGACTTCGGTTACGACGAAGACCGTCTCGTTCTCTCGAACCTGAACATGCGCTTTGCGCGCGGCCAGGTCGTCGCCGTCATGGGCGGCTCCGGCGGTGGCAAGACGACGGTGCTGCGTTTGATTGGCGGCCTCGAGCGGGCGCGCCGCGGCGAAGTGTTGTTCCAGGGGCGCGACGTCGGCAAGCAAACGCGCGAGGGGTTGTACGCCCTGCGCCGCAAGATGGGGATGCTGTTCCAATTCGGGGCGCTCTTTACCGATATGTCGGTGTTCGAGAACGTCGCCTTCGCGTTGCGCGAACATACCGATTTGCCCGAGGCGCTGATTCGCGACCTCGTCTTGATGAAATTGAACGCCGTGGGGCTGCGCGGCGCGCGCGATCTGGCGCCGTCGCAAATCTCGGGCGGCATGGCGCGCCGCGTGGCGCTCGCGCGTGCAATCGCGCTCGATCCGGAATTGATGATGTACGACGAGCCGTTCGCCGGTCTCGACCCCATTTCGCTCGGCATCACGGCCAATCTGATCCGCACGCTGAATCAGGCGCTCGGCGCCACCTCGATTCTCGTGACGCACGACGTGCCCGAATCGTTCGCGATCGCCGATTACGTCTATTTCCTCGCGAACGGGACGGTCCTGGCCCACGGCACGCCGGCGCAATTGCGCGAATCGGTGGATCCGACCGTGCGCCAGTTCATCGACGGCGCCCCCGACGGTCCGTTCCGTTTCCACTACCCGGCGCAAGCGACGCTCGCGGCGGACTTCGGCTTGGGGGGCGGGCATGATTAGCGCACTCGGCAGTTGGGTGATCGGCCGCATCGTGCGCACGGGCTATGCGACGCGGCTATTCCTTCGTATCGTCCTGGAAGGGCTGCGACTGTTGCGCCGGCCCGGGCTCGTCGTCAAACAGATCTTCTTCGTCGGCAACTACTCGTTCATCATCATCGCGGTGTCGGGTTTGTTCGTCGGCTTCGTGCTCGGCTTGCAGGGCTACTACACGCTGAACCGCTACGGCTCCGAGCAAGCGCTCGGATTGCTCGTGGCGCTCTCGCTCGTGCGCGAACTCGGGCCCGTCGTTACTGCGCTGCTGTTCGCCGGCCGGGCCGGCACGTCGCTGACGGCCGAAATCGGGTTGATGAAAGCCGGCGAACAATTGACGGCGCTCGAAATGATGGCCGTCGACCCTGTTGCCACCGTGCTGGCGCCGCGCATGTGGGCCGGCATCATCTCCATGCCTGTGCTCGCGGCGATTTTCAGCGCCGTGGGCGTGCTGGGCGGCTATGTCGTCGGGGTGCTGCTGATCGGCGTCGATTCGGGTGCCTTCTGGTCGCAGATGCAAGGCGGCGTCGACGTCTGGCGCGACGTCGGCAACGGTGTCATCAAAAGCGTCGTATTCGGTTTCGCGGTGACGTTCATCGCCCTGTTCCAAGGCTACGAAGCCAAGGCGACGCCCGAAGGCGTATCGCTGGCGACCACGCGCACGGTCGTCTATGCGTCGCTTGCCGTGCTCGGGCTCGATTTCCTGCTGACCGCGCTGATGTTTAGCTGAGCGCCGGCGCCGTTTGCCGCTTAAGCCAATTTCTCTTTGTTGGAATGACGATGAAAAAGACTGTTCTCGACTTCTGGGTCGGCTTGTTCGTGCTGCTGGGCTTGATCGCCGTGCTGTTTCTGGCGCTGAAGGTCGGCAACATGAGCTCGCTCTCGTTCGAGGCCACCTATCCCGTCAAGCTCAAGTTCGACAATATCGGCGGTCTGAAGGTGCGCGCTCCCGTCAAAAGCGCGGGCGTGACGGTCGGACGCGTGAGCTCGATCGGCTTCGACACGAATACCTACCAGGCCACGGTCACCATCGATATCGACAAGCAGTATCCGTTTCCGAAGGACACGTCGGCCAAGATCTTGACCTCCGGGCTGCTTGGCGAGCAGTACATCGGGCTCGAGCCCGGCGGCGACTCCGAGATGCTGAAGGCCGGCGATACCATTTCGATGACCCAATCGGCCATCGTGCTTGAAAACTTGATCGGGCAGTTCCTTTACAGCAAGGCCGCCGACGCGGGCGGCTCGAAAACCGCTCCTGCCCCGGCGCCTAGCGCTCCGGCCGCGTCCAGCGCGCCCGCGGCTAGCGGCGGTTAAGGAAACCCGGTTGATCGAATCACAGATAGTGTGAGCTAACGGAGAACAATAATGCGAACCACGCGCGCGAAGAACGTGACGCTTGCTTTGGCCGCCGCGGCATTGGCCGGCTGCGCGTCCGTCCAAACGCCGACACCGGGCGATCCGCTCGAGGGGCTGAACCGGACCGTCTTCAAATTCAACGATACGGTCGATACCTACGCGCTGAAACCCGTCGCGAAGGGCTATCAATGGGCCGTACCGCAGCCGGTACGCTCGAGCGTCACCAACTTCTTTTCGAATATCGGCGATGTCTATGTCGCCGCCAACGAACTGCTCGAACTGAAGATCGCCGACGGCGTGGGCGACGTCATGCGCGTCGTCATCAACACCGTGTTCGGCGTGGGCGGCCTGTTCGACGTCGCGACGGCGGCCAAGCTGCCGAAGCACTCCGCCGACTTCGGCGTGACGCTCGGCCATTACGGCGTGCCGTCGGGCCCGTACCTCGTGCTGCCGTTGCTGGGACCGAGCACGGTACGCGATGCGGCGGGCCTCGCGGTCGATTACTACGGCAACCCGCTCAGCTACGTGCATCCGTCGAGCGTGAGCTGGGCGCTGTACGGCGTGAATCTCGTCAATACGCGCGCCAACCTGTTGACGACCGTGGACGTGCTCTCGGGCGCCGCGATCGACAAGTATTCGTTCATACGAAACGCCTATTTGCAGCGGCGCCAATTCCTGATCACGGGCGGCGACGGGGCCGAGAGCGTTCCGAACTACGACGATTCGCTGCCCAAGTACGACGACGGATCGGCCGAGCCGGCCGGTGCTTCGGGTGCTACGGCGGCATCGGCGCCCGCCGCGGCGCCGGCGCCGGCCAGCGGGACGAACGGCGACGGCCAAACGGTGCCGGGCCAGCAGTACGTGCCGCCGCCGCACAACGGCCTGCCTGGAATTCATTTGCCGCGCTGAGCGGTGTGGGAGCGGGGTGGTAACGATTCGATACGAATGTTGCCGCCCGATGTTGGACCGGCCTCGAACTTGCATGGCATGGTGAGCTCGAACTCCGGTTCCTCGACACTCAAGGATCGACGATGAAAAAATTTCTCTGGTTTGCTTTGTTTTCCGCATTGCTCTCGTTCGGCAGCGCCGGCTTTGCCCAAACGGTCGACACGAATTCTCCCGACGGCATGATCAAAACGGTCACGACCCAGGTGCTCGACCAGATCAAGTCCGATTCGAGCATCAAGAGCGGCGATATCAACAAGATCACGCAGGTCGTGAACGAGAAGATCCTGCCGTACACCGATTTCCGCCGCACGACGCAGCTCGCGATGGGCCGCGCCTGGCGCCAGGCTACCCCGCAGCAGCAAGATCAAATGGTCGAGCAATTCAAGATGCTCTTGATCCGCACCTACTCGGGCGCGCTGTCGCAAGTGCGCGATCAAACCGTGCAGTTCAAGCCGTTCCGCGCGGATCCGGGCGCGACGGATGTCGTCGTGCGCTCGACCGTCATCAACAACAGCCAACCGGTCGAACTCGACTACCGGCTGTACAAGACGGCGCAAGGCTGGCGCGTCTATGACCTGAACGTGGCGGGCGCATGGCTGATCCAGGCGTATCAGCAACAGTTCGCCGAGAAGATCAATCAGGGCGGCGTCTCCGGTTTGCTGCAGTTCCTCACGCAGCGCAACGAGCAACTCGCCGCGGGTAAGCAACCGTCATGAGCGCCGATACGAGCCGTTTCGCCACGGGCGCGACGCTCACGCATGCGAGCGCCACTAGTGCGCTCGCAGCCGGCCTGGCCAGTATCGAGGCCGGTGCAACGGCCGTCGATTGCACGCAACTGACGCAATTCGACTCGTCGGCGCTCGCGGTGCTGCTCGCTTGGCGGCGCGCCGCGCAGGCGAGGGGCCGCGCGCTCGACATCGTGAACGTGCCGGCGGGCCTCGCGAGCCTCGCGCAGGTCTACGGCATCGACACCTTATTCGCCGGGGCGCATCCGGCTACGTCAGCGAACGCCGCCACGGCGGTCTGACCGCAAGCGCGCGATGCGCGCCGCCCGTGTCCGAGCGCCGGCCGCGGCGCCCGGTGGGCGACCCCGACTTAGCCTATAATCAACCGTTTTTCGGGCAGCCGACCGGCCTCTCGTTTTCGAGGCGGGCGCCGGCCGCATGCCCGCCCGTGCCGCGAGCCGGGCACGAATCACGTCACAACAAAGGCGCGCCGCCGGTAAAGGCCGCGCACACCCATGTCAGCGATAGAAATCCGCAACGTCAAGAAGCGCTATAAGGCGCTGCAAGCGCTCAAGGGCGTCAGCTTGACGGTCGAGGAGGGCGAGTTCTTCGGCCTGCTCGGCCCCAATGGCGCGGGCAAGACGACCCTCATCAGCATTCTCGCGGGGCTCGCGCGCGCCGACGAAGGCACCGTTCTCGTCCGGGGTCATGACGTCGTCTCCGATTTCCGGCAGGCGCGGCGGGCCCTCGGCGTGGTGCCGCAAGAACTCGTGTTCGATCCGTTCTTTTCGGTTCGCGAAACGTTGCGTATCCAATCGGGCTATTACGGGCTTCATCACAACGACGATTGGATCGACGAGGTCATGGCCAATCTCGATTTGACCGAGAAGGCCGACGCGAACATGCGCGCGCTGTCGGGCGGCATGAAGCGGCGCGTGCTCGTCGCGCAGGCGCTCGTGCACCGGCCGCCCGTGATCGTGCTCGACGAGCCCACGGCCGGCGTCGATGTCGAGTTGCGCCAAACGCTGTGGAAATTCATCTCGCGGCTCAATCGAGAAGGTCATACGATCGTGTTGACGACGCACTATCTCGAAGAAGCCGAATCGCTGTGCGACCGCATCGCGATGCTGCGGCGCGGCGAGGTGGTGGCGCTCGACCGCACGAGCGCGCTGTTGCAGCGCTTCGCCGGGATGCAACTCGCGGTGCGCTTCGCGCAAGGCGTGTTGCCGACGGAATTGCGCGCCTTGGAGATCGAGCCGTCCGCGCCGGGTGCGCGTCAGCATCTGCTGCGTTTGTCGAGCTACGACGACGTGGAGCGCATCCTCGCGCAATGCCGCGCGGCGGGCTGTACGTTCGAGGAAATCGATGTGCGCAAAGCCGATCTCGAAGACGTTTTCGTTCAATTGATGAACGCGCCCGAAGTGCTCGAGGGTCTGGCATGAGCGGCTTCCGGACTTTGTTCTACAAAGAAATCCTGCGCTTTTGGAAGGTCTCGTTCCAAACGGTGCTGGCGCCCGTCATTACGGCGCTACTGTATTTGACGATTTTTGGGCATGCGCTGCGCGGACACGTCGAGGTTTATCCGGGTGTCGAATATACGAGCTTCCTGATCCCGGGCCTCGTCATGATGAGCGTGTTGCAGAACGCGTTCGCGAATAGCTCGTCGTCGCTGATTCAATCGAAGATCACGGGCAACCTCGTGTTCGTGCTGCTGCCGCCGCTCACCTATTGGGAGATGTTCGGCGCCTACGTGCTCGCGTCGGTCGTGCGCGGGCTCGCGGTTGGGCTAGGAGTATTCGTCGTGACGGTTTGGTTCATCCCCGTGAAGTTCGCGGCGGCGGCCTACATCGTCGTGTTCGCGGTGCTCGGCGCCGCGATTCTCGGCACGCTCGGGCTCATCGCGGGGATCTTGGCCGAGAAGTTCGATCAGTTGGCGGCGTTTCAAAACTTTTTGATCATGCCGCTCACGTTCCTCTCGGGCGTGTTCTATTCGACGCATACGCTGCCGGACATCTGGCGCCATGTGTCGCGGCTAAACCCGTTTTTCTACATGATCGACGGCTTTCGCTACGGTTTTTTCGGCTTGTCCGATATCGACCCGCTCGCGAGCCTCGTCATCGTGAGCGGATTTTTCGCGCTGATCGCCGCGATCGCGATGCGTTTGCTCGCGTCAGGCTACAAGCTGCGCTATTGAATCGGAAAGGAGCGTGCACATGTTGCCGACCCCGGAACAAGTCAAGCAATACATCGAAGCGGGCCTCGCCTGCCGGCACCTCGAGGTGGAAGGCGACGGTCAGCACTTTTTTGCGACGATCGTCTCCGATGCGTTCGAAGGCAAGCGGTTGATCGCCCGCCATCAACTCGTCTACGCGGCGCTCGGCGAGCGCATGCGGCAAGAAATCCACGCGCTGAGCATGAAGACGCTCACGCCGGCGGAATGGCAGAACGGATAACGAGAGATTCCCGAGAGTGCGCATTACACCAGATTCACGCGATGCCGGAAGCGGCGCCGCCACGGAGGCCCGAACGGGGCAAATCAGCATGGACAAGCTCGTGATCGAAGGCGGCCGGCCGCTCGCCGGCGAAGTCGGCATTTCGGGCGCGAAGAACGCGGCGCTGCCGATTCTTTGCGCCAGCCTATTGACGGCCGATCCGCTGCACCTCCAAAACGTGCCCGACCTGCAGGACGTGCGCACCACGCTTAAACTGCTCGCGCAGATGGGCGTGCGCGAGTCGCGCGCGGGTGCGACGCTCACGCTCGACGCGGCCGGTGTCGACAATCCCGTCGCACCTTACGAGCTCGTCAAGACGATGCGCGCCTCGATTCTCGCGCTCGGTCCGCTCGTTGCGCGCTTCGGGCATGCGAAGGTGTCGCTGCCGGGCGGCTGCGCGATCGGCGCGCGTCCCGTCGATCAGCACATCAAGGGCTTGCAAGCGATGGGCGCCGAGATCAGCATCGAGCACGGCTATATCGAAGCGCGCGCCAAGCGCCTCAAGGGCGCGCGCATCATGACGGATATGATCACCGTTACCGGCACCGAGAACTTGCTGATGGCGGCCGTTTTGGCCGACGGCGAGACGGTGCTCGAAAACGCGGCGCGCGAGCCCGAAGTGGGCGACCTTGCCCAGTTGCTCGTGAACATGGGCGCGAAGATCGAGGGCATCGGCACCGATCGGCTCGTGATCCAAGGCGTTCAGGCGCTGCACGGGGCCGATCACGCGGTGATCCCGGATCGCATCGAAGCGGGCACGTTCTTGTGCGCGGTGGCCGCGGCCGGCGGCGACGTCACGTTGCGCGGCGTGCGCCCGATCACGCTCGAGGCCGTCACGATGAAACTGCGCGAGGCCGGCGTGACGATCGAAGAGGGCGACGATTGGATCCGCGTGCGTATGGCGGGGCGGCCGAAAGCCGTGTCTTTCCGCACGTCGGAATACCCGGCGTTTCCGACCGACATGCAAGCGCAGTTCATGGCGCTGAACGCGATCGCCGAGGGCACGTCGCAGGTCGTCGAGACGATTTTCGAGAACCGCTTCATGCACGTCCAGGAATTGAACCGGCTCGGCGCCAGTATCACGATCGACGGCAACACGGCGCTCGTCACGGGCGTGTCGCGCCTGTCGGGCGCGACGGTGATGGCGACGGATCTGCGCGCGTCGGCGAGTCTCGTCATCGCCGGGCTCACGGCCGAGGGCGAAACGCTCGTCGATCGCATTTACCACCTCGACCGCGGCTACGACCGCATGGAAGCCAAGCTGACGGCGATCGGCGCACGCGTGCGCCGCGTATCGGATCGCCGCGCCCCCGCATCGGAGAATCACGCATGAGTACCGCCGACACGACGCCCCTGACGCTCGCGCTCTCCAAGGGCCGGATCTTCGAGGAGACGATGCCGCTGCTCGCGGCGGCCGGCGTGCACGTGACCGAGGATCCCGAAACGTCGCGCAAGCTGATTCTGCCCACGAGCGCGCCGAACTTGCGCGTCATCATCGTGCGGGCGACCGATGTGCCGACCTACGTCGAATACGGCGCAGCCGATTTTGGCGTGGCGGGTAAGGATGTGCTGCTCGAGCACGGCGGCTCGGGTTTGTATCAGCCGATCGATCTGAATATCGCGCGCTGCCGGATGTCGGTGGCCGTGAAGGCCGGTTTCGATTACGCCAATGCGGTGCGGCAGGGCGCGCGTTTGCGCGTCGCGACCAAGTATGTGCAGACCGCGCGCGAGCATTTCGCGGCGAAGGGCGTGCACGTCGATTTGATCAAGCTGTACGGCTCGATGGAGCTGGCGCCGCTCGTCGGCTTGGCCGATGCGATCGTCGACTTGGTCAGCTCGGGCGGCACGCTGCGGGCGAACGATCTTGTCGAGGTGGAGGAAATCATGCAGATCTCCTCGCGCCTCGTCGTGAACCAGGCGGCGCTGAAATTGAAGCGCGCGGCGTTGGCGCCTTTGCTCGATGCGTTCGGGCAGGCGTCGCAGGGCGCGCAAGCCGGCGCCTGACGCGGACCGGGTTTGTCGCGCGTGGCTCGCGCGTCTCGCCCGGCACGCGCATTACCGAAACGGATACCAGCATGTCACTGACGATTCGCAAACTCGATTCGAGCGCCGAGGACTTCTCGGCGCAACTCGCCGCCGTGCTTGCCTTCGAGGCGAGCGAGGACGAAGCGATCGAACGCTCGGTCGCGCAGATCCTGGCCGACGTCAAAACGCGCGGCGACGCGGCCGTCCTCGAATACACGAACCGCTTCGACCGTCTTTCGGCCACGAGCGTCGCGGCGCTCGAATTGCCGACGAGCGAACTCGAAGCGGCGCTCGATGCGCTCGAACCGAAGCGGCGCGCGGCGCTGGAAGCCGCGGCGGCGCGCGTGCGGGCCTATCACGAGAAACAAAAGATCGAATGCGGCAGCCATAGCTGGCAGTACACGGAAGCCGACGGCACCGTGCTGGGCCAGAAGGTGACGCCGCTCGATCGCGCCGGCATCTATGTGCCGGGCGGCAAGGCGGCGTATCCGTCGTCGGTGCTGATGAACGCCATTCCGGCGCGCGTGGCCGGCGTGCGCGAGATCGTGATGGTCGTGCCGACGCCCGACGGCGTGCGCAATCCGCTCGTGCTGGCGGCGGCCTTGCTCGGGGGCGTCGATCGCGTCTTTACGATCGGCGGCGCGCAGGCCGTGGGCGCCCTCGCGTACGGCACGCAAACGCTGCCGGCCGTCGATAAGATCTGCGGCCCCGGCAATGCCTACGTCGCGGCCGCCAAGCGGCGCGTGTTCGGCACGGTCGGTATCGATATGATCGCCGGCCCCTCGGAAATCCTCGTCCTGTGCGACGGTACGACGGACCCGCGCTGGGTCGCCATGGACCTGTTCTCCCAGGCCGAACACGACGAGCTGGCCCAATCGATCCTGTTGTGTCCCGACGAGGCGTTCATCGCGCGCGTGCACGATGCGATCAACGAACTGTTGCCGCCGATGCCGCGGCGCGACGTCATCGAGCGCTCGCTCGTCGACCGCGGTGCGCTCGTGAAAGTGCGCGATATGGCCGAGGCCTGCGCGATCGCCAATCAGATCGCCCCCGAGCACTTGGAGATTTCGGCGCTCGATCCGCACCAATGGGCGAAGGAGATCCGCCACGCGGGCGCGATTTTCCTCGGCCGTTATACGAGCGAGAGCCTCGGCGATTACTGCGCGGGGCCGAATCACGTCTTGCCGACGTCGCGGACGGCGCGCTTTTCGTCGCCGCTCGGCGTCTACGACTTCTTCAAGCGCTCGAGCGTGATCGAAGTCAGTGCCGAGGGCGCGCAAACGCTCGGCGAGATCGCGGCCGAGCTTGCGTACGGCGAAGGTCTGCCGGCGCACGCGCGCAGTGCCGAATACCGGATGAAACAAGGCGGCTGATCATGACGACGAAACCCGAAGACATCATTCGTCAAGACGTCCTGTCCATGACGACTTACGCGGTGGCCGACGCGACGGGCTTCGTGAAGCTCGACGCGATGGAAAACCCGTTCCCGCTGCCCACGCCGCTCGCGCGGCAACTGGGCGAGGTGCTGGCCGCCGTCGCGCTCAACCGCTACCCGGAGCCGCGCCCCGCGGCGCTGATCGACAAGCTCAAGTCTGTGATGGGCGTGCCGGCCGGTGCGGACGTGTTGCTCGGCAACGGCTCGGACGAGCTGATCAGCATGATCGCCGTCGCTTGCGCGAAGCCGGGCGCCAAGCTGCTCGCGCCCGTGCCCGGCTTCGTCATGTATCAAATGTCGGCGAAGTTCGCGCACCTCGATTTCATCGGCGTGCCGCATCGTGCCGATCTGACGCTCGATACCGAGGCGATGATCGCCGCCATCGCCGAACAGAAGCCGGCCATCATCTATCTGGCTTACCCGAATAATCCGACGGGCACGCTATACCCGGACACGGATATCGAGCGCGTGATCGCCGCGGCGCGGGGTAGCCTGGTCGTGATCGACGAGGCGTATCAGCCGTTCGCCGAGAAGAGCTGGATCGACCGCGTGCTGCGGTACGACAACGTCGTCGTCATGCGGACCGTCTCGAAGCTGGGGTTGGCCGGGATCCGGCTCGGTTACCTCGTCGGTGCCCCCGCCTGGCTCAAGGAGTTCGACAAGGTTCGCCCGCCGTACAACGTGAACGTGCTCACGCAGGCCGCGGCCGAATTCATGCTCGATCACGTCGACGTGCTGGAAGGCCAGGCGGCGCAATTGCGGGCCGAGCGGGCCAAATTGGCGTCGGCGCTGGCCGCGTTGCCGGGTACCTCCGTGTTTCCGAGCGCCGCCAACTTCCTGCTCGTGCGCGTGCCCGATTCGGACGCGGCGTTCAACGCCCTACTAAAGGCGAAGGTTTTGGTCAAAAACGTGGGTAAAATGCACCCATTGCTTGCTAATTGCTTGCGTTTGACGGTCGGCGCGCCGAACGAGAACGCGCAAATGCTCGCGGCGCTCGAGCAGGCGCTGAAATAATAGTTACTTAGAGGTTTTTCATGCGCGTAGCGGAAGTGGTTCGCGATACCAGCGAAACGAAGATCCGTGTCAAGATCGATCTGGACGGCACGGGCCGGCAAAAGCTGGCCACGGGCGTGCCGTTCCTCGACCACATGCTCGATCAAATCGCCCGTCATGGGCTGATCGACCTCGATATCGAGGCGGATGGCGATTTGCATATCGACGACCACCATACCGTCGAAGACACCGGCATCACGCTCGGCATGGCGGTGGCCAAGGCCATCGGCGACAAAAAGGGCATTCGCCGCTACGGCCACGCTTACGTGCCGCTCGACGAGGCGCTCTCGCGCGTCGTCATCGACTTCTCCGGGCGTCCGGGGCTCGAATTCCATGTGCCGTTCACGCGTGCGCGGATCGGCACGTTCGACGTCGATTTGTCGATCGAGTTCTTCCGCGGCTTCGTCAATCACGCGGGCGTGACGCTGCACGTCGATAATTTGCGCGGTTTGAACGCGCACCATCAGTTGGAAACGGTGTTCAAGGCATTCGGCCGTGCGTTGCGCATGGCTGTGGAGCTGGACGAGCGCGCGGCGGGGCAGATTCCGTCGACGAAAGGCAGTCTCTAACGCAGGCCCTTCACCGACGGACCGGTTGCCGCGCCTAAAAGACGCGGCGCCGGCTTGCGATGGATCTTCTCAAATCGTTTATTTCATTGCTGGCACTGATCAATCCCGTCGGTGCCGTGCCGTTCTTCCTGAGCCTCACGTCGGAGCATTCCGACGGCGAGCGCCGGCGCACGATCCGCATCGCCTCGATTTCGGTGTTTTGCGTGATCGCGGTGACGACGCTGCTCGGCCAGCAGATCATTAGTTTTTTCGGGATTTCAGTCGGTTCGCTCGAGGTGGGCGGCGGCATCATCATGCTGCTGATGGCCGTGAACATGCTCAATGCGCAGATCGGCAATACGCGTGCCACCCCCGAGGAGCGCGACGAGGCCGAATCGAAGAACAGCATCGCGGTCGTGCCGCTGGCCATCCCGCTGCTGACGGGCCCCGGCACGATCAGCACGGTGATCGTCTATTCGGCGAACACGGTGCATTGGTACGACCGGATCGGGCTCGTAGCGATCGGCGCCGTCATCGCGGTCATCTGCTTCGGCGCGCTCAGGCTCGCCGATCCGATCGCCCGCTGGGTCGGCCATACCGGGATCAACATCGGCACGCGGCTGATGGGTTTGATGTTGTCGGCGCTGGCGGTGGAGTTCATCGTCGACGGATTGAAGGCGCTCTTGCCTAACTTGCGATGAAAAAGATTGCGATTGTGGATTACGGGATGGGCAACTTGCGCTCGGTGTACCAAGCGCTCAAGAAGGCCGCACCCGAAGCGGACGTGGCGATCGTCGATCGTCCCGAAGGGATTCGCGCGGCCGAGCGCATCGTCTTGCCCGGCCAAGGGGCGATGCCCGACTGCATGCGCTGCCTCGGCGAATCGGGACTGCAAGAAGCGGTGCTCGAAGCCTCGCGCGCCAAGCCGCTGATGGGCGTATGCGTCGGCGAGCAGATGCTGTTCGACTGGAGCGAGGAAGGCTCGACGCCGGGGCTCGGTTTGCTGCCGGGCAAGGTGGTGCGTTTCGCGCTCGAAGGCCAATTGCAGGACGACGGCTCGCGCTTCAAAGTGCCGCAAATGGGCTGGAACCGCGTGCGGCAAACGCGTGCTCACCCGCTCTGGGCTGGCGTGCCCGACGGTGCGTTCTTTTACTTCGTCCACAGCTATTACGTCGTGCCCGAAGAGCGCGACGATACGGTGGGCGAGACCGATTACGGCACGACGTTCACGTCGGCCGTGGCGCGCGGAAACATCTTCGCGACGCAGTTTCACCCTGAAAAGAGCGCCGATACCGGGCTGCGCGTCTACCGCAATTTCGTCGACTGGAACCCATGAACGCGATGCGGCCGTCCGCGCGCCATTGTCCTATCCGGGCGGCGAGCGGGCGGAGCCCCGAAAGACTTGTACTAAACTAAGCGACACGGCGGGGGCGATAGTGCGCCCGAAGCCGGCTGCCGCCGACATTCAACCTCCCAGACTTCACGCGATTGCTATGCTGCTGATTCCCGCCATCGACCTCAAGGACGGTCAGTGTGTGCGCCTTAAACAAGGCGATATGGACCAAGCGACCATATTTTCCGAGGACCCCGCGGCGATGGCCCGGCATTGGGTCGAGCGCGGCGCGCGGCGGCTGCATCTGGTCGATCTGAACGGTGCGTTCGCCGGCAAGCCGAGGAACGAAGAAGCGATCCGCGCCATCATCGAGGAAGTCGGCAACGAAATCCCCGTGCAGCTCGGCGGCGGAATCCGCGATCTCGAAACGATCGAGCGCTACCTGGACGACGGCCTGTCGTACGTCATCATCGGCACGGCCGCCGTGAAAAACCCCGGCTTTTTGCAAGATGCCTGCACGGCGTTCGGCGGCCACATCATCGTCGGGCTCGACGCGAAAGACGGTAAGGTGGCGACGGACGGCTGGAGCAAGCTGACGGGCCACGAGGTCGTCGATCTGGCGCAAAAATTCGAGGACTACGGCTGCGAATCGATCATCTATACCGATATCGGCCGCGACGGCATGTTGCAGGGCATCAATATCGAGGCGACGGTGCGGCTCGCGCGCGCGGTGAAGATTCCCGTGATCGCGAGCGGCGGTCTGTCGAATCTGGCCGATATCGATGCGCTGTGCGAAGTCGAGGACGAAGGCATCGAGGGCGTCATCTGCGGGCGCGCGATTTATTCGGGCGATCTCGATTTTGCCGCGGCGCAAACGCGCGCGGACGCATTGCGCGAATCCGACGACGCCTAATGCCTCGCGCATAACGCCGGGCGGCGCGCGCGGCCGAGGCGGCCCGAGCCCGCCACGGCTTTATGCTGTCTGCGTAGCAAGCAGGCGGCTCACTTAGCGGCATTTGCACCATCATGGCTCTAGCTAAACGCATCATCCCCTGTCTGGACGTGACCGCCGGGCGCGTCGTCAAAGGCGTCAATTTCGTGGAGCTGCGCGATGCCGGCGATCCCGTCGAGATCGCGCGCCGCTACGACGAGCAAGGCGCCGACGAGCTGACGTTCCTCGACATCACGGCCACCTCCGATCAACGCGACCTGATTTTGCCGATCATCGAGGCCGTGGCGGCGCAAGTTTTCATCCCGCTGACCGTGGGCGGCGGCGTGCGCGCCGTCGAGGACGTGCGGCGCCTGCTCAATGCCGGGGCGGACAAGGTCAGCATGAACTCGTCGGCCGTCGCGCGGCCCGAACTCGTGCGCGAGGCCGCCTTGCGCTACGGCTCGCAGTGCATCGTCGTCGCGATCGATGCGAAACGCGTCTCCGCCGAGGGCGAGCCTGCGCGCTGGGAGGTGTTCACGCATGGCGGGCGCAAGGCGACGGGGCTCGACGCCGTGCAATGGGCCAAGCAGATGGCCGAATACGGCGCGGGCGAAATCTTGCTGACGAGCATGGACCGCGACGGCACGAAAAGCGGGTTCGATCTCGCGCTGACGCGCGCGGTGTCCGATGCGGTGCCGGTGCCGGTCATCGCCTCGGGCGGCGTCGGTTCGCTGAAGGATCTGGCCGACGGCATCGTCGAAGGACGCGCCGACGCCGTGCTGGCCGCGAGCATCTTCCACTACGGCGAGCACACGGTCGGCGAAGCAAAGCGCTTCATGGCCGAGCGCGGCATCCCTGTTAGGCAATGACATGAACGCTCCCGCCGATCAACCCTGGCTCGACAAAGTCCAATGGGACGCGAACGGGCTCGTGCCCGTCATCGCCCAGGAAGCCGCGACAGGCGACGTATTGATGTTCGCCTGGATGAATCGCGAGGCCTTGGCCAAGACGATTGAAACGGGCCGCGCCGTCTATTTCTCGCGCTCGCGCCAGCGTTTGTGGTTCAAGGGCGAGGAGTCCGGCCACGTGCAGCACGTGCGCGAGGTACGGCTCGACTGCGACGAGGACGTCGTGCTGCTCAAGATCGAGCAAGTGTCGGGCATCGCCTGCCATACCGGGCGTCACTCCTGTTTTTTCCAGAAATTCGAGGGTACGGTGGACGAGGGCGGCTGGGTGGCCGTCGATCCCGTGCTGAAAGACCCAGAGCAGATCTACCGATGACGCAATCCACGCAAACGAGCCCTGCGGGCAACGCCGGCGCGACGACGCAAGACACGCTGCTGCGCTTGGCCGCCGTGATCGACGGCCGCAAGGGCGGCGACCCCGAGGTGTCGTACGTCTCGCGCTTATTTCACAAGGGCGACGACGCCGTACTTAAAAAGATCGGCGAGGAAGCGACCGAAGTCGTCCTGGCCGCGAAGGATGTACGCCAAGGCGGCGCGCCGTCCGCGCTCGTCGGCGAAGTGGCCGACCTTTGGTTTCACTGCCTCGTCATGCTGTCGCACTACGATCTGAGCCCCGCAGACGTCATCGCCGAACTCGAGCGCCGCGAAGGGTTGTCCGGCATCGAGGAAAAGGCGATGCGCAAGCGCCGCGAGCGCGAGGAAAACGGCGGCTGAGCGACGGCCGGCCCAACGCGAGTGCCGCACGCAACGAGTCAAGGAGAGCGCGGATGGAACAACGACCGGACACCCCCGTCCTTTACCGGAGTCCCGAGGCGGGACGCGATTTGCGTACGCTGACCCATATCCTGTATGCGCTCTTCGCGCTGCATTGGTTCACGGGCGGCCTATCGATCCTCGTGGCGATCATCCTCGCATACCTGAAACGGGACGATGCGGCGGGCACGCCGTATGAAGCGCACATGACCTGGCTGATCCGCTCGTTCTGGATCGCCTTGGCCGGCTACGTCATCGGTGGAGCCCTCGTGTTCGTCGTGATTGGCTTCGTCGTGTTGGCGGCAGTCACAATTTGGATGATTTACCGTATCGTGAAGGGCTGGCTGTACTTGTACGAGAACAAGCCGCTCGAGCCGCGAGCGTGGTTGTAAGGCGCCGCGCATTCGCTTCGTCACCAGGAAGACCATGAGTCACGACAACTGCATTTTTTGCAAGATTGCCTCGGGCCAGATCCCGAGCACGAAGGTTCACGAGGACGAAGACTTCGTCGCGTTCAAGGACATCCACCCGGCAGCCGATACGCACGTGCTCGTTATCCCTCGAAAACACATCGAAACGCTATCCAATTGCACCGAAAGCGATGCTCCGCTGCTTGGTAAAATGATGGTTCTGGTGGCGCGCCTGGCCGACGAGCTCGGTTGCGCCTACACCGGCGGCGACACGGGGTTTCGCACGGTCATCAATACGGGGCCGGGTGGCGGGCAAGAGGTCTATCACTTGCATGCGCATATCCTCGCCGGTCCGCGTCCGTGGAAGCGGATGGGCTAGGGCAGCGGCGCACCCGCTGCCGCATCGATCGACACCGAGCGTTCGCGCTCCGATTACGGTCGCAAGGCCGGTATTTTTGCCGTCGCATAGCGCTTCGGCGAGGCTCTGGAGATTCTCATGGGTTCATTCAGCATTTGGCACTGGTTGATCGTGCTTTTGATCGTGGCGCTCGTGTTCGGTACGAAGCGTCTGCGCAGCATCGGCAGCGACTTGGGTAGCGCGGTGAAAGGCTTCAAAGAGGGCATGAAGGACGCCGATTCGCCGGCCGGCACCACGCCCGGCGACGCCGAGCGCCGCGAGCTGCCGCGCTCGAATACGATCGATGTCGACGCCAAGGAAAAATCGCGCTCGGACGATTACCGCTAAGCCCGGGCAACCGGTGCGGCGCGCGGTGTCCGCGAGGGGGACCCGCGGGCGTGCCGTCTTGCCGCCGCGGCGTCTCCCTTCTTTGCACCAACGAACGATAACGGACGATTAGGCCACCCCCATGCTCGATCTCGGACTGACGAAGATGGCGCTGATCGGCGTGGTGGCGCTGGTCGTCCTCGGCCCCGAACGCTTGCCGCGCGTCGCGCGCACGGCCGGCGCGCTGTTCGGCCGCGCCCAGCGTTACATCAACGACGTAAAGGCGGAAGTCACGCGAGAAATCGAACTCGACGAGCTTCGCCGGATGAAGACCGACTTCGAATCGGCCGCGCGCAATGTCGAAAATTCGATCCACGACAATCTGCGCAAGCATGAAACGGAACTGAACGAGGCATTTAGGTCCGGGACTTCCGTCTCTCCCAGTATCGCAGGGTCGGGGGCGGCCGAAGACGCGGCTTCCAGCGGCACGGGCAGTATCGGCGGCACGGCGGGTACGGGTTCGCCATGGCGCACCACGGCGCCGCCGATGGCCAAACGCGTGAGCTGGCGCGCGAAGCGTTCTGGCACGCCCGTCTGGTACAAACGCACGATCGGGCGCCGCACGCACGTACAGTCGGGCGCCGCGCGCGTGGCGCGCCATACCCCGGCCAGCCTGCGCAAGCAGCGGCGCTTTCTTTGACGCCGTCCATGAGCGTGCTGCGTTTAGCGCCGATGATTGACGGCTTCCCACTTCCGATTTTTCGGCGCAACGCGCGCCGATTTCACTAAGAGGGCCGGTGTGAGCGACCCCCAGCAAACACAAGACGAAGGCACAGAAGAGTCGTTCATCTCGCATCTGGTCGAGTTGCGCGACCGCATCATCAAGGCGGGTGCCGCCGTCATCGTCGTGTTTCTCTCTCTCGTCTATTGGGCGACGGATATCTTCCGGTTGCTCGCGCGGCCGTTGATGGAGAACTTGCCGAAAGGCGGGCGCATGATCGTGACCGACGTCACGGGCTCGTTTTTCGTGCCCGTGAAAGTCACGATGCTGGTGGCACTCGTGATCGCGTTGCCGATCGTGCTCTACCAGATCTGGGCGTTCGTGGCGCCGGGGCTCTACCAGCACGAGAAGAAGCTCGTGGCGCCGCTCGTGGGCAGCAGCTATGTGCTGTTCTTGTGCGGGATGGCCTTTGCCTACTTCGTCGTGTTTCCGACGATCTTCCGCGTCATGGCGCATTACAACGCGCCGCTCGACGTGCAGATGTCGACCGATATCGATAACTACTTGAGTTTCGTGCTGTCGATGTTTTTAGCGTTCGGCGTGACATTCGAGGTGCCGATCGTGGTCGTCTTGCTCGTGCGGATGGGCGTGGTATCGATCAAGAAGCTGCGCGGCATCCGGCCGTACGTGGTCGTCGGGGCGTTTATCGTGGCCGCCGTCGTCACGCCGCCCGACGTTTTCTCGCAACTCATTCTCGCGCTACCCCTGATTATTCTTTACGAGGCGGGAATCATCGCCGCGTGGCTGATCGTGGGCAAGGACAGCCCCGTCGCCGAGGAAGAGAGCGCAGCGAGTTAAACGCGCGGGTTGGAGCCGCGGTTCGAACCGCAGGCTCATCCCCTTATCCCCTTTTAACCGCGCGCTTGTCCTGAAGGGCGTACGGCCCTTCATTCCTGCGGCTGGGCGTCGCTGCCGTCGTCTTGATTGTTGTCGGCCTGCTTCGGCGGCGGCGGACGCTTGCCGATCGTCACGACGAGGTCCATTTCCTTTTTCTTGCGCATCAGCGTGACCTTGGCTTGCGTGCCGGGCTTGATCTGCGCGATCACGTTTAGCAACCGCGTCGTATCGGTAATGTCCTCGCCGTTGACGTCGAGCAGGACGTCGCCGGGTTTGATGCCCGCTTTGTCGGCCGGCCCGCCTTGCAAGACGCCCGCGACGATCGTGCCGCGTTGCTCGAGCCCAAACGACTGCGCGATGGCCGGCGTGATGTCCTGCGGCTCCACGCCGATCCAGCCGCGTGTGACCGAGCCCGTCGTGATGATGCTTTCGAGGACGCTGCGCGCGGTCGAGACGGGGATCGCGAAGCCGATCCCGAGCGAGCCGCCCGAGCGCGAGTAGATCGCCGTGTTGATGCCGAGCAGATTGCCGTTGACGTCGACGAGCGCGCCGCCCGAATTGCCGGGGTTGATCGGGGCGTCGGTTTGAATGAAGTTTTCGAACGTATTGATGCCGAGATGGTTGCGCCCGAGCGCGCTGATGATGCCCATCGTGACCGTTTGACCGACGCCGAACGGATTGCCGATGGCCAGTACGATATCGCCGACGCGCACTTGATCCATGCGGCCGAGCGTGATCGAGGGCAGGCTCGTCATAGTGATTTTCAGCACGGCCAGATCGGTCTCGGGATCGACGCCGATGACCTTCGCATTCGTGCGGCGGCCGTCGGCCAGCGCGACCTCGATTTCGTCCGCCCCATCCACGACATGTTCGTTCGTTAGAATGTAGCCCTCCGGGCTCACGATCACGCCCGAGCCGAGGTTCGTCGCCGTTTCGTCCTCGGGCTGTTGTCCTTGCTGTTGATTCTTAGGATTGCCGAAGAAGTACCGAAACAGCGGATCTTTCGCATGCGGGTTGGGCGGTGTGGCTCCGGCCTTGCCGGAGAACACGTTCACGACGGCCGGCATGGCTTTTTGCGCCGCGTCGGCATACGAGGTGGTGGCCGGCCCCGAACCCGCCGCGCCCGGCGCGACTTCGCGCAGCGCGACGATCGGAGAGGCAAGCTGTTTGCCGAACTGCCCCTGATGCTGCAGCCATTGCGGCTTGAGCGTCACCACGATGAACAGGACCGCGAGCAGAACCGTCACCGCTTGGGCGAAGAGCAACCAGAAGCGTCTAAGCATTTGAAGAATCGAGGTTTCTATGGATCGGATCGAACTTGAATTGTACTTGAACGACATGCTCGACATTGGCAGGTTCAAGGACTACAGCCCGAACGGCTTGCAAGTCGAGGGCAGGCGCCGCATCGAAAAGATCGCGACGGGCGTCACTGCCTCGCTCGCGTTTCTCGAGGCGGCCACCGATTGGGGGGCCGACGCCGTGCTCGTCCACCACGGCTACTTTTGGCGCAACGAATCGCCGCAGATCACGGGCCGCAAGTACCGACGGATCAAACAACTCGTCGATCACGAGATCAACCTGTTCGCCTATCACCTGCCGCTCGACGATCACCCCGAAGTGGGCAACAACGCGCAGCTTGGCGCGCGGCTCGGTCTCATCGGCGATGCGCGCTTCGGACCGGACTCGCTGGGCTGGATGACCACGCTGCCGATGCCGGTCACGCTCGCGCATTTCGCGGCGCAGGTGGAGCAAACGCTCGGGCGCGTACCGCTCATGCTCGGCGACCCCGATGTGGAACTACGCCGTATCGCGTGGTGTACGGGCGGCGCGCAAGGCTGGTTCGAGGCGGCGATCGACGCCGGCGCCGATGTCTATTTGACGGGCGAGATCTCGGAGCAAATCACCCATATCGCGGCCGAAAGCGGCGTCGCCTATCTTGCTGCGGGGCACCATGCGACGGAGCGTTACGGTGTTCAAGCGCTGGGGGCCCACCTGTCGGAGCGCTTCGACATTGAACATCTCTTTATCGATATCGATAATCCGGTGTGACGCAGTGCCGCAATTGTCGGCAATCACGCCTCAATTGCACGGTCGATTTTTTGCGTTTTGAATGATGCGGGTCATCGGCCGCGCAATATGCATGCCACTAAATGAAATGCTTACCGGGGAAAAGCACCGGAAATTCGGATCTCGGATGCGGGGAAACCCTTAAGAATCAACGCTTCGCACGGTTTTTGTCGGACGGCTCTTGTAAATGCCGACTCCATTCGCGCAAACTAGCGGCGGTGGCAAAAAGCGGTGACGGAAAAATCCAACTTAGAAGTGGGGCGTGTGATGCGAGATAAAGAAGAGGAACGCGTCGACGGCAGCCGCCGTACCTGGCTGATTGCGACGACCGTAATGGGCGGCGTGGGAGGAGTGGCCGCCGTAGTACCTTTCGTGGACTCTTTAGAGCCATCGGCGAAAGCAAAGGCGGCCGGCGCGCCGGTCGAAGTGGACATCAGCGGATTGCAGCCGGGTCAGTTGATGACGGTGGCCTGGCGCGGCAAGCCGGTTTGGATTTTGAACCGCACGCCGGACATGCTGGCCGACATCAAAAAGGCCGACGCCGACGTCGTCGATCCGACCTCGAAGAACCCGTTCTCGATGCCGATGCCGAAGTACTGCCAGAACGAGTACCGCTCGCGCGAGGACCATAAAAACATTCTTGTCGTCGTAGCGGTCTGTACGCACCTGGGTTGCACGCCGACTTCGCGTTTCACCCCCGGCCCTCAAGCCAATCTTCCCGACAACTGGCCCGGCGGCTTTCTGTGCCCCTGCCACGGTTCCACCTACGATCTCGACGGCCGCGTCTTCAAGGACAAGCCCGCGCCGCAGAACCTCGACGTTCCCCGCTACATGTTCACGTCGCCGACGACGATCGTGATCGGCAAAGACGAAGAAGGAGAGGCGTAAATGGCGACAACGGAAAAGCAGGTGGAGACGACGGGGCTAGCCGGCTGGATCGACCGGCGCTTCCCCATGACATCGACGTGGAAGGCGCATCTATCGGAGTACTACGCTCCGAAGAACTTCAACTTTTGGTACTTCTTCGGTTCGCTGGCGCTGCTCGTGCTCGTGAACCAGATCGTCACGGGCATCTTCCTGACGATGAACTACAAGCCCGACTCGCAGCTTGCATTTTCGTCGGTCGAATACATCATGCGCGAGGTGCCCTGGGGCTGGCTGATTCGCTATATGCATTCGACGGGCGCGTCTATGTTTTTCGTCGTCGTCTATCTTCATATGTTCCGCGGCCTCATGTACGGCTCGTATCGCAAGCCGCGCGAACTGGTTTGGATTTTCGGCTGCGCGATCTTTCTGTGCTTGATGGCCGAGGCGTTCTTCGGCTACCTGTTGCCGTGGGGGCAGATGTCATACTGGGGCGCGCAGGTGATCGTGAATTTGTTCTCGGCGATCCCGTTCGTCGGCCCGGATTTGTCGCTCTGGATTCGCGGCGACTACGTGGTGTCGGACATCACGCTCAATCGCTTCTTCGCGTTCCATGTGATTGCGATTCCGCTCGTGCTGCTGGGCCTCGTCGTCGTACATTTGATCGCGTTGCACGAAGTGGGCTCGAACAATCCGGACGGCATCGAAATCAAGGCCAAGAAAGATCCGAACGGCAAACCGCTCGACGGTATCCCGTTCCACCCGTATTACTCGGTGCACGACTTCATGGGTGTGTGCGTCTTCTTAATGATCTTCGCGGCGATTCTGTTCTTCGCGCCGGAGATGGGAGGCTACTTCCTCGAGCAGAACAACTTCGTGCCCGCCAATCCGCTGCAGACGCCGCCTGAAATTGCGCCGGTCTGGTACTTCACCGCGTTCTACGCGATGCTGCGCGCGACGACCGACCCGTTCAAGATCGTCCTCATGATCGTGATCGGCTTGCTTGGGCTGCTGGCGCTTGCCCGGGCCCGTGGGAAGTGGCGTATCGGGTTGCCGGTTCTGGCCGTGCTGATGATTCTGTTCATGGCGTTCACCGAAGCGAAGTTCTGGGGCGTCGTGGTGATGGGATCGGCGGTGGTGTCGCTGTTCTTCTTGCCGTGGCTCGACCGTAGCCCGGTGAAGTCGATCCGCTACCGGCCCTTCTTCCACAAGGTGCTCTACGGGGTATTCGTGCTGGCGTTCCTGACGTTGGCGTTTTTGGGGACAAAGCCGCCGTCGCCGACGGCGACGCTGATTGCTCAGATCTGCGCGTTGATTTACTTCGCGTTTTTCCTGGGCATGCCGTTCTGGACACGGCTCGGGACGTTCAAGCAGCCGCCCGAGCGGGTTCGGTACAAGCCCCATTAACCGCGAGCGAGGACGACACGATATGAAAAATTGGCTGAGCAAGCTCGCGCGCATCGGCGGTGCGAGCGTGGCGCTGACGTTGGCTGTGGCGATGGGGCCGGCCCATGCGGACGAGGATTTCCACCTTGATCGTGCGCCGAACAACACGCATGACATCGCATCGTTGCAGCATGGCGCCCAATTGTTTGTAAACTATTGCTTGAATTGCCACAGCGCGAACCTCGTGCGGTACAGCGCGCTGGAGCAGATCGGCATTTCCCAGAAGGAAATCGAGCAGAACTTGCTGTTCACCACCGACAAAGTGGGCAACACGATGACGGTGGCGATGCGCCCGGACGATGCGAAGGCATGGTTCGGGGTGACGCCGCCGGATTTGTCGGTGGAGGCGAGGGCGCGCGGGAGCGACTGGCTGTATACGTATTTGCGCAGCTTCTACGTCGACGATACGCGGCCGACGGGGTGGAACAATATGGTGTTCAACAACGTCGGGATGCCGAACGTGCTCTGGCAATTGCAGGGTGTGCGTACGGCCAAGTTCGACGACGTGAAGGACCCGGAGACGGGACAGAAGACGCATGAGTTCCAGAGCTTCGAAGTCGTAAAACCGGGGACGATGTCCCGGGTAGATTATGATTCTGCCGTGGCGGATCTGGTCGCGTACTTGACTTGGATGTCCGAGCCGACCCAGCAGACGCGCCGGCAGCTTGGCGTGTTCGTGCTGATCTTCCTGGGCGTCCTGACGTTTTTCGCCTGGCGGCTCAACGCGGCTTACTGGAAAGACGTCCAATAAACACGCCGTAGACGCGGTGTGGGGCCGGCGCAAGGGAGCGCCCGCTTAACGAGCGGGCGTTCCGGCGCGCTGGCCCTTCAGCTTTTTGAGGAAACTTTAGACATGATGGTTTTGTATTCCGGCACAACTTGCCCGTTTTCCCAGCGTTGCCGGCTGGTGTTGTTCGAAAAGGGCATGGACTTCGAGATCCGCGACGTCGACCTGTTCAACAAGCCGGAAGACATCGCCGTGATGAATCCGTACGGTCAGGTGCCGATTTTGGTCGAGCGCGACCTGATCCTGTACGAATCGAACATCATCAACGAATACATCGACGAGCGTTTCCCGCATCCGCAATTGATGCCGGCCGATCCGGTGCAGCGTGCGCGCGCGCGTTTGTTCTTGCTGAACTTCGAGAAGGAGTTGTTCGTTCACGTCGGTACGCTCGAGAACGAGAAGGGCAAGGCCGCGGAGAAGAATCACGAGAAGGCGCGTTTGGCGATTCGCGATCGCTTGACGCAACTGGCGCCGATCTTCTTGAAGAACAAGTACATGCTCGGCGAAGAGTTCTCGATGCTCGACGTGGCGATCGCGCCGCTCTTGTGGCGTCTCGATCACTATGGCATCGAGTTGTCGAAGAACGCCGCGCCGCTGATGAAGTACGCCGAGCGTATTTTCAGCCGTCCGGCGTATATCGAGGCGCTGACGCCCTCGGAAAAGGTCATGCGCCGCTAAGTCGAGTTCGGACATGGGCCGCTCGCGCGCATGGTCCAACCATGCGCTTGCGCGGGCGGCGTGCCGAACCTCGTATGAGGACAGTTGATGCAAGAAATTTCGACTAAGCCTTATCTGCTGCGTGCGCTGTACGAGTGGTGCACGGACAACGGCTACACGCCGCATATCGCGGTGCGCGTGGACAACCAAACGCGCGTGCCGCGTCAGTTCGTGCACAACGACGAGATCGTGTTGAACATCAGCTTCGAGGCGACGAGCCAACTGCAGATGGGCAACGAATGGATCGAGTTCAGCGCGCGGTTCTCGGGCAAGGTGCACAAGATCGAAGTACAGGTGGCGAATGTGCTGGCGATCTATGCGCGCGAGAACGGGCAGGGTATGGCGTTCCCGGTTGAGCCTGCGACGGGCGCCGCGCAAAGCGGGCCCGTGGCGAGCAGCGAAGTGCTGGAGGCGGATGAGGCGCAAGCCGATACGCTTTCGCCCGATAGCGGCTCGAGCGGTCCGCGTGCGCCTGAATCAACCGGCGAGGGACCGCGTCCGCGCACGGATGACGATGGTGGCAAGGGCGGCGGCGGTAAAGGCCACCTCAAAGTCGTGAAATGAAGTAGAATCGCGGACTCACGCCGGCTTAGCTCATCTGGTAGAGCAGTTGATTTGTAATCATCAGGTGGCGGGTTCGAGTCCTGCAGCCGGCACCAGTAGAATCAAGGGGTTACGTGAAATTCACGTAACCCCTTGTGCTTTTGCGGCGTCGAAAAGTACAGTTTCGGTACACCGGCGGGTGCAGACGGGTGGTTCGTCATGCCCGCCGCAGGCAATCGGACTGGAAAAATAACCTGTGACGACGAGCACTTCCGAAAGCACGCCGCTTCCGCGGCCGAGCCTTGGCTCACGCATGTGGGCATACCTTACCGAACACGTATTCGAGGGCGTTGCGCTAGTTTTCTCGGTGACGGCCGCACTCAGTTACGCAGTCGGTCGTTCTCATCTGGATGGCTGGGCCGAGATGGCCGGCGTGCCCGGCATGATGTTTCGGCCGGACCTATGCGACACCATTCTCGCGGGTGTTCAGCTCCAGCGTCTGGCGCACAGCGGCGTTCGTCGTTGTGCTTTCTACCTTGTACCTTTGGGCAAACGTCGTGGTCCCGGAGTGGTGGGCTGGCCGGTTGCCGAACGTCAAGCGCCGTCGCCGGTGGCAAGACGGATGTGACCAGTTGGCATTGCGCCGGCGCTTCGCGTATGCGGCGCGCGCTGCGAGCAAAGGTGTTCCGCCCGAGCAGCGCGCGGCAGTTGTTGAGCGGATGAGGTGGAAAGTCATCGGACGCCGTGGTTTGCGTCGTATGGCGCGAAAAACTAGCTCCAGAGGGACGGCCAAGCGGCTGCGTCCTATCACGCTAACGCTGATACTCACGGTCTCCGTCACGCTCTTCGCAACGGGCGTCTACCTCTTGTTGCAATTCGTGCTGCTTAGCCCGGCGAAGGCGGATGGTGCGCGAGCTTTCGTCAAGACGTATGCGGCCGTTACCGGGCACATTCCCTACCAGTACATTCCGGCGAAAGTTGCCAGCACAACCTTGCAAACCTGGGCGTGCGAAGGCCGCTCAATGTTGTCGCAATATCGGTCGGTGGCGCTAGCCGATCCCGACGCTGCCGGATCGCCAAAGGAACCGTTCTATCTCTTACAGGGGTTTGGTAGTACGTTCGTATTGCTCGGTGAGAAAGGCTCCGTGATTCGATCATTCGGCGATGCGCCATTCAGCTTGCCGGAGTCGCCGTCGCGCCCGTTGTCCGATCTGGCCAAAGCGTGCAAATAGGATCGATATGGCGACGATCGTCAAGACTCCGTCGGGGACGTGGAAGGCCGTCATTCGCAAAATGGGATGGCCTACCGCCTCGAAGACTTTTCGCACCAAACGCGATGCCGAGGACTGGGCGCGTCGCACGGAAGACGAGATGGTTCGAGGCGTCTATCTGTCGCGTGCGCCATCCGAGAAGCTGACAGTGTCGGCGGGATTGAAGCGTTACATGGAGGAGGTGTCGGCTACCAAGAAGCCGACCACTCAACGCAGCGAGCGCTTTACCTCGCAGCATTTGACCGCATTCTTCGGGAAGTATTCGATGGCGGCCGTTAGCGCCGAACTTGTCGCCAAGTACCGCGACGAACGATTGGCGGCCGGCAAATCAAACAACACCGTGCGCATCGAGTTGGCGATGCTCGGCCACCTGTTCCGGGTTGCGATTCAGGAGTGGGGGATCGGCTTGACGTTCAATCCGGTTGCGAACGTCCGAAAACCTAGCCCCGGTGTGGGCCGGGATCGGCGCTTGACGCCGGAGGAACAGCAACGGCTTTTCGCGGCCGCTGACGCCCATAGCAACCCGATGCTCGGATGGATCGTGCGGCTGGCCGTCGAAACTGGCATGCGGTCATCGGAGATCACGAGCCTATGCCGATCGCAAGTCGATCTGAACCGCCGCGTGGTTGCTCTCAAGGACACGAAGAACGGTTCTGCGCGGTTGGTGCCGCTGACCCGCGCAGCGGTCGAAATACTGCGTTCAGCCCTGGAGAATCCTATACGGCCGCTCGACACCGATCTCGTCTTTTTTGGGGAGCCGGGGCGGGACGGGAGGCGCAAGCCCTACGTATTCCAGAAGCTTTGGGCCGGTATGGTGAAGGATCTTGGTTTGGCTGACTTGCATTTCCATGATCTGCGCCATGAAGCCGTAAGTCGGCTGGTGGAGGCTGGATTGAGCGACCAGGAGGTCGCATCGATAAGCGGGCACAAGTCGATGCAAATGCTTAAGCGCTACACGCACCTTCGCGCTGAGGATTTGGTGGAAAAGCTAGACCAGGTTTCGCGGCGCCGGGCGTGAGTGCAAACAAACAAATAAACAAACAAACAAACTAATAAATAAATCCTTCAAGGCTGGAAGCGTTGCAATGCTTCTGGTCTTGATCTTTATGGGCGACTGATCTTATGTGGACTATGAGATTTTCTTTGCGATAGAAAATAAAAATAATTTTCTGATTCAATGGTTTATTTGTGAAAGGTAAAACCATTTCTTGACTTACCTTTACTGTCCAGATTGATAAATACGGGCGCGCAAATATCATTGCCTACACATCGCAACCGAACGAAAAATTACGGTGACTAAGGCAATGACCACGGAAGAACTGCTGCTTGGCAAATTCGGACCGCTGATGACAACCGCTAACGTTGCGGAATTGCTCAACAGAAGCCCGGAGGGGCTGCGCATCACACTGTGCCATGACAACGAAATGTCGCGCCTGCTTCGCCCAACACGAGTCAAGTTGGGACGTAGGGTTTATTTTCGCACCCTCCAGGTCATAGAGGCTTTGTCGCTTGCCGGAGAAGTCGAGCGGGTGAGCAAATGACTACGGCTATTGCGTCGGGGCAACTGATTCAGGCGGAAACGCAGTGGATTCATTTTTTCCGGTCCATGGTCGATAGCGGGGCGCTTGCCAAAATGAGCGGCTCGTCGCTGAAGGTTTATCTCGTCATAAAGGCCCATGCCAACTATCACACCGGTATTGCCTTTCCGGGCATGAAGACCATCGCCGAAAAGTCCGGTATCTCGCTTGCCCAAGTGAAGCGAGCGATTCCCGAGCTTGAGTCATTGGGCTACATCTCAAAATCGAAGAATGGTCGCTCGAACGAATATCGGGTTCGTGAGGTTGTGAGAATTCAAGACGACACCGGGAACCACACCGGCGTTGCTTCGTGGGATTACAAGCCTTCCACGGTTCAAGAGACTGTCGATGAATTGAAAGGCGCCCTGCGCGCGAAGGACATCGGCAACGCGCGAATGGTCCACATTGAGCGCTTGCAGGTCAACATCAACCAGGTTGCGGCGGGCGGCGTAGTAGTCAACCTACAGGAAGCGCTCGCTCAGATTCATCCAGGCTTGCGAGAGCGATTGGGCGTTCTGTTGGCACGCGCTGGGGCGATCGACGCCGGGACTTATACACAGATCATTGATGATCCGTGTCATGAATGACCTTGGTGTTGCGTCGATTGCGCTCCTCCATGAGCCACGTTTCCCGCGTTTGAGTATCGCCGGTGAGCCACTAAAGAGATTGAGATGTTTACTTTAAAAAGAGGGATGCAGCCCGCGAAGCGGCATTCGTAGCGGCTGCGGCGTGGTGGGCGCCACGCCGCAGCCTGACCAAAAGTGAACCTGATAGGAGGTCCAATCATGGCTTTGCACATTGTAACGGTCGATCAGGTCGCGCGCCTGTGCGACCGCGACGACGCCATCGCGCAATCGCTCGTATTCGCTGATGCCAGGCGGGGGTTTTCGTTGCAGATCACCGTCGGCACCGAGTCGTATTCAGTGGTGGAGCGAGACGGCAGCCCGCTCTATTTCCGTTCAGTCGATCAACTGCTTGATGTGCTGCTCGACGTGCCGAACGTCTCTCACATTGCGTCTATCGATATGCGTAGCTGGGCGGTCGTCGGCGCGTCGTCCTACTAACCCCTACTGCTTCGGAAAGAAAATGACCGTTCATCTTTATACCGACGTGATTCAGTTTGTCGACACCACGTGCGCGGCTTTCATCACCGACCGCGTGCAGGCGGTCGCGTCAGCGATCGCACCGGCGGCGTACACGCTTCTCGGCGTCTATGTCATGTTGTGGGGGCTAGCAAGCATGCGTGGGCTGATCCAAGAGCCGATCACGGAGGCCGCTATGCGGCTCGTGAAGATCGCTTTCATCCTGGGCGTGGCGTTGAACCTTGGCACCTACAACCAATACGTCGTTGATACGGCGTGGAACGGGCCGCAACAGTTGGCACAGGCGTTTTCCGGTTTGACCGGCGACAGCGGAATCGCTGCGGCACAGGATCAATTACTTGCCAACGGGTTCGAAGCAGGCGCTGCGATGTGGCGGAAAGGCGGCATCTTGGACGGCGACTTCGGCATGTACCTAACGGCGTTCGTGGCGTGGGGAATTACATTGGCAGTCACCGCGTACACGTGTTTTTTGTTGGCCCTCTCGAAGATCGCCCTGTCGCTGCTAATCGGCCTCGGCCCCGCGTTCATCATTTCGCTGCTGTTTCATCCAACAGCAGAGTTCTTCAATGCCTGGCTTAAGCAAGTTGCCAACTTTGGCGTTCTGCTGATCCTCGTCATCGGCGCGAACTCCTTCGTTGTGCAGATTTTTAGCCGATATGCTGGATTGTCGGCGGTGCAACAAGCCGCCACGATCGACGTTCTCATTCCGTTTGTCGCAACGGGCCTGATCTCGGTGCTTGTACTCGTTCAGGTGCCGCACATCGCGGCTGGACTGGCTGGCGGGATATCGCTCTCGTCGTACGGTCTCGGACGGTTCGCCTTGGGGAAGGTCGCCAGCTTGCAAAGCGGCCGAGCACGACAGGCCGATACGCAGTATCGCGAGCGACAAGAGCGCCGGGAGCCGCGGAGCAACTTCAATTCCGTCGTGCGCGGCTAACGCCGGCGTCGAACGTCTTCAACGGGAGGTCGCATGGAAATCATTACGATGGTTGGCGCAGCCGCCGAAGCTATCCGGAGGCCCATCTTCGATGCACTTGTCTGGCTGCGGCCGGCCGTCAGGCTGGTGCTGAATTGGACTTGCTATGTCGCGTTCTTTTGCGTCCTGTTCATCATCGCTATGGCGAATCAGCAGGTGTTGCCGATGCGGGTGTTCGCGGGAATTGGCTTGGGCGCGACATTGCTGCTCTGGGCCTACGATACGACCATCGCGCTACTTGCTCCGAAAGGCTATGAGTTTGTCACGAGGCTATGAGCCCCGCCGTACGTCGGTTGAGGACGGTCAGCATGGCAACGCCGAAGCTGCTGAGTTCTATGCGTTATGAATCCAGTCGTCCCGGGCTGATGCGGCGGAATTGAGCGGGGCGCACCTGCGGTGTCGGCTACGGATCGGATTAGGTAACCAAACGAGAAACTTCGTCATGACGAAGTTTTCCGGTCGAGCCGATGCCGTCTGCAACGACGAAGCTGAATTGAGAGATATCGCGGGAGCGAGCCGGTTGGCGCTATCTTGCCTACGTTTGGATTGTGCAATCCAATGATCATCGACCGGCAAGGATCTCGTGATGGCGGAGGCCTCAAGCAGGGGCGCTCTTGTTTCCGTGGTAGTGGTCTGTGAAGTTTTCTTCGTCATGACGAAGAAAACTCGCGGTGTAATAGCTAACGCAGGATAGACTAGCGTCGGCAAGGTGCAGCACCTTCAGCGCTGCATGGTCCTCGTTTCTGACGAAACGGCGGCCTTCGTTTGTCTGCGACGAACTTCGGAGAAAGGCGTAACCAGCGATGCCGTCGAAAAAACCGTTGCTGTCAGGGCGCATCGATCCCGATCTGAAAAGCGCTTTCGCTACAGTTGCGAGAGAGCAAGGCGTGACCGAGGCGCGCTTGCTTGAAATCGTTGTCGCCGCATTTCTGAGGCGCACGTCCCCTGCCCCGGCTCCCGAACCGCCGGAATCCGATGGCGTTAAAACCAAAGATGTGCGTGTACGGTTGGCGCCGTTCAAATACCGCGAACTCGAACGCTTGGCCTCGCTTCCACATTGGAGTCGTGGCACCTATTTCGCATATCTCTTCGACGTTCACTTGAGCGGGAAACCGCATTTGACTGACGCCGAATTGCAGGCGCTTCGTGAGGCGACCGCTCAGTTGTCGGCAGTGGGCCGCAACGTCAACCAGATCGCGCTAATGAGGAGCCATGACGGGCTGTGACGAGCATACTGGGCGCTTTGGCTGGCAAGCGCCGCGAGGAAGGAATCAATGAGCCGCGCACATCGTGAGAGAAGGAGCAGTTGATGACCGACAAGAACGAAGACAAGCAGCACAAGGCGCTGATGACGGCCTTGGAGAAGATACAGGCACCGCTAGAGGCGCTCGCCGTGCTCAAGCTGGCCGACGAGTTCTACACGAAGGAAGAGCGGGCCAAGCTCTACGCCGATTACACGAAGCTGCGCGCCGCGGATATGGCTGCCTACGAAGTCTTGCATCGAGCGAACGAGGGTAAGGACCAGGCGGCGCATACGGCCGCATTCGAGGCGAAGAAAGCGGCGAGCCAGGCCCTGATGGCGTTCGAAAAAGAGCATCAGCTCGTTCTGCGGTTGCTGGATGCTCGAGCGACGCTCAGCAAGAGCCGCTACGATTGAACAGGGGCAGACACGACGGGCTCGACATGATGGAATGTTGTTGAACAAGAATGGTCGAATCGAGATTCGTAAACCCACAGGGAGGGTTCCGTGACGTCGTTTGAACGAACCACGATAACGCTGTACCCGCTTTGGATGGTGTTAGCGGGCCGGGCCATTGTCTACCTGGCTCTGATGATGCTGCCTGCGACGGCCGCAACGTGGATTGGCCAGCAGGCACCGGCAGCGATTCAGCCGGCCGCCGGTATTGCCGCGAATCTCGTGCTTTTGCCTTTGCTCTATGCCGCTCTGTACATGCTTCTTCGCAAGAGGGGCGCCCGTTCGCAGAAATTTGTCTACTTGGTCATCGCTTTTTTTGTGTTCTTCACGTTTATGCAGGCGCGGCTGGCGCTGCAAAGTGGGCAGATTGACCGATGGGTCGGCGTGATGTTGGGCGCGCTGTATGTGGTCGGTTTCTCATACCTTGCCTATCGTGGTCTACAGGCAACCAAGCGCGAACGGCTAGCCGCCTACGACGCTGAACGCGAAGAACGGATCAACATCCAGGCCGAAGCGATTTTAAGGGCAAAGCAGTTGCAGGGTACGAGACGGAACGATGAACGATAGAGCCCACGATGATGCTATGGCAGCGGTCTTCCGCGAAGACCCGGCGTATGCGATTGATTTGCTGAACAGCATTCTTGAAGACGGCGCCCATGGTGAGCTACAAATCGCGCTTCGTCAGATGACCACGGCCTTTGACGATGCGCCAGCGATGTGGTCGGAGTCCGGCGCGAGGCCGCGCCGTGATGGCTTGCAGTGAGTGAGGCAACGTTTACTTTCCGAGTCGATGAGGCCCTGAAGGCCGAGTTTTCCACGGCCGCGAAGGGCCCACGACCGCACGGGCGCGCAACTCCTGCGTGACTTCATGCGGGACTACGTGAAGCAGCAACAGGAAGCGGCAGAATATGACGCATGGCTGCGGGCGAAGGTCGAGCGCTCACGGGCCTCGGCCAACGCCGGTAATCTGGTGCCGGCCGGAGAGGTCGAAGCCAAATTCAGAGCGCGTCGAGCTGAGACGCGCCGCCGACTTGGAGCGTCGAAGTGATGGAATTGTCTGGACGTCAGAGGCGATACAAGATCGAGATCGCGACGACATTCTACTAGGCACTCCGCTTAAGGTAAGCGGCTTCCTCCAAGTCCAACGTGAAGTCGAAGATTATCTGAATCGGCTCCGTCGGTAGACGATTTTGGTTGAAGCTGTCCACGTCCGATTTGAGTTGCTTGCAGTCACCGAGGATTTGATGACGACGTTGCTGGAAGGCTCGTCTCATATGATCGGCCGGTGCGGTGCGAATATCGTCCCAAAGGACAAGTTGCTCGCCTTCGTCAGTCGTGTACGTAGCTGCATGCTTTGTTCGCACGCGCCGGCCTTGGGGGTCGGTAACATACTCGTCTCGAAGCGCTCGTGACAGCTCTTCTGCACACTGAGCTATCACTGCCGATGGCTGAGGCGCCCACAGGTTTGCGTGGATCGCCCAGGTCGCGACTTCCCGCATCGTTGCAGGCCATTTGTTGTCGGCGCGACGATATTCTTCCACTATGAACTGAAGGTGCTCATTCTTCGTCGTCATTTCAATCGCTCACATCGATGATGATTCGATCACGCGGTGACCGAATCCGTCGGTAACAGCATTCGCTACGACGTACTCGCGCACCTTTTCCAAATACTTCCGATGGAAGCTCCAAGGTATCAAGCCACGATTTTGAAGCTGACCCACAACGAGACCGGGGTGGACGGCGATGCGTCGAGCGAAACCGACGATCTGTTCCTCACTAAACATCGGGTTGACTCTCGCGACAAAGCCATCCATTTCCTTCTTGGGAATGAGCGCTTCGGCCGCGTTTTCGTTCGCCCTTACCTCAATGCTAGGTTTGCCGGAGTCAGCATCCATAATGTCTACATCGAGGATCGGCGTTGTCTGTCCTTCCTCATGTTCCACATGATCGAGTTCGTGGAGCAGTGTGTGCCAAAAGTTATCAACCCGATCGAAGCGCATTGACATTGCGATGACAGGATTTTTCTTGTCTAGCCAGAAGCATGCGCCGTCAATCTTTGAGCCCGAAATGGCCTCAACGATCACGAATCGAATTCCCGCCTGCGCCAAAATTCCCGGCACACGCTGAGTGCCATCGACGTGGGCAAGTTGCTCTCTGAGTTGCGCTTTTGCGGCTACCAGTCGTTGCGAACTGAAATTGATTGTAGTGGGAGCGTATGCCGCTAACTTCTTTGCCCGACAGAACCAAGCAACCTGCGCTACAGGCACCTCCTGATAAGTCGTGGCTTTGGCGGCGTAACGAAGTTGAGGAGTTTGCCCAATCTCCTCGATACCGAAGAATTCCATGAGTTGCTGCTGCAATACATCGACGCTCTTCGTCCCTTCGATCCATCCCCGCTTAACCATTTCACGAACGGGAAACCTGCCGTGCAAATCTGCCTTACGCGCAATAGAGTCTTGTTTCGGTCGGACTTTTGATAGCTGGTATTGCCCCTCCAGATTCATCCAGAGCTCGGGCGACGTGCCTAGCGCAGCCCCGAGCGCGATGGCTGTTTCTGGAGTAATGGAACGCTTGCCGCTGATCACTTCACTAACCAAGCGTGCGTCCTTACCAATAATTTCGGCGAACTCGGCTTGCGTCCACCCACGAGCCTCAAGCTCATCTTTCAAAAATTCACCGGGAGGGAAGACCTCGGCCGGAATACGTGCGCCCATACTGCTCTCCATTTAGTGGTAGTCCTCAATGCTGACGATAACGACCAATTTGTCCCCAGCGCGCCTCTCCAGCCGGAGGATGAGACGCCACTGGTCGTTCAACCGCATTGAATGCTCTCCGTCTCGATCTCCTTTCAGCTTCTCGAAGTGGAGCGACTTCAGGGCATAGAAGTCCCGCTCGTCGGCTGCCGCTCGGATGTACTGGAGCCGTTTGCGGTAAGCCTTCACGACAGGCGCGGAAAACCCAGCCGTGAACCCGGCGTCGGTCTCCAAGCGGTCGTAGTCTGGGTCAGCGAACTCGATTTCCATTCCACCGAATTTTATCCATCTTTACACCATGTGTAAAGATGCAATTTTATCCATCGCGCAAGGCGGGCGCCGCTCATGGTAGCCCGAGCACCATGTGAGGGCGAGGAGGGGCCGCGGAGACAAAATATCGAGCCGCCGCAGGTTATCCGTGGCGCGAAGCCAGCGCGGCGACCGGTACAATAGCGGTACGCCGCTTGGTTCGGCTGCGCTTCGTCTTGTTACGCTAAGTTGCTGAATATAAAATACTTTCAGGTTCGCCGCATTACGGTCACTTTCCCTTAAATATCAGTAACTTATTGATTTAATTGAAAATTTGTAATCATCAGGTGGCGGGTTCGAGTCCTGCAGCCGGCACCAAATCTGACGAGGGGTTACGCGATGTTTGCGTAACCCCTTCGCATTTCCAATGTTTCCAAAGCAATGCTGAACGAGCGTCACGCGTGAATAGCGTGTTCCAGCACTTCGCGGGCGGCGCGCCCCAGCACTTCTTCCGCCCATTGATTGACGCTTTCGCCCGAGATCGCGGCGGCGATTCCAATGCGTGCGTGAACATCTGGATCGATGCGCAACATCAGTTTTCCTGACGCCGGTTTTTGGGGGTTGCGTCCAGCCTGTTCGCAGTCGCTCAGATAGTGATCCACCGCCGCGTGGAAATCCTCGGTCAAACTCAGTGACGGTCTCCCCGTGAAAGCTGATCCTATCGTCCACGCCGAGTACGTGGCCGACGAAAGTGTTGTCTCGCCCATCGAAATCGACACGTGCGAAATACCCCTTGTAGTTCATGGCGTTGGTCATAGCTTTAGTTCGGGCGTTCTTGTATTGTGTTACCATGCACTGATCTGGTAACACATACGAGGCAACGCCATGAGCGAGGCAACATTTACGTTCCGGGTCGACGATGCCCTGAAAAACGAGTTCGCCACGGCCGCGAGGGCTCACGACCGCACGGGCGCGCAGCTTCTGCGCGACTTCATGCGGGATTACGTAAAGCAGCAACAGGAAGCGGCAGAACACGACGCATGGCTGAACGCGAAGGTCGAGCGGTCACGGGCCTCGGCCAATGCCGGTAATCTGGTGGCGGCCGCTGAGGTCGAAGCCAAATTCGCAGCGCGTCGAGCAGCAACACGTCGCCGGCTTGAAACGTCGAAGTAATGCGACTGTTCTGGACGCCAGAGGCGATACAAGACCGCGAGGACATTTACGACTACATTGAGGCGGACAACCCGGTTGCCGCGCTGGACCTTGATGAGTTGTTCGAGGAAAAAGCTGCGCTGCTGATCGATCGTCCGGGCTTGGGCCGCCTTGGTCGCGCAAGCGGCACACGCGAGCTGGTCGCGCACCGGAATTACCTACTGATCTATGACGTGGCCGGCGACTTGGTGCGCGTGTTGAACGTAGTCCATACGTCCCGGCAATGGCCACCCGTCCGAGAGTAGTGACCCGATAGGAGGAACGTATGCGTCACTTCCTGCCCCAGCATTCGTGAGCTTCGTTACATTGTTCGAGGACGCAAAATATCGTCCCGCCCGACACCCAGAGCTTGGGCCAACTCGGCCTGGCTTTTCTCAGTCGCCCGTCGCCACTCCATCGAAGAGACGAGCTCCTGCACCCGCCGCTCGATTTCTTCGCGCCGTGCTGGGGGCATCGCTGCTATCACATCATCCAGTTTCGTTGCCATACTTGACCTTCGTTATCTTCCTCTACCACGAGCGAGGTAATTGCAGCTCATTGGCCCCCTACGCGCCGACCCGCGGCCCGCTCGATTTCCTCGGTATTCCAACGGCCGCGCTTCATCGCCTCCGCCAACATACCCAGCGTTAGCGACGCTAGCTTCGGATCCCGGAAGCGCTTCGAAAATAGTCCGAGGACCGACCTAATCACGTCCAAGCTCTCAGGACCGAAATAGCGATCGTATGGGAAGCCATCCGCTTCAATATTGAACTCATCTGCCCACTTGTCGATGAATTCGACCGCGTCCAGTCCCGTCAAGCGTAGGTCTTCCTCCAGTCTGCTATCGGGCGTAAGCGTCAACCGACCGCCAAGGAGCGGCCGTCCAAGTTGCTCTCGCGCAAACTGCCCTAGTTTGTTCCAAACAACATCATCCATATCAAAGCACCCGGTCTTCCGGCTTCACGAGGCGATTGTAGGACGCGATCGTGTGTCTCATGATGAGGAATGCGTCGCGCGATAGCATCACTACGCCGAGCACTAGGATCGTGCGACCAACGAAGGCGCCAAGGTTGCGGGTCATAGCGATGCGAAGTCCCCCGATGCCTGCTTTCGTAATGGTCGGCAGGCGGATAGCGATCTGAAACGGAAGCAGTTTGCGCGACGCCATCGAAACGACTGACGTACCTCGTACTGCGCCACCTAACTTTCCAGGCACTGGGACGTCATTCGCTCCGAGGAGGATTGCCGATGCGCTGGCGAGATCATCGAAACCCAACTGCTTGCAGGTTTCATCGAACGCTACCCAAACAAACTTGCCGGGGTGAGGTTCTGACATTGACGGTATTTGTATGCATTTCGCTTATAGCCGGCGGTTGCGGAAGAGAAACTTAACGCAGCGTCCGAGATGCGTTGACCACTACATTCGCTTAAGGTTGGCGAAGCCTAGTTCGTGCAGCTACAGGCATATTGGGCACCCGCACAGCCTCCATTTACCAATGCTTTGACTTTACCAATGGCGACATTAGCAAAAGATTATTCGTTATAAGCGTCTGCGCTAAAAGCGGATATTTTCTTAGGCATGTGCAACGCGGTTTGGGATGTCAAGAGATGATTCCGTATCGCCCGAAAGTGACGAAAGCAACGAAAGCAACGACAGCTCGCATCGTCGGGCGGCCGGCGCGGGGGCAGCGCCGGTGAGTGTGAATCCGATCGGCCGCTCGCCTTCAAGTCTCCCGGCGTTGTCGGAAAACGAAAATGACGAGGCCGAGTCCCGCCGTCATGAGGAGCCCCGGCGTCCTTCTTCTCCTCCGCCGATAACGGGCCAGCTCGATGGCCTGGAGAGGCGCCGCCCGCCGTCGACGACGCCGAACGCGAACAACCCTTTGCCGCGGGTGATGCCGAAGCGCCTCGGCCCCGATGCGACCGCCGCTGTACACCGTTCCCAGGCCAAACAGGTTCTCGCGTCGACGGCCGGCACGCCTTCCTTGAGTCAGCGGCTGGCGGCCGGGATCAGCGGACGTCAGGTCAACGTGACGATGGGGGTTTCCGGCACGAGCCGCACGATCAATGGCCCTTTGCGCGCAGGCGTGCCGGCGCAAACGCATGCGGGCGTCGCAGGACCGCCCGGGCCTTTGGGCGAAGCCATCAAGCCGGCACCCGGCGCCACCGATGCCGACCGCGACCCGGTTCTCGAGGATGCGCACAACTTGCTGCGCGTCGCCGATGGGATGGCTACCAGCCTGCACATGCCGGAGGCGGTGGTGTACGACCGGCCGGCGCCGTCGAAGGCACGTCGACTGGCTACCGCGGTTGCCCCCTGGTTGAGCCCCACGCCCTTGCAGGACATGGCGAGTTTTACCGATGGCCCCGGCAACCGGCTTACCGCACCGGCGTTGCGCCAGAACCCGGTGATGTCGCGCAGGCGCCTCGCCAACGAACAACAGGCCCGCAAGCTGTTCAACGCTGTGGAAAGCCGTCGCCGGGTCGTCGACGAGGCCGTCGTCGAACTGACGGAGGCTCGCGAGCAGCACGAGGCCGCGCGTACCGCGGCGCCCGGCGATCAGCCGCTGGAACACGCAAAGCATCTCGCCGCTGCGAAGAGGCGGCTGCGCCTCGCTGAATGGTCGCTGCGAGCGGCGAACCGCTCGCTTCACGATACGGTTCACGGCACGGAGTTGCTGGAATTGATCAGCCTGAGTCATCTGTCGGACCAGGCAGACAAGAACCTGTCGTTCGCGCTCGACCGGCTCAATGAACTGAAGCGCGAGATCTACGGATTGCGCGCGAATGCGGACGACCGGCGCGCGGCGATCGAAGTGCGGTTGAGGGCGCACGCGAAGCTGCGCGCCGAGGAAGCCGAGGCGTTGACGTCGTTCGACGACGACCTGTCCACGGCCGAGGAAATTGCCGCTCAGGCGACGGCGCGGTTGACCCGGTTGACCGCGAGGCACGCGGAGCTTGCCGGGCCCAGGGCGAACACACGTTCGGCAGCGGCCAAAGCCGCCAACGTCGAACGCAGGATCGAGCGGACGCGCGGCGTGCTCGCCGAGGCGATCGCGGAGCAGGATCGCTGCCGCGAACGCCTGCAGCGATTCGCGGAGTTGAACGACAGCATCGCCGCGTTGATGAACGAGCGTGCGCAGGCCGACCGGCAATGGCACGTCGCGGACCGCGCGGTGCCGTCGCTGCTGAAAGCATCGATCGCACTGGCGGAGCGCAAGGCCGATGCGGACCGGATCGACCAGGCTGAAACGACGATCTCGCCCGAGGGTGAAGTCAAGAGCGGCAAGCAGCGCGAGAAGGATGCGATCGACGCCGTGCGGCAAAAGATGGTCGATCAGTTGACCGAGGCCGCGCACGCATTCGGTCCACAAGCACCGCCGGAACTACAGGCGGGGCTCAGACAGTTTGCACTGCGCCTGACCGCGCCGCAGCCGCCGCTTCCCGTGCCGCCGCAACTCGTGCTGGAAATCGTCACCCGTTCGATGGCCGATGTCGGCGCCGACGCGGCCGAGGCCGCCCGCATGCTCGATACACTCGCCCGACATCCGGTGACGCACTGGGTGCGCATGGCGAACGATGCGCCGTCCACGGACGAGAACGCACGCATCGTCGCGCTGTGCCGCAAGATGGCGACGCTGCCGCGCGGCACCGACATGCTGCACGCGCTGTCGAGCGCCGGCGCCGAGCCCGCGGACCCTGCGCGGTCGCAGGCGCTGCGCGTGTTCTGGAATGCGGACGACGCGCAGCAGGGCGAACGGTCGAACGACAATGGCGTGGCGAACTGGCTGCAGCAGGCGAAGCGCGTCGCGCACGCGCGGCTGACGTCGACGGAACTCGAATTCGACGACGTAGATCACGCGGCCTACAACGCGGTTCGCAACGGCTACTTCAGCAACGCGCCGGGCTCCCCGTATGCGCAGCACAACCTGCGGTTGAAGAAAGCGATTACGGAGTGGGTTATCCGTGCCTCGGCGTCCTCCGCGAAAGCCGACGCGACCGATGTACCGGAGGTCGATGACGAGGCGAATCCGGCAGATCGGGACGTGGCCTCGCAGCCGGCCCTGTGGCGCCGCGCGCTGCCGAATCTGAACAAGACGCCGTTCGGCAAGCGCACGATCAACCGGGCATACGACGTGGGCGAAAGCATGGGCATGCAGTCGCCGCGCATCAAGGTGGATGCTCACGTGCAACACCGCATGTCCGAACTGGAACGGACGATTGCCGCATGCCACGCGTTCGGCGGCACACCGGAATTCAGGCAGGCAACGCAGGCTGCACAGGCCACGGTCGACCACCTGAAGCGGTTGCGCAACCGCGGCCGGCATCTGTCGCAGATCCGGCTCGATGCGAAGGATGCGAAGAGCGTCAGCCGCCGTATCGGCGAAGACGCGCTGAAAGCGCGCAGCGACCGCGCGCGCGGACCCAATGTGTTACGCAAGGCCGCACCGGTCGAGTTGCCGACGTTCTTCAAGGATGCATGCGGCAGCGGCATCACCGCGTACGAAGCTATCGACCGGATCGAGGCGCATCTCAATCAGGGGTTGCCCGCCGATCTGCGCCGAGCCGACGTCGGCAATGGCGACGCAACCGACGTCGGCCTCGCTGCCGCGATGCAGTTGCTGAAGGCCGAATACCTTGGCAGCAAGACCGACATCGTCACGTTCTTCCAGCCGTTCATCCTCAATAGCCGCCTGCGCGACCGGTTGCGCCTGGGCGGGGGCGGGAGCGTCGGCGTGAATCTGCCTTCGCTGCCGTATGGAGCGGCATCGCCAGTTGCGTCGCCGATCTTCACGGCCGAGAAATCGATGACGGATGAAGCGTTCGTGCAGCTCTTCATGCCGATTATCGGCATGGAACTGTCATTCGGCTCGGCGCACACGCGCGCGAAGGAAGCGACCGTCGGCGTCGCGGCAGGACCGCAGATCGTACCAGGCGTTTCCTTGCAAGGCACCTTCACGGCGCGAGCGGCGAGCCAGCAGACGCGCACAGACTCGACGGTGATGCGCTTTTTCAGAAGACGTCACAAGGACGACGAGATGCGCGCCAACATGATGAACGCGCTCGACAGCATGGTGCGCTGGGACATCATCCAGCCCGATCGCGGCCGCGCGTACAAAGACCCGCTCGAAGCGATCTTCGCGCGCAATCCCGAGGTCGTCGTGACGCAGCTCGAGGGCTTTACCGACACGAAGACCGTGACGGCCCGCGTGTCCGCGCGGCTGCCGTCGGCGAGCTTCAAGGACCCGCACGGCGTGGGACAGACGCTGGGAATCGAGGCATCGGCCTTCGTCGAGGCGGAGCGCACGCGCGACAAACGCTTCGAAACGGGCGGTCAAGTCCGCATCGTGGGCGCGAAGAGCGATACCGCGCAGCAGCGCGCGGGCGCCACCGTCAACCTGAACTTCGCGCCGCTGTCGAACCAGTCCGTGCCGATCGGGCAGGGCGGCGAACACGGTGAGGTGCAGCGCGAGTCGGTGCCGATGCAGTTGGGCATATCGCGCGACCTTGCGTGGGTCAAGGAACAGCACGAGATCTCGCCGTTCCTGGTCGGCGACAAGCAGGACGCCGATCTCGATCGCCATTATTCAACCCCTCGCGATATGGCAGCGGAAATCGCCGGCAATCGCGAGAACTGGCTGATGCGTTGCATCGAAACGCTCGAACCCGACGCGACCGGCGAGAAAGATACGCCGGAGAACCGGCTCCGCGCGGCCGTGCTGCTCGACCAGTTCGAGAAGGACATAGCGAAGCTCGGCGAGACGAGCAAGTATTGCCACTACAACGTCAACTACTCGATGCGGGGCGAGGCGGGCGCGTGGATCGACGGCTATCGCGCGGTCGCCGAGCTGGCCGCGCAACGAGGCGATCGGGAAGGGGTGCGTCGCGCGCAGCGGTCGATCGACGACATCCTGCTGATGCGCGCGACCTGGCGGCCACTGATGCTGATCGTGCGCGAACGCACTCGCGATTCGACCGCGCTCGGCTGGCGCAGTCTGCTTCGATGGCAGCGCAATGCCAATGTCGACGGGCAGCGCACCGCCGCGCAGTTTCCCCCTCCATGACATCAGGTGGGGGCGAGTCCTTCAGCCATCAGGCCGAAGTTAGCCATCTCTGCAAAGACGTCCATCGTTCCACTCGCGACACTCACCCGGTAGGGACTCGCCGATGTCGGCAGCGAACCGTAGAACGATCGGTGCCACGCGGTCATAGCCCTGGGCTTCGAGCCCGGTGTCCGAGTTGGGATACCGGCCATTGTCTGTCGCATCGCCCCAGCTGAAGGGTACATACAGGATCGGGTGCAGCGTGACGTGGTACGCACGGGACAGCGGCACCAGGGCCTGCAACAATTGCACGGCGGCCGAGCCGTCCCCAGTGAGCGGAAGATCGAAGCGATAGCTCTTCGAACCGCGCTGCTCCATCGTGGCCACGATGCCGCGCTTACGCTGCTGTCTTGGTTGACCGAGCTGAACCCCGCGCCCGAGTCACGGAACGGGCTGGCGCTTTTTCTTCCGTTAGATGGTCGATGACTACCGGCGGACGATTCGGAAACTGCGCCACCAGTTCCAATTTTCCACCCATGCCTTCGATGTAGCGTCGTAACGTCGAAAGCAGCATGTCGCTGCGTTGTTCAAGGCGCGAAATGGTGTCCTGCCCAACTCCTAGAGTCTCGGCCAACTCCACCTGGGTCTTCTCGACCGCCTGTCGCAACTCTTTTAGGGAGGCGAGTTCTTGCGCACGCCGGTCGATTTTCGCGCGACGTGCTGCGGGCAATGCTGCCATCACATCATCGAGTCTTTTTGCCATGCTTGTTCTCCGTTGCTTTCGTTGCCCCGAGCGAAGATAGATGCTCACTTAACCGGTGGTCTGCCTCGGCGATCAGCCGCTTGTAGAACCGCCTTTGGTCAGCGCTGCCCTTGTCTCCTCCCACCAATAAGATCGCCTGCCGTTTAGGGTCAAAAGCGAACGCAACGCGCCAGACACCGTTGCCCCAACCGAAGCGCAGCTCCTTCATGTTCGCGTGTTGAGAGCCTTTGAGACTGTCAACGGTCGGCCGCCCCAGATTTGGGCCGAACTCACTGAGCAGCCTCGCGTGGGCTAACAGCTCGTCCTGCAAACCCTCTGGGAATGCTCGGAATTCCGCGTCGAATGCGTCATGAAACAGCACCATCCAGTTGTTGTTAGTCATTATGTACCAAAATCAATATGTGCTCAATGTAATATGGTCTCTGATCCATGAGAATCCGGGCGCCATTTCCGCCAAGTACCGCATGGCTTGGTGCGTTGACAGGGGGGCGGGCGTCGGTGTGCGTATTTCCGGGGCTTTGGGGGCCGGTTCCATTAGGCGCTGGCAAACGGCTTCGAGGCCTTAAGGCATGCAACGGCGCCACTTCCCCTGGCCTAGGCGTTGCTGGGCAGCGTACCTAGCGACGGGAGCGGCCGTCCACGTTACCCCCGGTCAAAGAACACCAGCGCCTTCCAAACCACATCATCCGTATCGAAGCACCCGATCGTCTCGCTACGGGAGCCGACCGCCGGCACTTTACTCGAATGATTCAACCCAGCGCGCGGCGCAAGGCCTCATGCGGGTTTCCTTTAGATGCGGATTACGGGATGACGGAGTCCCCCGAGACTCCCGCTACGCCGCCGACCGGCGAGCGCTACCTCCGACGCGGCCTCGGAATACTGATCCGGTAAGCGTTCCAGAGACCCGAACCAAACCTAGCGACAGAACTCACAAGGTTTTCCATATATGGAAAAGGGGTCGCCGCTTTTCGGTATTTAACTGTGCTCGGTAAGTACCGACAATATCGTCACAAACCGAAACCTCCTGGCGCACCAAGGAAAAGGCCGTCCCTTTGCCGTGACGCACGTTGACGGAGCAAAGCGAACGACCACCCATGCGTGAAATCTTTCTCATCTGTTTAGGAGTCCATAATGAAATACAAGACACTCGGAAACACCGGTCTGCTGGTCTCGCAGTTGTGTCTGGGCACGATGACATTCGGCGGCGGCAAGGGCATCTATGAGCATATCGGCGACGTGGATCAGGCCGGCGCCGACCAACTCGTGAAAGCAAGCATCGATGCGGGAATCAATTTCTTCGACACGGCCGACGTCTATTCCGGCGGCGAAAGCGAGGCGACGCTGGGCCAGGCGTTCAAGAACCTAGGCATTGCCCGCAAGGACGTCGTGCTCGCCACCAAGGTATATAGCCGCATGGGGCCCGGTCGCAACGACGTTGGTGCATCTCGCGGTCACATCATGGATGCCGTCGAGGCCAGTCTGAAGCGGCTGCAAACCGATCACATCGATCTGTACCAGATCCACGCAACGGATACGGTCACGCCGGTCGAAGAGACGCTGCGCGCGCTCGACGATCTCGTCCGTCAGGGCAAGGTTCGCTATGTCGGGGTGTCGAACTGGCAGGCGTGGCGAATCGCGACGGCGCTCGGCGTCTCGGCGCGGCTCAATCTGGCGAAGTTCAATACGCTTCAGGCATACTATTCCATCGCGGGCCGCGATCTGGAGCGCGAGCTGGTGCCGCTGCTGGAAGCCGAGAAACTGGGCCTACTCGTCTGGAGCCCGCTTGCGGGCGGTTTGCTGTCGGGCAAGTTCAGCCGGGAGAACCAATCGGCGGACGGCTCGCGCCGCTCGGGATTCGACTTTCCGATCGTGGATAAGGAGCGGGCGTGGGACGTTATCGACGTGATGCGCCCCATCGCCGAGGCGCACGGCTGCTCTCCGGCTCGGATCGCGCTGGCGTGGCTGCTGTCAAAGCCGGTCGTGACATCCGTTCTCGTAGGAGCGAAACGCTTGAGCCAACTCGAGGACAACATCGCCGCGGTGGATATCGAGCTGTCCGACGATGAGATCAGTAAGCTCGACGAAGTCAGCCAGCTTCCGCCGGAATACCCGGGCTGGATGCTGGCGACGCAGGGAGCGGATCGTCTCGGGCCTGTCGATCTTTGGGCCGGAAAGATGTTGAGCGCGTCATGAAAGCTCACCCTCGTTCCGTCTTCGGGCGGGACGATTCGATAGGAGGAACGTATGCGTCACTTCCTGCTTTTTTTCGAATTCGTGCCGGATTATGAGTCACGCCGCCCGCAGTATCGCGATGCACACCTGCGTATGGCCTGGCAAGCCTGCGAGCGAGGGGAACTCGTGCTCGCGGGGGCGTTGACCGATCCGCTCGATACAGGTGTTCTGCTGTTCAGCGTGGAAAGCGTTGAACAGGTCGAGAAGTATGCGAGGGAGGACCCGTATGTCGTCAATGGGCTGGTTACCCGCTGGCACGTTCGGGAATGGGCAACGGTGGTGGGTAAGGACGCAATACTGCCGCTTGGAAAGCCTGGGCCTGCGACGGCAACTTGAGCGCGCCTGCAATTCTTTCCTGAGAACTTATACGCGCACCGGAATCCGGTTCAAGCATTGTAACCGGCCGGCTTTGCCCGTATGCACGTTTGCTAGACCCAGTGATGGACTGGAACGATCTTCGATATTTTCTGTGCGTGGCGAGAACGGGCAGCCTAAGCGGCGCGGCTAGCGATCTCGGCGTCAGCGTTTCGACGGTCAGCCGTCGAATCATCGAATTGGAGGCCAACCTTCGCGCCACGCTTTTCTCACGCAGCCCGACCGGGTACACGCTTACGCTCGAAGGGGAGCGCGTGCTAAAGGGCGCCGAGATGGTCGAGGCCGGGGTGTTTGCAGTCGAGCGAAGCGCTTACGGGCTCGTCGAGCAACCATCGGGTACCGTGCGGCTGGCGACGTCGGAGAACATTGCAACCGACCTCGTCATTCCGGCCCTCCCGCGATTTCGTGAGCAGTATCCGTTGATCCGACTGGAAATCATTACGAGCACAATCACCGCGGAGCTCGAAAGTCAGGAAGCCGATATAGCGCTCCGGGTAGTTCGACCGGAGCGCGGCAACCTCAAGATCAGGCGGCTGGGACGGATGACGTATTCGGTGTACGGCCGGCGCGACTATTTACAAGCGAATCCCGCGATCGGCGACGACCCACTGAAGGGGCGATCCTTCATTGCGTGGGACCGCGCCCATGCCCATCTGCCGGCGGCCGTCTGGGCGTCCGACCGAATATCCGACAGCGATATCGCGCTCGTGACGTCGAGTCTGCCGACGCAGATCGCGGCTGTCCGTGCCGGAATCGGGCTGGCCATCATCCCTGATTTTCTCGCGACAGACGACGATCTGGTGCGGGTGGTGCCGCCATCCGAAATGTTCTCGAACGACGTGTGGCTCGTCGTGCATTCCGATATCAGTACTTCTGCGCGCGTGAGAGCGGTGAGCGATTTCTTGGCGGATGTCATCGCGAAAGCGTCGTCCGCCTTGTCGGCTGAGCCGATAGTGCTATCGAGAGCCGCGCCGTCCGCGGCATAACGACGGCGCGTCGATTGGCGCGTTATCCCGGCCCGTCACTCGCCGCCGCCAGAAGCGGCGCGACCAGATCGCTGATCGGCGTAGCGATCCCGTGAGATCGCCCCAATCGCTGCACGACCCCGTTCCGGATATCCCACTCGAGCGGGCGGCCCGCCTGCCGGTCGGCAAGGATCGAAGTGCCCATATCCGGCGGATAACCGCGGAACGCGTCGAGAATCTCTTGCGGCACCTCGTCGCCCAGCGATGCCCCCTCGGCCCGGGCAACCGCCAGACATTCCTTCAGATAGGCGAAAGCCAGCTCGGCAATGTCCGGCCGAGCATACATGCCGGCGCGGCGGCCGGCGAGCACCATCAAACCCGCGACCGCATTCTGCAAGAGCTTGCGCCAAGCGACGGTCGTGAAATCCGCCGCAACGTCGACCGAACATCGTGTGCCGCGCAAAGCCGACAGCACCGACTCGGTCTCAGGCGTATCCGGCAACGTAAGCCGCGCTTTGCCCCGCAACCACACCGAACCGTCGGATTCGCGTTGGGCCGGAAACCATACTACCGAGGGCAGGACCGTGCTACCGGATACATAGGGCGCCAGCATTGCTTTCTGCTCGACGCCGTTTTGCAACGCGCAAACCACGGTCCGCTCGCCGCATAACGCTGAAAGCCAAGTTGCCGCGGCATCCACTTGCGTCGACTTCACCGCAACGAACACCAAATCGAACTTTTTATCGACCTTCGACGGATCGGTTCTGACAGGTCCCGGCACCACGACTTCACCGCCTTCGAAGCGAAGCTCCAAGCGGTCTTGCGGCGAGCGGCCGAAGATTTCCGGCGTGCGTCCGGCCTCGTGGAGCGCCGCCGCCACAGTGGTGCCGATGGCACCCGGGCCAATGAGGGCAACTGTAGGGTTCTCCGACATCGCTGAACGCTCCTAAAAAAAGCCGAGCCCGGCTCAACGATGCTGAGTCGCGACCTTCAGCCCGAGCGAAATGAAAATCGTGCCGATGATCTTGCCTTGCCATCGGCTGATCCACGACAAGCGCTTGACCATGCGCCCCAGCGGCCGAATCGACAGGACGATGAGCGTCGTATAGATCGAACTGAGTCCGACGAAGATGAGCCCAAGCGTCGTGAACTGGACGAACGTCGAACCATGTTCGGGGTGAACGAATTGCGGCATGAAGGCGAGGAAGAATAGCGCCGTCTTCGGGTTCAGCACTTCGGCGGGAATCGCTTGAAAAAACGCCTTCGCCGGCGTGACGGATGCAATTTTCGGTAGCGACGGGTCGCTCGGCTTTTCCATTAACGCGCGTACGCCGAGGTAAACGAGATAGACGGCGCCTACGATTTTGACAACGTTGAAGGCAAGGGCCGAAGTCATCAACAGCGCGGACAATCCGACCGCGGCAAACAGCGTATGAACGAAGTCACCGGTCGCGACACCGAGGCCCGTCAAGATGCCGGTTTTGCGCCCGCCTTGCACCGTTGGGCTCAAGACCAACAGCACGGCGGGTCCGGGAATGAGAAATAGGCCGAGGACGACGGCTACGAACGTACTTAACGTCGAAAGATCGAACATCAGGGACTCCGGTTGTCGGAACGGTGAATAGCGCCTTTAAATAACGGCGCCGGGCCATTCTAACGCTATGAATCGGTGTCCCGCTTTGCGCTCATCCTAAGCACGAGCCGTGCATCTCCAAATCAATCGACCCAAAAAACCATCAACCGCCGTTCTCCGATTCCAATTGCCACCGCAATACGGGGTGACTCCCGTTGGCGGGCATGGCCCACACGCCGTTCGGGCCGAAGTCGTATCCGGCGAAGGACGAAGGCATGCTCATTTGCGCCCCGGTGAGCCCGTTGGAAGCCGAAACCGCGCTGCCGTCTCCAACGCCTGGAACCGGTGATGCATCCTTGTTCCAATAGACGTCGCTCGTGATCGCGCCTTGATTGACCCACGCCAACCCGTATGGTCCGGCCACCCGGTACAGGTCCGAGTAGCCTTCTTGCGCACGCACGACACCGGTCGAGAACGACTGACTGATCACGCCGAAATTGAGGGCCGCAAGCCCGCCGGCACCCCCGCAACGATTGAGCCCGCAACGGGACGTGACAGCGCCGGTGGCATAGGATCGGGTGATGGTCCCGAAATTGGTGCCGACGAGTCCTCCGGTTCCTGCACACTCTTCTTGCGCGCAACCGGTATCCACTGCGCCGGTCGCATATGATTGATCGATGGTGCCGTAGTTGGTGGCGACGAGCCCCCCTGGAGGGCTATTGACGATCAATCCGTTCGTGGTAGCGACGGCGCCTGTCGCATACGATTGAACGATGAGGCCATCATTTTTGGCGACAAGGCCGCCGGCTGTGCCGCTCCTCACTGCCGCCGTACTGCTCGAGCGTATGATCGTGCCGTGGTTCACGGCGACGAGCCCGCCGACAAACGTGCCGTCCCAATGCGTGTCGTCGTTTCGGATGCTGCCGGACGTGCCGACGCGCAGGATCAAGCCGTCGTTCTCGCTGGCTAAGAGGCCTTCCTCGCCTTGGACGACTTCGCCACTATCGAGTCTGTTCGATACATTCCCCTCGATCTGTAAGTCGCGCACTACCGCGCTCGACCCGAGCACACCAAACATACCTTGGTTCGTATCGACGCCTGCCATCGTCAGCGAACGGACGGTATGGCCCCTGCCATCGAATTGCCCGGTGAACGGCGTGCCGTTCCCTCCGATTTGAATATACGAACCGTTGCTCGTTGCGCTCGCATCGATGTCCTTGCCGAGCGCGTAGTTACCCGTTAGGCCGGTATTGATGTTTTCGAGGTCCGTCAACGAATTGACGAGCCGATAGCCCGTGATCTGCGTGAGAAGGCCGCTTTGGCTCGGAGCGATCCATGATGCGTTGGACGACATTTTGCCGGGCGCATAGGTGCCGTTCATGTCGTACAACGCGCTGACGATGCCTGTGCTGGTCGACCAATCCACCGTACCGTTGTTCGTGATGCTGCCGCCGTTATCGATCGCGCTCGAATCGGCACGCAGCGTCATGTTGCCCGTCCCGCTATTCTTCAAATAGGCCGCCGCTTCGATGGTCAACGAGCGATAGGCGTCGAGCGTGAGCGAAGCCGCACCGTTCCAGCGAATACCCGAGGCCACATCGATATCGCCGGCCGCGCCGCTTGCGCCCGTGGCATGGACGTTGATCGAGGTCCCCGCATCGAGATTGTTCTGGAATACAGGTGAAGCTAAGGCATCGATGGTAAAGCTAGGCATCGTGATATTCCATTGGCCTGCCGTGATCGTCGGGCCACCCGCGATCCGTAGCGTCGCAGCATTGGTGTCGACGGTGCCGCCCTGACCGTCGGCGTTGCGTGCCTCGACGACACCGTCGATCCAGACCCGGCCCGCATCGGCGACGAGCCAAACATGGCCGTCCCTCGTCGCGGTACCGGTTGCCCGCAACACCGAGTGATTGCCGGCTAATGCATAGACATTTCCATCGGCCACTTGCAAACTGATTTGCGCCGCCTCTATGTCGCCGCGATTGACGACGGTGTTGTAGACGCTGCCTCGTTGCACGAACACCTGCCGGCTTTGCTTCGAATCTTGCAGCAGAATCTGTTGGCCGGCCGCAAGTTCGACCGAGCCGTTCGCGGCGCTAATCGTGCCGACGTTGTCGACTTCGCCGTTCGCAAACAGGAACACATCGCCGCCGCTCGACGCAATCTTGCCTAGATTGATGAGTCTGCCGTTCAGGTCGCTGGGCAGTCCGGAGGTGCCGGAGAAGGTGAGCGCGCCGCCGTTCATGAACGCGTCGTTATCGACTTCCAGGGTCGAGGCGACGAAACGGCCGCCTGTGGTCACGACTCCGCTGGGTCCGATCAAGATGCCTTGCGAATTGATTAGGTAAACACTACCGGTGCCCGAGAGCGCGCCGTAGATATACGACGGATCCGCACCTGTCACTCGGTTGAGCGTCGCCCCGGCGCCGTTGGCGATCTTGACTTGATTACCGCCGCCGATAGAAAAGCTGCGCCAATCGATAATCCCACGACTCGATGTTTGGTTGACCGTGAGCGAGGTGCCGTTGCTGCTGATCGTTCCTGCGCCGGCTAGGAACCGTCCATCTTGCGGCAAGGCACCGGCCGCTTGGGACGGTCCTGGTAGTACGAGCGTCAATGCCAGCACGATGGGGGCGAGGGCTGGTGGCCGTGGAGCGCCGTTCTTGCGGTGTGCGGTTCCGAGCATCGGTATCAGCCTCCGTTCGCAGACTGCAATTGCCACCGCAACACGGGATGACTGCCGTTAGCGGGCATGGCCCATGCGCCGTTCGGGCCGAAGTCGTATCCGGCGAAGGACGAAGCTGTCCTCATTTGTGTCGCGGTTAGCCCGTTCGCAGCCGGAACCATGGTGCCCGTTCCCACGCCGGGGACCGGCGACGCGTCCTTGTTCCAATACACGTCGCTTGCGATCGTGCCTTTGTTGACCCAGGCTAGGCCGTACGGCCCGGCCACCGTTGCGTCGCCCTCCGCGGGACCCGATTGCGCGCGCACCACGCCGTCGGCGAACGACTGACTGATCGTGCCGTAGTTGTAAGCGACGAGCCCGCCCGCGCCACCGCAGTCATAGAGACCGCACTCGGACCCCACATCGCCCGTTGCGTAAGAGCGACTGATTGTCCCGTTGTTGGTACCGACCAGTCCCCCGGTTCCAGCGCAATCATCGTGATTGCAACCGGTGTCCACGAAACCCGTTGCATACGATTCATCGACCGTTCCATTGTTGGTGCCGACGAGCCCGCCCGGCGATGCGATCTGGTTCGCACTGTCCGTGGCGGCGACGGCTCCAGTCGCATACGATCGAAGGACCAGACCATCGTTTTCGCCGACCAGTCCTCCCGCCGTTCCACCCACGATGGTCGCCGCGCTGCTGGAGTGCTCGATCGTGCCGCGGTTTATGCCCACCAGTCCGCCGACAGTCGAGTCATCGGCGATCATAGATTGATTCATCAGGGTGCCGGACGTATGGACGCGCAAGATAGTCCCATCGTTCTCGCTGGCTAAAAGACCTTCGTAATTCGTTAGTTCGCTGGTGTAAAGATTCGACGCAGTGCCATCGATGTTCAAGTCGCGCACCACCGCGCTCGTGCCCAGCACGCCGAACATGCCGAGCGATACGTCAATCCCTTCCATCGTTAATGAGTCGACGGTGTGCCCTTGCCCGTCGAATTGCCCGGTGAACGGGGCGCCCTTTCCCCCCACTTGAACATATGACCCGTTGCTAGTTGCGCTCGCATCGATGTCTTTTCCAAGCGCATAGTTGCCCGCGAGATCCGCATTGACGTTCTCTAGATCGGCCAATGAATTGACGAGCTTATAGCCCGTGATTTGCGTCACCAGACCGCTGTACGCGGGAGACGTCCAGGATGTGTTCGCGAGCATCGTGCCTGGCGTGTACGTGCCGTTCATGTCATAGAACGCGCTGACGATGCCGTGGCTGGCCGACCAATCGACGGAACCGTTGTTCGTGATGCTGCCCCCGTTATCGATCGCTTGAGAGTCGCCGCGCAGCGTCAAGTTGCCCGCGCCGCAATTCTTTAAAGACGCCGCCGCTTCGATCGTCAACGAGTGATAAGCGCCGAGCGTGAGCGATGCGGCGCCGCCCCAGTGAATGCTGGAGGCAACGTCGATATCGCCGCTCGCGCCGCCGCTACCTGTCGCTTGTAGGTTGATCGAGGTCCCGCGATTCAGGTTGCTCTGAAAGACCGGTGCGGTTAAGCCGTCGATCGTGAGGCTCGGTACGGTGATATTCCATTGGCTCGCCTGTACGGTCGGGCCGCCCGCAATCCGTAACCTAGCGGCGTTCGTGTCGACGATGCCGCCGCTACCGTCGGCGTTGCTCGCTTCGAACTTGCCGTCCATCCACACTCTACCGGTGCCGGCCACGAGCCAGATGTGCCCGTCCCGCGTCTCGGTGCCGGTTGCGCGCAGCAACGAGTGATTTCCGGCCAACGCATAGACGTTACCGTCCACGACTTGCAGATCGATCTGAGCGGCTTCGATGGTGCCGCGATTGACGACGGTATTGCCGTACAAGGTTCTTTGCACGAACAACTGCCGGCCTGCCGCCGAGTCTTGGAGCAGCACCTGCTGACCCGCGGCAAGTTCCGTCGATCCATGCGGCGAACTGATAGTGCCGACGTTTTGGACCTGGAGGTTCGCGATGAGGAATACATCACCGCCGCTCGACGAGACCTTTCCGAGGTTGACGACCCAACCGTTCCAGTCGCTCGGCAGTCCTCCCGTGCCCGTGAAGGTGAGCGGACCGCCATTCATGAACGTGTCGTTATCGACATCCAATGTCGATGCGACGAAGCGGCCACCGGTGGAAACGACACCGCTCTGACCGATGACGATCCCTTGCGAATTGATCAAATAAACGCTCCCGGTACCCGACAGGGAGCCGTCGATGTATGAGGGGGCCGCACCCGTGACGCGGTTCAGCGTAGCACCGGAGCCGTTCTCGATGTTGACGTGATTGCCGCTGCCGATGGAAAAGCTGCCCCAATCGATAATCCCGCGACTCGATGTCTGGTTGACCGTGAGCGACGTGGCGTTGCTGCTGATCGACCCTGCGCCGCCTACGAACCGTCCGTCCTGCGGCAAGGCCCCGGCCGCTTGGGCCGCTCCCGAGATGACGAGTAGTAGCGCCAATAAAGCAGGAGTGAACGCGGGTAATCGCGCGGCGCGTTCTAAACTGCCTGAGCTATCAAGCATCGCTGTCTCCCTTGTTATTCGACGCACGGCCACATGCCCGTAGGCGTGTAGCCGTACGAACCACTCGGCGAATGCGATGCTTCTTAGTTTATGCGTCAGACAAATGACTTCCAGCGCCAGCGCCGCCAAAACGGCAGTCGTTCTCGCCAAGTCTCAGGAACAGGCGCGTCGATTACCGGCAGGCAGCGCCGCGGTTCAACCCCCATTTGCCGATTCGAGCTGCCATTGCAACACGGGATGGGTGCCGTTGACCGGCATGGCCCAGACACCGTTCGGTCCGAAGTCATAGCCGGCGAAAGACGAGGCCTGGCTCATTTGCGCCGTCGTCAGTCCGTTCGAAGCAGGAACGGGCGTGCCGCTTCCAACGCCAGGCAGATACTGGTTCACGTCGGCATTCCAATAGACGTCATTGCCGATCGTCCCGGTGTTGTACCAAGCGAGGCCGAACGTTACGTCGTTTGCCCCGGATACCGCGCCCGTCTCGAACGACTGACTGATCGTCCCGGAGTTATATGCAACCAGTCCGCCCGCGCCGCCGCAGCCCGGCAGAAAGCCGCCGGTGCATCCGGTGGACACGTTGCCTGTCGCATACGACTCGGTGATCGTTCCGTTATTGCTGTTGACGAGCCCGCCGGCGGGACTGCAAGCGAATTCGCTACATCCCGGGGTCACTGCGCCCGTTGCGTAGGACTGGGTGATCGTGCCGTTGTTCGTGCTAACGAGTCCGCCCGGGTTTCCGGTCGTCCCCTTGCCGCCGGCTCCCGATACTTGGCCGGTGGCGAACGACCGGGAGATCAGTCCGTCGTTTTCGCCGACGAGGCCGCCACCGTATCCCGACGTGACGGCGGCGGAACTGCTCGACCGCTCGATGGTGCCTCGGTTCACGCCGACGAGTCCACCTGCCGTAGCGTCATCGTTCATCGTAAATACATCCTGCACGCTGCCGGACGTGTTGACGCGCAGGATCGTCCCGTCGTTCTCGCTAGCCAAGATTCCCTCGACGCCGGTTTCGGCGTTGTCGTCGTCAGGGGTGATGGAGACGTTGCCGCTCACGTTCAAATCGCGCACCACCGCGCTCTTGCCGAGCAGCCCGAACATTCCTACCGCCTGCCCACCGGAGCCGTGCATCGTGAACGAATAGACAGAGTGGCCCTGTCCGTCGAACTGTCCCGTGAACGCCGTGCCGTTGCCTGCCAATTGGACGTACGAGCCGTCGCTCGTTGCGTCCGCATAGATGTCCCTGCCTAGCGCATAGTTGCCGGCCAGATCGGCGTTGATGTTTTCCAGATCGGCCAACGAATTGACTAGCTTGTAACCGGTGAATTGTGTCACGAGGCCGCTGTCGGCGGGGGCGGTCCACGATTTGTTTGCGAGAATCTTGCCGGGCGTGTAGGTGCCGTTCATGTCGTAAAACGCGCTGACGATGCCGCGACTCGCCGACCAGTCGACGGTGCCTTTATTCGTGACGCTGCCGCCGTTGTCTTTCCCTTCGGCATCGGCATACAGCGTCAAATTCCCGGTCCCGGAATTCTTGAGATACGCGGCCGCTTCGATCGTCAATGAGTGATACGCGCCGAGCGTGAGCGACGCGGCGCCGGTCCAGCGAATGCTTGAAGCGACGTCGATATCGCCGCTCGCCCCATCTTGAGCGGACGTTTGCAGATTGATCGACGTGCCCCGAGCAAGGTTGCTCTGGAAGATGGGGGCGACCAAGCGGTCGATCGTGAAGCTGGGCGCGCCGATATTCCATTCGCTTGCTTTGACCGTCGGGCCGCCGGCGAGCCGGTACCTAGCCGCATAGCTTTCGACGATGCCGCCGCTGCCGTCGGCGTTTTGCGCTTCCACGGTACCGTCCATCCATATGCGACCGGTGTCGGCACGGAGCCAGACATGGCCGTCACGTATAGAGGTGCCAGTCGCACGTAGAACCGAGTGGTTGCCGGCCAGCGCATAAATGTTTCCGTCCGCTGCTTGCAGGGTGATTTGCGCTGCTTCGACGGTGCCGCGATTGACGACCTTACCGCCGCTGCCGATTTCCACGTACGTCTGCCTGGTTTGGGGCCAGTTCAGCAGCAAGACTTGGTTCCCTGCGGTGAGCTCGGCGGTGCCGTTCGGTGCGCTGATCGTGCCGACGTTATCGACTTCTTTGTTCGCAATGAGGAACACGTCGCCGCCGCTCGATGAGATCCTGCCTAAGTTGACGACAGTGCCGCCGCTCGGAGTACCGGGCGGGTTAGAGAGCTGGAGGGCGGCGTTGTGCATAAACCCGTCGTTATCCATGTCGAGCGTGGACGCAACGAAGCGCCCTCCGGTGGTGACCACACCGCTACGACCGATGACGATTCCCTGTGGATTGACCAAATAGAGCGTGCCGCTGGCGGAGAGCGTGCCGAGAATCGATGATGGCGTAGCACCGGTCACGCGATTGAGCGTTGCACCGCTACCATTGTTGATATTGACGACGTTGCCGCTACCGATGGAAAAGCTATTCCAATCGATGACACCGCGCGTCGATGTTTGATTGACCGTCAGCGAATGACCATTGCCATTGATCGAACCCGCACCGGCCACGAATTGCCCGCCGCTCGGCAACGGACCGGCTGCCTGAGCGAGTCCCGGCATGGCCATCGAGACCGCGACGAAGATCGGTGAAAGCACCGGTAATGCCCGGTACATGCGTTGTTTGATAAAAAATCGAAGCATTGCGGTTACCCCTGTTTATAGATGCGCGAGCGCATGCCCTCAGGCGTGAGCCCGCCCAGGCCACTCGGCGAGTGGGACGCTCCTTAGTCTATTGGTCATACGAATTTCTTCTACACGCCATACCGCCAAAACGGCAGTCGTTCCCGCCAAGCTGGATCGATGAAAGCGAATCGTTGGACGGCGTTGACAGTGGTTTAGAAATGCGAAGGGTTACGCAAGATTTGCGTAACCCTGTTGATCGATTTCGAATAATCGGATTTGCGCAGGAAGTGCCGCGGAATCATCCGCCGTTTGCGGATTGAAGTTGCCAACGCAAAACAGGATGAGTAGCGCCGGCGGGCATCGCCCAGATGCCGTTCGCGCTGAAGTCGTAGCCCGTGAACGAGGACGGTGTGCTCATTTGGCTGGCGGTGAGTCCGTTCGAAGCCGGAACGCCGGTGCCTGAGCCCACGCCGCTCGTGGTGTCCGTCGTGTCTTTGTTCCAGTACACGTCGTTTGCGATCGTGCCGTTGTTCGAGACGGCGATGCCGTATGCCGCGGTGAAGCCGGATGGTCCCGGCCCGGTCCCGGACACGAACGATTGAGTGATCGTGCCGTTGTTCGTATAGACGAGCGCCGCGGCGCTGCAACTTTGATTCACGCAAGGATTCGATACCGCGCTCGTCACGTATGACTGGCTGATCGCCCCGTTGTTGGTGCCGACGAGCCCTCCCGGACTGGCTTCCGTGAACGCTCCGCTGCCGCCGGGACCGACGTCTAGCTCGAGTCCTTGCACTGGGCCCGATGTGTACGACTGCGCAATGAGGCCGTCGTTCTCGCCGACGAGGCCGCCTAGCGTTCCGCCCGTCCGAAGATTGACGCTGCTCGATGAGCGCTCGATGGTGCCGTGATTGACGCCGACGAGGCCGCCGGCCTGCGAGTTATCGAAAAAGATGTTGCTTGATATCGCACCACCGATATTGTCGATGCTGCCCGATGCGTCGACACGCAGCACCGTTCCGTAGTTGTACGCGGCCAAGATACCTTCGGCGCCGACCGCGGAGCTGATGAAATCGGTGCTCGAAATCGACGTGCGGCCGTCGACGCTCAGATCGCGCACCACGGCGCTCGTACCGAGCGTGCCGAATAACCCCAGCGCGAACGGTTGCGAGTTCGAATCGCCTTCGTCCACGCCTTGAAACAACAGCGAATTGATTGCGTGACCTTGGCCGTCGAATTGACCCGTGAACGGCGCGGCACTGCCGATAGGGACGTATGAGCCGTCGCTCGTTGCGCTGGCGTCGATGTCCTTGCCCAGTGCGTAGTTGCCGGCGAGATCGTTCGATACGTCCTCGAGATCGGCCAACGAATTGACGAGCTTGTACCCGGTGATCTGGGTCACGAGGCCGCTGTAAGCCGGAGCGGTCCATGCTCGATTGGCG
>NZ_QUBS01000077.1 GCF_003390925.1 Trinickia diaoshuihuensis | reverse complement strand
GCCCGGCGGCGCGGGCGGCGTACCCGGTGGCGCGGGCGGCGTACCCGGTGGCGCGGGCGGCGTACCCGGCGGCGCGGGCGGTGGTGCCGGCGGCATGTCGGTGCAGAACGCGGCAGGCGTGCTCGCATCGTACATGGGCCAAAACGGCATCGACGCGGAAGACCCGAACGCGATGTATCAACTGGCGACGAACGCTAATGGCAGCACGCCGCCGACGGTGCAGCAAGCCGCTAAGACGATGCTCGCGAACCCGGGCGCGTATCAGCAGATCGAGACGCACGATGTGGCCGGCACCGACGGTAAATCGGGCGTGGGCAACTTCCAATGGGCCGCGCAAGGCGGTCTGGGCGCCGCAGGCAACGCCACGGGCGGTGCGGGTGGCGCGACGGGTACGGGCGGCTTCGGCGGCGCCGGTGGCGCGGGCGGCTTCGGCGGTGCTGGTGGTGCTGGTGGTGCGACGGGCACGGGCGGCTTCGGCGGTGCTGGTGGTGCGACGGGCACGGGTGGCTTCGGCGGTGCCGGTGGCCTGGGCGGCGCGACGGGCGGCATCACGACGCCGGTCAAGCCGGGCACGGGCGATCTCGTCAAGGACGGCAAGTCGCTGCAAATGGCCGACGAAGGCAAGGCGATGGCCGACTTCAACCAACGGGACGGCGCCGACTTCCAAGCCATGGAAAGCGAGTTGTCGCACGGTGACGGCAATGCCGCGACGAAGACGCTGGCCAAGGCCGTCGAATCGGGCAAGCTCAGCCAATCGGATGCGGCGGCGATCGGCGCGCAACTGCAGCAGACCGCCAATGCGCACGGCGGCGGCAAAATCGACGACGAGTCGAGGGATGCGCTGAAGAACGCACTCGGGGGCGCGGACGTCCTGACACCGGGCAAATCGCGCCTCGAAATCGCATTCAACCATTTGACGGGCATCAATACCGACTCGATCGCCGGGGTCAGCACGAAGTAAGGATTCGAGCGCACGACGAGCGGGGCGGCCGTAAAGACCGCCCCGCACTGTTTAAGGTTGTTTGCGCGGCCGCGCTGCAGAACATTGCAGCGCGGCCGTTTTATTGATGGCCGCTATTGCTCAACTCGTCATCTGCCTACGCAGGGTATCGCTGAGCGGGCTCCAATCGAGCAGCGCAACGAATCCGTCCGCCGCGGCGACGACGATCCAGCGGCGGTATTCGTGCACCACTTGCCCAGCTTCATATCGATGCGGCTCTTGCCAGGCCATCGCGCGCCGTACGTAGACTTTCGTCCGATGCAGCGGCGCGATGCATTCGATGTTCCCGCACGCGCGCACGACCCGCATTACCTCGGCCACGGACTGTGTGAAGTCGAGCGTGCGCCCCCCGTCGTCGAGCCGGGGCCAGTAGCAGCCGCCCTCTTGGGTGCGCCGAGCGTTCCAGCGTTGCTCGAAGCTGCTCGCCACGCGTACGGCGAGCCGTCTAGCGGCCATCTGCAATTTCAGTTGTAGCGTCTCGTGCCATTCATCGGCATCGAGCGGAAAGTGTTCCGCATCGATGATCTCGCCGGTATCGAACTGCGCATCGATTCGATGACAACTCACGCCCCACTCGCGCCGCCCCTCGAGGATCGCTTGCATCGTCGGATACGGGCCGCGTCCGTCGGGCAGCGGCGACGGATGGAAATTGGCCGCATAGCGCAGGTGCGGTTGCCAGTGCGGAATCTTCCAGCGATATCCGGCGACGATCAGCGCATCGCATCCCTCGCCGGAGAGTCTGCGCAAATCGTCCTCGCGGATCCGAGACAGTTGAACGGGAATGCGCAGTTGTTCGGCGCGCGCGACCAGCTCGTTGTTGAAATCGAGTTGGTTGTCGACCGGAATCGAATACAGCGCCACGGGCTCCCAGCCGGCGCCGACGAACGCTTCGAACACCACACGCCAGCGGTCGAAGCCGGCGAAAGCGAAACGCATGATCGTTTCTCCTCTTGATCAAGAATGCCAACGACGGCCGGTGGCCATCTTGGCATCCAGCCTAAGGGCGCGCGAACGGGCGGAGCTTATCCGTGCCGAAGTTCCGTCGAGCGTTGCGAATGGTTGGCCGCCGCCAAGCGTGCTTCGCGTTTCACGGCGCCGCTTCGTGGGTGGGGGCATCGTGCGCGGGGCTTTTCTTTAGATTCGTGTATGAGCCGTCGATATGCGGCTTTGCCTCGGGCGCCTCGTCAAGTGCGCCGTTCACGATCAAGGAGAAAGCAAATGAGCTTCATCGGCAATATTGTCAAAGACGTGGTTCACGACGTGACCAACGCGGCCAGCGATGTCGTCAACGGTGCCGGTAAGGCGCTGGGCGGCCTCGGCGAAATCGGCAAGGGGCTGCTGGACGGCAACCCCAAGGAAGCGCTCAAAGGCGCCGGCGATATCGCCAAAGGCGGCTTCAAAGCGTTCGAGGGCGGCAAGACGCTCGCCGAGGACCTGACGCCCGAAGGCGCCGCCACGACGTTCGCGCTTGCGGGCGGCAAGGAAGCAGTCAAATCGATCACGGGTGGCGGGGCCTCCGCGCCGCCGGCCTCGGCTTGACGGACAGGCGGTGGCGACGATGATGGCCCTGCTCTCTGAAATGCCCGCCAACGCACCGGCGATGGCCCAATCGATCATCGAGCACATCGAGGCGAACGAGCTCGACGAAGCGGAGTCGCTGCTCGAGCAGATGAACGATACCTATCCGCAGACACGCGAAGTGCCGGTCTTCGCGGTGACGATCGCGCTCGTGCGCGGCCGTCCCCACGAGGCATGGCAACTCGTGAACGGGCTGCCCGACGATCGCTCGCCCGAGCTCAAGGCCATCTGCCTGAAAATGCTCGACGATCCGTCATGGCATGGCTACGCGACGGCGTACGAGGATAGTCCCGATCCCTATGTGCGCCTGGCGATGCGGCGTTTGCTTGGAAGAGATTGATCGATGACGACACGGCCGCCGCCCCCGATCCGTGGGGCGGATGCCGGTCGGCTACCCCTGACGGCAACGGGCGTTCGGCCCGGGCCTTTCCTCAAGATTCTTCTCATTCAGCGAATACGGCGGCGGCTCGAACCACGTTCGTCTTTGCCGTTTTCCTCGCTCACTCACTTCACCATCGCGCACGATCAGTCAAGCGCCGCCGCTCTTCGAACGCAGGCTCGGGTTGCCATGTGAATGATCGACCGCCAACAAGCAGCGCAAAAAAACCGCCCGAAGACCGGGCGGGCGGATGGCGATAGATACCGGCGCGTAACGCCGCGAGCGGACGCGTATGCGTATGCGCCTCACAGGCCCTGCTGGAAGAATTGCTCGGCATATTGATCGCGGTTTTGCATCTGCGGATCGCTCGCCTGTTCGAAATCCTTGTCCCAATCCAACGCTGCCTGCTCGGGCGTGGAGTCGTTCTTGATGTCCGTGATCGTCTTGCTGTAGGTCGTATCGAGTTCTTGATCCATGTACCCGATATTGGCCTGGAGGCTGCCCGGGTCGAGCCCGTGCTCGTGGGCATAGTTGATCTCGCCTTGCTTGCGCGCGCCGCCCCACTGGGCAAGGCCCCAACCGTTGCCGTTGTCGTCGGCGAAGTTGCTGGACGGTGCGCCTTTCGCGCCGCCCTGGTTGATATCGCCCTGAAGCCCGCTTTCCTGCTGCAGATTACCGAGTACGCCGGCCGCTTGCGCCGCGTTGAGGCCATAACGCTGCTCGAGGTTTTGGGTGATTTGAGTGGCCGCATCGCCGCCGGACAGGGTCGGCGGCGCGCCGCTGCCGCTGCCGCCGCCTCCACCGCCGCCACCACCTCCTACGCCGCCAACGCTGCCGCCGCCACCGCCGGATCCACCACCACCACCACCGGTATTGGCGACCGGCGCCGGTGCGGGCGGCGGCGCAAACGAAGCGGGGCTTGCACCGCCACCGCTGCCGCCGCCACCGACTCCGCCCACGCCGTCGTCGCCCGAGCCCTGGCTCTGGCTGAGGATTTGCTGAAGCTCTTGGATCAAGAGTTCGAGGAATTGCTCGATTTCGTTTTGACTGTTCGAGCCGTCGACGCCGCCTAGGCTGTCGAGGCCATTCATATAGCCGCTGTTGTAACCAAGGACTGCCGTACTGGACATGATTTTCTCCAGGTGGGAAATGACGGTGTGAGGGAGTTGCCGGCCCGGAACAGCCGAAGCGGGCCGCCCGCGAACACTAATTTATTGCGCGGTGCCTACGCCGCCTTGTCCGATACGAAGTTATCGGCGGATTGGCGAAGCGATCTCGCTGTGTACACGGGTGCGGGCGTGCGAGAAGGGAAGATCCACCGTTGTGAAAGCGAGCCTCGGAAGTTCGAGGAGAAGCGAACGACTTCGCAATTCCTGTCGTCGCATCGCATCGCGGCCGACTCGTTTCGACCAATGGCAATAACCTGCCATGGCATTCCTCGACATTGCTGCGCAAAGGTGGGATGCGAAAGGCCGCGCCGTTGGCCGTCGAACGATGGCCGACGGCGAGGAACTCGTAATTTCACTTCAGGAGGTCGATCATGGCTAATGGCATAGGAAGCATCCCGTCCGGTATCGTAGGCAGGATGCGCGAGCAGCTTGAGACGAAAATCGGCAACGGCACGGCAAACCCAGCGCAGGCTAAGCAATCTCCTGCAATGCGCAATCCGGGGGCGCAGTTGGGAGGTTTGTCCAGTTTCAAGGCGTCGGACGGCGGCCCATCGCTCGGAGCGGGAGAGCCGCGGCGCGCGGGGTTGCCGGGCCAGGCAAGAAATACTGCGGCGCAAGTGGCCGGCGCCGCGCTTCAGGGGGCAAGCCATTTCATGCCGCCCGGGCTTGGGATCGGAGCGAATGTGGCCGGCAACTTGATGATGGCCTCGGGTAGCCCGGGCAGCCCGGGTGACCCTGGCGACCCGGGCGACGGGGATGAGACGATTGCGGATCATGGGGCCCAGATGAATAGCTTCATCCGGCAGAGCAAGGCAATGGCGGAAATCGACAATCGCACGAAGATGGCGATGATGTTGATCAATGGGCAGTCGAAAGCGATCTCCGGGTTGGCTTCGATCGGGAACAAGGGTATCGAGGACGCCGTAAACGCCGCGAAGGGGCAATGACGTTGGCGTGAGCCGCGGTTGAGACGCCGCGGCTCACGATCTCCCTTATTCGTTGCGTGTTTTGGAATGGCTCCCGCCTCGCGGGGGCCTTTAGTCTTTGGTTTTTTAGCTTTGGTCTTTGCGCCGCGCCGACAGGCGCGGCAATCGGTCAACCACGCGCGAACGAATCAGCCGCCCGCATCCGCCGCGCTTATCCGCTCGACGATCGCTTCGATCGAGCCCGCATAGCGGTCGCGCTCGGCGGGTGTCTCCGAGTGATACGCGCCGATGGCGGCCCATGTGTTGCCGTATTTGATCATCATCTTGTGCAAGTGCCAGGCGGCGACAAAGACGCTCAGGCACGGATTCATGAGATCCGTGGCCGAGACGCCGTAGCGGGAGAGCGTAGGCAGATGGATCGAGTTGATCTGCATCATGCCGTAGTCGGTCGAGCCGTTCCGGTTGCGGTGCATCGCGTTGGCGTTGCCGTGCGACTCTTGCCATGCGATGGCGCGCAATACGACGGGGCTCACGTGCTGATAGGCACCAGCCGCGGCGTAGCAGTCAATGACTTCAGCCCGCGCGGGGGCGGGCCGGGCGGACAGGACGGCGAGCATCAACGCTAGCGCCGGCTTCAAAAGAGGTGGTCGCATGATCGTGTACCCGAGGAGTGCGGCGATGCGCCGGAAAGCGCGCATCGCGGTTCAAACAGAAACGCCGCCCGACCCACGCATTCGCATGTGAATCGGGCGGCGCTGCTTCGAGCAGAGGCCGGAAGCGGGCCGGACGCGGGCCGGACCCGGCCGGCGGCTGCCTCGCTCAGCGGCCCATCGTCTCCGACGGCGCTTCTTGGAACACGCGGCGATAGCCGTTGATCAGCGTCGAGCGATGGCGCACGCCCCACTTGTTGGCCACGTCGAGCACGCGGGTGACCGGGGCGCCGTCGTCGAGCAGGTCGCCGCGGATACGCTCCATCCGTTGGCGGCGGATCAGTTCGCTCGGCGACAGGCCCAGATGGTTCTTGAACGCCGCTTGCATCGCGCGCTCCGTGACGCCCACGTGCGAGGCGACTTCGCGCACCGACAAATCTTTTTGATCGAGGTTGTCCATGAGGTAGCGATAGGCGCGGCGATATTTGGCGGGCAGCCGCGCGCTGACATCGTCCGAGCGTTGCACGGTGCGCGTGTTCTGCGCGTGTTCGCTTGCTACGGTGGGCATCGACATGCTGTCGGCGCGCACGTGCTGGATCGAGGCGAGCGCGTAGCGGCCGTAGAACTGCGCGAACTCTTGCGTGCGCAACTGTTGTTGCATGATCTTCGCGCGGCAGTAGAGGTAGTCGAGATACCAGCGGGCGTGTTGGCTGCCCTGCGCGTTGGCCGCACCCGACGTGTCGAGCATCGTTTCGGCGAGCGGCGTCACATGGCCCGCGATCGCGGCCAGCGTGATTTCGAGGCACAAGCTGCGGTGGTAATCGGTGAGGCCCGCTTTGCGGCTCCAGTTCACGTGCTCCTTGAGGCCTTCGCTTGCGCTCGCGGTGCCGCCGGCGAGGGCGACCAGGTGACGCAGGTATGCGAGCCGCTCCGCCAGCAAGGGCAGCTCCGTTCCTGCCGGGGCGCCGGCGCGGATCGGCGCTTCGCCGGGCGCGAATTCGGCGATGACCGACCGCCAGTAGATATGATCGGCAAGCCGCTCCGAGCAGTGCAACTCGTGCTGCGCGAACAGATCGCGGCGCAACGCTTCGACGAGATAGGTCCAGCGCCGATCGCCGTGCGTCGCGGCCAGCGTCGCGAGTTCGCCGAGGCGATGGCAAGCGGCTTGAATGAGGCCGAGATGGAACGAGACGAGCGTGGCGCCGACGAGGCTCTCCAGACGCTGCCGCGGCGTGGCCGCCTTCTCTTCGCCGACGCGCTTGAAGCAGCTCAGCGCCACGTTGAACTGATTGCGGAAGAACGCTTGCCAACCCGTGTTGCGGCACGAGGCGATGCGCATGCCGTCGCGTTGTTGGCGGATCGTCTTTTGCGCGCGGCGATAGATCTCTTCCGCTTCTTCTTGGCGACCGAGCATCAGTTCGAGATCGGCGTAGATCTGCAATTGCGCGTAGCCCGGCTGCGCTTGCGCCGCGTCGGGGTCGGCGTGGTGGGCGGCGCTACGGGCGGCTTCGAAGAGCTGGCCGTTGAGGACCTTCGCGGCGACATCGCTCGGCGTGTCGTCGAAGGAGAGGGCGGAAGCGGCTGCGAAGTAGATCGTCGAGAACATGTCGTGCTCCTGACTGAGTGAGCGGTGCGTTAATCGGCGTGATGCCATTCGTGAAGCAGTGAGTGCATGTTTTCATCGCCGACGGACTTTTACCGAGGTTTGTGATGGTTTGTTACCTTCGGTTTAACGTTTGCGCACCCCGGCGCACTAGACGCGGAAATGGCCGTGGAAGGACCGTGCGTCAACGGTTTTGTGGTGGGTTTTTGATGATTTGTTACGCTCGGCGAGGCGAAGCCGTTCAAGTGCCGTAAGCCGCCGTATATACGGCGAAGCGGAACGCCGCTCTAACACATTTTTGTATAGGAAATATTTCGGGATTACGATAACAAGGCCGGTCGGGTATGACTGCCATTTTTGGTTGGTGACCGGGCGGGGCCTTGTGGGATGGGGAGTTTGGAGCGCCGGCGCGCTCGCGTGCGACGCGCGGAGTTAGAAACTTGAATATGTGCTCATGATGCCTATTTCAAAAGAGTTCTTTTTCTCTAAAGCTCTGGCGCCGCTTGCCGTAGACCACATTGATACGTAGTACTATCCTGGCGCTGGATTACCCATTCCTACGGCGTTGCCTTCGAATTCCTTACACGCGCCGCCGTATTTTCGGCAAATATTCGATGCGTTGGGATCATGTGCGGGAAGCGGCTTGCCGCGGCCCGCGCGGCTGGCAGTGTGCACGGCTTGAGCAGAATGAAAACCAATTTCGCAACAACAAGAGTTGAGTGTCGAATGCAAGCGCGTCGCTTAAGCGGTGCAAACCGCGATTTGGGGAGTACAGGGGCGCGCGGCGGCATCGTTTCGCTCGCGGTCAAGGCGTCGCTCTGCTGCGCCTGGCTCTTTTGCTGCGCGGCGCATGCATCGGACCGGCAGGTCGTTGTCGAAGGCGGCCAGCGTATGGGCGGTGTCGTGCGCACGAGCGGGCATGACGTGCCGCTGTTGCGCGCGCTCGAAGAGATCTTGCCGACGAGCTACAGCGTCAACGTGCCGAACGCGGGGGCGTGGGCCGATACGCCCGTGAGTTGGCATGCGGGCGGCGCGGTCACGCGCGTGCTCGGCGAAATTCTGTCGGTCGATCCGGCCTTGCAGGCGCGCATCGATACCGATTTGCGCCTCGTCACCGTGACCGCGCACGCGCGGCCCGCGAGCGCCGATGCGGCGCCCGCCGCGGCCGGTGCCCCTTCGAGCGCCAAGCCGCATGCGCAGGATGCGCCGCTCGCCACTGCAGTGAGCATCGCGCCCGCGGCGACGGGGCTGCCCGCCGCGCCGCCATTGTTGGTGACCGCGGCGCCTGCCGCTTCGTCGCCGGATGTCGGGCCACATGCCGCGGCGCCGTCGCCGACCGTGGCGGTTGCGGCGGTTGCACCCGCTTCCGCATCCGAGTCCGCACCGGCGCCGGCCGTGCCGCCCGAGCGCACCGAATGGGACATGCGCACGTCCGACGGCTCGGTACGCAATGCGCTCGCTCGATGGGCGAGCGAGACAGGTTGGCAATTCGTCTGGGACGTGCCGACCGATTTCGAGGTCGATGCGACCGCAACGATCCACGGCACGCTCGAGCAGGCGCTGCGCCAGGTAACCAATGCGCTGGCCGGTTCCCAAGTGCCGATTCAAGTGGTTTTATACAAGGGCAACCGTGTCATGCGCGTCGTCCCGAGAGGAGGTAACTGATGAGCGCGCTGCGTCGCCCCCTACTCGTCGTGGCCACATGTTTGTCGCTACTTGCGGCGGCCTGCACGGGTCTCACTGAAAAAATCAATCGCGACTCGCAGGCCGATACCGCGCGCGCGGGTCAACTGCTCGGTAAATTGGCGGGCGGAGACAACCGCGCGGCGGCCGCCGCGGACGACGTCGTCGTCAAGGACGAGCTTTGGCTGTCGGGCAAGACGATCAAGATCGCCAAGAAGTCGACGCTGCCCCGTCTATTCGAGGAGCCGGCCAGCTTCGACGGTACGGTCGATTCGTTGCGCGCCTTCGCCGATCGCGTGTCGCGCCTGGCCCGCATGCCGGCCAAGGTTGCGCCGGGCACGAGCGAGGCCGCCCTGCGGGCGACTCAGCCGGCCGCCGACGCGAATTCGGGCGGCGGCGCGGCGGCGCCTTACCCGGGCGTGCCGCCGCTGCCCGCGGGGCTTTTGCAAGGTCCCTCGCCGGCCACGAGCGTGCTCGGGCTCGGCGCCGCGCGCACCCCGGCCGTCTTGACGCCGATCCATATCGTCTACTCGAACGGCACGCTGCGCGGGTTGCTCGACACCGCGGCCGCGCGTTTCGGCGTCTACTGGAAATACGAGGACGGCTCCATCGTGTTTTTCTATACGGCGACGCGCGTCTATCAGGTCGTGGCGATCCCGGGCGAATCGAAGGTCGACACGAACGTCGTCAGCGGCGCGAGCAACAGCGGCGGCACGTCGGGCGGCAATGCCGGCGGGGGCGGCGCCACGAGCGCCAGCGGCGGGGCGGGCGGCGGCTCGTCGAGTTCGCCAGCGGTGTCCTCGGACAACACGGCGAACATCACGATGAACGCGCAGCTTTCCGTCTACGCGGGCCTGCAAAACGCGATCAAAGCGATGCTCTCGCCGGTGGGTTCGGTCATCACGTCGCCCGCGACGGGCTCGATCACGGTCACCGATACGCCCGACGTGCTGGAGCGAGTGGGCGAATTCATGGAGCAGCAAAACCAGGTGCTCGCGCGGCAGGTGCTCGTCAACGTCACGGTATTGTCGGTGACGCTCTCGGCGCAGGACAGCTACGGCATCAACTGGACCGCCGTCTATCAAGCGCTCGGGACGCGCTTCGGCATCACGACGGCGTTCACGAGCCTGATCCAGAACCCGAGCGAACTGTCGGCGACGGTCATCACGCCGTCCAGCCGCGCCTCCAGCACGTCGGCCATCATCGATGCGCTGTCGACGCAAGGCACCGTGCACCGCAAGACCTCCGCCTCGATCACGACGCTCAACGATCAGCCCGTGCCCGTGCAGGTGGCCGAGCAACAAGGCTATCTCGCGCAGATATCGACCACCAACACCGTCAACATCGGCAGCCAGACCTCGCTCACGCCGGGCACGGTGACGACGGGCTTCAATCTGACGCTGCTGCCGCACATCCTCGACGACGGCACGATCATGATGCAGTTCTACAGCAACATCTCGTCCCTCGTGAGCCTGCAGGCGTTCGGGCCGGCCAGCGGACAGATTCAGCTCCCCACCGTCGATACGCGCAATTTCCTGCAGCGGATCGCCGTGAAGTCGGGGCAGACGCTCGTGATCAGCGGGTATGAAGGGATCAACGATCAGAACAACCGTCAAGGCGTGGGTAGCCCGTCGAACTACGCGATGGGTGGCTTCAATGCATCGGGCACGCGCGAGGTGATCGTCATCTTGCTCTCGCCGATCGCGATCAACGGCGCCTGACGCGCGCGACGGAGCGGATTTCCATGGCGACGCAAGTCATTCAGATCGGCCGTCAGCGCTTTATCTGCGGCCTATTCTGGCAGTCGCTGTCGCGGCGGCACGAGTTGCGGGCCGAAGCGGTCGAGCTGGCCGCGCGCTTGAACTTCGATGCGATGGTTCTGCGCATCGATCGCACGTTCGCGGGCGTCGGTTTCGCGAGCACGCGCGAAGGGGCGCAGCTCGGCCTGCCTTCGCTCGGCGCGCTCGTCTCGAAGACGATCGCAACCGAGGGTGCGTTCTACGATGGGCGCCAGCAGCCGGCGCCGAACTGGCTCGGCGCGTTCCTGCTGCCCGACGGGCGCTGGGCGTACTTCGCCGTGCGCGACGGCGCGTTCCTGCCGAACGGCGATTGGGTCGGCTCGAGCGAGGAAGTGTTCGAACGGTTGCACAGCGATTACGGTCTGGGCGGCTGGAACGTCGTCATCGGCGATCCGCAGTTGGAGGTGCAGGGGTTCCACAACTTCTACGCGCGTCGGATCGACGACATGATCCCGCGCCGCGGCGGCAAGCCTCATCTGCCACGCTGGCTCAATCTCACGCGGGCCTCGCGGCGCGCGCCGATACGCGAGATTGCGATCGCGGCCGTCGCGCTGGTGGTGCTCGTCGGCGGCGCGACAGGGTACATGCTCTACCGGCGCCACCGGATCGAAGTGGAGCGCGAGCAAGCATTCGAGCGGATGCGAGCCCAGCTCGCGCTGCAGCAGCCGAAGACGCCGGTCGTGCCGCACCCGTGGGCGCGCGAGCCGCGCCCCGATGTGTTCGTGCATGCCTGCCTCGATCACTTCGCGGCCATCGCGCCCGGCGGGTGGGACCTCGACGAATACGTCTGTCGCGCGTCGAACGTCAGCTATAGCTGGTCGCGCGGCGGCTCGAACGTGGCGATGCTGATGGCGGCCGAGCCGCGCGCGACGATCGATACCAACGGCGAGCATGCGACCTATGTCGAGCCGCTCGGGCTGGCTCCAGGCGGCGACGAAGTGCTCGACGGCATTCACGGCGTGCGCCTGCGCATGCTCTCGGCGTTTCAACTGCTCGGCATCGCGCTGGCGTTTTCGCCGCAGAGCACGGCCGCTCCGGAGCGCAGCCTCGCGGCGCAAACGCTGGACCGGATTCAGCCGGGCGCGGCGCAGCCGAGCGTGCCGCCTTGGCAGACATGGCATATGTCGGCGCAATTGGGCGAAGTGCGGCCCGATAACGTCATCAAGTATCTCGACGAACCCGGTGTGCGCATCGAGACGCTTTCGTATAAGTCCGGGCAATGGGTCCTAGACGGAGTGCTCTATGAGAAATAACCGTGCATTGGCTGCGTTGGCGCTTGCCTGCGCATTCGTGTGGCCGCTCGTCGCATTCGGTGAGGCCAGCGCGGCGGCGGCCGACGTTGCGCCGCGGGTAGACGTCGTCCCCACGGCGGCCGCGAAACAGGCCGCGAACGAATTGATGCGATTGCAGGAGGACACGCTGATCCTGAAGGCGCAACTGAAGAAACTCGATGCCCAGGCGCAGGTCGTCGAGCGGCAAGAGACCCTGCATCGCATGGGCAGCACGGTGTCGTCCTATTCCGATGTTTCGCTCGTCGCCACGCAAAGCCTCGGCAAGCGGATCAGCGCCACGGTCGCGACGAGCGACGGCGCCGAGTTCGACGTCGTGCCGGGCGACACGCTGCCCAACGGCATGCGCGTCGCCGCGATCCGCTCGGGCGCGATCGTGCTCGCCGCGGCGGATGGCCGCCGCACGACGCTGACCGTTTCGGCGAGCGTCCGCGACCCGGCGCGCAACGTCGCGCAGGCCGGCGCGGGCGGCGTGCCGCCGATCCCCACTTTGCCGATGCCCGCGAGGTGATGCCATGAGCTCGACTACCCAGCCCCCGTCCGACGGGACGAAAACCGTCACGCCGCTCGTGTTGTCGCGGGCGGTGAGGCCGCTGCAAGTGGATGCCGTCGCCGCTGCCTCGCCCGCCGCCGCTCCCGCTCCCGCCGCGGTTGCGCTCGGACAGGAGCGCACGCTCGAAGCCGTGCCGTCGATTGGCCCGGTCGCGCCGCCGCAAACCGCGCCGCAAGCGCAAGCCCAAACGCAGCCACCCGTCTCGACGGCGCGCCCGCTCTCCGACAGCGGCGAGTTCGCCGCGAGCAACGAGGAGCGCAAATTCCTCTGCCTGCTCGATGACGGCACGCTCCTCATCGCCGAAGGCCATGAGATGAATCCGTTCGTGCTGTCGTACTGCGCGCGGCTGAACCGGCTCAATTGCCGCTATACGACACGGCTCGTCACGCTCGAGGTGATCCGGCGCAGCTATCAGGGCCAGCGCCGCGACGGCAGCGGCGAGCGTATCGACCATACGCAGATGCAGGTGGTCGCGAAGAACCTCATCGCGCGCGCCTGCGAAGAGCGTGCCTCGGACATCCACATCCGCGTCAACCGCTTCAGCACCGAGATTTTGTTTCGCGTGCACAACGAACTCGTGCGCGTGTCGGAGCAGACGCGCGAGTACGGCGAGCGCCTGCTCGCGACGCTCTACGCGGCGATGTCGAGCGTGTCCGACAACACGTACAAGCCGAACGAGCGGCAGGATGCGGCGATCGGCGATCGCGACAAGCTGCCCGACCGGCTCTTCGGCGTGCGTATCGCGACAGCACCGACGAGCATCGGCAGCGTCATGGTGCTGCGTCTGCTCTACAACGACGCGGGGGAATCGACGGACCTGCGCGAGCTGGGCTTCACGGTAGCGCAAGCCAACGCATTCGATTTGCTCACGCAGCAACCGCACGGGATGAACATCATCAGCGGGCCGACCGGCTCGGGCAAATCGACGACGCTGCAGCGCGTGCTGACCAAGCAACTGCGCGAGATGGCCGGCACGATCCACGTGATCACGGTGGAAGACCCGGTCGAGTACCCGATCGAGGGCGCCGTGCAGACGCCCGTCGTCAACGCGCCCACCGAAGAGGCGCGCTCGCTCGCTTTCGCCGCGGCGATCGCCAATGCGATGCGGCTCGATCCGGACACGATCATGATCGGCGAGATGCGCGACCGCGCGTCGGCGCAAAGCGCGTTGCGCGCCTCGATGACGGGGCACCAGGTCTGGACGACGGTCCATGCGAACGGCGCGCTGGCGATCGTCGATCGTCTCGTCGATCTCGGCTTGCCGATCGCCATGGTGACCGACGAATCGCTCGTGACGGGACTCATCAGCCAGCGTTTGGTCAAGCTGTTGTGCCCGCACTGCTCGCGCCCGCTCGCCGATGCGATGGCGCAACTCGACTTGGGGCTGATCGCGCGCGTGAAGCGCGCCGTCGGCGCGCGCTTCGATCAAGTGCGCGTGGCGGGGCCCGGCTGTCCGCATTGCAAGAACGGCACGGTCGGGCGCACGGTCGTGGCCGAAGTCGTGCGCACCGACGCGACCTTCTGCGAATTGCTGCGCGCGGGCCGCAAGGCCGATGCGCACCGGTACTGGATGAGCGAGCTCTCGGGGCAGACGGTGGCGCAACACGCGCTGGAGAAAGTCGCGGCGGGTCTCGTCGATCCGCGCATGGCCGAGCGCATCGTCGGGCCGTTGGAGCCGGTCACGGGCGACTTGCCGCTGGCGCTGGGAACGGGTTATGGCACTTGACTTGAATCGCCGCTGGGCGCGCACGCAGCTCACGACGCAGGCGCGGCTGCGGTTGTACCGCAAGATCGCCAAGATGCTCGCGAACGGTTTGCCGCTGCTCAAGATCCTCGAAGAGCTCGAGATGCGGGCGTCGCACGAGGGGCGCAAGCCGAGCGAGCCGCTAGCGCTCACGCTCGCGGATTGGCGCGGTGTCGTACAAAACGGCGGGATGCTGGCCGAGGCGATGGCCTGGTGGGTGCCGCACACGGAACAAATGATCGTCATGGCGGGCGAGCAGTCGGGCCGCCTCGAGGCCTCGCTGCTCAACGTCTGCTCGGTGGTGCAGTACAGCCGGCGGATCCGCACGGCGATCGTCGGGGGACTGACTTATCCGGCGGTGATCGTTGCCATGACGATCGGCTACGTCTATCTGTTCGGCCAGCTCGTCATTCCGCGCTTCGCATCGATCGTGAGCCCCGAGCATTGGCACGGCGTTGCCAAATCGCTCTACACGCTGTCGCGCTTCGTGCAGAACGGGATGCTGTATTGCGTCTTGGCGCTCGTCGCGCTTTTGATCGTGCTGTTTTATTCGATGCCGCGCTGGGCGGGGCGTCTGCGGGTTTGGTTCGACCGCTTTCCGCCGTATTCGATCTACCGCCTCATCACGGGATGCGGCTTCCTCGTGGCGTTTTCATCGCTGCAGCAGGCGGGGTTCACCGTCGAACGTTCGCTCGACCGGCTCGGCGCCGATGCGCAGCCGTGGTTGCGCCAGCGCATCGACGACATGCTGTTCGGCGTGAAGTCGGGCGTGAACGTGGGGGAGGCGATGAAGAACGCGGGATATGGCTTCCCGTCGGAGGAGATCGTGGACGACTTGTGCGTCTACGCGGAGTACAAGGGATTCGCCGAAGCGCTGCACTCGCTCGCGAGCGAGTGGATGAGCGAGGGGGTGGAGACGATCGAGGCACAGATGCGCGTCGTCAACGGCTTCGCGATCGTCGCGCTCGCGCTCGTGCTGTCGTGGCTCATCACGGGCTTCTTCGGAATTCAGCAGGAAATTGCGTCTATGGCTCGGAGCTTACATTGAGCCTGCCGTGTAATGAGGGGAAATGGACAGGGTTGTCCGATACATCGATGGCGCGCTTTTGTCGTGCCGTTTCTTGAAATGAAGGAGAGGACCATGCAAAGCAATACCGTCGCATCGATTCGTGCCCGATCGGCACGCCGCGGATTGCGGCGCGCGCAGCGCGGCGCCACGCTGCTCGAAGCGATTGCCTACCTGGGGATCGCGGCGATCGTCGTCATCGGCGCGATTGCGCTGCTCAACGGCGCATTCAGCAGCGCATCGTCGAATCAAACCGCGGAGCAGGTGACCGCGATTCAGACGGGGATCAAGAAGCTTTATATGGGGCAGACGAACGGGTACAACGGATTGACCACGGCAGTTGCGATTTCGGCTGGTGTGATTCCAAAGACGCTTGTGATCAATACCACGAACAATACCGTAACGGACCCTTGGGGTGGAGCCGTGACGATCACGGGAACGGGTGCCGGTACGTTCACTATCGAATTCGATACAGTGCCCAAAGACGTATGCATTAATGCGGTTTCCGCCGGGGGCACGTGGACGGCCGTCTCTGTCGGAGGCACCGCGCAAGCTGTGCCGGTGACGCCTAGCGCAGCCGAAGCCGCTTGTGCCGCCGCCAACAACAACATCATCTGGACCTCCGCGTGACGAACGCGGTTCTTCGCGCTCGCGATTGACCGCAGGACGCATTCGCCATGTTCATGATCTGGATCGTTGCCGTACTTGCCATGCTGACGGGCGCCTACGCGCTCCTCGGGCAGGAATCGACGCCGGTGCCGCAAGGCCCGTCGCCGATGGCGCTCGCGGCGAACATGAGCGAATACCGCCAGGCCGTCGTCGCGTTCGCGCGCGCGAATCCGACGTTCACCGGTGTTGTCCCGGCCGGCAGTCTGACGCCGTATATGGGCGCAAACGTCGCCAATCCGATCTGGAAAAACTACGTTCAGCCCAATACGGCCTATACGGGCAGCCTCGTCGTGATCTACGCGTCGTCGCCGCCGGCGCCGGACGCAATCGTCGGCATGGAGCAACTCGCTCAAGGCTCGGCTTTGGCCGGCGTTGCGCTCGGCACGAACGTCGTATCGCCCGGCAATCCGGCCGTGCCGCTGCCGGCGGCGCTCGCGAACGCCATTCCGAACGGTATGCCGGTATGGATGGCGCAGGCCTATGACTAGAGAGGCCGGCGCTCGCGCATTCGGATCGGCACGCCGCGACGAGTCGCGGCGTCGCCGTTACGCGTCCGGCTTCACGTTGATCGAAATCCTCGCCGTGCTGGCGCTGATTGCGATCCTCATGGCGGGTCTGATCCCGATGATCAACTCGTCGCTCGAAGACACGCGCGGACAGCAGGCGGCGCTCTATCAAGCGCAACTGACCGCAGCCGCGACGCGTTTGATCGAGCAGAACTATGCCGCGCTCGCGGCGCAAGCGACGGCGACGAACGCCGTGGTCGTCAAGTTGAACGACCCGACGTATCCGCTTTCGAACTACCTTCCGAGTGCGTTCGGAGGCACCAACGCGTACGGTCAGACGCCTTGCTTGCTGATCTACAAACCGTCGGCAACAGCGTTGCAAGCGCTGGTCGTGACGGAAGGCGGCCAGATTATTCCGGATCCTGAGCTCGGCTATATCGCGGCGAACTCGGGGGCGGGCGGCGGCTCGATCCAGGCGATAAGCCAACCGGCCGGGTCTGCCATTGGCGCCTTCGGGAGTTGGAAACTCGCGACGCCCGATCCCGCTGGCCAATCGTGCTCGGGTAAGCCGACGAGCGTCGGCCATTTGGCCAGCCTGATTTCCTACGACGGCACGCAAGCGCAAAACGCCGACTATCTGTACCGCGTGGCCGTGCCGGGCAACCCGCAAGCGAATACGATGCAAGTGCCGATCGTGCTCGCGCAGCAAACGGACTATACGGGGTGCAACCAGTACGGCGCCATTGCAGCCGACGCCTTCGGCAACGTGGTCGACTGCGATCGGACAGAAAAAAGGTGGGTGCCGAAGGCCTCGTATCACTGGCGTGAAGCGGTGAACGCGGAAGCGGACCTTCAAAGCGCGGCGATGCCGCCGCAAGAAGGTGATGTCCGCGTCACGCTACAGACGCACCGCGCTTACGTCTACAACGGCAATACTTGGCAAGCGCTGGCTGTCGACGAAGCCGGCAACCTTGCGCTCGGCAATACGAACGTGGCCGGCAAGGATTGTCCGTCTACGCCTCAAGCAGGCATCGCCGCGGCCGCGTCCAACACGACCCTCGTCTCGACCGATTCGGCCGGTCACGTGCTGTCCTGCCAAAACGGTAAGTGGCAAACGCAGAATGAAATCGAGCTTGGATACAGCGACTCGAATTGCCAGATAATCATGGCCAACCCGAACGGCGCCGGCGACTACTCCGCTTGCATCGCTGAGCCGGGTGCCGGCGTCTACTCTCAGAATCAGAGCAATGGCACGTACTCGTACACCTATACATCGCAAGTCGCGCTGAGCAAGACCGGCATCATCGTCGCGGCGACGTGGGCGCACATGAACGACGGCCTGTGCAACGGGCCGACCGGCCACCGCGCGCAGCTTTCGCAGAGCGTCGATATCTTGGACAACAACAACAACTCCGTAGCACATACGGAAAGCCAAACGCCGACGCTGACGGATGATTCAGGAGGGATCAACAACTCGCTCACTAAAAGCTTGCCGGGCTTGTCGAGCGGTAACTATACCGTCAAAGTGGTTACCAATTGGGCCACCTACTCAGGCATCTCGACGCCCTGGGTCAGCAACTTCTGCGGCGCGGGCAACACGACAATCCAGAACACGCCGATCGCGGCGGGCTGGACGATCAACTCTTACTACTGAGTGCATCCGGTGGGCCAACGTGAAATTCTCGACATCGTGTTTTGCCGCCGGCCTTTCGACGCGCGTGAGCCGCACGCGCCGGGCGTCGCGCGGCTTCACGATGATCGAGATGCTGGCCGTGCTCGCGCTGGCGGCGCTGATGATCGGCGGCGTCGCGGCGATGATCAACTCGACGCTCGACGACACGCGCGCGCAGCAAGCGGCGCTCTACCAGGCGCAGCTAACCGCCGCGGCCACGCGCTTGGTCGAACAGAACTACACGGCACTGGCGACGCAGGCCACGGCGAGCACGCCGGTGGTCGCGGCATTGACGGGCACGACCTACCAGCTTTCCACCTTTCTCTCGAATGCGACGGGCGCGACGAACGCCTACGGCCAGACGCCGTGCCTCTTGATCTACGGCACGGCGACGCCGGGCGCGCTGCAGGCGTTGCTCGTGACAGAAGGGGGCAGCACGATCCCCGACCCGGCGCTGGGCTACGCGGCGGCAAACGCGGGGGCGGGCGGCGGCTCGATCCAAGCGACCAACAACGCGGCGGGCGCCGCCCACGGCGCGTACGGGAGCTGGTCCGTCGCCAACCCGAACCCGGCCGGCGCTTCGTGCTCGGGTACGAAGACGGCAACCGGGCATCTGGCGAGCCTCATCTACTACAACGGCACGCAAGCGCCGAACGCCGACTATCTCTACCGCGTCGCGGTGCCCGGCAATCCGCAGGCGAACACGATGCAAGTGCCGATCGTGCTGGCGACGCAGGTGGACTATCAGCCGTGCGCGAGCTCCGGCGCGATCGCGGCCGATTCCGCGGGCAACGTGCTCAATTGCGATCGCGCGAGGGCCGTGTGGGTGCCCGAGGCGTCGTTCCACTGGCGCGACGCGGTCAATTCCGAAGCCGATTTGCTGAACGCGCTGTCGCCGCCACCGCAACCGGGCGACGTGCGCATGACGCTTCAAACGCATCGTCCCTACGTCTACAACGGCAGCACCTGGCAGGCGCTGGCGGTGGACGAAGCGGGCAACCTCGCGCTCGGCAACGCGCAAACGATCGGCTCGCCCTGTCCGCCGTCGCCGCAAAACGCGGCGATCGCACCGGCCTCGGCCAGCGCGACGCTGATCTCGACCGATACGCGCGGCCGCGTGCTCTCGTGTCAAAACGGGACTTGGCAGGCGCAAAGCGAAATCAATCCGCTCACGGTATCGACCGATTCCGATTGCGCGATCGACGTCGGCAGCTCGAGCGGCAGCACGAACTTCACGTGCGGCACGGTGCCTTCGGCGCCGCAATACGATCCGACGATGGGCTATTGGGTGACCGTCGTCAATCGCGGCGTGCCGGTGCTGCCGGCGAACGGGGCGATTTCGGTCTATGCGTGGGCGCACATGCAGGACGCCTACGTCACCTCGTGCCCGAGCGCCCCGCAGGATTTGAGCAACGGGCAGGGCGCGTACGTGACGCTCTACGCGCAACTGATGGACAACGACACGGGCAACACGCTCGCCAGCGCGGTGAATCAATCGTCGAAAATCGTCGGCGATCTGGCGAACGTCAATCTGAATTTGACGCACGCGCTGCCGAAGAACAACTCCGGCTACACGGTGCGCTTCACGACGTACTGGATCATCTACGGCGGCGCGAATCCGGCGTCGTTTCAGCCGAGCTATTGCGGCACCGGCAACAACATCTTCTACACGCCCGGCGTGGTGACCTCATGGACGATCACGCCGTTTTACTGACGCGAGCGGCCGTGGCCGCCCGCGGCGTTCGCTCAATGCGGCGCGAGCGTCTGCAGCATCTCGTGCAACTCGAGCCGGTTGTACGCGGCGCGCAGCGCATCGCGCGGCAGGCATTGGTTCTTGGACGCGAGCGTAAAGAGATGCTCGTTGAGCAGGCGCGACATGTTGTCTTCCTTGCGCTTCATGAAATCGGCGATGAAAGGCAGCTTGCCCGGATCGGTCAGCATGCCGCTGATCTGCTGGTTGTTGTTGAACAAGAGCTCGCTGGCCAAGACGAAGTTCTCGCCGTCCTGAGTGGGCACGAGACACTGGCAGATGACGCCGATCAGGCAATTGGCGAGCGCCGCGGCGTAGCGTTCGCGCTGCTCGGGCGGAAAGAACGAGAGCAGTCGCGTCAGCGTGCCGACCGCACTGCCCGTATGCATCGTCGCCAGCACGAGGTGGCCCGATTCGCCGGCCTGCAGCGCCGTCTCGGCCGTTTCCGGGTCGCGCACTTCGCCCACCATGATGACGTCGGGCTTTTGCCGCAACGCTTCGCGCAAGCCGGCCGAAAAGCTCGGCGTGTCGTTGGGGACCTGGCGCTGGGAGATGATCGAGGTGCGTCCATCGAGCTCGTACTCGATCGGTTCCTCGATGGTAACGATGTGACTGTTGCGCGTGCGGTTGATGTGCTCGAGCAGCGAGGCGATCGTCGTCGTCTTGCCCGAGCCGGTGGGGCCCGTCACGAGCACGAGGCCCTTGGCGCTGTCGATCATCGAGCGCACGTAGGCGGGCAGGCCGAGCTTGTCGAGCGTAAGCGGCTGCAGCGGCAGGCGCCGGATCGAGATGACGAGCTTGCGTCCGCCGTTGGTGCGGTAGATGTTGCAGCGAAGCCGGCAGCGCGTCAGCACGAACGGGCGGTCGATCGCGCCGCGCTGAAGCAGCGCTTCCCAATCGGGCTCGATCGAGGCGAGCGTCGGCAGCATCTCATCGTAGAGTACCGGCTCCTCGCCCACGGCGAGCCAGCCGCGCGGCGCCTTGATCATGATCGGCCGGTCTTGCTCGATGTGAATATCGGTAAAAGTCTGTCGCAGGTCGACCAATTCGAGAATCTCGCGCGTCAGGTCGCGACGTTCGTGATTCGGAGCATTCATCGTCAGAGCCCTTCCAATGAGAGATAGTCGGAACTTACATGAAAACTTTGTCGATGTGTCGGACAAGCAAGCGGCGGCGCGCCTGTCGGCTCGTGGGCGGTGCGTCATGAGCTGGGCGAACAAAGCCGCGGGCATGCTCGCCCTCGCCGCCGCGCTCTCGATGAGCACCGCCGGCTCCGTTGCGCTGGCAGCGCCCGTGCACTGGAAATCGTCGGTCGTCGATTACGAAGCGCAAGGCAAGGACATCAAGGACGTACTGCGCGATTTCGGCGCGAGCCAAGGGATACCCACGCGCATCTCGGCCGACGTGAGCGGCACGGTCAGCGGCAAATTCCGCCTGCCGCCGCGGCGCTTTCTCGATACCCTCGCGGCGTCGTTCGGCTTCGTCTGGTACTACGACGGGGAAGTGCTCGACGTCACGACGGCCTCCGCGCTCCAAAGCACGCTCATCAAGCTCGATACGGCCGATACGGGGGAGTTGCGCGCGGCGCTCGAGCGGCTGCACGTGACCGATGAGCGCTTCCCGATCGTCTACGACAACGCCCAGGGCACGGCGCTCGTGAACGGGCCGCCGCGCTACGTGCAGATGGTGACGGACGTCGCCTCGCGGCTCGACAACACGGCGGCGCATCGCAGCGGCACGCAGGTGCGTGTGTTTCCGCTCTACCACGCTTGGGCCGAGGACCGCACGGTCCCGATCGACGGGCATGACGTGACGCTGCAAGGCGTGGCGGCGGTGCTCAACAGCATTTACCATCCGCATGCGGCGAAGGCGGGCGAGAAGAACGCCCAAGGCGAAGGCAAGGGCCAGGGCCGCGCCGCGAACGGCGTCACGCGCAACACGCCGACGAACGACGTCAACGGCAACTCGTACAACGGCCCCTACGTGCCGCCGCCCGTTCCTCCGGGCTCGGCCGGCAAGGGCATGTTCGCGGGGCTGACGGGCCAGCCCTCCGCCGCCGTGGCCGCGGCGGTGGGCGATACGCAGCCGCCGCAGAATGCAAGCGCGCCCCCCGCCGGCGACGATCAGCTCCCCGTCATCGTCGCCGATCAGCGCACGAACTCGGTCGTCGTTCGCGACACGGCCGACCGGATGGACCAATACGGCAGGCTCATCGACCGGCTCGACGTCAAACCGCAACTGATCGAGATCGAGGCGCACATCATCGAGATCGACGACAACGCGCTCGCCCAACTCGGCGTCGATTGGACCGCGCACAACAGCCACATCGACGTGCAAACGGGCAACGGCACCTTGGCGCAAAGCACGTACAACGGCACGCTCTCTCAAACCTTCGGCCAAACGACGCTGCCCGGCAACCTGCTCGCCGCGGCCTCGCCCGTGGGGGCATCGGTCGCCGCGGTGCTCGGCGACGCGGGCCGTTATCTGATGGCGCGCATCTCGGCGCTGCAGCAGACGCAGGCAGCCAAGATCGACGCAAGCCCGAAGGTCGTCACGCTGAACAATATCGAGGCCGTGATGGACAACAAGACGCAGTTCTTCGTGCCTGTCTCCGGGTACACGTCGGGCGATCTCTACACCGTCTCGACGGGTATCTCGCTGCGCGTGCTACCGATGGTCGTGGAGGAAGGCGGCCAAACGCGCATCAAGCTCGACGTCGCGATCCAGGACGGCGAACTCACGTCGCAGACGGTCAGCAATCTGCCCGTGATTCAGAACAGCACGATCAACACGCAGGCATTCATCGACGAAGGGCAGGCCCTCTTGATCGCCGGCTACCGCGCCGATTCGGCGACCAACGGCGTCACGGGGGTCCCGGGGCTTTCGAAGATCCCCGTGATCGGCGCCTTGTTCCGCAGCGACAATCATCAAAAGAGCCATATGGAGCGGCTCTTTCTGTTGGCGCCGCGCGTGATTTCACCGTAACCGCCCCCACTGGGGAATGCAGGAGGCCATGTGATCGACCGCCATGTTCCTTCAAGCGCTGAGCCGCCCGGCGAGGCCCATGCCGCGCCGGAGCTCATTCCCGCGCCCGTCGCCGCTCTTCGCAGCGGCGACGTGGCGGGCCGATCCGACCGCCCCATGTCCGACGACGAGGCGCGCCGCACGCGCGGCGTGCTATGCGGCTTGCCCTGCGGCGTCGTGGTGCTCGATCGCGCGGGCGCCGTCGTCCATGCGAACGCACGCGCGCTCGAGATGCTCTCGATGGCGTTGCCCCCGGGCGTGGACTTCGCGGTGGCCCTCAGCGAGCGCTTCGAGATGAACGACGTGCCCCGTCAGAGCGACCTGGAGGCAGGCCGCGAGGTGCGCGTCGACGAGTCGACGTTCTGGATCCAGGCGGGCTCGGGCGGCACGGACACCGGCGAGTGCGTGATCGCCGTCACCGACGTGACGCCGTTCGCGCGCTCGCTCGACGAACGCGCGATGTCGCTGCGCTTTTTGCTGCATGATCTGCGCTCGCCGCTCAATTCGATCAGCGCGCTCACGCAGCTCGATGCGAGCGACCCCGAGGCGTTCGAGCGCTGCGGCGGCATGCAGCAGATTACCTCGCTCGCGCAATACGTGCTTTCGCTCGGCGAGCAGTTCATCTTCACCTCGGTGACGGAACATTTGCATGCGCGCGATTTCAAACGCTTCGATTTGCGCGCGACGCTGCGGCTCATCATCTCGCAGCTCGAGGTCACGGCCGTCTATTGCGGCGTGGGTCTGCATCTTTGGCTGTCCGACAATGCGCCCGTTTGGGTCAGCGGCATGCGCAATTTTGTTGCGCGCGCGATTCAAAACGTGGTCGACAACGCGGTGCGCGCCTCGCCGCGCGGCGAAGCCGTGACCGTCTCGCTGCGGTATGCCGGCGAGTTCGCCGAAGTGGTCGTCGACGATCGGGCGGGCGGCCTGCCGGGCTTGCTCGAAGGCGAGCGGCTGACCGATTTCGAAAAGCTCGGCAAGCGCACGGCGACGGGTTTCGGGCTCGGCCTGAAGCTCGCGGTGCAGATCGTCGGGATGCACGGCGGCGCACTTTACGCCGAACGTAACGAACAAGGCGGTACCATGTTCGTGCTGCGGCTGCCGTGCTTGAACCTCGCGGCTGCCAAACCGCCCTCGGCATCGCTCGTCGATGCCGACCGGGCGCTGCGCGCGGGGCGGCGAGATTGAGGCGGCAAGCCATGACCCGTACGCATGCGGGAGGCCGCGCTTGCCGAAGCGAGAGCCGGCCCCCGCTTATCCGTAACGATCAAGGGTTGACATGAAATCGCTTGCAGGCAAACCTGTACGCATCCTGTTCGTCGAGGACGACGTGGCGCATCACGCGCTCGTGAACTCCTGGCTCAAGAGCGAGGGTTACCATATCGACGCCTTTCACAGCGGGCTCGAGGCGCAGCAGTTTCTCGCCGACAACTGGGCCGATCTAGCGATTCTCGATTGGGACCTGCCCGGTGTTCCGGGCGACAAGCTGCTGCAAAAAATCCGCAGCCGTTCGCAGTCGATCATGCCGGTGATTTTTCAGACGGTGCATTCGGACGAGGCCGACATCGTGCGCATCCTCGATGCCGGCGCCGACGATTACCTCGTCAAGCCGTACGACCGTCAGGTCCTGCTCGCGCGCATGCGCGCCCTCCTGCGACGCTTCGCGCCCATGCAGCAGCAGGGCCGCAAGATGCTGATCGACGATTGCGCGCTCGATCAGCAGGCGCGCTCGCTCGTCGTCGGCGGCGTGGCGCACAAGCTCGGCACCAAGGAGTTCGACATTCTTTGGCATCTCGCGCGCCACATGGGCGCGGTCGTGCTGCGGCAGGACTTGATGAGCGTCGTTTGGGGCTGGGACGCGGCCGTGCAAAGCCGCTCGGTCGATATGTACGTGAGCCGCCTGCGCGGAAGCCTGAAAGCGGCCGGCGTGGGTTGGAGCGTGCAGTCCGTCTATGCGACGGGCTATCGGTTGACGCTCAAACCCGATACGGAGGCGCCTTTCGCGCCGCCGGACGGATCCTCATGAGCGGGCGCCGTTCGCGCCGCGTCGCGCGCGGCGTAATTGCCGCTCTCGCATGCGCGACATGCATCCATGCGCCCGCGGCGCCCGTCGATTGGATGGGCAGCCGCTTCGTCTATCGTACCGACGGTGCGAGCGTGGCCGATGCCCTGCACGTGCTCGCGGCCGGACAGCAAATCCCCTTGCGTATCGACGGGCATCTCGAGGGCGTGGTGAGCGGGCGCTTCTCGATGCCGCCGCAACGGTTTCTCGACGTGCTGGGCCGCGCTTACGGCTTCGTCTGGTATTACGACGGCGCGGCGTTATTGATTTCGCCCTCGAGCGCGCAGCAATCCATCGCCATTCGGCCGCATTTCGTTTCCGCGAGCGCGTTGCGCGCGTCGCTCGAGCAGGCCGGCGTCACCGATTCCCATTTCCCGCTCGTGGTCGATTCGCTCGCGCAGACGGTTCAAGTCAAAGGCCCCGCCACCTACGTCGCTCGCATTCGCAATGCGGCCGAGCGCTTCGAGCACGACGCGCAAAAGCGCGTGCGCACGACGGTGCGCGTGTTTCGCCTCTCGGTGGCCAACGCCGCCGACGAGGTACGCATGATCGATGGCCGCAACATCGTCGTGCCGGGCGCGGCGACGCTGCTTCGCCGCCGCTTCGATGCATCCGCCGCGGTACGCGCGGATCAGGGCGAGGTCGGCCGGCAGGCGCGAGGCGCCGGGGCGGCCGAAGTCGTTCAATTCGACGAGGGCTTGCCCGTGATCGAAGCCGATGCCGTAACGAACTCGATCCTGATCCGCGACAGGGCGGAGCGAATCGATGCCGACGGCGCGCTCGTCGCCGAACTCGATTTGCCGGCGCGATTGATCTCGCTGCAGACCTGGGTCGTCGATGTCGATACGGACGCATTCGGCTCGCTCGCCGCCGCATTGCCGTCCGCGATGGCCGGCGCGGACGGGCCCTCATCGGGTGCGGCGAGCTTCGGTATCGCGCCCGACCGCGGCCGTGCGCTGCTGGCGCAATTGCAGGCGCTCGCGAAAAGCGGGCAGGCCGGCATCGAGATCTCGCAAACCGCGCTGACGCAGGACCGTTCGCCCGCCGTCATCGACCGTCACGAAGCGCGTCTCGCGCAGCGCGAGGAGGAGGGGGAAAGCGACGGCGCGGATGGATCGGCCGATCTATGGCTTTCGGTGGAGCCCGTCGTCGACGGCGCGGCCCAGTCGGTGCAGCGTATCGGCTTGCAGGTTGAACTCGGTCATCGCGACGACGCCGGCCGTTACCGCCGCGTCGAGGAAAGCGTCGCACCGGGCGAATGCCTCGTGCTCGAGGGGGCGCCGCGCCGCGTCGAGACGGCGAACGAATCGGACGAATCGGGCCGAACGCGGATTCGGCGGCGCCTCGTGCTGTTGATTCCGCGCGTGGCGGCTTAAGCGCGCAGCCACATGAAGTTGCCCGAGGCGATGCCCTCGAACATTTCATCCGGCGATTCGAGAATGTTCTTCAGCCAGTAGCGGCCGTGCTCGGCGTAGTGCGAGAACAGGTCGGCAAGGTATTCGCCGTTGATGGCGGGTCCCATCGGCAGATGCACGAGCAAGACGACGTTGCCCGTATCGGCATCGAGGCAGAGCTGGGCCTGATCCTGCGCGTAGATGAGCAGATTGGCCTCGAGCATCAGCCGGAATATGACGAGCGACCGCCCGGGCGTCACCGCACCGTAATGGAAGCTGACGTAGATGGCGTCCGCATCGGTCTCGTAATGATCGAGGTGGACGTCGAATCCTTCGATCTCCAGCGTTTGCGTTTCGACGACATATTCGGCGTCGGGCAAACCGACGACGGCGCAAACCTCGTGGATCAATTCGACGAAACGGTCCCTGCTCATGGGCGGAAATCTCTAGGCTCGAGCGGCGGCTCGATTGAAAAAAACGGGGGCACGGAGCCGGGAAGCCAGGCTTCCCGCTTCCGTGCCCCTCGCGGACGAACGGTAGCGAGGGTACGGCTTACTGCCCCTTCGCCGCATCGGCGATGTTCTTCGCGCCGTTGTTGCCCACCGAGGCGAGCGCCGACGTTTCCTGCTGCTGCATGTTGATTTGCATCGAGGCCATCGTCATGGCGTTGTTCTGATTGGCCATCGCTTGCATTTGGCCGATCATGTCCGCGTTTTGTGCGCCCGCTTCTTGAACGCCTTGGGCTCCGATCGATGAAGACATGTGAATTCCCCTTTTTCAAAAATTAACGAAGAAAGAACCGTTGGTTGAGTGATGCTTCGAAAAAGGACCTGGGGCCGTGGCGACCGCGAGTCCGGACGGCTGGATGCCAGCCGGTGCTGCGACTGCAAACTGCGAATGCGAGGTGCGACTTCATGTTGCGAATGAGCGCCGCGGCTTACATCGCGGCGCTGCGGGCGCTGTGGCGCTCGTGCAGCGTCAACACGATGCGGCGCGCCGCGATCATGCCGCGATAGAGCTTTTGCAACTCGAGGCGCTCGCGTTCGTCGGCTGCGCTCTGCGTGGCCGTGCTGATCCGGCGGGCGGTCTCGTCGAACGCCGCGGCGATGCGCGCGACGCGTTGCGCACCGTCGGGCGCCGACAGCGTGGCGTCGAGCGTATTCAAATCCTGCGCGATGGGAAGCAATGCGTCGTACATGTCGATTCCTTTCGTGGTCAATTGTTTGCCTCGTCCTTGCTGCTTGAGAACAGGTGCTTCGTGCCGTCGGGGGTCTCGATGTAGCGCAGCCCGCCTGTCGCCACCACCGCCGTGTACTCCACGTCGGGCACCGGCACCTGGGCCTCCTTCACGTCGACGTCGACGCGTTTGACGTTGCCGTCCAAATCGGCCCGCACGCCCGCGATCAACGTGCGGAACGTGGCCATCGATTGCACGTTGCCGCTCACGTGGAAGACGCCATGGCCCACGTAGCGGACCGTCGCTCCCGTGCCCGTGAGCGATTGCTGAATGTTGTCGACGTCTTGCTGCGCGACGTCGTATTCGCGTCGCGCCTTGCCGCGCGCGAGACTGTCCATGATGCGCTGTGCCTTGGCGCTTTCGTCCGCCGTGGTCACGATGCCTTGTACCGCCACGCTGTCGGCGTTCACCGCGGTGCTCAGGTCGCCGAGCCCCTCGCGGTGCAACGCTTGTTCGAGCTGCTTGGCGAGCGCATCGGGGTCGAAGCGCACGCTCGCCGCCTCGCTCGGTTCGGTGCCCGCGAGCATCATGCCGGCCACGGCGATGCCGCCGATTACGGCCGTGCAGGCCAGCGCGAGCGCGGCCGTGCGCCAGCGCACGCTACGCGGTGCGCTCATCGTGTGGGCGAGCGGCGCGTCGATCGCCGCGCTCGGCGGCTGCACGTCGCTTTGCCCGGCGGCCGTCTGCGTGGGCGGCTCGGCCGTTGCTTCGGGCGTTGCGTCAAGCGTCGCTTCATGCATCGATTCCGGCGCCGCGTCGGGCTCCGCCGTTTTCCAAAGTCCGGCCAGCAGTTCGAGATCGCTCGGCCAGGCAGCACCGTCGGGACCTACACAGAACACGACATCGCCGAACGGCACGGCCACGAAATCGGCGACGAACACCTCGTCGCCGTTCGTCGAACGGATCAGGGCGACCCCGTCTTCGCCGAGTTCGAGCACGATCTCCTCGACCGCCCAGTCGCTGATGCAGATATCGGCATCCTCGGCGACGCCGATCCGATAGCTGCCGCTCGTGAGCCGCACCTGCGCGCCCGCGTGGGTTCCGGTCAGTACTCGAAGGGCTTTCATGATCGTGGTTTCCGTGTATCCGCTGATCCGCTATTGCGTCGGCGGCCGGGGGATTCCGGGACCGCGCCGCCTTGCTTCATTCGTCGATATCAGTTTAGGTTTTCGGTCCTAGCCCGGCCGGCGGCGTGCGAACTTCGAGCGTTTTATCCGAAGCGCCCGCGATCGAGCCCGCCGCACCGGCCGCGCCCGCCGTGCCGGGCTGAGCGCCGAGCGCATCGAGGATGCGCTGCTTGATCATCGCGATGGACTGGTCGTCGTCGGAATACTCGATGCCCGCGCTTTGCCGCGCGAGCGTGTTGTCGAGCGACACGCCGATCAAACCCGCCGTCGCCGCGGCCTTGCCCGGCGCGGCGGCGTGCTGCGCCAGGGCGGCGCCGCGGTGCGCCTGTAGCCGCGCCGCATTGCGCCGCAGTGCCATCGGCGAGGCCATGCTCATCAGCAGCGGCACGGCGAGCAGCGAGCCGAATTCGAGCTGCTTGGTCAGGCGCAGCACTTCCTTCGTGCACGCTTGCGCGAGCTGGGCCGGTAGATCCGGCGCGCCGAGCTTGTGCTTGGCCAGTGCTTGCATAGCGGTGTCGAGCGGCTGCTTGCGCGCCGCGGCTTTGGCGCGGCCCGCCTTGCCGACCGCGAACTTGCGCGGCTTGTCGCGGCCCTCGCGCGAATCTTGGCCTTCGCGCTTTTGCTGGCCGTCGCGCGGGGCGTTTTGCTGCGGCTGCCGGCCGTCGCCGCCCTGGTCTTGCTGCTGGCCGTGCTCGTGACCGCCGTGATGCTGGCGTTGTTGCTGGTCTTGCTCGTGTTCGTGCTCCCGGTCGCGCTTTTGCTGTTGACCGTGCTTTTGCTGCTGTCCTTCCTCGTGTTTGCGCTCGTGCTCATGCTTCGGTTCGGGGCCATGCGCAAGCTCGGGCCGCTCCTGACCCGCCGCCTCCTTGCCCCGGCCCTTCGCGGATGCTCCCGGGCGGGGCCGCTCGCCCAATGCGCGCATGAGCTTTTGCGCGGAGGGGGGCGGCGGCTTGCGAGTGCCTTCGGCGAAGCGCTTGCCCCGGTAGAACGCGGCGGCCAGCATCTGGTTGTGCTGCATCCGCGCCCGCTGCATTTTCGTGTGCTGCACCTTCAGACGCATGAAGCCGCGCGTCTGCACGTTCTGGCCGGTGTGCTCCGCGCTCGTGTGCGCTTGCTGCGCGAGGTCGGCCGAGCGGCCGTGATCGTTGCGGATGGGCGAGTTCATGACGGCACCGCGAGCGTGACGATCTGATTGGCGAAGCGCAGGATCGCGCTAGCGCCCCACGAACCCATGACGAGCACGGTGGCGACGACGGCGACGAGCTTGACCGCGTAAGAAATGCTTTGATCCTGCATCGACGTGATGGCCTGCACGAACGAGATCGCGAGCCCCGAGAGCGCGGCGACCACGACGACGGGGATGGAGACGGATAGGCAGAGCAGCAGGCCCTGCGAGGTGAGGCGAACGAGGGTATCGGTTTCCATGGCGCAAGGCTCAGCGATAGGTCATGACGAGGCCGTGGATCAGCGTGGACCACCCGCTCATCACGACGAAAAGCAGCAGCTTGAACGGGATCGCGACGTTGGTCGGCTGAACTTGGTTCAGGCCCATCGCCATCAGCACGTTGGCGATGACGAGATCGACGACGATGAACGCGATGTAGAGCAGAAAGCCGATCTTGAAGGCATCGGCCATCTCGGTCAGCGTGAACGCGGGGGCCAGGACGATCAGATCGTCCTCGTGGATTTTCGCGGCCATGTCTTTCGGCCAGATCACCGAGGCCGAGCGCACGAAGAAGCGCTTTTCGCGTTCGTGGGCGTGCTTTTTGAGGAAGGCGCGGAACGGCTCCTTGGCCGCGTCGAACGCATCGAGCACGACCATCGAGGTATCGCCGCCCGAGTGGTGCATGGTTTGCATGGTCTGCATCGCCTGCATGCCGACGGGGGCCATGATGTATGCCGACACGAGGATCGCGATACCGTTGAGCACCATGTTCGGCGGCACTTGCTGGACGCCGAGCGCGTTGCGCAACAGACCGAGGACGACGACGATCTTCGCGTACGAGGTCGCGACCATCGCGACGAACGGGATCAGGCTGATCGCGACGACGGTGATCAGCAGCCCGGTGAGATCGCTAAACTGAACCATGGCCGTGGGAAACCTGAACGAGCCGCACGCCGAGATGATCGCCGACGCTGACGAGTTCGCCGAAGCCGATCGTTTGTCCGTACGTGACGAGCCGGATGCGTGCGTCGGGCACGGCGGTGGGCAACTCGAGCACGTAACCCGCGCGCAGCGCGGAGAGCTGCGCGACGGGCATCGACACCGTGTCGATTTCGAGCTTCAGCGGAAGATCGAGTTGGCTGATCTCGACGGGCGTGTCGATCGAATCGGTCAGCGGCGCGCTGAACTGCGTGTCATGGCTCATGGTGGGATCCTCGGTCAGAGTAAGAAGGTGGTGGCTCACGTCGGCCTGGGCGCGAAGCTGCCGCGTGCCGTAGCGGCCCCAGACGAGTTGCATGCGCGCGGCGGCGGCCTCGCCCTTGAGCAGCGCCGCGACGGCATCGGGCAGGGCGCGTAGGACGATGTCGCCGGCGCGCAGCGAATCGAGCGTCGTCAGGCTCATCGTCTTCTCGCCGATCTGCAGCCGGCCGGGAACGGCGATCTCGCTGATGCGCGTCGCGAACGGCGTGCATTGCCGCATGACGAGCGCTTCGAGCGCGTCGAGCCAGCCGCCGTCGATGTGTTCGATCGCGGCGTCGAAGCGTGCATCGCCCAGGCGCAGTGAGATCGCGCAGCCGGGCCCGCCAGGCGCCACGTCCCGCGTGCGCTCCAGTGAGGCCACTTCAACGCCCTCGAACCCGAGCGAGCGCAGCGCGCTCAGCAGCGGGTCGAGCAAAATGGCGGACACGGCATGGCGCAGGCGCGCGCCCTCGGCATCGGCCGAAGCGAGCACGCTCGCGAGCGCCGGATGCTGCGCGATGTCGAGGCGTATCGAGGCTGTGTCCATGCCCCACCGCAGGCCCACCGTGGCGGCGCGCGCGGGCTCGATCAGCGCACGCGTGCCGACGGACCAGTCCGAGACGCCGAACGTATAAGCGAGCAGCGCGGCCAGGCGCTCGTCGACGGCGAGCCGGTGCTGACGCGCGGTCGTCGCGGCCAGTGCCGGCAGGCGCGCCGCATCGAGCGATACGGCAACCGCGGGAACCTGGCCGGCCTGCGCGGTCTCGTCTGTGGGTAGCGTGCGTGTGTTGTCCATGTTCTCTTAGGTGACGATGATTTCGACGCTGCGCGTGCCGTCCAAGCGGCTTTGCATCAGTTGTTCGAGGGTTGCCCGAAGCGTCGCTACATGTGCTGAGATTAATTGGCGCGAGCTCTCCAGCGTGGTCTCGAAGCGAAGCGTCAATTGGAAATGCGAAAGCGCGAGGCTCAACGTGCAGCCCGGTAGCAGCGCGGGATCGATCGGGATCGTGATCTGCCAGTTGCCGCTTTGCACGACGATGGGATGGGCGCAGAACTCGGCCACCTCGGCCACGATCGATTCGAAGAGCCGATGCATGCCGTCGCGTTCGACGCCGGACACCGGCTGCGCGCGCAGCGCCTCCCTCGGAGCGGGTGGCGGCACGGGCGGCGTCGGGAGCGGGGGCGCGGCGTATTGCATGTGCATGTGTATCTGCATTTGCATTTGCATCTGCGCCGCGGCTTGGCCGTCGTCGCTCGCTTGGCCCTCGTCTTCGGCGCCGCCGCCGCTTCCACCGCTTCCATCGCCTCCGCCGCCGTTATCGCCTTGGCCGTTGCGCCCCTCTTGCCGCGGCGGCTCGCGCAGGATCGCGTCGAAACCGCATGGCGCATCGCCTTCGGCGGCGAGCGGCGCTTCCATCGACGCCGAGGGCTCGGCTTGCTCGTCGTCGAAAGCGCCGATTTCGGCGCGCGCGGCGCCCTCGCGCAGACGCCGGAACAACGCGGCCTGACGGCTCAATTGGGCCGGCGGCGCATCGGCGGCCGGTTCGGCGTGTTGCGTGGGCGCCGCGATGATGCGGGCGCGGTGCGATGCGAAGGAATGCATGACGCGGCTCGCTCCGTTACAAGGTCAGGCGGTCGACCGGCTGCAAGTCGACGTGCGCGCCCAACTCCTGATACGAGTAGACGGGCAGCCAAGGCAGGCGCGCTTCGATCATCCGCTTCAGATAGCGCCGAATATCCATCGAGGCGACCAGCGCAAGCGGTTTGCGCGGCGTGTCCCCGACGATGTCCGCGATCCGCCCCACGAGCGCCGCGATCTCGTCGGGCGGCAGCGCGAGGAAGTTGCCCGTGGGCGTTTGCTTGATCGATTGGCGGATGTGCTGCTCCACTTGGACGTCGACGAGCACGACGGGCAGATCGCGCGGCCCGCCCGTCGCGCGGTAGGCGATGAGCCGGCCCAGTTCCATGCGGATGTACTCGGTCAACATCAGCATGTCCTTCTCCTTCGGCCCCCAGACGATGAGGCTTTCCGTGATGCTGCGGATGTTGCGGATGGGTACTTCCTCCTCGAGCAGCCGGCGCAGCACGTCGGCCATCTTCTGCAGGGGCAGCGCCTTTTGCACTTCGGCCACGAGGCCGGGATAGTCCTCGTTGAGCTGATCGAGAATCCACTGCGCTTCCTGGATACCGAGGAACAGATGCGCGTTGCGCCGCAATAGCTCGATCGTGTGCCGTGCGATCACGGCTTCCGGCGTGGCCGGCTCCGCCTTGGCGTCGCCCGCCGCCTCGTTCGTCGCGTTCGCCTCGTTCGTCGCGTTCGTCGCGTTCGTCGCGTTCGGCTCGGCGAGAGAGGCACGGCCTTGCGGCACGTCGAAAATCAGCACTTCGTAGCACTGCTCGGGCAGCGCGCTGTCGGTCCACATCATGATGCCGGGGAACGGCAGGCCGACTTCGGCCTGCAGCGCATTGCGCTGCGCGTCGAATGCGCGGTCGAGCGCATCGGCGGCCAGGCGGGCGCTGACGTCGGCGGAGAGCCGCACGCCCAGCGGACAGGTGAACTGCGGCGGGCGCGGCAGGATCGAGGGCGCGTCGCCCTTTGCGCCCGCGCGCTGCAAGGCGCCCACGGGCTTGCCGCCACCCTTGCCCGTCCCCTTCTGCCCTTTTTGCAGGCGGTAGCCGACGAAGCCGAGCGTGCCCGCGAGCAGCAGGAACAGCGGCGCCGGAAAACCGGGCACGGCGGCGAAACCGAGCAGCAGCAGCGACGCGAAGTAGAGCGCCCGCGAACTGCTCGTGAACTGGCGCTTGATGTCCTCGCCGAGCGACGATTCGCCGTGATCCCCGCCTTCGTCGACGCGCGTGATCATGACGCCCGCGGCCACGCAAATCAGCAGAGAGGGAATCTGCGAGACCATCGCATCGCCGATCGAGAGTACCGAGAAGCGGTTGGCGGCATCGCCGGCCGTCATGCCGTGGTAGGCGACGCCCACGGCGATACCCGCCAGGATGTTGATCATCGTGATCATGAGACCCGCGATGGCATCGCCCTTCACGAACTTCATCGCGCCGTCCATGCCGCCGTGCAACTGGCTTTCGACGGCGAGCCGCGCGCGCTTCTTGCGCGCTTCCTCGGGAGTCAGGATATTGGCGCGCAGGTCGGCATCGATACTCATCTGCTTGCCGGGCAGCGCGTCCAGCGTGAAGCGCGCGCCGACTTCGGCCACGCGCTCGGAGCCCTTGGCGATGACGATGAACTGCACGACCGAGATGATGATGAATACGACGAGGCCGACGACGAGATTGCCGCCCACCACGAGCTGGCCGAAGCTCTCGATGATTTCGCCCGCATCGGCATGCAGCAGAATCGACTTGGTCGAGGCGATGTTCAGCGAGAGGCGGAACAGGGTCGTGAACAGCAGCACCGACGGAAACGCGGAGAGCGTCGCGATGTGCCCCACGTACATCGTCACCATGAGCAGCGTGATGCTGATCGTGATGTTGATTGCGAGCAAGACGTCGATGACCGCGGGCGGCAGCGGCAGAATCATCAGCGAGACGATCGCGACGAGCAAAATGGCGATGCCGGCTTCGCCCACCCCCGGCAGCTTCATGGTCTTGAGCATCTGACTACTCCGTGATGGCGGTTCGTGGGGCGAGGCCGTCTACCCAGCGAAGAATCGCGGCGACGACCTCGAATAGTTCTTCGGGAATCGGCTGACCTTGCGGCACCTTGTGCAGCATCCGCGCGACGGGCGGATTGGCGACGATCGGCACGCGCGCATGCATCGCCTGACGCCGCAGCCCGAGCGCTTGCTCGTCGACGCCTTTGGCGATCACGACGGGCAGCGGGAATTCATCCGGGTCGTAGCGCAGCGCCACGGCGTAGTGAACCGGGTTGACGACGACGACGTTCGCGCGTGAGACGCCGCTCTTGGGGCCTTCCTGCGACAGTTCGCGCGCGAGGCGCTTGCGTTCCCCCTTCATTTCGGGGTTGCCGTCGCTTTCCTTGTGTTCGCGCTTGACTTCGTCCTTCGACATCCGGTTCTTGCGTATGAAGAGCCAGTGCTGCAGCTTGTAGTCGAACGCGCCGATGACGATGAACACGCCCAACGCGACGACCACCACGTGCATGAGTACCGACCACAGCACGCCGATGAGCTGCGGCACCGACTGATCGAGCGCGCTCGCCACCACGGGCATCGCCCCTTTGATCGTCTGCCACATGACGGCGACGAGGACCGCGGCCTTGACGACCATCTTGACGAGGTCGATCGCCGAGTTCATCGAAAAGATGCGCTGCAAGCCGGAGCCGGGATTCACCGACGCCAGCTTGGGCATGATCGCCTTCATCGAAATCTTCACTCCCGTCTGCGGCGCGAGCGCGAGCAAGGCCGCGACGAGCGCGACGGCCGCGATGGCGCACATGAGACCGAGCGTATGCAGGGCGATATGGGTCAGCACGACCCACAACTCGTCCAGGGAGCGATCCCCATGCGTGAAGTCGATCGCCTCCTTGACGCTGGCGCGGAAGGTGTCGGCGAGATAGTGCTGGCCGGCCGTTAGGACGAGCACGATCGAGGCGAGCGAGGCCACTTCGACGAGATCGGAGCTTTTTGCGACCTGGCCTTCCTCGCGGACTTTCTCCAGCTTTTTATGGGTTGGCTCTTCGGTTTTTTCGTCGCTCATGACGCGCGTCCTTCGCTGTTCATCCGCGGGCGCCCTGAAATGAGACGCCCCGACGCAACGTTAGCGGCCGCCGCGAAGCACGAGCGCGGGCGATGCGAAGCGACGGCGGCTGCCGCGAAGCAACCGCGCGTGCGCCCGCCCGCACCGGGGGCGGGCCGCGCGGCGGGCGTCCCTCGCAAGGCGGCGCATGGGCGCCGCTTCGCAATTCGTTGTGAGACTTCGTGCCTCGGCGGTGGCGCGAGCGCGCGGTTGCGTAACTTAGCGTCAACGGAAGGCCGCGCCCCAACCATCGCGGGCCATCGGTCGAATCTGATTTCCTTGGGGGAAAGGATGGACGTTCTGAAGGATCTGCCGCAGTGCCCGTCGGGAGTCGTCGGTGCGATCGTCGATCTCGTCGGGGTCGCATTCGGCGGCGCCGGCACGCCCACGCAGGTCGATATCGACGATATCGAGCACCTCGTTCAAGCGCTGCATCTGCTGCGCCCGCAGTCGAGCGAGTTCATGTTCTTCGACGGCTGGCTGCTGATGCTGCGCGGCGAGTGGAGCGAAGCGGAGTGGGTGTTTCGGGGGCTCGTCGAGCGCTCGATCTGCCTGCCGGCCAGCAAGGGAATGCTGCTCCAGTGCTTGAAAGCCAAACAGGAGTTCGGTTGGCAGGAAGAAGCGCGCAAGCTGCTGGAGGAAGGCGCGAACGAAGATGTCGAACGGCTCGCGAAGGTATTGCTCGCGAGCGATGAGTTGAAACAGGCGGTTGCGACCGCGAAGCGCACCGGACGGTTCGTGGCGCCGGATTCGGCGCTCGCCTTCGAAAAGGGCGCGCAGGCCGAGGAGGGCTGCACGGCCGCGACGCCGTCGCAAACATCGAGCGACATGCTCCTGACGATGCAATACATGCGCGTCTGAGCCGTCGCGTTCACGAGGAGAAAGACCATGAGCATCGTAACTGCATCCCAGCATCTCGAGTTTGAGCTTGCCAAGGTCACCGGTACGTCGCCCGCCGCGCCGGACACCGACGCCGTCTCGCAGCATCTCGTCGACAAGTTCCAGGCCATGATGGCGCACGCCAATCATCAGGCGCCGCAGGCCGGCGCGGCCGGGCATCCCGATTTGGTGACGAAGGCCGTGGAAGAGCAGGCCGGCTACTACCGCCAAGTGCCGAACGACGTGCTCTATATGACGCAGCACATGAGCGCGCTGTCGATGGAGCGCCTCGCCGCCGCGGACATGACGATCCAGCTCGAGATCGCGAGCCTGAATGCCGACTTGCAGGTGAAGATGGCCACCGTGCAATCGTCCAAGGATGCCGTGCAAACGCTCATGAAGAACCAATGACATGAAATCGAACCTCGCGCCTTCAACGGGCATGCCGTGGCGGCTCGTCGCGGCGATCGCGATCGCGCTTTCGCTCGCGGCCTGCAAGCAGGAGCTATACGGCCAGCTCAGCGAAACGGACTGCAACGAGATGGTCGCAGCGTTGCTGCAGTACGGTGTCGATGCGCAAAAGAGCTCGCCCGACGGCGGCAAGAGTTGGACCGTCAGCGTGGACGACAAGCAGATCGTGCATGCGATGGAAGTGCTGCGCGCACGCGGCATTCCGCGCAAGAAGTACGACGATCTCGGTTCGCTGTTCAAGAAGGACGGCCTCGTCTCCACGCCGACCGAGGAGCGCGTGCGTTTCATCTACGGTCTGTCGCAGGAGCTCGACGACACGCTCTCCAAGATCGACGGCGTGGTCGTGGCGCGCGTGCAGATTGTCCTGCCCAACAACGATCCGCTGGCGCAGTCGGTCAAGCCGTCGTCGGCCTCGGTGTTCATCAAGTATCGACCCGATGCCGACGTCGAACGCCTGACGCCGGCCATCAAGAATCTCGTCGTGCACAGCATCGAGGGACTCACCTATGAGCAGGTGAGCGTGACGAGCGTGCCGGCCGATGCGCTCGACTTGCAGGCCAGGCGTCCGCGGCGCGATGGCGCGCTCCTCTATGCCGGCGGAGCGCTCGGTACGCTGCTGTTGTTGATCGCGGCGGGCTTCGCGCTGCTGCGCGGCAACGCGGACAAGCTCAAGAGCGGCCCGCTCGCGCGGTTCCTCGGCCCTCGCGCCGCGCGTGCGGCCAAAGCGCCGGCGTGACCGGCCACTACCGAACGAGCCGGCGATGAGCGTCTACGAGGCAGCCGATGCGCTAATGGATCGCCCCGGTGCCGACGCGGCCGGACGGGAGACGCCCGAGGCATGCGCGGCACGGCTGGCCGGCCATCACCGCCGCCGTCGGACGCTGTTCGAATGGATGCATCCGCTGCGTCTGGCCGCCGTGCCGTGCGCGGATCGCTTGCCGGCGTGCGGCGCGGCCCAGACGGCGCAACTGGCCGATGCCGTGCTCGACTCGCTCGGCTTGCCGGTGCCGCCGCTCGAGGCGTTCCGCGCGCCGGGCGCCGCGCTGGCGGTGTTGCCCGTGCCCGAATGCCTGAGCGTGTTTCGGCTGCGGGCCCTGGCCGAGCACGCCGAGTCATTGCGCGCCTGGATCGATCGGCCGCGGCGCACCTTGCTGGCCGAGTGGATCGGCGCGCGCGGCGTGCGCCTGCTGTTCGAGCGCGGCCGCGAGCTGGCGGGCGACGTGGGACCGCTGGCGCTGCGCTCGCGGCAGGGAGCGTCAGCGCGGGCGGCGGCGCTCGACGCGGCAGACGGCGACGCGCTGGCCTGGCTCGGCTTTCGCCTGTTCGAGCAGGAATGCGGTTGGGCGCACGACGGCCCGCTCGCGTTGATGCAGCTTGCGCTCCCGGCCGGCATGGACGCCGCCGCGCCGCTCCCCGAGCGCGCTATCCAAGAGGGCTCGAACGCTAGCCTTTCGATCGTTTCGCAACTGCCCGACTTGTTTCCGGAGTGGTCATGGTGATCTGGTTACGTAACCCGCGGCTTGAAGGCGCAGGCCTTGGCGTGGGCCTCGAAGAGGACGTGTTGCGCCGCGAACGCGTGGCGGCGATCGTCGAACTCGATGCCGGCTATGCCGACATGCAGCGCCAATGCGAGGCGGCGTTGGATGCGGCGCGCGCCGACGCGCAAGCGCTGCTCGGGCAGGCGCGCGCCCAGGCCGACGCGCTCATCGCGCAAGCCGAGGCGGAGTACGCGAGCGCCGAGCGGCGCGGCTACGAAGCGGGGATGGAGCGCGGCTTGACCGATTGGCACGCGCGCGCGGCGCAGGCGCACGCCGACGCCAGCACGCTCGAGCGCAAGGCGCGCGACCGGCTGGCCGAGCTCGTGGCGCTGGCGGTCGAACAAATCGTCGCATCGGCCGATCCGAAGGCGCTGTTCGCGCGCGCGGCGGCAACGGTCGAGCGCATCGTGGCGGACGGCAGTCCAGTGCATCTGCGCGTGCATCCGGACGATGCGGCGGCCGCTAGCGAGGCCTTCCAAGCGGCCGCCTCGTCCTGGCGCGAAGCCGGGCGCTCGGTTCGGCTGCAGGTGAGCGCCGATGCGACGCTGACGCCGGGCTCGTGCGTCGCGGAAACCGATTTGGGCAGCGTCGACTCGAGTCTGTCGATGCACCTGGCCGCCATGCGCGGCGCGTTGGCGCGCGCGGTGCGCAGCCTGCCGGAGATCGACGCGCTCGACGCCGCTGCCGAGCAGTCCTCGATCAGTGAGCCGCATGCGCTCGAGGCGCAACGGGGCGATGCCGATAACGGCGACGATGACGGCGCAAACGGCAACGGTCAAGACGAAGCCATGCTCGATCCCGCCGAATGGGACGCCGTGCCGGGTTGAGCCCGCGAGATCGGCCATACGAGAGAGCCATGAAATGGAAGTCAATGCCATGATCGATAGCGCGGACCATTCGGTTGCCGACGCAACGAGCGCGCCGCCGCGCCGCTTCGCCGAGCTGATGGATGCGATGGAGCGCGAGCTGCGCGGGCGGCCGCAACCTACGGCGAGCGGCAAGGTGCAGGAGGTCATCGGCACGCTGGTACGCGTGTCGGGTCTGGATGCGACGCTCGGCGAGCTCTGCGAATTGCGCTCGCCAGAGGGGGAGCTGCTGCAGCGCGCCGAAGTCGTCGGGTTCTCGCGCGACGTGGCGTTGCTCTCGCCGTTCGGCCGGCTCGGCAGCGTCTCGCGCGCCACGCGCGTCGTCGGGCTCAAACGTCCGCTCTCGCTGCGCATCGGCATGGGCTTGCTCGGCCGCGTGATCGACAGCCTCGGCGAGCCGATCGACGGCAAGGGCGAACTGGACTGCGACGAGTGGCAGCCCGTCATCGCGGATCCGCCCGATCCGATGTCGCGGCCCGTCGTCGATACGCCGATGCCCACCGGCGTGCGCGTCGTCGACGGCATGATGACGCTGGCCGAAGGCCAGCGCATGGGGATCTTCGCGCCGGCCGGCGTCGGCAAGAGCACGTTGATGGGGATGTTCGCGCGCGGGGCGCGCTGCGATATCAACGTGATCGCGCTGATCGGCGAGCGCGGCCGCGAAGTGCGCGAATTTTGCGAGCACATCCTCGGTCCCGAGGGGATGGCGCGCTCGGTCGTCGTCTGCGCAACCTCGGATCGATCGTCGATCGAACGCGCGAAGGCCGCCTACGCGGCCACGGCCGTCGCCGAATATTTTCGCGATCGCGGCATGCGCGTGCTGCTGATGATGGATTCGCTGACACGCTTCGCGCGCGCGCAACGCGAAATCGGCCTCGCGATGGGCGAGCCGCCGACCCGGCGCGGCTTCCCGCCGTCGATTTTCGCCGAGTTGCCGCGGCTGCTCGAGCGTGCGGGACGCTCCGAGCACGGCTCGATCACGGCGCTCTACACGGTGCTGGCCGAAGACGAATCGGGCGGCGACCCGATCGCCGAGGAGGTGCGCGGGATTTTGGACGGCCACATGATCTTGTCGCGCGAGATCGCCGCCCAAAACCGCTATCCCGCCATCGATGTGCTCGGCAGCCTCTCGCGCGTCATGACGCAGGTCGTCTCGCGCGAGCACGTGGCGGCGGCGGGCCATGTACGCCGGTTGATGGCCAAGCACAAGGAAGTCGAACTGTTGCTGCAGGTGGGCGAATACCAGAGCGGCACCGATCCGCTCGCCGACGAGGCGATCGCGAAAATCGAAGCGATCCGCGCGTTCCTCGGTCAGCCGACCGACTTGCTCGTCGAGCCCGGCGAGACGCTCGGCATGCTCGGCGAGCTCGTTCAGCCGTAGCCGGAGGGACCGCGATGAAAGACCGCCGTATTAGCGCGTTCGAGCGCGTGCTCTCGCGCCGCCGCCAGCTCGACCGCAAGCTCAATTCGGCGCTCGGGTTGCTGCGCGGCGAATTGCAGGCGCTCTCAGGTGCGCTCGAGGAATGCCGCGGCGCCGTCGATGCGCATGCGGTCGAGCTTGCGCACCAAGACGGCAAGATCGACGCACTGCTCGGCGGCGCTTCGTTTCGGGCGGACGACTACCTGAAGCTGCGCGAATTTCGCGCGCATTCGGCCGAGCAGCAGGCGATGCTGGAGGCGCAGGCCCAGCAGGCGGCGCAGGCGCTGGCCGCGAAGGAGGCGCAGATCGCCGATGCGCGTACGCAGATCCTGCGCAATCGCGCGCGCATCGACATCTACGATAAACGGCGCGATGCGCTCGTCAAGGCGATCGAGCTCGCGATCGAGGATGCGCAGGACGAGGAAACGTCGGAAAACCGCCGGCCGTCGCCGGCGCGTTGACGCTCACCGCGCGCGGGCGCGGCGAACGCAAGACCCTAATATCGATGACGAAAACGACAGGCAAGCGACATGAGCGAGATCACTTACGCGACGATCGAATCGAGCCACGACCTCGTGCGGTTCATGATCGTTCTCGGGCTGTGCAGCGAACGGCTGATGGTCTTGATGATGATCTTCCCTCCCACGTCGGATAACGTCATTCAGGGCCGCGTGCGCACCGCGCTCGCGCTGCTGTGGGGCAGCTTCGTCGCCTATGGACAGCGCGGGCTCCTGGAGCAGGGCGATGCGACGGTGCTCGTCGGCATCGGCTTGAAGGAAGCGCTGATCGGCGTGGGGCTCGGCTTTGCCGCATCGACCGTGTTCTGGGCCGCGGAGAGCGTGGGCACCTACGTCGACGATCTGACCGGCTTCAATCAATTGCAGATGCAGAACCCGAGCCAGGGCCAGCAGACCTCGCTCACCTCGACGCTGCTGAGTCAGTTCGCGATTGCCGCGTTCTGGTGTCTCGGCGGCATGACCTTTCTGCTCGGCGCGATCTACGAATCGTATGCGTGGTGGCCTCTGGCCGGCGCGATACCTTCGGGCGGCACGATCTTCGAGGCGTTCGTGCTGATGAAGACCGATTCTTTGATGGAGACGGTGGCCAAGCTCGCGACGCCGATGATGCTGCTGCTGCTGCTCATCGACATCGGTTTCGGTTTCACGGGGAAGGTGTCGCAAAAGCTCGATCTGCCGTCGCTCGCTCAGCCGGTCAAAGGCGCGTTGACGATCTTGATGCTGGCGCTGATGGCGGCCGTCTTCATCGATCAAGTGCGCGACCAGTTGTCGCTCACCGGGATCGCCGCCGAGGCGCGCGCCCTCGCGCATGGCAAGTGAGGCGACGATGCGTGCTCGCGTATGGATTGGCGTGTTGCTCGTAAAAGTGCGGAGAAAGAGATGATCGAGTCGATGAAAGAGAACACGGGCAACGCGATCGTTGCCGGGATGATGGACGTGCTATGGGCGGGCGCGGCGCTCGACACGTTCGCGGACGTGCAAGATCTGATCGACGCGCTGGCCGTGTTGCGGCCGCAAAGCGGCGAGACGCGCGAGGTGATGGCTTGGTGGCACGTGCGTGCGCGTCGCTGGGGGGAAGCGCTAGGTGAATTGCGGCGCGTCGAGCGCGACGGCGCGCTGTCCTCGCGCGGCACCGCGCTGGCCGCGGTGTGTCTCTATGCGCTAGGCGATCCGGCTTGGCGTACGTATGCGTACGCGGCGGCCTATCAATCGGACGACGTCATGGCGACCCGGACCGCCGAAGCGCTGCTCGCGGCGCCGCAGGTCGCGGGGCGCTAAAAGGCGGCGGTGGATTGCCATAAGCGAGGCGCCGCGGCGCGCCTCGTCCATCGTTCAACCGGCGATCCTGAAGACGCCGACGGCCTCCGACAACTTTCTCGCCTGCTCCTCGAGCGACCCCGCGGCGGCGGCGGCCTGCTCGACGAGCGCGGCGTTTTGCTGCGTCACCTGATCCATCTGCGTGACAGCGCGATTGACTTGATCGATGCCCGTGCTTTGCTCATCGGCGGCGGACGCGATCTCGCTCATGATCGAGCTCACGCGCGCGATCGAATCGACGATCTCCGTCATCGTCGTCCCGGAACGTTCGACGAGGTGAGCGCCCGATTCGATACGTACCGTCGATTCGTCGATCAGATCCTTGATCTCCTTGGCCGCCGCCGCGCTGCGCTGCGCGAGCGAGCGCACTTCGCCCGCCACCACCGCGAAGCCGCGTCCTTGCTCGCCTGCGCGTGCCGCTTCCACCGCGGCGTTCAACGCGAGAATGTTGGTCTGGAACGCAATCCCCTCGATCACGCCGACGATCTCGCCGATCCGTCGCGAGTCGCCGACGATGCGCTGCATCGTATCGACCACCTGCCGGTTCAGATCGCCGCCCTGCGTGGCGAGTCCCGATGCGCCCTGCGCAAGCGAACTCGCGTGCTTGACGTTGTCGGTGGTCTGCTTGACCGTCGAGGTCAGTTGCTCCATGCTGGCCGCCGTTTCTTGCAGCGACGCCGCTTGCTCCTCCGTGCGCTGCGACAAATCGGCGTTGCCCGCGGCGATTTCGCTCACGCCCGTATCGATCGCCATCGTGCCGCGGCGCACGCCGTCGACGGTCGCGATCAACGCCTCCTGCATCTTGCGCAAGGCGGCCGAGAGCCGGCCCATTTCGTTGCTGCTCGTGACTTCGACGCGGCGCGTCAGATCGCCCGCGGCGATGCGCTCGAATTGCTCGATTGCTTCGTCGACAGGCTGCACGATCGCGCGCATCAGCATCACCCGCGCAACCCATGACATGATGAGCGCGAATGCCATACCGATCACTACGCCGGTGGCGACATAGGTGAAGCGTTGCTCGGCTTCGCTATAGCGCTGCGCGCCATGCGTGAGGTGAAGCTTTTCGAGCGCCTGCATCGCTTTTTCGTAGCCGTTGTAAAGCGAAGGCAGTTTATGCGATTGCAATTCCAGGAACGTCGTCTTGTCGCCGGCTTTGAGCGCGGTCATCGCCGGTTCGACGCCTTGATGCAAGAACGCGTCGCGCTTTTCGTTCATCTGATCGAGCAGGCGTTTACCGTCTTCGTCGTCTCCGGCGATGCTGACGTAATGCGAAAGCAAATCGTTCGATTGTTTCAAATACGTATCGAAACGGGTCAATACGGCCGCGGCGCCGTTCGTATCGTTCAATTCGGTCAACGATGAATAAGTGGCCAACGCCAGGCGCAAACGCAGCAGTTGTTCGGCGCTGCCTTCCAGATCGGCCACCGCGGGCGTATCGACTTGATACATCTGTTCGAGGGAGGCATTGCTCGCGCGCAGCGAAAGCAAGCCGCCCGCCGCGCCGACCAGCAGCACGATCGCGACGAACACGACGAAATAGGTAAGCGATGCCCTTATCGACAACTTCTTCAACATGACTGGTTCCTTATAGGCCGTCGTTCGAGTGCCGTTGGTGCACTCGCGGCGGGAGCGTTGCTGAGCGGATCGACCGCGGGTTGATCCTAAGCTGATCGGCAACGATGATGAAAACTTAATGGTTAACGCGTAAAAAATGTGCCGAATTCCAATATGTGGAAATTCGACGCCGAATATGGAACGCCGATCCTTTCGATTGGCGCCATCGTTCTGCGGGAAATCGAGGCGTTGCAAGGAACCCATTGCGCGCGCTATGCGCTTTCAAATAAAAAAATGCCCCGGAATAATCCGGGGCGCCGGGTGAAAAGCATTGCGCCGGGGCGATAGCGCGATTCAAACGAGTTTGCCGGCTCGCGACGTTTGCTTGTCACCGGTTTCGGTGCCGAGCGTGCGATCGGGCGACATCGTGAACGACAGCACGATGCCGATGGCCATCAGCGCCATCGAGACGATGAACGGCAAATTCCAGTCGCCGGTCTTATCGATGAGCCAGCCGCCGATGACGGGACTCACGATGGCGGCGCCCGCCGAGCCGCAGTTCATGATCCCGCTTGCGATGCCCGAGTGTTTCGGCGCGATGTCCATCGGCACGGCCCACATCGGGCCGATCGTCATTTCGTTGAAGAAGAAGCCGGCGCTCAGGCAGATGGCGGCCAGCGTCAGCGAGATGTTCGACATCAGCATGATCGGGGCCAGCGAGATCAGCGTCAGCAGCATGCACACGCCGACCATGACGTTGCGCGCCGTGCGTACGTTGCCGCTCTTGCGCAGAATCGCATCGGTGACCGAGCCGCCCAGCCAGTCGCCGAGCACGCCGGCGAAGAAGACGCCCGACGCGAATAGCGCCGATTTGCCGAGCTGCAAGTGATAGTTGTGCAGAAAGTATTGCGGAAGCCAACTCAGGAACAGCCAGAGCACCCACCCGTAGCAGAAGTAGACCGCGGTGACGGGACTCATGCGCGCAAAGAGCTGCCCCCACGGCGCGGGTGTGCGCTCCTTGCTGCCCGAGTAGGCGGCGAGCTGATCGCATTCGGTGTCGGTGATGCGGGGGTGATCGCGCGGATCGTCGCGGAAGTACCAAGCCCAGATGAGCGCCCAGATCAAGCTGCCGATACCGGTGATGATGAACGCGCCGCGCCAGCTCGTCGACACCATGAGCCAGACGATCAGCGGTGGGGCGACCGCATTGCCGATGCGCGAGGCGGCGTGCGTGATGCCCTGCGCGAAGCCGCGCCGATCGCTCGGCATCCAGTTCGACATGGCGCGCGTCGCGGTCGGGAACGTCGCGCCTTCGCCGAGGCCCAGCAGCAAGCGCGCGGCGATCATCGATGCGAAGCCCGTGGCCAGACCCGTCAAGATCGTCGCGCCGGCCCAGACGATGCCGCAGACGGCGAGCGTACGGCGCGGGCCGAAGCGGTCGCCGACCCAGCCCCCGATGATTTGGAACAGCAGATACGGATAAGCGAATGCGGAAAACACTAGGCCGATCTGCGTGTGCGTGAGATGCAACTCGGCGCCGAATGCGCTGGCCGCGGTGCTCACGTTGACGCGGTCGACGTAAGTGATGAGATACATCACGCACAACAGCAACAGCACGCGCATGGTGGCTCGACGAAACATCATCGGTCTCCTTAGGTGGACAGACGCGTTGCCGCGTCCGCTACAACAAGTACGTCACTGTTCGGATACGTGCGCGCGGCGATGACGCACGCCGGCCGGCGGTCAGGCCACCTTCACGTCAAGGTCAATTCGACGGGCGGCAACCCTTCGATTTCTCCGCGCGCGACGCCCGCGCCCGCGGGAAAGTACATGCCCGTGTATGAGCCGCAAGTGAGTACGGTACCCGGGGCGAGATCGAGCCCGCGCGCCATACAGTGGTTGACGAGCCAGTACGGCAGCCAGCGCGGATCGCCGGCCGGATTGGCGGGGGCCGCACGGACGATGTCGGCGCCGTCGAACGTAAAGCGCATCGAGGGAGAGACGAACGGGAAATGCGTTTCGAACCGCGTGTCGTACGGCACGCCCTCGCCGACGACGAGCGCGCCGTTGTTTTGCAAGTCCGCGAGCTGCCAGTGCTTGTCGACGTTCGGCCAGAGCGTAAACCGGCTCGCGACGACTTCGATCGCGGCATGCACGCTCGCGATCGCTTCGCGCACGGCGGCTTCGCTCTGAGGACCGTCATCGGACCGAAATCCTCGGCCGAGTACGAAGGCCACCTCGAGTTCGAGTCCGGGTTTCGCATAGGCCGCATGCGCGAGCGCGGCCGCGCCGCGGTGGACGTCGCGCGCGGGTAGCGGCGCGCCTTGCGCGGGACCGCCGGCCGATTTGGCGCCGATCTTCCAGCCGCCGGCCGCTTGATTCATCTCGCGCAGGATGGCGTCTTGGACGGCATAGGCTTCGTCCTCGCTCGCGGGCGCCAGATCGGCGGCCAATTCGGCGATGCGCGCGCCGGGCCCTGCCGCGCGTGCGCTCGCGAGCATGCGCGCCAATCGGCCGATCCGATCGCCGGACGCTCCGGCATCTACATCGTTTATCGAGCGCGCCGTCATGCTGCCCCCCCCAGTACCGGCTTCACCGCGTTCCGCGTCAGGTGATCCATTGCGGCCAAGACGCCGCTGCCGGCGAGCTTCACGCCCGCGAGCCGCAGCCCCATTTCGCACCCCGAAAGCGTGGCCATTAGCGTGAGGTCGTTGCAATCGCCAAGGTGGCCGATGCGGAACATGCGGCCTTTGACCTTGCCGAGCCCCGTGCCGAGCGACATGTCGAAGTGCTCGTAGATGAGTTTGCGCACGGCGTCGGCATCGATACCTTCGGGCATCACGACGCCGGTCAGCACGGGCGAATAGACGGCCGGATCGGCGCACTGGATCTCGAGGCCCCAGGCCGTGACGGCGGCGCGGCAGGCGCAAGCGAGCCGTTGATGGCGCGCGAAGACGTTCTCGAGCCCTTCCGCGAGAATCATGTCGATGGCCTCGGCCAGCCCGTAGAGCAGATTCGTGCTCGGCGTGTACGGCCAGTAGCCCTGCTTGTTCATTTCGATGATCTCGCCCCAGCCCCAAAACGCGCGCGGCAGCTTAGCCGTTTTGCTCGCTTCGAGTGCTTTCGGCGAAACGGCGTTGAAGCTGATGCCGGGCGGCAGCATCAAGCCTTTTTGCGAGCCGGACACCGTGACGTCCACGCCCCATTCGTCATGCCGGTAGTCGGCCGAGGCAAGGCCCGAGATCGTATCGACGAGCAGCAGCGCCGGATGCCCGGCCGCGTCGATGGCGCGGCGCACGGCGGCGATATCGGAGGTGACGCCCGTCGAGGTTTCGTTGTGCACGACGCACACGGCTTTGATCGTGTGGCCGGCATCGGCGCGCAAACGCGCTTCGATCCGGTCGGCCTGCACCCCGCGGCGCCAGCCCTCGGTGCCGGGCAAGCCGAGGAACTCGGGCTTGAGCCCCAGATTCTCGGCCATCTTCTTCCACAGCGTGGCGAAATGTCCGGTTTCGTACATGAGCACGCTGTCGCCCGGGCTCAACGTGTTACTGAGCGCCGCTTCCCAAGCGCCCGTACCGGACGCCGGGTAGATCACCACGGGCTGGTTCGTCTTGAAGATCTTGCGGATGCCTTCGAGTACTTTCAGCCCCAGCGCGCCGAACTCCGGGCCGCGGTGGTCGATCGTGGGCAGACTCATCGCGCGCAAGATGCGGTCGGGCACCGGACTCGGCCCCGGAATCTGCAGAAAGTGGCGACCGGCCGGGTGGAAGTCGAGCTTCAACATGCGTCGGGTCCTTGTTTTGAATTTTGAATGCAAAAAACTTTAACTCATGTTTTTGTCTGATGGAAGAGAAAACAGGGGCAGGCATGATGATGTGCGAGCCGCGCCAAAAGCGGCAGGCAGCCGCGAATGCTCCTGTAAAATTCCTGTCATTGGAAGTGGGGGGAGGTTTGCATGCAAAATACGAGCGCGCCAAGCGCCGATGTCGTGCCGCTTTTGCCGAAGGTGGAGCGCCAGCAGTTGCACGACACGGTTGTGGATCATCTGCGCACGTTTATCGTCGAGGGGCTGCTTGCGCCGGGCTTGAAGCTGAACGAGCGCGAGCTCTGCGAGCGCCTCGGCGTATCGCGTACGCCGCTGCGCGAGGCGTTCAAGGTGCTGGCCGTCGAGGGGCTCGTCGAACTGCTGCCCAATCGGGGCGCGATCGTGTCGCAGATGAGCGAGGTCGAGGTCCGCGAGACGTTCGAACTGATGAGCGGGCTCGAGGCGTTTTCAGGCGAGCTGGCGTGCGAGCGCATCACGGCCGCCGAATTGGCCGAGATCAAGGTGCTGCATGACGAAATGCTCGCTTGCCACGTGCAGCACGATTTGCCTGGTTACTACGCGCGCAACCGCGCGATTCACGACCGCATCAGCGAGGCAGCACGCAACACGGCGCTGCGACAGATGTACCTGGCGACGAATCGCCGGTTGCAGGCCCTGCGGTTTCGTTCGAATTATTCGGCCTCGAAATGGGAAAGCGCCGTCCGTGATCATGAAGAGATGATTCGGGCGCTGGAGGCGCGCGACGGCAAGAAAATGGCGGCGATTTTGCGCACGCATTTGCTGGCCAAGCGCGACGCGGTGCTCGGGCAGGCGGCGGTGCGCCAAGAGACCGAACACGCCGGGGAGTAGGATTGGAGCAAAAAAGGCTTCATGTGTAGCGAATTTGGCTACACCGTGTCTCGCATGCAGTGAGTCACCGTTCGGAGCCGTGAGCCACTGAGGCAATGGTCATGCTCGATGCAGGCTCTTCCCGACCCGCTAAGCTCGCACTTCCAATTGCGATAGATGCCGCAGCAGCTTCGTGACCATGACGACGACCGTCCCCGCGAGAATCGCAAAGAACACGGCGAGCGGGAGCAGCGTATGCACCGATACGAAGCCGGCCAGTCCCATCATGGCTGACGACACGAGCAGCAGCGCGCACCCGAGAATCGCACTCGTCAACCCTGCGATATGCGGGAACAGCGAATTGCCCTTGGCCATCAGCGTGGGATACATGGCCCCCGCGCAAAGACCCATAACGAGGACCGGCACCGCGAGCGTCCAAACCCGCAGACCGACCGTCGAGGCAAGCGCGAGCATGGCGAGCGAGGCCGCGGCCATCGACCATGCGCCGGCGCGCAGGCGGGTTTCCGCCGTGGGCAGCCGCGGTCCGTGGAGCCGATTCGATAGGCCGCCTAGGAAATACATCATCCCGATGCCGAGCGCGAGGTAGCCGAAATAGGTCGGTTCTTTGTGCAGCGTGATTTGGACCATGAACGGCCCGACGATGTTGAACACGAGCAAGATGCTGTAGCACAGCCCTTGCGCAAGAAAACAGCTTTGGAATACCGGGCTCGACAAGACCATGCGCGCGTTTTTCACGAGCGTGCGCGGCTCCAGATGAACCGGGGCGGGCAGCGTCTCGCGATAACGCCAGAGAATGGCCCACATCAGCAGCGAATAGACGAGTAGAAAGACGAGACACGCTTGCCAGTCGAACCATGTCTGCAAATGCGCGCCGATGACGGGGGCAACGATCGGCGCGAGCCCCCAGGCGATCGACATGTAGGTGAACGCGTGGATCAGCCCTTGGCCGGAAAACGAATCGGTGATGATCGCCTTGGCCAGCAGATTCGTGACGGCGATACCGAAGCCTTGCAGGCAGCGCGCGAGAATGAACGTTTCGAGATTCGGCGCCGCGAGCGAGAGCAGGCAACCGAGCGTATAGATGACGAGACCGAACGCGAGCACGCGCTTGCGTCCGTAGGCGTCGGCAACCGGCCCGAATATGAGCTGACCGAGCGCGTAGGCCGCCATGTAGCCCGAGACGCTCGACTGAATCGCTTGCGGCGACGTGGCGAAGTAACGTGCCATGGCCGGCAGCGCGGGGACGTAGATGTCGATGGCGAGTTGCCCGGCTGACGCGAACAGGCAGATCAGAAGCAAGAGGAAGCGCGGCGAATTTTGTTTGCGCGGCGGCGCCAAGGGAGGAGCGGACAGATCGGGAGTCATCAAAGCAACGGGTAGCGGGGCCAGGCTCGAGCAACGGGGGACGGTTCGCGCTCGGCGGGCAAGCCGGTCCGAGGATCGTCGTGCGCTATTGTAGTGACTTGCGAAAAGACTTGCTGGCGGGGTCCGCTGGGCCGTATCGGCCGCACGCCGATTGATTAAGTAGACGCGGCGCGCGATCCGTGCAGTTGGAGGCCGAGAGCTTTAATGACTTTGAGGATGGTGCCGAAACTGGGGTTACCTTCGGCCGAAAGCGCTTTATAGAGCCCTTCGCGCGAGATCCCGGCGTCGCGTGCGACTTGTGACATGCCGCGTGCTCGTGCGATGACGCCGAGGGCGTGGGCGATAAAAGCAGGATCATCGCCCCCTTCGACCAGGCACGCGTCGAAATACTCCGCGATGTCTTCCTCCGTCTTCAGATGATCGGCCGAGTCCCAGGGGCGCGTTTTCACGATTTCCATAACGAATCACTCCAAGTCTAAGCGGCCGAGCATCGCGTGAGCCGCGCGAATATCGGCGTCTTGCGAGGACTTGTCCCCGCCACAAAGCAGGACGACCAGTACTTGACCTCGCCGCGTGCAGTACACCCGATAGCCGGGGCCATGATCGATCCGCAATTCCGTAATCGGCGCGCCGACAAGCTTGCTGTCCCCGAAGTTACCCATTGCAAGCCGGTCGACGCGCGCCTGTATGCGCCGCTTGGCCACTCGGTCGTCGCGATGCGATATGCGGCGACCCTAATGGCGGAACATCTCAACGGACACGAAAGTGCCAAATATCAGACCAATCCAGGTCCGCGGAGCAGTTGGCGGCGGACTCTCCCGCCCCGCAGCCGCCCGGCTCCCGAGAACCCGCCGCGCGCCGCGGCTATCATGTCGCCATGAGCTGGACGCAACTTCCGGCGCGCATTTCGAACTGAGACGGCGGCAGGCCCTGGGCCCTTGCGGCAACACGCAAATAGCCCAGCGCTATTTTTCCCCCACGGATGGCTGGGATTGACGATGCGGATCGACGAGGACCGGTTTCACGTTTGGTTGACGGATATGCACGACGCCATCGCGGGGCTTCGTCAGTCGATCCCCGCCGAGGTGGCGGTCCGCTTGGATTTCTCCCGCGAATCGTTGAGCGCCATCGAGCAATTCGCGTTGGCGCGGTATCCGAGCATCGAACACGTCAAGCGGCGCCGCGAGGCGCAACTCGTGGACGGCATGGCTCGCTACGTGGGAGAAGTTTTCCGCAAACATCTAGGCGGACGCTGGGTCGTTCAGTCCGATGCCTGCAACGCATTTTATGGCCTGCCCCAACTCGCCGATATGGCGGGGCAATGTTCACCATTATGTCCGCTGACGCTCGTGACCGCTTCAGTCGATCGCCGAGTCGCCACATTTATCCGCACGGTGTTCGATAACGCGGTGCGTAATGCGCTCGATTCATCGCGCAAGGGCTGCGACATTTTATCGCACGGATATTAAATCAAACGTTTGCGTCCCCACCCCGCGCATTATTTGACGTTTGTTTGCGAACGATTTAACGATTGTTTGCATGATCTTTCCCGATATTTCAGAAAATTCGTTCCCGGTGCGATAGCGCAGTATTGAACCTCGGGAACGATTCGACGTTCGTCGCTGATTGCCGCTCGCGCGCCCCAGAACCATACGACCAGTCCGCCGCATGCCGCGCGCGGCATACGCATTCACGGGGAAGTCACGATGTCGTTGAAGATCCTATCCGTTTTCGGCACCCGTCCCGAGGCAATCAAGATGGCACCCGTCATCAAAGCCCTCGAAGATGCCCCCGATTTAGAATCGATCGTATGCGTGAGCGGCCAGCATCGGTCAATGCTCGAGCAAGTGCTGGAGTTATTCGATATTCGCCCGCGCTACGATCTCGCATTGATGACGGCCAATCAAACGCTGAACGGTCTTGCCTCGCGCTTGATTTTCTCGTTCGATGACGTACTCGCTCAAGAGCGCCCCGACTACGTGCTCGTCCACGGCGATACGACGACGGCATGCGCCGCCGCGATGGCTGCTTTCCACCGCCGCGTCCCGGTCGCCCACGTCGAGGCGGGACTGCGCACCGGCGATCTGTCGAGCCCGTGGCCCGAGGAGATGAACCGGCGCGTCATCGACGCGATCAGCGAGATCATGTTCGCGCCCACGGCGCGCGCCAAAGCCAATTTGATGGCCGAAGCGCTGCAGGGCCGTATCGTCGTGACGGGCAACTCGGTGATCGACGCGCTCTATGCGACGACGGCCCGCATCGATGCCGACGCGGCGCTGCGCGCCAAGCTCGACGCGCAGTTGCCCGAACTCGACGACGACAAACCGGTCGTGCTCGTGACGGGCCATCGCCGGGAAAGCTTCGGCGAGGGCTTCGCGGCCATCTGCGCGGCCCTCGACCAACTCGCACGCAGCGGCGACGTGCAGATCGTCTATCCCGTCCATCTGAACCCGAACGTCCGCACGCCCGTGCGCGCTCGGATCGGCAATTCGCCGAGCGTCCATTTGATCGAGCCGCTCGACTATCTCGGCTTCGTGCGGCTCATGCAGCGCGCCACGATCGTCTTGACCGATTCGGGCGGCGTCCAGGAGGAAGCCCCCGCCCTCGGCAAGCCGGTGCTCGTCATGCGCGATGTCACCGAACGCCCCGAAGCGCTCGAAGCCGGAGCCGTCCGGCTCGTCGGCACGCGCACGGAGTCGATCGTTGACGGCGTGCGCGCACTGCTCGAGGAGCGTCGAGTGGGCGTTGCCGGGCGGGAGCCGATCAGCCCCTATGGCGATGGTCTCGCGGCGGAACGTATCGTCGCCGCACTCAAGGGGCAACCGTTCAACGAGTTTTCGAGCGCCGTCCGGCCCCATGCGATCGACGCGCCGACGCGCGCGGCCCATGTCCGCCAGGTGGCTTTGGACGACGCGGCGCAATAGGCCCGAGTTCACACCCCGGCGCGCCCAATCATCCCTCTTTCGAGCCCTGTGTCATGCCGCTTTCCAGCCGACTCTTCGCTTCTCGCCGCCTCGCCTGCCTCGCCTTCGGCGCCTTCGCGGGCGGCGCGTTGCTGCCCACGAGCAGTAGCGCGAGCGCACCCGCGGACGCGCTGCGCCAGTTCGGCGCCACCACGAACCTCGCGCGCAGCATCGCGCTCGCGGACCTTGGCATTACCGAGCCGGTCGTATTGACCGGCAATGCGAGCCAAGATTTCTATCTGCCGGTGCCGAAGAGCCTATCGCTCGCGGATGCGGCGATCGCGTTGGACGGGCGCTATCTGAAGGGGCAGCCCGGTTCGGCTTCGGTCGTGGTGTCCGTGGACAACCAGCCCGTGGTTTCCCAACCCTTGGCCGATGGCGAAGGGTTGCTGCAACGCGCCCTCGCCGTCGCGCCGCGCCCACGTGACACTGGATTCGTCCGGCTTTCCGTGAATCTGCGGTCGAACACGGGCACGCGCCATTGCGAAATCGACCATTCCGACGGGAATTCGGTCGTCGTCTCGCCGCACACCCGTCTGACCTACCATCTCGACGCAGGCGCGATCGGCTCGCTCGACGACGCTTGGAACACGTTGCCCGGCGAGAGCGTGGTGCTCGTGTCGGGGGCGAAGCTCGACGCCGCAGCCTATGACAGCGCATGGCGTCTGGGCGTGGCGCTCCAACATGGAGGCAAGCGCGCATCGGTGCGCGCGCTGCCGGCCGTGGGCGAGGCCGTCGATACGCGCGGGATCGCCGTGCCCGGCGCGCTCGCCGCGATCCCGGCTTTCGCGGCGTTGCGCGACAACTCGGCGACGCACCGTCTCGCGAACGACGCCGAACTCGGCGCGCTCGTCGTACTCGGCGCACCGGCCGCCAGCGGCGATATCGTCGTGGCGGACGACGCATTGCGTACCCGCCTCGCCGGTGCGCTCGACGCGCTGGGCGCCCAGCTTGCGAGCGACGCCGACGCGAGCGCCGCACTGCGCGATTGGCGAGCGCGGCATGGCACGCTCGCCGACACGCTGCTCGGCTCGCATCAGATCCGCTTGGCCCAACTCGGTGCGCGCACGGTGATTGCCGTCGCCGCCGACGCAGGCGGCCAGGCCGCGGGTCTGTTCGACAACACGCTGCGCCGCGCGCTTCAGACCGACAGCCTCGTCGCGCCGATCGCCGAGCCCGATGCCCGCAATAGCGGCTCCATGGTGCGACTGTCGAGCCTCGGCGGCTCCGGACAGAGCTTCGACGTGCTCGCTCGCGGCGACTGGACGGTGAGTTTTCCGCTCGCGGCCGCCTCGGCCGACTCGCGCATGCCGTCGAAGATCGTGCTCTATGTGGCAGCCGCGCCCGGGCCCGCGTCCTCGCATCCTGTCGCGACGGTCTACTGGAACGGCGTCCTGCTCGCCGCCAAGCAACTGGCCGCCGACGGCCAGCCCGAGCAACTCGCGGCACGCGTGCCCGGCTATGTCCTGGGCCAGAGCAACACCTTGCGCGTGTCCGTGCAACGCCAGCCGTATTCCGCGGACTGCAACGAAATTCCGCAGGCCTACCCCGTGAACGTGCTGCCCTCGCTCAGCTACATTTTGCCGGGCGATGCCGAGCCGGACGGCACCTTCATCGGCTTGCTGCCCCTCCTGGCCGGCCGCTCGCAACTCATCGTGCCGCCGCGCTATCTGCAAGCCGCACCGGGCACGCTCGAGCGCGTGATCGCCATCGCGTCGGCGAGCGGCCTCTCGCCCACGCTGGCCGAGCTGACGATCGCGCCGGCGCAGGGCGCGGTCAAGCCGGCGAAGCCTTTCGTCGCCATGGAGGTCAATGTCGACGGCGCCGACCCCTCCGCTCGCGTGACGAACGGCGCGCGTCTGCAGATCAACGGCACGAACGCGACTTGGCTCGACGTGACGGGTTTGAAACGCCTATCGACGGCGGAAGTGGTACGAGCGCACAGCGAGGACGGCGTGCTGTGGTATGCGATCGGTGCGGGCGGGGCCGCGGCGAATCCCGGCAGCGGGGCCGCTGCCGCTCAGCCGTTCCTGCTCAATCGCGGCAACTTGGCGATCATCGGCGAGAACGGGCCGCTCGCGTGGCTCGACAGCGGCAACCCCGACGCCAGCTTGCCGCCCGGTGCGGGGGAAAGCGGGCTCTACGAGTGGCGCCGTTACGTCTCGTGGGGTGTGCCGCTGGTCGGCATCGCGCTGCTCGCGTTCGTCCTGCTGATGATCGTCGCCGCCCGCGCGCGTCGCAAGCGCAACCGCGGCGAGCAGTGAACGCGAGCGGCAACGCGCCATGTTCTCCTCACTCTACTGGCCTTATCTGGTCGCCGACTACTACCACGCGCTCGAAATCACGAGCGCCGTGGTAGGCGTCGTCATCTTGCTCTCCAGCCTCGACGATCTATTCGTCGACGGCTGGTACTGGGTGCGCCAGATATGGCGTTCGCTCACGGTGTGGCGTCGCCATACGCCGTTGCAGGCGGCGCAACTGCGCGCGGTGCCCGAGCAGCCGCTCGCGATCATGGTGCCCGCGTGGCTCGAATACGACGTGATCGCACCCATGCTAGAAAGCATGGTCGGCACGCTCGAGTACAAGAACTACATGATCTTCGTGGGCACGTACCGCAACGACGAGCGTACGCGCAACGAAGTGGAGCGCATGCGCCGCCGCTACCGGCAGCTCGTGCGCGTCGAGGTGCCGCACGATGGTCCGACCTGCAAGGCCGATTGCCTGAACTGGATCGTGCAGGCCATCTTCCGCCAAAACGCGCAGCAGGCGGAGCCCTTCGCGGGCGTCGTCTTGCACGATAGCGAAGACGTGCTCCACCCGCTCGAACTCAAGTACTACAACTATCTGCTGCCGCGCATGGATTTCATTCAGTTGCCGGTCACCTCGCTCGAACGCGAGTGGTACGAACTCGTGGCGGGCAGCTATATGGACGAGTTCGCGGAATGGCATACGAAGGATCTCGTAGTGAGAGAGAGCCTGTCGAAAATGGTGCCGTCCGCGGGCGTGGGGACCTGTTTCTCGCAGCGCGCGCTGCAACTGCTGGCCGAGCAGACGCAGAACCAACCCTTCAATACCGATACGCTCACCGAGGACTACGACATCGGCGCGCGGCTCGCGCGCAGCGGGTTGCGGCAGATCTTCGGCAAGTTCACGGTGGAGTACGTGACGCGCCGCCAGTCGTTCTTCGGCCTCGGAAAAGAAAAGATTTCGACGATCTCGATGCCGCTCGGCATTCGCGAGTACTTTCCGAATACGTTCCGTACCGCCTATCGACAGAAGGCGCGCTGGACGCTCGGCATCGGCTTGCAAGGCTGGCAGCAGGTGGGCTGGCACGGTTCGCTCGGCGTGAAATACCTGCTGTTTCGCGACCGCAAGGGACTCGCGACGTCGTTCGTCGCGATCCTCGCGTATCTGCTGCTGCTGAATTTTCTCGGCTTCTGGGCCGCCGACCGCATGGGCTGGTGGACGATCTACTATCCGTCGGTCTTCTCGCCGAACGGCTGGATCGCCACGCTGATGGGCTTGAACTCGTTCGCGCTCGCGTTGCGGATCGTTCAACGCAGCTACTTCGTGTGGCACATGTACGGCTGGGAGCACGCGGTGCTCGCGGTGCCGCGCATGATCGTCGGCAACTTCATCAATGCGATGGCCGCCGCGCGCGCATGGCGCCTGTTCATCGTCCATCTCGTCACGGGCAAGCGGCTCGTCTGGGACAAGACGATGCACGACTTCCCCTCCACCGATCAGCTCACGCAGCAGCGCCAGCGTTTGGGCGAGTTGCTGCTGTCTTGGCAGGCCATCGACGAAACGCGCCTTGCCTTCGCCGTCGACTTGCAGGCGAAGGAGCATAAGCCGCTCGGGCAGATTCTGATCGAGCAAGGCTGGCTCGACGAAGCGACGCTGCATGAAGCCCTCTCGTTCCAGGAAGGCGCGGCGGCCCTCGAGCCGGCCGGGCCACCGATTGCACCGATTGAGCTCAAGACCTCATGACGCATTTCGTTCGTCCCCTCGTGCTGACCGCGGTGCTCGCGGCCTTCACCGGAGCTGCCGTGCCGTCGGGCGCGCTCGCGCAGGCCTCGAAGAAGCCGGCGGCGGAAGCGCCGCTGCAAGGCGAGGCCTGGCGTCTCGCGAACGAGGCGTATGCCGGCTACCGCGCGCAGCGATTCGCGCAGGCAGCCGCTCAGGCCGAAAGCGCCATTCGCTTGCGTCCCGACGTCCTGCGTCTGCGCATGTTGCTGATCTATTCGCTGCAAAAGGCCGGCAAGCTCGATGCGGCGCAGGCGGCGGCCGACGATGCGATCAAAGCGGGCTTCGACGCACCCGCGCTGCGGGAAGTGAAGGCCAATCTGCGCCCCGCGCCCGGCGGCGCCGGCAATCCATCGAGCGCCGCCTGGCGCAAGGGTTTTCCGATCGCGACGCAGGCCTATACCGACTTCAACAGTAAGGAATATGCCGCGAGCGCCCAGCGCGCCGAAGCAGCGCTGCGCATCGATCCGACGCAGGGCGCCTGGGCGATGCTGTGGCTCGACGCGCTCGAAGCGCAGGGCAAATACGCCGAAGCGGCGGGCGCCGCCGACACCGCGCTCTCGCTCGGTGCGCCGAACAAACACGATTTGCTCGCGCGGCGTCAGACGCTGCGGCGCCGAATGGCCGTGATCCCGGCGCAAAAAGGCTATCAGGCGCTGATCGCGAACGATCCGCATGCCGCGATTCCGTTTGCGCGCGAGGCGGTATCGCTCGCCCCCGACATCGATAGCCATCGGTTGCTGCTCATGACCTCGCTCATGCTCGACGACCAATTGAGCGCGGCCGAGGACGCCGCCACCGACGCGCTCACGCAGGACGACGGCAACACGGTCGCACTCGTCATGCGCGCCTATCTGCGTCAGCGACAGGGCAAGGCCGAGCAGGCCGATGCCGATTTCGACGCGGCGCTGGGGCAGGATTGGCTGGACGACGGCCAGCGCAAGAACATTCGCCTCATCGCGGCCGATGCGGCGCTCGCCGGTGGTGATCCGGCGCGCGTCGCGGCGCTCGTTGCGCCGCTCGATCAGAAGGACGCGGCGGTGGCGCGCCGGTTGCGTTCGGCGAAGACGGAGGGCCGCCCCATGGCGCGCCGCCCCGTGCAGCTCACGCTCGCGAACTACCCTGCGCCGGTGCAGGACTGCCACGACACGCCGTACGGCACATCGTGCGAGCTGCTGCCCTCCGATGCGGGGGGCGCGGGCGGCGCGAGCGCGCAGGCCTACACCGCTTATGCGAGAGGCGATTATGCGGAAGCGATCGCCAAGGCACGCAAGGCCGCGGCTGACGATCCGCAAAATCCGGCGATGCAACGGCTGCTGACGACAGCGCTCTCCGCCGGCAACGCGGCGCAGATGAGGGAAGCCGAGCAGCGGTTGAACGACGCGCTTGCGCAATCGCCGGGCGACGCCGCGCTGCTCATGCAACGCGGCTACCTGTTTCAGCGCGAAAACGAGGCGGGCAAAGCGGTGGCCGACTTCCGGGCGGCGCGCGCGACGGGCAACGCGCCGCCGACGTCGATTCTCGATGAGGGCTATGCGCTCGCCAATGCGGGCGACAAGCGCGGCGCCGTCGATACGCTTAAGCACGCCATCGATATGAGCGACGCCGGCAAGCTGGCGCTCACGCCGGAGCAGCGTTTCGATACGCGCAACTCCATCGGTGGACTCTCGCGCCAATGGGGCGCGACGGTCTCGGCGGGATATCGCGGCGCGAGGCCGGCCGGGCCGGGCCTGGGCGGCGCGCAAGTCACGGTGCCCGGCGACGCGGTGTTCGGGTCGGCCGAGGTGTTTTGGCGGCCGTCGATGATCCTCAATTCGACCACGCGTGTGTTCGAGGTTTACGGCCGGCTGACGCAAACCGTCGCCAACGGCTCCGGCCGCACGCCGGCGCAGACCGTGCTCGATCCGTGCACGAACACGCCCGTCAACGTCGACGAGAGCGTCAACAACGGCCTGTCCGGCATCCCGACGACCACGGGCTCGCTCGGTATCCGCTTTACGCCATCGACGCAATTGGGCCTCACGTTCGGCATCGAGCGTCAGTTCAACCTCGGCTCGGCCACGCGCTCGGGCACGGTCACGCCGGCATCGGATTCGATGCGCTGCCGCCTGAGCGGCCGCGATCCGTCCAATCCGAACGGCCCGGCGCTCGCCAATCCGCAAACGGCTAACTATGTTTCGCGTGCCGGTAACGGCGGGTGGCTCTCGTATATGACGTACGGCTATTACGAGGGCACGACGCTGCGCATGGACAAGCCAAGCTGGCTCACGATCGAAGGCTACATGCAGGCCGGCTACTCGTGGCAGGACATGCCGTCGCAATTCTGGCTCACCGACCAAACCACCGGCGCCCAGAGCGCGCGCAGCTCGGGACGTTATAAGCGCGATCAGCTTTTCGCGGCCTATGAGTTGCGCGTGGGCCGCAGCTTCCGCGCGGATGTCGTGAGCGACCATCTCGTGATCTTTCCTTATGGGGTCGTCGGCGGCGACTTCCTCCACGAGAACGACCGGGTGCAGGCGCCGACGCTCGGCAACGGCTCGATCGCGTTGCTCGGGAACGGGTCGGACTGGTCGATGGGGGCGGGCGTGGGCCTGAACCTTCGTTACTGGTTCCGCGAGGACCACTACGACGCGCCTCGTTCCTACGTCGACTGGGCGACGCAGTACCGCTTCAACGTGGGCGGCGGTTCCAAGGACCGATCGAAAGGTTTGTTTATGACGGTGACGCTGTCGTATTGACGGACGAGCGCCATTGCGTCGGCGCGTGGCCGTATGCGTCTGGCGTATTTATTTTCGGGAGTCGCAGGTTGAACCAGACATCTTTTTCGAGTGTGCCGGGGAAGCGGACGATGCTGCGCATCGTTCGGCGGACCGCGCTATGCGTCGCGACACTCGGCGCGCTCGCCGCGACCGGCGCCGTGACCGCGCTGACGAGCGCAAGCGCGCAGGCCCAGGCGCAGGATGCGTCCTCGATCGTCATCAAGGGCAAGGACGGTTGGCTCTTTCCGGGGTGGGGCAGTCTCACGAGCGTCGATATGCGCGGCATCGATAACGATACGCGGTTGATCCAGCAGGCGCGCGACTTGTTCGCCGCGCGCGGCATCAAGCTCGAAGTCCTCCTGCTGCCCGACAAGACGCGCTTCTATCAGGACAAGCTGCCCGACGGCCGCGCGCTGAGCCCCGAGGTGCAGGCACGGTATGCCGCCATTCTCGGCAAGCTGAAACAAGCCGGCATCCCGGCGTTCGACGACGAAGCCGTGCTGCGCAAGCTGCGCGATGCGGGCGACAACGTGTTTTATCGCACCGATCAGCACTGGACGCAGGTGGCCGCCGATGCGACGGCGGAGGCCACCGCTCGCATGATCGCGCATGACGTGCCGGCGCTCGACGGCCGGCCCGGTACCGGCATGCCGCTCGGCAGCATGTTCAACGAACGCCGCTACGGCGATTTGGCCGAACTCTTCCTCACGGCGGACGAGAAAAAGCAGGTCGGCCGCGAAGTGTATTCGGTGCGACGTCAGGCCGAAGGCCAGAGTTTGATCGACGACGCCCCCGCACCCGTGCACGTGACGGGTCACAGCATGGTGCAGCCGTATTTCGGCTTCCCGCAAAAGCTCTCGAATCTGATCGATCGTCCCGTTTCGGTGAACTGGAAGCCGGGCAACGTCGGCCAGTGGATCATGTTGCTCGAGTACGTCGAATCGCCCGAATTCAAGGCGCACAAGCCGCAGGTGCTCATCTGGCAAATGTTCGAGCCGACCTACGCCCAAGGCCCCGACGCCTCTGGGCTGTGGGACAACGCGTCGATCATGTCGACCGAAACCTGGCTCTCGCGGTTGAAGGCCGCACTCGGGACCTGACGACGTGACCACCCCCGATCAGGACCACGCCCTCGGACACCGGTTGACCGCGCTGGTGTGCATGGTGTCGCTCGTTGCCGGCTTCGGCTGGGCACTGTGGTCGCTCGACCATGCGAGGATCGATGCGCAGGCCCTGCGTCCGCATGCCTGGCTCGACGGCTCGGCCGGCCGCGTGCTCGGCAAGTCGCTGCGTTTGCCGGCTCAGGGCGCCATCGACACCGCCAATGCCGCCGTGCGTTATCGATTGCTCGGCGATCTCGGCGACCAAACGGCGCTCGGCTGTCCGCAGTGGATGTTCTATCGCGACGGCCTGCGTCCTCAGCCGGGCGTGGCGGCCGACGTGCTGCGCGAGCGCGTGCGATTGATGCGCTACTGGACGGGCGAGTTGCGCGCAAAACACATTGAAGTACTCGTGGTGGCGGTACCGGACAAGTCGCGTATCGAGGCCGCGCATCTATGCGGCCGGGCCGTGTCGCAGGGCATGCGGCAACGGCTCGATGAGTGGCAAGACGCGCTGCGCGACGAGGGCGTACCGTTCGTCGATTTACGCGCCACGCTCGAGGGGCACACGGAGCCGATGTTCTTTCGCACCGACGTGCACATGAATGCCGACGGCGCGCGCGCGGCGGCGACGGCCGTCGCACAGGCTGCGTTGCCGCTGCTGGGCAACCAAAGAGGTACGCAGGAGTTCTCCATCGGCAAACCCGGCGCGCCGCAAGTGCGCATCGGCGATCTGCTCGTGCTCTCGGGATTGCAGCGGGCGCCGCGGGGCTGGCGTCCCGATCTGGAGCGGGTGCAACCTCAGGACATCGAGCCGGTGCGCTCGGGCGGCTTGCTCGACGCCGCGCCGCCCGTCGAAGTGCTGCTCGCCGGCAGCTCGAACGGCCGGCGCAGCAACTTCGCGCCGTGGCTCGGCATCGGGCTCGGGCGTGAAGTTTGGAACCTCAGCATGGACGGCGGCCAATTCAGCGGCGCGCTCATCGCGGCGCTCAAGCAGCGCGAGCGCTGGCCGAACTCGCTCAGGCTCGTGATCTGGGAGTTCTCGGAGAACGCGCTGTCGCTGCCGCTTACCGACGACGAGAAAGCCGTCCTCGCACATCTGCCCGCGCGGCAAGACGTCCCGCGGCCGCCGCAGGCTGCCGCATCGGCGGCGCGTGCGTTCGCCCCTTCCGCCTGAGATCGATTGCGATGCTGTTCAATTCCTGGCTCTTTTTGCTGCTGTTTTTGCCCGTCGCGCTCGCCGGACACTACCTCGCCGGCGCCGTTAGCCTGCGGCTCGCCGCCATATGGCTTTGTATCGCGTCGTTCGTGTTCTACGGCTGGTGGAATCCGCAATTCCTCGCGCTGCTCGCCGTATCGATTGCCTTCAACTACGCGATCAGCCGGTGGATGCTGCGCTGCGCGGGCCGGCCGCGCGTACAGGACGCGATCGTCGCGGCCGGCGTGCTGGCCGATCTGGCGGCGCTCGTGCACTACAAGTATTTCGCCGCGCTGTTCAATTTCATGAGCGAGCTGGGCATCACGCACGGCATGATGGATCCGCTCGCGCTGCCGCTCGGCATCTCGTTCTTCACGTTTACGCAGATCGGCTATCTGCTCGATTGCCGCGCCGGTATCGCGAAAGAGGGCCGGCTGTTGAACTATGTGCTCTTCGTGACGTTCTTTCCGCATCTGATCGCCGGCCCGATTCTGCATCACAAAGAAATGATGCCGCAGTTCGCGAAGCAGGATAACTTCCGCTTCCGCGCCGAAAATCTTTCGGTCGGCACCATGCTTTTCGTCATGGGCCTCGCCAAGAAAGTGCTGCTTGCCGACGCGATCGCCCCCTACGCGGACGCAGGCTTCGCCGCGCCGGGCGACCTGCGTTTCTGGGCGGCCTGGGGCACGAGCGTCGCGTATGCGCTACAGCTTTACTTCGATTTCTCCGGCTATTCCGATATGGCGCTCGGTCTCGCGAAAATGTTCGGCATCCGTTTTCCGCTGAACTTCAATTCGCCCTACAAGGCGAGCAGCATCATCGATTTCTGGGCGCGCTGGCACATCACGCTGACGCGCTATCTGACGGCTTACCTCTACTACCCCGTGGCGATGGCCATCTCACGCATGCGCGATAGGCGCGGCCTCGCAGCCGGTTCGGCCGCCGCCCGCACGCCGGGCGGGTTTGCGGCGACCATCGTGCTGCCGACCGTCTTCACGATGAGTCTCGCCGGCATTTGGCACGGCGCGGGTGTTCAGTACCTCGTGTTCGGTCTGCTTCATGCGCTGTATCTGTCGGTCAATCACGCGTGGCGCATCTTCGTCGTGGGCCGCAAGCCGGTGGCGGGCCGCACAGGCACGCGCGCGGGCAAAGTCGCGAGCGTTGCCGTCACCTTCGTCGCGGTGCTCGTCGCCCAAGCGTTCTTCCGCGCGAACGGCGTCGGCGAAGCCGTCCGGCTCGTGGAAGGCATGATGGGGCTGCGCGGTTTCGAGTCCTTGGGCACGCTCCGTTACGCGTTGAATATGGCGCCCGGCGACGCATGGCGCGCGATCGTCGGCACGCATTTGCAATTCGTCTATGTGCTTGCGCTACTCTGCATCGCATGGTTTGCACCGAACGCGCATCAAATCCTCGGGCGCCATTCGCCCGCGCTCTTCAAGGCGCAAGAGGCCGCGCTCGCTTTCATGCGCTGGCGTCCCGGCGCACCGTGGCTCGCCGTGTTGCTCGCGCTGTTCTTCCTGTGTCTCGCGAATCTGCACAAAGAGACGCGCTTCCTCTATTTCCAGTTCTGAAACTCGAACATCCCGCTAGCCGGAGTCCTCTCATGCCCATCGCCGAAATCGAAGCCAAACTCGCACAACTGATCGAAGCCATCATCCTCACGTCGGTCGAGCCGGACACCCTGCTGATCGAGTCGGGGCTCATCGATTCACTCTCGGCCGTCGATGTGGCGCTCGCCGTCGAACGCGAATTCGGCGTGAAGATCCCGCCGTCGGAAATCGACGTGCATCTCGAGTCGGTGCAAATACTGGCCGAATACATCGCCTCGCAAAAGGTTTGAAAGGGTTGGAAGACGCTTGAACCCGCTTGAACCCGCGATAAGCCCCGGCACCCGCTCACGAGGAGATTCTCAATGCATTTCGACTTCGATCGTTTCGAATTCGCAGACGAGCATGCCGCGCCCGAACGCGCGGCCGTGATCGATCCCGCGCGCCCGCTTTCGTGGGCCGCGCTCGCCGATGCCGTATCGACGTGGACAGCCGCCGCGATAGAAGCCGGCGCGCGCGCGAACGTGCCGCTCGTGATCACGGGCCACAAGGAGCCGGCGTTTCTGGTTGCGATGCTCGGCTGCTTACAGCTTGGCGTGCCGTTCGTGCCCGTTGATGTCGTCAACCCGGCGCACCGCATTGCCCGCATCGGCGAGCTCGTGCGCGCCGGCCTGCGCTACGATGCGCAGGCGCGCGCGTTCGTGCCGACGGGCTTCGACGCCGCGCCGCTTGCAGAGCCGGGGCTTGCCTACATCATGTTCACCTCGGGCAGCACGGGCGATCCGAAGGGCGTGCAAATCGGGCGCGAGAGCCTGGGCCTATTCGCGCGCTGGATTCGCGATTGCCTCGCGCTCGGCGATGCGCCCGTGTTCATGGACCAGATGCTGTTCAGCTTCGACTTCTCGCTGTTCAACTGGGTGGGTGCGTTGGCGACGGGCGGCGCGTGCGCGTTGTGCCCGCGCGAAGTGATCGAGGACCGTGAACGTTTCGCGGCTTATCTGGCGCGCGCACGCGTGAACGTCTGGACTTCGACGCCGTCGTTCGCGCGTCAGCAACTGCTGGATCCGTCTTTCGACGCCGGGCACTTGCCCGATCTGCGCGCGTTCGTGTTCGGCGCGGAATCGCTCACGCCGGTGCTGGCCGAAGCACTCTGGAGCCGTTTCCCGGCCTCGCGCATCATCAACTCCTATGGGCCGACCGAGGCGACGTGCTCGACCACGTGGGTCGAGATCGATGCCGAACTGCGCGCCAGCGCGCCGCTGCCGTTTCCGATCGGCCGCGCCAAACCGTATGCAGAGGTGTTCATCGACGACGGCGAGATCTGTATCGCCGGCGATCACGTCATGCGCGGCTATCTGAACCGCGCCGATTTGAACGCCACACGCATGTTCGTGCGCGACGGCAAGCGAGGTTATCGCACCGGCGATCTCGGCGCGATGGATGCGCGCGGGCTCGTCACGTTCCGCGGCCGGCGCGACGACCAGATCAAGTTGCACGGCTATCGCATCGAACTGGCCGAAGTCGACGCGGCGCTGGCCACGCTACCCGGCGTGCGCGCGGGCGCGGCGGTCGCGCTCAAGCGTCCCGACGGCGCCATCGTGCGGATGATCGGTTTCGTCGATCCCGATGCCGAAGGACCGTCCGGACTGCTGCCCCCGCCTCCCGCGTTGGCCGATTGGCGTGCCTCGCTCGGCCGCCGCGTGCCGCCGTATATGATCCCGTCGGAATTGATCGTCTGCCACGGCTTTCCGCTGACGCAGACCCAAAAAGCCGACCGCAAAGCACTGGAGCGCATGTACCTGGACTCGAGGATGCGTTCCCCCAAGGAGTCGAAAGCATGAAGTTCGTCGCACGATTCGTTTTTGCGCCTTGTCTGGGCGCCGCCTTGTCGCTGGCCGCCGCGTTCGCGCCGATCGGCGCGCGCGCCGATACCGAGGGCAAATTCGCGCAGCTCTATGCCGCGCGGCCGCCGGCCGGGTCGTCGTTCGTGCGCCTGGTCAATCCGGACAGCGCGCGGCTCTCGGTGAAGATAGCCGATGGACCCGTGCAAACGCTCTCCGGCGAGGCAACGGCGAGTACGTACGCCATCGTCAAAGGTAATGCGCCGTTTACCGTCTCGCTGAACGGCAAGGCCGTCGCGACGCTGACGGTCGCACCGGACAGCTTCGCGACACTCGTGCCGCGCCGCGAGGGGCAGAAAGTCGTATTCACCGTCGTCGACGACGGCGGTGGCTCGCAAGACGCGCTCAAGGCCGAGTTGCGCTTCTACAACCTTGCCGCCGACTGCCCGAATGGCCGCCTCGCGGTGGCGCCCGCCGGTCCGGTGCTGTTCTCGGCCGTGGCGCCGCATGCGGCTGCCGCGCGTCCCATCAACCCGGTTTCGGCGAAGCTCGCGGCCGCATGCTCGACGGTCGCGTCCGGCGCGCTGACCCTGCCGGCGCTCCAGCCGGGCGACCACTACAGCCTCTTCCTCGTGGGCACGGCCGGCAAACCGGTGCTGCGCGGCCAGGTGAGCGCGACCGACCCGTATGGACAGTAAAGCGACGGCCGAATCCTCCAGGAGCGAGCGTATGCGCGGCGTTTTCCGCGAAGATCACGAACAGTTTCGCGTTCAAGTCGAGCGTTTCATCGCGAACGAGATCGCGCCGCATTACGCCCAGTGGGAGCATGAAGGCATCACGCCGCGAGCGTTGTGGCGAAAGGCCGGCGAGGCCGGTTTGCTGAACTGCGCGATTGCGGTGCCGTACGGGCTGGGCGGCGACTTCGGACATGCCGCGGTCGTCATCGAAGCGCTTGCGCACGCGAACTATCTCGGCATCGGTTTTTCGATTCATTCGGATATGGTCGCGCCGTATCTGGCGGCATTCGGGACACCCGAACAGCGGGAGAAATGGCTGCCTCGCATGACGTCGGGCGAACTCATCGGCGCCATTGCGATGACCGAGCCCGGGGCGGGCAGCGATTTGAAGGCCGTGCGCACGCGCGCGCGCCGAGACGGCGAGGGGTGGGCACTGAGCGGCCAGAAGACGTTCATCACGAACGGTGTGAACGCCGGGCTCGTGATCGTCCTGGCCAGCACGAACCCCGACCTCGGCGCCCGCGGCTTGTCGCTCTTCGTCGTCGAGGAGGGCATGCCGGGATTCGCCAAAGGACCGCCGCTCGCAAAGATCGGGCAGCACAGTCAGGACACGTGCGAACTGTTTTTCGACGATGTGCGCCTGAGCGCCGATGCGTTGCTCGGGGAAGAGGGGGCCGCATTCGAGTACGTCACCCGCGAACTCGCGCGGGAGCGTCTGGCCATCGCGCTGCGCGCGGCCGCCTCGCTCGAAGGCCGCCTGGCCGAAGCGGCGGCGTACCTCAAGGAGCGCAAGGTGTTCGGCCGGCGCGTGCTCGACTACCAGAACTCGCGGTTCAAGCTAGCCGATGCGCTTTCCAAGTCGACCATGCTGCGCGTGTTTCTCGACGACTGTCTCGCGCGCCACATGGCGGGCGGACTCGAGCCCGTCACGGCGGCCATGGCTAAGCTCAATGCGACGGAGTTGCAAGGGCAAGTGCTCGACGATTTGCTGCAACTGTATGGCGGCTACGGCTATATGAGCGAATACGGCATCGGACGCGCCTGGGCCGATGCGCGCGCGTTGCGCATCTTCGGCGGCACGAGCGAAATCTTGCGTGAGATCGTCGGCAAGCAACTCTAAAGCGGACCGGTGATCGGCGCGCGCTCAACCGATCGCCGATTGCCAGCGCTTGAGCAGCAACCTTGCCTCGGCGGAGTCGCCGAGCACCCACGGATCGAGCGAGAACGCGACGATACGCTGCGCGCCGTAATCGCGCGCGATGTTCCATTGCGCCTCGATGCGCCGAAAGCTGGCCGAACGGGCCTTGAAGTCCGAGCCATCGCTCTTCGCCGCCGGCAATTGCTCGAACAGTTCCGCGATGAGATCGAACGTCGCCCCGCGCGCGACGAGCATGTCGTGCAGCGGCCTGAGCGCGTCGTAGTTGCCGATGCCGGCCACGCCCACCCCATCTTGGATCATCGGATGCAGCTTGACCCGGTCGAGCAGCGTGCTCCACATGCCGGCGAGCGTGCCGGTCGTCGGCAGTTGGCTGAAGTAGGTCGACACGGTCGGGACCTGGCCGCTGGTGGCGAGCGCCACGTCGGAGAAGCGGCCGAGCCAGTCGGCGAGCTTGTCTAGGCGCGCCGGATCGGCCCAGTTGTACTGCTCGAGCTCATACGGGATATACCAGCCGCGAAACGCCTCGTGCAGTGTCCACAGCGCGGTTTGCATATAGCTTGCGCCGCGCTCGTTCGAGCGGGCAAGGAAGGCGTCGAGCACGGCGTCGCTTTTGTCGCCGATCGCGTTCCACCAGCGCTCGTCGTAGGGCACGCCGAGGTGAACGCCCATGCCGAGCGCCGCGCTCTCGTCGAGCAGCAACTGGATCATCGAATCCGGCGCTATCCATGTGCTGTCGGGCTCGCTGTCGATGCCAACCCACTGCACGAAAATCTCCTTGCAGCCGAGCGCATGGGAGGCCGTTAGGCGTTCGTGCCATTGATCGCGCGTCCAGTCGAGATGGCTGCGCCACAGTTGCACGAAGGTGCCGCCGATTTGGGGCGGTGCGTTGCAGGCGGCGAGCGGCAGACAGGCCGCCAGCATGGCGGCTTGCAGCAGGCGGCGGCGTTGCGGGCTATGAGCTCGGGCGGCGCGAAGCGGAAGCATCGATGAGGGCTTGGACAATAGCGCGGGGCCGGGATCGTATGAGGAAATGAAGCGCGCCGATATTATCGGCAATTTTTGGCGATCGATCACGGCGATTCGTCGTCTCGTTTACTCCCTTTACGATTGCTTAGATTCCAGCCTTCTATGCTTTATGCCCGCCGGGTGAACTCCCGCTCGAATAGTCCTCACTGTCAGAGCTTACATTTGCAAAGTGTTCCGGGCCCTGGTTGACTATATCGTTGCCCGTGAAGCGATCAGTCTTCTTGACCCCAGACCAGTCCGCATGCGACGTCGGTGCGGTCGTGGAAGAAACAATCAAGTCGACCTTGGCTTGCTCTGCCATTGCCGCTGCGAATCGATGGTGTCCATCGATGAGCACCAGTTTTTTGCCGTCGCTACTCCGCGCGACGGGGATCGGTTCTAATTGCTCTCCATTTTTTATTTTCTGTCGATACGCGTCGATGTGCGATTCCTTTAGTTCATGCTGCGACGGCAGGATGTCCGAGTACTTCGATTCGGCCAACTCCGTTGCTCGCGACGGCTGATAGCTGGCGCGTTGCGCACCGCGGTCTTCGCTCATATTGAGCGAGCCCCCGGCGGTTAGGCCGCTGATGTTCGGCAATGCGGGGCCCGTCGACGACCCCAGGGATGCCCTATTCGCAGCGGCCCGCATCGATGCGGCTCGGTCGAATTGGGTAGCCTGCAGATCCTGGCGTGGACGCATCATGGCACTGTCTGAAGCGGACGCCTCTTGCGCGCTGTCGCGGCGCGGTCTTTTCGACAAGCCGGAAAAGCGGTCATCAGCCGGGGGAGAAGCTGACCGTCTTACGGGCTGGCCATCCGACGCCGCAGTGGTTTGCCCTGTAAGTGGTGGGTTCGGTACAGGGGATCCCGAAATTGAGTTGGTGCGTGTCATGCTGGTATGACACCACGCGAGCCTTGCCAGAAAAATTACAACCGCGAAGTTGTGATGCCGAGTGCGATGGGACTGACGAAAAATGTGAGCAGGCGCGGTTTCGAATGCAAGTCGCTACAGCTAACGCTTGCTTGCCCGCGCTAGACCCACCGCCTCGAATGTCTGATCCAAATACAGCTTCATCACGCTTTCCAACTCGTCGATCACCGCCGCGCGATGCGCAAACGTCGCCTCGCCCTGAATAGCGACCGCCGCCTTCATGATTTGCTGAACCACGGCCGCGCGCACCTGCGCCTCGGCCGCCTTCATCCCGGGCGCCTTGGCGCGCAAGATCGCCGCGATCTCCGCGCGAATCCGCTCTCTCACCCCGAGCACCGCCGGCAGCGAGCGGCCGGAGGTCTCCACGAGCGGCGCGAACGCCGGATGCGCGGCGCGAAACGCAACCAATGCGCGCGCGAGCCGATGCGCTAGGGCCGCCACGTCGAGCGCGGGCGCCGCTTCGCGCAGCCGGCCGAGATCGTCGATCAAGGTCGTCAAATACGCTTCGAGCAGCGCGTCGGCCAGCACATCCTTCGTGGGAAAGAACTGATAGAGCGAGCCGATGGACGCGCCGGCCCGCGCCGCGATCGCCGTCATCGTGGCGGCGTCGAAGCCCTTCTCGGCGAATTCCGCGCCGGCCGCGTCGAGCAGCGCCGCCACGCGCGCCCGCCCGCGTTCGCGCCGCGGCGGCTTCGCGTCCGCGCGCACGTCGTCGCCGGAACGACTTGCATTTTGTGAGGCCATCCTCATATACTCCGTTTTGTGAGGGTATCCTCGTATTTCTGAGGTATCGCTCTCATTAAACCTGTTTTGCCGGTCGCGCTCAATGGCGGGCCGGCCCGCCGGCTCGCACCGGCGCGCGATATCGACTCGATCAACGCTGCATCCACGGGACTTCAAGGACTCATCATGGACACTCTCGATCCACGTACCACCGCGCTCGTCCTCATCGATCTGCAAGAAGGCATCCTGCCCTACGGTCGAGCGCCGCGCACGGGCGATGCCGTCTTGGACGCGAGCGTGCGCCTCGCGAAACGCTTTCGCGAAGTGGGCGCGCCTGTCGTGCTCGTGCGCGTCGGGCCCAGTCCCGATTTCGGCGACGTATTGCGGCAAAGCGTCGACCAGCCCCCGCCCACGCCGCCCGGCGGCTTGCCCGAAAATTGGTGGACCTTCCCGCCTCGGCTCGAAGCGAGCGAGCGCGACATTCAGATCACGAAGCGGCAGTGGAACGCCTTTTACGGCACCGAACTCGATTTGCAATTGCGCCGGCGCGGCGTTCAAACGATCGTGCTCGCCGGTATCGCGACGAACATCGGCGTCGAGTCGACCGCGCGCGCCGCGTTCGAGCGCAACTACGCGATCGTCTTTGCCGAGGATGCGATGAGCTGCGCATCGATCGAGCAGCATGAAGCATCGCTGCGCTTCATCTTCCCGCGGCTCGGACGCGTTCGTACGACGGACGACGTACTGGCGGCAATCAACGGCTAACGTCGGCTTCGGTGCGCGGACGCATCGCTCGGTGCGTCCGTCGCCTCAAATAGCGGGACGCGGTATTCACTGGTCTCATCGCTCTGATGCTCCTCGCGTAATCAATGCGTGGCCGCGGCTCGCCCGTCGCCATGCTCCAAACGCATGCGATTGGCTCTTCGCCTTTGTCCTGAAAGGATTCGTGCGGGTATGGCGCAATTTTTCAGCCATCGTTAAGCGATTGGTCAAAGCCCTCCAATTGAGCGTTTAAGTCGCCTTTACCCACTAATTTTGGTGGGACCGCTTTAGTACCAATCTCGCGGAGGATCTCCTACGATACGGAGCGATTCATCGCCGCCGGACTCGAGCGGAAGGAGGCACGGCTCGCTAACCGGCACCTTCAAACGGAACGAGGGCAGACCCATGAAGCGAACGATCACGAAGGTACTCGCCGCAACGGCCTTCTCGCTGGCCGCGACGGCTTCGCAAGCGAGCAACATCTACGCACCCTACGTCGACATGACCGAATGGCCCACCCCGGTCCTCGACAAAATCGGCGTACAGCAGGGCATCCAGCAGTTCACGCTTGCGTTCGTCGTGGCCGGCTCCGGCGGATGCGTACCGTCCTGGGGCGGCGTGCAAGCGATCGGGCCCGGCAACAGTTCCGATTTGCTGACGGCGATCTCGGGCGGCATCGACAACTATCGGGCGAAGGGCGGCGAGGTCGCCGTCTCGTTCGGCGGCGCGAACGGTACGCCGCTCATGCAGGCGTGCACCGACGTGCCCTCGCTGCAGGCAGCGCTCCAAACGGTCGTGGATACCTACAGCCTCACGCATATCGACTTCGATATCGAAGGCGCCGCGCAGGACGATTCGGCCGCGCTCGCGCGGAACTTCCAAGCCGTCGCGCAGTTGCAAACCGCGCAGACCGCCAAAGGCAAAGCGCTCCATGTGACGCTGACGCTCCCCGTACTCGCCTCGGGGCTGACCGGCGAAGGCTTGAACGTCCTGAACGCGGCGATTCAAAATCATGTGGCATTCGACGTCGTCAACGTGATGGCGATGGACTACGGCCCGTCCGGCGTCGAGATGGGACAAGCGGCGATTCAAGCGGCGCAGTCGCTGTATTCGCAGCTCGACACGGCGTACAAGAGCGTCGGGCAGACGAAGAGCAGCGCGCAGTTGTGGCAAACGGTAGGCGTCACGCCGATGATCGGCGTCAATGACACGCAGGGCGAAACGTTCACGCTCGACGATGCTCAAACGCTGACCAATACCGCGCTCAACAACAATTACGGTCTCCTCAGCAATTGGTCGGTCGGGCGCGACGTGGCCTGCGCGACGCCGGGCGGGTCGGCCTCCTCGAGCTGTTCCGGCGTGGCGCAGAGTCCCTATCAGTTCGCCTCGATCTTCGAGCGTTTTGCCGATCATTGGGGCGCGGGCGTCACGAAGGATCCCTCGTATGGCGGCGGATCGACCGGAGGGACCGGCGGTTCGGGGCCGGCGCCGTGGTCGGCGTCGCAAGTCTATACGGCGGGCATGCAGGTGACCTATCAGGGCTCGACTTATCAAGCCCAGTGGTGGACGCAAGGCGACGTGCCGGGGCAATCGTCGGTTTGGAAGCTCGTCTCGGGCGCGACGCCGACATGGTCGGCATCGGTTGCCTATTCGGGCGGCAGTTGCGTCATGTACCAAGGCGCGAAGTATTGCGCGCAGTGGTGGACTCAGGGCAACGTACCGAGCGACGGCGGGGTGTGGGTGAAATCGTCCTGACGGACAGATACACCAAGGCCGTGCCGGCGAACTTGATCTGAATCAATCAACCTGCGCGATCGGTGGGCGAGCCGGTCGCGCGGACGCCATTGATGCGTCCCCTTTCTTAAATTTCATTGCACACCCTTTAGCTATTGCCTCTTTGAGCCGTTAGCCAGGCATGAACGAATACGAGGCCGCATCGCAGCCCTCGTCGCGATTGGTCTTGCGTCAAAGGCTCTACCGAGCCGTCCTCCGCTACCCCAACCGATAGGACTACGAACGAACCGTTCGTCGCAACGACGCGCTGATGTGGATGCGCGGCCCCTCGCTTTTGGATTGGAGAGATTCATGTTTGTCGCAATCGGTTGGATCATGGTGCTCGGCGCTGTGATCGGAAGTTTCGTCGGGGAAGGCGGGCACCTGTTCGCCTTGATTCAGCCGTTCGAATTGCTCTGTATTTTCGGCGCGGCGTTCGGCGCGTTCGTCGTTGCCAACCCCGTCCCCACGTTGAAAAAGACGATCAAGAGCTTGCCCGCTTGCTTCAAGGGCCCGCGTTACGACAAGGCGAAGTACTTGGAGTTGATCGCGCTGCTCTACGAACTGATGCAGAAGGCCCGCAAGGAAGGGATGATGGCGCTCGAAGCCGACGTCGACGCACCCGACCAAAGCCCGCTCTTCCAAAAATATCCCGTGATCGCCGGCGATCATCATTTGCTCGACTTCATCACCGACTACCTGCGCATGATGTCGACGGGCAACATCAACGTCCTCGAAATGCAGGACCTGATGGACGAGGAATTGACGACGCATCACGCCGAGGAATCGGTGGTCGCCAACGCGCTGCAAAAGATGGCCGACGGCTTGCCGGCGTTCGGTATCGTCGCGGCCGTCATGGGCGTCGTCCATACGATGGCCTCCGTCGGCGCGCCGCCCGCGGTGCTCGGCGAGATGATCGCGGCCGCGCTCGTCGGCACGTTCCTCGGTATTTTGCTGTCGTACGGATTCATCGGGCCGCTCGCCGATCTGCTGCATGCGAAGGGCCGCGCGGCCGCCAAGCCGTTCCAGTGCGTGAAGGCCGTGCTGCTGGCCTCGCTGAGCGGCTATGCGCCGTCAGTTGCCGTGGAGTTCGGCCGCAAGGTGTTGTTCACGAGCGATCGCCCCACGTTCCAAGAACTCGACGACACCGTGCGCGCGACGAAGGTCTCGAAGCCGGCGGCGGCTTCCTAAGCGACGGACGAGCAAGCGATGGGCGATAGACTTTCCCGCGAGAGCGCCGAGAAGCGGCCGATGAGCATCGTCGTGCGCCGCAAGCGCGGCGGCGAGCACGAAGGCCATCATGGCGGCGCATGGAAGATCGCGTATGCCGACTTCGTGACGGCGATGATGGCGTTCTTCCTGCTCATGTGGCTGCTCGGCTCCACTTCCAAGTACGACAAGGAAGGGATCGAGAAGTACTTCAATACGCCGCTCTCCGCGCTGTTTTCCGGGACCGAGTCGAGTCCCGCGACGCCGTCGAGCATCGTGCAGGGCGGGGGCAAAAACATTGCCGATACGCGTCCCGGCGTGGGTGCGATGACGCAGCCCAATCCGCCCGTGCAGACGACGACCCCGCAACTCGCCTCCGACGAGATGCAGCGCCTGCAGCAGTTGAAGCAGAAGCTCACGGCGCTGATCGAGCATGTGCCCGCGCTCAATGCTTTCAAGGATCAGATCCGGATCTCGATTACGAGCGAGGGGCTGCGTATCGAAATCGTCGATTCGCAGAAGCGGCCGATGTTCGCGTCCGGCAGTGCGCGGATGCAACCGTATGCGGCGACGATCCTTGCGCAAATCGGCTCGGCGCTCAACGATGTCGACAACCATATCTCGATCGCGGGGCATACCGACGACGTGCCCTATCAAGGCAACGAAGACGGCTATACGAACTGGGAATTGTCCTCCGATCGCGCGAACGCGGCGCGCCGCGCGCTCGTAGCGGGCGGGATGCAAATCCAAAAGATCTTGCAAGTGCGCGGTCTTGCCGACGTGCAGCCGCTACAAGGCAACGATCCCAATGCACCGACGAATCGCCGCATCAGCATTCTCGTGATGAATCGCGCCGCCGAACTGGCGTTCTATCGCGACGGCGGGCGCACGACGACGATCAACGATGCGGCACCTGTCGCGCCTTCGCTGCAAAACGCGGTGAAGCCGATTGCGATGCCCACGGCGGTCGCGCCTACTATTGCGGCGCCGGCGGCGGGCGCGTCGTCGGCCCAGTAAATGCGCGGTGGATTGCGAGCTATCGAGAGTCGGCGAATCGTGCGCGGGCCGCTTGCAACATCGCTTCCATCGGCGCCGACCAATTGCCCGCCCTGGGCTGACGGAACACGCGCATCGTGTGCGGATACCACGGACTGTCGTCACGCCCGTGCAACCAACGCCAGTCCGGATCGTGATAGGGCAGCAGTACCCAGCACGGCTTGCCGATCGATGCGGCCAAATGCGCCGTCGAGGTATCGACGCTGACGACGAGATCGAGTTGCTCGATCAGTGCGGCCGTATCGGCGAAGTCTTCCAATTCATGTCCAAGCGCGAGCAGCGGTTGAAATGCCGGCGGATGCCGTGCTTCGTCCTCGTCTTGCCCTTTCTGCACACTCACGAACGAGATACCGGCCAGGCTCCATAGCGGCAGCAACTGCGCGAGCGACGCCAGCGAACGATGCGCGTCGTTATGGTGGCGCGGGTTGCCGCGCCATACGAGGCCGATGCGGGGTCCCTCGGGCAATACTTTCGCGAGCCGTTCCCGCCAATAGGCGGAGCGTGCTTCATCGATGCGCAGGTAGTTCGCGGGCGGAATCGTCTCTAGCGTCGTACCGAGATGCGTCGGCGCACTGAGCAGGCTCGTCCAGCAATCGTATTCGGAAAACTTCGTTTGCGCCTGGTCATGCGTCAGCAACCCATCGAGTCCCTCGACACGCGCGAACAAACGATGCAGCGACGCCGCGCAGACCATGTCGATGCGCGCGGCGCCGGCGGCCTTGAGCAGCGGAAGATAACGACCGAACTGGATCACGTCGCCCAGTCCATCCTCTTGCCAGACGAGCAGCGAGCGGTCTGCGAGCGACTCGCCCTGCCATTGGGGCAGTGGCAGCGCCTCTTTCGTCTTGTAGTGCAAAAAGCGCGGCAAGGCATAGCGCGATTCGAACAGGCGCCAGCCTTCCTCGAACCGGCCGAGACTCAATAGCAAGGTGCCGAGGCCGAATCGCGCGTCGAGATAGCCGGGCTCGAGGTCGAGCGCCCGCCGGTAGTGCGGCTCGGCTTCGTGCGCGCAGCCGGTTGCCCGCAGTGCGGTGGCCAGGTTGTAGTGGCTCGGCGCGACATTCGGATTGAGCGATAACGCGCGTTGGTAGACTTCGACCGCTTCTTGCGCACGGCCGGAGCGTTGCAGCACGTTGCCCAGATTGTTGTGGACGGCCACTGCATCGGGGCGAAGTTCGAGCGCCTGTCGGTAAGCGGCTTCCGCCTCCGCGAGGCGCGCCGTCCTTTCCAATACGAGCCCCAAATGGAAATGCGCATCGGCATGTTCGGGCTGCGAGGCGATTGCCGCGCGCAACGTAGCCTCAGCCTCCGGTATCCGGCCCAAGTCGATCAAAACCAATGCGAGATCGATCCGCGCCTGCACAAAGTCCGGCCGGATCGTAACGGCCAGATGCGATGCCAGCGCGGCTTCCGGTAGACGCTGCTGCGCGTGCAGCACGCGGCCGAGATGGGCGAGCGCCTCCGCATCCCGAGGGTGAACCGTCAATGCCTGCTTATAGGCGAGTTCGGCTTCAGCCAGCCGGCCCTCGGCGAAGAGGTCATGGGCCGCTTCGAGCGCGGCGGATTCGGACGAGGCAGAGGGCGGGAGCGTGGACATCGGTCAAGGGTACTTTGGGCCCGCCATGGTCAAACGGCGAAACAGCAGCGGGAGAGGCCGGTTATTCGGGAGTTTGGCCCACGGCGCTAGGAGGCACCGCCGTCGCTACCCGAAACGCATAATTGAGGGTCGATCTCTGGTCTGTTCCGCGAATCGATATGGCCCTCGCGCCGCTAGCCTTGCAGTTCCGAAAAGACGACCCATGCGGCGGCATTGGCGCGACACACGCGAGCGCTTCGCCCCGGCAATTGCACGAAGAAAGGCTGGCGATGAATACCTGGAAGTATGTCCCGATCGAAACGTTGGTCGACGAGGAGACCCTCGCCCGCGCGCAGGCGTTCGACCTCGGCCGTTATACGCACGAGACGCGCATCCGCGGCCTCGATTTGCGTTGGCTTGCGCCGAGCAAGCGGCTGTTGTGGATGGCCACCGGCCTCGAGTACATCGAACCGGAACTGCTCGATTGGATCGACGGCATTCCGCGCGGCGCCGCCTACTACGATTTCGGCGCAAGCAACGGGATCTTCGCGCTTTATGCGGCCAAGCGCGGCTTGAAGGTGGCGGCGATCGAGCCCGATCCGTCGAACTACTTCCTGCTGTCGTGGAACGCGTTCTTGAATCGGGCCGACGACGTGGATATCGCGGCCTTCAACGTCGCGGCTTCGGATCGGTTCGGGGTGGATAAGCTATTCATCCACAAAATGGAGCTCGGCGCGCACGAAAAGATCGTCGGCTCGCCCACGGCCGTATCGGGCGAGAACTTCGCGCCGCAGCACGTCCATCCGATCCAACTCGTTCATTTCGACCGCTGGCGCGAGCAAATGGGCCTGGCAGAGCCCGAGTACGTGAAGATCGACGTGGATGGCCACGAAGTGCCGGTGCTCGCGGGCGCAAGCGAGTCGTTGCGGCGCTGCAAGGAAATCTTCATCGAGATCGAGGAGGCGAAGCTCGACGAACTCGCCGCTACGCTGCGCGCGCTCGGCTTCGAGCTCGCGAGCCGGCACCCGGTGCAGAACTACGGCGGGTTGTGGAACTGCATCTTCAGCCGATGAGGGGCGGTGGCGTGACCGCGAGTTTGCGCTCACGCCACCGCGTCAATCGCAGCCTTGCAGATAGACGCCGCGATCGACCGTGGTCCGATAGGCGCTGACGAAGTTGCGGCGATTCCACGTTTCGCAGGCGAAATCGTCGAAGCGGCACGATAGCGACAGCTTCCATCCGGGGGCGTCCGAGGTCTTCGTCTTATGAACGAGGAACGGCGACATCAATAGGATTTGCCCGGCCTGCACCTCGATGTCGATCGCACCGGCGAGCGCTTGATCGTCGAGTACGTAGCCCGAGTCGGTCTGCTTGCCGGGCCACAATCCGCGCGCTTGGCTGCCGGGCACGATGCGCAATCCGGGTCCCGCGCGGCCGATATCCCCAATCGACGTCCACGCGATCACGCCGCGCGTCGACGTCCCCATGCTCGGCCAATCCTGGTGGAAGGGGAGCCCATAGTTGTTTCCGGTCAGATCGCTTGCCGTGTAATGCGTCACCACGGGCCCCGTCTGCACCGGTTCGAGGATGCCGACGTGCGCGCGCAGCGCGTCGACGAGTTCCTCGGAACTGAAGAAGCGTTTGACGTCGATGTCTTCGGCAAGCAACTTGACGATTTGACGATTGCGGCCGGGGTCTGCCGTGAATTGCGCGAGAAAGCGTTGCTCGAAACGCGCCTTTACGGCGCGCATCCGCGCTTGCAACGGTTCGGAGGCGAGGACCACGTAGCCTAAGCGCGCGAGGTCGCCTTGGACGATGCTCATCGGTTGCATGTTCGAATTCCCAACTAGGCTTCAATGGCTTCGGCATAGCCGAAGCCGCTCGCGCCGAATCCGTTGCCGTTATAAAAGCAATACAACCGGCCGCCGGCTTCGGCGACTTCGGGGTAGGCCACCATGAACGAATCCCAGCCGCTCTCCGACACGTCGAGTCCCGCCCGTTCGTCGAGCCTCGTCCAGACGAGCCCGTCGTGCGATTCGGCGTAACCCATGCGGTAGCTGCCGGCGCTGTTTTCGCGGTATCCGCTGTAGCTGCGGCGGCAATACCACATGCGATACAGCTTGCCGTCGTGGTGCACCGAGGCTCTTACGAGCCCGCCTTCGCAGGCGTCGGCATAATCGATCGCGACGACGCCCTCGCGGGTCCAATGGATGCCGTCGCGCGACTCGGCGTACTTGAGGTGATAACGCGGCTCCGGCTTGCCGTCCACGAGCATCCAGCCCGTGCACGACAAATACCAATTGCGCCAAATGCCGTTCTCGATGCGTACGCACGTCGTGCCGCAAAAGTACGGTTCCTCGGCCGTGCGGTCCATCACCGGCCCTTCGAAGAGGCGCCGGTAGGTGCGGCCGTCGTCCTCGCTGATCGCGAGTCCCACCGAGTTGTGATATGGAATGGTGTTGCGAACGTTCCAGCCGATGTAGTACAGATAGCGGACGCCGTTCAGCTCGACGACCGACGAAGGCATCATCCCGCAGTCGTCGAACGTGCCGAGCTTGCCCAGCTCCATGAGCGGCGCGCGCTCGACGCGCAGGACCTCGCCGGGGTTGTCCAGCGCGACGTCGAGCGATGCGATCGCGCTGCGGTTGTGCTCGTCGCGGCTGCTGAAGAGCACTTGCAGCGTATCGTCGCGCACGCCCGCGACGGTGGGGATCTGCGCGTGCGACTTCGCCCATGGCAGCCGCTCGTCCACCGTATAGACGAGCCCGCGCTTTTGCCAGCGAATATGTCCCATCTACGGCCTCTTACAGCTTCAAATCCGTACTCGACATAGCCAGCTTCGTTGCCGGATTGCCCTTGTAGACCGACCACGGCTCGGTGCTTTTCATGACGGCGGCGGCCATCGCGATAAACGAGCCTTCGCCGATCCGGATGCCGTCGCGCAAGGTCGCATTCACGCCTAGGAAGCTGTAGGCGCCGATCGTGCAATGGCCCGACATCACGACATGCGAGGTAACCGTTACGTGATCTTCGATGCGCCCGTGGTGACCGATATGGTTGCCGCTCCACAGCACGACGTTGTTGCCGATCGATGTGAACGGTTGCAGCGTGTTGTCTTCGAGAATGAAGCAGTTGTCGCCGATCGGATTATCGAAACGCGTGGCTTTCGAACTCACGTAGCTGATCAGTTCGTAGCCGCGTTGCTTGATCGCTAGGTACACGCGTTCGCGGTCGCGATTCATGTGCTTGGGCGACATCGGCGCGAAGAAACTGAAATCCGACGGCGGATGCGACTCGATCACGTCTTCGAACGCGACGACCGGTAGCCCTCTGAAGGTGCCGCCCTCGGGCAGATAGTCGCGATTCACGCAGAACGCGACGACCTTGTGCGGCGAGTCGTGCTCGAGGTAGTAGTGAGCAAGCTCGGCATAGTCTTGAATGCCGAATATGACGACGTTTGCCATCAGTTGGACTCCTTGTAGACGTACGTCGTGTATTCGTACAGTCCGTAGTCATGCCGCACGACGTAATGGCGCGAAAGCTCCCGAGCGAGAAAATGAGTCAAGTCGGTGAGCGGGACATGGAAAAGGTCGTCGCGTTCCCAATCGACCTCTTTCGACATCACGTTGAATGCGATCCCGCGGCGAGCCTTGCCGAAGATGACGCGCAGCATATTGCGGAAGTAATCCCACATCGCGTCGTACGACATCTCGCGCTTCTCGGTGAACACCCCGTTCATGACGACGTAATCGAACGTCGCGAGCCGCTCGGGCTCCGCCAGGACATCGAGACAAAAATATTCGTTTTGCGGGTACTTCTTGCTCGACAGGTCGCAAAAGGCGGGCGAGGCATCGAGGCCGGCGTAGCTGACGTTCTCTACGCCGCGCTCCAGCATGTACTGATAAAGATGCGAGGCGCCGCAACCGAAGTCGAGCAGCGTGACCAGCCCATGGCTCGGCTTGATGAGCTCGAGCATGACTCGGTAGCGCTTGGCCGCGTCGTCCGCATTCGGCCAATCGACACCGCGGTGCGTATCGCCGTGACGGGCGAGGCAATCCTCGTAGTGACGGATGAGAGAGTGGTAACCGGAACTCATGAGAAAGTCGCGCTATGAAGCATCTGATCGACGGCGGTCGGGTCGTTCCACATCAGCACGTCGATGATCGACAGACCAGGAACGTAAGCCACGCGGCCGCATGAATAGGGGGCGAGCGCGGGCTGAAGGAAGGTTAGTTCAAGCCCCTTATCGGCGAAATCGCCGCGGGTATAGAGTTCCATGCCGCCGATCGCATTGACGTAGACGCGCGTGCGCTCTTGCAGACAAATGTCGATGATGCGGTCCTGGCCCTTGAGCGCCGCGTTCGCGTATTTCCGCGACGTCGCGACGATCTCCGTGGGTAGACGCAAATGGTCGCGTAATGCGGTGAGGCTATGCAGCAAGTAATCGGCCAGATTCGGCGCGGCGTGACGAACGATACGCTCGACGAGCGGGAATACCTGCTGAAATTGCGGTGCGCGCGAATAGCTTTGCTCGATGGTTCTGAGCATCTTGTCGCGCCACGCCGGCGCCGCGTCGAGTTCGATGTCGCAGATCAAGCGGTTCTGACTCGCTTGTTGCAGCGGTACGGTGATCATGTGCGCCGCACCGGCGACATTGACTCGATTGCGATTGATCCAGCCTTTGTTGATGTAGTTCACATCGTCGTAGACGACGAACGCATCGACTTTCGCCATCAACTGAAAATAGCCGATGTAGGGAAAGAAGTAAGGCTGCATGATCGCCAGCCGGCGTTCAGCTTGCATACTGCTGCTGCCTCGCGAACGTCATGACGAGATCGATGATGCGGTCCTGGTCGGCCGGCGTCAGCGCCGGATAGATCGGCAAGCAGAGCACTTGTTCGGCGATTTCGCTGGCTACCGGCAGGTTCGAGCGCCCGGCGGACGGCAAGCCGCGGTACGTCGGAAACTCGCTGATGAGCGGGTAGAAATAGCGGCGCGCCGCGATGTTGCGCGCACGCAATTCGTCGTAGAGCGCATCGCGGCCGATCGGGAAATCGCGCGTGATACGTACGGGGAAATACGAGTGATTGCGCGTACAGCCGTCCGGCGTCGTCGGAAGCACGAGGCCATCGACGCCCGCGAGGGCCTCGCGATAACGTTCGTCCACGCGCGAGCGCTCCGCCTGGATCTTCTCCATGTGCTGCAATTGCAAGAGACCGAAAGCCGCTTGCACTTCGTTCATCTTGCCGTTGATGCCCGGTGCGACGACCGTGACTTCGTCGACGAAACCGAAATTCTTCAGATGATCGATGCGCCGTTTGGTCTTCGCATCGCGGCTGATAATGGCGCCGCCCTCGAACGTATTGAAGATCTTGGTGCCGTGGAAGCTCAATACCGACATGTCGCCGAACTCCAGCACCGATCGGCCGTGCTTGCGCACGCCGAACGCATGCGCCGCGTCGTACAGCACGCGCAGGCCGTAGGTGTCGGCGATCCGTTCGATTTCCTCGACCTCGCACGGCGAGCCGTAGACGTGCACGGGCAGAATCGCGGTCGTCTGCGGCGTGATGGCCGCCTCGATCTTCTTCGGATCCAGATTCATCGTCACCGGATCGATGTCGGCGAAGACGGGGCGAATCCCGTTCCAATGCAGCGCGTGCGTCGTCGCCACGAAGCTGAACGGCGTCGTGATGACCTCGCCCGTGATCTTCATGGCCTGCAACGCCGTGATCAGCGCGAGCGTGCCGTTCGAGAACAGCGAGAGGAACTCGACGCCCAGGTACTCGCACAACTCACGCTCGAGCCGCGCATGAAACTGCCCCCCGTTCGTGACCGTCTTGCTGTCCCAGATCGCCTCCAGATAAGGAACGAATTCTTCCAGCGGCGGCAGGTACGGTTGGGTGACGGGAATCAGTTTGTCCATTGGGTCTACACCTAGGCGCATAGAGGTTCGGCGCAGCGCGGGCGTGGCTTGCGACCATTGCCGTGCAGTCTAGTCGCGCCGCCGGCCGCCCTATCTGTCGATCAGGGGGCGGAATTTGGGCCATTTCGAATGAATGCCGCGACAGACGTGGAAATTGGGCCGTAAAACCGTCCCTTTTCAGCAAATCGAACCGGGGCGCCGGCCGGTAAGCTTGCCGCAATCGAAAAATGCCCGTCGTGTGCGAAATCGTGGGACTGCCCCGCCCGCGCACGAGGCTGGAGTGGGTTCGCCGCCGCGCGGATCTCGCTCTTCCCGTCTACCGAAGGATTCGCATCAATGGCCATCGTCAGCATTCTGATCCCCGCGTACAAGCCCGAGTTTCTCGCCAGGGCCCTGGTGAGCGCGCGGCAACAAACGTTCGCGGACATCGAGATCCTCGTCGGGGACGATCGGGTCGACGGCGCGCTTGCCGCCATCGTCGCGCAGCAAAACGATCCGCGCATCCGCTACTTCCACCACGGGTTTCAAAACGGCCTGAAGAACTCGCAGCGTCTGTGGGAGCGGGCGACGGGCACGTACGTGAAGTGGCTTTACGACGACGACGTGCTGATGCCCGAATCGGTCGAAGCGCTCGTGTCGGCCCTCGAGGCGAATCCGCAGTCGGCGCTCGCGTTTCACGAGCGCGTGATCATCAACGAGAACGATGAGGTCACGATGACGCCGGGGCCGTTGCTCGAACCGGGTCAGCGCGCGCTCGTGGATCGCGGCACGCTCGTGCGCGGGATGATCGGGCAGATTCATAACTTCGTCGGCGAGCCCACGAACGTCATGGTGCGCCGTGCATTCGTCGATGCGGCCACCGTGCTCGACTATCGGTCGATGAAGCTCGACTTCCTGAACGACGTGGCGATGTATCTGAACCTCGCGGAGCGCGCGCCGATCGTGGCCGTGGGCGGCTATCTGAGCGCCTTTCGCCGGCACAGCGGGCAGCAGTCCGATGTGGGCAGCGCCAACTTCAGCGCCGGTATGTACGAGTGGGAAATTTTCGTGCGCGCCGAAGGGGCGGCCGGCAATCTGAACACGGCCGAGCTGGCTCATGCGGGCCGACGGCTGGCCGAACTGTATGCGGGCTATTCGGGCAATCAGAACGGCCGCAACGAATTGCCCGAGATCAAGCGTTTGCTCGCGGATTTGCCCGACTTGGTCGAGCGCGATGCAAGCGAATTGTTCAGCTCCCCGCGCTACCAGGCGAACCTCGAATTCGCGCGCAGCGCCGTCGCGGGCCGCATCGCGCAGCGCAGCGCGGCGGCAGCCGCGGCTGCCGCGCCCGCCCGTCCGGTCGTCAAGCAGAACATTTGCGTCGTATGCGAGAAACCGGTCGAGCGTTGGCTGCCGTTCCCGCATGCCGTCGATCTCGAATTTTTGCAGCAGATCGAATCGGTCGGCTCCACGCTCGAACGGCATTCGTGCCCGCATTGCCACAGTAACGACCGCGACCGCCATCTCTGGCTCTACATCGCCTTCACGGGCTTGCTCGAGCAGGCCCCGGCGATGCGGATCTTGCACATCGCGCCCGAACCGAAGATCGAAGAGCGTATTCGCCGGCTGGCGCCGCTCGAATATGTCGCGGGCGATCTGCATCCGCGTTCGCCGGCGCATCGCAGGCTCAATGTCGAAGCGCTCGATTTCCCCGACAACTATTTCGATTTGATCATCTGCAACCACGTGCTCGAGCACGTGGCGCAGCCCGACACGGCGCTGGCCCAATTCAACCGTTGCTTGAAAGCGGGCGGTCATCTGGTTGCCCAAACGCCGTATTCGCCGGTATTGAAGTACACGTTCGAGTTGAACAAGACGCCGAGCGAGCCGTTCGCGACGCGCTACTTCGGCCAATCCGACCACGTGCGCTTTTTCGGCGCCGATATCGCCGAACATTTCCATGCGGCGGGCTTTAGCGGCGAGTTGCTGCCGCACGCGGAAGTCCTCGGCGACCTCGATGCCGACATGGTCGGGTGCAACGTGCGCGAGCCGTTCTTCCTGTTCACGAAAAGCGGTGCGCCGCGTACCGTTGTCTCGCCCGGTCAGGCGCAGGCAAGCGAGCAGATCGTCGTTTCGCGCGGTCAAGCAGGCGATGTGGCGGCCAAGCCCATCCGCCTGGTCTGCGCGACGCGCCACTCGCAAGAGAGCTTCTTGCGCGAGACCGCGCTGGGCCGTTCGCTTGCCGTGATGCATCAAGCCAAGATGCCCGAACTGCTGCTGTTCGACAGCAACACGACGGGACTATCCACGCTCTATAACGCGGCGATCGAACAAGCCGCGAGCAATCCGGCGATTCTCGTGTTCGTGCACGACGACGTTTCGATCAGCGATTTCTTCTGGATCGATCGCATTTACGAAGGGCTGCGTCAATTCGACGTGCTCGGTCTGGCCGGCAATCGCCGCCGCTCCCCGCAGCAGCCGGCGTGGGCCTTTGCGACGCCGCAATTCACGTGGGATACCGCCGAATACTTGAGCGGCTCGGTGGGGCATGGCAAGGGATTGGCCAGCGACGGCGTGTCTTACTTCGGGCCGGCCGGCGTCGAATGCAAACTGCTCGACGGGCTCATGCTCGTGGCGGACAGCGCGCGTCTGATCGAGAGCGGCGTACGCTTCGACGAGCAATTCGACTTCCATTTCTACGACATGGACTTCTGCCGCCAAGCCGAACTGAAAGGCCTGAAGATGGGTACCTGGCCGATCAGCGTCGTGCACGAGAGCGCCGGCGCCTTCAATACGCCGCCGTGGCGCGCGGGTTACGAGCGCTATCTGCGCAAGTATGGCGAATGAGCGTGGCTCGATGACGGGGCGTCTATTTACCAATCCGGTCGAGCAGTTAAAGCAAGGCCGGGACGGGCAGGGTCTCGCGCAAACGCCTGCGGGCGTCGTCACAGCCAAAAGCTCACCGGGCGGCATTCGGTTCGTCGCCCCGCCCGCGATCGGCCGGCCGGCGGCTGCGCCCGGCAACGAGCCGGGAGCGAAGAACGCGCCCGTGCCCGCGGTGCAACCGGCATCGACCGGGCTTGGCGCGCCCCCCATCGAAACCGGCCTGGCCCATCAACTCGCGGGCCGTTTCCCCGAGGCCGAGGCGATTTATCGCCAAATCCTCGCCGTCGATCCGGACCATTCGGACGCCTTGCACCTGTCGGGCCTGATCGCCTATCACCGCGGCGACTACGCACGCGCTTGCGAACTGATCATGGCCGCCTTGGCCCGGCGCGAGAGCGAGATCTTCTACGGCAACCTGGGCAATGCGCTCGCGGCGCGCGGCATGCGCGCGGCGGCGATGGAAAGTTTTCGGCAGGCGATCGCGCTCAAGCCCGATTACGTGCATCCGCATAACAACCTCGGCAACTTGTTGCGCGAGCAAGGGCAGTTGACCGAGGCTGTCGAGTGTTTCAAGACGGTCATCGGCTTGCAGCCCGACTACGCCGAAGCGCACAACAACTTGGCGAACGCAATGGTCGATCTCGGCGATCTCGACGCCGCGATCGAAGCCTATCGCCGCGCGATCGCGCTCAAGCCGGGTCTGTTGGAAGCGCGCAGCAACCTGCTGTTCATCCTCAGCTATCGCGAGGATTTCGATCAGGCGGCGTATGTTGCCGAAGCGAAAGAGTTCGGACGCATCGCCACGGCCGGCGCCACGCCGTGGCGCGATTGGCTCGTCGCGACCGAGCCGCGCCGCAACGGCCCGCTGCGCGTCGGCTTCGTTTCAGGCGATCTGAAGATTCACCCCACGGGCCATTTCCTCGAAAGCCTGCTGGCCCATATCGACCGCGGCCGCATCGAACTCGTGGCCTACCCGACACGCCGCTTCGAAGACGCGCTGACCGCCCGCATCAAGCCGTATTTTTCGGCCTGGACGCCGTTGGCATCGATGAACGACGAGCAAGCCGCGCGGCGCATTCGCGACGATCGCATCGACTTGCTGCTCGATTTGTCGGGGCATATGAACTACAACCGCTTGCCGCTGTTCGCCTGGCGCGCGGCGCCCGTGCAGGCAAGTTGGCTCGGCTATTTCGCGAGCACGGGCTTGCCGGCGATGGACTACTTGCTCGGCGATCCGCACGTGCTGCCTGCCGATGCGCAAGCGCACTATACGGAGCGGCTCTGGCGTTTGCCGGATAGTTACTTGTGCTTCACACCGCCGGCGGAGCAGGTCGAAATCGGACCCTTGCCGCTCGAGCGCGAGGCGCATGTGACGTTCGGCTGCTTCAATCATCTGATGAAGATGAACGATAGCGTCGTCGAGGTTTGGGCGCGCATCCTGCACGCCGTGCCCGGCTCGCGGCTGTTCCTCAAAGCGAAGCAACTCGACGATGCTCCCACGTGCGAGACGACGCGCCGGCGCTTCGCCGCGCGCGGTATCGACCCGTCGCGGCTGATCCTCGAAGGACGCTCGCCGCGCGCCGACTACTTCGCGGCGTATAACCGCGTCGATATCGCGTTGAGCCCGTTCCCTTACCCCGGCGGTACGACGAGCGTCGAGGGGTTGTGGATGGGCGTGCCGGTCTTGTGCCGGCAGGGAGACCGGTTCTTGTCGAACATCTGCGTGAGCATGCTGCATTCGGCGGGCTTGGCCGATTGGATCGCCAAGGACAACGACGAGTATGTCGCCAAAGCCGTTGCCTTCGCAGCCGATGTGCCTCGCCTTGCCGCGCTCCGTCGCACCGCGCGCGCCTCGCTGCTGGCTTCGCCGCTGTGCGACGCGGCGCGCTATGCGCGCCATTTGGAAGACGCATTCGAGGGGATGTGGCGCGACGGCATCGCGCGCATCGGCGCCGCGACGCGCGCGACCACGGCATGACGGCGCGATAAGCGCGCCGCCGCCTTTTCCTTACGATCGGACCGAACATGCAAGACACCGCCCAACTGCTGAATACGGCATTGGCCCATCATCAGGCGGGACGTCTTGCCGATGCGAAAGCGCTGTACACGCGCATCTTGGCGGTCAAGCCGAAGCATCCCGACGCGCTGCATTTCATGGGCTTGCTCGCCTGCCAGATCGGGCAAAGCGAGGCGGGCATCGCGCTCATGCGCGAGTCGATCGCCGCGCATGCCAGCCCGATCTATTACAACAACCTCGGCAACGCCCTGCGCGACGCGCGCAAGCTCGACGATGCCGTGGCTGCGTACACGCGTGCAGTGGAGTTGAAGCCCGATTACGCCGATGCGCACAACAACCTCGGTAACGCGCTGCGCGAGCGGGGCGACGCCGCAGCCGCGCTGACGAGTTGCGCGCGCGCGATCGAGCTCAAGCCCGGTTACGCCGAGGCGTTCAACAATCTCGGCAATGCGCTCAAGGATATGGGCGAACTCGATGCCGCCATTGCCGCCTACGGCAAGGCGATCGCCGCCAAGTCCACGTTCGCCGAGGCGCATCTGAACCTGGCCGTCGTCTTGCAGACGAAAGGGCATGGCGATGCGGCGCTCGAATGCCTACGCGAAAGCGTGGCGCTCGCGCCCCAACTGGCCGCCGCGCACGAGAAGCTCGCGGGCTTGCTCATGCATCGCGGCGATATTGCGGGCGGCATCGAGGCCTATCGGCGCGTCGTCGAACTCAAGCCGGATTCGGCCCAAGCGCACAACACGCTCGGCAACGCGCTGAACGGCGCCGGGCGCGTGCCCGAGGCGGTGCCCTGCTATGAACGCGCGATCGCGCTCGATCCCGAATTCGCCGACGCGCATCACAACTTGGCGAATGCGTTGCGCCGGCTCGGCGCGCCCGAACGCGCGCTCGGCTTTGCGCGGCGCGCGATCGAGTTGCGCGGCGATACGCCGTCGTTTCACAACAATCTCGGGACGATTCTCGCCGATCTCGGCCAGCCCGACGGGGCATTGCGGTGCTACCGCGACGCCCTCGCGCTCAATCCCGATTTCGGCGAATCGCACACGTGCGTGCTGTTCGGGCAATCGTACGCATCGAACTGGTCCGCGAGCACGCACTTGGCCGATGCCCGCTACTTCGGCGAACGGATGCGTGCCCGGGCGACGCCCTATATGCAGTGGCCCGCGCTCCGCGATCCGTCGCGCGCGGGGCGCCCCTTGCGCGTGGGCTTTGTCTCAGCCGACTTGCGCAAGCACCCCGTCGGCTACTTCTTCGAATCGGTGCTCGCGCGCATCGACCGCACACGGATCGAACCCATCGCCTATTCGAACGCGTTGCATAGCGACGAATTGACGGCGCGCATCAAGCCGCTCTTCTCGACATGGCGCCATGTAGCGGAGATGGACGATGCCGATCTCGCGCGGCGTGTTCACGACGATCGAATCGACGTGCTCATCGACCTGTCGGGCCATACCGGCCGCAACCGACTGCCGATGTTCGCCTGGCGGCCCGCGCCGGTGCAAGTCAGTTGGCTCGGCTACTTCGCGACGACCGGGCTCGCCGAAATCGACTACCTGCTGGCCGATCCGTATGTCGTGCCGCCCGGAGAGGAAGGGCAATACACGGAACGCATCTGGCGTCTGCCCGATAGCTACTTGTGCTTCACGCTGCCGGCCGAGCCTCAACCCGTGACCCCGTTACCCGCGCTCGCGAACGGCTATGTCACCTTCGGCTGCTTGAACAACCATAAGAAGCTGAACGACGGCGTTTTCGCGGTATGGTCGCGCATTCTGCAGGCGGTTCCGCAATCGCGTCTCTTGCTGAAGAACCATCAACTGGCGGAGCCCTCGATCGTGCGCGATACCTATGCGCGCTTTGCGGCGCACGGCATCGATGAAACGCGTTTGCTGCTGGAAGGGCCGTCCTCGCGCGAGCAGTACTTCGCCACCTACGGGCGCGTGGATCTCGCGCTCGATCCGTTCCCGTATCCGGGCGGAACGACGAGCGTCGAGGGATTGTGGATGGGCGTGCCGGTACTGACGCGCCGTGGCGATCGGTTTCTCTCGCATTTGGGCGAACTCGTGGCGAAGACGGTGGGCCTGCATGAGTGGATCGCGGCCGATACCGACGATTACATCGCCCGCGCGGTCGCGGCGGCAGCCGATTTGCCTGGGTTGGCGGCATTGCGCGCGGGGTTGCGCGAGCGCGTCGAGCGCTCGCCGCTGACCGATGCGCACCGTTTCGCCGGTCATTGGATGACGGCGATCGAACAGATGTGGCAAACGAAGACGAAGGAGATCGCGTAATGACCGCGATGGATCAGGGCGCGTTCGCGCTCGTGGAGGACGGTCTCGTCCATCATCGCGGCGGCCGTCTGCAAGAGGCGCGCAGCCGTTACGAAGCGGCGCTGGCGCGCATGCCGCGTCATGCCGATGCATTGCATTTGCTGGGCGTGATCGCGATGCAAGAGCAACGCTTTGCCGACGCGCTCGACTTGATCGGCCGAGCGATCGAGATTAGCCCTCAGGCCACGTATTTCGACAATCTGGGTAGTGCGCTGCGAGGGTGGGGCAAGCTCGAGGCGGCCGTGGAAAGCTACGAGCAGGCGCTCGCACTGGATCCTAACCATTTTCGCGCGCATAACAATCTCGGCATGGTGCTGCTGCAGATGCGGCTTCCGGCCGCCGCCGCGAGTAGTTTCAGCAAGGCATTGCGGATCAACGCGCAGTTCGCCGAAGCGCATACCAACCTCGGCAACGTGCTGCGCGAACTGGGCGATGCCGAAGGCGCGGAAAAGCATTGCCGTGAGGCCATCGCGCTGCAGCCGATGGTCGGCGAGGCCCACAACAATCTCGGCAATGCGTTGAAGTCGCAACGCAGGCTCGCCGAAGCCGCCGCTTGCTACCGGGAGGCGCAACGCCTGCTGCCGAACGAGCCGCAAGTCGCGCTCAATCTCGGCATCGTGCTGCGCGAGACGGGCGAACATCACGCGGCGATCGCAGCGTTCCGGCGTGCGATCGCGTTGCGGCCGGCTTGGGGGGAAGCCTGGAGCAATCTGCTTTTCACGCTGAGCTTTGCCGAGGATATCGCGCCGCGCGAGTACCTTGGCGAGGCGCTCGCGTTCGGCCGCGTCGCGAGCGAGGCGGCTCGGCCCTTCACGAATTGGCTCGTGGATCGAATGCCGGGCGCGCCGCTGCGCATCGGCTTCGTTTCGGGAGACTTCCGGACGCATCCGGTCGGCTTCTTCCTCGAAAGCGTGCTCGCGCATCTCGATCCGTCGCGGGTGCGGCTCGTCGCTTATTCGACGCGTCCTTACGAAGATGCGCTCACGCAGCGGCTCAAACCGCGTTTCGCGGCATGGCGCAGTGTCGTCGGGCTCACGGACGAAGCGGCGGCCACGATGATCCGCAACGACGGCGTGCATATCTTGTTCGACATGGCGGGGCATACCGATGCCAACCGCTTGCCGATCTTCGCGTGGAAGCCGGCGCCGGTCCAAGTCAGTTGGATCGGGTACTTCGCATCGACGGGGCTGTCCGCCATCGATTACGTGCTCGGCGACGAATGGGTGCTGCCGCGTGAAGAGGAGCCGCATTTCATCGAGCGGCCCTGGCGTCTGCCGCACGGCTACCTCTGTTTTACGCCGCCCGAGCCGGACGTGGCCATCGACGCCGCGGCGTCGGCCGATACGACACGTCCGCTTACGTTCGGGTGCTTTAGCGATCTCGTCAAAGTCAACGATCGCGTGGTCGCGGTATGGTCGCGGATTTTGCGGGCCGTGCCCGGCGCGCGCCTCTTCTTGAAGGCGCAGCAACTGGCCGATGAAGCGCAGCGTGCCCTGATCGTGGCGCGCTTTGCCGCGCACGGCGTGACGGCCGATCGGCTGCTGCTGGAGGGACCTTCGCCACGCGCCGAATATTTGGCGACCTACAACCGGATTGATATTTCGCTGAGCCCATTCCCGTATCCGGGCGGCACGACGACGGCCGAAAGTTTATGGATGGGCGTGCCGGTGTTGTGCCGTCACGGCGATCGCTTCCTTGGCCATTTGTGCGAGAGCGTGGTCCAGAGCGCGGGACTCGGCGATTGGATCGCGCGCGACGATGAGGATTATGTCGCGAAGGCCGTGGCGTTCGCGGGCGATCGCGAGGCGTTGGCGGCATTGCGCGGCGGGTTGCGCGAACGGATGTCGGCGTCGTCGCTGTGCCGGCCCGATCGATTCGCACGCACGCTGGAGGCGCAATTTGCGCAGATGTGGCGCGAGCACGGCGCCCAGTCGCAAAACCTGTCCAAGCCGGTTTGAAGCACCGGGTCCGCCGCATTCAAAGTTCAAAACGCGGCGGACGATCTCGTCAGGAAAGCGGTTCGACCAAGTGACTGCGATTGGCCGGGGTCGCAGCCTACACCATTCCGTTCGCCCGCCGCGCCGTATCGAGCAGCGTGTTGCGGATTTGCTGGAACATCTTCAGGTAGTTGTGGCTGCCGTGTTCGATCGCGGCCGTCTTCAATGCGTCGAGCACGAGCAGATCGGCCGGATAGGCGCTCACGATCGAGCCCGACATCGGCAAGCGCAGCGGATCGTAATGCCGTACGCGCCAATGCCGCTCGCCGAGCAACAGCAGCGATACGACGCGCTCTTGGACGAAAACCTTGGCCGGCACTGAGCCGCCGGCATACGGAATGGGGCCGTTGAGCAATTGCGCGAGGCCGCTCGTGCCGGCTTCCGCTACGGCGAACAGCACCTCGTTGACGGCTAGCCAACGCCGCCAAAACGGCGGCGTCGCCACGAAGTAGTTGCAAAAGATCGTATGGCGCGAATCCATCACGGCATTGTGCGGATCGATGCCGGGCGCGACGAAGGCGACCGCTTGCTCGAACACGGGCCAGCTATTCGCATGATTGGTCGCGGCCTGCTCGAACGCGTTCAAATGGACCGCGCCCTGGTCGAAGAACGGCGAAAAGCCGATGACGTCGACGTCGCGCGGCACCGTGGCGATGAACTCGTTCACGGCCTTCGAGTCGAGCGTGGTTTTCTTGCCGAACTTCGGGGAGAAGAAACCATAGAGCGTGTTTTCGTCCAGCGTGTGCTTTTGCAAGAACGTGCGCATCGGCCAGTACTCGCGCCAATCGGGCCGTTGGCCGCAATTGTCGAGAGGGATGAAGCCGGGGTCGAGCTGCGCTCGCGTTTCCTCGGAGTAGAAGATCTGACGAATTTCGACGCGGCGGGGGCCGGCAAGAGGGCTCGACGGTAAATGCATGAATCGGTCTCGATCGTTTAAACGTAGCGCGGCATCGGTGACCCCGATACGCTGCCGCTCGGCGGCGAGTAGACAGTGTGCCACCGCGCGCATGAACGGCAAGGCCCGAACAACACCGCGTTTCGGGCCCAGTTCGGGCAGTGCGGCGGTGGTGCGGTCGGGCTCGCGCACATCTGCGCATCAATACGCAGACAAAAATAAAGCCGCATCGCAGCGGCTTCGAGTGTGACGCACCGCACGAGCTACATGCGGTTGTTCTTCGTTATCTCGTGCGGCGCTTTAGCGCATCTGCCCGGCCGCGAGGTACTCGCGTGCCGCGGACACGCGCTGGCGCGCGTCGGAATGACTCGCGGCCACGGCGTCCCGTGCGGCGGATGCCTTATCCACGATCGCGTCGTTCATCGCCATGATCTCGCGAATCATCGCCAGCGCTTCGTCGCTCTGCTCGCGCTCGAGCGACATCAAAAGCGGCGAGCGTTCCTCGGCCAAATCGGCGGCAAACGCGAAATCGCCCGCGTCGAGCGCGGCGACGAGCGTGCGCGTCATTTCATAGGCGCGAGAGAGAGATTCGTTCGACATGGCGGCGAACTCCTATTTCCAGTACTTCGATTACGACGACTTGTTCAGCGTGCCGGCGCTACCGTTGCCGCCGAACAACTGGTTCAAATACGTCGTGTTGTTCTGCGTTTGCGACATGATCGTGTTCAACTGCGTGAACTCGGCTTGATACTGCGACGTCAGGTTCGCTTGATAAGCGGCCAAGCTCGATTGCGCTTGCTGCTGTGCCGTCAAATCAGATTGCAGCGTCGAATTGCGCTGGGCGATCTGACCTGTCACGGCCGTGGTGTACGAGCTGATGAACGAGCTCAGTTGCTCGCCGATGCCGTTCGTGCTGTTGAACGTGTTCGAGATCATCGAGGGCGAGGAGGCGAGCGTCGATTGCAGCGCCGACGAGTCGAGCGAAACCGTGCCGTCGTCCTTCAAGTTCACGCCGAGTTGCGCGAGGCTGTAGGTCGTGCCGCCGACGCTGATGCCGCTTGCCATGATCGAGGCAATCCCGTTCACGGCGGAATTGAGCATGGCGTCGCCGAGCAGCGGGCCCGCGGCGTGCGTCGTGGCGTTGTACGCGGACAGCGATTGCACGGTCGAAACCCATGCGTTGTACGCGGTCGTGAAATTTTGCAGCGTCGTCGTGATCGCCGACGTGTTCGTTGCGACCGAGAGACTTTGCGTCGTGCCGACGGCGGCCGACGTGAGGCTCAGCGTCACACCCGACAAAGCAGAGGTCACGTTATTGCTCGCGCTCGTGACCGCGGTGCCGCTGACCGTCAATTTGGCGTCTTGGCCGGCGGTGACTTGCGTGAAGTTCGCCGTAGCCATGCCCGAATCGACGCCGGCACCCGCGGACACCGTCACGGTGTTGGCCGCGCCGGTTTGCGTCGAGGTCAGCACGAGGTGTTGGCCGTCCGTGCCCGTCACTACCGATGCGGTGACGCCGGGGTTGTTCGATGCGCTGTTGATCGCGGAAGCGACGCCGGCCAGCGTATTGTTCGACGAGGTCAGCGCGATCGTCATGTTGCCGCTGCCGACGCCGATCGTCAGATTGCCCGTGCCGAGCGTGGCGCCGCTCGCATAGGCCTTCGAGGAAATCTGGTTCGCGGTGGCGATCTGCTGCACGCTGACAGAGTACGAGCCCGCGGCCGCGCCGGTCGAGGTCGTGGCCGTGATGCCCGTGCCGCTCATGGTGGCGGCGAGTTGCGTGAACGCGGAGCCGTCGGCGAGACCGCCCAGCGAGTTCAGTAAGTTGGAGAGCGACGATTGCATCGAGCCGAGCGCGGACAACTGGGTGTTGTCGCTGTTCGCGGCGATGGCGATCGATTGCGCTTGCGCGGCCGTTGCGCCTGTCACGAGCGCCGAAACCAGCGTGTTCACGTCGAGCTGCGAGTTCGTCACGCCGCTCAGGATCGACTGTGCCGCTTGTTGAAGGACCGAACTGGTGCTGCTCGAAGATACTGTGCTCATGCGAGGCTCCGTCTGTTGCCGCGGAAAGATGAATCCAATAGAGGTCGTCGATCGACGATACGGCTAACTACCAATGCGTAGCGGGAGGCATGCCTCCCGCTGCGTTCACATCGTGTTGCCGGGCCCGTGCGAGGTGAAGCCTTCGCGTGGGTCCGGCCGCGCGGCGAGATCGTACGGCACCTCGCCGCGCGTGGCTCACGCTCGGGAATTAACCGAGGAGCTTGAGCACTTGTTGCGGCAGCGAGTTCGCTTGCGCGAGCACCGAGATACCGGCTTGTTGCAGCACTTGCGCCTTCGACAGGTTGGCCGTTTCTTGCGCGAAGTTGGCGTCTTGCAACTGCGCTTGAGCGGACGACAGGTTCGTCGACGTCGTTTGCGTGTTCGTGATCGCAGCCGAGAACGTGTTTTGCGTTGCACCGAGCGTTGCTTGGAAGTTGTTCACTTGCGCCAGCGCTGCGTCGATTGCCGTGATCGCGTTTTGCGCGCCCGACGTCGTCGAGATGTCGACACCCGACACGCCCAGACCCGTCGTCGTCCACGACGTCGTGCCGAAGTTGGCCGTCAGCGTTTGGTTGGCGCTTGCGCCGACTTGGAAGTTCACGCTGCCCAGGCCGCCCAGCACGTTTTGGCCGTTGAACGTCGTTTGCGATTCGACGCGGTTGATTTCGCCGAGACGCGTCGTCACTTCCGTTTGCAGGTTCGCTTGAGCGGCCGTGCCGAGCGAGCCGTCGCCCGACTCAACTGCGAGCTGGCGGATACGTTGCAAGTTGGCAACCGTCGACGAGATCGCGCCGGCGGCCGTTTGCACCATCGAGATACCGTCGTTCGCGTTTTGCACGCCTTGGTTCAGCGCGTTGATCGACGCTTGTTGCGTCGTAACGATCGCGAGACCTGCAGCGTCGTCGGCCGCGGTGTTGATGCGCTTGCCCGACGAGAGGCGGTTGATGGCTTGCGACAGGGCGCCTTGCGAGCCTTCGAGGTTCGTTTGCGTCTGCAGCGACAGAATGTTGGTGTTGATGTTCAGCATTTTGCTTCCTCGTTTGGGAAAAACTGATCCAGGGACTTGGCTGGTTCGGGGTTCGGCGTCGCGCTTTCGCGAGTGGCGCTGCCCGCCTGTCCTGGTTGTCGGCGAGGGTTGGAAAAAACTTTAGGGAGCGAACGACGAATTCGTGTGTTTTGAGGCCGAAATCGGCTCCAAAGCCTTGCCGGATAAGGCTTAAAAGAAAACTAAACGTTTGCCAAGACGCTCGAAAAAATGCTTTTGAGGGTCCGGAGCTTGGCCTCGAACGGCCGCGAAAGGGCCTTAAAAGTCGTCGGAGCCGACCCCACCCGAGGGCATCCGATGCGCGAACGAGTCGCTTGCGGCCTCGTTGGGGTATTTTGTTGCGTCATCGATGAGAGGGTGGCTCGTTGCCGGTTTACCTGCTATCATCGCGGGTCGAATTGAGATCGCTGCCGTTTTCATTTGAGATCTGCCGCCTTTCGTCGCACCGGCTTGGCCTACATGTCCTCTGTGTCCTGTATGGCCGCCTCGCGGCGCTCTCGCGGTGCTTCGCGAGTGGTATTGGCAATGGCAGGTTCAGCTCCGGCAGTCAAACGCGGCGTCGGCAAATGTGCCGGCCGGCGTGCGCGGTGAACTCTCCGCTCTCTCTTTTCAGGCCTGTCCGGCCGCGCGCGTCAAGCGATGCGCGGCATGGCGGCGATATCCCGCCGGATGGGCGCGTGCGCGAAAGCGCGCTACGCATTTGAACGTAACTTTGGGAAATCCATGACGACCATTCTTCTGAAGGAAAACGAGCCGTTCGAAGTGGCGATCCGCCGCTTTCGTCGCGCCATCGAAAAGAACGGCCTGATCGCCGAACTGCGCGAGCGTCAGTGCTATGAAAAGCCGACGGCTGTCCGTAAGCGCAAGAAGGCTGCTGCCGTGAAGCGCCTGCACAAGCGCCTGCGCAGCCAAATGCTGCCGAAGAAGCTGCACTAAACGTCGCGGTGCCGCCTCGGCGAGGCGGCACGGTGCGGAAAAACGAGCGGCGGTGGGCTTCGAAAGAAGCCGCACCGCCGTTTGCGTTGGACGCTTAGGGGCGACCCGAGACGCTACCGGCCGTTAAGGCCGGCCGGTAAGGCCGTTAGCGCCGTTAGTACGGGTGTCGCCGCTGCCGCGCGTCGTTCAGGCCGCGTGCTTCTCGAGCCGGGCAGTCGATAGGGCGAACTGTCGAGCGATCGACGCAAGCCGCTCACGCCACTCCCAGACGCCGAACGCGTCGTGCACGTTTTGCAGGCAACTGAGCAAGCTCACCGTCGTCGGATCGTAGATATTGACGCGCGCTTTGAGCAGCGCCTTCTTCAGCGCGGCCACGCCCGCATCCATATAGGCCGGCACCGCCGTGGCCGGTTTGTCGATGTAGCGGACCGGCACGCCTTCCATCGCGCTCATATAGTCGCGCGGGTGGATCAGTTGGCCGATCGGGCAGCCGCCGCGGTACCCGTGATAGGCGCCGCCGCCGCGCGGCAACAGTGCCGCTTGCCGCTGAGAAAAGAGATGGTCGACCGCGTGATCGAACAACTCCTGGTGCGTGCGGAAGTGCAAATTTTTCATGATCTTGGTTGAGCTGCCGGGACGCAGCAGATATTTCGTGATTCGTAACCGCTATATCGGCGGCACGTGGCGAAATTGCAGCTTTTTTGCGATATTCCCTAGGCGACCCGGCTCGATCAAGCATTTTTTCCCGAGTGTTGCGCGAATCTCACGCGCCTTGTCCCCCGTTCGTCAGACCGTCGCGCGTTTCGGCCTCGCTGTATGGTGCTTGGCGAGGGCGGCGCAGCGCTCGCGCGAGGCGCAGTTCGTCTGGTGATCGTTGACCATCCCTACGGCCTGCATGAACGCATAGCAGATCGTCGAGCCGACGAATTTACAGCCATAGCTTTTGAGCGCCTTGCTGAGCGCATCGGAGGCGGGCGTGGAGGCAGGCGCATGTTCTTTATAGAGGGCCCAGTCGTTTTGCACGGGTTCGCCGCCCACGAACGACCAAACGAAATCGGCCAGCGAGCCATGTTCCTCGCGGATGCGCAGCACGGCGCGCGCGTTGACGACGGCCGCTTCGATTTTCGCGCGGTTGCGCACGATGCCCGGATCCTGCAATAGCGTCTCGATCTTCGCGGGCGTGAAGCGCGCGACCGCTTCGACGTCGAAATTGTCGAAGGCGCGCCGGTAGTTTTCGCGCTTGTTCAAGATGGTCGACCATGACAAGCCGGCCTGCGCCCCTTCGAGGACGAGCATTTCGAACAGGTGGCGATCGTCGCGGGACGGCACACCCCATTCGGTATCGTGATAATGCTCGTCGGCAGCGGTTCGTACCCAATTGCAGCGCTCGGTCATGGCTTTCTCTCTCGTGGCGATCGCAAGTGCCGGCAAGCATAGCCGATTGCTTCGAAGCGGCAACTCGGCCGTTCGGGTGATTGGCGGCAAGGGGAGAAGCCGATACGCTTCGGACGTTCGATTTAGTTAGCGAGGCGGCGCGAGGCCGCGGGTCACTCACATGGAAGCTACGCAATATTGGTTGGGCATCGATGGCGGCGGCACCGGCACGCGCGTCGTGTTGGCCGATGCACGCGGCGTCGAACTTGGGCAGGCGCTGGGCGGTGCCTCGGGGCTCGGTCTCGGCGTGCCCCGCGCCTGGGAGGCGATCGAGGCGGCTTGCGCACAGGCGTTCGCCTCGGCCGGATTGCGGCTCGACTGGGCGCAATGCGCGCTCGGTTGCGGGCTCGCGGGCGTCAACAACCGCGATTGGCTGGCCGAATTCATCGCACGTTCGCCTAAGCTTGCCGCGTTGGACGTGCGAAGCGACGCCTATACGACGGTGCTCGGCGCGCACGGCGGCGAACCCGGCGTCATCGTGGCCGTGGGCACAGGCAGTATCGCGGCGATGCTCGAGCGTGACGGTACCTGCGCGATCGCGGGCGGCTACGGATTTCCGTCGGGCGACGAGGCGAGCGGCGCCTGGCTTGGCCTGCGCGCGGTGGTTCACGCTCAGCAAGCGCTCGATGGGCGCGCGCGGCCCGACGCGTTTTCCGACGCGCTGCTCGCGCGCATGAGCGTGGCCGATCGCGATGCCCTCGTCGTCTGGCTTTGCGAGGCGAATCAGACGGCCTACGCCGAACTCGCTCCGGTCGTGCTGGCTCATCCCGATCACCCGGTGGCCGCGGCGCTGCTTGTGCAAGCCGGCAGGGACATTGCCCTGCTCGTCGATGCGCTCGATCCGCTCGCCCGGTTGCCGGTCGCGCTATGCGGCGGTTTGGCCGGCCCGCTCGCCGCGTACGTGCCGCCCTCGCATCGTGACCGGCTGCGCGCGCCGCTGGCCGATTCGGCGCACGGCGCTTTGATGCTCGCCCGGCGAATCGATCGAGGCGGCGCGCAGCTTTCGGGCGGGGCAGCTTAAAATAGCGGCCGAAGCACCCCTGTCACGTTCACACGCATCGCCTTCCCCCGCCATGTATAAGCTTGTCGCCACCGACCTCGACGGAACGCTGCTCAACAGCAATCATCAACTCGACCCGTTCACGGTCGCAACCGTGCGCCGGCTCGAGCAAATGGGCGTTCAGTTCGTGATCGCGACGGGGCGGCATTACTGCGATGTCGCCGGCATCCGGGACCTGTTGGGTATCCACTCCTATCTGGTCACATCGAATGGCGCGCGCGTGCATGCTCCTGACGACACGGTGGTCCATGCACGCGATTTGCCCAGCGAAATCGTGCGCCGGCTCGTGCAGCCGGAGATCGTGGGCTCGCACGGGCGCGTCATCGTCAATCTATTTGCCGACGACGCGTGGTTGATCGATCGCGATCATCCCCCGTTGCTGGCCTTTCACCAAGACTCGGGCTTTCGCTATCAAGTGATCGATACGCGCGCGCATGACGGCAGCGATATCGCAAAAGTGCTCTATATCGGCGAGGCGGATGACCTTGCTCGTATCGAAGAGCGTTTGGCGCGGGAATTCGGCGATACGCTTTATGTGACCTATTCGCTGCCCGATTGTCTGGAGGTCATGACCGCGGACGTTTCGAAGGGGCGCGCGCTTCAAGTCGTCCTCGAGCGTCTTCGGATCGATGCCGCGCACTGCGTTGCGTTCGGCGACAACATGAACGACATCGATCTGCTCGAAACGGCCGGACACCCGTTCATGATGAACAATGCCAATCCCAACTTGATCGCTCGGTTACCGGGCGTGCCGCGAATCGGCAATAACTTCGAGGCCGGCGTCGCGCATCACCTGCGCAAATTGTTCTCGATCGCCGACGAACTCACGCCGTCGTAAGCGGGGCGCTCCGTGCGACGCTTAGCGCGGAGCGGCATCGGCGGAGGGCGCATCGAGCAATGCGGCGCACGGGCAGTCCGCGGAGCGCCCGTCGAGGCCTTCTCGCTCATGGGAAAAAGTGGCATGCGGCGTCGCCTCGGGAAAATCCCAGGCGAGCTTCACCACATAGATGCTGTCGAAATCGCCACTGGCCCAATACGGCACCTTTTGCCCCGTATCGCCGTACCGGGTCATGATGTTTTGTACCAATTCCTCGATTTCGCGATGCTCCCAAGCGGTCACGATGAGCTTGCCCGCTTGCTCGGGCTTCACGAGCGCTCGCTCGAGCGCATCGATTTGCGCATATCCGTAGGTCGTATCGACAGGCAAGCCGAATTGAATCGCCGTGGGCTCGATCGTGGCCAACGGACGGACATAGTCGTATTGCTGACCGGCGTCGATTTTCGTCATTGAGGGATTCGGCGCGTAGATCGCATCGGGTTTGCCGAATTTCGCCGCGACGACCGCCGGCAATGCCAAAGCGCGGTTCAGTCCCTGGCAATCGAGTTGCCCATATCCGCCGGCCGGCTTTTCGCCGTGGCGAACGAATACCAGCGTTTCCGTCCGCGCGGCTTCGCTTGGCGCGGCAAGCGCGGCCGGTATGCCCGAGACGAGTGCGGCAGCCAGTAGAAAAGCCTCCCGGCGGCACAAGCGGCGCGGCCGACGCGCCGGCCGGATCGCACTCGATTCGCAATTGCGTCGAGGAGTCGAGCCCATCATGACGGATCCTTTCGTTAAGCCGCGATGAGCCCGGAATGGGCCCGTCATCACAAGTCGATTCTAGCAGCGGCCCATGTTCGTGCATCGTGCCCGCTTCTTGCTGCATGGTTCGCGTCGCATTATTTCGGAATGCTAACGACCGGCTATCGCGGCGCGGCTCTGTCGCGAAGCGCGATGCCAAATGACGGACCGCGAGCGGTGAAAGGCGAATGCGCCGGGCTATGCATTCTTATTCGAGGTTTGTTACGCTCCGTTACCCATCGGGCGGTACCGGTCTCGAATGGCATCAATCGCCTGAGATCGAAGCTCGGCTATTCGACCGATAATGAGGCATTACGCACTGTGAACGTGCTTTTAAGAAATATCATACGTTTTCACGGCATATCGGGTAAATTCGGCATTGCCAGTGGCGTTTGTTCCGACTAACCTCGGAGCAACATGTTTTTCAATCAAGGGAGACCACGATGTCCCAATACGCGGAACTGAAGGCGCAGATCGCGAAGTTGCAGGCTCAAGCGGACGAGGCACGCCGTGCCGAAGTCGCCAATGTCATTGCGGAAATCAAACAAAAAATCGCGGAGTTCGGTCTGAGCGCGCATGACCTGGGCTATGCGGAAGGCGCGCGGCGCGGCCGTCCGCCGAAGAAGGCGCCGTTGCCGCCGAAGTACCAGGACCCCAAAACGGGTAATACGTGGAGCGGCCGGGGTAAGCCGCCGAAGTGGATCGTCGGCAAAAACCGCGATCGGTTTCTTATCTCTCAGTAAGCGTCGATGGCCTGGCGGCGCGGCGCCCGGCGCCGCGCCTCGGGGACGCGCGGGCGCCGCGGAGCGCTATTGAATCGAGTCTTTTGGGATTCGAAACCCGCGCGGCAATGCGTAAGACGTTTTTTGACGAATTTTTTTACGTCTCTAATCGGCGATAACAACGCTTTGCCGTCCCATTGCCGCCGGCCTCAATGTTTTCCCTTACGCGGGTTATCCCGCTGCCACGCTGCGCAAAGGAGCCCGGCCGGCGCGTTGTTCGATTAACGTTTCATAACATTTCACGTAGTTGCTCGCCATCGTTTGAGCCGTAAAGCGCCGCTCGAACTGGGCGCGAATTTCCTCGCGCGAGAGTTCGTCCAGGCGCTGCAGCGCCGCCACGGCACCGTGCACGTCCTCGACGATGTACCCCGTCACGGCATGATCGATCACCTCGGGCACCGAACCTCGATTGAAGGCGATCACGGGCGTGCCGCAGGCCATCGCCTCGATCATGACCAGACCGAACGGTTCGCACCAGTCGATGGGGAACAGTAGCGCTTTGGCTCGCGATAAAAACTCGGGCTTGCGCGCTTCGTCGATCTCGCCGACGAATTCCACATGCGCCTCGGACAGCAGGGGCTCGATCTCTTGCTTGAAGTAGTCGCGATCGACCTTATCGATCTTGGCCGCGATCTTGAGCGGCATCCCGCTCATGGCGGCGATCTTGATCGCGGTGTCGACACGCTTTTCCGGACAGATTCGTCCCAAGAACGCCAAATACTCGGGCTCGCAGTGCGGCTGCGGCGTCAGCAAGTGCTTGGGCAGGCCGTGGTAGACCGTGCCGCGCCAGCACGCCTGCGGCAACGGCGTGCGTTGCGACTGCGAGATCGAGACGACGTTCGCCTCGGAGAACGTGTCGAACACGGGTTGCAGCTCGGGCAGGTCGAGCCGGCCGTGCAGCGTCGTCAGCGTGGGCGTGCCCACATCGGAGAAGAGCGAGAACGGCAGATAGTCCAGATGGAAATGAAGCACGTCGAACTCCGCCGCGGCGCGCCGCACCTCTTCGAGTAGCAGCATATGCGGCGCGAGCGGATCGCGGATCGTCGGATCGAGCCGTAGCGCCCGAGGCCAGGCCGCGCGCAGGTTGGCGGACGTGATCGAATCGCCGCTCGCGAAGAGCGTGACGTCGTGTCCGAGCTCGACGAGCGCGTCGGTCAAATACGACACGACGCGTTCGGTGCCGCCATAGAACTTCGGCGGTACGGCTTCGTAAAGCGGCGCGATCTGAGCGATTCGCATGGGTCCATCTCCTTTTGAGCGGGCGTGGTTACGACGGTGCGGCGCGTGGCCGCCCGACATCTGCAGGCTGTCTTGCCATTATCGGGACCGGGGCTCGCTCGTCTGAGCGGGTTTTCAAACCCTTAATCCCTGTTACAGGCCGAAACACGACGTGCCGCGCGTTTTCGTGCACTCCGGTAAAAAGACGCACTCCAATTTTGGGTGGGTCGGCATTTGTTGCGGCGTGATGACGCGGGTTTCTATAATTGCCACCGCATGCATCGACGCAACGCCGCGACGATGAGCGTTTCTCGTGCCCGCTCCCCGGCATGCGGAGCCGGGACCCCCGAGAGCCGCGCCGGCGCTCGATGTCAGAAAAATTCCTACACGCTTTCAAGACATTTCCGGCATCGATCGCCGGTTCTCTTCCTATTTCCACCCCTTTTACAATTCGACACAATTGGCCCGAGACCAGAGAACGGCGGCATCGCGCATCGGTTGAGCGCGCGGCCGAGCAAACGTTTCCGAACCACTGAGCTTTGTATTGGAACTCTCGCCTAGCCGCGATCGCGCGGGCTTGAGTCGACACTATCGATTGACCGGGGGAATCATGAGCGCCACAAGCGAAATGCTCAGCGAGATCAAAGAAGTCAATCTCTCTTATCTGTTGCTCGCGCAGCGTCTGTTGCGCGAAGACAAGGCGATGGGCATGTTCCGCATGGGTATCAACAATCAGTTGGCCGACGTGCTTGCCAGCCTCTCGTTTGCGCAAACGGTGAAGCTCGCCGCGTCCAACCAGTTGCTGTGCCGCTTCCGTTTCGACGACCATGCCGTGCTGTCGGCGCTCGCCGACAAGGGCAAGGCCGCATCGCTCGCGGGCTCGCACAGCGCCATTTTGATGGCGAGCCAGCCGGTCGAATCGGTCAATTGACGGCTCGAATGCAAGCGAGCCGGCTCGGGCACGAGCAAGGTCACCGATCAGCCATTCAGTAAGCGGGGCAAACGGCCGATATGGCAACCAAGAGCGTCGTGCTCGAAGTCAAGGAAATCACCCTGGCGATCGAGTTGATCGAATTGGGCGCGCGACTGCAATTGCTCGAAGCGGAAACGAGCTTGTCGCGCGACCGGCTTATCAAGCTGTACAAGGAATTGAAAGGGGTGTCGCCGCCCAAGGGCATGCTGCCGTTCTCGACGGATTGGTTCATGACCTGGCAGCCGAATATCCATTCGTCGCTTTTTTATAATATTTACCGGTTCATGGCCGAACACGGCGGCTGCGAAACCATCCAGTCGATCGTCAAGAGCTACCGGCTGTACCTCGAACATACGGCCCTGAACGGCGACGAGGCGCTTCTGAGCCTCACGCGCGCTTGGACGTTAGTGCGTTTCTTCGAATCGGGCATGCTGCAACTCACGTCGTGCACGCGGTGTCGCGGGCATTACGTCGCCCACGCGCACGATCCGCAGCACGGCTTCGTCTGCGGCCTTTGCCAGCCGCCCTCGCGCGCCGGCAAGACCAAAAAATCGGCCGCCGCCAAGGCCGAGCAAGGCTGTACGAGCGGCGGAGCCGGCGTCTCAGAGTTGGCCGCCTAGCCGCGCTGGCAGAAAACGCCGCCTAGTTGCCGGCCGGCGCCGCGGCCCCAGCCCGGCGCCGCGGCGATCATGGCCGGCCACGTCTCGCTCTGGCGTCGTGGTTTACACGGCGTCACCGATCCCTTTTTCCCCCCAAAGTTTTCGGCTTCCCTGCCGTAAACCAGTTTAACGACGGTCTGACCGTCGCTCTTGTGAGGACCCGGCAGTGCTGATTTTCGTTGGAACACTCGTAACCGTATTGTCCGTCTTCGGCGGCTATGCGCTCGCGGGCGGCCATCTAGGCGCGCTAGTGCAGCCCGAAGAGGGGCTCATGATCGCCGGTGCCGGCGTCGGGGCGTTCATCCTCGGCAACGGCATGAAGACGATCAAGGCGACCATCAAACTGCTGCCGACCCTGTTCAAGGGCTCGAAGTATACGAAGGATGTATACATGGAGCTCATGGCGCTGCTTTACGTTTTGCTTGCAAAGGCGCGCAAGGAAGGGACGTTGACGCTCGAGGCCGACATCGACGACCCCGAGAAGAGCCCGATTTTCACGCAATACCCCAAGATCCTCGCCGATCACCACATCGTCGAATTCCTGACCGACTACTTGCGCTTGATGGTCGGCGGCAACATGAACGCTTTCGAGATCGAAAGCCTCATGGACGAGGAGATCGAGACGCACCACGCCGAAGGCGAAGGCCCGGCGCACGCGCTGATGCGCGTGGGCGACGCGATGCCGGCGTTCGGGATCGTCGCCGCCGTGATGGGCGTGGTCCACACGATGGCGTCGGCCGATAAGCCGCCCGCCGTGCTCGGCGCGATGATCGCCCAGGCGCTCGTCGGCACGTTCCTCGGCATCTTGCTCTCGTACGGCCTCATCGGCCCGCTCGCGAGCCTCGCGGAGCAGCGCGTGGCCGAGTCGACGAAGATGTTCCAGTGCATCAAGGTCACGATTCTCGCGAGCCTGAACGGCTATGCGCCGGCGATCGCCGTGGAATTCGGCCGTAAGGTGCTGTTCTCGCCCGAGCGGCCTTCGTTCGCCGAGCTCGAAGAGCACGTGCGCCGCGTCAAGGCGAAGTAAGCGGTAAGGCCAACGAGGACAGCGCGCCATGACTAAAGGCAAGGACCGGGCAATCGTCGTCAAGCGCGTGGCGCCCTCGAAGAAGGGGCACCACGGCGGTGCGTGGAAGCTCGCCTATGCGGACTTCATGACCGCGATGATGGCTTTCTTCCTGCTGATGTGGCTGCTCAGCGCCGTAACGCCGGTGCAATTGAAGGGCATCGCCGAATACTTCAATCAGCCGCTGAAGGCGGCGCTGCTCGGCAGCGGCCAACGCAGCGCGCAGGAGTCGAGCATCATCCAAGGCGGCGGCCGCGACATTTCCACGGAAATGGACGGCGTGACGCGCCGCTCCGACGGCACCTCGGCGCAGGCGGCGCACAAGGCGGCCAAGGCCGACGACGAGGCGATGAATCAGCTCGAGGGCGCACTCGAGCGCCGCGAGCAGGTGCGGCTGCACGATCTGCAGGTCAAGCTGATGGCCGCCATCGAGGCGAACCCGACGCTGCGCCAGTTCAAACAGCAAATCCGGATCGATTCGACGCTGCAGGGGCTGCGCATCGAGATCGTCGATTCGCAAAAGCGGCCGATGTTCGCGACCGCCAGCGACGCGGTCGAGCCTTACATGCGCGACATCTTGCGCGCGATTGGCGAGACGCTGAACGACGTGCCGAACCGGATCGTCGTCCAGGGCCATACCGACGCCGTGCCCTACGCGGGCGGCGGCAAGGGTTACAGCAACTGGGAACTGTCGGCCGACCGCGCGAACGCCTCGCGGCGCGAATTGATCGCCGGCGGCATGGACGACGCCAAGGTGATGCGCGTGCTCGGACTCGCCTCGACGCAGAACTTGAACAAGGCCGATCCGCTCGATCCGGAGAATAGACGCATAAGTATCATCGTTCTCAACAAAAAGTCCGAGGACGCAATGATGCATGATGACTCGACCACGACGACGCTCTCGGACAACGCGGCGAGCGCCGCGCCGCTCGTCGGCAAGCTCGCACCGGGTGCGGCGACGGTGGCGAGCGCATCGTGGGTACCGGGTGCGGCGAAAGCGGCGGCCGCGGCGGCAGGGAAATGAACGAGCGCGCGCACGGGAGCCGGCAAACGCGGCGAGTGCGCGGCGAACGCGAGTGCGGTGTGAGGCATTCATGATCAGAAACATTTTGGCGATCGACGATTCGGCCGCGATGCGGGAAATCCTGGCGGCGACGCTGCGCACGGCCGGCTACGAAGTGACGGTGGCGGCCGACGGCGAGGAGGGCCTCGCCAGTGCGCTGGCGCGCACCTTCGATCTCGTGCTGACGGATCAGTACATGCCCAAGCGCAGCGGGCTCGACGTGATCGCTGCGCTGCGCTCGGAGCCCGCCTATGCGGCAACGCCGATTTTCGTGTTGACGACCGAAGACGGCGTGGCGTTCAAGGACGCGGCGCGCGCGGCGGGTGCGACGGGCTGGATCGAGAAGCCGCTCGATCCCGATACGTTGACGGAACTCGTCGACGCGCTCAATGCGTAAGCCGCGCCTGCGCGAGGCGGCAACAAGGCAATGACGGCGACGCGCGCAAGCGGCGTTGCCGAGAAACGGATAGGGCATTGGCGGCGCAAGGCGCGCGCATGCACACGGGAATAGACAACGCGCTACCTGCGAAGCACGACTCTTAGCGGTGATTGAAGCATGACACTCGACATTACCCAGTTTTATCAGACGTTCTTTGACGAGGCGGACGAACTGCTCGCGCAAATGGAGCAGTTGCTGCTGAACTTGGACGTCGGCACGCCCGATCCGGAGGACCTGGCGGCCATCTTCCGCGCGGCCCATTCGATCAAGGGCGGCGCGGCGACGTTCGGCTTCACGGCTTTGACCGAGACGACGCACATCCTCGAATCGCTGCTCGACCGCGCGCGCAACAACGAACTGACGCTGCGCAAGGACATGATCGACACGTTCCTTGAAACCAAGGACGTATTGGCCGACCAACTCGCCGCCTACCGCGCGAGCGCGGAGCCCGATGCCGCGGCTGCCGGCGCGATTTGCGCGAAGCTAGAGCGGCTGCGCGACGAGGGCAACGGCGCCGCGCCCGCCGCCGAGCCGGCACCCGCCCAGGCTGCGCCGAGCGCACCGGCGGCGGCTGCGGCCGAGCAAACGGGCGGCACGCCCGAGCACGTCGTCGAGCAGGCTGTCGAAGCGGCTCACGGCTCGTCCGGCGCACCGGCGGGCGAATCGAACAATGAAGGGCCTCACCTGAAAGTTACGCTACGGGGGGTGGGGGAGAAGGACCAGGCGCTCCTGATCGAAGAATTGGGGAACCTGGGTCACATCGTCGGACAGGTGAAGAGCGGCGGCGACTTGATCGTCTACCTCGAGACCGACGTGCCGTCCGACGACATTACCGCCGTGTGCTGCTTCGTGATCGACGAAAGTCAGATCCTGCTCGGCCGCGGCACGGCGCCCGGCGCCGGCGAAGAGCCTGCGGCAGCGGCGGCAAGCGCGCCCGCTGCCGCGGCGAGCGCCGCACCGGCAAG